>NZ_JACNMU010000004.1 GCF_014901205.1 Meridianimarinicoccus sp. MJW13
TCCGAGCCGCCCTGCCGTTCCTGGCCGTGCTCTTCGTCTTCCTCATCATGGTCACCTACATCCCGGCCCTCTCGACCTTCCTCCCAACAGCGCTCATGGGACCGGAAATCATCACGAATTAGGGATTGGGCCCCGGACCTATTCGGGACAAACATCACTTGCGGCGGGGCCCATGCCCCGCCGATACTCATAAAAAGAAAATTCGGGGGAAAACATGAAAGATCAACTGACACGGGACGCCTTGGAGTACCATTCCGCGCATCCCAAGGGGAA
Organism: Meridianimarinicoccus sp. MJW13; assembly: GCF_014901205.1. Taxonomy (GTDB): domain Bacteria; phylum Pseudomonadota; class Alphaproteobacteria; order Rhodobacterales; family Rhodobacteraceae; genus Meridianimarinicoccus. The sequence continues at coordinate 274 of NZ_JACNMU010000004.1, forward strand.
ATTGCAGGTCCTGCCCAGCAAGCCCATGGCCACCCAAGCCGACCTGGCGCTGGCCTACAGTCCCGGCGTGGCCATCCCGTGCGAACGCATTGCCGAAGACCCGTCGCTGGCCAGCGAATACACCATGCGCGGCAACCTTGTGGCGGTGATTTCCAACGGCACGGCGGTGCTGGGGCTGGGCAACATCGGGCCGCTGGCTTCGAAACCGGTGATGGAGGGCAAGGCCGCGCTGTTCAAGAAGTTCTCGGGCATCGACGTCTTCGACATCGAGGTCGACGCCGAGGATGTGGACACGTTCTGCAACGCGGTGCGGCCGCTGGAGCCGACCTTCGGCGGCATCAACCTGGAAGACATCAAGGCACCGCAGTGTTTCGCCATCGAAAAACGCCTGAAGGCCGAGATGAACATCCCGGTGTTCCACGACGACCAGCACGGCACTGCCATCGTCTCGGCGGCGGCGACGCTGAACGCGCTGGAACTGGTGGGCAAGAAGATCGATGAGGTCAAGATCACGGCCAATGGCGCCGGGGCCGCCTCGATCGCCTGCCTGGAGCTGCTCATCAGCTTTGGCGCCAAGCGTGAGAACATCGTCGTGTGCGACAGCCAGGGCGTGATCTACAAGGATCGTCCGGGCCGTCCGATGGATGAAACCAAGCTGCGCTTTGCCGGGGAAACCGAGGCGCGCACGCTGGACGACGCGATGAAGAACGCCGATGTGTTCCTGGGCCTGTCGGTGGCCGGGGCCGTGTCCAAGGAAATGGCCGCCAGCATGGCACCCCAGCCGATCATCCTGGCGATGGCCAACCCCGAGCCGGAGATTCGTCCCGAGGTGGTGGCCGAGGTCCGCGATGACGCCATCTGCGCCACCGGCCGGTCGGATTATCCCAATCAGGTCAACAACGTCCTGTGTTTCCCGTTCATTTTCCGCGGCGCGCTGGACTGCGGCGCCACCGAGATCAACGAAGAGATGAAGATGGCCTGCGCGCGGGCCATTGCCGCCATGGCGCGGATCGAAGCCTCGGACGTGGTGCTGTCGGCCTATGGCGCGGACAGCCTGAGTTTTGGCCCGGATTACATCATCCCCAAGCCCTTCGATCCCCGGCTGATCCTCGAGATCGCCCCGGCGGTTGCCAAGGCGGCGATGGAGACCGGTGTTGCCACACGGCCCATCGAGGACATGGACGCCTACCGCGAGCAGCTGTCGCGTTTTGTCTACCAGTCCGGCATGCTGATGAAGCCGGTCTTCGAAAAGGCCGCCGGCGACCCCAAGCGCGTGGTCTATGGCGAAGGCGACTCGGTGCGCGTGCTGCACACCGCCCAGCAAGCCATATCGGCCGGGATCGCCAAGCCGGTTCTGATCGGATCTGAAAGTGCGATATCAAGCAAGATCAAGGAACTGGGCCTTGTTCTTGACATGAAATCCATCGAGGTCGTGGACCCCGACGCCATCGATCTGACGGTCTATGGCGACACTCTGCACAACCTGGTGGGTCGCAGCGGCATCACGCCGAAAGAAGCCCTGCGCGGGGTGCGCAACGATTCCTCGGTGCTGGCCATGTGCATGCTGCAGCGGGGCGAGGTCGATGCGGCCATCGTGGGGACCGGCGGACGTTTCGGCCATCACCTGACCCGTCTTGAGGGCATCATCGGCCACGCCGACGGGGTGGCGGAACTGTCCACGCTGAGCGCGCTGGTGCTGCCCTCGGGGACGATCTTCATCGCCGACACCTATGTGACCCCCGATCCGACCTCCGAGGAGATCGCGGAACTGGCGGTGCTGTCGGCGCGCACCCTGCGCAAGCTGGGGCAGGAGCCAAAGGTGGCACTGTTGTCGAACTCCAACTTCGGGGATCGGCCCAGCCCGTCGTCACGCAAGATGCGCGCGGCGACGCAGCTGTTGTCGAAGATGGACGTGGATTTCGAGTTTGACGGCGAGATGCACGCGGACGTGGCGCTGAGCGAGACGCTGCGCAACATCGTCATGCCCTCCAGCCCGCTGCGGGGCCGCGCCAACCTGCTGATCATGCCCAATATCGACGCGGCGCATATTGCGCTCAACCTGCTCAAGACACTGGGCGGGGGCGTGTCGGTGGGGCCGATCATGCTGGGGGCTTCCAAGCCCGCGCATATCGTGTCCCAGTCGATCACCGTGCGCGGCCTGCTGAACATGACGGCGATTGCCGTGGTGGACGCCCAGGGCGCGATCTGACGCGACAGAGACAGTCGAAGGCCACGGGGGAAAGTGGCATCTTCGATCGGGGGCGCGCCGTGGGGGACGGCGCGCCCTCACTTTATGGCCGTCCGGGGTCTCCGCACGGGCCATGCCGGCCTGAATGGGCTTGCAACAATTCGTGACGCCCCAAGCGACGACCACCCCGAGACAATGCTCACGGGACCATGCAACATGGCCTGCGCCTGTGTACAAGGCGACGATCCGCCATCGAAAAAGTGGGCCAGATGTCAGACTACCAAGCCGAAAAACGTGTCGTTCGGGATTTTCACACCGCCCTGGAGACAGCACAGGGCGCGGCCATTGCAGATGTCCTGTCTGCCCATTGCGCGCCCGATCTGCTGTGGCGCGGCTATCATCCGTTCCACGAGTTGCAGGGGCCGGACGCGGTTGCCGCGCAATTCTGGGAACCCCTGCGCACCAGCCTGACCCGACTGCAGCGCCGCGAGGATGTGTTCATGGCCGGGGAAAACCGGGCCGACGGGCAGGCGGGGGTCTGGGTGGTGTCCATGGGGCATCTGATGGGGCTGTTCGATCAGCCGTGGCTGGGCATTCCGCCCACCGGCAAGCTGGCCTTCCTGCGCTATTGCGCCTTTTACCAGGTTGAAGGCGGCACGATCACCGAAACAGCCCTGTATTTCGACCTGCCGCAACTGATGGTGCAGGCCGGGTTGCAGCCGTTTCCGCCACAGACCGGTGCGCAACTGGTGCAGCCCGGCCCGCTCACCCATGACGGCTTGCTGTTCGATCCACAGCCTGCCGCAGAGGGCAACCGGACCTGGGCCTGCATCGCCAGCATGATCGCCGATCTTGGCCAATGGCAAAGCGGCCTTCCGATCCACGAGGAACTGGCGCGCAGCTGGACCAAAGACATGCTGTGGTGGGGCCCGACCGGGATCGGGGCAACCTATACCATCCCGCGCTACGTGGCGCAGCATTCCGGCCTGTTTCGGGCAAGCTTTGCCGAGCGCACCAAGACCCGCCACCTGTGCCGGGTGGCCGAGGGGCATTACGGCGGGTTCTTCGGCTGGCCGAATTTTACCGCCCGCCCGACAGGTGGCTTCATGGGGATGCCCGCCACCGGCAAGGCAGGGGACTTCCGGGTGATCGACATCTATCGCCGCGAAGGCGACAAGTTGGCCGAGAACTGGGTGTTCATCGACCTTCTGCATTTCTGGAACCAGCAGGGCGTCGACATTCTGGCGCGCTGCACCGCCGCGCCACAGGGCTAGGCATTCTCCAGCGGCTCCACGTCCACCAGTTGCCGGGTGGTATGATCGCCCACCGACCGCATGTAGCCCTTGACCGGGGCCACATCGGCGTAGTCGCGGCCATAGGCGACGACCACGTGATCGTTGAAGGCCTCGACCGCGTTTGTGGGATCGTATTCGACCCAGCCCATCTGCCGCCCGCACCAGGCCCGGACCCAGGCGTGCATGGCGTCGGCGCCCTCCAGCCGGGGCTGGTTCTGCGGCGGAATGGTGCGCAGGAAGCCGCTGACATAGGCCGCCGGAATGCCGATCTCGCGCAGGCAGGTGATCATCACATGGGCGAAATCCTGGCACACGCCAGCGCGCTGTTCGAAGGCGGCCTCGGTCGGGGTGTCGACGTCGGTGGCCTGGGGGTTGAAGGCAAAATCCTCGTGGATGCGCTGCCCCAGCGCCCGCACGATATCATAAACCGTGGTCTGCGCTCCGGCGACCTCGCGGGCATAGGCGGCCATGCCGTCGTGCCGCGGGATGCGGGTGGAGGGGCCAAGGAAATGATGCGGTGCGTCCGGGGTCAGGTCCGGTTGCGCGGCGATCTCACCCGCCAGCCCCGGCAGGGTGCCGGACATGTCGAAACCCTGCCCCTCGCGCAAGCATTCGACCCGTGCCTTGACCGTGAAACTGCTTTCCTGATGGGGCGAGGCCAGCGCCACTTCGGCGGTCTCATTGCCGAAGAAGTCGAAACCGTTGACCTGTTCCACCGGCGCCGGGGTCACTTCAAGTGTTCGCGACAGCACGCGCTGCTGTCCGGGCAGGGCGCGCGGCATCAGCCGCAGCAGGTGACGACCGGAACTGGCCGGACTGGGGTAGCTGTACTGGATGGTCACGCGAATATCGTACTGCATCGCCCGCTCCCTCAGGTCAGATATGCCAGGCTGGTCTGGTTCGAGATGTCGATCAGCCCCGCCAGCACCAGGTTGAAAACGTCGGTGGACAGGGTCTCGGGCGTTTGCAGCGCCAGATCGGTGCGCGCCTTCAGCACCGCCCGGCTGAGCGGTGTCATCTGGTGGTGCAACTCGACACCCGGCAAATGCCGCAGGTGCGTTTCCATCTGGTTGAACTGGAACAGCACACCCCGCGGGTTCAATGCATCCAGCGCCATCAGGTCCACCACGGTTTCGCGACAGGGCGCGATGGCATAGCGGCGGTGATGGGTCATGACGCTGTCGCCGACCTCCAGCACCAGGTCCAGACCGCCGGTTGCGCTGTCGGGATCGGCAAAGGCGGACAGGCATCCGCACATGGTTGCGGCCCGTTCCGCCGCGCGACCCATGGCCAGAAACCGCCAGCCGGTAAAGCGGTACATGTTCTCATGCACCAGTCCCGAAAAGCCGTTGAGGTTGCGCAGCAGCACGCTCATCGCTTGCGCGGCGCTGTCGCCGGGCAGGGCGGTCGCGGCCTGTTCAGTCAAAGTGCGCGTCAGGTCGGACAGGGCCAGTGCGCCATCGACCGAGAAGCGGTCGCCGACCTGGCTGGCACAGGTGCGGGCATTGTCGATCAGCGCCAGCAGGCTGTCGGGGATCGGCTGGGCGCTGTCACAGCCAAAGCTTGCCAGATAGGCGGTCGAGGCTTGCAGCAGCGGGGCCTGCGGACCCTCGCTGTCGGACAACCGCGCATGATGGGCGCGCAGGATGCGCACGATGTGTTCGCCCCGTTCCACATAGCGGCCCAGCCAATACAGGTTGTCCGCCGCGCGGCTGGGCAGGCGACCGGGGGTCGAGCGCAGCACCGCCGCCGGGTTTGACGGCAGGATCGGCTTGGCCTTGGCGCGGCTGTCGCCGACGATCCAGACATCGGCCACCCGTCCACCCTGCTGCATGGCCAGAATGTTGGAATCTGGCACCATGCCGATCTGCGCAAACCCGCCCGGCATGACCTTCCAGCCACTGGCGGTGCGGGCCAGAAACACCCGCAGGCTCATGGGGCGCGGCACCAGCGCGCCGTCGATCAGTGTCGGCGCGGTGGACAGATGCACCTGCTCCTGCCCGACCAGATCCGGACCGTTCTGCTGGATACGGGTGGTGATCTCCGCCACCGACAGGTTGGCCTGCGCGGCCTCGAACACCGGCGCCGTGGCGAAGGCCGGGCTGATCATCATGCCCTGGGGATGGTCGCGCATATAGGCGCTTTCGTTTTCCTGCCCGCACCACCAGGTTGCGATGTTGGGCAGGCGTAGATCGCGCCCGTTCAGGATCTGGCTGAGCCGAGGCATGAAGGCCATCAGCGCGCGGGTTTCAAGGATGCCAGAGCCGAGCGCGTTGACCATGGTCAGATGCCCGGCGCGAATGGCCCGCAACAGCCCCGGCGTGCCCAGCCGCGAGCCTTCGTTCAGCTCCAGCGGATCGACCCAGCCCGCATCCATTCGCCGCCACAGCACCGACACCGGGCTGGTGCCATTCACCGTGCGGATCATGGCGTGGCCGTTCTGAACCGTCAGATCATCGCCCTGCAACAGCGGAAACCCCAGGTGGCGGGCGATGAAGGCGTGTTCGAAATAGGTCTCGTTCAGCGGGCCGGGGGTCAGGATGCCGACCTGGCTGTGGTCCGCGCCCGACAGCGCCGTCAGCCGGTCGCGGAACTCGCGGAAAAACCCGGCCAGCGGCGCCACGTTGGTCCGCGCGATCATGTCGGAATAGACCCGAGTGGTCGCCATGCGGTTTTCCAGCGCAAAGCCTGCCCCCGAAGGCGCCTGCGTCCGGTCGCTCAGCACCCACCACTTGCCAGTGGGGCCGCGCCCGATGTCGAAGGCCATGAAATGCAGGAAATGCCCCGAGGCCGGTTTGACCCCCACCAGCGGGCGCAGCCATTCGGGATTGTTGGCCACCAGCGAGGCCGGCAGATGGCCCTCGGCCACCAGCCGGTTGTCGCTGTAGATGTCGGCCACCACCTGCTCCAGCAGCCCGGCGCGTTCGGTCAGGCCAAGGGCGATCTCGTCCCATTCGGCTTGCGAGATCATCACCGGCACATGGCTCAGCGGCCAGTCGCGCTGTCCGGTATCCTGCGGCCCGTAGCGGCGGAAATAGACCCCGGCGTCGCGCAGATACTGTTCGCCCTGGCCGATGCGGGCGGCCAGTTTCTCGGGCGCTTGCGCGGCCAGCGCGCGAATGAAGCTGTCCCAGACCGGGCGCACCGCGCCATCTGGACCTATCAACTCATCCGGGACGCCATCGGCCGGGCGATAGCCCTGCAAAAGCCGGGCGACATCGTCGCCCGTGCTGCCGTCCACACCTGCCGTCATGCCTCAGATCCCCGGTTGACGCCTCAGGTCCAATGTCATCGGGAAGTCACGATGCGGCACTTCGCTGGGCGGGATGAAGTTGCCCGGAGTATGCCCATGTGGCTGGAAGCGGGCAAGGCGGCGGGCCTGGGCTTCGTTTCCATTGATCGGGAAAGTGTCGTAGTTGCGCCCGCCGGGATGCGCGACATGATAAGTGCAGCCGCCCAGCGACCGCCCGGTCCAGGTGTCGTAGATGTCGAAGGTCAGCGGCGCATTGACCGGCAGCACCGGATGCAGCGCCTCGGGCGGTTGCCACGCCTTGAACCGCACCGCCGCCACCTTGATCCCGCCCAGGCCGGTGTCCTGCATCGGCAGGCGGCGGCCATTGCAGGCAACGACATAGCGGTCGGGATCGCGGGTGGTCAGCTTGGCCTGCAAACGTTCGACCGAACTGTCGGTATAGCGCACGGTGCCGCCGATAGCCCCGGTTTCCCCCAGCACATGCCAGGGTTCCAGCGCCTGCCGGATTTCCAGGTTCACGCCTTCGTAGTCCACCTCGCCGCAAAACGGGAAGCGGAACTCGGCCTGCGCCTTGAACCAGTCGGGGTCCATGTCGAACCCGTGTTCGGACAGGTCACGCAGCACCTCAAGAAAATCGTCCCAGACGAAATGCGGCAGCATGAACCGGTCGTGCAGGCGGGTGCCCCAGCGGATCGGGTCGCCGGTGGCCGGCGATTTCCAGAACCGCGCGATCAGCGCCCGGATCAGCACCTGCTGGGCCAGGCTCATGCGGGGGTCGGGCGGCATCTCGAAGCCGCGGAATTCCACCAGCCCCAGCCGTCCGGTGGGACCATCGGGCGAATACAGCTTGTCGATGCAGATCTCGGCGCGGTGGGTGTTGCCGGTCACGTCGATCAGGATGTTGCGCAACAGTCGGTCGGTCAGCCACGGCGGCGTCACCGCGCCATCCTTGGGCGCGTTGATCTGGTTCAGGGCGATTTCCAGCTCGTACAGGCTGTCGTGGCGGGCCTCGTCGATACGCGGCGCCTGGCTGGTCGGGCCGATGAACAGCCCCGAGAACAAGTAGCTGAGCGCGGGATGCCGCTGCCAGTGCAGGATCAGGCTTTTCAGCAGATCGGGGCGGCGCAGGAACGGGCTGTCCAGCGGCGTGGCGCCGCCCACGACCACATGGTTGCCGCCGCCGGTGCCGCAGTGGCGCCCGTCGATCATGAACTTGTCGGCGCCCAGACGCGTCTGGCGGGCCTCGTCATAGACGGTTTCGGTGATCGCCTTGCACTCGTCCCAACTGGCGGCCGGGTGCACGTTGACCTCGATGACACCGGGATCGGGCGCGACGCGGATCACGTTCAGGCGCGGATCGGGCGGCGGCTGGTAGCCTTCGATATGCACCGGCAGGCCGGTTTCCATGGCGGCGCTTTCCACCGCCGCCAGCAGTTCAAGATAGTCATCGACGCTTTCGGTCGGCGGCATGAACACGCACAGACGCCCGTCGCGCGGCTCTACCGACATTGCGGTGCGCACGCGCCCGCCCAGCGTTTCGGCGGACTCCAGAACGGCGCGTTCGCGGGCCGGCGTTTCGACCTGTTCGATGGTCCGGGATCTCTGGGTCCGCTCCTTGCTGAGCGCGGGCAGGTCGAATTCGGGCAGATCGCCGGTCTGGGTGACCGGGTCCACCGGATAGATATAGGGGTAGCCCGCCGACGGGATATGCGGCAGCGCCTCCAGCGGCAGGCGGAAGCCCACCGGGCTGTCGCCGGGCACCAGGAAGATCTTTCCGCGTCGGGTGCGCCAAAGCTCTGACAGCCATTTCGACGAAGCCTTGGCCTGCCAGCGCTGCACCGGCAGGATCATCCCCGACGGCTCGGTCAGGCCCCGGTTGAAGACGCGGGCGATGCGGTGGCGCGCCTCGGCATCCTTCAGTTCCGAATTCTCGGGCGTCACATTGTCCGGCAGATTGCTTTCCTTCAGCATCCACTCGGCCGGATCTTCAAAGGCGGGCTGAACGTACTCCGGGTTCACCTCCAGCGTCTCGGCCACCGATTGCAACAGCGTGCCGGCCTCGGCCCAGCCGACCTTGGTGTCGGCCTGTTCGCGGGCAAACAGCGCATCGTTGCGCCAGATCGGTTTGCCGTCCTTGCGCCAGTACAGCGAGAAGGTCCAGCGCGGCAGGCTTTCGCCGGGATACCATTTGCCCTGACCGTGGTGCAGGAAGCCGCCCGGCGCGAATTTCTCGCGCAGGCGGTGGATCAGTGTGTCGGCCATGCCGCGCTTCATCGGCCCGACGGCCTCGGTGTTCCATTCGGCGCTTTCGAAATCATCGATCGACACGAAGGTCGGCTCGCCGCCCATGGTCAGCCGCACGTCGCCGTCTGCAAGCAGCTTGTCGACCTTGTGGCCAAGCGCATCCAGCTTTTCCCAGCTGTCTTCGGGGAAGGGTTTGGTAATGCGCGGATGTTCGGCGGTGCGGGTGACGCGCATGTCGAAGTCGAATTCGACCTCGGCCGGGCTGGCCAGCCCGCTGATCGGCGCGGCGTTGCGGAAATGCGGCGTGGCGGCCAGCGGAATGTGGCTTTCGCCGGTCAGCAGCCCCGAGGTCGGATCCAGCCCGACCCAGCCCGCACCGGGAATATAGGCCTCGCACCAGGCGTGCAGATCGGTGAAATCGTGATCGGTGCCCGAAGGGCCGTCCAGCGCATCCAGATCCGGCTTGAGCTGGATCAGGTAGCCCGACACGAAACGCGCCGCGATGCCCAGGTTGCGCAGCACCTGCACCAGCAGCCAGGAACTGTCACGGCACGAGCCTTTCAGCGAGGTCAGCGTTTCTTCCGGCGTCTGGACGCCCGGTTCCATCCGGATCACATAGCCGATCTTCTGCTCCAGGTCGCGGTTCAAACCGACCAGGAAATCGACGATCTTGATCTTGCCGCCCCCGTCGTCGATGCCGTCCAGAAGCGCGCGCAGCTTCGGCCCGACCGGGTCCGGCCTGAGGTAGATCGACAGATCCTCGGACAGTTCCTCGGGATACTCGAAGGGATAATGCTCGGCCCGGTCCTCGACGAAGAAATCGAACGGGTTGTAGACCGACATGTCGGCCACCAGATCGACCTCGATCTTCAACTCCCGCACCGGCTCGGGGAAGACGAACCGGGCCAGCCAGTTGCCATAGGGATCCTGCTGGTGGTTCACGAAATGCCCGGCGGGCGAGACTTTCAGCGAATGCGAGATCACCCGCGTGCGGCTGTGCGGGGCCGGGCGCAGGCGGACGATCTGCGGGCCGAGCGTCACCGGGCGGTCGTATTTATAGTGGGTCAGATGATGGATGGCTGCGGTGATCGACATGAAAGACTCCCGTCGGTTTCACCGCCCACGCAACCACATCCGCGCAACCGACTGCGAGGGGAAACTGGGCATTTCGGGACATTCGGGCGAAATAGCCGTCTTTTGTCGCGCCGTCGCGCCCATTCGGCAGGCAGAATGATAGCCTGGCAACCGGGGATCAGAGTTCCGCCGACGGATCGATCAGCCCCTCGCGCAGCGCAAAGGCGATAAGTTGGGCCACCGAATGCACGTCCAGCTTCTGCATCAGCGAGGTCCGGTGCCGATCCACGGTCTTGGCGCTGATGCCCAGGATCTGCGCAATTTCCTTGTTCGACCGGCCCGCGACGATCAGGTTCAGGGTCTGGCGTTCGCGGCCGGTCAGGGGCGAGGGCGCGGCGCGATCCTCCAGCAGGGCCGCCACATGATCCGAGATCACCCGCCCCCCGCGCAGGATCTTGGGCAGGGCGGCGTACAGCGCGTCATTCTCGGTGGCCTTGGAAAACAGCCCGTCCACCCCGCTGTCGATCAACTCGCTCAGCTTGCCGACGGCTGAAATGCCGGTCAATACCACGATCCTGGTGTCGGGCGACCAGCGCCGGGCCTCCAGCAGCACCTCGGTGCCCCCCGCCAGCGGCATCTGCACGTCCAGCAGCATCAGGCTGGGGCGATGCTGGCGCAGGGCGGCGATGGCATCCAGCCCGTTGGCAGCCTCGGCCACCACCGTGATGCCGTGTTCCTCGATCAGGCCGGGGGCTTCCAGCGCGGCGCGCAACCCGCCCCGCACGATGGCGTGGTCATCGGCGATCACACAAGTGTAGGTTTTCACGACAGGCGCCCTCGTCGAAACTGCGGTAGTCTGGCAAGCATGGCCGCAGCACATATGGGGTGCAACGGTTTTTGGCGACACGGCAGGAAAGGAAGCGTGACATGCAGACGTCGGGTTTTGGCACAACGATCCTTGGCGCGGCCCTGATCGCTGCCGCCCCGCTGTGGGCGACCGAGGATCTGCGCCCCACGCAGGGCGAGATCGATGCCTTCGTGCTGGCCGATGCGGATCGGGATCAAAGCCTGACCCAGCCCGAATTCAAGACCTTCGTACAGGCGATGGCACAGCAGGGTCAGCCCACCGCGCGCCAGATCCGCTTTTTCGGTGCCTATGGGCTGGCGTTCTCCATCGCCGACGGCGACAAGGACGGGCGCATCACCCCGGCTGAATTGCGGCAGGCGGACGACCGGCATCGCGCCGGGCAGTGATCACGGCGCGCTGTCGCGCAGCCAGTCGAAGGTCAGTTTCTGCCCGGCGCGCTGGCTCAGATCCACTGGCACCGACAGCACCGTGACCGGCTGGCGTCCGGGCTGTTTTTCAAAGTAAAATACATGGCGGGTGGGCGCGAAGGCCACGCATCCCAGACCCGGATCGGGCAGCAGGATGCGGGCAAACCCGTCGGCATGGTTGCGCAGCGCCTTCTGCACGCCGCTGGTGGAGCGGTTCTTCAGGCAGACCAGCACCGCGTCGTCCAGGGGGCCGTCGGTATATTGCGCGCCAATCAGATCATGGGCGCCGCTTTGCAGGATTTCGGGCTGCGCGGCGGCCGGGGTTGTGACAAGGGTGAAGGCGGTCATCAAGAGGCGAAGAAACATGCCGTGGGGCTCCGTTCTGGGTGCCCCCAGCATCGCGCCGCCCCCCCGTCCGTGGTATGAGGTCGATCCACCAATTGCCGCGTCCCGGACTTGCCAGCCGCGCGCAACCCGGCCCATGGTGACAGCAATCCTGACCGCGAGTGCCCATGTTGCCCCGATACCTGTTATGCTTTCTCTGGACGGCCCTTCTGGTCATGACGACAAGCCTGTGGGCCGCGACGCAGGCCCGCGCGCTGGACATTTCAGCAAGCGGAGATGCGGTCGATCTGACCCCGCATCTGACCCATGCGCCGGGGCAGGGGCTGGATCTGGCGGTGATGCTGGCGCGGTTTCGCGCGGGCGGGTTCAGCGCCGGGCTGGAACTAGACAGCCTGTCCACCAATTATGCGCCCGAGGCCTGGTCCGGGGTGGAGCTGACCAATACCAGCCTTGATGACGGCCGCCCGCCCGATCCATTCGCCATCACCCTGCACCTGCCGCTGGTCAGCGAGGTCGACATCTATCTGATCCGTGACAGCGGGCTGACCGAGACGCTGCTGACCTATTCCATCTTTGCCCCTTTCGATCCGGCCCAGCACGCCGCCACCCGCCTGCGCACCGTCGAATTCCAGGTCGCACCGGGAGAGCAGGTCACCCTGCTGGCGCATGTGAAATACGGCCCGTTCCAGACCCTGCGCATGGCATTGCAATCGCCCCTTGGAGTGGCCGAGCAGACGGTGCGCGACACCGCCGGGCTGACGGCGTTCTACGCGGCCAGCCTTGCGGCGCTGGCGTTCTTTCTGGCGTTCTACGTGGCGCTGCGCGACTGGATCAGCCTGCTTTACGCCGCGCTGTTCCTGGCCGGGCTGGCCTTCATCGCCTTCATGGACGGGCTGCTGTTTCGCCTGCTTTATCCCGACCGGCCCGAGCTGCAATCGGCGGTGGGGTTCTTCCTGCTGTACGCGCTGTCGGGGGCGGGCTTTCTGCTGGCCGGGCACGGGCTGGCCAGTGCGGGCCGGAGCCGACTGGCGCGCCTGTGCCGGGGCCTGGCTGGCGTTTCGGCGGTGGGGTTCCTGCTGGCGCTGGCCTCGCCCGGCCCCTATGCGGCGCTGCTCGCCGAGGGGCTGCTGGCGATCAGCCTGGTGGCCATTCCCTTCGGCACCGGCGCGTGGCGACAAAAGCAGGGGCGCACCCATGCCACGGCGCTGTGGCTGTCGCTGGCCACGGTCGGCGCACTGCTGCTGGTGGTGGTGCTTGTCGCCTCGGGCTGGGCACGCGAAACAGTGCCCCTGATGGGCGCCATCCGTATCGTCTATCTGACGATGCTGGTGGCCACGATCACCAATTTCGCGGCCCATGTGATCCTGATCCGACGCGCCCACGCGCGCGCCGTGGCGGCCCAGATGCAGGCGCTGGAAACCGAAGCGCAAACCGCGCAGGAGTTGCTGGAGACCGAGCGCGCCTATACCCGCGCCCGCGATCTGGCCCGCCATCGTCAACGGCAATTGGCCACCGCCAGCCATGATCTGAAACAGCCGCTGGCGTCCTTGCGGATGACCTTCGACAGCCTTGGCGAACGGCTGGAGCCGGACCTGCGCGCCCGTCTGGGCGAGGCCTTCGACTATATCGAAGGGCTGTCGGGCGAATACCTGCGCGACGCGGCCCCGCAAGACGACGGCGACATCGCACTGCCGCCACCCGAGGCTGAGGAACAGACCGAACCCTATGCCCTTGGCCTGATCCTGCAGACCGTGCAGCAGATGTTCCAGCAGGACGCGATCTCGAAAGGGTTGCGGCTGGATCTGATGAACAGCAGCGCGCAGGTGCAAGTGCCGCCGCTGGTGCTGATGCGCATCGCCTCGAACCTCGTGTCCAATGCCGTCAACCATACCGACCGGGGCCGGGTGCTGATCGGCGCGCGCCGCCGGGGATCACGGGTCGAATTGTGGGTTTGCGACACCGGCCCCGGCATGAGCGCAGACCAGATCGCCTCCTTCCGGCAGGAAGGGCAGAAGGGCGCAGGGTCTCAGGGCCACGGGCTGGGACTGGCGGTCTGTTTCGCACAGGCCGAAGCGCAGGGGCTGAACCTGACGCCGGTCTCCCGCCCCGGCCATGGCACGGTGTTTCGCCTGTCCATTCCCGTGGTGCCCGCACCGGCACACGCCGCGATTGGGGGATCGGCCCCATAACCCCGCAACGGTCCGTTTCGTAGGGTCATTCCAGACCGGGGCACACCGCCCCGCACCTGGAAACAAGGAACGGACCCATGGAATTTTTCAGCAAGAAGAGCATTCACCAGACCTATAAGATGTACGGCTGGAGCAGCAGCAAGGATGCGGGCTCGGGCAACGACAAGATGTATGGCTACAGCGCCTACAAGAACAAGCTCTGGGGCGGCTCGGGCAACGACTTTGTCGCCGGCTGGGGCACCTACAACGAGTTGCACGGCGGCAGCGGCAACGACACCGTGAAAGCCTATGGCGCCAAGAACACCCTGTGGGGCGACAGCGGCCACGACACGATCTATGGCTATGGCGGGACCAATACCATCTACGGCGGGTCGGGCAATGACACCGTCTACGGCAAGGGCATCACCAACAAGATCTGGGGCTCCAGCGGCTATGACACGCTGAAAGGGTACGGGGCCTATAACTATCTTTCGGGCGGCGATCAGAACGACCGGCTCTATGCCTATGGTGCCAAGAACGACCTGTACGGCGGCGCACATGACGACACTCTCTATGGGCATGGGGCCTGGAACAAGCTGGACGGCGGCAGCGGCCATGACACCGTCAAGGGCTATGGGGCCACCAACTTCCTGTACGGCCAGTCCGGCAGCGACTACCTGCAGGGCAGCGGCGCCTGGAACAAGATGGATGGTGGGTCGTGGAACGACACGCTGAAAGGCTATGGCGCCTACAACGAAATGTACGGCGGCTCGGGCGACGACACCATCGAAGCTTACGGCGCTGTGAACAACGCCTATGGTGGCACCGGCAATGACACCATCAAGGGCGTTGGTGGCGTCAACAGCCTGAAGGGCGAAAGCGGCGATGACACCATCGAGGGCATCGGCGGCGTCAACCACATCGACGGCGGCACCGGCAACGATCATCTGATCGGCAAGGGCGGCGTCAACACCGTCTTCGGCGGCGACGGCGACGACCTGCTGGAAAGCTTCGGCGGCGTCAACGTGATGCGCGGCGGCAATGGCAATGACACCCTGAAGGCGGCCGCCGTGGTGGCCACCACCCAGTTCGGTGACGCGGGCAATGACACGCTGATCGCGGTCAGCGCCAACAACGGCCAATGGGGTGGCGACGGCGACGACATCATGGCCGCCGTGGGCAACACCAACATCCAGTCGGGCGGCAACGGCAATGACACGATGGTTGCGGGCGGGATCACCAACATCCAGTTTGGCGACGATGGCGCCGACCAGCTGTTCGCAGTGGGCAACCTGAACCTGCAGTTCGGCGGTGATGACAACGACCTGGCCGTCGCGGTCGGCGGCACCAACATCCAGCATGGCGGCGCGGGCAACGACGTTCTGTTGGCCGCGGGCGGCGCCAACATCCAGATCGGGTCCGAGGGCAACGACTGGCTGATCGGCGCGGGCTACGGCAACCTGCAATTCGGCGGCCACCTGTGGTCGACCCTGCCCACCGACATCGATCTGGGCGGCTTCGACCTGGCCGCAGCACAGGACAAGCTGGACGATCATCTGAGCGGCGGCGGCAGTGACGGCAGCAACGTGATGCTGGCGGCGGGCAAGGCCAACATCCAGATCGGCGGGCGCGGCAATGACGTGGCCATCGGCGGCGGCCAGGGCAATGCTCAGGCCGGCGGCGACGGCGATGACGTGCTGATCGGCTGGGGCACCGGCAACGCCCAGTCGGGCGGCGCGGGCAGCGACCTGATGATCGGACTGGGCCGGGTCAACATTCAGTCGGGCGGCGACCACACCGACGTGATGATGGCGGTCGAGCGTGGCGACAGCGCCGGTCTGATGGTGCAGTTCGGCAATGACGGCGGCGACCTGATGGTGTCCAAGGCCGGCGACGGCGAGGCCGACCTGTGGCAGACCATTCAGGATGCCATCGACGCGGCCTTGGACGACGATGACGACGACACCAGCACCGCGACGTCCACCACGACGGACGATGATGACGACGACACCACTGACACCGCACAGAAGAAGCAGGACGCCAAGGATAGCCTGCTGGACAGCGCCCCCTCGCTGAACCTGCAATTCGGTGGCGACGGCGACGATCTGTTTCACGTTGCCGGAGACATCGGCTTCCAGATGGGCGAGGCCGGCGACGACATCTTCCTGGGCGGCGGCACCTACAACCTGTCCTTCGGCGGCGACGGCAGCGACCTGATGCTGTCCACCGGCGACGAGATCAACGTGATGGCCGGGGATGCGGGGGCCGATTGGGTGATCGACACCGGGGTGTTTGCCGATCTCTTCTGGTCGGCGGTGGTGCCGTCGCTGCCGTCGGGTGTGATGCCGGATCTGGGCGGCGGGATGTTCAATCCGCTGGCCGGGGTCGAGGCCGCGGTGCAGGGCATGGGCGACGCGCTGGCCAATGCCAACCCGCTTAACGATGTGATCGACACGGTGGCAGATGCGGCCAACTCGGCCCTGTCCTTCATCGACTACGCCAAGGCGCAGTTCCTGGGCGGGGCAGGCGACGATTTCCTGGCCACCAGCGGCGCCGACGCGGATCTGGTCGGCGGGCAGGGCAATGACACCTACCTGTTCACCTTTGCCGAGGATGCCGAACTGGACATCGACGAGGCCGGTCTGGATGCGGTCCGCGACATCGCCCAGATGCTGGACCTGACCGAGGGCAAGATCGACGCCATCACCGGCGGCGGTGGCGGCACCGACACGCTGGAGCTGCGCAACGCCGGGGCATCGGATGCCAGCGATCTGCGGTTCTTCGTCGAAGGCGGCAGCGATCTGGTCATCGAAGGGGCCGAGGGCGCGGTGCGGATCAAGAACATGGATGACGACACCACCCGCGTCGAAACCCTTGTGATCTCGACCGGCGACACCACCCAGAGCTTCGACATCGGCGCGGCTTTCGAGGACGGGATGTTCACCGCCAACGGTGCCGACCGTCTGGCCCGCGACACGGCCGGGGCCGACACCTTCGACTTCGCCTTCTCGGCCGGGCAGGTGGATCTGGGCGCCTATGCGGGCACCGCGGGCGGTACCAGCGCCATCGACACCGCCTTTGCTGCCGCCTTCGACGGCTGGATCGACACGGTGGCCAATGCCGCCGCCCCGATCCCGGTGGTGGGCGCACTGGCCGATGATGCGGCGACGGCGGCCCATGCGGTGCTGGCCTTCGACATGCCCGCCACGCCGGACATGCTCGACTTCGCCTGATCCTTGCTGGACCCAAGACAAGCAGCGGCCCGCCACACCGGCGGGCCGTTGTCGATTCAGCGTTTCTTCATGGCGTCCAGAAGGGCCGCTCCAAGGGCGCTGTTGCCGCTGTCCTGGCCCTTGGGTTTCGCGCTGCCACCGTGGGGTTGCTTGCCCCCGCCTTTGCCCGGATGACCCTTGCGCGGATCGTTCTTGTGCGGACCGCGCGCATTACGGTCTTCCTTGGCCGAAGCGCCACCGTCCTTGCGCATGGACAACCCGATGCGCTTGCGCGGCACATCGACCTCGACCACCCGCACGCGCACCACGTCCCCGGCCTTGACCACCTCGTGCGGGTCCTTGACGAAGCGGTCGGCCAGCTGGCTGACATGCACCAGCCCGTCCTGATGCACGCCGATATCCACGAAGGCCCCGAAGGCCGCGACATTGGTCACCGTGCCTTCCAGGCTCATGCCCGGTTTCAGGTCGGTGATCTCTTCGACCCCGTCGGCAAAACTGGCGGTGACGAAACCGGGGCGGGGGTCGCGACCCGGCTTTTCCAGCTCCGCCATGATGTCGCGCACGGTGGGCAGGCCGAAACGGTCATCCACGAAGGTCTCGGCGCGCAGTTGCGCCAGCGCCTTGCTGTCGCCCATCACGCTGCGCAGGTCGCGCCCGCAGGCTGAAACGATCTTGCGCGCCACGTCATAGGCTTCCGGGTGCACCGCCGAGGCATCCAGCGGCTCGGCCCCGTCGCGGATGCGCAGGAAACCCGCGCATTGCTCGAACGCCTTGGGGCCCAACCCCGAGACCTTCTTGAGCATCTTGCGCGAGGCAAAAGCCCCGTTGGCATCGCGGAAATCCACCACCGATTGTGCCAGCGACGGTCCCAACCCGGACACATGCGCCAGCAGCGGCGCAGACGCCGTGTTCAGGTCCACGCCCACCGCGTTCACCGCATCCTCGACCACGGCTTTCAGCGATTTCGACAGCCGGTGCTGGTCCACATCGTGCTGGTACTGGCCGACGCCGATGGATTGCGGTTCGATCTTTACCAGTTCGGCCAGCGGGTCTTGCAGACGGCGGGCGATGGACACCGCGCCGCGCAGCGATACGTCGAGATCGGGGAATTCCTTCGCCGCCAGTTCCGACGCGGAATAGACCGAGGCCCCGGCTTCGGACACCACCACCTTGGTGGGCGCCTTTGCCCCGGCGGGCAGGTGTTTCAGCGCGTCGGCCACCAGCCGCTCGGTCTCGCGGCTGGCGGTGCCGTTGCCGATGGCAATCAGGTCCACCCCGTGTCGGGTCACCAGCCGCTGGATTGCCGCCTCGGCGCCGCGCAGATCGTTTTTCGGCTGGAAGGGATAGAGCGTCTCGGTGGCCAGCAGCTTGCCCGTGGCATCCACGACAGCGGCCTTCACCCCGGTGCGGATGCCCGGATCAAGGCCCAACGTTGCCCGCGCGCCTGCCGGGGCCGCCAGCAGCAGGTCTTTCAGGTTGCGGGCAAAGACAGAGATTGCCTCTTCATGGGCGCGCGCGCGCAGATCGCCCATCAGATCCAGCATCATCGTCAGCGACAGCTTGGTACGCCACGTCCAGCCTGCCACGTCGCGCAGCCATGTGTCCCCCGGCCCGTCGCCCCGCGCCTCCAAAGGGGCGGCCACGATGGCTTCGGCTTGTGCCACGCCGGTGTCGGGGTCCGGGGCGATGTCCACGGTGACAACGCCTTCCTTGGCCGCGCGCAGCATGGCCAGCGCCCGGTGCGAGGGCACCTTGGCCCAGCTTTCGCGGTGGTCGAAATAATCCGAGAACTTGGCCCCCTGCGCCTCCTGACCCGCGATCACCCGCGCGCTGATCAGCGCCTCGCGGTGCAGATAGTCGCGCAAACGGCCCAGCAGATCGGCGTTCTCGCACAGTTCTTCGGCCTGAATATCGCGCGCCCCTTTCAGCGCGTCCTTGGTGGTCTCGAAGCCCTCGCACAGATGCGCCTCGGCCAGTTTTGCCGGATCGGCGTAGCGGTTGTCGCGGATGGCCTCCAGCAGCGTCGCAAGCCCGGCTTCGTGCGCGATCATCGCCCGCGTCCGACGCTTCTTCTTGTAGGGCAGGTAAATATCTTCCAGCGCGGCCTTGGTGTCGGCCTTCGCGATGGCGCGCGACAGGTCGTCGGTCAGCTTGCCCTGTTCGTCGATGCTTTTGACGATGGCGGTGCGGCGGGCCTCAAGTTCGCGCAGGTACACAAGCCGGTCGGCCAGCAGGCGCAACTGGGTGTCGTCCAGCCCGCCGGTGACCTCCTTGCGGTAGCGAGCCACGAAGGGGACCGTTGCGCCCCCGTCCAGCAATTGCACCGCAGCCGTCACTTGCTGGGGGCGGGCGTTGATGTCCTGGGCGATGGTCTGTGCGATGCGCTGATCGGTGTCCAAGGAAGCTCTCCACTGTGGTCGGAAGTCCGGTGTAACGATCCGTTCGGCGCGCGCCAAGGCCTTCGGGGGCGGCGGCGGCGATTGTTGAACCGCCCAAGACATTGCCTTGCAGTTGCCCCCCGGTTTGCTGTCTGATGCGGGCGACGGGCGATAAAGGATCGCCAGGACGCAACAGCGGCAGGGAGGCCACATGTCCAGCATCCAGATGGCACCACCGGATCCCGGCGTACTTTCCCGCCGTGACCAGATCGTGGCCGAACTGTCCAAGGTGCTGCCGGCCGATGCGGTGATCTCGGACACCTTCGAAACGCTGGCCTATGAATGCGACGGGCTGTCGGCCTATCGCTGCCCGCCGCTGGCGGTGGTGCTGCCCCATGACACCGCGCAGGTCGCAGCCGTCATGGCCACCTGTCACCGGCTGGGCGTGCCGGTGGTGCCGCGCGGCTCGGGCACCTCGCTGTCGGGCGGCGCGCTGCCCACCGCAGACAGCGTCATCCTGGGCACCGCACGGCTGAACGCGGTGTTGGAGACCGACTTTGACAACCGCTTCATCCGGGTGCAGACCGGCATCACCAATCTGGCGGTGACCGGTGCCGTCGAAGGCGACGGGTTCTTCTATGCGCCGGACCCCTCGTCGCAATTGGCCTGTGCCATTGCCGGCAACATCGCGATGAACTCGGGCGGGGCGCATTGCCTGAAGTACGGGGTGACCACCAACAACCTGCTGGGCGTGACCCTCGTGCTGGCCGATGGCGAGGTGGTCGAGATCGGCGGTCCGGCCCCGGATGCGCCGGGGCTGGATCTGCTGGGGGTGATCTGCGGCTCGGAGGGCCAGCTTGGCGTGGTGACCGAGGCGACGCTGCGCATCCTGCCCAAGCCTGAGGGCGCGCGCCCGGTGATGATCGGCTTCGACAGCGCCGAGGTTGCCGGGCAATGCGTGGCCGATATCATCCGCTCGGGCGTGCTGCCGGTGGCCATCGAATACATGGATCGCCCCTGTATCGAGGTGGTCGAGAACTTCGCGCGGGCCGGATATCCGCTGTGCGAGGCGTTGCTGATCGTCGAGGTCGAAGGCTCCGACGCCGAGATCGCCGACCAGTTGGCCCGCATCACCGCCATCGCCAACCGCCTGAACCCGGTCGAGATGCGCGTCAGCGAAAGTGCTGCCGAAAGCGCGCTGATCTGGAAGGGGCGCAAGTCGGCCTTCGGGGCGATGGGGCAGATCAACGACTACATGTGCCTGGACGGGACGGTGCCGGTTTCGGCCTTGCCCGCCACGCTGAAACGCATTGCCGAGCTGAGCGCCGAACATGGGCTGAAAGTCGCCAATGTCTTTCACGCGGGCGACGGCAACATGCATCCGCTGATCCTGTTCGACGCCAACACGCCGGGCGACCTGGAGCGCGCCGAGGCCTTCGGGTTCGACATCCTGCGTGCCTGCGTGGATGCGGGCGGCTGTCTGACGGGCGAGCATGGCGTGGGCATCGAAAAGCGCGATCTGATGACCTATCAATTCAGTGCCGAGGATCTGGAGGCGCAGATGCAGGTCAAGGATGTGTTCGACCCGGCCTGGAAGCTGAACCCCACCAAGGTGTTCCCGCTGGACCTGAGCGCCGCCCGGAGGGCCGCCCATGACTGACCTTGACGTAACGGATGCGCCGATGACGGTCTTTGCCGCCCCTGCCGACGAAGCGGCGGTTCAGGCTGCAGTGGCCAAGGCTCATGCGAACCAGCAACCGCTGCGGCTGCGTGCGGGCGGTAGCAAGCAGGCACTTGGCCAGCCGGTGCCGCAGGCCGCGCTGCTGGACCTGTCCGGGCTGACCGGCATCACCCGCTATGAACCCGGCGCGCTGGTGATCGAGGCGAAAGCGGCGACGCCACTGGCCGAAATCGAGGCGGCGCTGGCCGAGCATGGCCAGATGCTGGCCTTCGAGCCGCCGGATTTCCGCGCGCTTCTGGGCAGCAGCAGCGCACCGACCATCGGCGGCACCGTGGCGGGCAACCTGTCCGGCCCGCGTCGGGTGCAGGGCGGTGCTTGCCGCGACTACCTGCTGGGCGTGCGCTTCGTGGACGGGCAGGGGCAATTGGTGCGCAACGGTGGCCGGGTGATGAAGAACGTCACCGGGCTGGACCTGTCCAAACTTCAATGCGGTGCTTTTGGCACGCTGGGGGTGCTGACCGAAGTCGCGCTGAAGGTGCTGCCCCGGCCTGAGGCCCGCGCAACCCTGGCGTTCGAAGGCATCACGCTGGAGCAGGGCGTCAAGCTGTTCGCACAGGCGCTGACCACCCCGTTCGAAGTGTCGGGCGCGGCCTGGGTCGAAGGCACCGCTTATCTGCGGATCGAGGGACTGACGGCGCAGGTCGCCTATCGCCGGGATCGGTTGTCGGCGCTTCTGGCCGACCATGACCCCATGAACACGGATGATCCGGCCGCGCCGTGGCCCGCCATCCGCGACTGCGCCGGTTTCGCCGATCACGACGGCCCGGTCTGGCGCCTGTCCCTGAAACCCAGCCTTGCCCCCGGCATTCTTGCCGCGCTGTCTGACCGTCTGGGCGCGCGCGGCATGGCCGATCAGGGCGGCGCGGTGCTGTGGCTGGCGCTGCCGGACGCGGACCCGGGACAGGCCACAGCCATTCGCGCCGCGATCCCGTCGGGGCAGGGCCACGCCACGCTGTTCCGCGGCCCCGAGCCCTTGCGCGCCGCCGTCCCCGTCTTCCAGCCCCAGGCACAACGGCTGGAGCGTATCGCCGCCGATCTGCGCGCGCGGTTCGACCCCGCCGGCATTCTGAACCCCGGCCTCATGCGGGCCTGAGCAGGACACACATGCAAACCAGTTTCACCGAAGACCAGCTGCGCGATGCGGGCACGGCCCGCGCCAATGAAATCCTGCGCGCCTGCGTGCATTGCGGGTTCTGCACCGCCACCTGCCCGACCTATCAGGTGCTGGGGGACGAGTTGGACAGCCCGCGCGGTCGCATCTACCTGATGAAGGAAATGCTGGAAACCGGCCGCACCCCCGATGCCAAGACGGTCAAGCATATCGACCGCTGCCTGAGTTGCCTCAGCTGCATGACCACCTGCCCCTCGGGGGTGCACTACATGCATCTGGTCGACCATGCTCGCGCCTATATCGAGGAACACTACAAGCGGCCCTGGCACGACCGCGCCCTGCGCTGGATGCTGGCCCGCATCCTGCCCCATCCGGGGCGGTTCCGACTGGCGCTGCTGGGGGCAAAGATCGCGCGGCCCTTCAAGGGGCTGATGCCCGATGCGCGCCTGAAGGCGATGCTCGAGATGGCCCCGCGCCAGATCCCGCCGGTCAGCCGCAACGACGATCCGCAGGTGTTTGCCGCCACCGGCCCGCGCCGGATGCGGGTGGCGCTGATGACCGGCTGCGCGCAGAAGGCGCTGAACACCGAGATCAATGACGCCACCATCCGCCTGCTGACCCGCCACGGCTGCGAGGTTGTGGTGGCGCGCGGCGCGGGCTGTTGCGGGGCGCTGACCCATCACATGGGCAAACAGGGCGAAAGCCACGCCTCGGCCGCCGCCAATATTCGCGCCTGGAGTGCCGAGATCGCAGGCGCCGGCCTGGATGCCATCGTCATCAATACCTCGGGCTGCGGCACCACGGTGAAGGACTATGGCGCCATGTTCGAAGGCGATCCGCTGGAAAGCGACGCCGCCCGCGTGGCCGGGCTGGCCCGCGATGTCTCCGAGGTGATGGAAACGCTGGGCCTGTCCGATCCGCACCACGCCGCCCCCCTGCGCATCGCCTATCACGCCGCCTGTTCGCTGCAGCACGGCCAGCAGATCAAGGACGCCCCGAAATCCCTGCTGAAAGACGCGGGCTTCACGGTGGTGGAACCGCGCGACGCCCATCTGTGCTGCGGCTCGGCCGGCACCTACAACCTGTTGCAGCCTGAAATCTCGGGCCAGTTGAAGGCGCGCAAGCTGGACACGCTGGCGGCCACCGCGCCGCAGGCGATTGCGGCGGGCAATATCGGTTGCATGATGCAGATCGGATCCGGCACCGAGGTGCCGGTGGTGCACACGGTGCAGCTTCTGGACTGGGCCACGGGCGGCCCGAAACCGGCAGAGCTGTAGCCGCAGCCCCGCTTCCCGCTTTCTCTTTTCGCCGGCCTGTGCTTGGAAGGCACATCGCGCGCGCCGCTTCTCAGGAGATCCCCCATGGCCTTCGACCCGATGCTCATCGTCTATGCCGGCCTGCTGGTCCTGACCGGCGCCGTGGCCGGGATCATGGCCGGGTTGCTGGGCGTCGGCGGCGGCATCGTCATCG
The DNA here is from genome assembly GCF_014901205.1 of Meridianimarinicoccus sp. MJW13. Classification (GTDB taxonomy): domain Bacteria; phylum Pseudomonadota; class Alphaproteobacteria; order Rhodobacterales; family Rhodobacteraceae; genus Meridianimarinicoccus. The sequence goes on from NZ_JACNMU010000004.1 coordinate 24,049, forward strand.
TGCCGGTGCTGTTCCTGCTGTCGGATGCGTTGAACATTTCGCCCGACATCGCCATGCATCTGGCGGTTGGCACCTCGCTGGCGACGATCATCCCGACGTCAATCTCCTCGGCCCGGTCGCACAACCGCAAGGGCGCCATCGACTGGGACCTGCTGCGCGGCTGGGCGCCCTTCGTCTTTGTCGGCGCGGGCATCGGCGGGCTGCTGGCGAAGGTGTTTTCCAGCCTCGTGCTGACCGGGATTTTCGGCTGTGTCGCACTGATCGTGGCCCTCAACATGATCAAGCCCAAGCAGATCATCGTGGCGCAACAGCCGCCGACCTCGGTCGCTGGGCGCGGGGTGCTGGCCACGCTCATCGGCGGGTTTTCGGCACTGATGGGCATCGGCGGCGGCACATTGTCGGTGCCGATCCTGACGCTGTTTTCCTTCCCGGTACATCGCGCCGTTGGCACGGCCTCGGCCTTTGGGCTGGTGATCGCGGTGCCGGCGGTGCTGGGCTTCATCTGGGCCGGTTGGGGGGTCGAAGGGCGGCCGCCCTGGTCGCTGGGCTATGTCAGCCTGCCCGCCGCGGTCCTGATCTTTTCAACCAGCATCTTCGCCGCGCCGCAGGGCGCACGTCTGGCCCATTGGCTGAGCCCGGCAAAACTGCGGTTTGCCTTTGCCGTCTTCCTTGGGCTGACAGCACTGCGGATGCTCAGCGCCGTGTTCAGCGGCGGCTAACGCAACAATGTCCTTGAAACTCTGAAAAACCCGGCGTTTTATGAAACTTCCCGGGCTGATTTTCTTGGTTTGCGGAAATTTGTTCCGATGCGGAGACACGGGAGGGGCGATCATGGCGCAGGCAGAGAGATACCGGTTTGCCAGGAACACGTCACTGATGTGCGCCAATCTTGGGGTGGATCCGGTCCGGGTCCTGCGCCGCGCGGGGCTGTCGCCGGATCTTTTGCAAAACGAAGGCCGCGGATTGCTCTTGCCCGAGTATTTTCGGGTCTGGGACGCCATGATGGCCGAAGCGCATACCCCCGAAGCCGCCGTCAACCTGTCGCTCGCGCTGGCCCAAGGGCATTTTTCATCGCGGATCTTCGCGTTTTCGCGCGCCCCGTCTGTGGCGGCAGGAATAGAACGGCTGGGCATGTATTTTCCCATCCTCTGGCCGACCTATCTGATTGCGGACCGGGTCAGCGATGGGCTCCAGATTGATATCCGTTCCAAGGATCCGCGCCATCCCATACCCGGGACGATGCGCGCCTTCGTCTTGTTTTTCCTGGTGGGACTGGTGCGGCGCTATACCTCCGAGGAACTGGTGCCGCAGCGCGCTGGCCTGGCGACCTACGCAGGGGATGTCCAGCGGGTCGAGGCCATCTTGCGGTGCAGATTGCACGATACCGACGATTTCCTGTTGGAGTTCTCGGGCTGGGATGCAGACAGGCCGCTCATCGCCGTGGCTTCGGAAACCTCGGAAATCTGGGAAGGCTTCCCCCCCAACCTGCGTCCGGCACCGGATGCCGAGGCGCGGCTGTTGCCCATCGGAGAGCGGGTGCGATCGGCGCTGCTGGAGCTTCTGCCGGGCGGCCAGTCGGGCGTAGGGGCTGTCAGCGAACGCATGAACATGAGCAAGCGCACGCTGCAACGCCACCTGTCGGCAAACGGCCTGCAGTTTCAGGAAATCCTGACTGAAACCCGCAAGGATCTGGCCTTGCACTATCTGCGCGACCGCGGACTGCTGGTCGAAGAGGTCGCGCTTTTGCTGGCCTTCAACGACGCCAATGCCTTCTACCGCGCCTTTCGCGGCTGGACCGGGATGACCCCGGCCGCGGCCCGGCGGCCGGTGACGCAAACCGTCTGAACGTTCAGAAATCCAGCCCGATATCGACGTTGGTGACCGAATGGGTCAGCGCGCCCACCGAGATAAAGTCCACCCCCGTCGCCGCCACCTCGGCGATTCGGTCCAGCCGCATGTTGCCCGAAGCCTCTGTGATGATCTGTCCGGCCGCACGGCGCACGGCTTCGGTCAGGGTGGGCGTGTCCATGTTGTCCAGAAGCACCACGTCGGCACCACCGTGGGCCAGCACCTGATCGAGTTGATCCAGCGTATCGACCTCGATCTCGACGCGCATCATGTGCGACGCATGGTCGCGCGCGGCCTTCAGCACGGCCTCGATCCCCCCGGCGGCGGCGATGTGGTTGTCCTTGATCAGGATGGCATCCGACAGGCCGTAGCGATGGTTCGACCCGCCGCCATGCAGCACTGCCAGTTTTTCCACCGCCCGCAGTCCCGGCGTGGTCTTGCGGGTGCAGGTGATGCGGGCCCTGGTGCCCTTGGTCTTGGCCACGAAGGCCGCCGTCTGCGTGGCGATGCCCATCAGGCGGCCCATGAAGTTCAGGCCCACCCGCTCCGCCGACAGGATCGAGGCCGCATCGCCCGAGACCTCAAGCAGCACATCGCCGGGGGCACAGCGGGCACCATCGGTCACGCGCGGGGTGACGATCAACTCGGGATCAATCAGCCGAAAGGCAATGCGCGCCAGCGCCAGCCCCGACACCACACCGGCCTGCCGCGCCACGATGCGCGCGTCATAGCGGGTGCCGGGCGCGATCACCGCACGGGTGGTGACATCGCCGAACGCGCCAAGGTCTTCTTCAAGCGCAGTGCGCACCAGCGGTTCCAGAACCAGATCGGGCAGGGTGGCGAAGGCGAGGCTCATGCCGTGTCCTTTGCAAGGGCGCGGGTCAGGGCCCGCGCATCGTTCAGGGTCAGAAAGCTGCGTTGTGCCAGCGCCGGGTCAGCTTCGGGGAAATCCGTGCGGGCATGGCTGCCACGGGTTTCTGTGCGCAGCAAGGCGGCGGCGGCAATCAGGCTGGCGGTGGCGGTCATGTTGACCACATCGGGCACCTCGGCCTGTGCCGCCTCCAGCTCAGCAATCCGGGTCAGCGCCTGTTGCAGACCGCCACCGGTGCGCAACACGCCAACATGGCGCGACATGGTTTCGCGCAGATCGGTGATCGCCTGCGGATCGGGGGCCGGGGCCGGGCCGGTTTCGGGCAAGGCCACCTCGGCGGCATGGGAAACCGGCGTCAGTTCCGTGCCCAGATCGCCCGCGATGGTGGCGGCAAAGACCAGCGCCTCGAGCAACCCGTTCGAAGCCAGCCGGTTGGCGCCATGCAGGCCGGTGGCCGCCGCCTCGCCGCAGACCCAAAGGCCGTCAAGGCTGGCGCGGCCGTGTGCATCGGTGGCGACACCGCCCATGTGATAATGCGCCGCCGGGGTGACGGGGATGGGCTGGGCCAACGGATCGATCCCGGCGCGGGCGCAGGCGGCGGCCACGGCCGGGAAACGCTCGGGCAGGGCCGCGCCGATGGCGTCGCGAGTGTCCAGCGCCGGGCGATTGCCCGCCTGCACCTCGGCAAAGACCGCGCGGGCGACCACATCACGCGGGGCCAGTTCGGCTTCGGGATGGGCATCGATCATGAAGCGCGCGCCATGCCGGTTGACCAGCACCGCGCCTTCACCGCGCAGCGCTTCGGTCGCCAGCGGCACCGGATCCTCGCCGCTGTCGATGGCGGTGGGATGGAACTGCACGAACTCCATATCCGCCATCCGCGCCCCGGCGCGCGCCGCCAGCCCCATGACCTGCCCCCGGATCGGCGCGGGGTTGGTGGTGCGCGCATAAAGCCCGCCCGAGCCGCCGCCGGCCAGCAGCACCGCAGGCCCCTCCAGCGCGACGGGCATGCAGCGCGAGGGGCTGACCTGCATGACCTCGACGCCTGAGACGCGGCTGCCTTCGGTCACCAGCCCGGTGGCCAGAACCCCGGTCAGCACCTGGATCGACGGGGTGGCGCGGACGCGGGCGATCAGCGCTTCCATGATCGCCTTGCCGGCCTGATCGCCCTGCACCCGCACAACGCGGGCCAGCGAATGCGCGGCCTCGCGGCTGAGCACATAGCCGCCCTGGCGGTCGCGGTCGAAAGGGGTGCCCAGATCGGTCAGCGCGTGGATATGGGCGCGGGCGGCCTCGGTCACCAGTGCTGCGATCGCCGGATCGACAGTCCCGGCCCCGGCACGAATGGTGTCATCGGCATGCAGGGTGGGGCTGTCGGCCACCGCCATGGCCGCGGCGACACCGCCCTGCGCCCAGGCCGAACTGGCGCCAAAGCCCAGCGGCTCGGGCGTCAGCAGGACGACCGGGCGGGGGGCCAGGCACAGGGCGGCGTAAAGCGCCCCCAGACCGGCCCCGACAATGATGATCCGGTCGGTAAGGACCCGGTGGCGCATGACCCGATCAGCCTTGCAGCTTGCGGCTCAGGTCGATCATCCGCTCGACGGCGCGGCGGGCGCCGTCGGCGACGGCGGGATCGACGGTCACCTCGGGGCTCATGGTGTGCAGCGACCACAGCACCTTTTCCAGCGTGATCTTCTTCATGTAGGGGCACATGTTGCAGGGCTTGGCGAAGTCCACGTCCGGAAGTTCGTCCGCGATGTTGCTGGCCATCGAGCATTCGGTCACCAGCATGGCGCGCGCCGGTTTCTCGGCATGCACCCAGTCGATGATCCCCTTGGTCGAGCCGGTATAGTCGGCCTCGGCCACAACCTCGGGCGTGCATTCGGGATGGGCGATGATCTTCAGGCCCGGCATGTTCTCGCGGTAGGCGCGCAGGTCTTCGGGGGTATACAACTCGTGCACGATGCACGACCCGTCCCAGAACACCACGTTCTTGCTGCTTTCATTGGCCACGTTCTGCGCCAGGTACTTGTCGGGGGTCATGATGACCGTATCGGACTCCATCGCCTCGACGATCTGCAAGGCGTTGGACGAGGTGCAGCAGATGTCCGAGGCCGCTTTCACCTCGGCGGTGGTGTTCACGTAGGACACCACCGGCGCGCCGGGATACTTGGTGCGCATCTGGGCGATACCTTCGGCGGTGATGCTTTCGGCCAGCGAACAGCCCGCTTGCGGATCGGGGATCAGCACCGTCTTGGAGGGGTTCAGCACCTTCGAGGTCTCGGCCATGAAATGTACGCCGCACTGCACGATCACCGGGGCTTCGACCTCGGTCGCCTTGATCGCCAGTTGCAGACTGTCGCCGACGAAATCGGCGACGCCGTGGTAAATCTCGGGCGTCATGTAGTTGTGCCCCAGGATGACCGCGTTGCGTTCCTTCTTCAGGCGGTTGATCTCGGCCACATAGGGCGCATGGATCGCCCACTCGGGCGGCGAGATCACGCGCGAGGTGCGCGCGTAGATCTCTTCGGTCGCGGCGGCCTTTTCAAGCGAAGGGGCAAGGTCGTAGTGCCGGGACAATTCGGCGGTGATCTGGCTTGTCTGCACGGACGGTGGTCTCCGGAAGCGTGGACAGGGGTGCCGGAAAGGCACGGATCGGGTCAGTCTCTTGCGCGGGCTTTGGCGCAACAAAATGTCGTGCTGGCCCCATGGTAGATCGGAAGGCGTTTGCATAGCCAGAAAGAGGCCAAAGGTAAACAGGGGATGACACGGTGCGGCCAAGCCGTGGCATCGGGACAGCGGGGCGGCGCCCCCAAGTTTAGCCCATTGCCGCAAGGCCTTCTGCTGCCTATGTTTCGGGCATGAAGATCGCCTATATCTCCTCTGCCGACCGGGGCGGCACCGACCGCCTGCTGGAACAGTTTTCCGTGCATCTGCAAGCCCAAGGCGCGCGACTGTGCGGGATTGTCCAGACCAACACAGATTGCGGCCCCGGCCCCTGCGACATGGATGTGCGCGTCTTGCCCGACGGGCCGATTATCCGCATATCTCAAAGCCTTGGCCCACAGGCGCGGGGCTGCCGGCTGGACACCTCGGCATTGGAACACTCGGTTGCAGCAACCGAAAACAGCTTCGATGCGGGCGCCGATCTGCTGATCCTGAACAAGTTCGGCAAGCATGAAGCCGACGGGCGCGGCTTTCGCACCATGATCGCGCGCGCCATTTCCGAGGATGTGCCGGTTCTGCTGGCGGTCAACGGGCTGAACTTGCCCGCGTTCGAAGCCTTTACCGACGGGATGGCCCGGCGGGTTGATGCCGATCTTGAGGCGCTGACGGTCTGGTTCGAAAGCCTCGGCGCGACCGACGAAGTGGCGTAGCCCCGCGCCGGGGCCACGCGATTCCCTTCTGACACAACCAACACCCGGCCAGATCGCGCCGGTCCATGGCCGTTGTGCCTCACCCGGTTCAAAGTTCCATTTGACAGGCCGTGAAAAATGTCGTGAATTTTTCATATCGTTTTTCAGGAGTCGCCATGCTGAAACGTCCTACCCTCGGCGCTGACCTGCGCGCCCTGCGCAAGACGCGGGGGCTGACCCTGACCGAACTGGCAAGCCGCATCGGCAAATCCGTCGGCTGGCTGAGCCAGGTGGAGCGCGATCTCACCCGCCCCGCGACCGGGGATCTGGAATGCATCGCCGATCGGCTGGGCGTGCCGCTGTCGCTGCTGACCGGCCCCGCGCCCCATGCCCCTGATGAACATGGCCGCATCGTGCGCGCCAGCGGGCGGCGTCGCATCGGCCCCATGGGGGGCGGTTTGAGCGAGGAACTGCTGTCTCCCGATCTGACCGACAGCTTCGAGATGATCCGCTCGACCTTCGCGCCGGGCAGCACCTCGGACGGTACCCTGCGCCGCGAAACCCAAGAGGTCGGGTTCATGATCTCGGGGCAACTGGCGCTCTGGATCGACGGCCACACCTTCACGGTCGGTCCCGGCGACAGCTTCCGCATCCGGCATCAGCCCTTCCGCTGGTCCAATCCTTTCGATGATCCAGCCGTCGCGGTCTGGGTCATCTCTCCTCCGGTCTATTGAAGAAAGGCGACGCCATGGCAGATCTTCCCGCAAAAGCCCGCGTGGTCATTATCGGTGGCGGTGTGGTCGGTGCTTCCTGCCTGTATCACCTTGCCAAGCGCGGCTGGTCTGATTGCGTGCTGCTGGAGAAGAACGAACTGACGGCGGGCTCGACCTGGCACGCGGCGGGCAATGTGCCGACCTTTTCGAATTCCTGGTCGATCATGAACATGCAGCGCTATTCGACCGAGCTGTATGCCCGGCTGGGGGCCGAGGTCGACTATCCGATGAACTATCATCAAAGCGGCTCGATCCGGCTGGCCCATACGCCCGAGCGGATGCAGGAGTTTCAGCGCGCCTGTGCCATGGGCCGTTATCAGGGCATTGCCATGGAGATCTGGACGCCCGAAGAGGCCAAGGCGCGCTATCCGTTTCTGGAAACCCACGATCTGAAGGGGGTTCTGTACGACCCGACCGACGGCGACATCGACCCCGCGCAGGTGACGCAGGCGCTGGCCAAGGGCGCGCGGCAGATGGGGGCGCGGATCCACCGCTTCTGCCCCGCCACCGGCGTGACCCAGCGGCCCGACACCGGCTGGATCGTGCACACCGATCAGGGCAATATCGCCTGCGACTACGTGGTGAATGCCGCCGGGTATTATGCGCAGCGGGTCGGTGACTGGTTCCTGCCCTATGGCGGACGCCGGGTGCCGATGATGGTGATGAGCCACCAGTACCTGCTGACCGACGAGGTGCCCGAGGTCGAAGCCTGGTCCAAGGCCCATGGTGGCAAGCTGCCGCTGCTGCGCGACGTGGATGTGTCCTACTACCTGCGGCAGGAAAAGCACGGCTTCAACCTTGGCCCGTATGAGCCGAACTGCCGAGCGCATTGGGTTGAGGATGATGATCCGATGCCCGAGGATTTCAGCTTCCAGCTCTGGTCTGACGATCTGGACCGGATCGAGGATATCGTGGTCGATGCCATGGCGCGGGTGCCGCTGATGGCCAGCGCGGGCGTGTCGCGCGTCATCAACGGGCCGATCCCCTATGCGCCGGACGGATTGCCGCTGATCGGCCCGATGCCCGGTGTCAGGAACGCTTTCGAAGCCTGCGTGTTCACCTTCGGCATCGCCCAGGGTGGCGGCGCGGGCAAGGTGCTGTCGGAATGGATCGTCGATGGCCGCACCGAATGGGACATGTGGTCTTGCGATCCGCGCCGCTTCACCGATTACACCGATCCTGACAATTGCGTGCAAAAGGGGATGGAGGTTTACGGCAACGAATACGCCATCCACTTCCCGCACCACGAATGGCCTGCGGCGCGGGATCGCAAGCTGTCGCCGAACCACGCCCGGATGGTCGCCGAGGGCGGACAGATGGGCGTCTACAACGGGTGGGAGCGCGCGAATTGGTTCGCCCGGCCCGGCGATGACACCTCACAAGCCGCGACAAAGACCTGGGCACGGAACGGCCCGTGGGAGTCTCGGGTGCGCGAAGAATGCGAGGCCGTCCGCGACGGCGTCGGGGTGATCGACCTGTGCGGGTTTTCGCGCTTCAGCCTGTCGGGCGCAGGGGCGGCGGATTGGTTGCGCGGGCGCATCACCGGGGCGTTGCCCAAGGTCGGGCGGCTGAACCTGATCTATTTCGCCGACGACCGGGGCCGCATCGTGACCGAGATGTCCTGCATCCTGCGGGGCGAAGATGACTTCCTGCTGATGACCGCCGCCGTTGCGCAGTGGCATGATTTCGAACTGCTATGGCGCGCGCTGCCCGAAGGGCTGGTGCTGCGTGATCTGTCTGCCGAGACGACGACGATGCTGGTGACCGGTCCGCAATCGCGCGATCTGTTGGGACGGATCGCCGAGGCCGACCTGTCGCAGGGCTGGCTGAACCATCAGGCTGCGCGTGTGGCGGGGCAGGACTGCCTGCTGGTGCGGGTCTCTTTCGCCGGGGAACTGGGCTGGGAGGTGCATTGCCCCATGTCCGGTGGGGCGGCGATTTACAATTCGCTGAGGGATGAAGGCGCCACGCCGGTCGGGATGTATGCACTCAACTGCCTGCGGATCGAAAAAGGCTATCGCAGCTGGAAGGGCGATCTGTCGTCAGACTATTCGATGCTCGAGGCCGGGCTGGGCCGCTTCGTCAAGCTGGACAAACCGCAGGACTTTCCCGGCAAGCAGGCCTTGCAGGCCGAACACCAACGCGGGGCCGCGAAGGCCTTTGTCACGCTGGTGGTCGATGCCGGGGACTGTGACGCGCCTTACATGTCCTGCATCTGGAAGGACGGGCAGATCGTGGGCGAAACCACCTCTGCCGCCTATGGCTACCGGGTTGGCGCCGCGATAGCACTTGGCATGGTGCGCGCCGACTGCGCCGTGCCGGGGACAGAGCTGGAGGTCGAGATTTTCGGAACGCGCCACAAGGCGCAGGTGCAACCGGATGGCCCGTTGTGGGATCCGGACAACACCCGCCTGCGGGCCTGACGGTGGCGGCGCGCGGGATGGCTGACCCCACAAGAAAGCGGCGCGGCGGTGGGCGCGCGGCAAGGCTGTCCGCGCGTGCGGCCCCGCTGCCTGCGGACCTGCGCCCGGTACGGCCGGGGCTGGAAGGCGGGCGCTACAAGGTGCTGGACGACGCTGATGTTCTTCGCATCCACAGCGCTGCGCTGGACGCGCTGGAACAGATCGGTCTGGCCAATGCCCCCGCCTCGGGGGTTGATCTTCTGACCAGAGCCGGGGCCGTTCTGGGCCCCGATGGCCGCCTGCGGTTTCCCCGCGCACTGGTCGAAGACATGCTGGCCTGCGCGGCCAAGGCGGTGGTCCTGCCGGGGCGGGATCCGGCCTTTGATCTGGACGTCTCCGGCAACCGCGTGCATTTCGGCACCGCCGGGGCCGCGGTGCATGTGGTGGACCCGGTCACGCTGGACTACCGCGAAAGCACGACGCAGGATCTCTATGACGCCGCGCGTCTGGTACAGGCGCTGGACAACGTGCATTTCTTCCAGCGGCCCATGGTGTGCCGGGACATCACCGACAATTTTGAACTGGATACCAACACCATCTATGCGGCCTGCGCCGGCACCACCAAGCACATCGGCACCAGTTTCGTGGGCCCCGAAAACCTGCCCGGCTGTCTGGAGCTGCTGCACCTGATCGCGGGCGGCGAGGCCGCCTTTCGGGCGCGGCCCTTCGTGTCGAACACCAACTGCTTCGTGGTGCCGCCGATGACCTTCGCCACCGAAAGCTGCGAGGTGATGGAAATCTGCGTTCGCGCCGGGATGCCGGTGCTGCTGCTGTCCGCCGGGCAGGCCGGGGCCACGGCGCCGGCGCCCATCGCGACCGCCGTGGTGCAGGCGGTGGCCGAATGTCTGGCCGGCGTTGTCTATGTCAACGCCATCTGTCCCGGCGCACCGGCGATCTTCGGCACCTGGCCTTTCGTGTCGGACCTGCGCACCGGAGCCATGTCCGGCGGATCGGGCGAGCAGGCACTGCTGACCGCCGCGTGCGCCCAGATGCACAAGTTCTATGGCCTGCCGGGCGGGGCGGCGGCGGGCATTGCCGACGCCAAGCTGCCCGACATGCAGGCCGGGTGGGAGCAGGCGATCTCGAACACCATGGCGGGCTTGTCGGGGCTGAACATGGTCTACGAGGCCGTCGGCATGCATGCCTCGCTGCTGGGGTTCTGCATGGAAAGCCTGGTTCTGGGCAACGATCTGCTGGGGCAGGTTCTGCGCTGTGTGCGCGGCATCGAGGTTACCGACGACACCGTCAGCATCGACGTCATGAAAGCCGTCTGCCTGGGCGGGCCGGGGCATTATCTGGGGCAGGATCAGACCCTGAAACTGATGCAAAGCGAATACGTCTACCCCGACGTGGCCAACCGCATGAGCCCCAAGGAATGGGTCGAGGCCGGGCAGCCGCAACTGCTGGATCAGGCCCGCGCCCGCAAGGAGGCGATCCTGGCCAGTGCGCCGCATCACCTGTCCCCCGATCTCGAGACCCGCCTGAAATCTCGCTTCAACCTTGTGACCCTGTCCCACAACTGACGGAGGCCGTCGCCGCATGTCGCTGCCTACCCAAGCCCGCGTTGTCATCATCGGAGGCGGCGTCATCGGCTGCTCCGTCGCCTATCACCTGGCCAAGCAGGGCTGGACCGACGTGGTTCTGCTGGAGCGCAAGCAGCTGACCAGCGGCACCACATGGCATGCCGCCGGGCTGATCGCGCAATTGCGGGCCACGCGGAACATGACCCGGCTGGCGAAATACTCGCAAGAGCTCTATGGTGCGCTGGAAGCCGAGACCGGGGTTGCCACCGGCTTTCGCCGCTGCGGCTCGATCACCGTCGCCCTGACCGACGAGCGCCGGGAAGAGATCCTGCGGCAGGCCTCGATGGCGCGGGCCTTCGGGGTGGAGGTCGAGGAAATCTCACCGGGCGAGGTGGCAGATCGCTATCCGCATCTGAACATCGACGGTGTCACGGCCGGGGTCTGGCTGCCCCGCGACGGGCAAGGCGATCCGGCCAATATCGCGCTGGCGCTGGCCAGGGGCGCGCGCCAGATGGGCGCGCGGGTGGCCGAACGGATCAAAGTGACCGGCGTGGCGCGCGATGGCCGCCGTGTCTCCGGCGTGGATTGGGTTGGGGAAGACGGCACCAACGGCCATATCGCCTGTGACCATGTCGTGAACTGCTCCGGGATGTGGGGCCATCAGGTGGGCCGGATGCTGGGCACCAATGTGCCGCTGCACGCCTGCGAGCATTTCTACATCGTCACCGAAAGCATCCCCGGCCTGACCAGCCTGCCGGTGCTGCGGGTGCCCGATGAATGCGCCTATTACAAGGAAGACGCGGGCAAGATCCTGCTGGGCGCTTTCGAGCCGCTGGCCAAGCCCTGGGCCATGGACGGCATCCCCGAAAGCTTCGAGTTCGACCAGCTGCCCGAGGATTTCGACCATTTCGAGCCGATCCTCGAAGCCGCCGTGAACCGCATGCCGATGCTGGCCGAGGCGGGCATTCACACGTTCTTCAACGGTCCCGAAAGCTTCACGCCGGACGACGCCTATCACCTTGGGCTTGCCCCCGAGATGGACAATGTCTGGGTCGCCGCCGGGTTCAACTCCATCGGCATCCAGTCGGCGGGCGGGGCGGGCATGGCGCTGGCACAATGGATGGAGGCGGGCGAAAAACCCTTCGATCTGGGCGACGTGGATATTGCCCGGATGCAGCCGTTTCAGGGCAACCGGCACTATCTGTTCGAACGGTCGAAGGAAACGCTCGGCCTGCTTTATGCCGACCATTTCCCCTATCGCCAGAAAGCCACGGCGCGCGGTATCCGCCGCACACCGTTCCATCACCATTTGCAGGAGCTCGGCGCGGTCTTCGGCGAACTGGCCGGGTGGGAGCGCGCCAACTGGTTCGCCCGCGACGGGCAGGCGCGCGCCTATGACTATTCGTGGCAGCGGCAGAACTGGTTCGACAATGCCGCCACCGAGCATCAAGCCGTGCGCGAGAACGTCGGGCTGTACGACATGTCCTCCTTCGGCAAGATCCGGGTCGAAGGCCCGGAGGCCGAGGCTTTCCTGAACCATGTGGGCGGTGGCGATGTCGCGGGCCCCGTGGGCAAGATCACCTACACCCAATTCCTGAACCCCGCCGGTGGGATCGAGGCGGATGTGACCATCACCCGCCTGTCGGAAACCGCCTTTCTGGTTGTGACGCCCGCCGCCACACGGTTGGCCGACCAGACATGGCTGGCCCGGCACCGGGGTGACTTCCGCGTCACCCTGACCGACATGACCGCCGCCGAAGGCGTGCTGGCGGTGATGGGACCGTTGTCGCGGGAACTGCTGCAACGGGTCTCGCCCAATGATTTCACCAACGCGGTCAACCCGTTCGGCACCGCGCAAGAGATCGAACTGGGCATGGGTCTGGCCCGCGCCCATCGGGTCAGCTTTGTCGGAGAGCTTGGCTGGGAGATCTACGTCTCGGCCGATATGGCGGGCCACGCCTTCGAAACCCTGTGGGAGGCCGGGCAGGAACTGAACCTGAAACTGTGCGGGATGCACATGATGGACAGTTGCCGGATGGAGAAAGGCTTTCGCCACTTCGGCCATGACATCACCTGCGAGGATCACGTGCTGGAGGCCGGGTTGGGCTTTGCCGTGAAGACCGACAAGCCCGATTTCATCGGCCGCGACGCGGTGCTGCGCAAGCGCGAGACCGGGCTGCAGAACCGGCTGGTGCAGTTCAAGCTGACCGATCCCGAACCGATGCTCTACCATGCCGAGCCGATCCTGCGCGACGGCGCGGTCGTGGGGCATCTGACCTCGGGCGCCTATGGCCATCATTTGGGCGCGGCGATGGCCATGGGCTATGTGCCCTGCGCCGGAGAAAGCGCGGCGCAGGTGCTAGCCTCGACCTATGAGATCGAGGTTGCGGGCGTGCGCGTCAGGGCCGAAGCCAGCCTTGCGCCCTTCTACGACCCCAAGGGCGCCCGCCTGCGCGGCTGAGCCGGGACGTGGCGCCAGCTCCACAGCCAGCTTGCGCCACTGCCGGTTTACGGCAATGCTGATGTCAATGGGGCGGGGCCGCCGCCCCCTGATTTCAGGCATTTGGCGTGGCTTTCTCGCGCCGGGTTCGGAAAGGAGGCAATCGGGCATGAGCGACAAACAGGGCCCCGCGACGCGGGATCGGTTCCGGGTCTTTCGCCCGCTTCAGACCCGCTGGATGGATACGGACGTCTACGGCCATGTGAACAACGTCATCCACTATTCGCTGTTCGACACGGCGGTGAACGGCTGGCTGATGGAGGAAGGCCTGCTGAACCCGCGCACCTCGGACAGTTACGGGCTGGTGGTCGAAACCGGCTGCCGCTATTTCGCCGAACTGCGCTTTCCCGACCTCGTGACCGCCGGGTTGCGGATCGGCAAGCTGGGCAACAGCTCGGTCCGGTTCGAGATCGGATTGTTTGCCAATGACGATCTGACGGCCGCGGCCGAGGGCTTTTTCGTCCATGTCTACGTGCGCCGCGACACCCATCGCCCCACCGCCATCGACGGCCAGCGCCGCGCGGCCTTCGAAGCCCTGATGGACCACACGGGAAAACCACCGGGGTGATCGCGCATCGTTCAGCCATTGTGACTGAGCGAAGTCGCCCATTGACGGTATCGTCGCCGATACACCCGGTGTGAGCGCCGGAAGGAAGGAACCGGGATGGGATTGATCCTGCTGTGCTTGGTCACCGCCGCCTACTGCATGTTCGGCAAGCGGCTGGAACAGACGATGGTGACCGGCCCGATGATCTTCATCGCGCTTGGCGTCGTGCTGAACCAGGCCGGGCTGTACGATGCGGTCTATGGCGAAGAGGCGCTGCATGTGGTGGCCGAACTGGCCCTGATCCTGCTGCTGTTTCTGGATGCCGCCCAGACCAACCTGCGGGTTCTGGCCCGCAGCCACCAATGGCCCGTACGGATGCTGCTGCTGGGACTGCCGCTGGCCTGGCTGCTGGGGGCCGGGGCCATTCACCTGATCCTGCCCGACTGGCCGCTGATCTTCGCGCTGCTGATGGCCGCCATCCTGACGCCCACGGACGCGGCCCTGGGGCAGGCGGTGGTGTCGAACCCCGACGTGCCCGAACGTCCGCGCCGGGCGCTGACCGTGGAAAGTGGGCTGAACGATGGTCTGGCGCTGCCGCTGATCCTGCTGCTGGCCTCGATCGCGGGATCGATCGTCACCCACGACGCCCGCGATTGGGCCGTCTTCGGGCTGAAACAACTGACCCTTGGGCCGCTGGCGGGCATCGCGATCGGCTGGCTGGGCGGGCGGGTGCTGATCTGGGCCAAGAACACCCATGCGACATCGAAAGCCTATGAGGGTATCGGCGCCATCGCCCTGGCCACCGGCACCTACCTTCTGGCCGATCTGATCGGCGGCAACGGTTTCATCGCGGCCTTCACCGGCGGGCTGGTCTTTGGCCATGTGGTCAAGGATCGGTGCCACTTCGTCTATGAATTCACCGAGAACGAAGGCCAGATGCTGGCCTGGGGTGCGTTCTTCCTGCTGGGGGTCACGCTGGTGCCCGATGCGTTGCCGCATCTGGGGCTGGGGGAACTGGCGGTGATCCTGGCCAGCCTGTTCATCACCCGGCCGCTGGCGATCTGGCTGTCGCTGGCAGGCACCGATGCCGCGCCCATGACCAAGATCTTTTTCGGCTGGTTCGGCCCGCGCGGGCTGGCCACGGCGCTGTTTGCCTTTACGGTGATGCCCGATATCGGCGCGGAATGGGGCGAACGGATCCTGTACCTGGCCATCAACACGGTCTGGATCAGCGCGCTTCTGCACGGGCTGACCGCCGTGCCCGCCGCCCGCGCCTATGCCGCGCGCCTGTCGGAACTGACGCCCAAGGCCGAACTGGCGCCGATCAAGGCCTCGGCCAAGCCGCTGCGCACCCGAAACCTGCCACCCCGAAACGCCCCTCGCTCAGGAGATGACCCATGAAGAAGATCCAGATTGCCCGTTTCGACGACCTGCCTGACCGCGACCCGCAATATGCGCTGGTCGGAGAGGTCGATCTGGTAGTGGTGCGCTTTGATGACGAGGTCTCGGTCTTCTATGGCCGCTGCCTGCATCGCGGCGCGCTGATGTCGGACGGGTTCGTGCGCGGGCGCAACCTGATCTGCGGCGTGCACGACTGGGACTACCGGCTGGACACCGGCGTGTCGGAATACGCCAACGAGGAAAAACTGCCGAAGTTCACCTGCTGGATCGAAGCCGGCAATATCGTCGTCGATGAAGACGAGATCCTGGCCTGGCAGCAGGACAATCCCCAGCCGTTCAACCGCGATGCCTACCTGGGGCTTTACGCCGACACCTCGCACGGCACCGAGGAAGAACCCTATGCCGGGCTGATCCAGTCCTACGCCCGCAGTGGCCTGAAACGGACCGGCCACCACGGCGCGGTGGACGCCATGGGCGTGCCGCGCACGCAGCTGCCGGACTGGGACGACATCCAGATACTGACGGCGCAGTTGCACCGCGCGCCGTTGCTGGATGACGACGCCGTCGGCACCGAGGTGGTGATCGGCCCGAACTGTGCAAAACCCCTGACACTGAAGATCCCGCTGTTCGTGTCGGACATGAGCTTTGGCGCCCTGTCGGAACCGGCGAAACTGTCGCTGGCGCGCGGCGCGGAACTGGCGGGCACCGGGATCTGCTCGGGAGAGGGCGGCATGCTGCCCGAAGAGCAGCAGATGAACTCGCGCTATTTCTACGAACTGGCCTCGGCCCGCTTCGGGTTCGACTGGGACAAGCTGGCGCGTGTGCAGGCGTTCCACTTCAAGGGCGGACAGGGTGCCAAGACCGGTACCGGCGGCCATCTGCCCGGCAAGAAGGTGGTGGGCAAGATCGCCGAGGTTCGGGGGCTGGAAGAAGGCACCGACGCGATTTCGCCGCCGCGCTTTCCGGATTGGACGGAACCTAGCCAGATCAAGGAATTCGCCGACGAAGTTCGCGCACGCACCGGGGGCATTCCCATCGGCTACAAGCTCAGCGCCCAGCACATCGAGAAGGACATCGACGCGGCGCTTGAGGTGGGCGTGGACTATATCATCCTGGACGGGCGTGGCGGCGGCACCGGGGCGGCGCCGATCCTGTTCCGCGACAATATCTCGGTGCCGACGATCCCGGCGCTGGCCCGTGCGCGGCGACATCTGGATGTGCTGGGCCGGTCCGATGTGACGTTGGTCATCACCGGCGGGCTGCGCAAGCCGGCGGATTTCATCAAGGCACTGGCGCTTGGCGCCGATGCGGTGGCGCTGTCGAACTCGGCCATGCAGGCCATCGGCTGCATCGCCATGCGCGCCTGCCACACCAACAACTGCCCGGTCGGCATCGCCACCCAGAAGCCCGAACTGGTCAACCGGCTGGTGGTCGAGAAATCCGCCCGGCGGCTGGCCAATTTCTTCGAGGCCGCCACCGAACTGATGCAGGTCATGGCCCGCGCCTGCGGTCACGATCACCTGTCGAAGTTCAACGCCGACGACCTGACCACCTGGAAGCGCGAGATGTCGGATCTGACCGGCATCCCCAATGGCGGGCTCGGCCGGCCCTAGCGCTGCAGCACATAGCTGCCCGGGGCGGGCATCAGCGGGGACAGACCCTCGGCGCGGTTGCCCATGGGCGGCGGCGCCACCTGTTCGGGCGCGGATTTTTCGGCCAGCCATTTGGCCCAGGCCGTCCACCATGATCCGTCGATCTGCGGATGCCGTTCCTGCCAGGTGTCGGGGTCCCTGTAGCGTTGACCGACCGGGCGGTATCCCTGACGGTAGTGCCGATGCGGCGTGCCCGGCACGCTGAGGATGCCGCCGTTGTGGCCGCCGCTGGTCAGCACGAAGGACAGGTCGGACTCGGTGAACAGCGTGGCCTTGTAGACCGACCGCCACGGCGCGATGTGATCCTTCTCGGTGCCGACCACGAAGAAGGGTGCTGTGATGTCGCGCAGGGCGATGATCCGCCCCTCGACCGCGAAGCGCCCTGCGGTCAGCCGGTTTTCCAGAAACAGTCCGCGCAGGTATTCCGCGTGCATCCGGTAGGGCATCCGCGTGGCGTCGGCGTTCCACGCCGAGATGTCGAATTCATG
Organism: Meridianimarinicoccus sp. MJW13; assembly: GCF_014901205.1. Taxonomy (GTDB): domain Bacteria; phylum Pseudomonadota; class Alphaproteobacteria; order Rhodobacterales; family Rhodobacteraceae; genus Meridianimarinicoccus. The sequence continues at coordinate 41,470 of NZ_JACNMU010000004.1, forward strand.
CTCTTCCTCGCCCAGGAAGTACCGGCGCACGGCGCGGGTCCAGACCAGGTCTTGCGCCCGCAGCATCTGGAAGGCGCCGGCCATCTGCGTCTGGTCCAGCACGCCCTGATCCCACATCATGTCCTCAAGAAAGGCGACCTGGCTTTCGTCCAGGAACATCATCAGCTCGCCCGCTTCCGAAAAATCGGTCTGCGCCGCCAGCAGCGTGATCGAGGCCAGCCGGTCATCGCCTTCGCGCGCCATGGTGGCCGCCGCGATAGACAGGATGGTGCCGCCCAGACAGTAGCCGCAGGCGTGCACACGCGCTGACCCGTTGATCTTGCCGACCACATCCAGCGCCGCCATGACCCCCATCCGGCGATAATCCTCCAGCCCCAGATCGCGATCCTCGGGCGTCGGGTTGCGCCACGAGATGCAAAAGACCGTGAAGCCCTGCGCCACCAGCCAGCCGATCAGCGAATTCGTCTGACTGAGATCGAGGATGTAGTATTTCATGATCCATGCAGGCACGATCAGGATCGGCTCGGCATGGACCCGTTCGGTTTGCGGACTGTATTGCAGCAATTCGATCAGGTGGTTGCGGAACACCACCTCGCCGGGGGTGACGGCCAGGTTGCGGCCGACCTGAAACGCCTCGGACCGGGCTGGTCGCGCCCCGCGCATCTGCGCGGTCATGTCATCCAGAACGTTTTGCATCCCCTTGACGAGGTTGGTGCCGCCGGTGTCGCGGGTGCGATGCAGTATCTCGGGGTTCAGCATCGGAGAGTTCGACGGCGAGATCATGTCCAGCACCTGCCGGGCCATGAAGTTGACCCGGTCGGTGCTGCGCGGCCGCATCCCGCGAATGCCCGAGGTCGCATGGTTCCACCAATCCTCTTGTGACAGGTACCAGTTCTTCCAGATGCGATAGGGATAGTCGTTCCACGCCGGATCCCGGAACCGGTGATCGCCGGGGGCGGGGGTGAACCCCGCGTCCAGCCCGGCGCTGGCCATCATCGCCCGCGTGGTGTTCCGGATCGCCCGTTCGGTCAGATCCCAGCGGCGGCCCGGAGCATAGGCAAGATGTGCGGCCCAGTCCGCCCAGGCCGCGCGCGCGGCGTTCGGAGATATCCCCCGCGTGATCCGCGCGGCGGCGGCCCGGGTGGCACGATCCAGCGTGTCATGGGGGTGGGGATCGGCGGTGGCATTGGGGTCGGACATCACAAGTATCCTTGGCAATCGGGGGCGGCCCACGGACGGGTGTCCGGCCGGGGCAGACTGACCTTAGCAGTCCCGGCAAAAGCTATGGATGATGTGTGTCAAATCCACGGCCTCCGCCATGGAAACAGGCTGTCATCGCCCCAGTTTCGACCACAGCGCCTTGATCCGCTCCAGCAGGCTGTCCAGCAGGCTGAGGGTCAGAACCGCGCCGGTCAGCAGGATGATATAGCGGTATTCCCACCAGAAACTGCCGCGCAGCAGGTCGATGTTCTCATAGGCCCACCAGATGCCGCCGCAGGCCGCAACGGTCAGCGCCGCACCAATCACCCGCCCGATCATGGTGCCACCTTCAGGGTTTGGGGATCGATGCGGAAAACGTGCAGAGTGCCGCGCCGTTCCACCCGGCCCTCGACCTCGACCAGAATGGCGGTGTGATCGAGGATCGCCTCGGTCACCGGACCGCCGTCCGCATCCGCCAGCAGAAAGAACTCGGCCCCGTCCACCTTGGCGGTCGCGACGAACACCGGCGGCACGCCGCCGATCAGGCACAGGTTGGCACAGGCCTTGTGCGCAAGGCCCCGACCCGGACGCATGGCCCCGGTCAGGCACTTGCCGTCGCAGATTTCGCCGGTGATGCGCCAGCGGCCCAGATCGACGGGGTCGGGCAGGGTGCCTGTGCCGTCCGCCGGTTTCAGGCCGTTGTCGCCACCGCCCAGTTGCATCCCCTTGATGTCGCCGCGCAGCAGGCGGCCCCCGGAAATCTCGACCACCGCGCCATCGACCAATGCCGCGCGGTCCTGCACGCCGCGCTTGCCCAAGCCGCTGAGCAGCACCGCGTCTCCGGGGGCGTAGCCCTCGCTTTCGATCACATGCACCACCGGATAGGGGTCGGCCTGCATCACGCCGATGGCACTGGCCCGCCCCCGGAACGCGCCATCGCCGGGATCGTCCTGCGTCGCCGCCACCATGTAGCCCGCCAGCCCCAGCAACACGATCAGCCCCAGACCGATGCCGATCATCAGGTCGCGCAGGCTGGCCGGCGTCTTGGCCCAGCCGATGAAGAACGGATCGTCGTTTCCGGGGGTGCTCATGCCGGGTCTCCCACTGTCAACGGGTCCACCGCGGTGCCGGGCGGGTTGGCGCTGGCCGCAATCTCAATCACGCCGTCACGCAGGCGCAGGTTGTACGTCGGGACTTTCTCGGAGAAGGGGGCGGGCGAACAGCCGTCGCGCATCCGGTACTGGAACCCGTGCCACGGGCAGGTGACGCAGCCGTCGATGATGCGGCCTTCGCCCAGCGGCCCGCCCTGGTGCGCGCAGGCGTTGGACAGGGCCGAATAGGCGGCGCCATCGCGGAACACTGCCGCCCGGTCGCCGCTCGGCAGGCGGATGATCCGGGCACGCTGATCGGCGATGTCGCCGGGCGAACAGACCGCCACCCAATCGCCCTTGGCCCGACGCCGGGAAGGGGTTCGCCACCACGCCGCCAGATGCAGGACCGAGACTGCCATCGCACCCGCGCCAAAGAAAATCGCGAAACCGGGGTTCTTCGCGTCCTGCAAAGCCCCCAGCGCCACATGCGCCACCACCGCCAGATAGGCCGGATAGATCAGCAGGTGCAGCCGCTTCCAGACCGGCGCTCCCAGAAACGACAGCCAGAAATCGTGGCTGCTGGCGGCCAGCACCAGCAGGCACAGCAGCGCGAAGATGCCCAAAGCCTCGATCGGGAAGCCCAGAAGCTGCCCGTAAGAGGTGTTGGAAGCCAGCAGCGCCTCGATCTGCGGCGTCGGGGCGAAGGCGAAGTACCAGTTTACCACATAGACCGCATGGGTCAGGGCCACGGCGGCGGTCAGCACGCCGAAATGGCGGCGGTTGTAGAGCAGCGGCAGAAACCGCCGGTCCAGCCTTGCAAGCGGCCCGATGCACAGGATCAGGGTCAGCAGGAAAAACGCGCAGGAGCCGAAGGCCCGCATCCGCAAGATCGCCCCGTCCACCGGGCGTGTGGCGTCCGCCGCCCCGGCACCATAGCCCAGAAACAGGGTCAGATAGGCCATCACCGCGGCCAGCAGCAGCCCGTCGTAGACCCATTTGTTGCGGTTCCACTGGACCGGCACGAAACGCACGCTCATTGCGGGGCCTCCAGCAGGGTGGCGGGGCGTTCGACCGGCCCGTCCTGACGCAGCACCAGCGCCCCGAACAGCACAACCGGGATCAGCAGGGCCAGCATCAGCGCGGCCAGATCCTGCCCGCCGCGCGGCGGCAGATGCCGGGCGCAGGGATCGACCCGGCCCTTTTCCAGCCGCGCCCATCGCCACAGCACCAGCGGCCAAAGCAACACCGTGCCGGGCACCAGCATCGGGCGGACCAGCCAGCTGCCCCGCAGGTTGGGTTCCACCCGGTCAGCGCCCCACAGCAGGAACACCACGGCCACAAGTCCGCCAATGTAGAGATAAAACTGACCAATCAACAGGATATACGCCGCCACAGGTGTCTCTCCCAACCCCGCACGCACGCCGGAACGGGCGCGTTTCACCCGTTATAGTCGAAGAACCCGCCCTTGCGGGCATGCTCACGCAAGGTTGACCTTTCGTCAGGCGCGGCGCTGTTCCCCGGCCTGAAGATGCAGCGCGCGACCGGGAAAATCGGTGATGGTGCCGGTGACGTCAAAGCTCATGACCCGCTCAAGATCTTCGGTGGTGTTAACGGTCCAGGGATAGACCTCCAGCCCTGCACGGCGGGCCGCGGCGACCGAGGCGGCGGTGATCTGGGTGTGATAGGGCGCCCAGGCCACACCGCCAAGCGCGTCGATCATCTTCCACGGTTCGGGATCAAAGGCGCCGACCAACCACGGCGAGCCTTCGTAGAAATTCGGATGCTCGCTGAGCGGGTCGCTGCCCGTGTTGCTCAGATAGGATCGGGGCAGATCCGGCGCGATGGCGGCGGCAAGGGCCAACACGTTCCAGTCGAAGGATTGCAGCCGCATGCTGTCGCGCAGGGGATGGTGCTGCAACATCTCGCAGATCCGCGCAGCGCAGCGATGCGCCACATCCGAGAACTCCGCATCGGTGGGATCGGACTTTATCTCGATCAGGCCCAGCACCGGGCCGCTGCGGGCGGTGCTGGTCATCAGCTCCAGCAGATCCGCGAAGGTCGGCGTGTGCAGCCCGTCCCGCGCCGCCTGTTCGGGGAAGCGCAGGGCATAGGGCGTGCCGGGTTTCAGGCGACCCACGTCATAGGATTGGACCTGCGCCAGGGTCAGATCGCGGATGAAGGGGCCGGGATCGGGCACCCAATCGCCGTCCGGGCCGCGAGCGATGGCCGGGCTCAGGCGTGGATCATGGGTCACCACGGGCACCTCGTCGGCGGTCAGGAACACGTCGAATTCCAGCGCACGCACGCCCATGTCCAGGGTTTCGGCAAACCCCTCAAGCGTGTTTTCCGGCAGCACACCGCGCGCCCCCCGGTGGCCGATGATCGAGAAGGGAGAAGGTGTCACGCTGGCATCTCTGTATCTGGGACAAACGGGTCCGGTCGGGGTCTAAAGCAAGTTTGAATCAGTTGCTTTGCAATTGAACGATTATTTGACGTCGAGTATCGATCGAAAACGACCCGCTGTAACAAGTTCCGTTGCGGCACATTTGACGGATGCTTGAACCTGCCCCGGCTTGTCCGCATCATCGCCCCAACCATTGGGGGGCGTCATGGGGACAGAAATTTTCGAGACCGATTGCGTGGTCATCGGGGCAGGGGTCGTCGGTCTGGCCGTGGCGCGCAGCCTTGCCCTGCGCGGGCGCGAGGTTCTGGTGCTGGAGCGCAACGCGGTCTTCGGCGAAGAAACCAGCGCCCGCAATTCCGAAGTCATCCATGCCGGGCTGGCCTATGCGGCGGGCTCGCTGAAGGCGCGGCTCTGCATCGAGGGCAAGGCGCAGCTTTACGCCTTCTGCGCCGCGCGCGGGGTGCCGCACAAGCGGCTGGGCAAGCTGATCGTGGCCACCCGTGACGCCGAACTGCCAGCGCTGGACAGAACCATCGCGCTGGCCGAAGGCGCGGGGCTGTTCGATCTGGAACCCCGCGACAAGGCCGCTGTCGCGGCGATGGAGCCAGAGTTGACCTGTGTCGCGGCGCTCTGGTCGCCGTCGACCGGGGTGATCGACAGCCATGCCTTCATGCTGGCGCTGCTGGGCGAGGCCGAGGCGCAGGGCACCACCTTCGTGCCCAACAGCAGGGTCGCGGGCGGCCGGGTGCTGGGCGACGGGCGGATCGAGCTGGACATCGGCGGAGACGAGCCGATGCGCCTGCACGCCGCCCATGTGATCAACTGTGCGGGGCTTTGGGCGCAGCAGGTCGCGGGCTGCATCGACGGCATACCGGGCGACAGTATTCCCGGTCAGGTGCTGGCCAAGGGCAGCTATTTCTCGCTGAGCCAGAAGGCGCCCTTCCGCCATCTGGTCTATCCCGCACCGCCGGGGGATGGCTCGCTCGGCGTGCACCTGACGCTGGACATGGCCGGTCGCGCCAAGTTCGGGCCCGATATCGAACGGCTGGATTGCGGCCCCGATGCGGTGGACTACCGGGTCGATCCTGGCAAGGCCGAAATTTTCACCGAAGCCGTACGCCGTTTCTGGCCGGGTCTTCCCGATGGCGCATTGGTACCCGACTATGCCGGATGCCGGCCCAAGCTGGCGGCGGGCGATGCCGGTCAGATCGATTTTCGTCTGGACGGGGCCGAGGTGCACGGCCTTGAAGGGCATGTGATGTGCTACGGGCTGGAAAGCCCCGCCCTGACCTCGGCGCTGGCGATTGCCGAGGTGGTGGCGGACAAGGCGTTGGGGCGACCCGCCGCGTAAGGCCAGACATGCACAAGCCCGGCCTCAGGGAAAGACCGGGCTGCACGGACCGCGACAGGCGGTGTTGGGTCAGGCGGGACGACGGCGCGCAGCCAGTCCCAGCGCCCCAAGGGCGCCCAGCAGCAGAACCGCCCCCGCAGGCAGGGGAATCGCCGCCGAAGAGGCCGGGTTCAACTGGGCCGTTCCGAAGACCCCGCTTGTGGCCAGTGGGGCCGAGGCCGCGAAGGGCGTCGGCCCGAATTCGCCCATCAGGGTCAGTACCGACAGATTGCCGAACTCACCGGCTGCCGCACCGTTCAGCGTGGTGAACAGCAACTCGATGGTGTCGTCGCCGGCCGTGTTCTCGGTAAAGGCGATCTGGCTGAGCGAGCCGTTCAGCCAGGCCGCCGCCCCATCCGCCACCGCCAGATCACCGCTGGTGAAACTGCCGTCAGGGGCAATATCGGCGGCCACGAACAGGCTCAGCCCCGTCGTGACCGGCGTGGCGGCCGTGTTGCCGCTGACCAGGCCGAAGACGCTGAAGCCGAAGAAATTCGCCATATCCGCCGGATCGGCATCCACCTGCGGACTGGGCGATACGGTGATCCCCGGCAGGGCGCTGGCCTGCGCGCCGCCGGTCGAAGCGGTCAGCATCACGGCCAGCACGGGCAGCCATCGGGTCAGAAATCGAAAAGTCATGGTCAAAGCTCCCTGAGATCCCAGCATAGCACGAATGCCGGTCATTACGCGAAGGTCAGATCGTTGATGTCGGTGACGCCCATCACGACGATCAGGTCGTTCTCGCCTCCGTTGAGTTGCAGATAGAGGTTCGCCCCGAAGGCCCGCGACTGGGCGATGTCGGTGGCACCGATGCCGGTCAGGCTGTCCACGCCGACCTCGTAGTCGGTGATGTTGGCCACATCGCGTGCGCCGCTGTTGAGCAGGGCCGCGAAGTCGAAGCAATCCGCCCCGGCACCGCCGCCCAGCACGTCCAGTGGGCCGCCCATGCCATAGATCGCATCGTCCTGCGCCGTGCCGACAAGGTTGTCACGCCCGCTGGTGCCGGTGATCACGTTCTTGCCTTCATCCAGCCCGGCGATGGCAATGGTCACGGTGGCCATGTCGGTGCCGCCGTTGCCATCGCTTACCGTGTAGGTGAAGCTGTCGGTGGCATTGTCGCCAGTGTTCAGCGCCTCAAACTGGCCGTTCGGGTCATAGTCGAAGGTGCCATCCCCATTGTCGATGACCAGCCCCAGCGTGCCCGTGGTGTCGATACTGAGCACCGAAAGGGTCTGACCCTCGGGATCGCTGTCGTTGGCCAGCACATTGCCGGTGGTAAAGCCGGTGTCCTCGTTGGTGCCAAAGCCGACGCCATTGTCGTCGACCGCAACCGGCGCATCGTTCACCCCGGTGATCTGGATCGACACGGTGGCGGTATCGCTGCCGCCGAAGCCATCGGTGATCGTATAGGTGAAGCTGTCGGTCGCCGACTGCCCCGCTGCCAGGCTCTCGAACATGCCGTTGGGGTCATAGTCGAAGGTGCCATCGCCGTTGTTGATGACCAGCCCAAGGGTGCCGGTGGTGTCGACCCCGGTGAGGCTGAAGCTGTCGCCGGTGTCCACATCGCTGTCGTTCAGCAAGACGCTGGCGGTGGTAAAGGCCGTGTCCTCGTCCGTGCCAAAACCGGTGCCGCTGTCATCGCCCGCAATGGGCGCATCGTTCACAGCACCGACCGAGATGCTCACCGTGGCTATATCGCTGCCGCCGTTGCCATCATCGATGGTGTAGGTAAACGTGTCTGTCACCGGCGTTGCCCCTTCCGGCAAGCTGTCGAACTGGCCGTTGGGAACATAGCTGAAGATGCCGCCCCCCAGATGGCTGACCAGCGCACCGCCGGAGGAAACCGCATCGAAGGCGGTGACGGTCAGGGTGTCACCCTCCACGTCACTGTCGTTGCCCAGCACGCTGGCGGTCGAGAAGGTCGTATCCTCGTCGGTGGCGAAACCCGTACCGCTGTCGTCATTGGCCACGGGCGCATCATTGACGCCGGTCACCGTGACGGTGACCGTGCCGGTGTCGCTGCCGCCGTTGCCGTCGCTCAGGGTGTAGGTGAAGCTGTCGGTGGTCGACTGGCCCACGCCCAAGGCTTCGAACTGGCCGTTCGGATCATAGTCGAAGGTGCCGTCGCCATTGTCGACCACCAGGCCCAGCGTGCCGGTGGTGTCGATGCCAGCCACGGACAGCACATCGCCGGTATCGACATCGCTGTCGTTGAGCAGCACCGAGCCGGTGGTCAGGGCGTTGTCTTCATCCGTGGTAAATCCGGCACCGCTGTCATCCACGGCCACGGGCGCATCGTTCACCCCGGTGACGGTAAAGGTGACGGTGGCCGTATCGGTGCCGCCGTTGCCGTCACTGATGTCATAGGTGAAGCTGTCGGTGGTGGACTGCCCCACGGCCAGGTATTCGAACTGGCCATTGGGATCATAGGTGACCGTGCCGTCATTGTGGTTGGTCACCATCCCCAGGGTGCCGGTGGTATCGACACCGGTGACACTCAGGCTGTCGCCATTGCTGTCGGTGTCATTGGCCAGCAGCCCCACCAGGGTCGATGTGTCCTCATTGGTGTTGAAGGTGTCGTCCCCGGCAATCGGGGGCAGGTTGCTGCCGCCGATGGTGATGGTCACGGTGGCCGTATCGGTGCCGCCGTTGCCGTCGGTGATCTGGTAGGTGAAGCTGTCAGACGCCGTGGCACCCATGCCCAGTCCCGAGAACTGGCCGTTCTGGTCGTACGAGAACGTGCCGTCGCTGAGCAGCGTCACCAGCCCGCCCTGTGCCGTTGCCACCGGCGTGCCCAGAAGACCACCCGATTGCACATCGTTGACGCTCAAGATGTCACTGGCATCCGGATCGCTGTCGGCCAGTCCGCCGTTGGCGGCCAGCACATCACCGGTCAGCGCCGCATCCACGGCCACGGCAAAGGCGTCATCCACCGCCGTGGGATCGTCGTTCACCCCGTTGATGGTGATGGTGGCCGTGGCGGTGTCGGTGCCGCCCTGGCCGTCATCGACCAGATAGGTGAAGCTGTCGGTCGCCATTTCGCCCACCGCCAGACTGTCGAACAGCCCCAACTGGTCATAGCGGAAGGTGCCGTTCGACATCTTGGTGACGGTGGCGCCCGAGGGCAGGGCAAAGGCCACACCGGTAGAGACCGGTGCGCCGTTGATCTGTGTTACATCCAGCGTGTCGCCTTCGGGATCGCTGTCCACGCCCGCGCCGTTGTTGGCCAGCAGGTCGATGTCCAGCAGCACATCCTCGGTGGCGTTGCGCGCATCGTTGGCGGCCGAGGGCGCGTCGTTGATGCCGGTCACGGTCACATCCACGGTCGCGGTATCGGTGCCGCCGTTGCCATCGTCCACCGTGTAGGTGAAGCTGTCCAGCGTCGGCGTGCCGCCCTGTTGCAAGGCTTCGAACGCACCGTTCGGGTCGTAGGTCACCGTGCCATTGGCATTCAGCGTGACCTCGGCCCCGGTGGTCAGGGTGATGGTATCGCCGGGGTTCACCGCCTGACCATCGATGTCGGTGACGCTCAGCGCGTCGCCGTCCAGATCGCTGTCGTTGGTCAGCACCGCAATGTTGGTGGTGTTGTCCTCGTCGGTGGTGCCGGTGTCATCCAGCGCAACGGGTGTGCTGCTGATGCCGTTGATGGTGATCGTGGCCGTCGCCTGATCCTGTACGCCACTGCCATCCTGCAGGGTGTAGGTGAAGCTGTCGCTGGCCGTATCGCCGTTTTGCAACGCGTTGAACTGGCCATTGGGATCATAGGTGAAGGTGCCCGATCCGTTGACCACCAGAAGCGCGCCCGAGGTCAGGGTGATCTGCGAACCGATCACGCCGGACTGGCCGTTGACCTGGACCACGAAAGGGATGTCGCCGGTGTCCGGATCGCTGTCGTTCGCGGTCAGGTTCTGGCCGGTGAGGGCCGTCGCCTCGTTGGTGGTATAGCCATCATCGGCAGCGGTCGGTGCATCGTTGACGCCATCGACCGTGACCGACAGGGACACGATGTCCTGCCCGCCCTGACCATCCGAAACGGTATAGGTGATGGAGTCGTTGACCGACGTGCCCACCGGCAGCGCATCCAGCGCGCCGGTCGGGTCATAGGTATAGCTGCCATCGCCGTTGATGGTGAAGCTGCCGCCCTGGCTGCCCGCCGTTGCCACGCCCACGGCAAGGGCCGAACCGCCGACCTCGGACACACTCAGGCTATCGCCGTCGATGTCGGTGTCATTGGTCAGAACATTGCCGAGGGTGGCAGTATCCTCATCCGTGGCGCCGGTGTCATTGATCCCGATCGGGGCATCGTTGACGCCGGTGATGGTGATGGTCGCGGTGGCGGTATCGCTGCCGCCCTGACCATCCTCGACGGTGTAGTCGAAGCTTTCCTGCGCCGACTGCCCGACCCCCAGCGCCTGATGCTGCGTCCCCGGCACGAAGGTATAGCTGCCATCGGCCAGCACCGTCAGAAGCGAGCCCGAGGCCAGCGCGAACTGGCCGCCCACATTGGCCGCGGACCCGTTGACCTGCGTCACCGTCAGCGGATCGCTGTTGGGATCACTGTCGTTGGAAAGCACGTTGCCGGTGGCCTGAGTTTCCTCGTCGGTGGTGTTGGTGTCATCCGCCGCGACGGGTGACTGGTTGGTGCCATTGATGTTGATCGTCACCGTGGCGGTATCGGTGCCGCCGCGCCCGTCGGACACGATGTAATCGAAGCTGTCGCTGGCGCCGCCCGAGAGGCTGCCGTTGGGATCGTAGACCACGTCGCCGGTGCCCGGAGTGAAGGTCACGATGGCGCCCGAGGGCAGGGTGACCTGTTCATCGCCATTGGGCAGGGTGATGCCGCCGGTAAAGGGCGGCGCGATGGCCTGAATGCTCAGCGTGTTGCCATCGATGTCATTGTCATTGGTCAGCACGTTCAACGTCACGGTGGCATCGTCGTTGACATTGGCGCTGTCATCGCCGGCGACCGGGGCGTCGTTCTGGCCGTCGATGGTCAGCATGACTGTGCCGATGTCGGTGCCGCCCTCGCCATCGCTGAGCGTGTAATTGAAGGCATCCGCGCCGTTCTGGAAGTCCGGCAGGGCTTCGAACTGACCGTTCGGATCATAAGAATACGACCCGTCGGCATTCAGCGTCAGCAGCGCGCCCGAGGGCAGGGTGATCTGGGTGCCGATGCTGGCCGCCACGCCGTTGACCTCGGTCACGGTCAGGCTGTCGCCGCCGGGATCGGTGTCATTGGTCAGCACGTTGGCCGAATGTGCCGGGCCATCCTCGCTGACCAGGGCAAAATCGGTGTTGGCAACCGGCGCCCCGTTGATCACGGTCACGGTGAAGCTGTCGACCTCTTGCGCGTTGGCCGCGCCCGAGTTGTCATCGACAGTGACGGTCACCGTATAGCTGCCCTCGGCCCCGTAGACATGGCTGATCATCGGGGTCAGGCTGGCCGAGTTGAAGTTCTGGCTGGCGCCATCTCCGAAGGTGACCGAGAAGCTGCGCGTGTCGGTATCCGGGTCGGACAGGGTCAGCGTGCGCATCAGCGCCTGACCCTCGGTGATCGAGGCGTTCGGCCCGGCCTCCAGCCCCGGCGCGTCATTGATCGGGTTGACGGTGATATCCGCCAGAACCGAACTGGGCGCATAGGCAATGCCGTCAGACCCGGTCCAGGTGAAGCTGTCGGGCCCGTTGAAATCCTGGTTCCCCAGGTAGACCAGATCGCCCGCGATCAACTGCGCACGCGTCACCACCTGGCCCGCGGTGACCGGCGAGCCGTTCACCGTCAGCGTGCCATTCGACGGGAAGGTGTCGATGCGGATCTCGGCCAGCGAGTTGCCGTTGGGATCGGTGAAGCCCGCGTCGAAGATCGCCTCGTCCAGCACGATGCTGGTGTCCTCGTCCCCCACGGCCGAAACCGGCGAGACTGTCGGCGCATCGTTACCATAGACCTGCAACAGCACCGAGCCGTTGTAGGTGATGACGAAGCCGCCGCCGGGCAGGGCTGCAATATCGGGCTGGTTCTGGTTGCCCGTCGTGGTGGTGTTGACCTGGAACTGGCTGTCCAGACGGTTGCCGTTGCCATCGTATTGCTGCGCGAACACGCCCTGCTGGCTGCCGTCCGTCCAGTTGTGGTCGGTCCAGGCAATCACGAAGCCGCCCGAATCCAGCGCCGCAATGGCCGGGTCGTTCTGCGTGCTCTGGCGCTGGTCGTTGACGCGGAACTCCTCGTTCACCGGGTTGCCGGTCACATCGTAGATCTGGGCAAAGACACCCTGGCCGCTCAGATCGGCGGCATCGTCACGCCAAGTGACCACGATGTTGCCATCGGTCAGCACCGTCGCCTGTGGCGTACCCTGGCCACCTATGGTGGTGGTGTTGATCTGGAACTCGCTGCCCATTGTGGCGCCAGAGGCGTCGAACCGCTGGGCGAACACCCCTTCCCAGGTGCCGTCGGTGGCGTTTTCGTCCTCCCAGACGATCAGGAACCCGCCGTCATTCAGCTTGGTGATGTCGGAATTGTGCTGGTTGCCCGACGTGGTGGTGTTGACCACAAAGTCGGTGTTGGGCGTGCCCTGCGGCGTGCCCGAACTGTCGAACCGGCGCGCGATCACGCCGTTGCCGCTGCCGTCGCCGGCCGAGCCGGAGTTGCCCGAGGTCCAGGTGACGACGAAATCGTCATTGTCCAGAACCGCCACCGCCGGGGTGTGCTGCACCCAGGTCACTTCCGAGTTCACGGTGATGACTGCGCCGCTGGGCGTGCCGTCCTCGTTGAACAGTTGTGCCGCGATGCCGGTGTTGTTGCCGTCGATGGTGGCGTCGGTCCAGACCACCACAAAGCTGCCGTCCGAGAAGGCGGCGATCTTGGGATCGGATTGCGTGTTGGTCTGCGAGCCTGCGTTGATCAGGAATTCATCATAAACCCCATTGGCAAGCCCGCTGCCATCGCGCGCCACCGGGTTGCCCAGCACGTCGAACCGCTGGGCGCGGATGCCGGTGCCGGAACTGTCTGAGCTTTCGAAAACCACCACGAAGTCGCCGCCCGTGGCGGGCAGCATGGCGACCGCCGGATCGTCTTCCAGACCCGAGTTCGTGGTGTTGACCGTGCGCTCTCCGCCGACGGCGACCGAGGCATCGGGAGTGGGCGTGATGTTGACGGTGACCAGAACCGGGTCCGACGCCCCGCCATCGCCATCGGTGATCTGGATGCGCAGCGGGCGCTGCGGCAGGGGATCGTCCGAGATGTTGCGATAGGTCAGGTTCTCGACCAGAAGCTCGACGATTTCGGCCGTGGCATTGCTGTTCAGCAGCAACTCGAAGGGCGCGCCGTCCTGGCCGTCCTGACCGATGGTGGCCACCTGGGTGCCGTCCACCAGAACCGCCGTCGACCCGGTGATCGAGATCCGCGGTCCCTGCCGCAGGCCAAGCTGATCCTGTGTCAGATCGTCGGGCGGGTTGATCTGGTCGATCAGCGGGGCCGAGGCGATGACATTGGACACCAGGATCGAGCCGCCGTCGAAATCGGCGGAATCCGGATCCGACACCGCGGCTGCGCCATTGGCGTCGATCAGCTGCGGCACCCCGTTCAGATCATTCTCATCATAGGTGACCTGCGCGTTCACCCCATCCAGAACCGGTTTGCCGCCGGTGGCGAAATCCGCCGGATCGCCCAGCAGGCGATGGTAGACACCATAGCCGCTGCCGTCACCGGCCGGGCCGGATGTGGTCGAGGTATAGCTCGCGACCAGATTGCCATTGGGCAGGGCGGCCAGCGCCCCTTCGAACTGGGTGCTGGTGAACTGTTCGTTGATCTGCACCGCACCGTCGATCCGATAGCCGTTGGCATCGAACTGTTGCAGGAAGACCCCCCAGCCCGAGCCATCGGTCCCGTTGCTGTCGGCATAGCTGACGGCAAACCCGCCACCCGGCAGGGCTGCGATGTCGGGCGCGCTTTGGGAGCCATCCACCACCTCGTTGACCAGGATCTCGGGGCCGGTCTTGTTGCCCGCGCCGTCGAATTTCTGGACATAGATGCCCGACGAGGTCGTGTAGCCGAAGTCGTCGCGAATGTCGCTCTCATAGGCCACTGCATAGCCGCCGTCGTCAGTGGCCACAACACGCGGCGCATACTGGCTGAACCGCTCCAGCGTGTTCACCTGGATCGGGCCGCCGATGGCCGAGGCATCCGCCGCATAGCGTTGCAGGAACACGCCGAAGGCGAAATCGCCTGGATTGTCCAGGTTGTTGGCGGTGAACACCACCACGAAGGTGCCATCGGACTGGATGGCCACATCGGGCTGCGTAACCCCGTTGTTGCCCGCCGGATCGATGAGGATCGCACCGCCGAAGGTGCCGCCGGTATCGTCGAACCGCTGGCCCACGATCTGGGTGTTGAAGGGCGTTGAGGATTTCTGCCCCTGATAGAGAAGCGCAAAGCTGCCATTAACCGGGTCGTCGAAGGCATCCAGAGCCACCGAAAAGCCATTGTTGGTGGACGGGCTGTTGAACTGGATCTCTGTCCCCACCTTGTCGCCATTGGCATCGTAGACCTGCAGGATCACGTCCTGCTGGGTGCTGCTTTCCCAGGCGACCGCAAAGCCGCCGGTTGCCAGGCCGACCACCTGCGCGTTGGACTGGTTGCCTGGCGTGTAGGTGTTGATCTGGAATTCGCCACCCACCGGCGCACCGGCGGCATCAAAGCGCTGGCCGAAGACCCCGTTCTGGCTGTCCCCCGTGGCATCCTGGTTGTGCGAGGTCCAGACGATGACATAGCCGCCGTTCGCCAGGCCCGCGACATGGCTGTCGCTTTGGTTGCTCGTGGTGAAACTGTTGGTCAGCACATCGCTGCCAATGGCCACCGCACCATCGGTCTCGGGGGTGATGGTCAGGGTCTGGGTCTGGCGGAACACGCCGCCGTCGCCATCGGTCAGCTGCACCGACAGCTGCCGTTCGCCCTCGGGGTCATCGGAAATGTTGGCATAGGTCAGCGACCGCACCAGCGTGCGCACCGCCGCGTGGTCGGCATTGCCGGTCAGGTCGATGATCAGCGCAGCGCCATCGGTGCCATCAGACACCAGCGTCCCGATCTGCGAACCGCCAAGATTGACCGCGCTGCCCACGACCGTCACGCCGCCCGACCCGTCGATGCCCAGTTGATCCTGCGCCCGCGCATCGCGGTCGCGGAACTGGGTCTGCACGGTGTCGTTGCGCAACACGTGAACCGACAGCGTCCCGCCCGCGAAGTCGGCACTGTCGGCATCGCCGATGCCGGCATTGGGCGCCAGGAACTGCCCCGAGGCATTCACATCCGCCTCGTCCAGCACAAGATCGGCCAGCCCCGAAATCGTCGGATCCTCGGACAGCATCACCGTGCCGTCGGCCGCAAACACCTGCTGGAAGACGCCATATCGATCGCCATCCCCCGCGGTTCCCGACGTCCACGAGGACCAGCTGGCCGTGAACCCGCCGCCCGGCAGGGCCACCAGACGCGGCTGATGCTGGGTCGAGGCCACCTCGGTATTGATCTGGAACTCCCCGTCGATGCGGGTGCCGTCGGCGGCATAGACCTGTCCGAAGACACCGACCCCGCTGCCGTCGTTGCTGCCGTTGTCGGACCAGGCCACCACCCAGCCGCCGCCGTCCAGCCCGATGACATCGGGATTGTATTGCGAATTGATGGTGGTTTCATTGACCCGTTCTTCACCGCCCACGGCATTGCCGTCCATATCGTAGCGCTGAAGGAGCACGGCTGTGCCGCTGCCGTCGCTGCCGCTGTCGTCATCCCAGACCACCACGAAGCCGCCGTCGCTGATCGCCGCTACGCGCGCCGCATCCTGGTTGCTGTTTGTCGACGTATTGACCTGGAATTCATTGCCCAGGGGCGTGCCGTTGGTTTCGTACAGCCGGGCAAAAATGCCATTGCCGCTGCCGTCGCCAGCGCCACCCGAAGTTGTCGAGGTCCATGTGACCACGACCCGGCCGCCGGTCAGCACTGTGACCGCTGCATCGGCTTGGCTCGAATCTGTCTGGGTATTGACCTGAACGGCGCCGCCCTGCGGCACCCCGGCGGCCGAGAATTCGCGCAGGAAAACGCCCGCGCCACTGCCATCGCGATTGCCATGATCGGTCCAGGCCGCCAGGAAATTGCCATTGGCGCGGGCCGCCAGCACACCTTGATTCTGCGTCGAGGCCACCACGTCGTTGATCAGGATTTCGCCGCCCACGGCACCGCCGTTCTGATCGAAGATCTGACCATAGACACCGTCGCTGGTTTCGCCTGCCGTTTCCCCGGCAGGGTTGGCCCAGCTGTGATCCGTCCAACTCACCACGAAGCCGCCGGTCATCAGGCCGGTGACGGCCGGATCGGACTGGGCAAACTCGGTGTGGCTGTTGATCTGGAATTCACCGCCCAGAGGCGTGCCGTTCAGATCGTAGCGCTGGCCGTAGATGCCGGCGCTTCCGTCCTGCGGGCGATCCTGATCGCTGCTTTCCCAGATGGTCACATATCCGATCTGAACGCCGCCGGTGTCATAGATGGCCGCCATGGCCGCATTGGACTGGTCACCGGCGGTATAGCTGTTGACCTGCAGCTCGTCGCCCTGGGCGACTGTGGTGCGATCAACATCGGGAGTGACCGCCACATCGACCACATGCGCACCGGTCGCGCCTCCGTCGCCATCGCTGATGTTCAGCACCAGTTGACGATTGGCCGCCGGGCCGCTGGACAGGTTGCCATAGCCCAGTTGCGCCACCAGCGCTTCGACCGCCTCCGGCGTCGCGTTTGCGCCAAGCGAGATCCGAAGATCGGCGCCGTTCTGGCCGTCGCGGGAGGCGTCGATGGTGCCGATGATGGCCGCGTTGAACAGCACGTCGCTGCCGGACACACTGATCCCATTGCCCGCCACAATGCCCAGCTGATCCTGCGCCGCACCGGATATGCCCGAAACCTGCTGCAGGTAAAGATCGGTCGATCCGGTCACATGCGCCAACCAGATCTCGCCGCCGGCGAAATCAGTCGAATCCATATCCGTCAGCGACAAGGCGCCATCTGTATCAAGAACTTGCAGGCCAGAGTTCACGTCGTCTTCCTGGAAAACGACTTGGTCCACGAACCCTTCCAGCACCGGTGACATTGCTCCGGCAGGCAAGGCGGGCTGGTCGAACAGGCGCTGGAAAACGCCGTAGTTGTTACCATCGCCCGCGGTGCCCGACGCGAATGATGTCCACCCGGCCACCATCGTCCCGTTCAACAGCGTGGCCAGTTCCGGTTTGGCCTGCGTGCTGCTGCCCTCCGGGTTGACCACATAGGACACGCCATCGCGGCTGCCATCGGCCATGAAATCCTGCGCCACGACGCCCTGACCGCTGCCATCGGTGCCGTTGTCATCGCGCCAGGCCACGGAAAAGCCGCCATTGGCGCGCCCGATGACCGAAACATCGCTCTGGTTGTTCAGCAGCTGGGTGTTGACCAGGAACTCGCCGCCCTGCGGAACACCTGCGATGTCATAGATCTGGGCGAAAATACCGTCGCCGCTGCCGTCCGCGCTTTGCCAGACAACCACGTAGCCGCCGTTCGCCAGGGTGCCCGAGGCCGCAAGCGCGGCCACTTCGGGATGCTGCTGGGTGCCGGTGGTGGTGGTGTTGACCAGCACCTCGCCGGTGCCCACGCCGGTCAGCGCGGTGCCGTCTGGATCAACCAGCGTCCCGCTGCTGTCGATCCGCTGCGTGAAGACCCCATAGCTGTTGCCATCGGCGCCGCCACGGTCTTCCCAGACCACCAGCACATCGCCATCGGGCAGGGTGACCGCCCGCGACCGCACCTGATCGCCCGTGGTGGTGGTGTTGATCTGGAACTCGCCCGCCTCGGGGGTGCCGGTTGCGTCGAAGGTCCGGCCGAATATGCCGTGGCCGCTGCCATCGCCCGCCCCGCCGGAGGTCTGCGAACTCCAGGTTGCCATGAAGCGCCCGCCGCCCAGATCCACCACGTTGCCGGAGTTCTGGGTCGAAGAAGTCTGTTCGTGAACCTGGAAGGCCGCACCGACGAAGGTGCCGTCATTCTGGACAATCTGACCATAAACGCCCTGGCCCGAGCCATCGCGGGCAGAGCCTTCCGTCCAGAGCACGACATAGTTGCCGTTGGACAGGCCCACGACACGCGGCTGGATCTGATCGCCAATCGGAACGTCGTTGACCTGGAATTCTACCCCGACCTGTTCGCCGAAGGCATTGTATCGCTGGGCAAAGATCCCCCGGTTGGACGTGGACGGGTCATCCTGCCCCTGCGACGTCCAGACCATGACGTAGCCGCCATCGGACAGCACGCCGATCCGGGCCGACTCCTGATTGCTGGCGGTATAAGTGTTGACCTGGCTTTCCTCGCCCAAAGCCGGGGCCACGGAATCACGGTTGATCGGCTGGTACAGGCGGATGAAAGACGATGTATTGCCGGCCTGGTTCGAAACTGTCAGGTCGAACGCCGCTTGCGTCGTGTTGAAGCTGCCGCTGAGCCCGAAGGTCAGCGCCTCTATCAGGGCCTCGACCGCCTCGGCTGTCGCGCTGGCATTCAGGTCGATTTGCAGGTTGGCACCGTCTTGGCCATCGGACGACGCATTGCGGGTGCCAATGCCGGTGCCTTCATAGGACACCACCCCGGTGGTCGCATTGAACCCGATCTGGCCCGCGCCTGTGCCCTGATCCTGCACAGACATCTGTACGGTGAAAATCGAGGAATTGACCTCGTTCAGGCGCACATAGCCGCCCGAGAAACTGGTGCCGGCATAGTCGTCCAGATCGACGTTTGCATCCAGCACCATCGGGCTGGCCAGCAGGGCGGTTTCGTCGACCTCCGGGTTCAGCCTGTAGACCAGGTTGCTGTTCTGATCCGCGCCAAAGTCAGAGATCGACAGGCCCGAGGCCGTGGATCCGCCGCTGTTGATGATCACAAGGACCGCGTCGGGTTCGGTCTGGCCGTCGGTGCCATCGGTCACAAGCAGGCCGATACCCCGGCTGGTGCCCGCGACATTGGCCGCGATATCGGCCGAGCCGAAGGCCAGCGCCTGCAGCAGCGCCGTCACGGCCGCACTGTCGGCCTGGGCATTCAGTGCAATCCGCAGACCGGCCCCGGCCTGACCGTCCAGCACCGCATCGATGGTGCCGACCTGGGTGCCGTTCACCCGCACCTCGTCGACATTGGTGATGCTGACATCGCCCGACGTATCGAACGTGAGGATATCCAGCGCCGCGTTGGGCGTGGTGTAATAGGCCTCCAGCATGCCTCCGTTGAAGTTGGCGCTGTCGGGATCATCAAAGGTCACCGCGTCATCCAGCACCGTCGGTGCAACCGTCAGGTCGTCGGCAAACAGCGTCACCGCGCGGTCGAAATCACCCAGTACGGGCGATGTGGCGCCGGGGGCCGCGCTTTCGAAGGTGCGCAGGAAGATCCCGTTGCTGGAGCCGTCGCCGCTGTAGCCCGAGGTAGTCGAGGTCCAGACTGCCGCGAACCCTGTGCCGAAGGAGGTCAACGCCGCTTCCGACTGGGTCGAGCTGACCTCTTGATTGACTTGAATATCGCCGTCGATGCGCACGCCGTTGGCATCATAGCGCTGCGCGAAGACCCCCACGCCAGACCCGTCCCGGCCGCTGTTGTCTTCCCAGGCCACGACAAAGCCGCCGTCCGCCATTGCAGTGACCTGCGCATTGTACTGGGAACTGCCGGTTTCGGTGTTGACGCGGAACTCGGTGCCCAGGGGGCTGCCGGCATTGTCGAACCGTTGCGCGAAGACACCATCCGCGCCACCGTCCTGGTTGTTGGAGGTCCAGGTGACCACGAAGCCGCCCCCGGTCAGACCCGCCACCTCGGGGGTGTCCTGATTGCCGAAGGTTTCCGTGTTGACCAGGAAATCATTGCCCACGGCCGCGCCGGTCGCGTCGAACACACGGGCGAAAATACCGTTGCTGTTGCCGTCGCCTTCGCCACCCGATGTGGGCGCGACAAAGACCACCACATGACCGGCATGGGTGCCGGCACTCGGGCCCGGCCCATGCACCAGAGCGGCCACTTGCGAGTCCGACTGGCTGCCGCTGGTGTTGGCCACGTTGACCTGCGTCTCAGAACCCGCGCCGACACCCGCCGCATCATAGACCCGCGTAGCGATGCTGGAACCGGAGCCGTCAATGCCGTTGGTGGTGAAGCTGACCACGAAGCCGCCGCCTTCGAAGCCCGCCACCGAGGGATCAAGCTGGCTGCTCGCGGTCGTGATGTTCACAAGGAACTCGGACCCGTTGGTCGTGCCATCCGCGTTGAAGCGTTGGCCATAGACGCCATAGCCACTGCCGTCGGAGCCGGAGTAGTCCTCCCAGACCACAACGTAGCCACCATCGTCGGTGGCCGCCACGTCCGGGTCCAGCTGGCCCGACGCCTGGCTGGTGTTGACCCGCGTTTCCGGGCCTACCGGGCGGCCGCTGGCGTCGTAAAGCTGTGCGAAGACACCCCAGTCATTGTCGCCGCGATTGTCCTGGTTCGCCGACTGCCACACCACAACGAAACCGCCGCCCGCCAGTTCGACGACCTCGGGCGCGCTTTGCTGGTTGTCGGCATGCGCATTGACCTGCCGCTCGTCCCCCGCCACCAGCGTGCTGTCGGTTTCCGGGACCACATTGATGGTCACGAAACGGCTCTGCGCGGCATTGCCGTCGCCGTCGCTCAGGTCCAGTTTCAGACGCCGGGCTGCTTCCGGGCTGCTGGAGCTGTTGCCATAGGCCAGGTTGCCCAGCACGGCCTCGACCGCCTCGACCGTCGCATTGCCGTTCAGAGTGATCGCGAAATCGGCGCCGTTGACGCCATCGCTGGTAATCGTGCCGATGACCGTACCGTCGACCGACACCGTGTCGCCCACAGAACTGCCGCTGAGTTGCACGTCGCCATTGCCCACGTCACCTGTGACAAGGCCCAGCTGATCCTGCGCCAGGCCATCGGGATCGTTGATCTGGAACAGGGTGGGGTCCTGAAGATCGACCGACAGGGTCAGGACTCCGGTGTCGAAATCGGCGGAATCCAGATCGCCAAGCGCGATCGTCTTGTCAGCATCAATGCGTTCCAGACCCGCGTTCAAGGCAGACTCGTCCAGGGAAATGCTGTCATTCAGCCCGACGATCACCGGTGCTTGGCTGGTGCCGAAGCCCGCGATGGCGCCGAAGACCTGCTGGAACACGCCATTGGAATTGCCGTCGCCGGCGCTGCCACTGGTGGCCGAGGTCCAGTTGACCACGAAGGCTCCGCCGGGCAGGGCAGTTGCTGCGGGCTGGTTCTGGGTGCTGTGGAATTCGGTGTTGATCTGGAACGCGCCGTCCACACGCTGACCGGTGGCGGTGTAAAGCTGGCCCTGCACCGAACCGCCGCTGCCGTCCAACCCGTTGTGCACGTCGTTCCAGACGATCACGAAGCGGCCGTCGGTCAGGCCAATCACATCGGCGGCAATCTGAGAGTTGGCGCGCACGTCGTTGACGATGAACTCGCCGCCTTGCGCGGTGGCTGTGGCATCAAACCGTTGCGCGGCAATACCGACCCCCGATCCATCGCTGCCGGAGTTTTCCTCCCAGGCGATCACGAAACCGCCGTCTGCCGTGGCCCCGATCGCGGGGGTGCCCTGCCAGCCGTTCGTGGTGGTATTGACCTGGAACTCGCCGGTGTCCGGTGTGCCATTGGCGTTGAAGACACGGGCAAAAATGCCAAAGCTGCTGCCGTCACCCGCCGCGCCGCTGGTGTTCGACTTCCAGGTCACGACGAAACGGCCATCGGCCAGAACCGCAACATCCGGCTCATCCTGTGTGCTGGAGGTCTGCACATTCGCCTGGGTTTCACCGCCCTGAGCAGCACCATTGACGTCATAGCGCTGGAAGAAGATCCCGGCGCCGCTGCCATCGGAAAATGCATCGGTCCAGACTACCACGTAGCCGCCGGTGTTCAGCGCCGAAATGGCCGTGTCGTACTGGCTGCTGCTGGTGGTCGTATTGACCAGCGTTTCTCCGCCAGCCGGGGAGCCGTCGGGATTATACCGCTGCGTGGAGATGCCGTAGCTGTCGCCCGGACCATTGCCTTCCCAGGCCACGACCCAGCCGCCATTGCCCAGCGAGGCCACCGCGGGGTCCCTCTGATCGCCGGTCTGGGTGGTGTTGACACGCACCTCGCCCGAGGCCGGGGTACCAAGCGCGTCGTACCGCTGCATGTAGATGCCGTGGCCGCTGCCATCCTGCGCGTCCGACTGCCAGACAGACACCCAGCCGCCATCGTTCAGCACCGTCACCTGTGCATCATCCTGCGCGCCGGTTGTGAAGCTGTTGACCTGGGTTTCGCTGCCCAGCTTGGGAAGCCCGGTGGTTTCGGCCACCGGCGTGATCTGGATGGTCAGGCTGGTTGCCGCGTTGACGCCGCCATCGCCATCGTTGATGTCCAGCTCATAGCTGCGCGACGACGCGGTGTCGTCCGACGGGTTCTGGTAGTAGATCGCGTTCAGCAGCGTCTCGACTCGCACCAGTGTCGAACCCGGCAGGAAATCCAGCACCAGATCGGCGCCGTTCTGTCCGTCCGAGGAAATGGTGGCCACGGCCACGCCGCCCACGTTCACCGTGGTGCCGCCCCCGGTGATGGTGATCCCGCCGCCGGTCTGGATCATCAGGTTGTCTTGGGTGTTGTCATCGGGCGGATTGAAATCATCGGTATTCTGATCGACCAGCACCCGGCGCAGGGCGAAGAACCCCCCATCGAAGTCGGCGGAATCCGAATCCGACAGCGTCAGCGCACCATTGCCAAGCAGCGGAATGCCCGCCGCCACCTGATCCTCGGTGGCAGAGACATCGGTTTGCAGCCCGGTCAGCACCGGCGGCGGCGAGGTGTTGATCTCGTTCGGATCGCCGATGATCTGCTGGAAAACGCCATCGCCGCTGCCGTCACCGGCGGGCGCACTGTCGGCCGAGGTCCATTGCACCACGTAGTTTCCTTTGGGCAGGGCGGCCATGGTCGGCTCGTCCTGGGTCGAGGCAACCTCGGTGTTGATCCGTACCTCGGTGTCCAGCCGCGTGCCATCCGCGTCGAAGACCTGCGCGAACACGTCCGCGCCACTGCCCGGCGCCGGGGTTGAGGTATCCACCCAGGACACCACGAAGCCACCGGTGGACAGGGCTATCAGGCTGGGCGTGGTCTGATCGCCGCTGGTCGAGTCGTTCACCCGCACTTCGCCCGCGATCGGCGTGCCGGTCGACGTATAGCGCTGGTAGTAGATCCCGCCCTGGCTGCCATCCTGCTGTTCCGAATGCCAGGCGACGACGAAATCGCCGTTGGCCAGGGTCGCCACCTGCGGCATCGCCTGCAAGTTCTCGGTGGTGGTATTGACCCGGATCTCGCCGGTTTCCGGCACCCCGCCCGCGTCGAAGATGCGCGCCGAGATGGCCGTGGACGATCCATCGCCATTGGCCACGTCGTTTTCTTCCCAGACCACCACGAACCGACCCGCGTTCAGGGCGGAAACCTTGGCGGTATCCTGCCACCCGGTGGTCTGCACGTTCACCGATATTTCGCCACCCACCGTGGCCCCGGCCGCGTTGTAGACCTGCGCCTTCACCGCATTGCCGCTGCCATCCCCGGCCGTTCCGGAAGAGGCCGAATGCCATGTCACCACATAGCCGCCGTTGGACAGGGCCGCGACATCCGGGCCTCCCTGGCTGCTGGACGAGTTGGTTTCGACCTGAATTTCGCTTTGGATCAGCGCGCCTGTATCGTCATAGCGATTCAGGCGGATGCCGCTGACGTTGGAATCCTGCCAGACAGTCACCCAGCCGCCATCGTTCAACCCGGCCACCGCCGGCTGCACCTGGTCGCCCGCCGCCGTGGCATTGACCTGGAACTCCAGCCCCACCGGCACGCCATCGGCGTCATAGCGCTGCCCGAAGATTCCGCCCTGCCAGGTGATCGCGTCATCCTGTCCGTAGGAGACCCAGACCGAGACATAGCCGCCATCGGTCAGCCCGGCGATGTCGGAATCGTTCTGGCTCAGATTGGTCACGGTGTTGACGCGGGTTTCGCCGCGCACCGGCCCGTCGATATCGGCATCGGGTGTGATCGTGATCTCGACCACCACCGGATGCGAGGCCGCGCCATCGCCATCTTCCAGCAGGATCGAAACATAGGACTGGTCCGCAGCATCGTCCGACAGGTTCTGATAGGTCAGATGTTCGACCAGGATCTCGACGCTGGCCGCATCGGCATTTGCGTTCAGATCGACGATCAGGGGCGCGCCATTCATGCCGTCCGAGGAAATGGTGCCAACCTGGGTGCCGTTGACGCTGACCGCGCCGGTCCCGGCGTTGACGCTGACCGGACCGGTGGCGTCCAGCCCGAACTGGTGCTGCGCGTCGTCATCCTGCGGCAGGAACTGCTGGGCGTGGGCGGATGCAGCAATGGTGCCGACCAGAAGACGCCCGCCGTTGAAGTCGGCGGAATCCATGTCGGACACGGCGGCGGCGCCATCGGCGTCGATCCGCTGCGGCATGGCATTCACATCCGATTCCAAGAACACGCGGGTGGTCGAGACCGCCTCGACCTCGGGCGCGGCGGACAGCGCGTTGTAAGTCAGTGGGTCGCCGAACAGACGCTGGGCCACCGCCCGGCCCGAGCCGTCTCCGGCCGTTCCCGAGGTGTCTGACGTCCAGGCCGCCACGAAATTGCCGCCAGCCAAGGCCGCCAACGCACCCGCGTATTGACTGCCCTGAATTTGCTCGTTGATCAGGATTTCACCCGTCAGGGCGTTGCCGTCGACGTCAAACCGCCGCGCCACCACGCCATAGGCCGACCCATCGCCCGAGCCAGCCGAGGTGAACGCGTCCCAGATGACGACAAACCCGCCGTCCGATGTGCCCACGACATTGGGCTGCTGCTGGGTGCTGCTGGTCTGGACGTTGATCTGGAATTCGGACCCGACGACGGTGCCGTCGCCTTCGTAGAGCTGACCGTAGATACCATGGTGCGACGCATCCGGTCCTTCCCAGACAACCACGAAACGGCCGCCGTCCAGGCCCGCCACCGAGGGGGCCTGCTGGGTGCCCGCCGTGGTGGTGTTGACATCGATCTCGGTCCCGACGGTCGCCCCGGCCGGAGTAAAGACCTGTGCCTTGATCCCGTTGCCACTGCCATCGGCAGCCCGATAGGCCACAACCACGCCGCCACCGGCCAGCCCGTTGGCGCCGCCCGACGGCTGGATGGTGGCCAGTACCGGTTCGCTTTCCGTGGTGGAGGTGTTGGCGCCCGTGGTGTTGACCGTGGTCTCTGCGCCCTGCGGCACGCCGCTGGCATCGAAGCGTTGCATCTTGACGTCGCGCACAAAGGAGACCGCCGCGTCATAATCAGTGAACCAGGCCACAGCAAAACCGCCACCGGGGAGGGCGGCGACGGTTGGTTGATGCTGGCTCGAGACCTGGGCGGTGTTGACGGCGATCTCACCCCCCAAGGGCACGGCCTGTGCATCGTACTGCCGCGCGACGATGCCAAGACCGTTGGTGTCGTTTCCAACCCAGGCTACCGCGAAGCCGCCGTCATCGGTGGCCGCAATGGTGGGGGCGTACTGGTTTCCGGTCTCGGTGGTGTTTAGGATGAATTCCAGCCCGATCCGCGTGCCGTTGGGCGCGAACCTTTGCCCGACAATGGCAGTGCCCGAGCCGTCCTGACCATCGCTGGACCAGACAATCACGTAGTCGCCGCCGGTCAGCGTGGCGATCGCGGCGGTCTCCTGATCTCCAACCTTGAAGGAATTGACGAGGTCTTCCGGGCTTAGCGGCGTATTCACGATGGTTCTCCCCCTGGTCAGAGGGCCCATCCACGAGTCACATCCATGTGACGGTGCGCACAATAGGTTCCGGCTGAAACATCAGGCGACCAGCGAATATGTCCGGCAGGCACGCCAAACCACTTGCAAAAATGCTTAAGCTGAAAAGAACCGGTAACTTTGCATGCGAACCCCGTCGACACCGGGGTGAAACGGGCGGACCTCCTGTTGATTAGTTAACTAAGGGTAAGATTCTGACCGGGGTGGCTGTCAACGCCGATTGCAGTCATTCTGTTGCGGAAAACAGGGTATTTCCGGTAACTAATGGTAAATATTCTCCAATTTCAGGTACCAGAATTCCATACCCGGTGTTCAACCACAGGTGGCCTGACCCCGAAAATCTACTGTATTTTCCCGCCGAACGCTTCGATTGCGCAAACACACGCTCTGGTTGCGACCGACCGAATCAGGAACACTTGATGCCAGCCAAAAGGCCGAATCAGGACCATCTGCGCGGATTCTTGCCCAACATTCGGCTTTTTTTCGCTGATGGGATTCAGTTTCCCGGGGCAGATTCCGGCGCTGAAATGCGCGTGACGAAATCGCGCCCGAGTCCCAGGGCCGTTGCGGTGGCTTCGGGGCTGAATTCCAGCGTGCTGAGCGCCTCACGCTCTTGCTGGTCGAACCCATGCGTGGCGTTTTCCAGCACCGTGAAGGCCACCGGACGTACGGCGGTTTGCCCGGTCGCGATGTCGAGACAGGCTTGCTCGTCGGTGATCTCGTCGTCCCGGACAAGGATCATTTCCACCGGAATCTCCGCCGCCCAGCCTTGGCGTGCGGCCAGGCTGCCCGGACCGCAATAGGGATAGGAGACCAGCGCGCCCAACACCCCGGCCAGACCGCGCGCCTGCGGATCGCCTGGCCAGCGGGTCAGCCCCTGCGGCGGACGCGGGGTCGCGGCCTGGCTGAGCAGATCCATCACCGCCCAGCCGCCATGCGACGCCCCGAACAGCAGCAGGCGGTCAGGGTCGGCAAAGGCCATGGCGCGCACATCTTCCAGCGCGACGGCCAGATCTCCGGCGCGTTCGGTCCCGGTGAAGATCTGGCCGGCGCAGATCAGCCGCCAGACCTGAAAATCCAGGTAGTCGCGCGGCGCGTGACTGTCGACCATCACCGCGGCCCAACCCTGTTCGTTCAGCATCCCGGCCCATCGCGCCATATTGTCATGCGGCCCGTCGCAGCCCGACGCCAGCAGCGCCGTGGGGAAGGGGCCTTGCCCGCTGTCGGGCAGATACACCTTGTAGTAGGGCGACAGCAGCGCCGAGCGTTCTTCCGGTGTGTCGCGCGGGGTCAGCAGCCCCAGATACCGCGCGCCCATCTGGCCCAGCAGCACAAGGGTCAGCACGCCAAGCCCGATCAGGGCGATCCGCCATGCCCGCCGCATCAGAACGCCGGCCCGCGCCGCAAGAAGATGTCCTTCAGTTCGGCGGCGCGCTGCGGCGTCCAGCCCTCGGGCTCCAGCACCTCGGCCCAGGCATCGATATAGTCGGCGGCGATGTAGTAGTGGCCGAAGCCCTCGACCTGCAGCGAGATCGCCATGTCGAGCGCCAGTTGGAACATGGTGACCACCGGAAACCAGCGGAATTCGGGCGGCACGTCCGGGGCGCGCGGATCGCGCATCCAGTCGGGTCGGCGGAAGGCCGACGTGAAGCTGAAGGCCACGATCGGATCGCTGCCATAGTGCAGGAACACCAGCCGGATCGGCCCCCAGCGCGTGGCCTGGAGATCGAATTCGCCGCTCTGGTTGGTCACCTGTGCCAGCGAGCCATTGCCGAACCGCGGTTGCCATGCCGGACTGTCGGGTTGGCGCTGGTCCCGCATGAATTGCCACAAAGGGCTGATGAACGGTGATCCGGCCCACAGCGCGCCCGACACCGGATCGCCCAGCATGTCCAGGATCGGCAACGAGCTTTGCGAGTTCAGCGCGCCCTGAGACAGCCCGTGCACGTACAGCCTTGGACGCGTGGCCGGGTCCAGTTCAGTCCAGTAGTCATAGACAACATCGTGCAATACGCGGGCCTGTTCGACGCCGTAATCCGGGTTGGCCAGGATCGACAGGACCGAGGTCAGATAGGAATACTGCACCGCCACCGTGGCAACATCGCCACCCAGCATGAAATCCAACGTGTCCTGCCCGCCCGGATCCATCCAGCCGGTGCCCACCGGCACCATCACCACCAGCGCCTTGCGCGAAAACCCGCCCTGCCGGATCAACTCCTGCAAGGCGACTTCGGCCCGTTCCTGCGCGGTTTCTGCCGCGCGGCGCCCGACGTAGACGCGGATCGGATCCATGGCGATGTCGGGCTTGAAGGCGGCAATTTCTTCGCGGGTCGGCGCCGTGGCGACGAAGGCACGGCCCCAGCGGCCCATTTCCTCCCAATCCACCAGCGAGTCCGGCCCGCCGGTCTTGCCCGGTTCCGTGGGCCGCGGGATGTCCGGCTCGATCAACTCGTCGGCGGCCTCGAAAGAGGCGTCGGCGATCTCGAAAGCGCGTTTCACCAGAACCCCGTTGATCAGGCTCCAGAACAGAAACAGCGCAAGGGCCACGCCTATGGCGAACCCGACGCGCGGTGGCAGCACATGGTTGAGCAACGCCGTCAGCCGCCGCTGCACCGCCCCGAACAGCCGCACCAGCACCCATGTCGCGGCAAAGACACCGAATGCCACCGGGGCAATGATGCGCGGATGCGAGGTGTCCACCGGCGGCAGGTGCATGACCACGCGGGTCGCGTTTTGCCAATCGGCGGCGTGCCACAGGCACCAGATGCTGACCACAAGCGCGAAAAGCCCCGCCAGCGCCGTCAGCAGCAGATGCCGCGTCGACGAGAGAACCGGGATGCCCAGAAACCGCCAGCCCCAGGCCATGGCCACGCCGACCTCGTGCCCGATGCCAGCCACCAGCCCGCCCAGAACTCCTTGCATCACAGGATCGCGCGGCAGCAGCGACGGCGTCAGCGACGCGCCGAAAAACAACGCCGCCAGGCACAGGCCCAGCGGCGACACGCGATGCGACAGGGGTGGCGTGGGAATGGCAGGGGTCATGGCAACGTCTCGGAACAGGGGCACATCCGGGGCCACCCTTTCAGTCCGCATCCGACCTGTCCAGCGCGGCGCGGCACCCGGATCAGACCGAACGCTGGTTGACCCGCGCCGACAGGTCCGCCGCGGTTTCCTTGCGTTCGGAATAGCGATCCACAAGATGCGGGCTCAGGTCACGGGTGAGCCAGGTAAATTTCACCAGTTCCTCCATCACGTCAACCACGCGGTCATAGTAGGCCGACGGCTTCATGCGGCCATCCTCCTCGAACTCCAGAAACGCCTTGGCCACCGAAGACTGGTTGGGAATGGTCAGCATCCGCATCCAGCGGCCCAGCACCCGCATCTGGTTGAGGGCATTGAAGCTTTGCGAGCCGCCCGAAACCTGCATCAGGGCCAGTGTCTTGCCCTGACTTGGCCGGATCGCGCCCAGTGTCAGCGGGATCCAGTCGATCTGGCTTTTCAGCACCCCGGTCATGGCGCCATGACGTTCCGGCGAGCACCAGACCATGCCTTCGGACCAGGTCACCAGATCACGCAGATCCTGTACCTTGGGATGGTCGGCCTCGGCATCATCGGGCAGGGGCAGGCCGGCCGGATCGAAGACCCGCGTTTCGGCGCCCAGTCGGGTCAGGATGCGCGCGGCCTCTTCATTCAGCAGACGGCTGTAGGAGCGTTCGCGCAGCGAGCCATGCAGCAGCAGGATGCGCGGCGGATGGGTGGACCGGATCGGCTGGGACAGGGTTTCGCGATCAATGGCGCGAAAGGACGCTTCGTCAAGCTGCGGCGTGTCAGTCAACGCGCTGGCCCTTCTCATCCAGAATGACCGTGCCGTCTTCCTTGACCAGAGGTCCGTCGGGCAGGCGGTCAAGCAGATCCAGCACCGCCTCGGACGGGCGGCAGAGCTTCACCCCCTTGGGCGTGCAGACAATCGGGCGGTTGACCAGCACCGGATGCACCAGCATCGCATCAAGCAACGTCTCGTCACTGACCGAGGGGTCCAGCAGGCCCAGCTCCTCGGCCGGGGACTTGCTGGTGCGCAGGGCGTCGCGCGGGGACAGCCCGGCCGCCGCGAACAGGCCCAGCAGTTGCGGCCGGGTCCAGCCGGTATCAAGGTAGTCGATGACCACGGGATCGTGGCCGGTGGTGCGCAGGATCTCAAGCACGTTGCGAGAGGTGCCGCAGGCGGGGTTGTGATAGATGACGGTGGACAAGGGGCTCTCCGCTACGGGGTCGATGAGTTCTGGTTTCGTGGCCGGGCGGCGTCTGAACCGGGGATCTCGGCCTGCATTTTCGGACTTCACCAATTCATGAATTATCGAAAACCTGCAATCCCGAACCGCCTCAGGCCATCACGCGCCGGGCAGCTTCGGACAGCATCACCTCGATATCGGACTCGAATTCGCAGACCTTGGCCTTGCCGTCGATCAGCAGGAAAGACAGCCCATGCACGAAGGTCCACAGCATGGTCGCGCGCAGCTTCACGTCGCTGTCGATTTCGCTTTTCCCCAACAGCTTGGCCACTTCTGTTTCCACCAGCGTCTTCGTGGGCGGTGCGGCGGCGTCCTCCGGTGACATGGCCCCGCTTTGGTGCGGCCAGCTGAACATCAGGCGGAACACGCTGGGCTCGGCCTGCGCGAAACCGACATAGACCCGGCCCATGGCGATGATGCGCTCAAGATCACCCTCGGGCAGACCCTCCAGCGCCGCTTTCATCTGGGAGAAATGCCGCTCGGCCGCTTCCTCGCA
Organism: Meridianimarinicoccus sp. MJW13; assembly: GCF_014901205.1. Classification (GTDB taxonomy): domain Bacteria; phylum Pseudomonadota; class Alphaproteobacteria; order Rhodobacterales; family Rhodobacteraceae; genus Meridianimarinicoccus. The sequence goes on from NZ_JACNMU010000004.1 coordinate 72,202, forward strand.
GACCGACCTGAGCATCTCGTCCTTGTTGCGGAAATGGCGATAGGGTGCAGCGGTCGAGACGCCGGCGACTCGACAGGCTTGCGAGACTGAAAAATGGTCCGGCCCTTTCTCTTCCACCAATTGTCGAGTGGCTTCAATCAATTGCGCCCTGAGGTCGCCGTGATGATAGCCGGATTTCTTCTGGATTGTTGGGTCGCTGCTCATGATCCATCTGATGCCCTGTCACGTAGGACTTGTCAAAGTTAGAGATTCTAACTTATGTAAGAGCATCTAACATTCAATCAATGCCCCGCCCGGATCGGAGCCCCCGATGACACAGTCCACATCTTCTTCCAGCCGCGCACGCCGGGCCGCCCGCCGCGCGGCCACGATCCTTCTGACCACGTCCACGGTATTCGGGGCAGGCTACGCGGTGAGGACCGGGGCCCAGGTATTGACAATGCGGGCCGAGGCCACCCAACCCGATGATGTGGCTGCGGCGACGCCGGTCTCGGTGGCCCCTCTGACGATCCTGCCGGGCTTTGAAACCCAGCGGCGGTTCCTGGGGCAGGTGGAGCCTGCCCAGACCGCCGAACTGTCTTTCGAACTTGGAGGCCGGATCGTCGAGATCCTGGTGGACGAAGGCGCAACGGTCGCCAGAGGCACTGCGCTGGCCCGGCTTGACACCGCCCTGATCGAGGCCGAGCAGACCCGCCTTCAGGCCGCCCGCGCGGCTTTGGAGGCCGAACTGACCTTTGCCGAAGCCTCGCTGTCGCGTCGATCAGCGCTGAAGGATCGGGGGTTCTCTCCGACCGAACAACTCGACCAGGCGCGCGCCACCCGAGATGCCTTGCAGGCGCGAATTGCCGAGACCGACGCGGCCATCGCCGCCACAAGGTTGCGGCTTGAGAAGTCCGTCCTGACCGCCCCCTTCGACGGGCGGATCGCGGCACGGCGCGTCGATACCGGCACGACCGTGGCCGCCGGGCAGGGCGTGGTGCAACTGATGGAGGACGACAGGCTTGTCGTGCGGGTCGGGCTGCCGGTCTGGGCCGACCCGGCCGCGTTGACCGATCTGACGGTGTCGATCGCCGGGCGTGACCTGCCGGCCAAGGTGCAGACGGTGCGCCCCGACATTGATCCGGTGACACGGACCCGCACCCTGTTGCTGTCGGTGCAAAGCGACGGTGCCCCGGTTCTGGGCCAGACCGCCGTGCTGACGGTGACGCGGCAGGTGGCGATGGCAGGCGCCTGGGTGCCGTTACGCGCCTTGCGCGAAGGAACGCAGGGGGTGTGGACAGTGTTCACTGTCGATGCCGACAATCGCGTCCGGCCGGCGGCGGTGGAACTGCTGCACAGCGAGGCCGACCGCGCCTTCGTGCGGGGCAGTTTCCCCGATGGCGCGCGGCTGATCCAGGCAGGGCCGCACCGGGTGACCCCCGGCCAGTTGGTCCGCGTGACCGGGGCGGGCTGAGATGGAAACCCTGACCTTTCGCCAGCCGCGCCTGGTGGCGCTGATCCTGCTGGTGCTGATCGCCTCGGGACTGGCCTCGCTGCTGTCGCTGGGACGGCAGGAAGATCCCACCATCACCAACATCTTTGCCACGGTCACCACCAATTTCCCCGGCGCCGATCCCGGTCGCGTCGAAGCGCTGGTCACCGCCGAGATCGAAGAGGAACTGCGTCGCATCGAAGAGGTCGACACGGTCACTTCGGTCTCGGGGCAGGGGGTTTCGGTGGTGTCCATCGAACTGCTGGAAACCCTGGACGCCGCTGTCATCGAACAGGCCTGGACCGAAGCCCGTGCCGCCGTCGATGATGCCCGCGCCCGCTTTCCCGAAGGCGTCGGCGCGCCGGAGTTCGACAGCGAGGGCATCGCCGCCTATTCCGCCGTGGTCGCTGTCAGTGCTGAACACGCGGGCGTGCCCCTGCCGATCCTCAGCCGTCATGCCGAAGCACTGGCCGACCGGTTTCGCGGCATTCCCCAGACCCGCGCCGTCAACCTGTTCGGCGTGCCGGACGAAGAAGTTCTGGTCTCGGTCGATCCGGCACAGGCCGCCGCCCTGGGCCTGACCGCCGATCAGATCTCGGCCGCGATCCGGGGGGCCGACGGCAAGGTGCAGGCCGGCCGGTTGCAGGCCGACCGCACGGATATCTCCATCGCCATCTCGGGCGAGGTCACCGCACTGGACCGTTTGCGCGACGTGGTGCTTCGCGAAGGCCCCACTGGTGCTGTCACCCGTCTGGACGACATCGCCACGGTCAGCCGGGGCGCAAAACAGCCCGCCGATGAACTGGCCCTGTCGGACGGCAAACCCGCCGTGCTGATCGGGGTGCTGGCGCAGGACGGGGTGCAGATCGACCGCTGGATGGATCTGGTGCGGGCGGAACTGACCCATGGCGCCGACGCGGTCCCGGTGGGCATCGCCGAAACGCTGGTGTTCGACCAGTCCACCTATACCGCGGCGCGGCTGGCGGATGTGGGCACCAACATGGCCATCGGCGTCGGGCTTGTGGTGGCGGTTCTGTTCGTCACGCTGGGGGTACGCGCCGCGATGATCGTGGCACTGGTTCTGCCGGTGGTCAGCCTTGCCACCCTGGCGACGATGAACGCCATTGGCCTGCCCATTCACCAGATGTCGGTCACCGGGCTGATCGTGGCGCTTGGCCTGCTGGTCGATGCCGCCATCGTCATGTCCGACGAGATCCGGCAGCGGTTGCAGGCAGGGATGGCGCGGGTCGAGGCGGTGGGCGACTCCGTGCGTCGTCTGGCAGCGCCGCTGCTGGCCTCGACCATCACCACGGCGCTGTCGTTCACGCCGATGATCCTGCTGCCCGGACCGGCGGGCGATTTCGTCGGCGCCATCGCCATCGCCGTGGTGATGATGCTGTTCTGGTCGCTGATCGTGGCCCTGACCGTCACGCCCGCGCTGGCCGGCTGGCTGCTGCCGCGCGGTGATGGCGGTGGCGTGCTGGCCTCGGGGATCAGGGGCGGCGCGCTTGGCCGGGCCTTCGGCGTCTCGATCCGCTGGTCGCTGGCCCATCCGGTGAAATCGGTGGCCCTGGCGCTGGTCCTGCCGATGCTGGGTTTTGCCAGCTTCCCCTCCCTGAAGGCCCAGTTCTTCCCCGGCGTAGAGCGCGACCAGTTCTATCTTGAGGTCCAGATGCCCCCCGGCACCGCCATCGGCGAGACCCGCCGCCTTGTGGGCGAGATCGACACCATCCTCGGGCAGGAAAGCGACGTGCGCTCGCGCTATTGGTCCATCGGCAAGTCGGGACCGGCGTTCTACTACAACATCACCGGCGGACGTTCGCGCGAGCCGGGGTTCGCCCAGGGCATGGTGACCACCACCACCGACGCCGCGGCGGCCCGGCTGGTGCCGGAGCTTCAGGCGCGGCTGGATGTCGAGTTTCCGCAAGCCCGCATTGTGGTGCGCGGTTTGGTGCAGGGTCCGCCGGTGGACGCGCCGGTCGAATTGCGCTTCGTCGGTCAGGATATCGCCGTGCTGCGCGAACTGGCCGATGAAGCCCGCGCCATCATGGCCGATCTGAACACCATCACGCAGGTGCGCAGCTCGATCTCGGGTGGGGCGCCGCAACTGCGGTTCGACATCGACGAAGACAAGGCCCGGCTGCTGGGGCTGAACCTGACGGATGTGGCGCGCCAGCTTGAGGCCGGGCTGGTGGGCGTCACCGGCGGGTCGCTGGTTGAAGGGACCGAGCAATTGCCGATCCGGGTTCGCTTTGGCGACGGGCTGCGCGCCGATCTGATGGCCATTGCCGACCTGCCGATCCTGCCGCCCGATGCCGCCAAAATCGCCGCGTCGGGGGCCTTTCCCGGCGTGCCCATGTCGGAACTGGCCAGCCTGCGGCTGGAGCCGTCGGAAAGCACCATCACCCGCCACAATGGCGCGCGCGCCAACACCGTGCAGGCCTTCCTGATCCCCGATCTTCTGCCGGAGGAAGCCTTGCAGGCGGTGCAGGCCGATCTGGCAGACGCCGGGTTCACGCTGCCGGCGGGTTACCGGCTCGAAATCGGCGGCGACTCTGATGCGCGGTCCAGTACGGTGAACAACCTCATGGCCTCGCTGGGGGTGATTGCCACCTTAACAACGGCCACCATCGCGCTGACATTCAACTCTTTTCGCCTGACAGCCGTGGCGCTGGCAGTCTGCGTGCTGTCGGCGGGTCTTTCGCTGCTGGCGCTGGCGGTGCTGCAATATCCGTTCGGGATCACCGCCATCATCGGGGTCATAGGCTCCATCGGCGTGTCGATCAATGCGGCCATCATCATCCTGACCGGGTTGCAGGCCGATCCGGATGCGGCGGCGGGGGATCGCGCGGCCATGGCACGCGTGGTCACCGGCTCAAGCCGGCACATCGTCTCGACCACCATCACCACGTTCGGAGGGTTCCTGCCGTTGATCCTTGCCGGTGGCGGTTTCTGGCCGCCCTTTGCGGTGTCGATCGCGGGCGGGGTGCTGTTGTCGACGGTGGTGTCCTTCTATTTCACACCGCCGCTGTTTGCCCTGATCCAGCGCCGGACACCCAACCCGGCCGGGCAGGCGACGCGCACCCCGGCTGCCGCTCCCAGTTTGCGGATGGCCGCCGAATGACCGGTCTACGACTTTCGCACCAGTTCACGGATCGGGCCTGCCCATGTTAGCTTGAGACCGCAACACCAGGTCGCAAGGAGAAGTCCGGAGTGCTCAGCGCCCAGAACCCCACCAGAACCGCCATGATCGTGGACGATCACCCGTTGTTCTGCGACGCCCTGTCGATTGTCCTGACCAGTGCCGCCGGGATCTCCAGCGTCACCACCGCGGACTCGTTGAACGACGCGCTGGAGGTTCTGAATGACGGCCCGCTGCCCGACGTGCTGCTGCTGGACCTGAACCTGCCGGATGTGAACGGGCTGGACGGGCTGCTGCGGTTGCGCGCCCGGCACCCGGACCTGCCGCTGCTGGTGGTGTCCTCCATGTCCGACAACCGCACCGTTTCGGCCACATTGCGTGCCGGGGCCCGCGGCTTCGTGCCCAAACACAGCCACCGCGACATCTTCCGCAGCGCGTTCGACGCGATCTGGGCCGGCGAGACCTATCATCCCGAGGGTTATATCGAGCCCGCCACAGAGGATGGCGCGCGCGATGAATCCGTGGCCCGTCTGGCCAGCCTGACCCGGCAGCAGGCCCGCATTCTGCGGCTGATCTGCGACGGCAAGCTGAACAAACAGATTGCCTTTGACCTGTCGATTGCCGAAACAACTGTCAAAGCCCATGTCACGGCGATCATGCGCAAGCTTGGCGTACAAAGCCGTACACAGGCGGTTCTGGTCGCCCAGCAGGCCAGATACGCACATCTTCTGCCCGAGGGATAGAAAAGCCCCGCCCGGAAGATCGTCGCGGACATGGGAGCGTTAGGAGGAGGCGCAACCCCTGGAGCACGACACACTGGCCACCCCCGAGGTGGCAGAGCAAACGACCATCCGGCGCGCCGCTGTCCCGGCACAGCGCCCCGATTGCATGGATATCCTTGCAGCACAGCTTGGGTCTGACCTGGCCCAGCTTTTCCTGTTCGTGGACGCCGATGCGGATTTCGACAAGGTGGTCGCCGCCGCCGGAGCCCGGTTCGAAGGGGTCGAGGTCGTGGCCTGCACCACCGCCGGCGAAATCACCGAAGACGGCTATAGCGAGGGCAACATCGTCGCCGTGGGGTTTCCCCGAAAGCACTTTCAGACATCGACCCTGCTGGTCCCGGATCTGAAAGACTTCGACGCCACCGATCTGACGGACGAAGTGGTGCGCCAGCGTCTGGCGCTTGAAGGCCGGGCCCGCGGTCTTCCCAACGCCTTCGCCTTCCTTGTGATCGACGGCATGAGCCTGCGCGAAGACCAGTTGATGAGTGCCATCTCGTCCGGATTGGCAGCCATGCCGGTCTTCGGCGGCTCGGCCGGGGACGGGGTGCGCTTTGAACAGCCCAAGGTGGCCCTGAACGGCGTGGTGCATCGCAATGCGGCCGTGATCACCCAGGTGCGCACCGATTGCGAACTCAAGGTCTTCAGCCTGGATCACTTCCAGCCGGGCGTCGCGCGCATGGTCGTTACCGGGGCTGAACCCGCCAACCGGATCGTCTGCGAGATCAACGGCCGTCCCGCTGCGCGGGAATACGCCCGCATTCTGGGCAAGAACCCCGACTACCTGTCGCCCTTCACCTTCGCCGCCCATCCACTTGTCGTGCGGGTCGGGGGCCAGCACCATGTCCGGGCCATCCAGCGCGTGACCGACGACGGGGCGCTGGTGTTCTATTCGGCCATAGACGAAGGCATCGTTCTGACGCTGGCCAGATCCGAGAACATGGCCGACCATCTGGACGCCGAACTGGAACGCCTGACCGCCGGTGGCAAGCTGGACACGGTTCTGGCCTGCGATTGCGTGCTGCGCCGGATCGAAGCGACCCAGCATCAGCAAGTGGGGCGCCTGTCGCAGATCCTGCGCAAGCACAATGTCGTGGGGTTCAACACCTACGGGGAACAGGTGGGCGCCAAGCACGTCAACCAGACCATGACCGGCGTCGCCTTTTTCCACCCGCAAGGCTCTGCCGAATGATGGATTCACTTCTCGATCCGAATGAGCCGCTTGAAGCGCAGCACGCGCGGCTTCTGAAGATCACCGCCGCGCTGATGAACCGGGTGGAACAGGACACCGACGGCGCAGGCCAAGCCTATGCCCAGTTCGAACGTGCGGTGATCCTGGAAGATCAGGTGCGCCAGCGGACCCTTGAACTTGAGGCAGCGCTGGATCTGCTGAACCGGTCCAACGCGCAACTGGCCGAGGCCAGCCGCGAGGCCGACGCCGCCCGCGCCGACCTGTCCAACGCCATCGAAACCGTGCGCGAGGGATTTGCCCTGTTCAACGAGCATGACGCGATGGTCATGTGCAACAGCCGCTTCGGACTGAAGCTGAAGGACATCCGCCCGCGCCTTGTGCCCGGTCTGACCTTCGGCGACTATGTCGGTCTGGTCAGCCGCAGCCAGTACCTGGCGCTGCCGACGCCCGAGCGCCGCGCCGATTGGGCCGCGCGGCGGCTGAAGCGGCACGGCGACAGCTACGTGATGTTCAACGTCGAACTGGCCGACGATCACTGGTTGCAGGTCAGCGAGCATCGCACCTCGAACGGCGGCACGGTGATCCTGCAAACCGACATCACCGACGTGATCCGCATCGGCCGCGAGGAGCGTGACAAACTGCTGGATCAGCAGGCACGCATGGTCCGCGCCACGCTGGAGCATCTGAACCAGGGCGTGGCGATCTTCGACCAGGGGGCCCGGCTGGTGGGATGGAACACCCGCTTTACCGACTTGCTGGGGCTGGCGCCGTCGCGGGTCATGATGGGCGCCAGTTTCGACGGCATGACCGAGGAATTGCGCGAGCGTTTCACCATCTCGGACGAGGCGCAATTGCGGCAGTTGGAAACCTGGCGCAACGGCGGCAAGGCAACAGCGCCGCTGTCCTTCGAACTGTCCGGCCCGGACCGGCTGTCGCTGGACACTTTCGCGCGCAAACTGCCCGATGGCGGTTTCGTGGTCTCGCTGACCGATGTCACCGCCATCCGCGAAGCGGCACGGGCGCTGACCGTGGCCAACGAAACGCTGGAACACCGGGTGACCGAGCGGACGCTGGAACTGGAAGACGCGGTGGAGGCGGCCGAGCGCGCCAATGCCTCGAAGTCCCGCTTTGTTGCTGCGGCCAGCCATGACCTGTTGCAACCCTTGTCGGCGGCCAAGCTGTTCCTTGCCTCGGCCACCGATCACGATCCGAACCCGCTGGTCGACAAGGCGCGGCGGGCGCTGGAAAGCGTCGAGGTGATCATTGACGCGCTGCTCGACATCTCGAAGCTGGACTCTGGCAGCGAGGTCTTCGATATCCGCGCCGTGCCGCTGTCGGAAATCCTGCGGCAACTGGCCGAGGAATTTGCGCCGCTGGCCGCCCAGAAAGGGCTGGAGTTGCGCGTGGTGCCTTCGACGGCGGTGGTGCGCAGCGATCCTGCCTACCTGCGCCGCATCCTGCAAAACCTGATCGGCAACGCCATCCGCTATACCAGCGAAGGCCGGGTTCTGATCGGCGCGCGGCGCATGGGATCGGCCCTGCGGATGGAGGTCTGGGATACCGGCTGTGGCATCGCCGAGGAGGACCAGGAGTTGATCTTCCAGGAATTCCAGCGTCTCGACGCCCGCGCCAGCGCCAGCGAAGGGCTGGGGCTGGGACTGGCCATCGTCGAGCGCGCCTGCGCCCGGCTGGGTCATCCGCTGGGGTTGTGGAGTATTCCGGGGCGCGGCAGCGGGTTCTTCGTCAGCCTTCCGGCCAGCGAAGCCACCGACCCGCGGGTGTCCGCCAAGGCCGATGCTTCGCGCGTATCAACCGCGTGGCGGCTGAAGGACAAGGGGCTGATCGTGCTTCTGGTCGAAGATGATGTGGACTTGCGCCGCGCCATGATGATGCTGCTCGGCAAATGGGATGTCAGCGTGCTGGAAGCCGAAAGCGCCGAGGCCGCCATCAATTTGCTGGAGGAAATCGAGATCGTACCGGATGCGGTGCTGGTGGACTACCAGTTGGGGCAGGGCGCCGATGGCATCGCGCTGACCCAGACCCTGAAGGCGCGCTATGGCCCGATCCCCTCGTGCGTGCTGTCGGCCAACCGGTCACCCGAGTTGCGCCAGCAATGTGCCGAGGCCGGGCTGCCGCTGATCTCCAAACCGATCGACGCCTCGCGACTGGAGAGTTTCCTGCTGAGCAGCCTGGACCCGAACGCCTAGGCGCGGAACACTGCCCCCCCGGTCTGCGATGCCGCGCCCCTTCCGAAACCCGCCCGTATGCTCGATGTTTCACGATAAGCAAAAACTTGCCTAAAAATGCCCCTTGCCCTAGCGTCTGAAAAGGATTGCCCGATTGGGCACAATTTTATTACAGCGAGAGGCCTTGAAATGACGACTTATGTGCTCAATGCCCATGCAATTGAATTTGATTTCAACGACAATACCGTGTCCGTCGGCACATCAACCTTGTCGATCGTGGTCGGCCCGGGCGGATCACCGCACCTGAATTACACGCTGTCACCGACGCAGGCCACGGACAACGATCTGACTGAAGTTCTTTTTGATACGAACGACTTGTACGGCGGGTACTTCGGCGGCCCGTTCGAATACGACGTGGATATTGACGAAGAATCCATCGGGATCGTGAATTGGATCGATGCCGGGGGCACGCCGCGATCCACGACAATCCTGACCTTTGCGGGCGATGACCAGACCGCGTCATCAGCCTTCCTGTTCATCGTGCCGATCGGTGGCGACATGCTGCCCAACCTGAACACCGTGGCGGCCTGGGACGGTTTCACCGGCGGCAATGGCATGAACAATCCAAGGATCACGTCATTCGATGATCCCCCGTTCAATCCCGGAGACGACATCCCGCTAACCGGTATCGGGGCCTTCTCGGCGACAGTCACGCAAGACGATATCATCGTGGATGAGACCGATCCCAACGAAAGTGTCTTCTACGACGCCGGTCCCGGCAACGACGAGATCTATGGCGACGACGCCTGGGTCCACGCAACCCTGGGATCCGGCGCCGACTATCTGCAAGGCGGCGCGGGCGGCGCTGTCGTGGATTATTCCAGAGAAACGGGTTCCAATCCGGTGACAGTCCACCTTGGAAACAACACCGCCACCGATACCCATGGCGACACCGATACACTGGTCAATGTTGTCAGCGTCATCGGCTCGGCCTTCGACGACACGCTCACCGGATCGAACCAATACGATGATCTGACCGGCGGCAATGGCGACGACAGTATCTCGGGCCTGGACGGGGACGACTTCCTGCAGGCGGGCAACGGCAACGACACTTTTGACGGTGGCCTTGGCAGCGACACAGTCAATTTCGAACCGATCGGCACAGCCGTCATCGTCAACAATACCGGGACCATGCAGGCCGGTGTGGCAGGATTCACCGCCAACAAGGGCGCGGCCGGAAACGACAGCCTGTTCAACATCGAGAATTTTCACGGCGCCAACCTGACGGCCTCGGGCGATCAGATCTATCTGACCGGCCAGAATGCCTATGTTTTTGACCGCGCTGGCGACGACCATGTCGAGGTGACGGACAACACCATCGCGGGCGGGATCACCTTCTTTGTGGGCTCCGGGAACGACACCTTCATCGGCTCCACCAACGGCTGGGATACACTCGCGCTGCAATCCGACATCTACGATGCTCTGGGCGCAGTCACCCAGGGCGTGACCGTCACCTTCACGGACCAGGGTGCAGGCAGTCTGACCGACGGCTGGGGGTTCACGGACCAGTTCCAGAACATCGAAGAAATAAGAGCCACACGCTTTGCCGATACTATCAACGGCCATGATGGCGATGAGTATTTCTTTGGAGGGGACGGCAACGATACCCTGAATGGCGGAGCTGGCCGGGACGACCTGGAGGGTGGTAGCGGAAATGACACCATCGACGGCGGCGACGGCAGCAGAGACGAAGTGCGCTACGACAATGAGGAGCGTAATAGCGGCGGCACCCAGGGAGTGGTGGTCAACTTCCTGACCGGCACCGCGACCGACACCTTTGGCGACACCGACACGCTAAGCAACATCGAGGAAGTGCGCGGCACCTCGCACGCCGACAGCTTCACCGGCAGCGCCGCTGCGGAAGAACGCTTCCGGGGCTATGCCGGCGACGACACGTTCCTTGGCGGCGACGGGCGCGACCGGATCGACGGGGGCGCGGGCGACGACATGATCGACGGCGGCGACGGCACTCGCGACCAGGCCCGCTACCAGGACGACCACAATGACGGCGGCTTCCTGGGGATCGATGTTGATCTTGCGCTGGGAACGGCGACCGACACCTTTGGGGATACCGACACGCTGGTCGGCATCGAACAGATCAACGGGTCGAACTTCAACGACGTGATCCGCGGCGACGATCAGGACAATGCTTTCTGGGGCGGCTTTGACGGTGACGACCTGATCGAGGGCCGCGCCGGGAACGACTATCTGTCCGGGGGTGCCGGCAATGACACCCTTGATGGTGGGGCCGACTGGGATACTGTCGGCTATGAATTCGATGATCAGGACGGCGGCACGCAAGGCGTCACGGTCAATCTTTCGCTGGGTTCCGCCACCGATACGTTCGGCGACACGGATACCCTGATTGGTATCGAGGAAATCCGCGGCTCTGTCTTTGACGATAACATCACCGGCGACGCCAACGACAACAGGCTGCGCGGCGAGGCTGGCGACGACGTCATCAATGGCGGCAACGGCAACGACAGGCTCTGGGACGGCGATGGCGACGACCAGGTGAACGGCGGCAACGGCGACGACACCATCGAGACCGGCAGTGGCAATGATGTCTTCAACGGTGGCGCCGGAATCGATACCATCTTCACGGATCTTTCGACCGCAACCCCCCAACAATTCATCGTCGAATTCAACCTCGCCACCGGCGACATGGGGGCCAAGGGACTGACAATCCTGCGCGACACGCTGATCGCCATCGAGAACTTCACCCTGATCGGCGACTTCGACGTCGAAGCCGTGGGAAATGGCGGGGCCAATGTCTTCACGCTGGATCTGGGCGATGACACGGTGACTGCCGGGGCCGGAGACGACGAGGTCTCGGGCGGCGGCGGTGACGACATGCTGGACGGCGGCGGCGGCTCGGACCAGCTGTTCGGGCAGCAGGGCAATGACATGCTGATCGGCGGCTTTGCCAATGACTTCCTGTTCGGCGGTTCGGGCGACGACGATCTGTCGGGCGGCGACAGCAACGACCAGTTGTTCGGCGGTTCGGGTGCAGACACAATGGACGGCGGCAACGGCTCGGACCTGTTTGTCATCGACGGGTTCGACACGGTGACCGACACCGGCACCGGCGGCTATGACAAGGCGCAGATCGCCAGCGCCAGTGGAGACAGCGTGTCGATGGCCGGGTGGAGCGGCGTCGAGCGCGTCAATGGCAACGCGGGCAACGACCAGATCGACGGCTCGACCGCCAACGATGCGCTGCTGCTGTTCGGGAGTGGCGGAGACGACACGCTGACCGGCGGGTCGGGCGATGACGTGCTGATCGGTGGTGATGGCAATGACACGCTGACCGGCAATGATGGCAACGACATCATGCTGGGCGCTGCGGGCAACGACACCTTCGACGGCGGCGCGGGCAACGACGTATTCTACATCGGCGAAAGCGGCGATGTGGTCAGCGACGGCGGGGCCGGGTTCGACAAGGCGGTGATCTATGACACCAACGGCCTGAGCCTGAACGTCGGCAGCTGGATCGGGGTCGAGCGGATCATGGGTCTGACCGGCGACGACACCATCGACGCCACCGGGCTGGCAACCTCGGTGACGCTGGTGGGCGGTGCTGGCAACGATGTGCTGACCGGCGGGTCCGATGCGGACGTGTTCTTCGGCGGGGCCGATGACGACACGCTTCTGGGCGCGGCGGGCGATGATGCGCTCATCGCGGGCGCGGGCAACGACATGCTGGACGGTGGCGCGGGCAACGACTTCTACCTTGGCGGTCTTGGCGCGGATGTTTTCGCCTGGACCGACGGGTTTGGCCGCGACGTGGTGAAGGACTTCACCGATGGCGTCGACCGGCTGGACTTCTCGGGCCACAGCACGGTGAATGCGCTGTCGGATCTGACCATCACCCAAAGCGGCAACCACACCATCGTGGCGATGGTCAACGGCACCGACCAGGTGACGCTGGCAGACACTCTGGCCAGCACGGTCACCGGGACCGATTTCGACTTCGTCTGAAGCCGAAGCGGTCTACTTGGTCAGGATCAATTTGCCTTGCCGCGTGATGCGCAGGGTATAGATCGCCTGGTCCAGCTTGATCTGGGCCAGCACGCCGCCCTTTGTCAGATCGCGCGCATCGTACAGCGGCAGGATTTCCTCGGCGCCATCTTCGATGGAGGTCGGAGCAGCATATTTCATCTTGGGTCAATTCCTGGAAGTTCGAAGCTTGCGCTTCGTATCGGCCTGATGTGGCTGGCTCATGGCGTCACGAGTGGCTTGCGCAATAATAACTGACAAATACACTCTACTAATTCAAGAAGAAATTCCAATGCCCACGTATTCAGGCGTTTTATTACCATAATCTTGATTACTCGGCTGATCTTTCCGAGCAGGTGGATTCACAAACGAAGTGCAAATTCTGTACTGAAACAGAGAGTTGCATGGAGCATGAAGAATGGGAAGCCACTACTGCCACCTGAATTTGGATGAACGACGCAAGATAGCAAAGTGGCTTGAAGCCAAAATGCCGATTGCTGAGATTGCGGATCGACTGGGCCGTGACCCCTCCACGATCTACCGAGACATCAAGCGGAACCGATATACGGACAACGAGCTGCCAGACCTGAACGGCTATTACGCGCTGAATGCACAGGACATGTACGAGAAGCGCCGTGCCATCCATCGAAAGATGATCGTGCATCCGGAACTCAAGGAAGCCATTGAAGATCGCCTGAAGGCTGGATGGTCGCCCGAACAGATAGCCGGACGCATGCGACTTGAACACCATCCGATCCGCGTGAGCCACGAGACCATCTATCGGTTTGCCTATTCCAAGGATGGTCGCGACGAACAGTTTTATCGCCACTTGCCTGAACATCGCCGTCGCCGCAGGCCGCGTGGGTATCGCAGGCACAACCGGACCCACATCTTTGATGCCCGAAGCTTGTCACACAGGCCTGACCGCATCTCAGAACGCGCTGAATTCGGCCATTGGGAGTGTGATCTGATGATGTTCCGCAAAGAACATGGGAAGGTAAACGTGACGTCCCTGGTCGAGCGCGTGAGCCGATACGCCGTCGTCATGCGCAACGAGGATCGCCAAACCAAACCCATCATGGAAGCGCTGATCCAGGGGTTGGCTCCCCTGCCCGCCGATGCCCGCCAATCGATCACCTTTGATCGCGGCACCGAGTTCTCAGCCTGGCGGCATCTCAAGGTCGGGATCGGCGCGGATGCGTGGTTCTGTGATCCACAAGCGCCGTACCAGAAAGGCACCGTAGAAAACACGAACAACAGGCTGAGGAAATACCTGCCCCGCTCAACCGAACCGACGGCGCTGACAAATCGATACTTGAGGTCGATTTGCCACCGCCTCAATGCAACGCCGCGCAAATGCCTCGGGTATCACACGCCAGCAGAAGTCTTCGAAACCAAGCTGATGGAAATCCAGAACCGACTGGGATAGATCGACATACTAGGACCTGCACTTCAGTGTGAGTTCACAGCCGAACCGCCGCGCAGACGGTCTGCTTCATCAATCCAAGCGAGTGAAGAGCCATTCGGGGGCGTGTCCGGGTCAGGGCCGAGGCGGCGCAATATCCGACCCAAGCAGATCAACGCGGTCTTCGCGGGCCAGTTTTCGGTCGAAGGTCACCAGGGTTCCGCCCTCGGCCTCCGCTGCCAGACGGATCATCTGATCGGAGAACCCGGCCCCGCCCCGCGCGTACCGCGACACCGCCAGCCCGACACGGTCGGCCGCTTCGATGCACAGTTCCGGGGCCTCCAGCAAACCAATCAGCGCCTGTGCAATGACCTCGCGCTGCAACCCGTAGGCCCGTTCCAGCACCCAGACCAGTTCGACCACCACCTCGCGGCAGACAAACCCCTGATGCGCCGCGCTGAGACTTGACATCAACTCTTCTGCCGCGGCCCATTGTGCGGAGTCGTCCCGTGTCAGGAACCGCACCAGAACATTGGTGTCCAGACCGATCACTCGGGTTTCGCCGTGGCCCCGGCGGCGATGGCCGCGTCGATCTGGTCCTGGCTGCGCGCGGGTTGACCCTCGCGATGCAACAGGCCGCTGAGACTGCGCAGCGGGCGCGGCTTCAGGATCCGAACCTCGCCATCGTCCAGCACCAGATAACGGATCCGGTCGCCCGGCTTCAGTCCAAGGGCATCGCGCACCTGCCGCGGCAGGGTCGTCTGGCCCCGCGATGTGACGGTGGATTCCTGCATGATGGCATCCAATTCAAAACTTACACTTGCATTGCATATAGGGATTTTGCATTACATTTGCAAGCTGCACCCGTCATCCCTGCCCCGCCATTGCGGGCTTGCGATCAGCCCAGAACTTCCGCAACGGACTCGGCCAGCTTGCCGGTAATCTCGTCGGCCTCGGCGCGGGTCAGGCAGAACGGCGGCGCGAAACCCAGAATATCGCCTTGCGGCATGGCCCGGCTGATGACGCCCCAGCGCAGCAATGCACCGTTGAGCGCCGCGCCCATGCCCCTGGCCGGATCGAAGAAGCGGCGGTCGTCGCGATCCTCGACGAATTCGACGGCGCACAGCAGCCCCTCGCCCCGGATCTCGCCCACATGCGGGTGATCCCCCAGCGCATCGATCAACCCTTGCTTGAAATACGCCCCCACCGCGCCCGCGTTGGATACAAGATTTAACTCATCCAGCAGCTTCAGGTTGGCGACCCCCGCCGCGGCCCCGATGGGATGCGCCGAATAGGTCCAGCCGTGGCCGATTGGGCCGAAGCGGTCGGTGCCCTCCTCCAGCACCTTCCAGACGTCTTCCGACACGATCGACCCCGACAGCGGCGCATAGGCCGAGGTCAGCCCCTTGGCGATGGTGATGATGTCGGGCCGAATGCCGTAGTGCTCCGATCCAAACATGCTGCCCAGTCGGCCAAAGCCGGTCACCACCTCATCGGCGATCAGCAGGATGTCATGCTTTTGCAGCACCGCCTGAATGGCGGGCCAATAGCCTTCGGGCGGGGGCACCAACCCGCCGGTGCCAAGGGCAGGCTCACCGATGAAGGCGGCGATGGTGTCGGCCCCTTCCCGGTCGATCAGGGCTTCCAGTTCGGCGACGCAATGGGCCACAAACGCGGCCTCGCTTTGCGAACGGTCTGCGCGGCGGAAGTAATATGGGGCTTCGGTATGGATCACCTGCGTCAGCGGCAGGTCGAATTTCTTGTGAAACACCTCCAGCCCGGTGAGCGAGCCGGTCATCAGCCCCGAGCCATGATAGCCGCGCCAGCGCGAGATGATCTTCTTCTTCTCGGGACGGCCCTTCACGTTGTTGTAGTACCAGACCAGCTTGATGTTGGTTTCGTTGGCGTCCGATCCGCTGAGCCCGAAATAGACTTTCGACATGTGATCGGGCGCGCGGTCCAGGATCATCTTTGACAGGGTGATCGAGGCTTCGGTGCCATGGCCCACATAGGCGTGGTAATAGGCCAGTTCGCGCGCCTGCTCGGCAATGGCTTCGGCAATCTCGGCGCGGCCATAGCCGACGTTGACGCAATAGAGCCCGGCAAAGCCATCCAGCAGGCGGTTGCCGTCGCGGTCTTCAATATGGCACCCAGATCCGCCGGTGATGACCCGCTGCGGCAGGTTCCCCCGCGCGAATTCGGCCAGATGGGTCGAGGGATGGAAGAAATTCTCGCGGTCCCACTGTTCCAATTGATCGTTGTGCAGCATCTGAATGATCCTTCGCTTCCCCGCAGGTCCGGCCGTTTCCGGGCCATAGTGCACCGAACCAGCGGCCGGTTTCCAGCCAGAGAAACACCTGTTCTTGCGCAGGAAATCAGAAGAAACCTTCGGCGCGAGTGGCACCCGGCAGAGGATTTACCCGGCAGCCGGGGGCAGCGGCGCGGGCGCATCCTTGACCGGCTTGGTCACGATATAGCCGAAATAGCGTTCGATCCCCGCGCCAGTGTCCAGCAGGCGATCCATCAGCCGCTGGTAGGCATCCACATCCGCAACCACCACCCGCAGGATATAGTCGATCCCGCCGCCCGTGGCCCAACACGCCTGAACCTGCGGCAGATCCTGCACGAGGGTTTCGAAACGGCGGAAATCCTCGGCCTTGTGGCCCGACAGCGTGACCTCGACGATGACCTCGGTCACCGGAGCAATGCGCCGGATCTCGACCATGGCGCGATAGGCGGTGATCAGCCCGCCCTCCTCCAGCTTGCGCAAGCGCTCCCAACAGGGGCTGGGCGACAGGTTCACCTTCGCGGCCAGCGCGGTCTTGGTGATACGACCGTTGACCTGCAACTCGCGCAGGATGGCCATGTCGAAGGAGTCGAGTTTCACGGGTCGGGTCATGCCGCCTAAGTGTCACGACACGCGCCTTGAGCGCAATCATGGGGAAAAGGCATCCCCCGCAACGGCCAATTCCGATCTGCCCCGGTTTGGCATGGGGCGATACACGAGGTTCCCCTGCGGCAGGTCACCACGGCGGGGGCAGCTTGACCGGCCCGCCAAACGCCGCAACTCTTTTTCCATGGCCAGACTTCACTTTTTGCAAGGTGGGCGGGCGTTTTAGATTGTTTTTGAAATAGGGGGCTGGGGCAAAATTCATGCGGGATCGAATTGCATTTGGACGTGGTTTTCACCGGCTTGTTGTCTCTGCGCTGTGCCTTGGCGGGGTTGCGCTGTTTGATGGTGCCACACAGAAATCTCTTGCCGAAGGTTTTTCCGCGACCCCACCGCTGGTCCTGGCACAGGCAACGACGGCAGGTCTGAGCCAGGGCGAACGGCAAGTCGCGCAGCTGGGCCTGAATGCCCTGGGCATCGACGTGGGAATTGCCGACGGTGTTTTCGGGCCGTCGACCCGGGCAGGCATCCGTCGGTTTCAGCAGGCCCTGGGCGCGCCGCCAACGGGAGAGCTGACCCGCGCGCAATTCGATCGCCTGCAACAGGTCTATCAGCAGGCAAAGGCGGCCGGAACTGTCGACACCCCCCTGTCGCCGGCGGAACTCAGAGAGTTGCAGGGCGGGCTGAAGCTGCTTGGCTTCTACAACGGCAAGATTGACGGGGTGGCTGGCAAGGGCACCAACCAGGCGGTCACCAGATTCTTGCAGAATTCCGGGCATACGCAAGGTCAGATCCCAATGGCCGAGGTGCTGGAACTTGTCCGGACCCAGGTGGCGGGCAAGGCCAATACCCCCGGCAATACGCAACGGGCGGGCCCCAGCTTTTCCTGCGACCAGGCCGGCACGCCGACAGAACATGCGATTTGCGGCTCGGACGGGCTCGCGCTTCTGGATCGGACCCTGGCCGAGGCCTATCAGTACGGCCTGTCACGCCAGCATTCGACCCGCACGGGCGACTTCCGCGAGGGGCAGCGGGCCTGGCTGGCCAGACGCAACGCTTGCGGGGCGAATAAAACCTGCCTGCGCGACGAGATGATGGCGCGGATCGAAACCCTGGCGCCGGGTCAATACACCCAGATCCTTGTCCTGGCCGACCGTCCCGAATTTCTGTCCGTTGGGGTGGGCGATACGCAACAGACGCCGGGGGCATCCCAGGCAGTTCCCGTCGCGGACAATCCGGAACTTGCCGCATTGGCCGCCGAATACGGAATCCCGACGAAGAACGGGTATCTGATTGCGAAGCATCCCCAGATTCTCCTCTCGCCAGAGCCGCACGTCATCGCACCGGATCAACTGCCCACCGCCGACGGGGCCTGGACACGGCTGGAAACGCTGGCCTGGGTGGCGCGGTACCCGGACAGGTTCCAGGAGGGAACGGCCTTTGTCGGATTGGCGGCCAACTTTCTTGAAGGGGCCGCGTTCGATGCCTTTTTCCCGGATCGGGGCAAGCTGAATCAGGCCCTGGCGCGTGGGGGCACCGTTGAAGACTGGAATGTGTACGGGGTGAACCCCTTTGGCGATGAATTCGCCTATGCCGACAAGAAACAGGAGTTCTTTGACGAGATCTTCCCGCGCATTCTTGCCAAGGCCCCGGACTGGCCGTTGCCGATCATGCATGTGGTTCCGTTCAGACTGGGCGCCTATGACACCACGCGCGGCGCCTTCCCCTTGTCGACGGTGATGCTCGGCAATCAAGCTGCCCTTCATGTTGCCAGCTTCGAGTCCCAGGACCGGGTGGTTTCAACCCCGATCGCCTCGGCAGAGTTGATCACCCCTCTTCCGCAATGGCTTGAAATGCCCCTTGAAGAGGCGCGCTTGTTGCGGGCAGGCATACAGGGTGACCAGAACGTGTATCTGGCTTGGTATGCAGAGTTGGACTGGGGCGCAGATGTCGTGGCCCCGCCAGTGTCTGTCGACAGTTCGGTCCAGACGCCGCGCACCCCAAGGGGCACAGCTGCGCTGAAGCACATCGGAATCTACCGCGACGCGCAGGTCAGTGATCCGATCAAGATCTTCGATGTTGCAACCTTCGGAAAAGCATCGCCGACCACCGCGGAGCCACCGAAAAGCGCGGTGTCCGACACCGGCGAGATCGATGTCGCGAAGATAGACCTCGATACAGGGTATTCAATTCTCCGGCAGGCAGCCGATCTGCTGCCGCCGGATTTTGCCCGGAACCTGGCCCTGCGGACCGTGGAAGCGCGCAGAGCGAATGAGTTGGATCAGGCAGAAATCCTTGCCCGGCTGGAGCAGGAGTTCAACAGCTATCCCACGCAGGAGGTCTGGCTGTCGTCAAGCGTCAACCTTGGTCAATACGATACGCAAACAGGCACGTTCGACCTGACCGGTCAGGTGCCAGCATTCCACGCGGGTTCATCCCGCAACAAATACAGCGTGCAATTTCAGGTCACCATGCTGGAACCCGTTGCCCTGGACAAACTGGCGGTGCCGGTCGAAGTCGCCCGGTATCTGATCGAAAGAAAGGACCGCCGCATCAGTCTTGCCTTGCTGGTCGACATTGACCGTGCGGCCATGATCAATGAAGCCACCATCGGCCTGTTCGTTCGGCCCAAGGCTCTGGCCTATTACTATGACGATCACGACACTCAACAAAGGGTTGGTGTGGGATCGAAGACCATCGAGGCCGGCACCGGTCCGTCACAACCCTTGGCCGAAGATTTTTCAGACGATCAGGTGCCTTTCACCATGGCCACGGCCGGTATCCTATATGCCGCGTCCCAGGACGAAGCGGCGCGCGCGCAATTCCTGGACGACTTGATGCCCCTCATCTGGCTGTCCGAGCGCGACGGCTTTGCAGTACCGGGACAGGGGTTCTTTCCAAAGGGCAGCCCGTTTCCATCCGGCGGGGTCGCAACCGCGTTTTTGCCGGAATTCACCGCCTGGGTCGATGCCAAATCCCGGTCCCTGGCGAACAGCACTTTCCTGATTGCGGCTGATGGGCCCAGATCCGGGTCCGAAGGCTGTCGCTTCGGGCGATCGGTTGAGGCCAACACATCCTATGTGCTGTCACCCCTGGGGGCCGAACTTGGCGCCGGGCAGGTTGCTGTGGACAGGCGAGCGCTTGAAAGCCTGCAAACCCCTGCCTTGATGGATCGCGAAATCCTTTTCTATACCGCCAACTGGCAGACGCCCGGAAAGCTGTGCAGCTTTTCCGACTGGAACCTGTTCGCCGAGATTTCCAAGGCCGGCGCACCAGCCTCGCTCAGTCCGAATGGCCAGTACTTGCGCACGGTCAGAAGCTTTGTCGCAAAGCTCGACATGATCGAATTGCGGCCCGGCAATACCCCGCTTCCCGATGTGGTTTTCCGGTTTGATGCCGAAGAGACGCTTTTCCATCAGGCGGGCATCTCTGATGACCGTACCAACCCGGTCCACCGGCTGTCTGCACAGGGACCATCGGCACAAGAGCTGGCCGAAAAGGCGAAGGCAGAAGAAGCCGCGAAGCCCTTTCAGCCCGAGCACAAAGTGTGGAGTGGCAGCTATCAGTGCGCCGGGGTGACCGCCGCGCAGATCACCATGACATTCGACTTCCCGTCGGCGACCCGCGTGACGGCGAATGTTCAATTCAACATCACCGCCCCCAATCCCGAAGCCGGGTCCTTCTCGCTGGACGGCGCGATCGACAAGTCCACCGGGGCCTTTGACTTCACGGGCGGGCGGTGGATCTACAATGCACAGGGCCGACCCGTGCCACAAATGAGCGGGCGCTTTGTCGAAGGCGGCCGCGCGCTCGACCTCACGATGGCTGGCGGCCAATGCTACGGGTTTGATCTTCGGCCCGGAGAGGGAAACGTCACGCAGGCACCGCAGCAAGGCACCCCGCAGCCACAGGTCCAACCCGCGCCAGAGGTGACCGCACCCGCAGACGTGTCGGAACAGGACATTGTCGGCCTGCGCACCGGCATGACGATGGACGAGGCCCAGTCGATCATCCTGCGCGAATTCCGGATCCCCGCCGTCTATGAGGCCAACGCGCCCTCCCCCGGCGATCTGCGGGCGCTGGCATACATGCGCGTGTTCATAAGCGAAAATGCCGACCAGGTGATCGCGCTGTTCTCGCCCAGCCGATCCGAGCCAATCGTCGCGATTGCCCGCCATGTCAACAAGCGCAACGGCCCGTTCGACTATCAGAACCTGGGCGCGCGACTGGTCGAGAAATACGGTGCCACCAGCCATGTTGCCGACGGTCAGACGGCCATGACCTGGTCGGACGGCCCGACCTGCGCGCCGCTGCAATTGCAGGTTCTGCCCCAGCGGTATTTCAACCCGCTGCAAGGGGTCAGTTCCGGCGGCGCCCTGCCCGGCCAAAGCGATCTGCAGTATGCGGTCAGCGACATTGGCGTACTGTTGCCTCCGGACGCCTCCGATCTGCTGCGCAACGCGGAATGCGGGCGCGTCCTGCAATACGGGACCACATCCTATGCGCCGCGAACCGGGGTCTCGGTGTTCAGCCTGTTTCTGGTCGACCTCGAGGCCGTGCGCCGTATCGATGGCGTTCCGGAAGGTCCACAAGGCTCGGGCGGGGATGAGATCAAACTTTAGGGTCAGCGCGCCTTCCCTGCCCCGAAATCCTTGCCAGCAATCTGCACGGGAAATGAAAAAAGGCGGCACTCAAGTGAGTGCCGCCTGCAACTCGTTACCGCACAACAGGGTGACTACATCCCGGCAGAGACGGCGAAGCTGGACACATCCGCGCCGCCAAGATCCCAAAGCCGCGTGGCCGCGCCGGTTTCCAGGTCAATCTCGTACAGCCCGGCGGTCGCCTGCCCGTCGATCTGCAGCACCGCATAGGCCATGTCCGTGCCTTCCCGGGGCGAGACGATATCGAAGCCGCCGACAGGCAGCAGGTCGATGGCTTTCCCGTCAACCGTGACCAGACCGACGGTTTCCAGGGTTCCGGCGTTGTTCGCCAGGCTCACAAGCGCATTGGCGCGGGCGTCAAGGGCGTACTGAAACGTCCCGCCGGCCTTCGCACCGCTGATCGCGTTGGTATAGGCGTTGGCGAACACCAGCGGTTCCGCGCCTTCGGAGGCATCGCCCTCGGCATAGAACAGATCGGTAAAGCGGCGTACCGAGTTGGCCTTGTCGTCGCCGAAACTGGTCGGGAAATAGACAAGGTTGTCTCCGGCCGAGGAAACCGCGCGAACGGCGTCGATCTTGTTGTTGAAGTCAAAGGCAACCACGGCATCGCCGGCGATCGCGGTGCCTTCCATGAATGCCGCGCCCTGGTCCATCGTGTCCCCGGACATTGTGTCGATGGTGACGATGCGCCCATCGGCATAGCCCATCAGGTCGCCCGTGACCGGACGCCAGGCAATGGCGCGCACCGGCGCCGACAGGGTGACTGTCCGCATCGTGTCGGGCGAGGCGATGCTGTCCATCACCATCAGGCTGGTGCCATCGGCTGACAGCGCATATCCCGTGGTGCTTGCAGGACCGTCGGCGAAGGCCGGGACAGACAGCAGGGCAAGGGCGGAAGTCAGGGTGATCATGCAGTTCATTTGGTTTCCTTTTCTGTGTCAGGTTCTGTTCGGAAACGGGCGGACGGCCTTTCAAAGCGACGTCCCCCGTGCCCCCTGGATTCGGAACGTCAGGCTGACGCCGTTGAGACAGTGCCGCTTGCCCGTCGGGGCCGGCCCGTCCTCGAAGATGTGGCCAAAGTGCGATCCGCAGCGGCGGCAATGCACCTCGGTGCGGGTTGCGAACAGGGTGTTGTCGGGTTTCGTGCCCACGGCATCGGGCAGGCTCTGCCAGAAGCTCGGCCAGCCCGTCCCGCTGTCGTATTTCTGTGCGGAACCGTAGACGGGAAGATCGCAGCCCCTGCAGTGATAGGTCCCCGCGCGGGTCTCGGTGTCGAGCGGGCTTGAAAACGGTGCCTCGGTCGCCTCTTCACGCAACACGGCGTATTCCAGTTCTGTCAGCATCGCGCGCCATTCGGCCTTGGTCCGGGCAATCTCGAATGGACCTTCCACGGCATACAGACGTGTGCCTGCAACCGCGAGCAGTCCGGTCAGAAGCGTTCTGCGTTTCATGGGGATACTCCGAGTCTGGGGTGGACGACCCCCTCCGCCGCAGCGGAGGGGAAGGATGCGGAAGCGTCGGGTTACTTCGGCACCAGCACGGCGTTCACGACGTGGATCACCCCGTTGGATTGATCGACATCCGCCACGGTCACACGGCTTGCGTTGCCGCTTTCGTCGATGATGTAGACGTTGCTGCCCTTCACCTGCGCCGACAGCGCATCGCCCGACACCGCATTGAAGTGATAGAAGCCGTCGTTGCTGGCCCTGGCGGCGGCGATGATGTCGGCCGCGGACCAGTCACCGGCGACCACATGGGCTGTCAGCACCTTTTGCAGCATGGCCTTGTTTTCCGGTTTCAGCAGGGTTTCGACGGTGCCTTCGGGCAGGGCGTCAAAGGCATCATTCACCGGGGCAAAGACCGTGAACGGCCCGTCGCCCTGCAGCGTCTCGACCAGACCCGCCGCCTGGACAGCGGCGACAAGCGTCGTGTGGATCGGAGAGTTGACGGCGTTTTCGACGATGTTGCGGTCTTCCAGCATCGGGGCGCCCCCAACGGTGGGGTTGGCAGCAAGAACAGCGGTGCTCATTGCCAGGGTTGCGGCGGACACTGCGATGGATGCCTTGAATGTCATGGTCTTTCTCCTTCATTGCTTACGCCGTTTTGGTCAGCGATGAAGAAGACACGCAGGTGCCGGACAGAAAGTTTCAGAAAGTTTGAAAAAAAATCGGATGGCAGTTCGGCACCACGGTCGCGGCCTATGCGTCGGTGATCGGTCCGACAGCCAGAACAGCCCCCGTCGGCGCGCCGGTCGGCGACCCTCCGGGCGGTTCGTCACTGATGGCCAGCGCACCGCCCGCCATCTGCCCAGCCAGCGTCTGAGGCACATCGATGCGCGTGGTCGGGGTCTCGGGCAAGACGCCCAGAGAGACCGGCGCCTCCGCCCCTTCGGCAATCAGCCACAATTCAAGCACCCGGCCCGGCAGGGCCGCGCCAGCCTCGCGCGACAGCTCAAGCGTGTTGGTCTCGGCCACAAAGCTGGCCAGCACGACGAGTGATCCGTCCTCGGCAGAGACGCTTGCCACGAACGTCGGGGCCGTTCCGATATCGGGGTCCAGCAGCGGGCCCAGAAGCAGCGCGCCGACCACAAGACTGGCGGCGACCAGCCCGCCCGAAACCCAGGCCCAGAGTTTTCCGCGCCGCGGCTTGGCATCGGGGAAGAGGACAGTCTGCAGCCGCGCCTTCACGGCCGCAGGCGGGGTCACCGGCGCAATGTCATCCGCCAAGGGCGCAAGCTGGCTTTCCCAATCACGGACCAGGTCGCGCAAGTGGGCGTCGTTCGCCATGCGGGCCTCGAACGCGCGCCGTTCCACATCGTCCAGAAGACGCAGCACGTATTCACCCGCCAGGGCGATATCGTCGCTATGATCTTCCTGCGTGCTCATCGGCTCAGACAGTCCTTCAATTTCAACAGGCTGCGCCGCAGCCAGGTTCGCATGGTGTTGAGCGGCACGTCAAAACGCTCCGCCAGTTCCTTGTAGCTGTCGCCGTCCAGATAGGCGCGCCGCACGGCGTCCGACCGGTCTGCCTCCAGCTCGTCCAGGCACCCCATCAGCCGCTTGCGTTCGGACGCGGCAATCGCCGCACCTTCGGGCGTGGGCGATCCATCGGACAGGTCATGGACTGCGTCAATGTCGACGCTGCCCGCCTTGCGGGCCCGCAGCTTGTCGATGGCGGCGTTGCGCGCGAGGGTGATCAGCCACGTCATCGGGCTGTTTCCGTTCACGCTGTAGCGGTCGGCCTTCTGCCAGACCTTCACAAACGCGTCCTGCAACGTGTCTTCGGCTTCAGCCCGATTATTCAACACACGAAGGCAGACACCAAAAAGTTTCGCGGACGTCGCATCATAAAGCGCAGAAAAGGCCGCCCGGTCCCCAAGGCCCACCTGCACGATCATGTCCTCGATGTCGGTGCGTTCGCGCATGCGGTTTGGAAATCCCCGGCAACTACTTTGGGAAACACTGATCCAACGACCCGGAAAACGCCAGCCTTTAAAGGGCGGTGCATTCTGGCCAATCCCAAAGGAGCGTTCGTTGTCACCCCTGTCGAATTCCGCATCGGCGCCGACCGGCTTGGCCCGCGCCCGACCCCGGATTTCCAGGTTCCTCTTGATCTACATACCAACCGGTTGGTATTCTTTCGAGCATGGCAGCCCCCAAGGATCATAAAAAACGTCCGGCGGGGATGGTGAAACTGCTGGATGCCGCTTTGCGGGTGATCCGACAGAAGGGGTATTCGGCAACGACGGTCGATGATCTATGTGCCGCCGCTGGCGTCACGAAGGGCGCATTCTTCCATCACTTCCGCTCGAAGGAAGATCTTGCGATAGCGGCGGCCGGATACTGGGCCGAAACAACGGACGCGTTTTTCGCTGCCGCGCCCTATCACGAACCGGCTGACGCGCTGGACCGGGTGCTTGGCTATGTCGATTTCCGGCGCTCGATCCTGCAAGGAGACGTGCCGGAATTCACCTGTCTTGTCGGAACCATGGTGCAGGAAACCTACGGGTCGCATCCCGCCATCCGCGAGGCCTGCAACGCCAGCATCACCGGCCATGCCACGACGCTGGAGGTCGACATCAAGGCGGCAGCGGCAGAGCATGGCGTCACCCTGCCGATGAGCGCCGAAAGCCTCGCGCTGCACACCCAGGCTGTCATTCAGGGGGCGTTCGTGCTGGCCAAGGCAGGCAACGACGTCACCGTCGCCGCCGACAGTCTGGACCACCTGCGCCGCTATATCGAACTGCTGTTTCAGAAATGAGGGAACCCCGATGACCAAGATGATTTTCGTCAACCTGCCGGTGGCCGACCTTGCCGTCTCGACCCGTTTCTACGAGGCGATTGGATGCCAGAAGAACGGGCAATTCAGCAACGACAAGGCCGCCTGCATGGTCTGGTCCGAGTCGATCACCTTCATGCTATTGACGCATGGGTTCTTCTCGACCTTCACGCCGAAACAGATCGCCGACGCGGGCAAGACCTGTGAAGTGCTGATCTGCTTGTCGCGGGACAGCCGCGACGAGGTGGATGCCATCACCGATGCCGCCGCAGCGGCGGGCGGCACGGCGGATATCCGGCCCCCTACAGACATGGGCTTCATGTACGGACGTTCGTTCGAAGACCCGGACGGCCACGTATTCGAACCGATGTGGATGGACGTGACCCAGATGCCGCAGGGCGCGTGATGCCCGCGATAGTGCCGATGGGCAAACTCGACATCGCGATGCCGGGGTCGGCGTTTCGGGGCTGAAAACCATACCCCAAACCAAGGAGAACACCGATGAGCTATGTTCAAGGATTTCTGCTGGCCTGTCCCAGCGACAAGAAAGAGGCCTATCGCGAGTTGGCCGAAAAGTCGGCCCCGATCTTCCGCGACTACGGCGCGACCAGAATCATGGAGTGCTGGGGCGAGTCCGTTCCGGACGGCGAGGTGACGGATTTCAAGCGCGGTGAAGGCAAAGGATGACGAAACCGTCGTGTTCTCGTGGATTGAATGGCCCGACAAGGCCACCTGCGAAGCGGCCGCCCGGAAGATGGAAAGCGACGCGCGTTGGTCCGACATGCCCGAGATGTGCTTCGACGGACAGCGGATGATGTGGGCCGGGTTCGAGCCGGTGTTCGAATCGGCGGGCTAGGCACCCCCCCTGTGCGCCGCTGCCGGGATTGGTCTGACCGGGCCATCAGCCGGGTTCTTCCTGAAAAGGGCCGGTTGAACCTTTCGGAAACTGATGAAAGTTTGCGCGCATCTCACCCGGAGGCGCGGATTTGCAGATTCTGAAGTCACTTGGCCCTGCTGTCGCGCGGGTGTCGGCCTTCGAGGCCATGCGGGCCGGCCTGGGGGCGCTGATCGGCCTTGGGTTGACCGGGCTGTTCCTGCTGTCGCCCCAGATTGACACCGAACTGGGCCTGTACCTGGTGGCGCCCTTCGGCGCGTCTTCGGTGCTGCTGTTCGCGGTACCCAACAGCCCTCTGGCGCAGCCCTGGTCCGCCATCGTCGGCAATACGGTCGCGGCCATCGTCGGCGTGGCTGTCTGCCTGTCGGTGCCGGACCCGGCCCTGCGGATCGCATTGGCCGTGGGTCTTGCGATCACGGCCACCATCCTGTGCCGGGCCGTACATCCGCCCGCCGGGGCCGTTGCAATGACAGCGGCCATGTCCCCAGAGGCCATTGCCCAACAGGGGTTCTGGTTCGCGCTGGTGCCCATCGCTGTGGGAACTATTGCCCTGGTGGTGATGGCGGCGATCTATGCACGGCTGACGGGCCGCCGTTACCCCTTTCGGCAGTTCGACGATCAAAGCAAGTTTGGAACCGATGACCGCAACCCGACCGAGCGCCTGGGCCTGTCGGAGGAAGAACTGACGGCCATCCTGGAACGCTACAGCCAGTCCTTCAACCTCGGGGTCGAGGATCTGGCCCGGCTGATCGGCGCGGCGGAACTGCAGGCTGCCACGCATTCCTCGGGCCCCCTGACCGCGCAGGACATCATGTCTCGCAACCTGGTCACGGTCGGCCCGGACTCGGCCCTGGGCGAGATCGCGGACCTGTTCCGACAGCATCGTTTCACCTCGATCCCGGTGGTCGAAAACAACCAGACCTTCCTGGGCGTCATCTTTCAGATGCACCTCATCACACAGGCCCGCACCGATGCCCTGCGCCTACACCGAGGTTATGGCGCCGCGCTGCGCCGATTGCTGGATCGCGACCGGGACAAGCCGGTGTTGGCAGGTGACATCATGAGCGTGGCGGGCCCGCGCGCGTCCACCAACACGCCGATCGGCGCGCTTCTGCCAATGATGGCGGATGGCGATACCGATGCGGTCCCGGTCATCGAAGACGGCAACATCGTCGGCATCGTGACGCGCACCGACCTGGTGGCCGCGCTGGCCCGGCGGGCCGCACGCAGCCCCCATTGATCATTCAAGGTCCGGAAGCAGGACCGTCAGGAAGCCAAGGCACAACAGCAGGGATAGGAAGCCAAAGACCTGTTGTATGCCGATCTGGTCCGCCAGCGCGCCAAGCGCCGCCGCACCAAGCGCCCCGACCCCGAACGCAAAGCCAAAGACGAAGCCCGCGACCATCCCGACTTTCTGTGGCATCAACTCTTGCGCAAAGACCACGATGGCCGAGAATGCCGACGACAGCACCAGCCCCACGACGACGCTCAGGCCGACCGCAGCCCACAGTGGCGTGAACGGCAACACGATCGCAAAGGGGAGCGCGCCGACAATCGAGCCCCAGATCACCTTCTTGCGGCCGATGCGATCCCCGACAGGCCCGCCGAAAAAAGTGCCAAACGCGACAGCCGCCAGGAAAACGAACAGGAATCCCTGCGCCTGCGGCACCTCCAGTCCGAATTTTTCGATCAGGAAAAAGGTGTAGTAGCTTTTGAAGGTCTCGATATAGACGAACTTGCTCAGCAGCAGCGCCCCCAGGACCGCGAACGCGATGACAAGACGCTTGCGCGGCAAGCCAGGGCCGACCGCCGGAGGGGCCCCGGCAGCCTGCATCAGGCGCTGATGCTCGGTGAACCAACGGGCGACCCACAGCAGGATCACGACCGCGCAGACCGCGAGCAGCCCGAACCAGGCCGTGGTGGCCTGCCCCAGAGGCAGCACGATCAGCGCCGCCGCCAGCGGTCCAAGCGCCGTGCCGGTGTTGCCACCGACCTGGAAGCTGGATTGCGCAAATCCCAGCTTGCCGCCCGAAGCCATGCGGCACACCCGCGAAGCCTCGGGGTGAAACAGCGCCGAGCCAAGCCCCAGAACGGCGGCCGCGCCAAGCAAGGCGGCAAACGATCCGGCCGTTGCCAGCAGAACGATCCCGATGGCCACGACTCCCATGGACACGGCCAGGGAATAGGGCTTGGGCCGCAGGTCGCCATACAGCCCAAGGACGGGTTGCAGGATGCAGGCGGTGATCTGCTGAGCCAGCGTCAGCAGGCCCAGTTGGAAGTAGCTCAGCGCGTATTGCGATTTCAGCACCGGGTAGAGCGCGGGCAGAAGAAACTGGATCAGGTCGTTGATCAGATGCGTGCCGCTCACCGCGAGGATGACGGAATAGGATGTCGGCAGGACCGCCGTGCGTTGTGTAATCATGGTTGGCCTCGACGTGAGTCGGTACCGCCTTGTACCGGAAATGAACAGCAACCGTCAGAATACAGGTTTTTCCCGCGGTTTCGCGCCAGATCGAAACGCTGTATGCTTTAGAAAAACTACAGTCTCTGAATGCTCAAAAGTCGCAGGAACGTGCCCCCGATGAACGCCCTTCGAACTTTCGAAGTGGCGGGCCGTCGTCTTAACTTCCGCGCTGCCTCGGAAGAGCTCGGCGTGTCCCAAGGCGCTGTCGCACAACAGATTCGCTTGCTGGAAGATCACCTTGGCCAGACCCTGTTCACGCGTCTGCCGCGCGGTGTTGCCCTGACATCGCGCGGTGCCGCCTATCACGCCGAGGTCAACCGCGCCTTCGACATTCTGCGAGAGGCAACAGATCTGCTGAACGATGCCGGTGGAAGCCTCACGATCAGTGTAACGCCGACCTTCGCCACCAAGCTCTTGATTCCAAGCCTGCCGTCCCTGAACGCCGTTCTGCCCGGCGTCGAGATCCGCACCATCGCAACCGTGGCCGTGACGGATTTCGACCGTGACCGGGTGGATATCGCCATCCGGGAAGCGCGCCCGCCCTTTCCCGCGTCCCATGAGGCCCAACTGCTGTTCCGCCAGGATCTGATCCTGGTGGGCAGCCCGCATCTGCTGAAGGATCAACCAGAGCAGATGACGCCCGAGACGATCCGTGCGATGCCGCTTCTGCACGACATGTATGGTCACTGGCAAAAGTACTTCGGGACGACAGGTCGGTTGCCCGGTCCGGTTTTCAACCAGATATCCCTGGCGCTTGATGCCGCTTTGGCCGGGCAAGGGCTGGCCATTGTCAGCCGCGCTTTCGTGCAGGGCGACCTGAAGGCGGGCCGATTGATCGAAGTCGGCGCATCCAACCATGAGCCCGATATGAATTACTACCTTGTCAGGAAGCGATCGCGCCAGCCGCGCCGCATGGTGGATGCGGTCTGGTCATGGTGTATCGACACGTTCTCGACCCCTTGAGGCGGGTCTGTTGGGGTGGTGTCATGCGGGCAGCCGAAGCGACGGCGTTGCCCTGTGGCTGTCCGGCACCAGCCGCGACATACAGCGCGTGTTCGTCACCCACGGTCTGAAGCGCCCGCGGGTGCAGTATTCGGCAACCATCGAAGACGCGCTCACGGCCGTCGTTGACGTGGTCGACGACGGCGCCGTTGCATGATCTCAGCGGATGTTGCGGGCCCCGACGGCGCCTTACAGCGACGCCGCCGCCCGGCTGGCCTGATCGTAATGGCCTGACAACGCGCGCAGATTGCGGGCCAGTTCGCGCAGTTCTTCGCCCGACAGATCGGTCGCCGACAGACCCTCAAGAAGGCACTGGCTGCGCACATCGCGGTAAAGCTTGCACAGCGCCACCCCGTCGGGCGAGGTGCGGTAGAACACTTCCTTGCCGCGCTTTTCCGACTCCAGCAGCCCCGCCTTCAGCAGCTTGCGCAGGGCATAGTTCACCGTGTGGCTGTCCTCGATGTTCAGCAGGAAACAGATATCCGCCAACCGCTTGTCGCGGGCACGATGGTTGACGTTGTGCAGGATCAGGATCTCCAGCGGGCTGAGATCGGGTTGGCCGGCGGCGGCCATGCACCGGGTTGTCCAGCGCGAGAAGGCGTTGAAGACAACGATCAGGCCAAACTCAAGCTCGGACATTTCCCAGCCGTCGCCCTCCGCCAGGTGGCGGGAGGACACGATCCGGCGGCCGGGGGAGGTCTGCTCGCTCATGGGTCTCACCTCATTTCATCTTCATAATATCGGCGTTTTACAAACATTATGCCACCGATCTGTGGCCGTCTCAACCGGCGACCCCCGTGGCCGTGGTGACGGTTTCGCGACCGGGCCCGGCACCGCGCCCCGCCATTCGGCCGGAACCGCGCCCTTACGCACGCGGATAAAACGTTGACAATTTGTCAGCGTAATATCAATGTGAGAGTCGAACACGACTTTCAGGGAGGAATGACAATGTTCGTATCACGCTATCTGGGCGGTGCAGTGGCCGCTCTTGCCGGGCTCGTGGTGCAGGCGCAAGCCGACACCTGGGACATGCCGACGCCGTACCCGGACGCCACCTTTCACACCGTGAACATCCACCAGTTCGCCGAAGACGTGGCCACCGCCACCGATGGCGGGCTTGAGATCAAGGTGCATTCGGCCGGGTCGCTGTTCAAGCATCCCGAGATCAGCAAGGCCGTGCGCAGCGGTCAGGTCCCCGCCGGGGAATTCTTCCTGTCGCTGCTGGCCAATGACAACCCGGCCTTCGGCATCGACTCCATGCCGTTTCTCGCCACCAACTATGACGAGGCGATGCGGCTTTGGGCAGCCCAGAAGGACGTGATCGACGGGCTGCTGGATGACCAGGGCCTGATGGCGCTTTATGCCGTGCCGTGGCCGCCGCAGGGTCTGTATACGACCAAGGAAATCAACTCGGTTGCCGACCTCGCCGGGCTGAAGTTCCGCACCTATAACGCCACGCTGGAAGAATTCGCCAACCTGGCGGGGGCTGCCCCCACCCAGGTCGAAGTGCCGGACATTCCGCAGGCCTTCTCGACCGGCCGGGTCGAGGCGATGATCACCTCGCCGTCGACCGGGGTGAACTCGAAAGCCTGGGACTTCCTGACCCACTACACCGACATTCAGGCCTGGATCCCCAAGAACATCGTCGTGGTCAACAAGCGCGCCTTCCGCCGCCTGGATGACGCCACGCAGGCCGCCGTTCTGGAAGCCGCCGCCGCCGCCGAACAGCGCGGCTGGGAGATGAGCATGGCCGAAACCGCCGCGCAAACCGCCGTTCTGGCCGAAAACGGCATCACGGTGGTAGCGCCTTCGGACGAGCTGATGACCGGCCTGCGCGACATCGGGGCACAGATGCTGGACAACTGGACCGCCGAGGCCGGCGACTCCGGCGCGGCCCTGCTGTCGGCCTACCAGCAATAATCCAGACCAATGGTCGGGCGCACACCCGCGCCCGACCCGCCAGTCTTGCCTTGGGGGGACAGACATGCGGCCCATTCTTGATTTCACCTATCGTGCGGCCGGCGGTCTTGCGGCAGCCTTCATCCTTGCCATCGTGGTGCTGGTCTTTGCCCAGGTCAGCCTGAACCTGGCCGACAAGATCGCCGCCGCGCTGTTCGGGCAGGGCATCGGTCTGACGATCCCGTCCTACGCCGATTTCACCGGCTTCTTCCTGGCCGCCGCAACCTTCCTTGCGCTGGCATATTCGCTGCGGGAGGGCGGACATATCCGCGTGACCCTGCTGGTCGGACGCCTGCCGGACCGCGCCCGCCGCGCGGTCGAAACCCTGGTGGTGGTAATCGCCCTGGGGATGAGCGCCTTCGCAACCTGGTACGTGATCCTTCTGGTCTATGAATCCATCGAATTCGGCGATCGCAGTTCGGGCATGGTGTCGGTGCCCCTGTGGCTGCCGCAGCTTCCCGTGGCGCTGGGGCTGGCCATTCTCACCATTGCCTTGGCGGACGAATTGTTCGGCCTGCTGCGGGGCCGTCCCGCAACCTGGGAAGACAAGGGCGAAAGCCTGTTGAAGGAATAGGATCCAGCCCATGTCAATCGCCACACTCTCCATCCTCCTGCTGGTCCTGCTGTTCGCCTTTCTGGGCGCGGGCCTTTGGGTGGCCTTTTCGCTGCTGGGTGTCGGAATGGCCGCCATGGCGCTGTTCACCGACGCGCCGCTGGGCCTTGTCATGGCCACCACCATGTGGGGGCACAGCAATTCCTGGGCGCTGGCCGCCCTGCCCCTGTTCATCTGGATGGGCGAGATCCTGTTCCGATCCCGCCTGTCCGAGGACATGTTCACCGGCCTGTCGCCGTGGATGAACCGCCTGCCGGGCCAGTTGCTGCACGTCAACGTCTTTGCCTGCGGGATCTTCGCGGCGGTCTCGGGCTCTTCCGCGGCCACCGCCGCCACCATCGGCAAGCTGTCGATCCCGGAACTGTCGCGGCGCGGTTACCCGGAACGGCTGGTCATCGGCACGCTGGCGGGTTCTGCCACGCTGGGGCTGCTGATCCCGCCGTCGATCATCCTGATCGTCTATGGCGTCGCCACCGAACAATCCATCGCGCGGCTGTTCATCGCCGGGGTGCTGCCCGGTGTCCTGCTGGTGTCGCTGTTCGTCGGCTACGTGGTGATCTGGGCGCTGCTCAATCGCGACAGCCTGCCGATGGAAGACATCGGCACCAACTTCCGCGAAAAGATCCGCCGCACCCGCCGCCTGATCCCCGTGGTGCTGCTGATCGGCGGCGTCATCGGCTCGATCTACGCCGGCATCGCCTCGCCCACCGACGCCGCTGCGGTCGGCGTGGTGCTGGCACTGGTGCTGTCGTGGAGTTCCGGCACCCTGACCCGCGACAGCTTCTTCGGCGGGCTGATGGGAGCGACGGTCACCTCCTGCATGATCGCCTTCATCCTGGCGGGCGCGTCCTTCCTGACCGTGGCCATGGGCTTTACCGGCATTCCCCGCATCCTGGCCGAATGGATCGGCTCGCTCGGGCTGTCGACCTTCACGCTTCTGGCGGCCCTGACCGTGTTCTTCGTCATCATGGGCTGCTTTCTGGACGGAATTTCGGTGGTGGTCCTGACCGCCTCGGTCATCATGCCGATGGTGCTGCAGGCCGGGATCGATCCGCTTTGGTTCGGTATCTTCCTTGTGATTGTCGTCGAGATGTCCCAGATCACACCGCCGGTGGGCTTCAACCTGTTCGTGCTGCAATCGCTGACCGGGCGCGACATCCTTACGGTCGCCCACGCCGCGCTGCCGTTCTTCTTCCTGATGATCCTGGCGCTTGCCATCATCTCCGTCTTCCCCGGCATCGTGACCTACCTGCCGGAGCAGATGTGACCGACCCGCAGCCCCCCCTTTCCCGCCGCGCGCCCGAGGTGCGCACCATCGGCATCGCCGGGATGCTGGTCAGCTTCGGTGACCGGCTGAGCGAACCGGCCAACCGCGCGGCGCTGGCCTTTCGCGCGGCGGTCGAGGCCGAAGGCTGGGACGGGGTCGAGGAAACCTCCTCTTCGCTGGTGTCGGCCTTTGTGCGGTTCGATCCGCTGCACCTGTCCCACGCTCACCTGCGCCAGCAGCTTGAGGCGTTGCTGCGCCGCCAGGACTGGTACGCCGCTGACCTGCCCACGGGCCGCCGGTTCTGGCGCATTCCCACGGTGTTCGGCACCGATCTTGCGCCGCAACTGGGCCAGGCAGCACAGGCCGCGGGGCTGAGCGAGGCCGAGGCCATCACCTCGCTGACGCAAGCCCGGGTGCGGGTTCAGACCATCGGGTTCGCCGCAGGCCAGCCCTATCTTGGCGAATTGCCAAAGGCCTGGGACATTCCGCGCCAGACCACCTTGACAAAGCGCATTCCCGTGGGCGCGCTGGCGGTGGCGATCCGTCAACTGGTGCTGTTCTCGGTCGCGACGCCGACCGGCTGGCAGCACGTGGGACAAACCGCGATCCGGCTGTTTCAGCCCGAAGTCCCGGACCCCTTCCTGCTGCGCCCCGGTGACGAGGTGCAATTCGTGTCCACCGACGCCGAAGCCCTGGCCACCATGCGAAACGACCCGCACGGCGGCGCGAAATGCGAGGCGATCACATGACCGCCCTGCTGAAAATCCTGCGCGCCGGTCCCGGCCTGACGCTGCAGGACCGGGGGCGCAGCGGCTATCTGGATGTCGGCCTGTCGCGCGGCGGCGCGGTGGATCGGCTGGCGCTGGACGAAGGCGCGGCCCTGCTGGGGCAATCGCCCGACTGCGCGGTCATCGAGATGGCCGGCATGGGGGGCGATTTCGAGGCCAGCGCGGATATGCGCATCGCCCTGACCGGTGCGCCGATGCGGGCCACGCGGGACGGCACAAAACTGGCCTGGCATGCCTCGCATCTTCTGCAGGCCGGGGAACGGCTGTCGATCGGTCCGGTGCAAGCGGGCTGCTACGGCTACCTGCACGTCGGCGGTGGCATTGACGCGCCGGTCTGTCTGGGCGCGCGCGCAGCACATCTGTCGGCCGGGATCGGCGCGGCGCTGTCGGCGGGCGACGTCCTGGCCATCGGCAAGGACAAGGGCAGCGAGACCGGCCTGCTGCTGGAGCCCGACAACCGCTTTGACGGCGGGGTCGTGCGCGTGGTCGCCAGCTTCCAGACCCATCTGTTTGCGCAAGCCGAACGCGACCGGTTTCAATCGGCGCCGATGCGCCGCGACGCCCGCGCCAACCGGATGGGCGTGGGGCTGGACCCCGAAGGTGGCGGGTTTCACGTCGAGGGCGGGCGCAACGTGGTCTCCGAAATCATCGTGCCCGGCGACATCCAGATCACCGGCGACGGCACCCCCTTCGTGCTGATGGCCGATTGCCAGACCACCGGCGGCTATCCACGGATCGCCACGGTCCTGCCCTGCGATCTGCCCAAGGTCGCGCAAGCCCCGGTCGGCGCCGCGCTGCGCTTCCAGTTCGTCGATCTTGAAAAAGCCGTGGCGCTGGAACGTGCCGACGCCCAGCGACGGGCGGTTCTGTCCCGCAGCCGCCGCCCGTTGATCCGCGACCCGCACCGGATGACCGATCTGCTGTCCTATCAACTGATCAGCGGCGTCGTCGCCGGCGATGAAGACGACCCCTAGGGAGGAAACATGACACATTTCGTGGATCTCAATGCCGATATGGGCGAAAGCTTCGGCGCCTGGACGATGGGCGATGACGCCGCGCTGCTGGAGATCGTGACCTCGGCCAATGTCGCCTGCGGCCTGCACGCCGGCGATTGGGACGTGATGGCCAAGACCATGCAGCGCGCGGTGGACAAGGGCGTCGGCATCGGCGCGCATCCCGGCTTTCCCGACCTGCACGGCTTTGGCCGCCAGCGCATGACGCTGCCGCTGGCGTCCTTGCAGAACCTCGTGCGCTATCAGGTCGGCGCGGCCCAGGCGATGGCACGGGCGGCAGGCGGCACGGTGCGGCACCTGAAGCTGCACGGCGCGCTGGCCAACATGGCCTCGGAGGATGAAGCGATGGCCACGGCCTGTTACCAGGCCGCGCTGTCCGTCGCCCCCGAGATCATCATCATGGTCCTGGCCGGCACCGCGCAGCAGCGTGCGGCACAGGCCCTGGGCTGTCCCATCGCCTGCGAAATCTTCGCCGATCGTGCCTATAACGACGATGCGACGCTGGTCGATCGCAGCCTGCCGGGCGCGGTGATC
The DNA here is from genome assembly GCF_014901205.1 of Meridianimarinicoccus sp. MJW13. GTDB lineage: Bacteria > Pseudomonadota > Alphaproteobacteria > Rhodobacterales > Rhodobacteraceae > Meridianimarinicoccus. Next base: position 108,800 of record NZ_JACNMU010000004.1, read on the forward strand.
CATGACCCGCAGGTCGCCGGGCAGCGGATGGCGCAAATGGTGCGCGAAGGCGCGATCATCACCGAAAGCGGCACGCGGATCGAAACCCGGATCGACACCATCTGCCTGCATGGCGACACGCCCACGGCCGTCAGCATCGCCGCCGAGGTCCGCCGGGCCCTGCTGGCGGGTGGCGTTGAACTGGCGCAGTTCCCGGGCGCAACGCTCTGATCGCTGGCGCACCGGGCTTGGCCCCGGCGGTGCAGACCTGCGCCCCCGGACACAACCGTTTACAGGTCTGCCCCCATGTCTTACCCATTGGGTCAGACCTCGGCCACCTGTTACGCCGGGCACGATGGGCCATGCGGTCGCCGCGCCACCGTCGCCGGACATCCCTCGCCCATCGCCAATGCTGGAGAAAAACGATGCGCCACCTGGCTGTTCTGCTTTGCACCGCCGCAACCCTCACCACCGCCTGTGCCTCTGCGCAGGAAACCGGGTCGGAAGGCGCCCCAAATGCCGTGCTGATCCGCGGCGCGAGCATCTTTACCGGCTGCTCCCCCGATCTACTGGAAGGTCAGGACGTCTATATCGCCGGCAACATGATTTCCCGGATCGGCGCCGATCTGGAACCGCCCGAATTCGCCACCGTCATCGACGCGGATGGCCATGTGCTGATACCCGGCCTGATCGATGCCCATTGGCACGGGGTCTATGCGACGGCGACAATCGGCAAGCTCATGACCACCAACGAAGGTTACTGGAACCTTCTGACCGCGGCCGCACAGCGCGACACGCTGTATCGCGGGTTCACCACGGTGCGTGATACGGCGGGCCCGATGTTCGATATTGCCCGCGCCACCGATGAGGGCCTGATCGAAGGACCACGGGTGTTTCCCTCGGGCCCTGCCATCTCGCAAACCGCCGGGCACATGGATTTCCGGATGACACGGGATGTGCCCGCCACGCCGGACAAGCTTCATTCCTTCGAGACCTCGGACATGTTCTACATCGCCGACGGCGTGCCCGAGGTGCTCAAGCGCGTGCGCGAAAACCTGATGCAGGGCGCGACGCAGATCAAGCTGATGGCCGGCGGCGGCGTCACCTCAAGCTATGATCCGATCCACACGATCCAATACACCAGGGCCGAACTGGAAGCGGCGGTCGAACAGGCGGAAAACTGGGGCACCTACGTGCTGACCCACGCCATCAATGACGAGGCCGTCAACCATTCCATCGACGCCGGCGTCAAAAGCGTCGAGCACGGCCACATGTCGACCCGCGAAACCCTTCAACGCTTCGTCGAGAACGATGTCTGGCTCAGCATGCAGCCCTTTCTGGACGACGAAGACGCCCCGGCCCTGAACGCGTTCCAGAAGGCGAAATACGATTCCGTCACCGATGGCACCGACTTCGTCTACAAGACGGCCAAGGAACTGGGCGTGAAGATCGCCTTCGGCACCGACACGCTGTTCAGCGCGGATCTTGCCAAGCGGCAGGGCGCGCAGCTTGCCAAACTGCAAAACTGGTTCACGCCCTACGAGGCGCTGAAGATGGCCACCTGCGACAATGCCGACCTGCTGGCGCTGTCGGGCAATCTTACACCCTACCCGATGGGTCCGCTGGGGGTGATCGAAGAAGGCGCCTATGCCGACCTGATCCTTGTGGATGGCAACCCGCTGGACGATCTTGATCTGGTGAGCGATCCTGACGCGAACTTCGACGTCATCATGAAAGATGGCGTGATCTACAAGAACGCGCTGAACTGAGCCTGCCCCGCGCGGCATCCCCCGACGCCGCGCGTATCATTCGGGGGCCAGCTTGGGCATCCAGCCAAGGCTGGCACCGGTGTCGGGGCCGGGTTTGTATTCGGCACCAAGCGGGGCTTGATATCCCATCCGGGCGATTGCCCGGAAGACCTGGGAATAGTCCAGCGTGCCCTGATCGGGCGGCCCCCGGTCGGGTACCGCGGCGAACTGGATATGGCCGATGGATCCCCAGACGCTTTTCAGCCGGCCGATCACGTCGCCCTCGGTCCGCGCCACGTGGTAGCAATCGAACATCAGTTTCAGGTTCGGCGCCCCGACCTGCGCAATGATCTCCACCGCCTGCCCGGTGGTGGACAGGAAATAGCCCGGCGCATCATGGGGGTTGAGCGGTTCGATCAGGATGGTGATCCCCTCTGGCGCGGCCCGCGTGCAGGCATGATCCAGCGCCGAAACAAAAGCATCCCGCGCCGCCGCACCGCTGGCCATCCCCGCCATCACATGCACATTGCCCGCCCCGACGGCCGTGGCATAGGCGATGGCCTCGTCAATGGCGGCGCGGGCATCGCTTGCCCGGCCGGGCAGCGCGGAAAGGCCGACGTCCCCTGCCCCGACATCCCCGCGACGTGTGTTGAGCCCGAGCATCGGCAGGCCGGTGTCCTTCAACGCCGCGACAACCTCGGCCACCGGGACCTCATAAGGCCAGTGGCATTCCACGGCATCGAAACCGGCGGCATGGGCCGCGCGGATGGCGTCTGGCAAGGCCTTTTCGGTCCACAGAAACCCCAGGTTGGCTGAAAACTTCATGCGTCCCACTCCACGTCAAACTTGCCCACAAGGGCGCGGCGCCCCCCCGGCCATCATCGCCAACCGGGCGGGATCCTCAAGCGCTTCGATGGCGTTTCAGGCGGCTTCCAGACCCCTGCCCGCCACCACCGGCCCGCAAACCTGCGCCCCGGAATTGACATTGACGAAGTCGCCCTAGATCGTCGCCGGGACATTTCCGTCCCAAGATCCAGGAGATCACAATGAAGTACCTGTTGGCACCCTCGCTGTTGCTGTTCGCGCTGTCGGGATGCGGTCTGAGTGAAAGCCAGGTCAGCACAGCCGCTCAAGCTGGCGCCGCTGCCGCCGAGGCACAAGAGGTCTCAGAAGAGGTCAAGCGCGAGACCGACTTCGATGCCATCGGGCGCGAGGCCGTCGCGGATGTGGACACCTCAAACTTCGATGCGCTGACAAACTGACACTGTCATCGGCACCCCCACAAGATCGACCCCCAAAACCCGTAGGTCTGTCGCAGGCATTTTGCCTGTCCTGACGGGTTTTTCCGGGGTCGTGTTGTTTGCGCGGGGCCAGAGTCTTGCAGATTCTTATGGTCATTTATTGACCATAATGCTCACAACCCAGACTGCGCGCCAACACCCCCTGCCCGCCCGAAAATTGCCAATTGGCAATTTCACTACAACGGGTTGTTTTCCGCGAACTTTCTGAAGAACGCGAGAAACGCCTTGTCGGGATCACGCGCCGGCTCGCGACCCGTGGACCAGGCCCGCCATTCGCTTTCCACGAAGTAGATGTCATAGCCGGGATGGCGCAGCTTGGCGGTCTCATAGGTCTCGGTGCGCAGCGCCCTGCCCTGCCCGTCCAGCCAGGCCGGACGCGGCTTCAGCGTCGACACCTCGGGCTCCACCTCTCCGGCCACCCGCGCCTTGCGCCCGACCTTCGAGAAGCTCACCTCGCGTTCGGCCGCATCCACCCCGTCGCGATCCTTGCGCCACCAGCGCAGCTCCACATGGGTGACCCGGCGCCCGGTCTTGATCGGTTCGATCTGCACCACATAGTCGCTCAGCGCGTTGACCTCGGCCACGGCGGGCTTGATGGCGCGCAGGTTCAGGTTTGACCAGCTGGTCAGCTTGCCCTTGGGCACCCCCAGCACCCCGCGCAGCGCCTCAAGAGTGAACTTCTCGGACGCGCGGTACTTCAGGTTGCCGCGCTTCTGCACCATCTCGTACAGCGTCAGCGCATATTTCGAAGTCAGCGCGAACATCACCTCGCGCTGCAACCGCGCGAACACCGACGAATGCTTGATGATCTTGCGCAGCCGCGCCGGAATTTCATATTCGACCAGACCGTCGCGGCGCAGGGTCTCGATATTGCCGCCCAGAAGCTGCACCCGCTCGATCGCCTCTTCGCCGTCCCAGTTCACCTGGATCTTGACGATGGCCGACATCAGCCGTTCCAGGCTTTCGCCGATGCGATCGTTGGCATTGTGCGAACCGCGCAACTCGGCCTTGGCGATCACATGGGTCACCGGCTTCTCGATCCCGTCCCAGGCGTTTTCCAGAAGCTGGTTATAGATCCGCCGATCTGCCAATGTCAGCGGAGTCACCTCGACCAGATCCACCAATTCCCCCGGTTTGACGAGGCTTTCGGCATTGGGTCGGGCGTCCAGGGTGCGATAGGAACGGTCGGCTGCCACGCGCGCTACTCGATTCTCTTACGTTTGTAGTTTGTTGGATGTAAGCTACCAAGGCGCTTTGCCCCGGTAAAGCACTTGCGCGGGCAGCGCGGCGATCCCGGCGGCAGATCTCGTGGGTCTGGCCGCAACGCCCGCCGCCGTATCGCCAAGTCTTACACATGAATAGGCCCAAATGTATCTTTTAAACAGCAATGCCACCAGAGCCGGCTCACCCAATCCGTAAGGTTTGCGACTCGGGCCGACTCGCCCCCGGACTCGGAATTCACCCAAGATCAACCAGAAAATGCTTGTTTTACAGGGGTCTGCGCGCACCCAAAATGTAAGGGTGATTCCACACCCCAGACGTAGGCGCAGCCAACCCCATCCGTAAGCTTTGCCCACCCCAAACGTAGGCCGTAGTCACCCATGAAGTAGCGATTGGCGGAAAGTTGTGCGCAAAGACAGAGACTTAACCGTCCTGAACATGGAACAATTAGAATCTAGAATCCCTGCGGGTGCTGGTGTTTTTTGCTTGGGGTTTGGGGATAACTCCCGGATCGGCACACTCCGCCTTACAAATCGAGAGGTTTGCGCCAATTTCACCCGTAAATCTCCGAACCGGGCCGCTGTTGCCCCGAAATTCCACTCATTCCGGGATACATCTGCAACTTCCGCTTTTTTCGTTGATTTCCGAAAATTATCGCACTTGCGGCGGTGCGCCCCGTCCCGCATGATTCGAGCGTCACCATTCGAGGATACCATGGACAACCAGGTTCTCCCCCCCGTTACGCTTTCCGAATTGCAAAACCTCTCGACCCGCGCCGACACGGTCATGAACCGCCTGCGCGACCGCGTCTATGCGCCCGGCAGCGAGAAACAGCTCGAGCTCAGTTTCAATGTCCGCTCCGCCGCCGAAATGGTCGGCCGCTCGGAAAAGCTGATCCGGGATGCCGAGGCCGATGGCCGCCTGCCAGAGCCGCAGAAGGATCCCGAAACCGGCCGCCGCACCGGCTATTCGCTGGCCGAGGTCAACCGGATGCGCGAGGTCTTCGGCACACTGCCGCACCGCGCGCCCGGCGATCCGCCGCTGGTCATGGCGGTGCAGAACTTCAAGGGCGGCGTCGGCAAATCCACGCTGGTGACCCATCTGGCGCAGTACTTCGCACTGAAAGGTTACCGCGTCTGCGTGATCGATTGCGACAGCCAGGCCTCGACCACCGCCGTCTTCGGGCTGAACCCCGACGTGGATGTCGACGAGGATGAAGACACGCTCTATCCGTTCTTCCGCCACGGCGGCCCGGCGACGCTGCACTACGCGCTGCGCGCCACCTATTGGCCGGGCATCGCGCTGATCCCGGCCAACCTGGGCCTGTATGATGCCGAGTATGAATTCGCCGCCCGCATGGCTCGCGACCACACCTTCGTGCTGGACAAGCTGCGAGACGGGGTCGAGTCGATCCAGGACCAGTTCGACATCGTGCTGCTGGATCCGCCGCCGGCGCTGGGGATGCTGTCGCTGTCGGTGCTGCGGGCGGCCAACGCGCTGCTGATCCCGGCACCGCCCAACAACATCGACTTCGCCTCGACCGCGCATTTCCTGAAGATGATGGCGGCGACGCTGGGCGAGATTTCGGAACATGGCGGCGCGCGGTCCTATGCCTTCGTCAAGATCGTGGCGACCAAGATGGACGACCAGAAGTCGGCGCATGTGGCGATCAAGCGGATGATGGACGCGGTGTTTCCGCATGACGTTCTGCAATCGGTGCTCAAGGACAGTGCCGAGATCGACAACGCAACGGCCAACCTGAAGACGGTATACGAGTTGACGGGGCCAGCCCGGCGGACCGAGACCCACAAGCGCTGCCGCACCTATCTGGATGCGGTGGGGCGCGAGGTGGAGACACTGATCCGCAAGACCTGGCCGAGTCACCATTCGGACCTGCGCAAGGAGGGGATCCTGTGAGCAAGAAGCACGACGCACTGTTTGACGACATTCTCAGCGGGCTGGACGCACAGCCCACGGAGGCGACGCCGCCGCCCGAACCGGCGGCCCCGAAAGACCGGGGCGGGGCGCGCTTCCTGAAGCGGTCCACCACCATCGGCGACCGGCTGTCGGGCGAGATCGAGGAAAAGACCCTGAAATGGGTGGACCCGGCCGAATGCCGCATGTGGGAACATCACAACCGCGCCTACGACCTGCTGACCGAGGACAGTTGCCGCGACCTGATCGACGGCATCCGCGCGCAGGGGCGGCAGGAATTTCCCGCCATCGTGCGCCGCGTCAGCGATGGCGGGGCGCAGGCCTATGAGGTCATCTGCGGTGCGCGTCGGCATTTCGCCGTCAGCTGGCTGCGGGCCAACAATTATCCGCAGTTCAAGTACCTGGTGGATGTGCGCGACCTGTCGGATGAAGAGGCCTTCCGCCTGGCCGATATCGAGAACCGCGACCGCGAGGACATCAGCGACTTCGAACGCGCCCGCGACTATGCCGCCGCGCTTGAGCGTTATTACGGCGGCAAGCAGAAGGCCATGGCGGCGCGGCTGGAGGTCTCGGAGGGCTGGCTGTCGCGCTATCTGCAACTGGCCAAACTACCGCCCGAGATCGTCGCGGCCTATGGTGCCATCACCGACATCAAGGAGCTGCACGCCCGCCAGCTGAAACCGCTTCTGGCGCGGCCGGCGGATCGGGCCAGGGTTCTGTCTGCGGCGGCGGATCTGGCGGCGGCGAAAGGGCAGGGGCGGGCCAGCGATGGCGCGCAGGTTCTGGCGGCGTTGAAGGCGGCGGTCAAACCGGCGAAACCGAAAGGGCAGGGCGGCACGCTGTATCGCCGGGGGCCGGGAGAAAGCGGCATCACCGTGCGCAAGAAGGGCCGCAGCGTCGTCATGGAGTTCTCGGACAGCCTGAGCCGCAATGCGCTGGAGGAGGCCTTCGCCCGATACATGGCGGATCGCTTTGGAAAGTGAAATTGCCAACTGGCAAGAAGACGGTTTTACCGTTTAAAAACAGTTGGTTCATCAGTTTGACAACGGATCTGTTGCAGCCAGATTGCCAAGGCAAGGCTTTGAAGATGGTCACGACAGGGCAGGGGAGGCGGGCCGCAAGACCCGCCGTCCGGTTATTTGCCCTCGGCCTCGTCCATCAGGCCGCGCACCCATTTGGCCGCCCACCAGGTCGCCGGAATCCCCAGCGGAATGCTGAGACCAAGGGTCAACATCGGCGACAGCGCCGACAGACCGATGGCCTGGCCCATCAGGCTGAGCATGAACAGGTTGATGGCCACGGCCCCCGCCGCGAAGGGGTACAGCACGATGGCCAGCCGCTTGCGGGTCCATTTCTCGTCGGTGTCGGTCATGAGGCGTGTTCCAGGCGGGCGGCGGCGCACAGGGCGTCGGCGATCAGGGCAGGGATGGCCGGCCACAGGGCCAGCGGCGGCAGGGTGGGGCCACGAAAGCCGCCCGCGCTCAGGGCGGCGGGCAGGTCGTCGGTGACATGGCCGCCGTCGGCGGTGAAATAGGACAGGCAGATCGCCTTGGGTCCGAAGCCTGCCGCCACCGTGTGGATATGGGGGGGTTCTTCCAGGAAGGCGACCTCGATCCGGGCGAAGGTTCCGGCCTGACGCAAGGCCTCGGCAAAGCGCCGGGTGCAGGCGGCGGGCACCGCGCCCTGCGCCGATCCGTGGGCCGCGACCAGAACTTCGGTCTCTGAGGCGCTCCAACCGGCGCTGGAGGCCGCGTCCGACAGCATCTGAAGGGTGCGGTCCGGCAAGGCCGGATCGCTGCCCAGCGGCGGCAGGACGCGCGCGGCGGGCAGGCCCAGACGGGCGGGCAGGGCGGTGTTGGTGAACCAGCCTTCGGTCATGAACAGCGGATAGATCAGCACATCGTCGCGCGCACCGTCCAGTGCGCGCTCGACGGACCCCTTGGCCGCCAATGTGGCCGCGCCAATGCGGCGCCCCGGCATCCGGGCCGCGACCTTGGCGGCCAGTTCGGCCAGCCGGGCCTCGGCCGGGGCCGGGTCCGAGGGCTGGCCGTGCGAGACCAGGATGGCCTCAGTGGCTGGTGCCTTCAGAGAAGGTGATCTTGTTCCAGACATTGTATTTCCCGGATGGTTTGCGCATCGGCAGGCGGCGGACCTCTTCCAGCGTGGCGGCGTCATAGACGATGACCGCGCCGTCATCCTCCCAGACCGACACCAGCGCATGGCGTCCGTCGCGGGTGAATTCCACATGGGCGACGGTGGCGCCGGGCACCGGGCGCAGGGTCTTGACGATCTCGAGGCTCTGCTTGTCGATCACATGCATGACGTCGCGGTTGGGACCAAAGAAGACGTCGGCCCAGAAGTAGGGCGTGTTCTCATGACTGCGCAGGAAGAAGCCGGGGCCTTCGGTTTCGATCGTGGTCAGCCGTTCCCAGGTTTCGGTGTCGATGACCGAAAGCTTGGCCTCTTTCAGGTGCGGCGTCGCCATCACACGGCGGCCATCGCGATCCCACGAGATGCCCGAGCCCAGATGCGGCATGCCGTCCAGCGGCAGTTCGGCGATCTCGCGCCCGACGTTGAGGTTGACCACCACCCCGCGACGCCCGTCGCGGGCGGCCCCGATCAGGTTGCGATAGTCGTCGTCAAAGAAGAAATCATCCAGCGGTTCGGTAACCTCGATCCGGCGCCGGGCGAACAGCCCTTCGGAGGAGGCGATGGCCTCGACCATGTCCTTCTCGCGGCTGTGCACGAAACCTTCGTAGACCGGCTCGGCGTTGGGATCGGTGGCGACCTCCCAGATCTCGGGGGCGTCCTTCAGCGCAAGGATGAAGCTTTTGCGTTGCGGGGCCTGGTAGACCGCCGAAACCCGGCTGGGGGTGCCGTCCTTGCCGATCACCTCCATCACGCGGGTAACCGACAGATCCTCGGTCGACAGCAGGGTCAGGGTCATCGGCAGGTAGTTGGCAACGGCCAGCCATTTGCCATCGTGGCTCATGGCGATGTTGCGGCTGTTCAGACCGGCGCGGACCCGGCCCACTTCGGACAGGGACCACAGGTCGTACTTCTGCACCCAGCCGTCGCGCGACATGATGAAGACATAGCGCCCGTCGGGGCTGAACTTCGGGCCGCCATGCACGGCAAAGGGGGTTTCGAACCGGTCGAGCACCTCGAAGGTGTCGCCATCCAGCACGCTGACGTGATGGTCGCCGGTTTCCACCACCAGGGTGATGTTCATCGGGTCCGAGGACCAGACCGGCGCTTCGGCGGCGGCGTAGTCCGGGGTCAGGGTGCGGCTGGCGGCGATCTCGGCCTCGCCCCAGGCCGGAACATCGTCCAGCGGGGTGCGCAGGTAGTCGGCCAGCGCGGCGATACGGTCGGTGTCCAGCACCTCGGCAAAGCCCGGCATCTGGGTGGCGGCACGGCCGTCGCGGATCACCGCCTCCAGGTTGGGGCCGCGCATCCGGCCAAGGGTCTGCGGAATCAGCGCCGGACCCAGGGCGCCCAGACGGCTGGGGCCATGGCAGTCGGTGCAGTGATCGGCATAGTCCTGAGCGGGATCCGCCGCCAGAGAGGTGGCCGCGAACAGGGCCGCACTAATGGAAACGGTGAACCGGATCATTTCGTTTTCCTCGGAAGGGGGTCACGGTAAGGCGGTCGCCCTCGGCCACGCCGATCTCGGCGTCGCTGAGGTAGCAGGCCGGATCTTCGGCCCAGGGATCGCCGGTCAGTTGCAGGGCGCGGATGCGGGTGTTGCCGCCGCAGACGGCCTGATAGGCGCAGGCACCGCAGCGCCCCTTGAGCGGGCGCGGCCGCGTGCGCAGCTTGGCCAGCATCGGATCGGGACCTGTCCAAAGCTCTGAAAACGGGGTCTTTTTCACATTTCCGATGGTGTAGTCCGACCAGTAGGTATCGGGGTGCACATTGCCCTGGGTGTCGATGTTGGCGACCCCCAGACCCGAGGAATTGCCGCCCCAGGCTTCCAGGTGGTCGCGCACATTGGCGTGTTCGGCGGCATCGAAATTGCGTTCGACCCAGTTCAGGAAATGCACCGCGTCGGCATCGTTGTTGCCGGTCACGATGTCCAGCGGGAAGCCGTCGGCGGCCCCTGCCCAGCTGCGTTCGATCAGCACATCCATGGCCCGGCGCGAGCGTTGATGCGCGGCATCCTCGCCCCGGTTCTTGTCGCCGCGCCCGGCATAGACCAGATGCGACAGGTAGAACTTGTCGACCCCTTCGTCGTCGCACAGTTGCAGCAGGTCCGGCAGGTGGCGATGGTTCGACTCGGTCAGGGTGAAGCGAAGCCCGACCTTGATGCCACGCTTCTTGCATTCGCGCACGCCCCGCAGGGCATCGGAAAAGGCACCCTCGACGCCGCGGAACCAGTCGTTGGTGGCCCCGATGCCGTCGATCGAGATGCCGACATAGTCAAAGCCGGCCTCGGCCACGCGGTCGGCGTTCTCGCCGTGGATCTTGGTGCCATTGGTGGACAGCGCCAGCATCCTGACCATCGGCCGGGCGCGGGCGGCCAGGTCGAACAGATCCTTGCGGTCCAGCGGCTCGCCGCCCGACAGGATCAGCGCCGGAATGCCGAAGCGGTCAAGATCGTCGAGCGTGTCCATGGCCTGCTGGTGGCTCAGCTCTCCGGGGAAATCCACATCCGCCGAGACGGTGTAGCAGTGCCGGCATTTCAGGTTGCAGCGGCGGGTCAGGTTCCAGATCACCACCGGTTTCACGGGGCCAGAGCCGCGGCGGGCGCGGACCGGCGTGGGGGTGACCAGCTGGTGCATGTACTCGGTGAGGCGAAACATGGTCTATCCTTCCTTGCGGCGCAGTCGCAGGCCGGTTTTTTTCAAGATTTTCGTGGAAAACAGAATGTCGCTACCACGGCAGGCGTCGCCCAGAATCGCGGCGATCTCGGCGCGCTTGGCATCGACCTCGTCGCGGGTCGAGCCGTGCACCATGGCGAACAGGTTGTAGGGCCAGACGGGCAGGGCGCGCGGGCGGCGGTAGCTGTGGGTGACGAAGGGCAGGGCGCCGATCTTTTCACCCAACTGATCCACCAGGCCGTCATCCACGTCCCAGACAGACATGCCGTTGGCGGTCATGCCCAGCTTGTAGTGATTGGGCGCACCACCGATGCGGCGGATCACGCCGCGCTCTTTCATCGCCGCGATGCGGTCGATGACCTCGGGTTCGGTCAGGCCAAGAACTTCGGCCACGGCGGCGAATGGCGCAGGCACCAGCGGCAGCCCGGCCTGCGTTACCTCGACGATCCGGCGATCGGTTGCATCCAGTGTCATGCCGCCACCCTGAAGCCGATGAAGAATTCGCGTTCCTTGGGAAACAGCAGCACTTGCAGGCCGGTTTCCGCTTCGATCCGGCGCGCCGTGGCCTGGATGCCCTCGGCGCTTTCGGTGGCCATCACGAACCACATGTTCAGGCGATGGTCTCGGGCATAGTTGTGGGCCACCTCGGAATGGGCGTTGACCTGTTCCGTCACCGTCTCATAGCGGTCCTCGGGCACTTCCATCGCGCACAGGCAGAAGGCGCCGCCCAGGGCCGCGGCGTCGTAGAACGGGCCGAAGCGGGTCAGATAGCCGGTGTCGCGCAGCCGCGAGATGCGGGCCAGAACCTCGACCTCGGTCAGATCAAGTTCCTGCCCCAGCGCCGCGAAGGGGCGCCGGTCCAGCGGCAGGTCGTCCTGCAGTCGGTTCAGCAGCGCGCGGTCGGTGGTGTCGATATCTTGAGTCATGCGGCAGCGGTTCCTTTGGTCGAGATCAGGGCGCCAGTCTGCTTGAAACAACGGCTGGAGAACAGCGCAAGATGCTTCACCCCCGCCAGTTCGGGCAGGGCGGCGGCCCCGGTCAGAACGCCTAGGGCCTCGTCGCGGCTGCGGGCGTGGATCATGCAATACAGCCGGTAGGGCCAGGCGTCGGCCACCGGGCGGCGTTCGTAGCACAGGGTGACGCCGCTGTGGGCGGCCAGCACCGGCCCGGCCTGGTCGATGCGGTCCGAGTTGATGTCCCAGACCACCATGGCATTGGCCCGCCAGCCCAGGGCGCGGTGGCGGACGATGACGCCCAGCCGGCCCAGGATGCCGGCCTCTTGCAGCACCGCCAGACGGTCCAGAATCTCGGCCTCGGTCCGGCCCAGCTGTTCGGCCACGCGCAGGTAGGGGCGGGACACCATCTCCAGCCCGTGCGACAGCACTTGCAGCAAACGGCGGTCGCCGGGGACCAGAACCTCGGGACGCACCTCGCGGCGGGTCGCGGGCAGGCCCGGCGTGCCGGTCAGGCGAAAGCCGAGATCGACGTTGAAGGGGCGCACCAGGCGCAGGTCCAGCACCCGCAGGCCGGTCTTGCGCCCGATGTCGTGCAAAACCTGGTCCACATGGGCGCGATCCGGCCCGGTGGCGACGAACCACAGGTTCCATTCGTTTTCGCGCAGGTAGCTGTGATTGACGCCCGGCTGGGCGCCGATGATCTCGGCCACGGATTCGATCCGGTCGGGGGGGGCTGCCACGGCGGCCAGGGTGCTGGCCGAGATGGTGTTGGGGGCAAAGGTCGCCCCCACCCGCGAAATCCGCCCCACTGCCTGCATGCGGTCCAGCCGTTTGAGCACCTCGGCCTCGCCGCAGCCCAGCGTGTCGCCCATCTGGGCGAAGGGGCGGGGCACCAGCGGCAGGTCGCGCTGCCAGTCGTCCAGCAGTCTCAGATCGATGGGATCAACGGTCATGTCCATGGCTACAGCCCCGTCCGATGCGCGCGCGCGGTGAAGAAGATGCCCGAAGGGCTGGCGGCGTCGATCTCGCCCAGCTTTTCGAAGGTCGCGGTGTCGTAGATCATGACCTTGCCGGCGTCGCGGACCGAGACCCAGACCTCGTTGCCGCGCGGGCTGAATTCCATGTGCAGCACGGCGGGGCCGGGCTTGAATTCATGCACCACCTGCTTGGTCAGCGTGTCGATCACCTGGATGGTGTCGTTGCGCGGATGCGCGAAGTTGACCCAGACGTGTCGGCCATCGGGGCGCGCCATGGCAAAGACCGGCTGGCCGTAGGTCGCGGTGCGGCCGGTTTCCTGCAACGTCGTGGAATCGACCCACAGAACCTGGTGATGCTTGACGGCCGGCAGGACGAATTCACCGCCCGCCAGCGCCCAGCCTTCCAGGTGGGGCATCTTGTAGACCGGCAGTTCCTCGGAGCCGCGGCCATAGCCGGGCAGCACGCGGATCGGTTCCGGCGGGACCTGCCACAGGTCCAGCGCGGTCATCCCGTCCTCGCCGAACAGCCCGGTGATATAGGTGCGCCCGTCGCTGGTGATCAGCGCGTCATAGGGGTTGGCGCCCATGTCGGGGATCTTTGTGATCTCGGGCGCGTCGCCGGACATGTCCGCGATCCAGGTTTCGCCGCTGTCCCACATGGTGAAGACAAAGCGGCGGCCCGGCGCATCGACCAGCCCGATGGTTTTCGACCCGGTGGGAATATCGGCGACCATGTCGAGCGTGTCGGCGTCGAAGATCCGCACCCCGCCGGGATCGTAGTTCGACACCGCCACCAGCGCGCCATCGTCAGAGATTGCCCCGCCGATGGAGTTGCCGGCCTGAAGCACGCGCGCCACCACGGCCTGCTCAACGATGTCGACCTTGCTGAGGCCGCCATCGCGGCCAAACACATAGGCAAAGCGTTCGTCGGGCGAATAGACAAGGCTGGCGTGCGACAGGTCGCCCAGACCCTCGATCCGGCCAATGGCCGCGCGTTCGGACCGGTCGACCAGCAGCAGCGCGCCATCGGCGCGTTCGACAACGAGACCAAGGTCGCCTGTGGCAACGATCTCTCCGGCCTGAGCGGCGGTCAGGGTGACAGAGGCCAGCAGGCCGGCGATCAGCAGTTTCATGGTTGGGTACCTGTAAGAAGATAGTCGGCGATCCATTGTGCTTCGGCTTCGGAGATCAGCGGCCGCCACGGCGGCATGGCCGTACCGGGAATGCCGTCGAGCACCACAATGGCCAGCGTGTCGGGATCGTAGTGAGAAATGGCGTCGGGACGGATGTCCGGCCCCAGCCCGCCCTTCAGGGTCAGGCCGTGACAGGATCCGCAATCCTGAAGCACCAGGTGCTCCAGCGCGTCGGGGTCTGCAATGTCGGACGCCGAGACCATGAGGGTCGAGGCCAGCAGGAAAGCGAGGCTACGCATGGGCCGCCCGAACGGTTTTTGGCGCGTCACATTCAGCCGTCAGCCCGACGGCCTCACAGGCCTCGGACAGGGAAACGACGCGGCCGATGACGAACAGGACCGGGGCCTGCATTTCGGCGGCGCAAATGTCGGGGGCAATCCGGCCAAGGCAGGAAAACAGGCGGCGCTCGCGCGGGGTGGTGGCATTGGCGATGGCCATCACCGGGGTGTCATGGGGCAGGCCTTCGGCCATCAGATGCATGGCGATCTGGCCGATATTGGCCACGCCCATGTAGACCACCAGCGTGGTGTCGATGCAGGCGAGGCTTTTCCAGTCCAGATCCAGCGCGCCATCGGCCTGCCGGTGCCCGGTGACATAGCGCACACCGGTGGCCAGCCCGCGATGGGTCAGCGGCACGCCGGTGGCGGCGGCCACCCCTTGCGCGGCGGTGATGCCGGGGGCGTATTCCACCGGGATGCCAAGGGCAGTCAGATAGGCGGCCTCTTCCGAGCCGCGTCCGAAGATCAGCGGGTCGCCGCCCTTCAGGCGGGCCACGGTCAGGCCGTCCTGGGCGAATTCGGCCAGAACCTCGTTGATGCGACCCTGGGGGACGGGGTGATCCTTGGGGGCCTTGCCCACCGAGAACCGGCGCGCGCCCTCGGGCGACAGCGCGAGAATTTCTTCGGAAACCAGGCGGTCGTAGACAACCACATCCGCAGCCTGAAGCATCCGCAGGGCGCGCAGGGTCAGAAGCTCAGGGTCGCCGGGACCGGCTCCGATCAGACAGACTTTTCCCAGGCTGGGCATTGCGCATTCCCCGTAAGCTGAAACGTTTGGCGAAAATTGGGGGTGGCAGGGGCGGTGGCCCGCCCCTGCCGGGAACGACGTGAATGATCAGTAAACGTCAGACCGGGTGTTGTAGACGTTGAACTTGCCGGTCGGTGTGATCAGGCGCGGGTCCTTGATGACCTTCTTCAGCTCAAGCGTCTTGTCATCGACAACCACGATGGCCGATTCCAGATCCTTGGCATTCCAGACAGAGAACCAGATTTCGTTGCCAGCCTGGTTGAATTCACCTTGAACAACGCGTGGCTGTCCTTCGGCAATTTCGGCCCATTCGACGATCGGAAGCGTCACGTACTCAGGCTCTTCCTGATCCAGTTCGTCAATCTTGAAGACCGCGACCGAGCCGGAAGTTTCGGCATCCGGGTTCAGCGTTGCGTCAACATAGAGGTGGTTCGAGGTCGGGTGCGTTTTCACGAACAGCGAACCGCCGCCCAGACCGTAAAGCTGCTGAACCATCTTCCACGCATGGTCGGGGTGACCTTCAGGGTCTGTCCCGATCAAGGCGATCGTGTCATCGCCAAGGTGCGACGTTGCCCAGACCGGCCCGTAGGTCGGGTGCATGATGTTGGCACCGCGGCCCGGGTGGGGTGTCTGGCCTTCGGTCTCGACAATCGCGGTCAGCGCGCTTTCCTTGGTGTCGATCACGGCCACCTTGCCACGCGCGTTGGCGGCTGTCAGGAAGTACCGCTTGGTGCTGTCCAGACCGCCGTCATGCAGGAAGCGTTCGGCTTCGATCTCGGTGACTTTCAGGTTCTTGATGTCCGAATAGTCGACCATCAGGATCTTGCCGGTTTCCTTGACGTTGACCAGGAACTCGGGCTTGTAGTGCGAGGCCAGAATGGCCGCCACGCGGGGTTCGGGGTGGTAGACCTGTTCGTCGTAGACCATGCCGCGGGTGGACTTGATCTTCAGCGGCTCAAGCGTGTTGCCGTCCATGATCACGTACTGCGGCGGCCAGTAGGCACCGGCAATGGCGTATTTGTCCTCATAGCCTTCGAACTTGGAGGTTTCGACCGAACGCGCTTCGGCACCGACCTTGATTTCGGCGACGGTGGCGGGCTCTTCCATCCACAGGTCGATCATGTTGACCTTGGCGTCGCGACCGATCACGAGCAGATAGCGGCCCGAGGCCGAGATGCGCGAGATGTGTACGGCATAGCCGGTCTTGATGATCGAGTGGATTTCGTAGGTGGCGCCATCGATCAGGGCAATCTCTCCGCTGTCACGCAGGGTGACCGAGAACAGGTTGTCGATGTCGATGTCGTTCATCTTCTCCTTCGGACGATCCTCGGGTGCGACGATCACTTTCCAGCTTTCGCGCATCTCGGGCATGCCCCATTCTGGCGGCGCAGCCGCATCAAGCAGAATGTAGCGCGCCATCATGTCGACCTGCTCTTCGGTCAGGTCGCCGGATGTGCCCCAGTTCGGCATGCCCGCGGGCGAGCCGTACTTGATGAAATCACGCAGGTATTCAAAACCGTTGGCCCGGGTAATGTCCGGGGTCAGGGCCTTGCCGGTCGCGCCCTTGCGCAACACGCCGTGGCAGCCGGCGCACCGCTCGAAATAGATCTTGTTGGCGGCTTGGTACTCTTCGGCTGTCATCACCGGGTCGCCTTCGCGGCGGCCGGGGATTTCCACTTGCAGTTCGCCAAGTGTGGTCATCGACGGCTGATACGCGGCGGATGCTTCATCCCCGTGATCGGCCGGTTTGTCTTGCGCGGACGCACCAAGGGCGGAAAGCCCAAGGGCCATCGCCGCGCTGACAATCAGCGTGGATCCGCGAATGGCTCGTTTAGTTGTCATAACGGTGTCTCCGTTGTGCTGGTGAGGCACGCCGAACGTGGAATCACATTGCTGTGAGCGCCTTGACTTAGGTTAAGGTGAGACAGTTCTTCGCTTCGTATCCGGAAACAATGATCCGGCTTCATCACATCCCGTTTCTCTGGACCTGCCTGTTGATGCTTGTGCTGCCCGGCAGCATGGCGATTGCTCAGAGCGGGCTGGTCCGCGACACCACCACCACGCCTTCGGTGCAGGTGCTGACAACCATGGCCGAGCGCCTGTTCGACCCGCAGGAACCGATCCGGGTGCGTCCCGACGACGGCGCGGTGCCAGGCTGGTCCGTCACCACCGCCGGCGGCGAAACCCTTGGCTACATCGGGTCGACCTGGGAGATTGCCGGGTCGGTGGGCTATTCCGGCCGCCCGATCGAGATGCTGGTGGCGGTCAGCCAGGATGGCAAGATCGCCGGGGCCGAGTTGCTGCGCCATTCCGAGCCGATCCTGACGCTGGGACTGTCGGATGCCGACATCGCGCGGTTCGTGGCGGGCTTCGGGGGTGTCGATCTGGCGGCCCCGCGCGAATCGGCGGCTGCGGCCGAGGCCAATGCGCCGGACGTGATCTCGCGCGCCACGGTGTCGACCGGGGTGATTCGTGACGGCATCCTGCGCAGCGCCCGCGCGCTGGCGTTGGATCGCGGGGTGATCGACGCTGGCCGAATCGACCGCACCGGGTTTGTACCGCAGGACTGGGCCGCGCTGGTGGCCGATGGGTCCATCGCCTACGCAGGCACCACCAAGACCGATGCCGCCGCGGCTTTTGCCGAGGCCAAGGTACCGCTCAGCCCCGGCGACGCGCCGTTCCTGGATCTGTACGTTGCCCTGCTGGATCCGCCGGCCATCGGGCAGAACCTGCTGGGCCAGACCCTGTACACCCGCGCCGTCGGCGGACTGGGGGCCGGACAGGTGGCGCTGTTCATCGGCTCGCAGGGGGTGCAGTCGCATCGTGGAACCGGGTGGAAACGCAGCCATGTCTTCGACCGTATCACCGTGGTACAGGGCGAGCGGCACTTCGCTCTGACCGACGAAGGCTATCTGCGCGTCGATCGTCTGGGGCTGGAGGATGCGCCGCCGATGAAAGAGCGCAGCGTGTTCCAGCTGGGCGACGGCTTTGATCCCATCGCGCCGTTCCGGGTCGAGGTTGCGGCGACGCGCCCGGCCAGCGACGGCACCGAGCTGCGCTTTGTCACGGCGGTCGAGTATGCGCTGCCGTCCCAGTACATTCTGCCGCCGCCGCCCGAGCCCACGCCGCTGTGGGAAAAGACGTGGCGTGACAAGCGCTTCGTCGTGATCGGGGTCGGCCTGATGATCGCCACCCTGACGCTGATGCTGTTCGCGCAAGAGGCGCTGGTGGCCCGGCCGAAGCTGTGGCGCAGCTTCCGCTACGGCTTCCTGACGCTGACGCTGGTCTGGCTGGGCTGGGGCGTCAACGGCCAGTTGTCGGTGGTGCAGGTGGTGGCTTTCCTGCAATCGCTGCTGACCGGGTTCCACTGGGAAACCTTCCTGATCGAACCGGTGATCTTCATCCTGTGGAGTTTCGTCGCACTGGGACTGCTGTTCTGGGGCCGGGGCGTCTATTGCGGCTGGTTGTGTCCCTTCGGCGCGCTTCAGGAACTGACCAATGCCATCGCGCAGAAACTGAAGGTGCCGCAGATCGCCGTGCCGCAAGCCATCCATGAACGGCTGTGGACGGTGAAATACACGCTGTTCCTGGCGATTCTGGCGCTGTCCTTCTATTCCATGTCCGACGCCATCACCCTGGCCGAGGCGGAACCCTTCAAGACCGCGATCTCGATGCGGATGATCCGGGCCTGGCCGTTCGTGCTGATGGTGCTGGCGATCCTGACCGCCGGATTGTTCATCGAACGGTTCTATTGCCGCTACCTGTGCCCGTTGGGCGCGGCGCTGGCGATCCCGGCCAAGCTGAAGATCTTCGACTGGTTGCACCGTCGGTCGCAATGTGGGCGCGAGTGCCGGCTGTGTGAACAGAAATGCACCGTCGGCGCCATCGATGCCCTTGGCCGGATCAATCCCAATGAATGCGTGCTCTGTCTGCGCTGCCAGGTCATTTTCAACGACGACACGACCTGCCCGACGCTGCTGAAGCGCGCCCGCAGTGACGCGGCCCGGCAGGCCGCCATCGAAAAGGCGCGCGCGGCCCGCGCCGAAAAGGAGCACGAAGTATGACCTCCAGAATAGCGCTTTTCTTCGGCGAGGGGTTTCGCGTCTTTTTCTTCGCGGCGGGGGCCTTCGGCGTCCTGTCGATGCTGGTCTGGGTCATGTGGCTGGGGGTGCACTATCTTGGCCCGGTGGTCAGCGAGATGCCCTTTGGCATGCCGGCGCATCAATGGCATTCCCACGAGATGATCTTCGGCTATGCCGGGGCGGCCCTTGGGGGGTTCCTGCTGACGGCGGTTCCGAACTGGACCGGTTCACAGGCGGCGCGGCACCGGTTCATCACTGCCGCGGCCGGGGTCTGGCTGGCCGGACGGTTGGCGATCTGGTGCTCCGGCACGCTGCCGCTGTGGCTGGTGGCTGGGCTGGATCTGGCCTTTCTGCCGATTCTCGCCGCGAAGATCGGCAGCCAGCTGTGGCGGCGTCCGAAGCCGCAGAACATGATGTTCCTGCTGTTCATCGCGATGATCTGGGTGTCGAACCTGATGGTGCACCTGCAATGGCTGGGGCTGACCAAGGCGACGCTGGACGCAGGGATGCGCGGCGGGTTGCTGGGGGTTTGCGCGATGATCGCGGTGCTGGGCGGTCGGGTGACACCGGGGTTCACGCGCAACGCGATGAAGCGTGCGGGCGTGCCCGAAGAAGGCTGGCCGGTGACCGTACCGCTGGCCGAGAAGGCCGCGCTGGGGCTGGCCATCGTGCTGCCACTGGCGGTGCTGACCGGACTGCCACAGGCGGCGGTCGGCGGGCTGGCGGTTCTGGCGGGCGCGGTGCAGATCCTGCGGATCGCACGCTGGAAATGGCGGTGGACCCTGGACCAGCCGATCCTTCTGGCGCTGCATCTGGGCATGGCCATGCTGGGCGCCGGCCTGATCCTGTGGGGGCTGTCGCTGCTGGGCACCGGCAGCGAGGTGGCCGCGCTGCACATCCTGGGGATCGGTGCGGTGGGCGGCATGACGCTGGCGGTGATGAGCCGCGCCGTGCTGGGGCATACCGGCCGACCGCTGGTGGCCCCAAGCCCGGTGGCGGCGGGCTATCTGATGCTGGCCGTGGCGGCGGTCCTGCGCTGGCTGGCCTCGACCCTGCCCGCGGATTGGTACTTTCCGCTGGTGCTGGCGTCGGGTGTTCTGTGGGTGGCGGTTTTTGTTCTGTACACCGTGTCAATCTGGCCGGCAGTGACCAACGTCCGGCTTCCATCGCGGGCCTGACGCCGGGTGCGGCAGGGGCGGCCCATGGGCCCGGCCCTCCGCCCCAGTCTGCTGCAAATAGCTGAAACTAATCCCTATTATTTCCTATTGGTCGCGTTTCGAACCCGGCTCTGACCGTTTGTGCGCGACCCGCGAGACATGGATTAGGCCATCACATTCAAATTTCAAGAGAGTTCACGATCCCTTGACTTTCGTTAAGGCGAGTCGGCTCTCGGCGACGCAAGTTCTGCATATCATCAAGCGGCGCAAAGGAGCGCGCAATGCGCGAAGTCATGACCAAAAGCATGGCCCGCAATATCTTCTATGGCGGGTCGCTTTTCTTCATCCTCATCTTTGTGGGCCTTTCGGTCCACTCTCACTATTACATCGTCAACACATCGACGGACGCGAGCACGCTGAACGAAAGCGTGGCCGCGGGCAAACACGTGTGGGAACGCCACGCGTGTATCAACTGTCACACGATCCTGGGCGAAGGGGCCTACTTTGCCCCCGAGGTCGCGAACGTGATGACTCGCTGGGGCGTCCTTGACGACCCCGAAGCAGCTTTCGAGACCCTCAAAGGCTGGATGGAAGCCATGCCAACCGGGATCGAAGGTCGTCGTCAGATGCCCCAATTCAATCTGACCGACGAAGAAATTCGTGACCTCAGCAACTTCCTGATCTGGACCGACAAGATCGACGCCCAGGGATGGCCGCCGAACGACGCGGGCTAAGGGACGAGAGGACAAAGAAAATGAAATACCAAACTCAGAAAATTGCCCTGGCTTACTTTGCCGTGGCCATGGCCCTGTTCGCCATCCAGGTACTGGGCGGACTGCTGGCCGGGTGGATCTATGTCTCCCCCAACTTCATGTCCGAGCTTCTGCCGTTCAACATCGTGCGGATGCTTCACACCAACTCGCTGATCGTCTGGCTGCTGTGCGGCTTCTTCGGCGCGGCCTACTTCCTGATCCCGGAAGAAGCCGAGCGGGAAATGTACTCGACCAAGCTGGCCTATCTTCAGCTGCTGATCCTCGTGGTCGGTACGCTGGGCGTGGTGCTGACCTATGTCTTCAACCTGTTCGAAGGCAACTGGCTGCTGGGCAAGGAAGGCCGCGAGTTCATCGAACAGCCCAAATGGGTCAAGATGGGCATCGTCGTTGCGGCGCTGATCTTCCTGTTCAACGTCACCATGACGGTGCTGAAGGGCAAGAAGACCGCGATCACCAACATCCTTCTGCTGGGGCTTTGGGGTCTGGCGCTGCTGTTCCTGTTCAGCTTCGTCAATCCTGACAACCTGTCGCTGGACAAGATGTACTGGTGGTACATCGTGCACCTGTGGGTGGAAGGCGTCTGGGAACTGATCATGGCCTCGATCCTGGCCTACCTGATGCTGAAGCTGACCGGGGTGGACCGCGAGGTCGTCGAGAAATGGCTGTATGTCATCGTCGCCGCCGCGCTGTTCTCGGGCATCCTTGGCACCGGCCACCACTATTTCTGGATCGGCACGCCGGGCTACTGGCAGTGGATAGGATCGATCTTCTCGGCCCTGGAAGTGGTACCCTTCTTCGCCATGATGGCCTTTGCCTTCGTGATGGTCTGGAAGGGCCGCCGGGACCATCCCAACAAGGCCGCGCTGTTGTGGTCGCTGGGCTGTGCCACGCTGGCCTTCTTCGGCGCCGGTGTCTGGGGCTTCATGCACACGCTGCACGGGGTGAACTTCTATACCCACGGCACGCAGATCACCGCCGCCCACGGTCACCTGGCCTTCTTCGGCGCCTATGTCTCGCTGAACCTCGCGATCTTCAGCTATGCCATGCCGATCCTGCGCGGACGTGATCCGTACAACCAGGTGCTCAACATGGCCTCGTTCTGGCTGATGGCCGGGGGCATGACCTTCATGACCTTCGTGCTGACCTTCGCAGGGACGCTTCAGACGCACCTGCAACGGGTGGGTGGCGAGTACTTCATGGACGTTCAGGATCAGCTGGCGCTGTTCTACTGGATGCGCTTCGGCTCGGGCCTGGCGGTTGTGATCGGCGCCCTGCTGTTTATCTACGCCATGTGGGTGCCGCGTCGCGAAGTCATCTCGGATGATGCGTCGGTACCGGCGGAGTGAGAACCATGGACGGTACAATGACAAACCTGCAGGGGGCGGCTGACGCCCCCTTCTACCTGGCCCACGCCGATGAATGCGATGTGTTCGAGGCGGCCAATGCAAACGGTCTGCCGGTCCTGCTGAAGGGACCCACAGGCTGCGGCAAGACCCGTTTCGTGTCCCATATGGCGGCGCGTCTGGGCAAGAAACTTTACACCGTCGCCTGTCATGACGACCTGGCGGCGGCGGATCTGATCGGGCGTTATCTGCTGAAGGGCGGCGAGACCGTCTGGGTGGATGGCCCGCTGACCCGCGCCGTGCGCGAGGGGGCAATCTGCTATCTCGACGAAGTGGTCGAGGCGCGCAAGGATGTGACCGTGGTGCTGCACCCGCTCACCGACGACCGGCGCATCCTGCCCATCGACCGCACCGGCGAAGAGCTGGAGGCGGCACCGGGCTTCATGCTGGTGGCTTCCTACAACCCCGGCTATCAGAACATTCTGAAAACCCTGAAACCTTCGACCCGGCAACGGTTCATCTCGGTCGAGTTCGACTTTCCCAAGCCCGAACTGGAAGCCAAGGTTGTCGCCCAGGAAAGCGGGCTGGATGCGGACCGCGTCAAGGCGCTGGTGCGTCTGGCGGGCAAGCTGCGCGCGCTGAAGGGCCAGGATCTGGAAGAAGGGGTATCGACCCGTCTGGTCGTTTATGCCGCGACACTGATCGCACAGGGCATGAGCGTGGAACGGGCCATCCTGGCGGCAATGGTCGAGCCGCTGACGGATGACGAGGACGTCAAACGCGGTCTCCTCGATCTTGTCACGGCTGTCTTTGGGTGAGGCCAGCCGATATGGGCACGATCGACTTCGAGCCATGGGAACCCGAAGAAACTGTCGGGAAACTGTGGCACGCGTTTGCCAGCCGTCTGGATGCGCCTCAGGTGCATCATGGAGCCGCGGTCGACCTCTCTGAGGTTGTGGGGCGGCTGGCAGTTCTTTTTCGGGGGCTGGGTGGCAGCCATGCGGTCGAAATCCGCTCGGTCTCCGATGAAATTTCTTCTCATCGTTTGAGCTTCCGGCGCCGGCTGGGCACCGAAGTGGAAACCGTGCCGCGCGCCAGTTTCGACGGCGAAATCCTGCGCCTGCCTTCGCAGTTGGCGGTCTTTCCCACGCGCGAGGCCAATGCGGCCCTGTACCTGTGGCTGACCGCTGCCGTGGCCCACGCGCCCGCGCGGATGGCCGAAGACGACTTGCTGCTGGCCGATCTGCGCGCCTTGCAGGCGGCACAGGCGATGGTGGCGGCGGCGCTGGACAATGCGCCGGGGCTGCGGGATCTCTATGCGGCGTTGAGCGAGGGCACCCTGTACCAGCGCCCGCGCGGCAAGCTGCCGGGGGTCGAGGCCGATGTCGAGGCACTGTTGCGGCACATGCTGGGCGATCCAGCGGATCTGTCGCCACGGGCGCGAGACATGCAATCCGCGCTGGACGCGGATGATCTGTCCACGATCGCCGCGCCGCGCGGCTATCGCCAGTTCCGCCCGGTGCCGCTGTGGCCTGATCTGCGCGACATGGTGTTTTCCGCCAGTGACGAGGTCGAGAACCCCGAAACCGAGGGCACGCCCGAGGAAGCCGGGGAAAAGACCGTGCGTGCCCGACGCCGCGAGGCCGATCTGGCCGAGCGTCAGGACAGCCTGATCCTGCACAAGTTCGAAGCCATCCTCAGCTGGGCCGAGTTCCTGAACCTGAACCGCCGTGTCGATGACGACGACAATGACGACGCCAAGAAGGCCGCCGACGATCAGGACGAGATCGGTCTGGGGCAGGTGTCGAAAGCGCCGGCCACCCGGCTGAAGCTGCACCTGGACCTTGCCCCCGAGGACGTGGACCGCGAGCGCCTGTCGGCGAAACTGACCTATCCCGAATGGGATGCCCGCACCGGGGCCTATCTGCCCGACCATGTCTGTGTTCTGGCCTCGGTCGCCGAGGCGCGCGCGGAATTCGACGATTTCACCAAGGATCCCCGCACCGCACGGCGCATCCGTGCCGTGAAGCGGCAGTTCGAGGCGCTGCGCCCCGGCCGCGTCACCACGCGCGGGCATCTGGAAGGCGATGATCTGGACATGGATGCCGCCGTGCGCGCGCAGGTCGAACGTCTCGCCTCGGGCGAGAGCAGCGAGCGGATCTGGTTGCAGACCCGTCCCGAGGCCCGCGATCTGGCGGTGTCCATCCTGCTGGATGTGTCCCGCTCCACCGAAAGCGCTGTTTCTGGCCGCGCCGTGATCGACGTGGAGCGCGAGGCGCTGGCGGCGATGGCCTGGGGGCTGGATGCCTGCGGCGACGACTTCGCCATCAACGCGTTTTCCTCGCTCAAGCGGCACCGGGTCTATATCCAGAACTGCAAGAAATTCGGCGAGCCGATGTCGCGGACCATCGAGGAACGCATCGGCGGGCTGCGGCCGGGGTTCTACACCCGTCTGGGTGCGGCGGTGCGCCATGCCTCGGCAGACCTGGCCAAGCAGACGCGGCAGCGCAAGCTGCTGCTGGTCATCACCGATGGCAAGCCCAACGACCTGGACCACTACGAGGGCCGCCACGGCATCGAGGACACCCGCATGGCGGTGCGCGAGGCCCGGCGGCAAGGCCAGTCGGTGTTCGGCGTCACCATCGACCGCAGTGCCAAAAGCTGGTTCCCCCGGCTGTTCGGACAGGGCGGTTTCGCGGTCATCCCCGAGCCGGACAAGCTGACCCAGGCGTTGCCGCAGATCTACCGACAGCTCGTGGGGGGCTGAGCATGGCGGATTCGCGGGGCCAGGCCCCTGCCAGCGTGCTGGACGAACTGCCCGGCGAGCTTCTGATGTGGGTGCTCATCGTCAGCGAGCTGCTGGTGTTCGGGGCCGGGCTGGCCGCCTTTCTGGCGGTACGGATCACCGACCCGGTCGGGTTCGCCGAAGCCCAAAGCCATCTGCATCGTACAAGTGCGGCCCTGAACACCGTGGTGCTGGTCACCAGCGGGTTTCTGGCCGCGCGTGCGCTGAACCTGCGCGAAGCCGCGCGCCGCACCGCCGCGCGTTGGCATCTGGTGGCGGCCATCGTTCTTGGCGGGGTGTTCCTGGCCGTGAAGATCGCGGAATACGCCGACAAGGCAGGGCAGGGGATCGGGATCGAATCCCATGCGTTCTTCACCTTTTACTACCTGCTGACCGGATTTCACGCCGCCCATGTGGTGGCGGGCATGGTCATTCTGGCGCTGGTGGCCTGGAAGGACGACCCCAACAACATCGAAGTCGGCGCTGCCTTCTGGCACATGGTCGATCTGGTCTGGGTGCTGCTGTTCCCGGTGATCTACCTGATCTCATGAAACGGACCCTGCCCACAAACCCGCTGACTCGTGCCTGGGTGCTGCTGCTGCTGCTTTGCATGGCCTCGACCCTGATCGCCGCGCTGGATGCGCTGGCGGTGGCGCCGGTGGTGGTCGGCGCGGTGATCCTGCTGCTGTCCTGGATGAAGGCGCGGGTGATCCTGTCGCGCTATCTGGGCCTGTGGCGCGCGCCCACATGGCGGGCCGGGTTCAACTGGGTGCTAGGGTTATATTGCCTGCTGCTGCTGGGTCTGTACCTGGTGCCCGGCTTTGCCTCTTAGGAGCGCTTGTTCCAGAACGCCGCCGGGTCGGATTCGGAAAAATCGCGCAGACGCTGGATGTCATCGATCGCGGCGTTGTTGCGGGACACCTTCACGCCGAATTCCTTCAGCTTGGAAAACGCCCGCGACAGGCTTTCGGGCTTGATGCCCAGACGTCCGGCGATCACGACCTTGTCGTAGGGCAGGGTCACAAGGCAACTGCCCTCGTCCCGTTCGGACAGTTCCAGCAGAAACTCGGCCACCCGCTGGGCGCCGGTCTGCGCCTTGAGCTGTTCCAGTTGCGCCACCAGCGCGTGCAGATGCGAGAAGGTCGCGGCCAGCATGGTGACGCCGGCCTCGGGGTCGCGCCGCACCATTTCGGTGACCGCGGCGGCGGGGATCTGCAAAACCTCGGAGTCGGTCACCGCCTCGGCCGAAACCGGGTAGGGGGTGCCGCGCAGGGCGACCGCCTCGCCAAAGCTCTGGCCCTTGGTGAACACCGACACGATGGCCTCGCCCCCGTTCGGCGTGATTCGGTAGAGCTTGACCCACCCGTCCACGACAACATGGATCGAGCGCGCTTTCTCGTCCTGCTGAAACAGGGTCTGGTTGCGCTGATAGGTGTGCCAATGGGACATCGAGAGCAGCATGTCGGTCTGCTGCTCGGAAAAGCTTTTCAGCAAAAGGGAGTTTCGGGCGATGAGCGTGCGCCGGTCTTCCGTCATGGGATCATCCCTTCGTCGTCGCCGGCGGTAGGTGCCGGATCGGGTTTCGGGGACCACGTCGCATATTTCGCGGGGGAGGGTCCAGTTGAAAGCCACAACCTTCGCGCTTGGCTTGACTATTGTCATGTAACCGCCGCCCGGATCACTCCAGACTTTGCCTGAAAATCCGAATGTGGGGGTGACATGGACTATCAGGCATTCTTCGCGGACCGGCTCGATTCGTTGCGGGACGAAGGTAACTACCGCGTGTTCGTCGATCTGGAACGCCGTTGCGGGAATTTTCCCTCGGCGCAGCGGACCAAGGGGATCCGTCGCGATGACGTGACGATCTGGTGCTCCAACGATTACTTGGGCATGGGTCAGCATCCCGATGTGGTCGCCGCGATGCATGACGCCATCGACCGCTGCGGCGCCGGCGCCGGCGGGACGCGCAACATTTCCGGCACCACGCACGACCATGTGCTGCTGGAGGCCGAACTGGCCGACCTGCATGGCAAGGAATCCGCCCTGCTGTTCACTTCGGGCTATGTGTCGAACTGGGCAGCCCTTGGGACGCTGGCCTCGGAAATTCCCGGCTGCATCGTCTTTTCCGACGCGCTGAACCACGCCTCGATGATCGAGGGCATCCGCCATTCGCGCGCCGAAAAGGTGATCTGGAAGCACAACGATCTGGCCGATCTGGAAGCCAAGCTGGCCGCCGCGGATCCGTCCCGGCCCAAGCTGATCGCCTTCGAGAGCGTCTATTCCATGGATGGCGATATCGCACCGATCAAGGAGATTTGCGACCTTGCCGACCGCTATGGCGCCATGACCTATCTGGACGAGGTGCACGCGGTGGGCCTCTACGGTCCGCGTGGCGGCGGCATTGCCGAACGCGAAGGGCTGATGGATCGCCTGACGGTGATCGAGGGCACGCTGGGCAAGGCGTTCGGCGTGGTTGGCGGCTATATCGCCGCGTCGGCCGAACTGTGCGATTTCGTGCGCAGCTTTGCCAGCGGCTTCATCTTCACCACGGCCCTGCCGCCGGCGGTCGCGGCGGGGGCCGCGGCCTCGATCCGGCATCTGAAGGCATCTTCGGCCGAACGGGAGTTGCAGCAACGGCGGGTGGCGGATCTGCGCGCGCGCCTGGATGCAATGGAGATCCCGCATCTGGACAACCCCAGCCACATCATCCCGGTGATGGTGGGCGATCCGGTGAAGTGCAAGTTCATCTCGGATACGCTTCTGGACGAGTTCGGGATCTATATCCAGCCGATCAATTACCCCACGGTACCAAGGGGTACGGAGCGGCTGCGCATCACGCCGTCACCGGTGCACAGCGAAGCCGATCTCGACCATCTGGTCGGTGCGCTGGAAGAATTGTGGCATCGCTGCCAGATGGCGCGGATGCCGATGGCGGCGCAATAAGGGGCGTGTCGCGAGGGAAAGCCCGGAAACTGACTTAAATCAATTACGGTCCTTCCACAGGCCACTACCCCTTGCCCTGCAACCATCCTTGATCGGAGTTTGGCGCCGTGCTGGCCCAGCGAGATTTTCAGTTTTCCACAGGAGCATGGCCCAGCCGTCGCTGGTTTGCCGTGGCCCTGTGCGTGGCGCTGGTGCTGGTCCAGGCAAGTTTTGCCTGTGCCCGTCCCGCCGGAGAGCTGACGGAAATCTGCAGCGAAACCGGCGTCTCCGTCGTGCGCATCGATACAGCCGGAAACATCGTTGAACAGGGTGGCCCGCTTGCGCCGGGCTGCGACTCCTGCCGGTTCTGTGCGACCCTGGGTTCTGCGGACCTGGCAGTGGCTTTCGCGCCGGAGCGTCCCGAATTTCCAATCACCGCGGGTGCCCGTCCCATGGCGTGTTCCGTTCATTGCACCACACCCGATCTGTGGCCCGAAACCCGAGGCCCCCCAAGCGATAGCATGATGACCCCATATTCGTTCCCCGCCCAAACCCCGGCCCCCATCTCCGATAACGGGAGGCCGTCATGGGCGTGACCCGGACCCTTGGCCGCTGGATGTCGGCCCTTGTCCTTGCAGTTGGCCTTGTCCTTGCGGCGCTCGCCCCGGCAAAGGCCGATACCCTCGCCACATTTCTGGCTGATCTTGTTCCCGGCGATCTTTACGAAGGCGCCGACGGCTTTGGCGCGATCCGGGACGATGTGCCCGTCGCCCCGGTGCTGAAGGGCGGCGAGACTGTCGCCTGGGCCTTCCTGACTTCGGATTTCGTAGGCACCACCGGCTATTCCGGCAAGCCCATCCATGTGGTTGCGGCCATTGACCCCGACGCGGTGCTGACCGGTGTGCAACTGGTCAAGCACTCTGAACCCATCGTTCTGATCGGCATTCCCGACAGCAAGGTGAAGGCGCTGACCGAATCCTATGCCGGGCTGGACCTGAAGGCCGAAGCGGCCTCGGGCGGGTCGTCGCATGACCTGGACATCATTTCGGGCGCGACGGTGACGATCATCGTGATCGACGATTCCATCGTGCGCGGCGGCATCAAGGTTGCCCGACTGCTGGGACTGGGCGGGCTGGCCGAGGAAATCACCGGCCCCCGGCGCGCACTGGACCCGGACATCACCGGCATCGACTCCTGGACCACCCTGTCGGGCGACGGATCGATCCGGCGCATGACGCTGGACGTGGGCCAGGTCAACGCCGCCTTCGAGGCCAGCGGCGACGCCCGCGCCATCAAGCGCCCCGAGAAGGGTGCCCCCGAGGACACCTTCATCGACATGAACATGGCGCTGGTCTCGGTGCCGTCGATCGGGCGGTCGCTGCTGGGGGACAATGAATACAACAACCTGACCGGCTGGCTGGGCGAAGGCGAGCACGCCATTCTCGTGCTGGGGCGCGGCACCTATTCCTTCAAGGGATCGGGCTATGTGCGCGGGGGCATCTTCGACCGGATCCAGCTGATCCAGGGCGACAATTCGGTGCGCTTCTTCGACAAGCAGCATCGCCGTCTGGGCGATCTGGCGACCACGGATGCGCCCAGTTTCACCGAGATGGACATCTTCAAGATCCCCGCCGACGCCGAGTTCGATCCGGCCGAGCCGTTCCGCCTGCAACTGCTGGTGCAACGGGCCGTGGGGGCGGTGGAAAAGACCTTCCTGACCTTCGATCTGGGCTACAAATTGCCCGAGCGGTTCCTGCTGCCGCAGAAAGCGGCCCCGGTGCTGGAAGTCGCCGGCGGTGAAGAGGCCGCCGCCAAGGCCGCGCTGTGGAAGCGCATCTGGAGGGACAAGGCTTTCGAGATCGGCGTTCTTGGCGTCATGCTGGCGGTGCTGACCGCGACGTTCTTCTTCCAGTTTCAGGCGACGATGAACGCGCGCGTGTTCTATTGGTTCCGCATCGGCTATCTGACCATGACGCTGGTTTTCATCGGCTGGTATGCCAATGCGCAACTGTCGGTGGTCAACCTGATGGCGCTGGCCGGGCAATTGCGCGCCGGGTTCAGCTGGGATGCCTTCCTGATGGATCCGCTGGTCTTCATCCAGTGGTTCGCCGTCGCCGCCGCCCTGCTGTTCTGGGGCCGGGGCGCCTATTGCGGCTGGCTGTGCCCCTTCGGCGCGCTGCAGGAACTGAGCAACCAGATCGCCCGCTATTTCAAGGTGCCGCAATGGGAATTGCCCTGGGGCCTGAACGAACGGCTCTGGCCGATCAAATACATGATCTTCCTGGGGCTGTTCGGCGTCTCCCTGGCGTCGATCCCGATGGCCGAACAACTGGCCGAGGTCGAACCGTTCAAGACCGCGATCATCCTGAAATTCGTGCGTGACTGGCCGTTCGTGGTCTTCGCCCTGCTGCTGCTGCTGGCCGGCCTGTTCGTCGAGCGGTTCTATTGCCGCTACATCTGCCCGCTGGGCGGCGCCCTGGCGATCCCGGCGCGGGTCCGCATGTTCAACTGGCTGCGCCGCTACAAGGAATGCGGAAGCCCGTGCCAGACCTGCGCCAACGAATGCCCGGTGCAGGCCATTCACCCCACCGGTGAGATCAATCCGAATGAGTGCATCAACTGCCTGCATTGCCAGGTTCTGTACCAGTCGGACAAGAAATGCCCCGTTGTCATCAAGAAGATGAAGCGGCGCGCGAATGTTGGCACGCCGCTTGCCATGCCACCGGCCGGCCATCCCAACGCAAAGAAGAACGTACCCAAAGGAGGGAAAGCCCATGTCTGAGAAAATGAAGCAACTGGCGATGACACGCCGGGGCATGCTGGGGGCCGCGGCCACCGGTGCCGCGCTGGCCACCACCGGTATCGGCGGCTCGGTCCTGACCGCGAAACCCGCCAAGGCCGCCGGCGGTAACGCCCACCTGGCACCCGGCGAGCTGGACGATTACTACGGCTTCTGGTCCTCGGGCCAGACCGGCGAATTGCGCATCCTGGGCGTGCCGTCGATGCGCGAATTCATGCGCGTGCCGGTGTTCAACCGCTGCTCGGCCACCGGCTGGGGCCAGACCAACGAAAGCCTGAAGGTGCTGACCGAGGGCCTGACCGAAGATACCAAGAAGTATCTCGCCGCGCAGGGCAAGGTCACCTATGACAACGGCGACCTGCACCACCCGCACATGTCGTTCACCGATGGCACCTATGACGGCCGCTATCTGTTCATGAACGACAAGGCCAACACCCGCGTGGCGCGCGTGCGCTGCGACGTGATGAAATGCGACAAGATCATCGAGATCCCGAACGCGCATGACATCCACGGCATGCGCCCGCAGAAGTACCCGCGCACCGGTTACGTCTTTGCCAACGGCGAGCACGAAGCGCCGCTGGTCAACGACGGCAAGATCCTCGACCAGCCGGAAGAGTATGTGAACATCTTCACCGCCATCGACGGTGACACGATGGAGATCGCGTGGCAGGTGATCGTGTCGGGCAACCTCGACAACACCGACTGCGACTACCAGGGCAAATACGCCTATTCAACCTCGTACAACTCGGAAATGGGCATGACCCTGGCCGAGATGACCGCCAACGAGATGGACCATGTGGTCGTCTTCAACCTGGCCGAGATCGAAGCGGGTGTTGCCGCTGGTGATTATCAGGAGCTGAACGGCGTCAAGGTTCTGGACGGCCGCAAGGGACAGAACAAGAAGTACACCCGTTATATCCCGATCCCGAACTCGCCGCACGGCATCAACACCGCGCCGGACGGCAAGCACGTCTGCATCAACGGCAAGCTGTCGCCGACCGTGTCGGTGATGGATGTGACCAAGCTGGACGCCTTGTTCGAAAGCGACGTCGACCCGCGGTCGTGCATCGTGGCCGAGCCGCAGCTGGGTCTCGGGCCGCTTCACACCGCCTATGACGGTCAGGGCAACGCCTTCACCACGCTGTTCCTGGACAGTCAGGTCGTGAAGTGGAACATCGAGGACGCCATCAAGCTGTATGCGGGCGAGGACGTGGATCCGATCCGCGAAAAGATCGACGTGCACTACCAGCCGGGCCACAACTCGACCTCCATGGGCGAAACCAAGGAAGCCGATGGCAAGTGGCTGATCTCGATGAACAAGTTCTCGAAGGACCGGTTCATCAACGTGGGTCCGCTGAAGCCCGAGAACGAACAGCTGATCGACATCTCGGATGGCGGCATGACGCTGAAGCACGATGGCCCGACCTTTGCCGAGCCGCATGACAGCATCATCGTGCGCCGCGACATCGTGAACCCGGCCACCAACTGGCAGCGCGACGATCCCACCTGGGAAGACGCCCGCAAGCAGGCCGAGGCCGATGGCGTCGATCTGGACTGGGGCCACGAGGAAATCATCCGCGACGGCAACAAGGTGCGGGTCTACATGTCCTCGGTGGCGCCGGAATTCTCGATGGAGAAATTCACGGTCAAGCAGGGCGACGAGGTGACCATCTATGTCACCAACATGGATGACATCGACGATCTGACCCACGGCTTCTGCCTGGCCAACTTCGGCGTCGCCATGGAGGTGGGTCCGCAGGCCACCGCCTCGGTCACCTTCGTGGCCGAACGTCCCGGCGTGCACTGGTACTATTGCCAGTGGTTCTGCCACGCACTCCACATGGAGATGCGCGGCCGGATGTTCGTCGAACCGCGGGCGAGCTGAGCCATGCGCGCGCTCTGGGTTGTTCTGGTCTGTCTTGCCACGCCGCTTTTCGCGGCCGAGTGGGATGTGCCGGTGCACCCGGGCGCGATTGGCGAAACACTGGACCGGGCCGCGCAGGGCGACACGCTGCGCCTGCGGCCCGGCACCTATACCGAAACCGTGGTTCTTGACCGCCCCATCCGCCTGGAAGGGCTCGCCGGCACCGTCATCGACGGGCAGGGGCAGGGCAGCGTCATCACCGTGACCGCGCCGGGCGTCTACGTCGGCGGCATCAAGGTGGTGGGTTCTGGCTCCAGCCACGAAACCATCGACTCTGGCATCAAGCTGACCGAGGGCGCCGTGGGCGCCGAGATCCGCGACAACACGCTGATCGAGAACCTGTACGGCATCGACATTCACGGCGCGCGCGACGCCCTTGTCGCCGGCAACCGGATCGTCGGGCGGCAGGATCGCCGCGTCAATGACCGGGGCAACGGCGTCTACGTCTGGAATGCGCCCGGGGCGGTGGTCGAGGACAATGACATCCAGTTCGGCCGCGACGGCATCTTCGTCAATTCCTCGAAGAAGAACATCTTCCGCAACAACCTGTTCCGCGATCTGCGCTTCGCGGTGCACTACATGTACGCGAACAATTCCGAAGTGACCGGCAACACCTCGATCGGCAACGATCTGGGGTATGCTGTGATGTTCTCGAAACGCGTCAAGGTGGCCGACAACATCTCAATCGGTGACCGCGAGCATGGCGTGATGATGAACTACGCCAACAACAGCGAGATCACCGGCAACTACGTGCGCGGCACCAAGGAGAAATGCGCGTTTCTCTACAATTCCAACAAGAACATCTTCACCGGCAACCACTTCGAGGGCTGCGGCATCGGCATCCATTTCACCGCCGGGTCGGACGGCAACCGCATCGTCGGCAATGCTTTCATCGGCAACCGGACGCAAGTCAAATACGTCTCGACCCGCTGGGTGGAATGGTCCGAGGACGGCAGCGGCAACTTCTGGAGCGATCTGGCGGCCTATGACCTGAATGGCGACGGGGTTTCGGATGTGCCATTCCGTCCCAATGACAGCATGGATCATGTATTGTGGACCCAACCGGCGGCAAAACTGCTGCTGGGGTCACCGGCGGTGCAACTGGTGCGCTGGTCGCAATCGGCCTTCCCGGCGCTGCTGCCCGGCGGCGTGATCGACAGTTATCCGTTGATGCAGCCGCCCGAGCTGACCACCAACGGCAAGGAGATTTCCCATGACCCATGAGGTCCTGAAAATCGACGGCCTCACCAAGCTGCGCAGCGGCCGTCCGGTGCTGCGCGACGTGTCGCTGTCGGTCGCCGCTGGCGAGCGCGTGGCGCTGCTGGGCCACAACGGCGCCGGCAAGAGCACAATGATCAAGATCGCGCTGGGGCTTCTGTCGCCCGATGGCGGGTCCGTGCGTGTTGCCGGTTCGGTGCCGGGAAGCGGCGCGGCGCGTCTGGCCACCGCCTTTCTGCCCGAAGCCGTCAGTTTTCACGGTGCCCTGACCGGACGCGAGCAGTTGTCGCTGTTTGCCCGGCTGGCCGGCACCGGCACCGGCCCGGTGGCGGGCCTGCTGGAACGGGTCGGGCTGGCGGATGCCGCCGACCGCCGCATTCGCACCTATTCCAAGGGGATGCGGCAACGGCTGGGGCTGGCGCAGGTGATGCTGGGCAAACCGGCGGTGGCGCTGCTGGACGAACCGACCAGCGGGCTCGACCCGATCTCGCGCCAGGATCTGTACACGATCATCGACGAACTGGCCGCACAGGGCACGGCGGTGCTGATTGCCAGCCACGCGCTGACCGAGGTTGAGGCCCGCACCGATCGCATCGCCATTCTGCGGCAGGGCGAACTGGTGGCCAATGACACCCTGCGCAACCTGTCGCGCCGGGCCGGGCTGCCGACGCGGCTGCGGATCGTGGTGCGTGGCGGGCTGGCCGACCAGATGGCCGCCGAAACCGGCGGCACCCGCGTCAACGGCGCGTCGGTGGACGTGGAATGCGCCCCCGACACCAAGATGGAAGCGTTGCGGCGCTTTGCCAGCATGCCGGACCGGGTCGAGGATATCGAGATGACACCGCCGGGACTGGAAGACCTGTACCGGCACTATGCGCAGGAGGGCAAACAATGACCGCGCGCGTTCTGGCCGTGGCCCGCAGCGAGATGACCATCCTGCGCCGCAACCGCTGGCTGTTCCTGGCCACGCTGATCATGGTGCTGTTCGCGCTGGCCCTGACCTTTGCCGGCAGCGCGCCGACGGGGTCGCTGGGCGCCGACCGTCTGCTGGTTTCGGTGGCCTCGATGACCACCCTGTCGGTCTATCTGGCGCCGCTGCTGGCGCTGATGATGAGCTTTGATGCCATCGCCGGGGATTCCGAACGCGGCACGCTGGCGCTGCTGTTGAGCTATCCGGCCGGGCGTGGCGAGATCCTGCTGGGCAAATACCTTGCGCAACTGGCCGCCCTGAGTTTCGCCCTGGCCGTGGGCTTCGGCATCGCCGGGGCAGCGGCCGGTCTGACCGGCGGCACTTCGCCGGAAAGCCTTGCGGCCCTGTTGCGGCTGATCGGCACCTCGATCCTGCTGGGCGGCGTGTTCCTGGCCTTCGGGCATTTCCTGTCGGCGCTTGCGGGCAGTCCTGCTGCGGCGGCGGGGGCGGCGGCGGCGCTGTGGCTGGTATTTGTCGTGCTCTATGATCTGGGTCTGCTGGGCGCCGTGGTGCTGGACAGCGGCGGCGTCTTCACAACCACCTTCTTCCCGTGGGTGATGGTGGCCAACCCGGCGGATGCGTTCCGGCTGTGGAATGTCGCGGCCTCGGACGGGGTGGCGCTGACCACCGGGATGACCGGGGTGGCGGGCAGCCTGCCGACCTGGGCCGCGCCGCTGTCCATCGTGCTGTGGCTGGGGATCACCTTCGGTCTGGCCTGGGCCGCGTTCCGGAGGCTGGAACCATGAGAGCCGCCCCGATCCTTGCCCTGCTGCTGCTGTTGCCCGCCTGCCGCGAAGAGGTGGCCGAAGCGCCGCCTCCGGTGGCGATGACCGAAGCCGCGCTGAGCCATTTCTGCCAGATGAATGTTGCCGAACACGGCGGTCCCAAGGGGCAGGTTCACCTGGAAGGAATGCCCGACCCGCTGTTCTTCGCGCAGGTGCGTGATCTGGTCGCCTATCTGAAAAGCCCCGAACGCGATGCCCCGATCACCGCCGTCTATGTCAGCGACATGGCGCTTGCGGCCAGTTGGGCATTGCCCGGCGAGAACAACTGGACCGACGCGAAGACCGCGTTCTTCGTTGTGGATGCCGGGGTCGCGGGCGGCATGGGTGCCCCAGAGATCGTGCCATTTGCCGCGCGCGACGGCGCCGAAGCCTTCGTCGCGCAATATGGCGGCGAGATTCATTCCCTCGAAGACATTCCCGACCACGCGGCCATCGGCCCGGTCGATCTTGACTCTGTTCTGGAGCAACCCTCATGACCCCCATTCTGTCCCGCCGCCGATTTCTGGCCGTTTCCGCCGTGGCCGTGGCCCTGCCCGCCGCTGCCGCAACCCCCGGAGCCCATGCCACATGGCAGGGGATCGCCCTTGGCGCCCCGGCGTCGATGCGGCTGGAAGGCGTGACGCAAGATCAGGCCCGTGCGATCTTTGCCGAGGTCGAGGCGGAACTGTCGCGGCTTGAGGACATCTTCAGCCTGTATCGCCCCGACAGCGCATTGGCGCGGCTGAACCGCGACGGGGTGCTGACCACCCCCCCGGCGGAGCTGCTGGAGGTGCTGAGCCTGAGCGCCAGCCTGAACCAGGCCACCGATGGTGCCTTCGATCCGACGGTGCAGCCGCTTTGGCAGGCGCTGGCCGAGGCGCAGACCAACGGGCCAGGGCTGGATGCCGAAACGCTGGACGCGACCCGCGCCCGCACCGGATGGGCGCATCTGCGCTTTGACCGCGATGCGGTGCGCTTCATGCGTCCGGGCATGGCGCTGACCCTGAACGGGATCGCGCAGGGCTATATCACCGACCGGATTTCGACGCTGCTGGCGGCGCGCGGATACGCGGATACCGTGATCGACATGGGCGAGGTCCGAGCCCGCGGCGTCAAGACGGGCGGCACCCCCTGGACCGCCGGGATCGCCACCCCCGATGGCACCATCGTGCGCCGGATAACCCTTGCGGATCGCGCTCTTGCGACCTCGGCCCCGCTGGGAACGGTTCTGGACCCGGCGGGCCAAATCGGCCATATCATTGACCCACGTACAGGCGGTTCGGTCGAAGGCCGCACCCTGATATCGGTGAGCGCGCGCACAGCCGCGCTGGCCGATGGTCTCTCGACGGCATGCTGCCTTCTGGAGCCCGAACTGATCAAGGTTGTGATCGGAGGTTTTCCCGATACCATCCTTGAGACCCTGATCTGAAGCGAAAGGAATCGAAATGAAATCAGGACTTCTCTCTATGGTCGCCGCACTGGCCACCGCTGTTGCCCTGCCCGTGATGGCAGACGGCGACCCCGAAGCCGGTGAAAAAGTGTTCAAGAAGTGCAAAGCCTGCCACGCGGTCGGCGAAGGCGCCAAAAACAAGGTCGGACCCGAGCTGAACGGCATCGTCGGCAGTGCCGCCGGCCAGGTCGAAGGCTTCAAGTATTCGGACAACCTGCTGGAACTGGCAGAAGGTGGCCTGACCTGGGACGAGCCGACCCTGACGCTTTATCTGACGAAGCCCAAGGACCTGATCCCGAAAACCAAGATGTCCTTCGCCGGTCTGCGCAAGGATGAAGAAATTCAGAACGTCATCGCGTACCTGCAGACATTCGAATAATAATTTCCGAAGTTTCGCGCGAATCGCGGAATGGAAATGCGCAAGGTGCCCGGCTGGAAAGCCGGGCACCTTTCGTTTCGGCAGCAGTTTGCCGAGCGTCCGGCCGGGTCGGACCTGTTGCGCAGGTCTTGTCTGGCCAGCCCTGCGCGCATTCCCTGGCCAGAACAGCAGAAGGCCCGGCATTGGGGTGCCGGGCCTTTGCAATGTGTCGGGGTCAGATCGCGGCGCGGATCAGCGCAGATCCTCGGGCAAAAGCGCTGCCGGCAGGTTCTGGTAGCAGACCGGACGCAGGAAGCGGCGGATCGACAGGGTGCCGACCGATGTGGCGCCAAAGTTGGTGGACGCCGGATAGGGGCCGCCGTGGACCATGGAGTCCGCCACTTCGACCCCGGTGGGGAAGCCATTGGCCAGAACCCGCCCGGCCTTGCGCTCCAGCACCGGCATGAAGGTGCTGGCGACGGCGGTGTCACCGTCGTCCACATGCAGGGTGCAGGTCAGCTGCCCTTGCAGCGCCTCGGCGACGGCGCGCATCTGGTCGGCATCCTCGACGGTGACGACCAGACCCAGCGGGCCAAAGACCTCCTCGGCCAGCACCTCGTTGGCCAGCCACGTTTTCGCGTCGGTGACGAACAGATAGGGTGCCGCCTCCCGCGCATCGCAGCTGGTGGTCAGGACTTCGCGCACCCCGGCGGTGGCCGAGACCCGGCGCTGGCCCGCGCGATAGGCACTGGCGATGCCATCGGTCAGCATGGTCTGCGGTGCGGTGGCATTCAATGCTTCGGTCGCGGTGGCAATGAAGGCTTCGGCCTCGGGTCCGGCGCGCAGCACGGCGATGCCGGGGTTGGTGCAGAACTGCCCCGCGCCCATGGTCAGTGATCCGGTCCAGCCCTTTGCAATCTCGGTGCCGCGTGCCGAAAGCGCCGCGTCGAAGATGAACATCGGGTTGACCGAGCCCAGTTCGCCGAAGAAGGGGATCGGCTCGGGACGGCTGGCGCAAAGGTCGAACAGCGCGCGGCCCCCGCCCAGAGAACCGGTGAAGCCCACGGCCTTGATGATCGGATGCTGCACAAGGGCCGCGCCCACCTGGCGATTGCCGCCCTGGATCAGGCTGAAGACCCCCGGATGCACATCGCATTTCTGGATGGCGGCGTGAATGGCTTCGGCAATGATCTCGCCAGTGCCGGGATGGGCGCTGTGACCCTTGACGACCACCGGGCACCCGGCGGCCAGCGCGGCGGCGGTATCGCCGCCCGCGGTCGAGAACGCCAGCGGGAAGTTCGAGGCGCCGAAGACCGCGACCGGGCCGATGGGACGCTGCATCATGTGCAGTTCGGGGCGGGGCAGCGGCGCGCGATCGGGCAGGGCCTCGTCATGGCGGCGGTCCAGGTAGTCGCCTTTCAGGATATGCTCGGCAAACAGACGCAACTGGCCGGTGGTGCGCCCGCGCTCGCCCTGAAGGCGCGCTTCGGGCAGGCCGGTTTCGGCGCTGCCGATGGCGGTGATGTCGTCGGCGCGGGCCTCGATTTCATCCGCGATGGTGTTCAGGAAAGCCGCCCGGCTTTCGCGGCTGGAATAGCCATAGCTGGCAAAGGCCGCTTCGGCGGCCTGGGCGGCGGCGTCGACGTCGGACACGCGGCCAACGGAATAGTCAAACGACGGTCCCGTGGCGGGCTCGGACGGGAAGCGATCGTCTCCGGCAACCCAGTTGCCTGCGATCAGGTGATTTCCGTGAGGGTGAAACATGGTGTGGCCTCTGTCTTGTGTAAGCAGTGGAGTGCGATGATCTTAGCGTGGATACGAGTGCCCCGGAGGGTCGTGCAACCGGTTTTCCGAAGTCGGTGGGCAGCGGTGTCAGGCGGTGGCGTCTTCGGCAGAGGAGGCGCGGTTTTCCGCCACCAGCGCCAGCAGGGCCTCCTTGGTGCGGGTGATATGCCAGGTCAGCATTGCGCAGGCACCCTCGATGTCGCGGGCCTGGGCCAGTGCCAGCAGGTCGCGATGCTCTTTCTTGGCGGGCTCGCGCTGCTTCATGACGCTCAGGTGCATCCGGACATAGCGGTCGGAATGCACGCTGACCCCTTGCAGAACGTCATTGGTCAGCCGCCGGTCGGCGGCGGCGTAGAGGGCCGAATGGTACTGATGGTTCAGCGACCCCCATTTGCCCACGTCATCGGCGTCATAGGAGGATTCCATCGCCACCAGAATCTCGTCGCAACGGCTGAAATCCGCGTCGGTCATGGCCGGGATGGCGCGGCGGAACAGATCGACCTCCAGCAACATGCGCAGGTCGAAGATCTCGGCGATCTCGCGCAGGGAATGTTTGGTCACGGTGGCGCCGCGATTGTTGGTGAACTGCACCAGCCCCTCGGCATCCAGCCGCTTCAGCGCTTCGCGGATCGGCATGCGCGACACGTCGTATTCCACGGCCAGGTTCTCCTGCCGGATGGTCTCGCCTTCAGCCAGCTCACCGCTGAGGATTCGTTCGCGCAGATCGTCCGCAATGATGTCCGGAAGGGTGTTTTTCTTGACAGCACGGGTGCTTGCCATTGGCGGCCTCTTGCAGCGTTGTTTTCCGTATTTTGGATACAATAAGAATTTTACCTAGGATTTTCAAGCGTGAAACGGCACGGGATTTCGGCAAATGGGATGGTATTGGCGGGAGGGATGATGTATCCCGTATACAAACAGCAAAGTGGAGGCCCGGATGGAGCCGAAAACCAAACTGACCCTGGACGAGGTGCGCGGCCTTGCGACCGACGTTCTGACCCACAGCGGCTATGACGCGGCCCATGCCGGGGCCATTGCCGAGATGCTCTATCGCTGCCAACTGGACGACTGCCAGTCGCATGGTCTGTTCCGGCTGCTCATGTGCGCGGCGACCATGCGCGACGGCAAGATCGACGGGGCAGCGGCGCCGCAGATCACCCCGTCGGACAATGCCATCGTGCGGGCCGACGCGCGGGACGGCATGTCGTTGCTGGCGGTGCAGGCCGGGCTGCCCCTGCTGATCGAGAAGGCACGGGCCCACGGCATGGCGGCGCTGACGGTGAACAACTGCTTCCATTTCTCGGCGCTCTGGCCCGAGGTCGAGGATCTGGCGGGCGCCGGGCTGGCCGGGCTGTCGATGGTGCCCAGTCATTCCTGGGTGGCTCCGGCCGGCGGGCGGCGCGGCACCCTTGGCACCAACCCGCTGGCCTTCAGCTGGCCGCGTCAGGGCCAGACGCCGTTCACCTTCGACTTCGCCACCAGCGGCTTCGCGCGCGGCGAGATCGAGCTTTACAAGCGCGCCGGAAAGCAACTGCCCGAAGGGGTGGCCATCGACCGGGACGGCAACCCGACGCGCGACCCGCAGGCGGCGCTGGA
Source organism: Meridianimarinicoccus sp. MJW13 (assembly GCF_014901205.1). Lineage (GTDB taxonomy): Bacteria > Pseudomonadota > Alphaproteobacteria > Rhodobacterales > Rhodobacteraceae > Meridianimarinicoccus. The sequence continues at coordinate 149,886 of NZ_JACNMU010000004.1, forward strand.
TGGTGCGATGCTGACCTTCGGCGGACACAAGGGATCGGCCCTGTCGATCATGATCGAACTGATGGCCGGCCCGCTGATCGACGACCTGACCAGCAAGGAAAGCCAGGCTGCGGCCGGGGCCGATGGCACAGCGCCCTATCACGGGCAGATCATCCTTGCCTTCGATCCCGATCAGTTCTCGGGCGGGACGGCCGAGGCCAACGATGCCCGCGCCGAACGCCTGTTTGCCGATATCGTCGATCAGGGTGCGCGTCTGCCATCGCAGCGCCGCTATGCCGCCCGCGCCCGCAATCTTGCGCGGGGCTATGTGGAAATATCCGAAGGACTGCACCGCGACCTGCTGGCCCTGCTGGGCTAGGCGCGGGTGTCCCGGCGTGCAGGACGCACGCCGGGCGCGGCACGGTGGGTCACACCCCCCAGGTGTCGCTTAACCGATAGCCACCGGGCCAGGGATCGTCGGGATCCAGCATGTGCTGGTGAATGCCGGTGATCCAGCCCCGGCCGCTGATCTCGGGCACGATGGCCGGACGCCCGCCCACGGTGGTCTGCGCTGCCACCCGCCCGGTGAAGCGCGATCCGATGATCGAGATCGCCTCGAACTCCTGATCCGCCGTCATCTCGCCCTTGGCCAGCATCAGCGCCATGCGCGCCGAAACCGCGGTGCCGGTGGGCGAACGGTCGACCTTTCCGGGCTGGATCGTCACCGCCGAACGCCCGCGCAGGCCGGTGGCGGTCTGTTCCAGCGGCCCGCAGAAGGCGCAGAACGAGATATGCGCCCAATCCGGGTTCTCGGGGTGCACGAATCCAAGCTGGTCGTTTGCCGCGGCCACGATCCGGTTGCCCAGTTGCGCGATCTTGCGGGCGTTGGCTTCGGTGATCTCCAGCCCCAGATCGGCGGCCTGCACCACCACGAAGCTGTCGCCGCCATAGGCGGTGTCCACACTCAGACGCTCCAGCCCCGGCACGTCCAGCGCGGCGCCGATCTGGCCGGCGAAACTGGGCACGTTCTGGACGAAGATCCGTTCGGCCTTGCCATTGCGGCACTCGGCGCGCACCCGCACCAGCCCGCCTGGCGCTTCCAGCGTCAGCCGGGTTTCGGTTTCGGTCATCGGCAGGATGCCCCCGTCCAGTAGCACCGTCGAGACGCAGATCGAGTTCGAGCCCGACATCGGCGGGGTGTATTCCGGTTCCATGATGATGAAGCCCATGTCGGCCTCGGGGTGCTTCGGCGGCACCAGCAGGTTGACATGACGGAACACGCCGCCGCGCGGTTCGTTCAGCACGAAGTTGCGCAGGGTTTCGTCACGGGCGATGAAATCGCGCTGCGCCCAAAGCGTGTCGCCGGGCGGTGGGGCGACGCCGCCGACGATCACGTCGCCGACCTCGCCCTCGGCATGGGCCGAAATCACATGGATGGTCTTGTTGCTGCGCATGGGGCCGGGCCTCAGGAATAGCTGGCGACAGGATCGCCAAGCGTGTCGAAGATCGGGGTGATGCCCAGACCCGGACGGTCGGCGGCTGTCATCCGGCCATCGACCCGTTCGGGCGCGCCCGAGGCGATGGCCACGGTGCCGTAGCTGTTGAAATCTGTGGCCGAAAAAGTGAACTCCGCCGGGGTGGAACGCGCCAGATGGGCGATGGTGGCGGTGGTGATATCGCCGCCCCAGGTGTCCTCGATGGTCATCGGGATGCCATGGGCGACGCAAAGGTCGCGCATCAGCCGGGCCTGGCTCAGCCCGCCGACCTTGCTGATCTTCAGGTTGACGACATCCATTGCATCCTCGGCAATGCCGCGCACCAGCGTGTTGGGGGTGTCGATGACCTCGTCCAACACGAAGGGCAGGGGGGTGCGGCGGCGGATCGAGACGCATTCCTCGTAGGTCAGGCAGGGTTGTTCGACATAGACATCCAGCCCGGCGATGGCCCCGACGACGCGGGCGGCCTCGTGCCGGGTCCAGCCGGTGTTGGCATCGGCGACCAGCAGATCGGTGGGCTTCAGCACGGCGCGGGTGGCGTGGATACGCTCGATATCGTCATTGGCGTCACCGCCGACCTTGAGCTGGAACTTGGTATAGCCCTCGGCGGCATAGCCTTCGATCTTGCGGGCCATGGTGTCTGGGTCTTCCTGGCTGATGGCGCGATACAGCACCACGTCGTCCTGCGCCGCGCCGCCCAACAGCACGTACAGCGGCAGGCCCGTGGCCTTGCCCAGCAGATCCCAGCAGGCAATATCCACCGGTGCCTTGGCATAGGGATGGCCGCGCAGGGCGGCATCCATGGTGCGGTTGATCTGCCCGATGTTCAGCGGATCCTGCCCGATCAGATGCGGTGCCAGCTCTGCCAGCCCGGCGCGGACGCCAAGCGCGAAGGACGGCAGATAGGCCGAGCCCAGCGGACAGCATTCGGCATAGCCCGACAAGCCTTCGTCGGTCTGGATTTCCAGCACGGTGCTGTCGAACACTTCGACGAAATTGCCGTTCGACCAGTTGTAGCGGCCTTCCTTCAGGGGCAGGCCCACCTGATAGACGTTGAGCTTGGTGATCTTCACGGAAGCGGTCCTTTCAGAAACGGGCGGCGGAATAGGGCTGCGGGGACAGCGGCGGCGGGGCACCGCGCATCAGGGCGGCCAGAAGCTCGGCGGTGCCGGCGGCCTGTGTCAGCCCAAGGTGGCCGTGACCGAAGGCATAGAACACACCCGGCACACGGGGGGAGGCGTCGATCACCGGCAGGCTGTCGGGCATCGAGGGGCGGAAGCCCATCCATTGGGTGCCACCTTCGGTGCGCAGCCCCGGCAGAAAGCTGGCGGCCTTGCGCAGCAGGATCTCGGAGCGGCGATAGTTCGGCGGCAGCTTGAGACCGCCCAGTTCCACGGCACCGCCCACCCGCACGCCGCCGTTGATCCGGGTCACCACGAAGCCATGCGACGCGAAGGTCAGATGGGTGCGCAGATCGAAGGCCCCCGGCGGCAGGGTGGTGTTGTAGCCGCGCTCGGTCTCCAGCGGGAAACGGTCGCCCAGGGTCCGCGCCAGGTGATGTGACCAGGCCCCGGCAGCGACGACCACCTGTGCCGCGACGCGGGGGCCGCCATCGGTCTGCACTGTTACGCCGTCGGGACCGGGCTGAAGGGCGCGCACCTCGGCCTGGGTGATCGTGCCCCCGCGCTGGCGCAGGGTCGCGGCCAGATGTTCAGCCCAGGTTTTCGGATCGACGGTGTTGAGCCAGTCCGGGGTAAAGGCCGCATGGGTGAACCGTGGGTCCAGCCCCGGCTGGATCTCGGCAATGGCGCCGGGGCTGTCGAGCAGGTCGAAGGCGATGCCGTGGCGGCGGCGCAGTTCCCACCCCTCGCGACTGGCCTCGAACTCGCGCGCACCTTCATACAGCTGCAACTGGCCGTCGCGCTGCATCAGGGGCTCGCCCTGCACATCGGCGACCTGGCGTTCCAGTGCGGCGCGGGAATGGGTCATCAGCCGGGCCTGGGCCGACAGCGCGGCCTCATAGCGGTCGCGCCAGCTGGCCCGCCAGAACCGCAGCATCCACGGCGCAATGTTCAAGGCATAGGCGGGCGGGATCGACAGCGGCCCTTGCGGGTCGGCCAGCCATTTCGGGGCCTTGCGCATGATGCCCGGTGTGGCCAGCGGCACGATGTCGGTGAAGGCGAAGGCCCCGGCGCTGGCCGCCGAAGCCCCTTCCGCGACGCCGGCCCGGTCCAGCACCTGCACGCGGTGGCCCTGACGGGTCAGTTCCAGCGCGGTCGAGATGCCGATGATGCCGGCACCGATGACGATAACATCCTGGGGGGCGTTGGTGGGGGTCATGTCAAGTCTCACAGTCCAACAAGGATCGAAGGCAACCAAGTCGCCAGCCAAGGGAACAGCAGCAGTGCCAGCAGCACCAGCCCCTGCGCCGCCACGAATGGCAACACGCCGCGATACATGTCCCCGTAGGTCATGTCCTTGGGCGCAATCGACCGCAGATAGAAAATCGACGGTGCCATCGGCGGGGTCAGATACGAGGTCTGGATCACCACCAGCACCAGCATCGCGAACCAGATCGGATCGATGCCAGCGCTGCGCACCAGCGGCGCGAAAATCGGCACGAAGATCAGCACGATGGACACCCAGTCCAGCACGAAGCCCGCGAAGAACACCACCAGAAGCAGGAAGGCGATCAGCCCGGCGTTGCCATAGCCGATCAGCTCTACCGTATCGCGCACCAGCCCGCTGCCGCCGGTCACGGCGAAGATGCTGGTGAACATGGTGCCGCCCGCCACGATCAGCATGATCATCGAGGTGATGCGCAGGGTAACCCCCAGGGCCTCGCGCAGCATGGTCAGGTTCAGTTCCCGGAACATCAGGGTCAGCACCAGTGTTCCGGCCGCGCCCACGGCGGCGGCTTCGGTGGCCGAAGCGGCCCCGGCCAGCAGCGAGCCCAGAACCATGCCGATCAGCAGCAGCGGCGGCAGCAGGGCCGTCGCGGTGATCCACAGCTTCTGGCCCAAGGGTATGGCGCGATCCTCACGGGGCAGCGAGGGCGCATCCTGCGGGCGGCGCAGGCTGCGCATCAGCACGTAGCCCACGAAGAAGGCGACCATCAGCGCACCGGGCAGCAGCGAGGCGGCGAAAAGCTGGCCGATGGAAAGCTGCGCGATGGAGGCATAGACCACCACGATGACCGAGGGTGGAATGATCGTGCCAAGGGATCCCCCGGCGCAGATGGTGCCCGCGATCAGGTCATTGCGATAGCCGACCCGACGCATCGCCGGGATGGCCATCAGGCCGACGACGATCTCGACCGCGCCAACGACGCCCGAAGCGGCGGCAAAGATCGCGCACATGGCGATGGTGGCCAGCGCCAGACCGCCGGGCATTCCACCCAGCCACAGTTGCAGCGCATGGAACAGCCGCCGGGCAATGCCCGAACGTTCCAGCACCGCGCCCATGAAGATGAACAGCGGGATCGCCGCCAGAACGAAGTTCGACGCTGTGTGCAGGAGCGGGCCGTAAAGTTGCAAGAACAGCAGGTCGCCAAAGACCGTGTAGCCGAAGATGACCGAGACGATCATCATCGAAAACGCGACCGGGATCCCGGCAAAGACCAGCACGAAAAGCGTGGCAAACATCAACAGGGGTGTCATGGATCAGGACTCCGGTCCGGCGGCGGCGTCCGGTCCCGCATCGGGAAGCGTCTCGCCGGGGCGTTTTTCGCCGTTTGCATATTTCAGGGCTTCGGCAAGGAATTGCAGGCAGAAGGCCAGCAGCCCGATGGCGATCACGGTGTAGAAGGGCCACATGAGCGGTGCCCAGGGGCTGACGTTCTCGACCTCGCCGGTGCGGAAGGCCTTCAGCGCCTTGCCCGCCGCCACCCAGGTCAGCGCCCCGGTGATCGGCACCATGACCAGCGCATAGACCGCCGCGTTCAGGATCTGTTGGGCGCGCAGGGGCATTTTCTGGGACAGGAAGTCGATGCGCACATGGGCTTCCTTGCGCAGCGAATAGGCCGCGCCCAGAAACACGATGGAGCCGTTCAACATGTAGGAAATGTCGAATGCCCAGAGCGTGGGCGCGTTGAACGCATAGCGTGCGACGACCTCGTAGAGCATCGAGGCGATCATGGCGAGAATGGTCAACTGACCGATGACCCCCAGCCCGTTGGCCAGTCGTTCTACGGCGTTTGTGAATCTTTGCATGGCAGCCTCCGGGAGGGATGCGCAGGCCGGCGGGAGAGGACCGGCCTGCGCGGGGAGATGGGCTTACTGGGCGCTGTCGCGCACCAGGTAGATCGAGTTTTCAGCCCAGTTCGACTGGTAGGCCAGGTAGCTGTCCAGAACCTCCTGCGTGCGGGGGTTGCCGGCCTCGGCCTGCTCGGCGGCGCGGGCACGGGCCCAGTTGCGACCCGCTTCGCGGATCTTCTCGGACTCGGCGCGGTCCATCAGCACCATTTCGACCTTTGTATCACGGTAGTCCGCCATAGCCTTGATGTCGGCATCCCCGAAGTGGGTGAAGCCTTCATAGGTGGTCAGCTTGGCGGCGGCGGTGATCAGGGTCTGCAGGTCGGCGGGCAGCGCGTCCCAGGTTTCCTGCTTGACGAAGACTTCCCACAGGAACGACGGCTGGTGCACGCCGGGCAGGATCAGGAAGGGCGCGACCTCGTGGAAGCCTTCCGAGAAGTTGGCGCCGGGGGTGGACCATTCCACAGCATCCACGCCCTTGCGCTGCAGCAGGGTGTAGATCTCGTTGCCGGGGACCACGGTGGGGATGGCGCCGAAGTCTTCCTGCATGACCGCCGCGAAGGCACCCGAGGTGCGGTACTTGACGCCTTTCAGGGCCTCGACGGTGTCAATCTTCACGTTGGAATGGGCCATGATTTCCGAGGTGCCGATGCCGACCACAAGGCTGTGCAGCCCCATGTCCTCGCGCCGAAACGCCTGCAGCAGTTCTTCGCCGCCGCCTTCATAGACCCAGTGCAGGGTCGCCTCGGGGGACATGCCGCCGGGGAAGCTGGCGAAGATCGCGTTGGTCGGATCCTGGTTGACCAGGTAGGAGGGCGTCGAATGCCCGGCCTCGACGATGCCGTCCTGCACGGATTCATAGGCCTTGAAGGCGGGCACGATGACGCCAGCGCCGAACGGTTCGATCTCGACCCGGCCCTGGGTCAGGGTTTCGACGTTGCCGGCAAAGCGTTCCATGAAGTTCTGGTAAAGGAACGAGCCTTCGCCAACGGCGGCGGTCATCTTCCATTCGACCTCGGCCGCGAAGGCGTTGCCGGATAGGGCAAGGGTGATCCCCGCCGCTGCAAATGTGGACATCCTGTTCATGTTCAGACCTCTTTGAGTTGGAACCATGGTGGAAGTTGGGGTGGTGTCAGCCGTTTCCGGCGAACACCGTGGGTATGCCGTCCCGGAAGGGATCTTCCGGATCGAAGACCAGCGTGCTTTCAGCCATGATGAAGGCCTGGCCGGTCAAGGTTGGGATCACGCCGCCGGTCGGGCCGGGCTGCCAGGACAGCCAGTAGGACGAGCCGATGACGCTTTCCTGGGTGATCTCTGTGCCCGGTGCGAGACGACCATCGGCGGCCAGACAGGCCAGCCGCGCCGAACTGCCGGTGCCGCAGGGTGAGCGGTCATAGGCATCGTCCGGGCAGAGTACGAAGTTGCGGCTGTGGACGTTCGACCCCGGCACCTCGTCCTGAAAGATCACGTGGTCGATGGGCGTGTCCGGTCCGCCGCCGACGCCCTGCGCATTGGCCGCCGTGCGGATGGCGACCGCCAGGTCGGTCAGCGCGCGGATGTTGTCGGGGCGTACTGGCAGGGGGCTGGGCTCGACGATGAAGAACCAGTTGCCGCCGTAGGCCACATCGCCGGTCACGGTGCCAAAGTCCGGCACCACGACCTCGGCCGCCTTCTGCACGCGGCGGCTTTCGATGTTGGTGACCTGCACGGTGTGGGTGTCGATCAGGGTCACCGTGACCACCCCGGCCGGGGTTTCGATCCGGTGGGTGCCGGGGGCGATCCGGCCAAGGTGAGCCAGCGTTACCGTCAGACCGATGGTGCCGTGGCCGCACATGCCCAGCACCGCACCGGCATCGAAATAGATCACGCCGGTGACGCAATCGGGATCGGTGGGCGGCACCAGCAGGGCGCCCACCATGGCCGGCTGGCCGCGCGGTTCTTGCATCACACCGTTGCAGAAAGCGGTATGATCGCGGGCCAGCCGCCGCGCCTGTTCGGCCAATGGCCCGGTTCCAAGATCCGGGCCACCGTCGAGGATCACGCGCGTCGGCTCACCGCCGGTATGGCTGTCGACTACATGCATTCGGCGATGATCCCGCCCTGCTTGGACCAATCCGCGAACCAGGTGCGGAACAGGTCATACTGCTGTTCGCAGTAGTTGCGCTGTGCATCGGTCAGCGCATCGGTCTCGTTGAAGTGCAGCCGATACTCTTCCTCGCCGTTCAGAACCAGCAGGTGCTTGTAGTAAAGGATCAGGTCCGGGCCTTCGTCGAAGGTGGACAGCACATGGATGGCCTCGGTCAGTTCCAGCGCGCGCTGGCGGGCTTCGGCGTGACCTGCGGCGGCTTTCTTCGACAGGCGGGCCAGCAGCAGCGCTTCTTTCGGCAGGGCGCAGCCGATCCCGGTGATCGAGCCGGTGGCGCCGCAGTTGACGAAACCGTGGTAGACCTCGGTATCGACGCCGACCATCAGGGTTACCTGATCGTCCTGGCTGGTGATGTGCTCGGCGGCGTAGCGCAGGTCGGCCTTGCCGCCGAATTCCTTGAAGCCGATCAGGTTCTTGTGCTCGGCGCGCAGCGAGAAGAACAGATCGGCGCGGGTGGCGAACCCGTAGACAGGGCTGTTGTAGATCACCGCAGGCACGTCCGGGGCGGCGTCGAGGATGGCCTTGAAGTGGAACCGCTGCGCGGTGGCCGAGCTGCCGCGCGACAACACGCGGGGGATCACCATCAGGCCGGCGGCGCCGACGCTCTGGGCATGGGCCGCATGGGCGGCGGCGGCCTGGCTGTTGACCGCACCGGTGCCGACCACCACCGGAAGACCGGCGTCGACCAGACGGGCGACGCCTTCCATGCGCTGTGCATCGGTCAGCAGCGGCCAGTCACCCATGGATCCGCAATAGACCACCGCCGACATGCCCGCGTCGATCATCTCGTGGCCCTTTTTCACAAGGGAATCGAAATTGGGGGTGCGGTCGTCGTTGCAGGGGGTCATCAGGGCCGGCATCGTGCCGGTGAAAACGTTCGAAGACATTGTAGGCTCCATTCACTAGTAGATCTGTCCGCCGCGACGGGCGGTGCCAGGGTTGAAAAAAGGCCTCACCGCACGTTGGCGAGGAACTTTCGGGTATGTTCGGACAGGGCGTTGCCGAAGATCTGCGAGGGCGGTCCGATTTCCTCCATCACGCCCTTGTGGAAGTAGGCTACCCGGTCGGACACATCGCGGGCAAAGCCCATCTCGTGCGTCACGCAGATCATCGTCATGCCCTCCTCGGCCAGCAGGCGCATGGTGTCCAGCACCTCGCCCACCAGCTCGGGATCCAGCGCCGAGGTGGCCTCGTCGAACAGCATGTAGGTCGGCTCCATCGCCAGCGCGCGGGCAATCGCCAGCCGCTGCTGCTGGCCGCCCGACAGGGCACTGGGATAGACATCCAGCTTGTCGCCCAGACCAACGTGCCGGAGCTGACGGAAGGCGATCTCGCGGGCCTGGTCCCGTGGCAGCTTCTTGACGATCTTCAGGGCCAGTTCGACGTTCTGCTGCGCGGTCAGATGCGGAAAGCTGTTCCACTGCTGGAACACCATGCCCAGCTTCGTGCGCAGCTTGTTGATGTCGGTGCCCTTGGCATGCACGTCGGTGCCGTCGACGGTGACACTGCCGCCCTGGATCGGTTCCAGCCCGTTGATGCAATAAAGCAGCGTCGACTTGCCAGAGCCCGAGGCGCCGATGACGGACAGCACCTCGCCCTTTTCCACGTCCAGGTTGATCCCCTTGAGAACGTGCAGAGAGCCGAAGTACTTGTGAAGGTCGCGGATGGAGATCATTGGGCCCACCTGTTTTCAAGATGCGAGGCGTAGCGGGACAGCGGGTAGGACAATGCGAAGTAGAACGCGCCCGCGACGGTCAGGATCAGGAAAGGCTCCTGGGTGCGGGTGATCAGGATCTGGCTGGCTTTCAGCAGCTCGACATAGCCCAGCACCGACACAAGCGCGCTGTCCTTCATCACCCCAAGGGCAACCCCCACCCACGAGGGGAAAACGGCACGCCCGCCGATGGGCAGCACAACGTGGCGCAGGTCCTGCCAATAGCTCATGCCGAGGCTGCGGGCGGCGCGGCGCATGGGCAGGCCCACCGCCTCGATCCCGCCACGGGCGACATTGGCGACCAGCGCGGCCGTGTAAATCGTCAGGATCACCAGCCCCGAGGCGAAGGGATCCAGGTTCAGCCCCACGATGGGCGCGAAGTTGTAGAACAGCACCAGCTGAATGATCAGTGGAACCGACCGGAAGATGTCGAGCACCGGGGCGATGGTCAACGTGGCGATCCAGCGGCCCTCGTAGAGGATCCAGCCGAAGATCGCCCCAAGTACCGTACCGATCGATATCGACAGCACCGAGATCCAGAGCGTGCGCAGCGCCGCTTCGCCCAGAAACAGAAGGTCGTAGGGGGTGAAGCCGCTGAAGAAGGATTGCGTGGTTTCCATCCTGTCCTCTCAGTACCGGAACAGCCGGGTGGCCAGCAGGCGTGACGACAACAGGATCACCTTGACGATGGCATAGTAGATCACGGCGGTGACGGCGAAGTATTCGAAGATGCGGAAGGTGCGGCTGGCGAAGAACTGGGTCTCGCCGCTGAGTTCACGAAAGCCCACCAGCATCCCCAGCGAGGACATCAGCACGGCCCAGACCATCTGGTTGGTGATCGGGTGATAGACGATGCGGAAAACCTGCGGGATGATCACCCGCGTATAGGTCTGCCAGGGCGTCATGCCGAGGCTGCGGGCGGCGCGGACCTGGGTGTCGGGCACGGCCTGAAAGCCGCCGCGGAAGTTTTCCGCCAGATAGCCCGCGCAGTTGAAGGTCAGCCCGGTCAGCACGATCAGATAGGGCGACAGGTGCAGGCCGAAGGCACCCAGCCCGAAGCCGAAGAAGAACAGCTGGAACAAGGCGGGCGTATTGCGCGCCAGTTCGACCCAGGAGGTTGCGAACCACCGCGCCGGACCCGTCATGTGCAGCCGGATCAGCGCCAGGCACAGGCCGATGAGGATGCCGAGGATCATCGCCAGAACCGCGACCTGCAGGGTCAGCAAGGCCGCCTCCAGCAGATCCGGCAGGCTCTTCATCACGGGCCGCCAGTGGAAATTATAGTCGAACATGGGAGATGTGCTCCGGATCCCTGCCGGACAGCGCCGACAGGGAGGGTTTCACGGACGGATCAGTACATCACGCCGGGAATGCGCAACTCGGGCGCCTCGCCCCCGACATAGTGGCTCCACAACTCCTGATAGCGACCGCTGCGCACCTGATGGGTGATGAACAGGTTGAGATAGTTCAGCCAGGTCACATCCTCGCGCTTGCCCACGACCGAGGTATAGTCGGTGGTCCAGGGCATCCGCGGGCCGGGGTCGATGGTGTCGTACTGCTGGGTGATCGGCAGGACGGCGGTGTTGGTGGTGATGCCGATGTCGGCCTTGCCCTGTGCCACGGCAAGGAACACCTCGTTCTCGGACTGGTAGCCCTGATAGTTGCCTTCTTCGCCCCATTCGGCGGCGATCTTCAGCCACTCCTGCTCGGGCACGGTGCCGATGGCGGCGGCGACGCGCTTGCCGCGGATGTCCTCGAAGCTCTCGATGCCACTGTCTTTGTGCACCACGCCCTGGGCGTAGTAGATGGCATAGGGAATGGTGAAACCGACGGTGCGGGCACGCGCCAGGCTGTCGGAAGTGGCCCCGAACACCACGTCGGCGCGGCCGGTCACGATCACCGGCAGACGTTCGGCCCAGGTCACCGGCAGGATCTCGGCCTCGACCTCAAGCGCGGCGGCGAGATCGTTGCAATAGTCCACGTCGTAACCTGCGGGCTGGTTCTTGGCATCGCGATAGCCGATCGGCGGGAAGTCCAGAACGACGCCGCACCGCAGAGTGCCCCGATCAACCACATCATCCAGTGTATCCGCGAGTGTCGGTGTCATCGATACCAGCGAGAGCGCCGCGGCGACGGCCATTGTTTTTAGCATTTGTGCCTCCGTTGTTGGTAATGATTCGATACGGGATATTGTATCCAAAATCCACATGAATCTCGAAAATCCCGGCTTAAGCGCCATTTGGCCGTGAAATTCAGCGGTACTGCTTAAATATTAGGCGAATTGGGGCGTGGGTGGGCAAGGGCGCAAAGCCATGTCGCCAGACTCCGGATGGCCGATGTGCGGTGCTGCCAGTTGGCGCGGACCGTCGAACGGGACCGCCGCAAGGGCCGCCCCCGGCCCTGGGCCCGGCTGTGCCCCTTGCGGGATATCCGGATCAGGGGCCGACGCCGTGCCAAAGGGTTTGACAGGGCCGGAAAGCCTCCATAACCTACCACATGGTAGATAGCGGAGGAGATACCATGACACACCTAACCAAGATCGCGGTGCTCGCGGCAGCCGGGGCAGTTCTTGCGGCACCGCTTGCGGCGCAGGATTACAGCTGGAAACCGGATCGCCCGATCAACATCATCGTGCCGTGGTCAGCCGGCGGATCGACCGACCAGGTGACCCGCGTGGTCGCGCCCATTCTGGAAGAGGCGTTGGGAACCGAGATCGTGGTGGTCAACCAGCCGGGCGCGTCGGGTTCGACCGGAACCAAGGCCGCGCTGGACGCGCCGCGCGACGGCTATACCTGGACCGCCAACGCCATTGCCAACAACGCCACCTATTCGGTGACCGGGCTGATCGAGAATACCTCGATCAACGACTACGAGATCTACCTGCATGTGGCCAACGTGCCGCTGGTCAGTGTCAATGCCGATGCCCCGTACAAGGATTTCCCCGAACTGCTTGACGCCATGGCCAGCGGGTCGGTCACGGTGGGCACGGCCGGGGTGAACTCCTCGGGCGGCATGGCCCTTGCGGCGATCAAGGAAAGCGCCGAGGGCGACCTGTCGGGCGCGCGCATGATTGCCTATGACGGTGGCAACCCTGCCGTCATCGCGGCAGCCAGCGGCGAAGTCGTGGCCACCACCCAGCTTGCGGTGGAGCAGACCGAGATGATCCGCGCCGGTCGCCTGCGCCCCCTGGCGGTTCTGTCCGACACCCCGCTGGTGGTGGAAGGTATCGATCCGGTGCCGCCGATCACCCAGTTCATGCCCGATTTCGAAGTGGCCGCGGACTATTTCGGGGTCTTCATCCCGAAGGGTGCCCCGCAAGAGGTCTATGACACCGTCAACCAGGTCTGGCAGGACAAGGTGATGACCAGCGAAGCCCTGCAAACCTATGCCACCGATCGCGGTGCGGTCTTTGCCCCCAGCTTCGGCAAGGAAGCCTTTGACCGGGCCATGCCGGTGGTGATCGCCGAGGCCTGCGCCCGCGTCACCCGTGGCGAGGCCGTTGTCGATCCCTCCGAGATCGGCATCACCTGCCCCGCGGAATAACCCGCTTTCTCCGGGCGGGGCCATATGGCGTCGCCCGGATCTGCAGGCTTTCCGGGGACGCCCTTCCCCTGACAAATAACAGGTGATTTCGATGCGAATGGCCCAGGCGGACCGCCTTACGGCAGTCATCTTCCTTGTGCTTGGTCTGGCCCTGCTGGCGGGTGGCTACACGATGGACAGACTGGAAATCCGGAGAATCCACCCGGCCTCGATTCCGGGGCTTGTTCCGATGATCCTTGGCGTCCTGCTGTCGATCTGCGCGATCCTGCTGTACCGCTCCTCCTATGCCAAGGCCGAACGCAACGAGGCTATGGTCTTCACGGGCGGGTCCTGGGCGCGACTGGCGACCACAGCCGTGATCTGCACCCTCTATGCGCTGGGGCTGGTGGGCTGGTTGCCGTATTTCTGGGCCACTTTCATCTTCACCCTGTGCTTTACATTGGCATTCTCCTTCCCCATCGGCGGCGCCCGCCGGGCGCAGGCCATTTCGCTTGCGGCGGGGCTGGTGCTGGCGTTTGGTGTGGCGTTGGGATCGTCGCTGCTGTTTGAAAAGCTGTTCCTGGTGCGGTTGCCATGAGCGGACTGGGCGATCTGATGACCGGGTTGGGCACCCTGTTGACCCCCGGCATGCTGTTTCACGCGGCCTGGGCAACGCTTCTGGGCATCGTCGTGGGCTCGCTGCCCGGTCTGACGGCGACCATGGGCGTGGCCTTGATGACCACGCTGACCTATTCGCTGGACTCCACCTCTGCCATCTTCGTGCTGATCTGCATGTATGTCGGTGCGATCTACGGCGGCTCGCGCAGCGCCATCCTGCTGAACATTCCCGGCACCCCGGCCAGCGCGGCAACCTCGCTGGACGGCTATCCCTTGGCCAAGGCGGGCCGGGCGGGCTATGCCATGGGGCTGGCCACCGCGGGCTCGGCCCTTGGCACCGTGGCCGGGGTCGTCATGCTGGTGCTGATCGCGCCGCCTTTGGCCGAAGCCGCGCTGAACTTCGGCAGTTTCGAGTTTTTCTGGCTGGCGGTCTTCGGCATCCTGATCTCGGGCCAGCTGACCGCCGACACCACCCCGCTGAAAGGCTATATTGCCGGGCTTCTGGGGCTGGCGGTAGCGATGATCGGCTCGGAAGGCATCCACGCGCATGTGCGGTTCAACCTGGGCCTGTCCGACCTGAACGCCGGCATCGCGCTGATCCCGGCCATGGTCGGTGCCTTCGGATTCGCCGAGGTGCTGACAGCCATGTGGAACCGCGCCGGAGAGATCGCCACCAAGAAGGATTCCAGCGACCGCACGATCCCCGAAATGGGCGATATCTGGCGTCACAAGTTCACCATCGCGCGCTCGGGCGTCATCGGCACAATCGTCGGCATCATCCCCGGTGTGGGCGAGGATATCGGCGCCTGGGCCAGCTATGCCACAGCCCGCAAGCTGTCGAAGGAAAAAGAGAAATTTGGTCATGGCAGCCACGAAGGGCTGATCGCGGCGGAAACCGGAAACTCGGCCGTGGTGCCCGGATCGTTGATCCCCGCCATCACGCTGGCGGTGCCGGGGTCCGCCAGTTCGGCGGTTCTGATCGCGGCGCTGTTCATCCATGGCATCCGGCCCGGACCGCTGATCATGATCGAGCAGCCGCAGTTCGTCGGCCTGATCAGCGCCATGGTTCTGATCGCGACGGTCTTCATGGCCTTCTACGGGCTGACCCTGACCAAGGCCTTCGTGCAGGTGCTGCGGGTGCCCTACAGCCGGTTGATGCCGGTGGTCTTCGTGCTGTGCGTGATCGGCACCTTCGCCCTGAGCCAGCGCATGTTCGACATCTGGATCATGGTCGCCTTCGGCCTGATCGGCTTTGTCCTGCGGCAGATGAAATACCCGATGGCGCCGCTGGTGCTGGGGATCATCCTGGGCGATCTGCTGGACAAGAGCCTGCGGCGCGGCCTGACGCTCAGCGACGGCGAACTTGCCCCGTTCTTCACGCGGCCGGTGTCGGCGATCTTCGTGGCGCTGATCGTGGCCTCGATTGCCATGAATATCCCCGCGGTCCGCCGCCTGGCGCTGGCCCCCTTCCGCTGGATCGGAGCGCGGCTGAATGCTTGATTTCACCCTGTGCAACGAACTGCTGGCGGGCGAGGGCAAGTCGCTGGGCGAACAGGCGCATATCGCCGCAAAGCTGGGCTATTGCGGGCTGGAACTGGACCCGGCGACGCTGGGCGCGGCCCCTCATGCCCTGACAGATGCACGCATTGCGCAGATCCGGGGTGAGATCGCGGCGGAAGGCGTGCGCGTCACCGGGTTGCACTGGCTGCTCAGCAGCTACGCCGATGTCTCGATTACCGATCCCGCCGGGCAGGCGCGGGCGCGTGACATCCTGATGGGGATGGTCGACCTGTGCGCGGGGCTCGGCGGCACGGTGCTGGTCCATGGCTCGCCCAAGCAACGACTTCGGCCCGAGGGGCTGGACGATGCCGCGCTGCTCTCGCAACTTGCCGAATTCTTCGCCCCCATCGCCGCCGCGGCCGAGCGCCGGGGCGTGACCTATTGCATCGAACCGCTGTCGCGGGCCGAGGATCGGACGCTCAACACCGTGGGGCAGGGGGTGGACCTTGTCTGCGCCATCGGCAGCCCCGCCTTCCGCACCATGATCGACATCAGCGCCGCCGGCCAGACCGAAGCCCCGGTGGCCGATCTGATCCGGCACTGGGTGCCGGGCGGCATGATTGGCCATATCCACGCCAATGACACCAATCGCGGCGCGCCGGGCATGGGCGACGATCCGTTCCCCCAGATCGTCGCCGCCCTTGTCGAGACCGGCTGGAACAGGCCCATCGGGGTCGAACCCTTCCGCACCCTGATCGACGCCAGCGTGACCGCCGCGACCGGCATCGCCACCCTGAAAGCCTGTGAAAGGGCCGCCGCATGACCCAACTTGCGATCCTCTCGGCCTCGTGGTCCGAACGCCCGGTGGCGATGCGCCTGCCGTTCCAGTTCGGCAGCACCGAAGTGCGCGAAACCGCCGAAGCCTATTGTCGGGTCGAGATCGAGGTGAACGGCACCCGCGCGACCGGGCGGTCGGCGCAACTGATGGTGCCGCGCTGGTTCAACAAGCGCGCGGACCTCAGCAACGCCGACACCATCGATGAATTGCGCAGGGTCGTGGCGGCGGCGGTGGCGGCAGCCCCGGGGCAGGGCGGGACGGCCCTGACGGTGACGCGCAGCCTGCGGGCCGAGGTCGCCCGCGCCCTGCCGGACACGCCGCCCCTTGCCCTTGGCTTTGGCCCGTCGCTGGTCGAGATGGCGGTGATCGACGCGCTGTGCCGGGCGCTGGGTCTGCCGTTCTGGCAGGCGGCGCGCGACGATGCCTTCGGCCTGGCCCAGGGCTGCCCCCCGGATCTGACCGTCGATCAACTCCGCCGGTCACTGTCCGCGATCACCGCCCCAACGACCCTTGTTCTGCGCCACACCATCGGCTTTGATGCCCCGCTGCGGCAGTCAGAAAAGGCACAGGATGCGCCCGAGGATGGCCTGCCGGTGTCGCTGGACGAGGTGATTTCCCAGACCGGCATCGCGGCCTTCAAGATCAAGCTGAAAGGCGATCCCGAGGCGGACCAGCGCCGGTTGCGCGACATCGCGGCGCTTCTGGATCAGGGCGGCGACTATGCCGTGACGCTGGACGCCAACGAGCAATACACGCCCGACAACTTCAGCCGCCTGCTGGGCAGCATGGCCCGCGATGCGGCGCTGGAGCGGTTCCTTGGCACCGTGCGGTTCGTCGAACAGCCCTTCGCGCGCGAGATTGCCCTGAGCGAACCGGTTGCTGCGCCGCTGCCCCTGATCATCGATGAAAGCGACGATAGTGAGGATGCCTTTGCCCGCGCGCTGGAACTGGGCTGGTCCGGCACGTCGATCAAAAGCTGCAAGGGGATGTTGCGCGCCCTGTTGAACAAGGCCCGCGCCGAGGCGGCAGGGGCGGTTCTGTCGGGCGAGGATCTGACCTGTCAGCCGGGCATCTGCTGGTTGCAGGATGCGGCGATGATGTCGGCTTGCGGGGTTGTGGACGTCGAACGCAACGGCCACCACTTTGCCGGCGGCTTGCAGGGTGCGCCAGACGCGGAACGCGCAATGCTGCTGCACCGCCACGACGATATTCTGACCGACACCTCCGGCGGCGTCGCCCTGCGTATCGTGGGGGGTAAAGTGGCGATCGGGTCACTGGGTCAGCCCGGTTTCGGCTGGTAGGGTGCACAAGTCAGCGCGCCGGGGTACAGAGAGGATTGTCCTGACAGACGACGGCGAGGGTATATGGCCAAGCGAGTTTCTCCGATCCGCAAGGATCGCAAGCGCAACCCCGAATTGACCCGGGCCGCCATCCTGCATGCCGCGCTGGAGGAATTCAGCGAGGTCGGCCATTCCGGCGCGCGCGTCGATCGGATCGCCGAACGCGCCGGGGTCAGCAAGCCGATGATCTACGACTATTTCGGCGACAAGAACGCGGTCTATGCCGCCGCCTTGCGTGAAGCCTATATCCAGATCCGGCAAGGCGAGATGACGCTGGAGCTGGACACGCTCGACCCCGAAGAGGCGATCCGCGCGCTGGTGCATTTCACCATGAACCACTTCTGGAACAACCCGTGGTTCATCCGGATGCTGAACACCGAGAACCTGATGGGCGGCGAGACCATTCGCGGTCTGGATGACCTGGCCGAGATTCAGTCGGTCCTGTTGCGCCGCGTCGAGGAGATACTGAAACGCGGGCAGGAGAACGGCATGTTCCACCGCGCCATTCCGCCGGTCGATCTGTATATTTTCATCGCCTCGGTCTGCTGGTTTCCAATTTCGAACATGCACACGCTGACGGTGGTGTTCCGCGCGCCCATCGGCGAGGCCTGGCTGAAACGCCATGCGGATCAAGCCGCCGACATGATCCTGGGCTATCTGAAAACCGCCGTGCCCCCTGCGGTTTAACGCAGGCCGTGCACTTTCTGCCCAATCGTCAACCCCGCGTGTTGTTCGCGCGCGGGGCAGAGCTGCGTGTGTGTACACGGACCGATTTGCGCCATCGTCACAGCCCCCTGAACCCCTTGAAACAACGCAGCCGAAGTCATTCTGACTTGACTTGGATTCATTAACCTACTAGTTGGTAGTTTAAGGGCTACCGAGTGGTAGATTGGAGGAGATTGCATGACGGACATCGCATTTTCGGGCGGGGGCCTCCCCACCCTGACCTCTGGTCCTGCCGAAGCCCACAGGCCGCTTGCGCGCCGATAGGACAGCACCACAATCCGCACCAGGCTGGCAAGCCGGTGCCGAGACACGAATTCCAAAGCGAAGGATGGAAACGACATGACCACACAACGTATCGGCATCATCATGCATGGCGTCACCGGCCGGATGGGGATGAACCAGCACCTGATCCGCTCGGTTCTGGCGATCCGCGATCAAGGTGGCGTGCGCCTGAAGAACGGGGATCTGCTGGTTCCGGACGTGATCATTGTCGGCCGCAACGAGAAGAAGATTGCCGAGCTTGCGAAAAAGCACGGGGTCACGCGGTATACCACCGATATCGACGCGGCGCTGGCCAATCCCGATGACACCATCTTTTTCGATGCCGCCAGCACCCAGATGCGCCCCGGACTGCTGCGCAAGGCCATCGACGCCGGCAAACATGTCTATTCCGAAAAGCCGGTCTCGGAAGGTCTGGACGAAGCCATTGCCATCGCCAAGCACGCCAAGGCCAAAGGCGTCAAGAACGGCATCGTGCATGACAAGCTGGACCTGCCCGGCCTCGCCAAGCTCAAGCGCCTACGCGACAGCGGGTTTTTCGGCAAGATCCTCAGCGTGCGCGGCGAATTCGGCTACTGGGTCTTCGAAGGCGACTGGATGGAAGCACAGCGTCCGTCGTGGAACTATCGCAAGCAGGACGGCGGCGGCATGGTGTCCGACATGCTGTGCCACTGGCGCTATGTGCTCGACAACGTTGTCGCGCCGGTCAAGGCCGTGTCCTGCAATGCCGTCACCCATATCCCCGAACGTTGGGACGAAAACGGCGAACGCTATGACGCCACCGCAGATGACGCCGCCTATGCCACGTTCGAGCTGGAAGGCGACATCATCGCCCATATCAACAGCTCGTGGTGCACCCGTGTCCGTCGCGACGATCTGGTGACCTTCCACATCGACGGCACCCACGGCAGTGCGGTGGCCGGTCTGCACACCTGCTATTCGCAGGCGCGGGTCAACACGCCCAAGCCGGTCTGGAACCCCGACCAGAAGCAGACCATGAACTTTTTTGAAGACTGGGTCGAAGTGCCCGACAACAAGGTGTTCGACAACGGCTTCAAGGTGCAATGGGAACAGTTCCTGCTGCACGTGGTCGAAGACGCGCCGTGGTCCTATACTCTGGTCGAAGGCGCCAAGGGCGTGCAACTGGCCGAGCTGGGTTACAAGAGCTCGCAGGAACGCCGCTGGCTGGACGTGCCGGCTCTGGATATCTGAGGGGGGCTGACACATGGCAAACCTGATCCTTCCCACGGCAGGCGGCGGCACCGATACGGTGACACTTTCTGCCGGACCGGTGCCCGCGCCGGGCGGCAACTGGACCCGTACTGCCTATGCCGCCGCGCATGTGGTGGCCGATCCGTTGGCCGATCTGGACCCGGGCGAGGGCGTCTCGGTCGACTGGGACCGCACCCTGGCCTTCCGCCATCACCTGTGGTCGCTGGGCCTGGGCGTGGCCGAGGCAATGGACACCGCGCAGCGCGGCATGGGGCTTGACTGGCCGACCTCGCTGGACCTGATCCGCCGCAGCATGGAGGTCGCGCCCGATGGCGCGCTGATTGCCAGTGGCGCCGGCACCGATCATCTGGTCCCCGGCCCGGATGTGACCATCGACGATGTGATCGCGGCCTATGAAATGCAGTGCGAAGCGGTCGAAGCCACCGGCAGCCGCGTCATCCTGATGGCCAGCCGCGCGCTGGTGAAAGCCGCGAAATCGCCCGACGATTATGCCCGCGTCTATGGCCGTGTCCTGTCGGGGCTGAAGCAACCGGCGATCCTGCACTGGCTGGGCGAGATGTTCGACCCGGCCCTGGCCGGATACTGGGGCGATGCCGATCACATGGCGGCGATGGACACCTGCCTGTCGGTGATCGCCGACAACGCCGACAAGGTGGATGGCATCAAGATCTCGCTGCTGTCGGCGGAAAAGGAAATCGCCATGCGCCGCCGCCTGCCCGAAGGCGTGGTCATGTATACCGGCGACGACTTCAACTATCCCGATCTGATCGAGGGCGACGACCAGGGCTTTTCCCATGCCCTGCTGGGCATCTTCGATCCCATCGCCGGGGCGGCCTGCCGGGCGCTGACCTCGCTGGCCGAGGGCGACCGCGCCGCCTATCGCGCCGCCTTCGATCCGACGGTGCCGCTCAGCCGCCATATTTTCAAGGCGCCGACGCGGTTCTACAAGACCGGTGTGGTATTTCTGGCCTATCTGATGGGCCATCAGGACCACTTCACCATGGTCGCCGGGCAGGAAAGCGCCCGCTCGACCCTGCATCTGGCAGAAGCCATCCGGCTGGCCAATGCCGCGCAGCTATTCACCGATCCTGAAGAGGTTGCGCGACGCGCCAAGCCGGTGTTCCAGGCGCGGGGGGTGTCGGTATGAGAACGCTCACCGCGCGGGACTTGTCGCTCAACACCGCCACGGTGTCGAAACAATGGGATCTGGCCGAATGCGTCGACGGCTGCGCCCGGCATGGCATCGGCGGCATCTCTCCGTGGCGCGACAGGCTGCAGGAATGCGGTGTCGATCACGCCGCAAAGTTGATCCGCGACGCCGGGCTGGGCGTCTCGGGCCTGTGCCGGGGTGGTTGGTACACCGCCGAGGGGGCGCTGACCCAGGCCGTCATCGACGACAACAAGCGCGCCGTGGACGAGGCCGCCGCCATCGGCGCGGACTGCCTTGTCATGGTGGTGGGTGGGCTGCCCGAAGGCTCGAAAGACATCGTCGGAGCGCGCGAGATCGTCACCGAAGGTCTGGGCAAGACGCTGGAGTATGCCCGCACCGCCGGGGTGAAGGTCGGGATCGAGCCGCTGCACCCGATGTATGCCGCCGACCGGGCCTGCGTGAACACCACCAAGCAGGCGCTGGACATCTGCGACCAGCTTGGCGACGGCATCGGCGTGGCGCTGGATGTCTATCACATCTGGTGGGATCCAGACGTGGCAGACCAGATCGCCCGCGCCGGCAAGGACCGCCTGCTGGCCTTCCACGTCTGCGACTGGATGAACCCGACGCAGGACATGCTGACCGATCGCGGCATGATGGGCGAAGGTGTGATCGACATTCCCGCCCTCCGCCAGATGGTCGAGGCGCAGGGCTTTGATGGTCTTGTCGAGGTCGAGATCTTCTCGGCCAACAACTGGTGGACCAAGCCCGCCGATGAGGTTCTGCGGGCCATGATCGCGGCCTTGCCGGTGATCTAGACCGACCTTCGGGGCCACGGCGCTCCCTCAAAATCGCGCAAGAATGTGCAAAAAACTTGCGTTGCCCTCCCCCCCGGTCGAAAAGGGGGGAGGGCAATTGCGTTTTTGCCCGCTTCGTCACCATCGGCGGGAGAGGCATCTTGAGACAACACAAGGTCAGGCAGGAAGACATCGCGCGCGTCGTGGGGGTTTCGATATCCACCGTGTCGCGGGTGCTGTCGGGGGCACCGGGGATCAGCCCGACTACAACGAAGAAGGTTCTGCAGGCCGCAGCGGACCTTGGCACCCCGCTGCCGCACGTGCACCATACGCAGCCACCGGCGCAAGGCCACGGCCTGAAGCGCGCCTTGCTGTTTCTCAACCAGGTGGACATCAACAGCGGATCCGGATCGATCTATCATTTCGTGATGACCGGCATCCAGAAGGCCGCACAACGGATCGGGCTGCCGGTTGAACTGGCGCTGCAAAGTGAAGACGGCGAAATCCCCGATCAATTCCTCGATCGGGCGGATACGGGCATTCTTTTCGCCGGGGTGGATCCATCCGCAAGCCTGTCAAAGAAGCTTAAAAACAAGGGGCTTGCGACGGTGTTCGTCAATGGTCTGGATCCAGACATGATCCACGATCAGGTCGCCCCCAACAATTTCTACGGCGGTCGGTTGGCCGCGCGGCACCTTGTGGGCATGGGTCATCGGCGCATTCTTCATTTTGGCACAAAGCGTCGCGGAACCCTGCGCGCCCGCACCGAGGGGTTTCGTAACGGGATCGAAAATGCAGGTGTTGGCGGCATTGAATACGACTATGTCGAACTGGGAAACGTCACCGAAATCGACGCAGGCACCGCGCTTAGGGAACTGCTGAAAGACGGGCAGTTTCCCTTTTCCGCGGTGTTCTGTTCGGCCGACAATGTGGCGCTGACCGCCCTGCAGGCGCTGCGCCTGCGCGGGATTGATGTGCCGCGCGATGTCTCGCTGCTGGGATTCAACGGGCTGCCCGTGGCCGAACTGTCGTCACCGCTGCTCAGCACCCTTGCCGTGGACTGGGAGTTTCTTGGCACGGAAGCGATTCGTCTGTTGGCCTTGCGCAGCCTTGAACCGGACCGTCCGGCGCAACAAACCCTCACGCAAGTTATCCTGAAGCAGCGGGACACCGTTCTGGATGTGAATTAAGCAATTTAAAACAGTGATATAAACGCCAGTCCACAAGTTACGCAAGTAATTTGCATGATCACGGAAAAACTTGCGATATAACGCAATCTGTGCAAGGTTCTTTGCAGTCGCACTGACGCTGCAAGGAGACCTGAATGCGCCTTTCCTCTCTGATCCAACTGGCAAGGCCGCAGTTCGACATCCATTTCCCGGCCAGTTGCCGTACCCGCAACACCGACCGGCTTGCGTCCCTGACCAACCTTTTGCACCCCGAACCTGTGGCCGATCTGCGCTGCAACGCGGTTGCCGGGCTGCTGCCGCAGGTGGAAATCCTGGTGACCGGCTGGCGTTCCCAGACTGTCGATGCCGACCTGCGCCGCAGGATGCCGAACCTGAAGATGATCGCCCATCTGGCGGGAACGGTGAAAGGGGTACTGACGCAACAGGTGGCCGGCACGGGACTGGTGGTGCTCAGCGCCGCCGACGCCAACGCCCGCCCCGTTGCCGAATTCACCCTTGCCCACATCCTGCTGCACCTGAAGCGCGTTTCCGAATGGCGCAGGGTCTATCAGGCAGAGCGGTCGCATATCGCCACGCGGGACATCCAGCTTGCCGGTCCGGTGGGCAATTCCGGCCGTACGGTCGGCATCGTCGGAGCCTCGCGCATCGGCCGTCGTGTGACTGCGGAACTGCGCCGTCACCGCGTGTCGGTCCTGCTGCACGATCCGTTTGTCAGCGCCGAAGCCGCTGCCGCCATGGGGGCCGAAAAGGTCTCGATGACCGATCTGCTGATGCGCAGCGACGTGGTCAGCCTGCACCAGCCGCTGCTGCCCACGACCGAAGGCAGTTTCGGCGCCCGCGAATTTGCACTGATGCGGGATGGCGCGCTTCTGATCAACACGGCGCGCGGCAAGATCATCGATACCGCCGCGCTTGAGACGGCCATGGCCGACGGTCGCCTGTTCGCCGTACTGGACGTGACCGAACCCGAACCGCTGAACGACGACTCTCCCCTGTGGGACATGCGGAATGTCACGATCACACCCCATATTGCGGGCTCTTTCGGCTGCGAGGTCTGCGACATGACCGAACAGGTGCTGGACGATATCGAGCGCTTCTCAAACGGCCAGCCCATGCAAAACGAAGTCGCGATCTCGGATTGGGAGCGCGTGGCATGATCCACCCCGGCCTGTGCTCTGTCACATTTCGGGCGCTCGACGTCCCGGCGCTGATCGATCTGGCCGCCACCACCGGCGTGCAAGTCATCGAATGGGGCGGCGACAAGCATGTCCCGCCGGGGGATCCGGACTTTGCCGCGCAGGTGCAAACGCTGTGTGACACCAAGGGCATCCTGCCGGCCTCCTATGGGTCTTATGTCCGGGCCGGGATGCCGGGTGCCCGCGCGGAGTTTGCCAAAGTGCTGGCGTCCGCCCGCGCACTTTGCGCCAGAAATATCCGGGTGTGGGCCGGTGACGCAAAGCGTGCCGATGCCGGAGCACAGGCCTTCGACACCGCCGCTGCCGACCTTGCGCATTTCGCCCGCAGCGCGGCCCAGGACAACATCACCGTCAGCGTCGAATACCACCGCCGCACCCTGACCGAAGAGGCCGAGGATGCCCTGGCGCTGCTGAACGCCGCCGCCGAGGACAATCTTTACAGCTACTGGCAGCCGGTTCCGGGGCGCGGTCTGGCGCGCTGGCTGGAAGAACTCGACATGCTCTCGCCGCATCTGGGCGATCTGCACGTGTTCCACTGGATCATGACCGATGGTGGACAGAAGCGGCGTCCGCTGGCCGAAGGCCTGCCGGACTGGCGCGTCCTGTTCGATGCCTGGACACCCGCGCCGCGCTGGCCGCATCCGCGCACGGCCTTTCTTGAATTCGTCCGCGACGACGAGATCGGCCAGTACCTCGACGACATGCACAACCTGAAAACGCTGTGCGGTCTGTCCACGGACTGACCGCGAACCAATCAAGGGAGGAAACCATAATGTTCAAACGCAACCCAATGGCCGTATCGCTGGCAGCCTTGCTGGCCCTGGCCGGTCCGGCGCTGGCGCAGGACTACACCCAGGCGCCCGATCTGAAGGCCGCCGTCGATGCCGGCGATCTGGCCCCAGTGGCCGCGCGTCTGCCGGCCAACCCCTATGTTGTCACCCCGCTGGACTCGGTGGGCACCTACGGCGGTGTCTGGCGGTCGGCCTTGAAGGGCACCTATGACACCGGCTGGATCCGCCGCACGATAGGCTATCAGCCGCTGGTGGCCTATGATTTCGAATGGACCAAGGTCGTCCCGAACGTGGCCGAGAACTTCGAGGTCAACGAGGACGCCACCGAATTCACCTTCCACCTGCGCGAAGGCCACAAATGGTCGGACGGAGAACCCTTCACCGCCGAAGATCTTCTGTTTGCCCTGAACGTGATGAAAAGCCCGGCCTACGGCGGCCGCAAGGCAAATGGCTTCGAATGGGACAAGATCACCGGCGAAGTCATCGATCCGCAAACCTTCAAGATCACCCTATCGGACCCCAACGGCCTGCTTCTGGAACGTCTGGCCTCGGTCGAAGGGCAGTTCATCGTCAATGCCGCCAAGCATTATTGCGGCAAGTATTTCCCGGATGTGACCGCCGATGCGAACGACATCGCCAAGGCCGCGGGATTTGAAAGCTGGTCGCAAGCGATGGAGCAAAGCTGCTTTTTCAACTTCGTTGACGAAGACCGCCCGCTGCTGTTCGCCTGGCGGCAGGTCACGCCCTATGACGGGCTGAACCAGCTGATCGAATGGGAACGCAACCCCTATTTCTTCAAGGTCGACACCGACGGCCAGCAGCTGCCCTATATCGACAAGGTGCAGATGGTGCAGACCGAGAACGTCGAGGACATCGTTCTGAAGGTCGTCAACGGCGAGATCGATTTCTCGAACCGGCATTTCGCCACCGTCACCAACAAGCCGGTGATCTACGATGGTCAGGAACAGGGCGGCTATACGCTCAAGCCCACAACCGACGCCCGGATGAACCACGCGATCTTCCAGCTCAACCTGACCCATGAAGATCCCGAGAAGCGCAAGCTCTACAACGAAAAGGACTTCCGCGCGGCGCTGTCGATGGCGATGGATCGCGAAGAGATCATCGACGTGGTCTTTGCAGGTCAAGGCGAGCCATACCAGGCCGCGCCGCGCCCCTCGTCGCAGTTCTACAACGAAACCCTGGCCAAGCAGTTCACCGAGTATGATCCGGACACCGCCAACGACCTGCTCGACGGGCTTGGCCTGACCGAGCGCAACGGCGACGGCATCCGTCTGGGCTTTGACGGCGAACCGATCCGCATCCAGCTGTTCTCGCCCTCGGACCAGACCGAGTTCAACGACATCGCGCAGCTTGTGGTCGAGCAGTGGAAAGAGATCGGCATCGATCTGGATGCCCGCAACGCCGAACGCAGCCTGGTCTATGAACGGATCCAGAACAACAGCCACGACATGCACATCTGGTGGGGCGACGGCGGCATGAGCGACGCGCTGCTCGACCCGCGGTTCTACTTCCCGTTCAACCTGGAGTCCGCCTATGCCGAGAAATGGGCGCAGTACTTCATGAAGAACGGCAGCACCCTTGCCGAGGCCCCGCCGGCTGATGTTCAGAAACAGATGGATCTTTACATCGAGCTGATCGCTTCGCCGGACAAGGAAGAGCAGAAGAGGATCTTCGGCGAAATCCTCGATATCGCGGCTGACCAGTTCTACGTGATGGGCACGGTCCTTCCGGCGGATGGCTACATCGTGGCCAACAACAAGCTGGGCAACGTGCCGGAGCGTCAGGTCTATACTTGGGTCTACCCGCAGCCCGGCCCGATGGAAACGTCGCAGCTCTACTACAAGAAGTAAGTCTCTTCCGGGCGCGGCCGCTGGCGGTGCCCGGACCACCCACATGCAATACTCGGGGGAAAGAGCATGTTGAATTATCTGGCCCGCAGACTGGTGACCATGATCCTGACGCTTCTGGCATTGTCCGTGGTCGTCTTCGTCGTGATCCAATTGCCACCGGGAGACTTCGTCACCTCCTACATCGCGAGCCTTTCGGCAGCCGGCGAAAGCGTCGATCAGGAAACGATCATTGCGCTGCGCGACCGCTACAAGCTGGATTCCCCGGTCCTGGTTCAATACGCGGCCTGGCTGTCGGACATCCTGCGCGGCGATTTCGGCTACAGCTTCGAAATGCAGCGCCCGGTGTCCGAGATCTTCTCGCAGCGGATCGGCATCTCGCTGGCCGTGGAACTGACCGCCGTCATCGTCATGTGGGCCGTGTCGATCCCGATCGGCATCTATTCCGCCGTGAACCAGTATTCGGTGGGCGACTACATCGCCACGATCCTCGGCTTCCTTGGACTGGCGATCCCCAACTTCCTGTTCGCGCTGGTCCTGATGTATGTCTGCTACAACTGGTTCGGCGTGACCATCACCGGCCTGTTCTCGGCCGAATACATGAACGCCCGCTGGTCCGTGGACCGTTTCCTTGATTTCGCCAGCCACGTCTGGGCGCCGATCCTGGTAATTTCCACTGCCGGGGCCGCACAGTTGGTCCGGGTGCTGCGCGCCAACCTGCTGGATGAGCTGAACAAACCCTATGTCCTGACCGCCCGCGCCAAGGGGCTGACCAAGCGTCGTCTGATCTGGCGCTATCCGGTGCGCGTGGCGATGAACCCGCTGGTGTCGACGATCGGCTGGGTGCTGCCCACGGTGATCTCGTCGTCTTTCGTGACCGCCATCGTGCTGAACCTGCCGACCCTGTCGCCCATCCTTCTGCGCGCCCTGCTCAGCCAGGACATGTACCTTGCCGGGGCGCTCATCATGTTCATGGGGCTGCTGACACTGGTCGGCACCCTGATATCCGATCTTCTGCTGGCCTGGATCGATCCGCGCATCCGGCTTGGCATGGTGGGAGCCACCTGATGACCCTCACAACCCCCGCAAACTCTCCTGACGCCCGCATCGGCCAGGTCCGGGACACCCCCGAGCTTGCCGTGGGCGAAATCGATCCCCGCATCGACCTTACCCACGGCACCGAAAGCCAATGGCAGCTGATCCGCCGTCGTTTTTCCAAGCATCGGCTGGCGGTCGTCAGCCTCTGGATCCTGTCCCTTTTTGTGTTCGTCGCGATCTTCGCGGGCTTCGTGGCCCCCAACGATCCCGGCAACGTCAAGGCGCGTTACACCTATGCGCCGCCGCAGGCGCTGCATTTCATCGACAAGACAGACGAGGGCTGGGCCTTCCGCCCCCATGTCTATGGCTACACCGTCGAGATCGAGCCCGAGGCCCTGCGCCGCACCTTCGTCATCGACGAAGACAAGAAAATCTACCTGACGTTCTTCAAGCGCAGCTGGGAGTACAAGCTGTTCGGCCTGATCCCGACCGACATCCACCTGATCGGACCCGAACGGTCGCGCGATCCCTTCTATCTGTTCGGTGCCGACCGTCTGGGCCGGGACATGTTCTCGCGGCTGGTCTATGGCACCCAAATCTCGCTGTCGGTCGGCCTGGTCGGGGTGATCATGAGCCTTGTTCTGGGCGTCATCATCGGCGGGGCGGCCGGGTATTTCGGCGGCTGGTTCGACGCCGTGACACAGCGCGCCATCGAATTCCTGCGCTCTTTGCCCACCATCCCGCTGTGGATGGGCCTGGCCGCCGCGATGCCGTCGGACTGGTCACCGCTGCAGACGTATTTCGCCATCACCCTGATCCTGTCGTTCCTTGGCTGGACCGAACTGGCGCGGGTGGTGCGGGGCCGGTTTCTGGCGCTGAACGGCGAAGACTACGTGGCCGCGGCCCGCTATGACGGCTGCTCGCACCTGCGGGTCATCGTCCGCCACATGGTGCCGGCCTTCACCAGCCACATCATCACCGCAGCATCCTTGGCGGTGCCCGCCATGATCCTTGCGGAAACGGCGCTGTCCTTCCTTGGGCTGGGGTTGCAAGCACCGGTGATTTCCTGGGGCGTGCTGCTGCAAGAGGCGCAGAACATCCGGACGCTGGCCACCGCCCCCTGGCTGCTGCTGCCGGGCGCGGCCATCGTGATCGCCGTGCTGGCGATGAACTTCATCGGCGACGGGCTTCGCGACGCCGCAGATCCCTATGCCAAGTGAGGACACAGCCATGACTGCACAGACCGGCAAGACGGTTCTGGAAGTGCGCGGCCTCAGCGTCGCCTTCCCCGGCCGAAAGGGCGAAACCACGGCCATCTCGAACGTCAGCTTCGACCTGAATCTGGGCCAGACCACCTGTTTCGTGGGTGAATCCGGATCGGGCAAATCGGTGACGGCACGGGCGGTTTTAAACATCGTCGAACCCGCCGTCATCAAAGCGGGCGCGATCAACCTTGTGGATGTCGAGGCCGGCCAGCGGATCGAACTGTCGGGCCTGAACCCGGACGGGGCCGAGATCCGCGCCGTGCGCGGTGCCCGGATCGCCATGATCTTCCAGGAGCCGATGTCCTCGCTCAGCCCGGTGCACACCATCGGCGAGCAGATCATCGAGGGGATCATGCTGCATCAGGACGTGGACACCGCCACCGCCCGAGATCGCGCGATCAAGGCGCTGCGGGCCGTGCAGATCAAGAACCCCGAAGACGCCATCGACCGCTATCCGTTCGAGTATTCCGGCGGCATGCGGCAGCGGGCGATGATCGCCATGGCGCTTGGCTGTGAACCGGACATCCTGATCGCCGACGAGCCGACCACGGCACTGGACGTGACGACCCAGGCCGAGATCCTGAAGCTGCTGAAAGGCTTGCAGGAAAGCCACGGCATGGCGGTGATGTTCATCACACACGATATGGGTGTGGTGGCCGAGATTGCCGATCAGGTCGTGGTCATGCTGCACGGCTCGGTGGTGGAAACCGGCGCGGTGGATCAGGTGTTTCATGCCCCCGTGCACGCCTACACCAAGAAGCTGCTGAAGGCCTCGATGGGATTGGACGAAGCCGCGCACGGTCGCGGCGCGGCCTCCTCTGACGAGATCCTGATCGAAACCCACAATCTGTCGCTGGCATTTCCGTCGAAGAAAAAACTGCTCAGGAAGCCCGGCAGCGGCGTGCAGGCCCTGGACGAGGTGTCGGTCGAACTGCGGCGCGGGGAAATCCTTGGCATCGTCGGCGAATCCGGGTCGGGCAAGACAACGCTGGCGCGGGTGCTGATGGGCCGCTTCCAGCCGCAGTTCGGCGAGGCGATCTATCATACGCGCGACGGCGTGGCCAAGGATCTGAACGATCCCGCCACGTTCCGCGACGGGCAGGTCTACCGCGAGATGCGGATGATCTTCCAGGATCCCTATGGCTCGCTCAACCCGCGCATGACCGTGCAACAGATCATCGGCGAGCCGCTGCTGGTCAACGGTCTGCTGAAGGGCGCCGCCCTGCGTGACCGGGTGGGCGAACTGCTGGAGCGCGTCGGCCTTCCCGCCAGCGCGATGGAGCGCTATCCGCACGCCTTTTCCGGCGGTCAGCGGCAGCGGATCGGCATTGCCCGGGCTATCGCGCTGGACCCGCGCGTCATCATCGCCGACGAGGCGACAAGCGCGCTGGACGGATCGATCCGGGCGCAGATCCTTGATCTGCTGCTGGATCTGCGCAGCGAACTGGATCTGTCGATCCTGTTCATCGCCCATGACATCGGCGTCGTGCGCTATTTCTGTGACCGGGTTGCCGTGATGCACAAGGGCCGGGTGGTCGAAACCGGCACCGCCGTCCAGATCTGCGACGCCCCGCAAGACCCCTATACACAGCGCCTGATTTCCGCCGTGCCGATCCCTGATCCGCGCAAACGGCATCTGGTGGCCTGATGAAAGGCCTCAATCCCATGTCCAACGTGCTTCTGACCGAAACCCCGATCACCGGGAATCCCTTTGCGACCCGCGCCGATGCGCAGCGGGCGGTGGTGGATCTGATCGCACCATTGAAGGTCGGGTTTTCGCCCGGTCGTGCGCGGGTGAAACTGGGCGATACCTCGGCCCATTTCCACGATGCCGCCGCCCATCTGGAGGGGCTGGTGCGCCCGTTCTGGGGGTTGGCGCCGCTGCTGGCCGGGGGCGGAACCTTTGACGGCATCGAGATGTTCGTCGAAGGCCTGCAATACGGCGCGGACCCCGAGCATCCGGAATACTGGGGGCCGGTGACCGACTTCGATCAACGCATGGTGGAAAGTGCTGCCATCGGCTATGCGCTGGCGCTGGCGCCCGAGGTATTCTGGGATGGCATGACGCAGCGTGGGCGCGATTGCCTCGGCGACTGGCTGTTGAATTCTCTGCAACACAGGCCAGCGGCCAACAACTGGCACTTCTTTCACGTGCTGGTCTCGTTGGGCCTGACCCGCGTCGGGGTCGCGCATGACCTGTCGATCATCGAGGCCGATCTCGATCGGCTGGAAAGCTGGGACATGGGCAACGGCTGGTACCGTGACGGCGGCAAACGGCAGGCGGATCACTACATTCCCTTTGCCATGCATTTCTACGGCCTGATCTACGCGCAATACGGCCCCGAAGCCGACGCCGCGCGCCGTGACCGATTCCGCGACCGCGCCCGCACTTTCGCGCCGCAGGTTGCCCATTGGTTCGCCGCCGATGGCGCGGCGCTGCCCTATGGCCGATCGCTGACCTACCGCTTCGCCCATGCCGGATTCTGGGGCACGCTGGCGATGGCCGGGGAAGAGGCTCTGCCCTGGGGCGAGATCCGCGGGTACTGGGCGCGCAATCTGCGCTGGTGGTCGGACAAGCCGTTCACCGACACGCGCGGGGTGATGACCATCGGGTACGGCTATCCGCAGTTGCACATGGCCGAACGCTACAATTCGCCCGGCTCGCCCTATTGGGCGATGAAGGCCTTCGCGCCGCTGGCACTGCCGGAAACCCATCCGTTCTGGGCCGCCGAAGAAGCCGCCCCCTTAGCGCGTGATCAGGTTGTCACCCTGCCGGAACCGGGGATGGTCAAATTCGAACATCTGGGCGATGTGACGGTTCTGTGCGGCGGCCAGCACCCGCCGGCCCTTGGCCGCTCGGCCGAGAAGTACAACAAGTTCGCCTATTCCACCCGCTATGGCTTCAGCGTGGACTTCGAAGCGCGCGGCTTTGCCAATGCGCCTTCCGACAACATGCTGACATTTTCCGAAACCGGCGAATATTCAGCGCCGCGCAGCGGGGAAACCATGGCGCGGATCGGGAACGGCTGGCTTTACTCGGCATGGTCGCCCATGCCCGAGGTGGAGGTCGAAACCTGGCTGCTGGCCCATGCGCCCTGGCATCTGCGCCTGCACAGCATTCGCACCAAGCGCGGGGTACAGACGGTCGAGGGCGGTTTTGCGATACGCAAAAGCGATGCAATCCCCGGACCGGACCTGCAACCGGACGTTCGCGCCGAAGGCCCCGGTGCCTATGCCCGAATGACCAATGCCACAGATACGACCACCATCGTCGATGTGGCGGCACCGATCGACACCCCCGTTGCACGGGCGGGTCGGGTCATTGCGCCGGACGCCAATACCAACCTGATCGCCCCGCGCACCTGGGTGCCGCAACTGACCTGCGATCTGGCCCCCGGCACCTGGTCGCTCGGGGCCTGGGTCTATGCCGGCCGCACGGTGGGTGCGGTGCCAGCCTTGCCCGATGCCGACAGCCTTCCCACAAGCGCCGATCTGGACCAGATGCGCACGGGCGGAGAGATCATCCGGGTCTGGGACCTGCCATGAACCCTGCCCGGTGTTCCTGACATCGGCCGGGGCAGGGCGTACCACATGCGCCCCAGCGCAGGCCGGAATGCACGGTGGGCCGCGCGGCCCCCACATACGGCCATACAACTTGAAATTGATCCGTTTTCCAGAGACCTTGAGGACATTGCAAACCCACGCGAGGCTCGGGCGCATTCTGCCCATCGGTCTGGCATAGCGGAGAGAGATGTCATGTCGTCTGCCCGGACCATTCCAGACTTTGCACGTAAGACGCGCCTGCGCCTTGGCACCCTGTCCGCCTGTCTGTGCGCCGCGCTGTTTCTGTCGCTTCCCGGCACCGCTCAGGCCGATGCAGACCTGCCCCGGATCGCCCTGCCAGACCCGATGCCCGCCCCGCCGTTGACCATGCTTCTGCCCGTGCCTGAAACGCGGATCGACGCGGCGATTTCCGCGCTGGATGAGCTTGGCCAGTCGATCCTTGATCGCTCTGGCGTGCCCGGTCTGGCCGTCGCGGTGGTCCACGGTGGGCAAACCGTCTATGCGCGCGGTTTCGGCCTGCGGGCGGTGGGCGATCCGGCGCTGGTTGATGCGGACACCGTGTTCCTGCTGGCGTCAGTGTCGAAACCTGTCGGTGCCACGGTGGTGGCCACCCAAGTTGCGGCGGGCCGGGTGTCATGGGACGATCCGGTGCGCAGCTATCTGCCGTGGTTCGATCTGGGCGATCCGTGGATCAGCGAACATGTCACCATCGGCGATCTCTATGCGCACCGTTCCGGTCTGCCGGATCATGCGGGCGACGATCTGGAGGATCTGGGCTTTGACCGCCGCGCGGTGCTGGACCGCCTTGCCCTTCTGCCCAAGGGGCGTTTCCGCCTGGACTATGCCTATACCAATTTCGGCCTCACCGCCGCTGCCGAGGCCGTGGCCAGCGCGGCGGGAACGGATTGGGCCAGCCTGTCCGAACAGACGATCTATCAGCCGCTGGGCATGACCGCGACCAGTTCGCGCCACGTCGATTTCATGGCGCGCGACAATCGCGCGTCCAGCCATGTTCCGAACGGCGACACTTATGTGATCGCGGACCGCCGCCAGCCTGACGCGCAAAGCCCGGCGGGCGGGGTCAGTTCCAGCGTGCACGACATGGCCCGTTGGATGGCGATGGTGCTGGGCAATGGCACATTGGACGGCACCCCGGTGATCGCGCCCGAGGCCTTGCGCCCGGCGTTGTCACCGCAAATGATCCCAGGCCTGCCGATGCAGGTTTCGGCCCGCAGCGGCGCCTATGGCTACGGGTTCAACGTCGGTGTCCGGCCGTCGGGCCGGGTCGAGCTGAGCCATTCCGGCGCTTTCGCCCTGGGAGCGTCGACCAGCATCTCGATGCTGCCCGATCTGGGGCTGGGCATTGTCGTTCTGACCAACGCCCCGCCGACGGGAGCGCCCGAGGCCCTTGCGGCGGCCTTTCTGGACCGGGTGGAGCTTGGCCTTGAAACCCGCGACTGGCTGGCAGGCTACAGCCGCCTGATGGCGCCGCTGTCCGCACCGGTGGGGCAGCTTGTTGGGGCGACCCCCCCGACCGACCCGGCCCCCGCCCAGCCTGACCCGGCCTATCTGGGCACCTACCACAGCGCCTATTTCGGACCTGCCGAAGTGTCGGCCGGGCCAGACGGGCTGGAACTGGCGCTTGGCCCGGACAAGCAGACGCTGGCCTTGCAGCACTGGGATGGTGACAGCTTCGTGGTCACCCCCGATACCGAGAACCAGCCGACGGGATCAATCTCGCAGGTGACGTTCCAGATCGATGCAACGGGCGCGGCTGCAAACATGTGGGTCGAGCATCTGGACGGCGACGGGCTGGGCGCGTTTCTGCGGCAAGACTAGGGTCGCAGGCCGCCCGCCGGAGATCTCAGCCCCGTGCCGCCTGGGCCAGAATGTCGGTGATGTCCTGCGCCGAAAGCGGCACCGGGTTGCCCTTGGTGGAGGAGGCGGTCAGCGCCTGTTCGGCAACCGCATAGAAATCCGCCTCGGGCACGTGAAGCTGCGCCAGGGTCGGCACCCGTTGCGCAGTCACGAAGGCTTGCAACGCCACGATGCCTTGACCGGGGTTCGCGCCAAGCGCCTCTGCAAGCCAGCGTTCAACCGCCTCGAACCGCTGCATCGACATGTCCAGCTGCCGCGCTTTTTGCGCGTTCACGGTCAGGGCTGCGGCCAGCAAGCGCCCGCAGATGGCACCATGCGCCCCGCCCCGGCCACCGATGACCGAGGCCAGACCATGCACCACGCCCAGCCCCGAGTTGGCCAGCGCAAGACCGCTGAGATGACTGGCCCGCGCCATGGTGTCCCGCGCGGCGGGATCTTCCGCCTTGGCCAGTCGGCACAGGGCCCGCATCGCGTCGGGAATGGTGGCGCTGCACAGGGCATCGGTCACCGGATTGGCGCGGATGCACAGGTAGCTTTCGATCAACTGGGTAATCGCATCCAGTCCGGTGGCCATGGTCAGCGCCGAGGGCGCACCATCGGTCAGGGCCGGGTCGACGATGGCCAGATCCGGTAACAGGCGCGGATCGCGCAGGCTGATCTTCATCTGCCGGTCCGGCACGCCGATGACCGCGTTGCGCGTGGCCTCCGCCCCGGTGCCGGCGGTGGTGGGCAGCGCGACGAAGGGCAATGGATCGGACAGGTGGCGCGGCCTGGCATTGCCAAGTTCCAGGAAGTCGGCCGGATCCCCGTCACTGGGACACAGGCCCGATATGGCCTTGCCCAGGTCGATGACCGCGCCGCCGCCAACGGCCAGGATGCAATCGGCCCCGAAGTTGCGCGCCGTCTCGACCCCCTGCCGAACTTCGGGCAGGCTCGGCTCACCCTGTGACAGCAAGCTTTCGACCGCGATCCCGGCGGTGGCGAGGGCGGTTTCCAACTCGCTCACCCAGGCCACGGATCGACCGCGCACCACAAGCACGCGGGCCCCCAGCGCGCCCACTTCGGCAACCGTCTGGTCCCGGCATCCGCGGCCAAAGATTGTGCGGTCCGGGGCGGTCAGCGCGAAATCCGCCATGTTTCAGGCCCGCGTCGTTGCGTCGACGGCGCGACGCCAGGCGGCGTATTTGGCCTCGCGGGTATCATCGGGCATGGCCGGTTCGAAACTGCGCTCCAACGCCCATTGAGCCGCGAATTCGGCCTGTGTAGGATAGATGCCCGCGCGTTGCCCGGCCAGCCAGGCCGCGCCCATGGCGGTGGTTTCCAGCACTTTCGGCCGGTCGACGCGGGCGCCCAGGATGTCGGCCAGAAACTGCATCGTCCAGTCCGAGGCGCTCATGCCGCCATCGACACGCAGGATGGCATCCCCGGCACCGCCCATGTCGGCATGCATCGCCTCCAACAGGTCGCGGGTCTGGTAGCCGACGCTTTCCAGTGCGGCGCGGGCGAATTCGGCGGGCCCCGAATTCCGCGTCAGACCGAAGATCGCACCGCGGCAGTCGGGCCGCCAATAGGGCGCGCCCAATCCCGTGAAGGCGGGCACCAGGATGACGTCCTGTCCCGGATCGGCGCTTTGCGCCAGCGGCTGGGTCTCGCGCGCGTCGTTGATGATCTTCAGCCCGTCGCGCAGCCATTGCACCACCGCGCCCGCGATGAAAATCGAGCCTTCCAGCGCATAGGTCGGTTTGCCGTCCAACTGGTAGGCGATGGTCGTCAGCAGCCGGTTTTGCGAGGTCACCGGCGTATCGCCGGTGTTCAGCAGCGCGAAACAGCCGGTGCCATAAGTGGATTTCAGCATGCCGGGTTTGAAACAGGCCTGCCCGACGGTGGCGGCCTGCTGATCGCCGGCAATGCCGCAGATCGGGATCGGACGGCCAAACAGGTCGGCGCGGGTTTCGCCGAAATCGGCGGCGCAATCACGCACCTCGGGCAGCATCGACATGGGGATGTTCAGCCGGTCGCAGATCGTTTGCGACCAGCGGCCCTTGCGAATGTCGTACAGCATGGTGCGGGCGGCATTGGTGGCATCGGTGACATGCACCTTGCCGCCGGTCAGGTTCCAGACCAGCCAGCTGTCGACGGTGCCGAAGATCAGCTCTCCGGCCTCGGCGCGGGCGCGGGCGCCTTCGACGTTGTCCAGCAGCCAGGCCAGCTTGGTGCCCGAGAAATAGGGATCCAGCAGCAGACCGGTGCGGGTGGTCACCGCCGCTTCGAACCCGTCGTCCTTCAGCGTCTTGCACTGGGCGGCAGTGCGGCGGTCTTGCCAGACGATGGCGTTGTGAATGGGTTTGCCGGTCTTGCGATCCCAGACCAGCGTGGTTTCGCGCTGGTTGGTGATGCCGATGGCGGCGATGCCCTCGGCGCCGATCCCGGCCGTCTTGATGGCCGCGCGGCAGGTGTCCACGGTGGTCGACCACAGATCGTTCGCGTCATGTTCGACCCAGCCCGAGGCCGGGTAGTGCTGGGCAAATTCTTCCTGCGCCGATGCAACCGCCGTCAGCGACGTATCGAACAGGATCGCGCGGGTCGATGTGGTGCCCTGATCGATGGCCAGAATGTGGGACATGACCGCCTCTCCTCAAAGCGAATTCGGGGCGCTCAGGCGGCGCCTCTGGATCTTGCATGCAGATGGTCGGGGCCCCGAGGAGCCCCGACCGGGGGGAGGTTACTGCCAGGAATTGATCAGCTCGTCATAGCTGACGGTCTGGGGCTCTTCGTCCTCGTTTTCCAGCTTGGCGTAAGGCGCGCCGGGCTGGGAGAACCAGTATTCCGCGTCACGCTCTTCGTTCAGCTTCGGACCGATATCGCCCTGGATGCCGGCGCGTTCAAGCCGCTCCAGCACGCGTTCCTGGTCGGCGCACAGCGCATCCAGCGCTTCCTGCGGGGTCTTGGCCCCCGACATGGCGTCGCCGATGTTCTGCCACCACAGTTGTGCCAGCTTCGGATAGTCCGGGATGTTGGTGCCGGTCGGCGACCAGGCCACGCGGGCGGGCGAGCGGTAGAACTCGACCAGACCGCCCAGCTTGTCCGCACGTTCGGTGAAGCTGTCATGCTGCACGGTGGATTCGCGGATGAAAGTCAGACCGACGTGGGATTTCTTCACGTCCACGGTCTTCGAGGTCACGAACTGGGCATAAAGCCAGGCCGCCTGCGCCCGATCGACCGGGGTCGATTTCATCAGCGTCCAGGAACCCACGTCCTGATAGCCGACCTTCTGGCCATCCTTCCAATAGACCCCATGCGGCGAAGGGGCCAGGCGCCACTTCGGCGTGCCGTCTTCGTTCATGACCGTCTCGGAGGCCACCAGCGGCGGCACGAAGGTGGTGTACATGAACATCTGCTGGGCAATCTGGCCCTGCGCGGGGATCGGACCCGCCTCGGAGAAGGTCATCCCCATGGATGCGGGCGGCGAGTACTTCTGCAACCATTCAATGGCTTTGGTCACCGCATAGACCGCCGCCGGCGCATTGGTTGCCCCGCCGCGCGCCACGCAGGACCCGGTGGGCTGCGAGTTCTCGTTCACGCGAACACCCCATTCGTCCACGGGCAGGCCGTTCGGCTCGCCCACGTCGCCCATACCGGCCATCGACATCCACGCGTCGGTATAGCGCCAGCCCAGCGAGGGATCTTTCTTGCCATAGTCCATGTTGCCATAGACGTCGCCTTCGATACCCATGTGCGACAGGTCGCGGCCAGTGAAGAATTCGGCAATATCCTCATAGGCCGACCAGTTGACCGGAACGCCCAGATCATAGCCGAAGGCTTCCTTGAAATCGGCCTTGTTCTTCTCGTCGTTGAACCAGTCATAGCGGAACCAGTACAGGTTGGCGAACTGCTGGTCAGGCAGTTGGTACAGCTTGCCATCCGGTGCGGTGGTGAACTGGGTGCCGATGAAATCATCCAGGTCCAGTCCAGGGTTGGTTACATCCGCGCCTTCGCCCGCCATCCAGTCTGTCAGGTTGCGCACCTGCTGATAGCGCCAATGGGTGCCAATCAGGTCAGAGTCGTTGACGTAGGCATCATAGATGTTCTCGCCCGACTGCATCTGGGTTTGCAGCTTTTCGACCACATCGCCCTCGCCGATCAGGTCATGAGTGACCTTGATGCCGGTGATGGCTGTGAAGGCCGGGGCCAGAACCTGGCTTTCATAGCTGTGGGTGTCGATGGTTTCGGAAACGACCTTGATTTCCATCCCTTCATAGGGCTTGGCCGCATCCACGAAGAACTGCATCTCGGCTTCCTGCTCGGCGCGCGACAGCGTCGACTGATCGCCGATTTCCGCATCCAGAAACGCGGTCGCCGCGTTCATGTCGGCGAATGCCGGACCCGCCAGCACCAGCAAGGCTGCCGTGGTGGATTTGAGGTTGAGGTTCATGTGAGTCCTCCCGTTTGAACCATAGTTGAGGATGTCTTATGCGCGACCGGGTCTCCTCCTTCCCCGGCCACGGGGCCTGTCCCTACACCCAGCGGAACACCGCGGCGGCGTAGATCAGGCAGACGATCAGGGCGTATGGTTGATGCGCCCCGACGATCCCGAGCCAGGCCAGATTGATGAAGGCCGAACCCAGAAGAGTGATGAAGAGCCGGTCGCCCCGCGTGGTTTCGATCCGCAGAATGCCCGTCCGGGGCGATTCCGGGAACTTGATTGCAAGCACCGTAAAGGTCACCAGCAACGATGCAATCACCATGAAGAAGATCGCGGTCGGCCAGGTCCATGCCATCCATGCCATTGTGAATCCTCCCTTTTCTGTCTTACACGCGGCCCAGGGCAAAGCCCTTGGCGATGTAGTTGCGGACAAAGTAGATCACCAGCGCGCCGGGAACGATGGTCAGCACACCGGCGGCGGCCAGCACGCCCCAGTCGATACCGGCGGCGCCCTGCGTTCGGGTCATGATCGCGGCGATGGGTTTGGCATCCACGGTGGTCAGCGTGCGGCTGAGCAGCAGTTCCACCCATGAGAACATGAAGCAAAAGAAGGCCGCGACCCCGATTCCGCTGGCGATCAGCGGCATGAAGATCTTCACGAAGAAGCGCCCGAAGCTGTAGCCGTCGATATAGGCGGTCTCGTCGATCTCTTTCGGGACACCGCGCATGAAGCCTTCCAGGATCCAGACCGCCAGCGGCACGTTGAACAGGCAATGCGCCAGCGCCACCGCGATATGCGTGTCGAACAGGCCGACCGAACTGTAGAGTTGGAAGAAGGGCAGGGCGAAGACCGCCGGCGGCGCCATCCGGTTGGTCAGCAGCCAGAAGAACAGATGCTTGTCGCCCATGAAGGAATAGCGGCTGAACGCATAGGCCGCGGGCAGGGCCACCGCCAGGCTGATGGCGGTGTTCATCACCACATAGATCAGCGAGTTCACATAGCCCATGTACCACGCCGGATCGGTCAGGATCGTGGCGTAATTGGCAAAGGTCAGGTTGCGCGGAATCAGGGTGAACTCGTTCAGGATCTCGGTGTTGGTCTTCAGGCTCATGTTCAGCAGCCAGTAGATCGGCAGCATCAGGAACAGCAGGTAAAGACCCATTACCACGGCGCGGCTGTTGACCTTCGGCAGCGACAGGCGGCGCGGGCTGGATTGGTTGACGGTCATGTCGGCCATGTCTCAGCTCTCTCGCTTTTCAAGGGTGGTCATCACGGTGTAGAACACCCAGCTGACCAGAAGGATTACAAGGAAATACATCAGCGAGAACGCCGCCGCAGGTCCAAGGTCGAATTGTCCCAGCGCCATCTTCACAAGGTCGATCGACAGCAGGGTCGTGGCGTTGCCCGGTCCACCGCCGGTGACGACGAAAGGTTCGGTGTAGATCATGAAACTGTCCATGAAGCGCAGCAGGATCGCGATCATCAGCACGCCGGTGATCTTGGGCAGCTCGATGTAGCGGAACACCTTCCAGCGCGAGGCCTGGTCGATCTTGGCGGCCTGATAATAGGCATCCGGGATCGACTTCAGCCCGGCATAGGCCAGCAGCGCCACCAGCGAGGTCCAGTGCCACACGTCCATGACCACCACGGTGATCCAGGCGGCAACGGTGTCCTGCGTGTAGTTGTAGTTGATACCGAGGCCGTCCAGCGCATAGCCCAGCAGGCCGATGTCGACACGTCCGAAGATCTGCCAGATGGTACCCACCACGTTCCACGGGATCAGCAGGGGCAGGGACATCACCACCAGGCAGAAGCTGGCCCAGAACCCAGATTTCGGCATGTTGAGCGCCACGAAGATGCCCAGCGGCACCTCGATTGCCAGAATGATCCCCGAGAACATCAGCTGACGCCCCAAGGCATCCCACATTCGTTCGGAGTCCAGCATTTCCTTGAACCATTCCAGGCCGGCCCAGAAGAACTGGTTGTTGCCGAAGGTGTCCTGCACGGAATAGTTGACCACGGTCATCAGCGGGATCACCGCCGAGAAGGCCACCAGCAGCAGCACCGGCAGTACCAGAAACCATGCCTTTTGGTTGACTGTCTTTTCCATTAGCTCGCCCCCTCCTCGGACGATTGCGCCGCATGGCGCGCTGTCACAGCGGATGCCCGGCCGATGCCGCGACCCGGTTGGTCGCGCGGCGGTGTCATCCGGCCTCTCCCTGTACGCGCCAGTCGTTGGCGTAGACGTTCACATGCGCCGCATCGAAGCTGACGCGGTTCATGTCGGCGCTGACGTGATCGTCCTCGCCGGCGATGATGTTGATGTCGGTGCCAAAGAACTCGGCCCGGATGATCTTGTGGCGGCCCACGTCCTCGACCCGGCGCACCTTGACCGGCAGGCCCTCGGTCTGCGACAGCCGCGCGAATTCCGGGCGCACGCCGATCTCGACCTTGCCTGACAACGGCTTGTAACCCTGCGCCAGATCCATATGGGCACCGTTCAGATAGGCCTTGTTGCCGTCGATCCGCACCGGGATCACATTCATCCCCGGCGAACCGATGAAATAGCCCACGAAGGTGTGCTCGGGGCGCTCGAACAATTCATCCGGTGTGCCGATCTGCACGACGCGGCCGTCGTACATGACCACCACCTTGTCGGCGAAGGTCAGTGCCTCGGTCTGGTCGTGAGTCACATAGATCATCGTGTGACCGAAATCGTGGTGCAGCTTTTTCAACTGGGTGCGCAATTCCCACTTCATGTGCGGGTCGATGACGGTCAGCGGTTCGTCGAACAGCAGCGCGTTGACGTCCTTGCGCACCATGCCACGGCCCAGGCTGATCTTCTGTTTGGCATCCGCCGTCAGGCCACGCGCCTTCTTGCTCAGCATGTCCTCCATGCCGATCATGCGGGCGATTTCCTGCACGCGCTCGGCCACATAGGCCTCGTCGCGGCCCCGGTTGCGCAACGGGAAGGCCAGGTTGTCGCGCACCGTCATGGTGTCATAGACCACCGGGAACTGGAAAACCTGCGCGATGTTGCGTTCCGCCGTGGGCGCAGCGGTCACATCCTTGCCGTCGAACAGGATGCGCCCCTGCGAGGGATGCAACAGCCCCGAAATGATGTTCAGCAACGTGGACTTGCCGCACCCGGACGATCCCAGCAGGGCATAGGCGGCGCCGTCATCCCAGTCGTGGTTCAGCTCTTTCAGCGCGTAGTCATCCTCGCTGGTCGGGTTCGGCAGGTAGGAATGGGCGAGGTTGTCGAGTGTGATCTTGGCCATCTGTTTCTCCCTCAGGCCGCCAGCGCATAGGCGGCGGGCGCAACCAGCTTGCCATCTTCACCGAAGATGTAGACGTGACGCGGATCCAGCCAGACCGACAGGGCCTCGCCGATCGGCAGGTCGTGAATGCCGTGCACCAGCCCGACCCAGCGGTCGCCGTGATGATCGAGATGAATGAAGGTCTCGGACCCGGTCAGCTCGGTGACGTTCAGCGTGGTCTTGAATTCCATGGCGTCGCCGACATGCTGGCCGATTTCCAGATGGTTGGGCCGGAACCCTGCGGTATAGCGGCCATCCGCCAGATCGCCCAGCTTGCCCGCGGCAGGCGTGCTTTGGCCGTCGCCGAACATGATGCGGTCGCCGGTTTTCGAGATCTGCAGGAAGTTCATGGGCGGATCGCTGAACACCCGCGCGGTGGTGGCATCCACCGGCCGGCGATAGACATCGGGTGTCGGACCGAACTGGGTGACGCGACCTTCCCAAAGGGCGACGGTATTGCCGCCCAGCAGCAGCGCCTCTTCGGGTTCGGTGGTCGCGTAGACGAAGATCGCGCCGGAGGCCTCGAATATCTTCGGAATCTCGACGCGCAATTCCTCGCGCAGCTTGTAGTCCAGGTTGGCCAGCGGTTCGTCCAGCAGCACCAGGCCGGCGTTCTTGACCAGCGCGCGGGCCAATGCGCAGCGCTGCTGCTGCCCGCCGGACAGTTCCAGCGGCTTGCGGTCCAGCATCGGCGTCAGTTGCATCAGCTCGGCGGTTTCACGCACCCGGCGATCCACCTCGGCCTTGTCGATCCCCAGCAGCTTCATCGGCGACGCGATGTTGTCGTAGACGCTCATCGACGGGTAGTTGATGAACTGCTGATAGACCATGGCCACCTTGCGATCCTGCACGCGTTGCCCGGTGACGTCCTCTCCGTTCCACAGGATCTGACCCGCCGCGGGCGCATCCAGCCCGGCCATCAGGCGCATCAAAGATGTCTTTCCCGACAGCGTCGGCCCGAGAAGCACGTTCATCGTGCCGTTTTCCAGCGTCAGATCCGTGGGATGGACATGGGTTTGTCCGTCCTTGATCTTGGATACGCCTTTCAGTTCCAGCGTCATCAGGTCCTCCTCCTTATCCCACGGCCGATGTTTGGGTCGTGGTGTGGCGGCGCTCTGCCATCCAGGTGTTCAATGCGGTGATCTCGTCGCGCGTCAGGCGCAGGCCCAGCTTGTTGCGGCGCCAGACCACATCTTCGGCGGTTAAGGCAAATTCGTGCACCATCAGCCAGGTGACCTCGGTTTCGGTCAGGGTCGCGCCGAAATTGCGCCCCAGATCGCCAGCTTGGGTTGCATTGCCCAGAATGTCACGCGCTTGTGTGCCGTAGGCGCGCGCAAGGCGGCGGGCCCAGAACGCATCCAGGAACGGATAGACCCGGCGCAGGCCCTCGACCAGCGCGTCAAACCCGTCCACCGGAAAGTCACCGCCCGGCAGGGGTACACCGGCGGTCCACGGCTTGCCCTTGCTGTCCAGATGATGCGCGATCTTTTCCAGCGCGTGTTCGGCCAACCGGCGATAGGTGGTGATCTTGCCGCCAAAGATGTTCAACATCGGCACGCCGCTGCTGGTGTCCACCTTCAGGGTATAGTCGCGCGTCGCCGCCGTGGCGCTGCTGGCGCCGTCGTCATACAGCGGGCGAACCCCGGAATAGGTCCAGACCACGTCGGACTCGTCCAGGTCCTGCTTGAAGTACTGGTTGGCGAATTTCAGCAGATAGCGCCGTTCCTCAGGGGTGCATTCCGGCTTGGCTGAGGGGGCGGGATGTTCGGCATCGGTGGTGCCGATCAGGGTGAAGTCGGTTTCATAGGGGATGGCGAAGATGATCCGACCATCAGTCCCCTGGAAGAAGTAGCACTTGCCGTGGTCGAACAGCTTGCGGGTCACGATATGGCTGCCGCGCACCAGCCGTACGCCTTCGCGCGAATTCAGCCGCACCTTGGTCTGGATGATGTCCCCGACCCAGGGACCGCCGGCATTGACCAGCATCCGGGCGAAATGGGTGTGCTCCGCGCCGGTTTCGCTATTGCGCGTTTTGACCCGCCACAAGGCGCCATCCTTTTCGGCGCTGACAACCTGCGTGCGGGTCATGATCCGGGCGCCGCGCGCCTCGGCATCGCGGGCGTTCAGCACCACGAGACGCGAGTCCTCGACCCAGCAGTCGGAATACTCATAGGCGGTAGAGAACCGGTCCTGAAGCGGCGCACCTTCGGGCGTGCCGGTCAGTGCCACGGTCGAGGTTCCCGGCAGGATCTTCCGCCCGCCAAGGTTGTCGTACAGGAACAGCCCCAACCGGATCAGCCACGCGGGCCGACGTCCCTTCATCCATGGCATGAAGATGCCCAGAAGTTTCGACGTTGGCGTGTCGGATTCGAAGCGCATATCTTTATGATAAGGAAGCACAAACCGCATCGGCCAGCTGATGTGCGGCATGGCGCGCAACAGCACCTCCCGCTCGATCAGGGCCTCACGCACAAGGCGGAACTCGAAGTATTCCAGGTACCGCAGCCCGCCGTGGAACAACTTGGTCGAGGCGGAAGACGTGGCCGAGG
Organism: Meridianimarinicoccus sp. MJW13; assembly: GCF_014901205.1. Taxonomy (GTDB): domain Bacteria; phylum Pseudomonadota; class Alphaproteobacteria; order Rhodobacterales; family Rhodobacteraceae; genus Meridianimarinicoccus. Next base: position 194,560 of record NZ_JACNMU010000004.1, read on the forward strand.
CCAGATCGTTCATTTCGGCCAGGGCCACCGTCAGACCGCGCCCCGCGGCGTCGCGGGCAATGCCACAGCCGTTGATGCCACCGCCGACGATGAACACGTCCGTCGTCTGGTCTTCGGTCGCTTGAGCCACGCGAATCTCCCCCTAACGCGTCTACGAGGCGGTTATCTCAAACAGTGACGCTTCGAGCAAGAAGAATGTTCGTTTATGATCGTTTTATAGGGTTCAGCCAAGATTTCGCGGATTTCTCGGGGGAAAGACTCCGCAAAACACCACAGAAACGAAAATCCTTCAGCCGTTTGTTGCTTTTCTGCGCGCAGTACGCCCTGATGACGGGTACGCAAGAATAGAACCGAACACTCTTCAGGACCACGCCAGATCCATGTCGCAGACCTTTCGCCATCCGGAGATCCTTGAAATCGCGCGCCGCGAGGGCAAGGTGACCGTCGAAGGTCTGGCGGCGCATTTTAGTGTCACCCTTCAGACGATCCGGCGCGACCTGACCGATCTGGCCGAAGCCGGGCGGCTGGAGCGTGTGCATGGCGGCGCCGTTCTGATGTCGGGCACCACCAACATCGGGTATGAAGAGCGCCGCTCGCTCAATCCCTCCGCCAAGCAGGCCATCGCGCGGGCCTGCGCGGCACGGATTCCCAATGGCATTTCCCTGTTTCTGAACATCGGCACCTCGACCGAGGCGGTGGCACAAGAGTTGCGGCATCATGAAAACCTCATGGTGATCACCAACAACATGAACGTGGCCAACATCCTGGTCGCCAACCCGTCCTGTGAAATCCTGGTGACGGGGGGCCAGTTGCGCCGCGCCGATGGCGGGTTGGTGGGCAATCTGGCGGCCGAAACCATCCACCAGTTCAAGTTCGACCTGGCGGTGATCGGCTGCTCGGCCCTCGATCAGGACGGGGATCTGCTGGATTTCGACATTCAGGAGGTCAGCGTCAGCAAGGCCATCCTGCACCAGTCGCGCAAGACCTACCTGGTGGCCGACCACACCAAGTTCTCGCGCAGCGCGCCCGCCCGGATCGCCTCGATCGCCGATGTGGATGCCTTCTTCACCGACCGACACCTGTCTGCAGATCTCGCGGCCTCCTGCAAGGACTGGCGCACGGAAGTTGTGGTGGCCGAACAGGATGATCCCGACCGCTCATGATCCCGCGCCTTCGCGCGGCCACGAGACCGGGGCATCCCACACGAACCGCTTCACACGCTGAACCGCCCGGGACTTGCGCCAAGGTGAAAAACTGCACTCCAAATATTACATAATTCGGTTTACGGGTATCTTGCGGCACACGCGGTGGATTCACAAACGAAGTGCAAATTCTGTACTGAAACAGAGAGTTGCATGGAGCAAGAAGAATGGGAAGCCACTACTGCCACCTGAATTTGGATGAACGACGCAAGATAGCAAAGTGGCTTGAAGCCAAAATGCCGGTTGCTGAGATTGCGGATCGACTGGGCCGTGACCCCTCCACGATCTACCGAGACATCAAGCGGAACCGATATACGGACAACGAGCTGCCAGACCTGAACGGCTATTACGCGCTGAATGCACAGGACATGTACGAGAAGCGCCGTGCCATCCATCGAAAGATGATCGTGCATCCGGAACTCAAGGAAGCCATTGAAGATCGCCTGAAGGCTGGATGGTCGCCCGAACAGATAGCCGGACGCATGCGACTTGAACACCATCCGATCCGCGTGAGCCACGAGACCATCTATCGGTTTGCCTATTCCAAGGATGGTCGCGACGAACAGTTTTATCGCCACTTGCCTGAACATCGCCGTCGCCGCAGGCCGCGTGGGTATCGCAGGCACAACCGGACCCACATCTTTGATGCCCGAAGCTTGTCACACAGGCCTGACCGCATCTCAGAACGCGCTGAATTCGGCCATTGGGAGTGTGATCTGATGATGTTCCGCAAAGAACATGGGAAGGTAAACGTGACGTCCCTGGTCGAGCGCGTGAGCCGATACGCCGTCGTCATGCGCAACGAGGATCGCCAAACCAAACCCATCATGGAAGCGCTGATCCAGGGGTTGGCTCCCCTGCCCGCCGATGCCCGCCAATCGATCACCTTTGATCGCGGCACCGAGTTCTCAGCCTGGCGGCATCTCAAGGTCGGGATCGGCGCGGATGCGTGGTTCTGTGATCCACAAGCGCCGTACCAGAAAGGCACCGTAGAAAACACGAACAACAGGCTGAGGAAATACCTGCCCCGCTCAACCGAACCGACGGCGCTGACAAATCGATACTTGAGGTCGATTTGCCACCGCCTCAATGCAACGCCGCGCAAATGCCTCGGGTATCACACGCCAGCAGAAGTCTTCGAAACCAAGCTGATGGAAATCCAGAACCGACCGGGATAGATCGACATACTAGGACCTGCACTTCAGTGTGAGTTCACATCACAAGCCCGTGCCACATTCGCAGGCATCCGTACCGCCGTTGTGCGCCGACCCTTCCCTGATCCCAGGCTTTTTTGCATTTTCTTGTTGCCGAAACCGGTTTCGGAATGGATCGTGAAGCCCAGGAGGATGAAATTTGCAGCCCAACATGGAAAACCCAGTACGGCAACCCACCGCACGGCGTGTCACGATTGCGGATGTGTCCGAGGCTCTGGGCCTGACCAAAAGCACGGTCAGTCGTGCCATGAACGGCTATCCCGACATTGCCGAAAGCACGCGCGCCCGGGTCATGCGCATGGCCGAGAAGATGGGCTATCGTCCGCTTTCCCACGCGCAGGCGATCCGGACCGGACGTGTGCGCTCCATCGGGTTCATCATCGAAACCGCCGAGCATGACGCGCACCGCCCGTTTCTGGCCGAGTTTCTGGCCGGGATATCCTCGGCCGCCAGTCTGGAGGGCTGGACCCTGACCGTCGCGGCCGCCTCCAGCCCCCTCAACACCTTGCAGATCATCGAAGGCCTGTGCGCCGATCGAAAGGCCGACGGCTTCATCCTGCCGCGCACGTTGCGCACCGACGACCGCATTGCCACCCTGCGCCGGTTGCAAGTGCCTTTTGTCATGTTCGGACGCACTGGCGATCCCACCGATTGCGCCTGGTACGACATTGCCGGCGAGGATGCGATGCAATCCGCCGTGCAGAAACTGGCCGCTTCAGGACACCGGCGCATTGCTTTCGTGAACGGTGGAAAACAATACAATTACACACACTTGCGACACGAAGGTTATGCTGCTGGCCTGCAAGCCGCCGGTCTGACTTTCGATGCGGCGCTGGTGCGTGAAAACTGCATGTCCCCCGAAGATGGCCGCCAGGCCGCCCGCGCCCTGCTGGCGCTGGACCAGCCGCCCACGGGGTTCGTCTTTGCGATGGATCGCGCCGCGCTGGGGCTCTACGACGCCGCGCGGGACCTGGGTCTGCAAGTGGGACGGGACATTTCCGTCATCGCCTATGACGGCATCATCGAGGGGGCAACCATGACCCCACCCCTGTCCACCTTTTCGGTCAACATCCGCCGGGCCGGCGAACGTCTGGGTACGCTTCTGATCCGCCGCGTGCGGGGGTCCGCCCCCGAAACCCTGCGCCGGGTGGAACAGGCAACCTTTCTGGATCGCGGCTCGGCAGCAACGCCGGCCCGATCTTCCGAGCAACTTGCAAACCTGCTTCGCGACACTGCTGCGAAGCCCTGAACTTTCAATGGGAGGTAGAACAATGACGAAACCGACTCTGCGCTTGTGGTCCACTGCGGCCCTTGCCCTTGTGCTTGCCGCACCCGGTATCTCCGCCGAGGAGCTGCGCTTCTGGACCACCGAAGAGCAGCCAGACCGTCTGGCCAAACAGCAAGAGATGGCCGCCGCTTTCGAAGCCGCAACCGGCCATTCGGTGGAGGTCATCCCGGTCACCGAAAGCGACCTTGGCACCCGGGCCACGGCAGCCTTTGCCGCGGGCGATCTGCCGGACGTGATCTATCACACTCTGCAATATGCCCTGCCCTGGTACGAAGCCGGCATCCTTGATCCGGATGCCGCCACCGATGTGGTCGAGAATCTGGGCGCCGACACTTTCGCGCCGGGCGCTCTGGCGATGGCGGCCACTGAAGACGGCTATGCCTCGGTTCCGGTGGACGGCTGGACGCAGATGATCGTCTATCGCAAGGATCTGTTCGAAGCGGCCGGGCTTGAGCCGCCCTCCTCCTATGGCAACGTATTGGCCGCCCTGGAAGCCCTCCACAACCCGCCCGAGATGTATGGTTTCGTGGCCGCCACCAAGGTGGATGAAGCCTTCATGAGCCAGGTTCTGGAGCATGTGTTCCTTGCCAACGGCGTCAGCCCGGTAGACGAGAACGGCTTCGCGCCGCTGGACGAAGCCAGGACCACCGAGGTTCTGGACTTTTACAAGGCGATCGCCAAGGCTTCGCCTCCGGGCGAGTTGTACTGGGATCAGTCGCGCACGATCTATTTCGCCGGCGATGCCGCGATGATCATCTGGTCGCCCTTCATCCTTGATGAACTGGCCGGTCTGCGCGACAGCGCACCGCCCACCATCAACGATGATCCGACTTCGACCGACCTGGCCTCGAAGACCGGCATCGTGACCAACTTCGCCGGCCCGTCCAATCCCGACGGTGCTGCCTGGGGCGACGTTCGGTACTTCGGCATCACCAACGATGCGTCGACCGACGCGGCGATGGAGTTCGTCGAGTTCAACCTGAGCGACGCCTACACCCAGACCTTGTCGATCGCGCCCGAGGGCAAGTTCCCGGTCCGTCGTGGCGATGGCGAAAACCCCACCGCCTATATCGACGCCTGGGCCACCCTGCCCGTCGGCGTGGATCGCAAGGCACCGCTGGGCGAACTTTACGATCCGGCGATGATTGCCGAGATCGTGGGCGGTCTGGATGTGGCGCAACGCTGGGGCGTGGCTGAAGGGCAGCTGTCACTGGCTTCGAAGATGATCAACAGCCAGGTCATCAACCGCATCGTGCGGCAGTATATCGACGACGAACTTGATGCCGCGGCCGCGGTTGCCGCGCTGAACGAGGAGCTGGGCGCGATCCAGTAGGGACCGCTTGCTGCCAACGGGGGTGCCGTGACCCAACGGTGCCCCCACCCCGAACACATCGGACTGTCACCATGACCACTGCATTGCCGCCTACGGGCACCGGGCCGCTCGCCAAGCGCGAGGCCCGGCTGGCCTGGGGTTTGCTTTCTCCCACCATCACGGCGGTCGCCCTTGTGGTGATCCTGCCGCTGCTGGCGGTGTTCTGGATCAGCGTCAAGCCCGTGGGGCTGGCCGATCTGCGTGCCGCCGCCCCCATTGTGCGCGCCGACCTGCGCGGCGACGCCGCTGCTGCGGGCGATCAGGTCAACCTGCGCTACCGCATCCGAAACTCCAGCCAGGACAAGGAAATCCGCAACGTCACCATGATCGACGGCTGGCCCGACGGCCTGACCCCGATCGAACTGGATCCGCGCTGTACCATCGACGGGGCGCAGTTGCGCTGCAACTTCGGCACCATGGAGGGCGGGTTTCGCGACCAGATCCTCATCCCCGTCACCGTTGGACAGGCCTTTCTGGACGCCGGCGGAGACCTGGACGACATCGATCCGGTGCTGACCGGCAAGGCCGACAGCATCCTGACCAACAGCCAATTCACCTTCGACAACTTCTCGCGCATCTTCGATGGGGACGAGTTCTGGGGCGTGCTGGGCGTCACCCTGTTCTACACGGTCTTCGGCACCATTGGCGCGCTGGTCTTCGGCCTGTTCGCGGCGCTGTTGCTGAACAAGTCGTTCCGGGGTCAGGGCATTCTGCGCGGGCTGTATCTGTTTCCCTATGTGGCGCCGGTGATCGCCGTGGCCTTTGCCTGGATCCTGCTGTTCGACCCGTTCTCCGGCTCGGCCAACGCGCTGCTGATCCAGATGGGCGTGACCGAAGGGGCCATCAACTTTTTCGGCGAACGCCCGCTGGCCCTGATCATGGTCACGGTGTTCGAGATCTGGCGCTATTTCCCGCTGTCCTTCCTGTTCATCCTCGCCCGGATGCAATCCATCGACGGCGACATGTACGAAGCGGCGGACATGGACGGTGCCTCGCCCTTCCAGAAGTTCTGGTATCTCTCGGTGCCGCAGCTTGTGGGTATCCTGTCGGTGCTGTTCCTGCTGCGCTTCATCTGGACCTTCAACAAGTTCGACGACATCTTCCTGCTGACCGGCGGCAACGCGGGCACCCGGACGCTGACCGTGAACGTCTATGAACAGGCCTTCGCGATCTCGAACATCGGCGCGGGCGCGGCGGTGGCGGTGGTGATCTTCTTCTGCCTGCTGATCTTCTCGTACGTCTTCTTCCGTTATGGCAATCAGGAGGAAGGGCTATGAGCTTCCTGCGCAACGGCCTTGTCACCAGCCCGCTTCTGGGCGCGCTGTGGACTTTCATCATTGCCACCACGGTGGCCGTGGCCATGTCCTTCATCACCGGGGCCGAGTTCCGCCCATCGCTGCTGCTCTCGCTGTTTTGGGGCGCGGGGCTGGGCGTGTTGTGCCTGCCGGGACCGCGGTGGAAACCGTTGGCCGGTCTGGCCGTCTTGACACTTCTGTCGCTGGTGGGTTTCGGCCCGCTGGTGATCGGACCCAAGGTATCCTTTCTGTCGGGGCTGATCGGTGCGGCAGCAATGGCCGGGTTCAGCACGCTGGGAATGCTGCGTATCCTGACGGAGTGCCCGCAAGGCACATTGAACCGGCATGAGTTCGAGGCGGCGGTGATCCGCTTCCTGACCGGCTTTGGCTACATCTTCTTCACCGCCATCGTCGTCATCCCCTTTTACGTGATGGTGATGACCAGCCTGAAGAACCAGTCCGAGCTGATCCAGAACCCGCTAGATTTCTCGCTGGACCTGTCCAAGGGCTTTGACCTGTTCCGCAGCTACACCGAGTTGTTCAGCCAGTTCAGTTTTGGTTCCTACCTGTGGACCTCGTTCTACATCTCGGTACTGACGGTTCTGATCACCCTGGCCTTCGCCATTCCCGGCGCCTATGCGGTGGCCCGGCTGCGGTTCAAGGGGCGGGCGGCGTTTTCACGCTCGATCCTATTGATCTACATGGTGCCGATGATCGTTCTGGCGCTGCCCATCTACATCGCCTTTTCCATGGCCGGGCTGCGCAACTCGATCACCGGGATCGTGATGATCTACCCGGTCACCACCATCCCCGTGGCATTGTACATGCTGCAGGGCTATTTCCGCGGCCTGCCCGCGGAGGTCGAGGAAGCCGGGCTGATGGACGGGCTGTCGCGTCTGGCGGTGATCTGGAAGATCACCCTGCCGCTGTCGCTGCCGGCCATGGCCTCGGTCTCGCTCTATGTCTTCATGATTGCGTGGAACGAATTCCTGCTGGCCTTCATGCTGCTGGATGATCCCACGAAATTCACCCTGACGCGCGGCATCGCCTCGCTCAACTCTTCGGAAATCCCTCGCCAGCACCTGATGGCCGGTTCGGTGATCGCCACCGTTCCGATCATGGCGCTGTTCCTGGGGCTTGAACGTTTCATGACCAAAGGTCTCACAGCAGGATCCGTCAAAGGATGACACACATCAACGAAACTGCCCGCCAAATCCTTCGCAAGAACGATCGCGGAGGCTACACCGTGCCCACAGACGGGCTGTATCCCTACCAGTGGAACTGGGACAGCGTCTTTGCCGCCTGGGGGTTCGCCACCTTCGACAACGACCGCGCCTGGACCGAGGTCGAGACCCTGTTTTCGGGCCAATGGGACGACGGGATGGTGCCGCACATCATCTTCCACCAGTCCGATCCGGGATACTTCCCCGGCCCCGATGTCTGGGGCACCAACAAGACGCCGCAGACGTCGGGCATCAGCCAGCCACCGGTGGCCGCGACGCTGGTCCGCAAGATCTACGAGATGGATCCGGAAACCGGGCGGACCCGCCTCGCCGCGCTCTATCCCAGGATGGTGGCCTGGCATCGCTGGTGGCACGAGGTGCGCTGCGCCCCCGGCCCGGCCTGCATCACCCATCCGTGGGAATCGGGCCGCGACAACTGCCCCGACTGGGACGTGGGCATGGCCAATGTGGATGGCTCCAACGTCGGCCCCTACCAGCGGCGCGACACCGGCCATGTGGATGCCTCCATGCGCCCGGGAAAGGAGGATTACGACCGCTACATCGCGATCCTGCAATTCGGAAAGGCCTGCGGCTGGAACCATGCCGAGATCATGGCAAACGGTCCCTTCCTGATGGCCGATCCCGGCATCACTTTCATCCTGCTGCGCGCCCATCGCGACCTGATCGCACTGGGGCAGGAGCTGGGCGAGGATGTGTCCGAGATCACCGGCTGGGCCGACGCGCTGGAAGCCGCCGTGCCCAGCATCTGGAACCCCGATCTTGGCGCCTATGACGCGCGCGACATCCGCACCGGCACCTGGGCCAACAATCTCAGCTCGGCCGCCTATCTGTTCCTCTATGCCGGGATCGAAAACCCCCAGATGGACGCGCAGATGCAACGCACCTGGGACGCGGTGACCTACGGCATCCCCTCGTCCGATCCCGAGGCTACGCATTTCGACCCCCGCCGCTATTGGCGCGGGCCGATGTGGCCGGTGGTCAATTCGCTGATCGCCGTGGGCCTGAAGGACAGCAGCCGGGATGCCGACGAAGCCCGCCTGCGCCGCGAAACCGCCACCTTGATCAAGAAATCGGGGTTCTACGAATATTTCGATCCCGTCGACGGCACCCCCTGCGGCGGATCAAACTTCACCTGGACAGCCGCCATCTGGCTGACCTGGGCCGGGAGGGACTGATGGCATCCATCGAACTGAAAGCGGTCGAGAAATGGTTCGGCGAGGTTCAGGTCATCAAGGGCGTCGACCTGACCATCAACGAAGGTGAATTCGTCATTTTCGTCGGCCCCTCGGGCTGCGGGAAATCTACGCTTCTGCGCATGATCGCGGGGCTGGAAGAAACCTCGCGCGGGCAGATCATCATCGACGGGCGCGACGCCACTGCCGAACCGCCGTCGAAACGCGGACTGGCCATGGTGTTCCAGTCTTACGCGCTGTACCCGCATATGTCGGTGCGCGACAACGTGGGCTTTCCACTGAAATCCGCCGGTGTTCCCAAGGAGCAGATCGACGCCAAGGTCGCCGAGGCCGCGCGGGTGCTGAAGCTTGACCCCTATCTCGATCGCCGACCCAAGGATCTTTCGGGCGGACAGCGCCAGCGGGTGGCCATCGGGCGTTCCATCGTGCGCGACCCCACCGCATTCCTGTTCGACGAACCGCTGTCGAACCTCGATGCGTCCCTGCGGGTCGAGATGCGCTACGAGATCGCCAAGCTGCACCAGACCCTGAACGCCTCGATGATCTATGTGACCCATGATCAGGTCGAGGCGATGACACTGGCCGACCGCATCGTGGTGCTGGAGTTTGGCAAGATCGCGCAGGTCGGCACCCCGCGCGAGCTGTACGATCGTCCAGCCAACCTGTTCGTGGCGCAGTTCATCGGCAGTCCCAAGATGAACATCCTGCCTTGCTCCTCGAACGGCGGGCAGTACACCGTCGCCGGCGGGCGCGGCGGGCCGGTTTCGGGCGCAGCCGTGCATCTGGGCATCCGCCCCGAACACATCGTTCTGGGCGCCGAAGGCACCGGTCAGGTCGATGGCGTGGTGGACGTTCTGGAATACCTCGGCGCTGACACTTTCCTGATCTTCGACTGCGGCGACGCCGGGCAGGTGACAGTGCGGATCAATGGCGACACCGACCTGAAGCCGGGTGACCGTCTGGGGCTGACCTTCGACCCGGACCGGCTGCATTTCTTCGGCGAGGACGGCTTGGCAATCCGGAGCTGAGCGGAAGCTGGCACGACATGGATGCCGCCCGAAGTTTGGGCGGCATCCGGCACTCTCAATACCTCATGTTGTTTATTACGTTATTTCATTTATTTGCACTGGTTTTCTCTCGCAATTTTGCATCCTTTGGTCTGACGATCCCCCGTCATATCCCGTTGCCTGACCCCAGCCCGACCCGCCGCCTCGCCTTCCGCCCTTGCAGGTCTCGCGCCGGGCGGGCAAGAACCTAGGCAAGGATCGCACGCCACGCGATGCCACGGGAAGGGAGCGGGACATGTCGCCCACAGGCCGGCGCCCATATATGACAACACGCGCCTCCGGCTTTCGGGACGTTGGCGATCGCTGGGCCGTCTGGCTGGCATCAGGCCTTTGGGCGATCTGGGCCTGGGCCACTGCATCGGGCGGTTGGGCCGCATCCACAACGGCGGACTTCCCCCTTGCCGGCCTTCCACACCCCGTTGCGGCGGCGGCGGTACTGGCCGTGGTCTTGTTTTCTGCAGGCCGCAAGTTTCTGGCACTGGTCCTGCCGCTGATGCCCCTGGCAACGCTGGTGCATCTGAACGGCGGCCTTCTGGCCACCGTCCTGACCCGATCCGACCTTGTGCTGCTGGTCCTGAACCTGATCCTCGGCACCTGCATCGGCATGGCGGCCCTGCGGCTGTCGCGCCTGCGGATATTGCCTGATCCGCACCCGGTGTTGATTGGGGCAGCAGCCGCCGGTTTGGCGGCGCTTGGGCCCGGGCTTTGGGGCATCCTGTGGTTGCTGTCACAGGCCGAGCCCTCGATGCGCCCCGATCCCTTGACCTTGCCACTGGCGCTACAAAAATCGGTTCTGGCTGCCCTTGTCACTACGGCCGCGTTTGTTCTGATGGCCAGCGCGCATCGCTGGCTGCTGCGCCTGTCGGACCTGTTCGGCCTGCTCCTGCTGGGGGTTGCGGCAACCCTTCTGACCCTTCCCGGCACAGCCCCCGGATTGACCCCGATCTTGCTGGCGCTGCTGCCTGTCCTGTTCCTGCCGCTGCCGGTGGCCACCTTGGGCCTGATGCTGGTGGCCGGCGCGGTGGTGCTCTGGCCGTCGATCCTGACCGTCCTGCCGACGCCGGTGCCCATGGCCGGCCAGATGATGCCCCTGGTCGTGTTGATGGCGATCTGGGTCCTGGTCAGCCGTCTGGCGGGTTTGCGGATGCAGGACGGTCTGGCCCGATCAGGGGCCGAATTCCGTCAACTTCTGCGCGTCACAGACAGCGGGCGCCTGACCATCGACCCGGACAAGGGCGTCGTCCACGCCGATCCCGCCGCTGCGCGACTGTTGGGTCTGCCGCAAGAATTTCCCCTGCAAACCCTGCTGGCCCGCCTGCCCGGCACGCCCAATATCGAGGAATTTCTGGACGGCATTGCCCTGCCACCGACCCCGACCGAACGCACCTGCCTGCACGGCGCGGGCGAGACGGCACTGGCCGGGTTCTGGCACACCCCCCGGGGCCGGATCGAGGGCGTGGTCAGCGCCCTGCCCGCCAAGCCCAGTTCCTGAGCCAACATCTCAGACCAGCGACACCAGCGCATCGCAGAACCGCGCCGGGTCATAGCGCGCGATCCCCTCGGCCCCGCACAGGTCCAGGCCGACGCAGGGCAGACCGTGGTCGTCGTGGATCCGCCGGACATCCGCATCACGCAGCCCCCGCTTGTCGCACACAACCGCCGTCAGCAATCGATCCGCCGGACAGTCCTGCCCGGCATCGGCACGCAGCGCCGCCAGCAGGGCCCTTACCTGATCGGGCAAATCCATCCCCAGGCATTCGGGATCGGCGCCGAGGCTGGTGAAATAGACCTTGGGCACCGCCCGCTGCGCCACGCTGCGGCCCACGCCGCGCGGCAGAAGGTTGGCGATGACGCTGGTGAACAGGCTGCCCGGCGGATAGCAGATCAGGTCCGCACGCTCGATCAGCCTGCGGTTGCGTTTGGGCAGTTTCACCGCGTTGCGCTCCAGCCGCGCGCCATCGCGGGTCAGGAACAACTCGCGGATCGGCGCAGCGATGGGCGGCACTTCCTTGCCGGTGATCTCCCGCTGGCCCACCACCGTCTGGCCATCCGCCAGTACCGCGCCAAGGCCAAGATTGCTGTCGATGATCGACCGCACGGTGCCCTGCACCGCCACCATCTTGGACATGATGAACAACACCGGCTCCAACGCCCGGTCGTGGGTCAGATAGCCGCCCGCCAGGATCAGGTTGCCGACGCTGGCCCCGGCGAAATCGAACCCCTGCGGGCAATGCGCCGCGAAGGCCCGCAGGTGCGACAGGATCAGGCTGCGCATGGGCTGGGACACCGCATCCATCAGCGGATGGGTGGTGTCCAGAAGGGCCGCGAACTCGCGCTCCAGCTTTGCCCGGCTGGCCCCGACGGGAAAGCGATGGGTAAACAGGGCGAAGATATCGGGCTGGCCCAGATCGCTTTCATCGGCCAGCGCCATCAGACGGCTGCGCAGATCGCCTACCGCGGGCATGTCGAAGGCCGTGCGCAGCACTTGCGAACTGCCGCCGCTGTCGAACGGGGTCATCAGGTGGATCGAATTGTGGGTATAGGCCTTCAGGCGGCGTGAAATGCCGTTCAGGGCGCTGCCGCCGCTGAAAAACAGCAGTCGCGGCCCAAGCCCCGGCAGACTGCGCGCGCGGGCCACCCGCAATTCGTCGGGGATTTCGGCAATGCGCGAGATATGCAGTTGTGACACGGTAGGTCTCCCGGAAAATCGCGACACGGCCAGAGAATTGACATGCATCTGTTCTGTCATGGCTATATCACCCGCCCATGTCCGGCTTGAACCGCTTTCTCGACCAGATCCGTCCCACCGTGCGCGCCGTCATCCGGCGCGACGGGCGTCTGCTGGTGCAGGTCAAGCAAAAGTCCGGAAAACCGCCCTATCTGACCCTGCCCGGCGGGCGGCAGGATCCGGGCGAGACCATGGAAGCCGCTGTCGCGCGCGAATGCCTTGAAGAAATCGGCGCCGAAGTCGCGGTCGGCCCGCTTCTGCATGTGGCCGATGTTTTCAAACCCAAACACGGCAAGCTGCGCCACCAGATCGAGGTTCTGTTCGCCTGCGAGGTGGCTGCGAACTACATCCCGCGCCTTGGGCCGCAGCCCGACAAGTCCCAGATCGCCACCATCTGGGTATCGCCGGACGATCCGGTGCGCGCCTTTCATCCGAATTACGGCACGGCCCTCGGCGACAGCGCGGCGCCGCTCTATCTGGGGCGGCTGGATGGCTAGGCTGCCGCATGCGATGGACGAGAACCTGCATTTCCTCTGCGCCGAGGTAGAGGGGCAACTGACCAGCCTGCAGGAATATTTCGCCCGACCCGACACCGCGACGGCGCGGAAGGTGCTGCTTCGGGCGGGCTATTCCCACAACCTGCAAACCCGGATTCAGCGCGCCAGCCAGCAAGCCTTGTCCCGCAGCAAACCGGGGGCCGCGCGGCAGCTCGTGCTGCGCAACACGGCCCTTGTGGCACGCAACCTTGACCTGATCAGCCGCATGGCGCGCCGCAGCCTGTTGCATGCCGAGGAGGTCCGGCACACCCCGTTGCTGCGCCCCGAGGCCTATCCCAAACCCATCAAGCGCGTGCGTCAGGCGGTGACCGGGATCAATGCGGCCATCGATGCGCGTGACAGCGGTGGTGCGGTGAAAATCGGGCAGGTGAAAGGCGATCTGGACGCGCTTTATAAGCATCTCTTCGCGACCTACACGCAGGACATGCGCAAGTCCAAGCACACCGAAGATCTGTCGAACGCCCTTCTGGCCGCCAATGAAATCAGACGGATGGGCGACGCGCTTCAAGGGATCAGCGAGGCGCTGCTGTCGGTCTCCATCGGTCAGCCGGTGCAATTCGAACGTTATTTCGCCCTCAAAGGCATCCTGTCGGATCAGAACGTGGACGAGGCCGATCTGACCCTGAAACCGCTTGCCGAGACCCGCTCGGGCAGTGGCATTTCGGGGCTGCATGGCAAGACAGCCGCAGGCGACGAGATCAACGCGGTGTTCAAGGATGGCGAGATCGCCAAGGTGAAAGAGGAACGTCAGGGCGTGAAGAAATGGGACTCGGTCTATCCCGGTCTCGCGCCCAAGATCCTGTCCTATGAAAAGCGCGGCCAATCGGCGGCGCTGTTGATCGAATACCTGCCGGGCCATACCTTTCAGCATGTGCTTCTGAACGCAAGCGACGCGCTGCTGGCCGAGGCCCGAACCGCCCTGACCCGCACCCTGCGCGATGTCTGGCGGCGTACCCGCACCGAGGAACCGGCCGACATGGCTTCGATGCGGCAGTTGGCGCAGCGGATGCCCGATGTCTACCGAGTGCATCCCGAGTTCCGGCGCGGCGAGACGCGCCTGGGCAAACTGTCCCTGCCCGCGTTCGACACGCTGGTCGAACTGGCCGGGGGTCGGGAAACCGCGCTGCCCGCGCCCTTCTCGGTGCACATCCATGGCGACTTCAACCTCGACAACGTGATCTATGACCCGGCGGATCGAAAGATCCATTTCATCGACCTGCACCGATCGCGCTTCATGGACTACGTGCAGGATGTGTCGGTGTTCATGGTGTCGAACTATCGCCTGCAGATCCAGGACGCGCAGTTGCGCAACCGGGTGGCGGATGTGGCGGGCGATGTGCACGCCATGGCCACGAAATTCGCCCGCGCGCAGGGCGACAAGACTTTCGAATACCGGCTGGCGCTGGGGCTGGCGCGCTCCTTTGCGACCTCGACCCGTTTCGTCTTCGACAAGGCGCACGCCCGGCGGATGTTCCTGCGCGCGCGCTATCTGCTGGAGCTGGCGCTGGCCTGTCCGGACGGCAAGGAAGCGCGGCTGCGGCTACCCATCAAGGACCTGTTTTGTGACTGATCTGCGTATCGGCGTAATCGGCATTCCCGGCAAATGGTCGACCGAGGCGCTGGCCGATGCGGTCGCGGCGCGCACCGGGTTCCGGCTGGTGATCGACATGGCCCAGGTGGTGCTGGACCTGAGTACGGGCCGATTGCTGCACGGCGATCTGGACCTGTGCGAGTTGGACGGGCTGATCGTCAAGAAGATCGCCGAGGTTTACAGCCCCCACGCGCTGGACCGGCTGGAGATGCTGCGGCTGGCCGAGGCGCGCGGCGTGCGGGTCTTTTCGCGCCCCGAGGCGATCCTGCGTCTGATCGACCGGCTGGCCTGCACCATGTCCCTGACCCTCGCCGGCACACCGATGCCCGACACTGTGGTGACCGAGGACCCAGGCAAGGCACGGGAAGCGGTCCGGGTCTTTGGCACCGCCGTCTTCAAACCGCTCTACAGCACCAAGGCGCGCGGCATGTGCCTGATCCCGGACGGGCCTGACGCCGCTGCCGAAATCGCCACCTTCGCCGCCGACAACCCGGTCATGTACATCCAGAAGAAGCTGAACCTGTCGGGGCAGGATCTGGGCATGGTGTTTCTGGGCGGCGACCACCTGTGCACCTATGCGCGGGTGTCCGGTGGCGGCACCTGGAACACCACCATCCACAGTGGCGGAAAATACGCGCCCTTTACCCCAGACCCGGCCCTGATCGCGTTGGGCCGCAAGGCACAGGCCCCCTTCGGCCTGGCCTTCACCACCGTCGACATCGCCCTGACCGACGACGGCCCCATCGTGTTCGAAGTGTCGGCCTTCGGCGGGTTTCGCGGCGTGCGGGATGGCTGCGGGATGGATGCCGCTGCCCTGCTGACTGACCATGTTCTGGCAAGGATCACCGCATGACGCCCTCTACCACCGCCGAGGTTCTGGCCCGGCTTGACCGCACACCGCTGGACGACGTGCCACCGCTTTGGATCACGGTCGGCCCGTGGCGCCTGCGCCTGCTCTGCCAACCGGCCCTGCGCGCGGAACTGGCCGAGTACTTCACGGAAACGCTGACCGGAGACGGCCCGGTTGCGGCGACCATCGAGGTTCTGGAAGGCCAGACCCTGGACCCAGCCCCGACGTGGCACGACTGGCGGCGCGACGCTGGCAAGATCGGGCGCAAGGATGCCACCTGGGACCTGTCCGATGGCCGGCTGATCCACAAACGCCGCACTGGCATGACCTTCCTGCAATCGCCCAAGGCGCTGGTCGCCTTCGGCCCTTGCCGCGCCAACCCGCAGCAGATCATCAATTTCGTCAACACCCAGATCCTGAACCACGGCCAGCGCGCGGGCTGGCAGATGTGCCATGCGGCGGCGGTGACCAACGGCCCCTGCGGTCTGGCCATTGCCGGGCTGTCGGGGGGCGGGAAATCAACCTCGATCCTGCGGATGCTGGACATTCCCGGCACCGCCTTTGTCACCAACGATCGTCTGCTGGTGCGCGCGGCGGACCGGGGCACCAGCGCCCTTGGCATTCCCAAGCAGCCGCGCATCAACCCCGGCACGATCCTGCACAACCCGCGCCTGCATCCGCTGCTGTCCACGGCCCGGCGGGCAGAGCTTGCCGCGTTGCCGCCGGCAGACCTCTGGACGCTGGAGGAAAAGCACGACCTGATCGTGCCCCGGATCTATGGGCCGGGGAGGGTGCGCCATGACTGCGCGCTGACCGATTTCTGGGTGCTGAACTGGCAGCACGACAGCTCCGCGCCCACCACGGTGCGCGACGTTTCCTTGCCCGACCGCCCCGATCTTCTGGCCGCGATCATGAAGGCCCCCGGTCCGTTCTATCAGGATGCGCAGGGCCGCTTTCGCGCGGACTCCGACCCGCTGGACCCGGCGGCCTATCTGGCCGCGCTGGACGGGGTGCGGGTGTGCGAGATCGCGGGCCGGGTCGATTTCGACAGGCTTTTCCGGGCAGGCGCGGATCTGCTGACGCCTGTTTGAAGGGGGATTGGCGCAAGTCGCGCCGTGGTCTATCCCCCACCCAACCGCGCATAAGCACGCAACAGGAGCAGGCAGCCCCATGGCCGCGACCGACGGAAAGTTTCGCCACGAATCCCTGCAGGATCGCAAATCGATCAAGGCGCTGCTGGAGGCCATCACCAAGGGCATCGGCAAGGGTGAACTGACGCTGAGCGAGGGCGATGACAGCCTGACCCTGCCGCTGGACCAGTTGATGACCCTGCGGGTCAAGGCCGACCGCTCGGACGGGACCTGTCGCGTCGATCTGCGTATTTCCTGGAGCGAGCGTCAGGCCGATCTGGCCGAACGCCCGGCCCCCACGGTCAAGTGACCCACGAAAAAGGCCGCCCCGAAAGGCGGCCTTGAAACGCGGATTTCCCGGCTCAGGCGCGTTGCGAGAACACCGCACCCTTCACCATGGTGCCATAGGGGCGCGCGAGGGCGAGGTAGGCGTTGTAGCTCTCCTGCACTTCGGCGAACACCGGGTTCTCGGTCGCGAGGTCTTGCATGACCTCGGCCACGGCGGTTTTCAGGGCGGCGATGACATCCACGGGGAAAGCGTCGAACTGTACGCCCTGTTCCTTCAATTGCTTGTAGGCCACGGCGTTGAAATATTCGAACTGTGCCGTGGTCTCGACCGAGGCCGCTTCGGCCGCATTGGCGATGACCGCCTGAAGATGGGCCGGCAGGCTGTCATAGGCTTCCTTGTTCACCACAACCTCCAGCGCCGCCGAAGGCTCATGGAACGCCGGCATGTAGCAATAGTTGGCCACCTTCTGCAGGCCGAAGGCCTGATCCAGCAGCGGGCCAACCCATTCGGCAGCGTCGATCGCACCGGACTGGAAGGCTGGGAAAATCTCGGGCGGCGGCAGCAGAACCGCGTTGACCCCCAGCTTGCGCATGGCCTCGCCGCCCAGACCGGCGATGCGCATGTTCAGCCCCGCCAGATCGTTGACGGTGGTGATCGGGTTCTTGAACCAGCCCGCCGCCTGCGCGCCCGAGTTGCCCGAGTAGAACGGCACCAGCCCGCGTTCGGCGTAGATCCGGTTCCACAGATCCTGCCCGCCGCCATAGCGCAGCCAGGCCGTGGTTTCGACGGCGGTCATGCCGAAGGGCACCGCCGAGAAGAAATGCAGCGCCGAGTTCTTCGAAGCCGCGTAATAGGGTGTCGAATGGCCGATCTCGGCCGTGCCCTGCTCGACCGCGTCCTCGACGCCGAAGGGCGGCACCAACTCGCCGCTGGAGAAGACCTTGAGGGTCAGCTGGCCATCCGACATGGCCGCCACACGCTCGGCAAAGGTGGTGGCATTGGTGCCCACCCCCGGCGCGCGGGCCGGAAAGGATGTCGGCATTTTCCAGGTGATCTTGCCCTGGGCAATCGCCGGCGCGGCCAGCGCGGTGGCGGGCAGCGCAAGCGCGCCGGATTTCAGAAGGTCACGCCGTTTCATCACGGTCTCCCTGTGGTTGGACTTGGTCAGAATAGTACTCCGGGCAGCCATGTCGCCAAGCCCGGAAACAGCGCCAACAGCCCGATTGCGGCAATCTGGATCGCCACGAAGGGCACGATCGCGCGATAGATCGAAGCGGTGCGGATTTGCGGGGGTGCGACCGAGCGATAGTAGAACAGCGCAAAGCCAAAGGGCGGTGTCAGGAAACTGGTTTGCAGGTTCATCGCCACCAGCACCGCGAACCACACCGGGCTGATGTCCTGTTGCAGCAGGATCGGCCCGACGATGGGAATGACGATGAAGATGATCTCGACGAATTCCAGCAGGAAGCCCAGCAGAAAGATCACCAGCATGGTCAGCGCCAGCATCCCCCAGGTGCCGCCGGGCAGACCGTGCAGCAGGTCGGCCACCATCTCGTCTCCGCCAAAGCCGCGAAACACCAGCGACAGGATCGACGCCGCGATGATGATGCCGAAGATCATGCCCGAGACGATCAGCGTCTCGACAATGGCCGGGCCAAGGATCCCGGCGCGCAGCAGCACCGTGCAGGCATAGAGCAAGCCCAGCCCCAGAAGGGCCACCAGCCCCGCCAGCAGCAGGGTTTGCGGCCCCATCACCAGCGCGCCTGCGGCGAAATCGGCCCGGATCCCCGCGCCCGAGGCCAGCAGCAGCAGGCAGGTCAGCCCGGCCAGCATTCCGGCCAGCCACGCATGGCGGCGTCCGGTCTGGGCCAGCGCGATCAGCAGGGTTCCGGCCACGCCCACGCCTGCGGCCTCGGTCGGCGTGGCGACCCCCATCAGGATCGACCCCAGAACCGCCACGATCAGCGCCAGCGTCGGCAGCGTCCCAAGAAGCAGTTCGGACAAGGCCATCGGTTCGGGGGCGGGCGCCTTGGGCGCAGGCGTGGCCCCGCCGCGCAAGCGGACCACCGCATAAAGTGCATAGAGCCCCACCAGCAGCAGCCCCGGCAGCAGCGCGCCTGCGAACAGGTCGCCCACCGTCACCGGATCTGGGGCGAAATTCCCGGCGATCTGTTGAGCCTCGATATAGGCATTGGACACCTGATCCCCCAGCAGGATCAGCACGATCGACGGCGGAATGATCTGGCCCAGCGTGCCGCAGGCGCAGATCAGCCCGCTGGAAGTACGCTCGTCAATCCCGGCGCGCAGCATGCTGGGCAGGGTGATGGTGCCCAGCATCACGATGGTCGCCCCGATGATCCCGGTCGAGGCCGCGATCAGGGCCGAGACAAGGATCACCGACAGCGCCAGCCCGGTCCGCGATCCGCCCACGGCGCGGGTGATGTTGTTGAGCATCCGCTCGGCCTGCTTTGAGCGGTCCAGCATCACCCCCACCAGCACGAACAGCGGCACCGCCAGCAGCAGGCGGTTTTCCATGATGCCGAAGATCCGTTGCGGCACCGCCTGGAAGTAGACCGGCTCGAACGCGCCGAACAGGGCGGCGATCAGCGCGATCAGGGTCGGCACTCCCGCGATCACGAACAGCACCGGCAGCCCGGTCAGCAACCCGGCCAGCAGCGATCCGGCCAGAAACAGCACCCACAGGGTTTCAGCTTCCATGACCTGCCCTCTGCCGTCGCAGCAGCGGCACCAGATCGGCCAGCGCAACCAGGATGACCAGCAGGCACAACACCACCACCGTAGACTTGACCAGGAACAAT
This sequence comes from Meridianimarinicoccus sp. MJW13, assembly GCF_014901205.1. Taxonomy (GTDB): domain Bacteria; phylum Pseudomonadota; class Alphaproteobacteria; order Rhodobacterales; family Rhodobacteraceae; genus Meridianimarinicoccus. The sequence goes on from NZ_JACNMU010000004.1 coordinate 214,399, forward strand.
CCCGCCAGCCCCCCGGTCTCGCGCGAGCCTTCGTGGATCGCCCAGGACGCCGTGACCAGCGGCCACGCGTTGACCAGCAGCAGGGCGAACACCGGCAGGGTCAACAGCAGATGCCCGGCGCGATCCACGCCCGCCTGCCAGCGCGGCGGCATCCGTTCGCGCAGCACATCGACGCGCACATGACGGCCCGCGCGCATCGCCAGCGGAATGGTCAGCACCACGAGGCAGGCGAAGGCATAGCTGACCGCGTCCTGAAGCTCCAGAAACCCAACGCCCAGCACATAGCGCAGCAAAACGATTGTCACTTGTCCGGCAAACATCACGGCGAAAAGCCCGATGCAAAGGGCCAACAGGCCTCGGTTCAAGACATCGACCAACTGGTTCACAACACGGCCCCTTTCTTGGGCGAGCCATGCCCGAAATCCGACGCCGACGCAAACCGCTTTGCACCGGGCCAGCGCCCCTTCACCCTTGAAACCGCAGCCGTGCCGCGACTTGCCGGGCCAGATTGCCCTGTACCTCGATCATCATGATGGCGCGGATCAGGCCGTCGGCACTGGTGTCGGCCAGATCGACGGGAAACCACTGGATCACGCCACGGCGCATCAGCCGGTCCAGATGGGTTTGCGGCCCGACGATCCCGCCGAACAAGCGCGGCTGCAGGGTCCGGGCATGTCGGTGCACGACTTGCGCGCGCTGGACGAACGCGGAGTCAGCGCGCCGTTGCTGGCCTTCCTCGACCGGGTCGAACAGGCATGCAACAAACTAGTTTTTTCCGGACCGGTCGTGTTCCACAGCCACATCTTTTCCGCGATCCTCTGGCGCCGCGGCCGGGCCCCTAGCGCTCGGGCCTCAGATGCGTCAGGCCCTGGTCGGCATAGATTTCGGCGATGCGCCCCGATTGCAGCCCCTCCAGAACGGCGTCATCCACCATGTAGGACAGCGGGCGATAGCGGAAATGCACCCCCACGCCCAGTGTCCAATCGCCCACCGCAAGCCCCGGCAAGGGCGGCTGGTGCAGGGCGGTGGCATCGGTCAACCCGTGCTCCAACTGGCCGCGCGGGCCCATCACCGCCATGACCTCGCCCGCCGTCAAGGCCGCCATGGCCTCGGCCACGCTGGCAAAGCGGCTGATGTTTCCGCCCATCTGTCCACCGGCAAAACTGGTCAGGTAGAAATCGGCAATCGAGTCGTTCTCCACCCCCACGGTGTCGAAGCGGAAATAGGCCGGGGTCGGAAGATCGTCCGGGTCTGGATAGGCGGCGGTGGCATAGGCGATGGCCAGCGCCTCGCCCGCGTATTGGCCGGTGAACACCACCTGCTCCACCCGGCACTTGAAGGCGCTGTCATAGGGGATGCGCATCATGACGTTGGACACCGCCCCACCGACGATCGGACCTTTCCAGATGTTGTTGCGCAGGTCGGCCTCAAGGTTCTCGCCCGCCGCCACGAAATGAAACCGCGGCGCGACACCGATGTAGTCGGCGATCAGGCGCGCGATTTCCACGTCGACCCCGCGCGCGGTGCTGCCGTCCTGCCAGGAATAGGGCGGATAGTCCTCGTACAGCGCGAAGGTCATGAAGCCCCGCTCAAGGATCTGGTCCAGATCCTGCCCGACGATATCGCGCGAGGCATTCTGCGGCTTGGCCTGCGGCACCCAGTCGGCACAGGGATCGGCGGCCCATCCGGGGGCCGCCGACAGGACCAGCGCCAGCAGGGCGCCGCCCAGGGGGATCGTGAAGCCCCGTCGCATCAATGCGCGGCGGACAGGCCGACGGTCAGGATCTCGGCCGCCTGATCCAGGTTGCCACCATCCAGGTTCAGCACCAGTGCCGCGCGCAGGGCCACGCTGTCGGCCACCGGTGCGCCGGACAAGGTTTCGATCTCGTTGGCGATCTCCATCAGCCGGTCGGCGGTGGCCGCGGGATCGACCTCCGCCGTCCCGCTGGCGGCGGTGGCCAGGCGATCGCGGATTTCCTTCAGCTCGTCGGACCGCTCGGCCACGGCTTCGTCATCGGGGCGGGTCTCGATGAAGGTACGGATCGCCCAGGCGGCTTTCTGGCCCAGCAGTTCGCCGAAGGCCGGCATCTTGGTGGTGCCGTTCTGGGTGTAGCCGAACTGGAAACGTTCCACGTACCATTCGTCGCCGTATTCCTCGGCCTCAAGGAAGCGCAGGTCCGGGGCGAGCCCGCCCGAGATCACTTCCAATCCATGGCAACGGGCGCAGTTCTGGTTGTAGCCAGAAGCGCCGATCTTGACAGCTTCGCTCCAGACATCCTCGCCCACTTCTTCGACGCGGTAGGGATTTTCGGTCAGCCATTCCTCGCCCACATCGGGCAGGACATCGGTGTTCACCGGTTGCGGGGCGACATCGCCATGGGCAAGCGCCAGGCTTGGGGCCATGGCCAGGGTCAGGGCGGTCAGCGCGGGACGGATCAGGGTCATGTCGGGTCCTCCTCAGGGCAATCCATGCCATCGAGAGCCGTTTTACGCAGTCCGCGCCGGTAGCGATATTCGACCTTGGTTGGCCCCGCGACCATGGTCGTATGGCTGAGCCTGACGCGATCCGTAACCTTGGCGGCGGAGGAGATGATCGCATGAAACCACTTGCCGCCCTGATGCTGTCGCTGGTCCTGCTGCCCTGGGCAGCGGTCGCCGAAACCCGCATCGATGTCACCTACCTGCACGTGGAAACGCCGCAACCGCCGGTCCTGTCCAACCTTGACCCGGAGCCCGCCGACCTTGGCCTGGCAGGCGCGCAACTGGCCCAGCAGGACAATGCCACCACCGGCCGGTTCCTGGGCCATGTCTACACGCTTGACGCGGTTTCGATCCCCTTGGACCAAGATCCTCTGGCCGCTGCGCGCCAGGCGCTGACCGGCACCGACCTGCTGATCGTCGATGCCCCGGCTGATGTGCTTCTGGCCATTGCCGATCTGCCGGAGGCCGCCAAGGCACTGATCTTCAACACCTCCGCCGAGGACATCTCTTTGCGCAGTCAGGACTGCCGCGCCAACATCCTGCACAGCGCACCGTCGCTGGCCATGCGCACCGATGCGCTGGCGCAATTTCTTGTGAAGCGGCGCTGGACCAAGCTGGCTATGATCGAAGGCAGTCATCCCGAAGACATGGCTTTCGCCACAGCACTGGAGCATTCGGCAGAAAAATTCGGCCTGAAGATCGGGGCGCGGAAAACATGGGCTTTCGACGCCGACATGCGGCGCCAGGCGGCCCAGGAAGTCCCGCTCTTCACCCAGGATCTGGGCACATACGATGCCCTTCTGGTGGCCGATGAAACCGGTGATTTCGGACGCTACATCGCCTACAACACATGGCTGCCGCGCCCGGTCGCGGGTTCTGAAGGGCTGACCGCAACGGCCTGGGCACCCGTGGTCGAACAATGGGGCGCGGCACAGCTGCAGTCCCGCTTCCGGGCGCTGACAGGCCGCCAGATGCACCCCCAGGACTACGCGGCCTGGGCCGCCCTGCGCAGCATCGGCGAGGCCGTGACCCGCGGCGCGACCAGCGACGCGCCCACGCTGCACGAGTTCCTGATGTCCGCGGACTTCGAACTGGCCGGGTTCAAGGGCCGCCCCCTGACCTACCGCGCCTGGAACGGGCAATTGCGCCAACCCATCCCGCTGACCCACCCCCGTGCTCTGGTGACCCAGGCACCGCTGGAAGGCTTCCTGCATCAGCGCACCGAGTTGGACACGCTCGGGCTCGATGCCCCCGAATCCGACTGTGCCGCCTATGCGGCCTGATCCCTTCCATGCGGGGGCCAGCCCCCGCACCCCCGGAGTATTGTCACCAAGAAGAAACGCCCACTCTTCTTCTTGGTTCGAAGTACTCGCCGGGGGTGTGGGGGTGGCAAACCCCCACGCTGCCCTTCGAGAAAAAGGACCGACCATGACCATTCTTCGAACTGCTGCCCTGCTTGCCTTGGTCACGATGCCCGCCAGCGGCGCGGAGATCTGGGTGACCAACGAAAAGGATGACACCATCAGTGTCATCGACGTGGACACGCTGGAGGTGATCCGCACGCTCCCGACCGGAGAACGGCCGCGCGGCATCACCTTTTCCCACGATTTCAGCCGGGTCTATATCTGCGCCTCGGACAGCGACACGGTGCAGGTCATGGATCCTGTTTCGGGCGAGATCCTGCACGATCTGCCATCGGGGGAAGACCCCGAACAGTTCGTGCTGCATCCCGATGACCGCCACCTCTATATTGCCAATGAGGATGACGCGATCACCACCGTGGTGGACACCGAAACGCGCCGGGTCGTGGCGCAGATCGATGTCGGCATTGAGCCGGAGGGCATGGCGGTCAGCCCCGATGGCAAGGTCGCCATCACCACCTCAGAGACCACCAATATGGCGCATTGGATCGACACCGAAACGCAGAAGCTGTTTGCCAACACGCTGGTGGATTCCCGGCCCCGGCACGCGGAGTTCGTCAAGGACGGGCGCGAATTGTGGGTCAGTTCCGAGATCGGCGGCACCATCACCGTGTTCGACACCGCGACACAGGCCGAGATCGCGAAGATTGCCTTCGAGGTGGACGGCATCCATCCGGACCGGGTTCAGCCCGTGGGGTTCGAGTTCACCCAAGGCGACAGCCATGCCTTCGTGGCGCTTGGGCCATCCAACCATCTGGCTGTCGTCAACGCCGAAACCTACGAGGTCGAGGACTACATCCTGGTTGGGCGCCGGGTCTGGCACATGGCGTTCTCGCCCGACAAGGACCTGCTGTTCACCACCAACGGTGTGTCGGGAGATGTGACCGTCGTGGACGTGGCCAAACGCACGGCGATCAAGTCCATCAAGGTGGGCCGCTTTCCCTGGGGCGCGGCCCTGCGCCCCTGACACTCGGGCCCCCTGGATCCGAAACATTCCAACTAGACACGAGGAACACACCATGAAAACCCTGATCACCGCCCTGGCCCTGTTCGCCCTGCCCCTTGCGCCCGCGGCATTGGCCGATGATGACGATGGCTTCGGTCTTGCCGGCATCCTGTCGGCCAGCAACAAGGAAGATCTGCCGCCCATCCAGCTTTCGGCAGGGGTGCCATTGACCGACGCACCGTGGGAGTTGGCATCGGGCACCTATTACGAATTCGAAATCCAGGGCGACGGCAGCCAGGAACTGGCACTGGTGGGACCGGAGTTCTTCCGCGCGATCTGGATCGACGAGATCGTGGTCGAGGGGCTGGAGATCCGCCCGCTGGGACTGGACAGCATCGAGTTTGACGAGGCCGGCGAAATGGAGATCGGTTTTGTCGCCATCAAGCCCGGCCAGTACTACCTGAAGATCCCCGGCTCCACAGGCGAAACCCAGCGGCTGGAGATCACCATCAAGTGACGGCGGCACCCGCTCTTTCCGTTCAGGGCCTGGGGTTTTCCTATGGTGCGAAGCGGGCCTTGGACGGGGTTGGCTTCGACCTGGCGCCGGGGGCTTTCTGCGCCCTGCTGGGGCCGAACGGGGCGGGGAAATCGACACTGTTCAGCCTGATGACCCGGCTGTTCACGACGCCCGAGGGGCGGATCGAGGTCATGGGTCACGATCTGTCGCGGGCGCCCAATGCGGCGCTGGCCACCATGGGTGTGGTGTTTCAGCAAACCACGCTGGACCCTGACCTGAGCGTGCGCCGCAACCTGGCCTATTTCGCGGCGCTGCATGGGATCGCGGGCCGTGACCGCGAGCATCGCATCGACGCGGTGCTGGACCGGCTGGCGATGCGCGCCCGGGGGCACGAGCGGGCGCGCGACCTGAACGGCGGGCACAAGCGCCGGGTCGAGATTGCCCGCGCGCTTCTGCACGATCCCAGGGTGCTGCTGCTGGACGAGGCCACAGTCGGGCTGGACGCCGCCACGCGGGCCGATATCACCGCCCATGTGCACACGCTGGCCGCGGAACGGGGCATCACCGTGCTGTGGGCCACGCATCTGACCGATGAGGTCTTGCCCGAGGACCGGCTGCTGGTGCTGCACCAGGGCCGCATTCTGGCCGATACCACCGCCGCCGCTTTTGCGCCGCAGGGTCCTCTGCGCGACGTCTTTCTGGACCTGACCGACGGGACGCAACATGGCGCCATTTGATCCCCGCGCCGCGCGCATCGCCCTTGTGGCCATTGTCACGCGCGAGGCGCTGCGCTTTGTGCACCAGCGCGAGCGGTTCCTGGCAGCACTGGTGCGTCCGCTGGTCTGGCTTGTGGTCTTTGCCGCCGGGTTCCGGGCCGCACTTGGCCTGTCGATCATCCCGCCCTACCAGACCTATATCACCTACGAGACCTACATCGTGCCGGGATTGTGCGGGATGATCCTGCTGTTCAACGGGATGCAATCCTCGCTGAGCCTTGTCTACGATCGGGAAACCGGCGCCATGCGCTTGCTGCTGACCTCGCCGCTGCCACGCTGGTGGTTGCTGACCTGCAAGATCCTTGCTTCGACCCTGATCTCGATGCTTCAGGCGCTTGTGTTTCTGGCCATTGCCGCCGCCTTCGGGGTGCGGGTGGGCTGGACCGGGTATATCGCGGTGCTGCCCGCCCTTCTGGTGGCGGGGCTGATGCTGGGCGGTCTGGGGCTGGCCCTGTCGAGCCTGATCAAGCAGTTGGAGAATTTCGCGGGCGTGATGAATTTCGTCATCTTCCCGATGTTCTTCCTGTCGTCGGCCCTGTATCCGTTGTGGAAAATGGCCGAAAGTTCGCAGATTCTTTATGTGATTTGTGCTACAAACCCATTTACTTACGCGGTGGAGTTGATCCGATTTGCCTTGTACGGGCAGTTCAATTTGCCGGCGCTTCTGGTCACCCTTGGCGCGGCTGCTGGCTTCATGGGGCTGGCCTTGTGGGGCTATGACCCGGCCCGTGGGATGATCCGGCGCAAGGGGTAGGATGTGCGCCGCCGCACCTGGCGTCCGGCACAGACTCTCGGCCCGGTCAGGCGGGCAACAGAGTCGCGGGTTTGCCGTCCAGCCGCAGGACGCGGGTTGCGAGCCTGCCGATTTCAACCTGGGAATGGGTGACGAGGATGGCCGCACTGCCGCGGGCGGCACGCATCCGGGCAAACAAGGCCATCATGTTGTCGGCCAGATCGGGATCCAGCGACACGAAGGGCTCATCCAGCAACAGCAATTGCGGCGCGCGGGCAAAAGCGCGGGCCAGCGACAGCCGCCGCTGCTGGCCCAGCGACATCTGACCCGGAAACAGGTGATCCTTCCCGGCAAGCCCGACCTCGGCCAGGGCCTTGCCGGCGGCGGCACGGGACAGGCCGGTCGTCAGGGTGAGATTGTCACAAGCGCTGCGCCAGGGCAGCAGGGTCGGGCTTTGAAACACCATGCCGATGCTGCCACGCGTGGTCAGTTGCTGACCTGGCGCGGTGATCTGCCCGGCGATGAGGTTGAGAAGCGTGGACTTGCCGATGCCCGAGGGGCCGGTCAGCGCCAGGGTCTCTCCCATGGCCACCGACAGGGACACGGGGCCGAGAATTTCGGCCCCGTTCAGCGACAACCCCGGCAAGGACAGATCCAGCACCGGGCGCCCGGCATCGGGCGTGTTCAGAACGATGTCGCGGGAATGCCGGGTCATCGGGCTCAGGAGCCGGGCCGCAGGAACACGCCGTCGGGCAGTTGCGTGGCACTGCCAAGCAGGTCTTCGCCGCCCAGCTCGGCCATCAGCCGCAACATGCGGTCGGCGGCGGCTTCATCCACCGGACCGGGGGCCGGGATACCGGCCCGGAAGCCCGCCTTCAGCGCCTCGAACTGCACATCCGTCTTGGCATTCATGCGCGGGCGCAGGCGATCCCATTCGGCATCATCGCTGGCCAGAAGCGCCTTGGCATCGCCCGAAGCCGCCGCAAGCGCCTGAACGATCGCGGGGTTTTCGGCCACCAGGTCGCCGGTCACCACATAGCCCAGAAGCGGGGTTTCCGGGTCCAGCCCAAGGGCGGCGGCGGCGTCGGAGACATCGACCAGCCGACGCATCCCGGCGGCCTCCATCTTGGCCATGAAATGCCAGTAATTTATTGCACCCTGCGTCTGCCCCTGCAGCGCGGTCTTGAAGATCAGCGGCGGCGCGCCGAACACCTGTTCGGTGTCAGCCGCCAGATCCATGCCGTATTCCTGCGCCGCATAGGCCCGCAGGATCAGCCAGCTTTTGTCGAGCGGCCCGCCGGCAATGCCGATCTTCATCCCCTTCAGATCCTCGATCGTCTGGGCCGGGCTGTCCTGGCTGACCAGAATGCCGCCCACCGCCTTGGAATAGGGAATGAACACATAGTCCTTGCCCGCCGCGCGCTGCCGCGCCACCCAGAGCCAGTCCGAGACGATCACATCCGCCTCGCCGGCCTGGAAGGCAACCTTGGCGGCGGCACCCCCGGCCAGACCCTGCACCTGCAGGTCAAACCCGTGGGCAGCGTCGAGACCGTGATGCTGGATCGTATCCAGCTCCCAGTTGACGGTGCCGAATTCCAGAACGGCGGCACGCAGGACCGGCGTTTCCGCCATTACCGCGACGGCGCTCAGGGCCAGGCCGACGGCCGCGCCGGTCAGGGATTTCATCATCATCATCATTCCCTCCTCCAAGGTCTGCGGGAACGTACCACGATCAGACATGTCGGGAATTACGACCAAAGCACCGCCTGCCAGATGGTCGTAGTTTTGACTCCGATCAAGATCGGCTCTGTGGAGGGCGCGATAGCTGACACCCACCCAAACCACAGGAGAATCCCATGACCAGGACCAAACGGTTCATGACACCCCTCGCTCTGGCGCTGGCCTGCACCGGGGCCATGACGCTGCCCGCCGGGGCCGATATCCGCTATGAGCAGATCAAGATCGACGCCGGGGCGGCCCTGTTCGACGCCGAATGCCGCCGCTGCCACGCGGTCGATGTAGAGCATGCCTCGTACGGGCCGCCGCTGGAAAACATCGTGGGCCGCACCGCGGGCAGCTGGCCCGACTTCGACTATTCCGACGCGCTGGTCGCCTCGGGCATCGTCTGGACCCCGGCGGCCCTGCGCGCCTGGATGGAGGACAACGACGGCTTCATGCCCGGCACCAAGATGCGCCACGTCGGCATCGAGGATCGCACAGTGCAGGACTTCATTCTGGCCTATCTGGACAGCCTGAGTGTCGAGACGTCAAACTGAACCGTCAGGTACAGATCCGGCTTCGGGGACGCCCGGCGGCCACAAGCAAGATCAGGGGGGCGTTGCGGCGCCCCTTGCCATGTCGCGGGTACAGTCGGTGTCCACCGGATCGGGGCGGCAGATCTGAATCACCCCGTGTGGACACCCTGTGTGCGCTGTCAACAGGGTCAAAGTCGTACGACCTAAGCAGCGTTGAAGGAAATGTCCCCGCCCGTAGGCTTGCGGTCAGACAGATGTGCCCGAACCGGCCCATCTGCACCGGAACCCGAGGGAGGACCCCATGAATCGATTCATTGCCACCGTTGTCTTGACGACCTTGGCTGCTGGCGTGGCCCAGGCCGACGTCACCGAGACCGACCTGGCCAACGACCAGACCGTCACCACCAGCGTGCTGACCAACGGCATGGGCCGCCACCTGCAGCGCTACAGCCCGCTGGAGACACTCAACAAGGACAACGTTGCCAACCTGGTGCCGGCCTGGGCCTTCAGCCTGGGGGGAGAAAAGCAGCGCGGGCAGGAAGCCCAACCGCTGGTGCATGACGGGATCATGTATGTCACCGGCTCCTATTCGCGGCTCTATGCCATCGACGTGAAAACCGGCAAGGAAATCTGGCAGTATGACGCGCGTCTGCCCGAAGGCATCCTGCCCTGCTGTGACGTGATCAACCGGGGCGGCGCCATCTACGGCGACAAGATCTTCTTCGGCACCCTGGATGCGCGCATCGTGGCGCTGGACCTGAAGACCGGCGATGTGGTGTGGCGCGACAAGATCGCCAACTACAAGGAAGGGTATTCCTACACCGCGGCCCCCCTGATCGTGAACGGGCTGGTCATCACCGGCAACTCGGGCGGTGAATTCGGCGTGGTCGGCGAGGTGCAGGCTCGCGATGCCGACACCGGCGACGTGGTCTGGACGCGCCCGGTGATCGAAGGTCACATGGGCACGCTCAACGGCGAAGAAAGCACCATGACCGGCACGCTGAACGCCACCTGGCCAGGCGACATGTGGAAGACCGGCGGCGGGGCAACCTGGCTGGGCGGCTCGTATGACATCGACACCGACACGCTGATCTTTGGCACCGGCAACCCGGCCCCCTGGAACAGCCACCTGCGCAACGCCGGCACGCCGGTCGAAGGCAACAAGGGCGACAACCTGTATGCGGCCAGCCGCCTTGGTATCGATCCGGCCACCGGCGAGATCAAGTGGCACTTCCAGACCACCCCGCGCGAAGGCTGGGACTATGACGGTGTGAACGAGGTCGTCGCCTATACCGATGCCGATGGCAACAAGCGCTTCGGCACCGCCGACCGCAACGGGTTCTTCTACGTCCTGAACCGCGAGGATGGCAGCTTTGTCGATGCCCATCCCTTCGTGAAGGACATCACCTGGGCCTCGGGCATCGACGAGACCGGCCGCCCGATCTTCGTCGAGGAAAACCGCCCCGGCAATCCGGCGGAGGCAGCCGAAGGCAACAAGGGCCAGACCGTGTTCTCGGCCCCGGGCTTCCTGGGTGGCAAGAACTGGATGCCGATGGCCTTCAGCCAGAAGACCGGCCTGTTCTACGTGCCCTCCAACGAATGGGGCATGGACATCTGGAACGAGCCGATTTCCTACAAGAAGGGCGCTGCCTATCTGGGATCGGGATTCACCATCAAGCCCATGTACGAAGATCACATCGGCAGCCTGAAGGCGATCAATCCGGCCACCGGCGAATGGGTCTGGGAATACAAGAACGACGCGCCGCTGTGGGGCGGGGTGATGACCACCGCGGGCGGTCTGGTCTTCACCGGCACCCCCGAAGGCGAGTTCCTGGCGCTGGATGACGCAACCGGCGAGATCCTGTGGAGCTTCCAGACCGGATCCGGCATCGTCGGCCAGCCCATCACCTGGGAACAGGATGGCGAGCAGTATGTCGCCGTGATGTCCGGCTGGGGCGGTGCCGTGCCGCTGTGGGGCGGGGAAGTGGCCTCGAAGGTCAACTACCTGAACCAGGGCGGGCTGCTGTGGACCTTCCGTCTGCCCAAGCAGCTGGCCGCGGCCAACTGAGCCACGCCACAACCACGGGCCCAGGGCCCTGCGACGCACTCCGGGAGACCGGGGTGCGTTTTGCTATTCGGGGATTGCGGGGCGCGGGGCGAAAGAGATTTCATGCCTCCGGCGGGAGTATTTTTGCCAAGAAGAATTGGCGGGGGGGGGCGCGTCACCACGGCGGCGGCGCCTGTGCCGGGGATGGCGGGTCGGACGGGTTGCGGCGGTCGACTTCGGCCCTGACAGGAAGCCCCGCGATCAGCTTGCGGTGGCGGTGGCCTGCCAACGCCGGCTGCGACGGTCGAGTGGTTGCAGCAGACCATATTCAAGGGCCAGCATCACCGCCACGAAACTGAGCGCATAGGCCAGCACATGGCCGGTTTCGAACAATTGGAAATAGAGGTGGATCTGGAAACCGACGCCGTTTGAGCGGCCAAGGAATTCCACCACCAGCACGATCTTCCAGATCATCGCCAGACCGTTGCGGGTGCTGGCCGCCACATAGGGCCAGAGCTGCGGCCAGATCACATGGGCGAACCGGGCCAGAGGCGACATGCGGTGCAGGCGCGCCATGGCGCTGAGCTGGGGATCAAGGCTGCGCACCCCCTCCCGTACAGTCACGGCCACCATCGCGGTCTTGTTGACAGCAACCGCCAGGATGGCCGCGGGTTCGTTCAACCCGAACCAGAGATAGCACAGCACGATCACCACCAGCGCCGGCAAGTTCAGAAACACCGTGACCCAGGGCGATATCCAGCGGTCGAGCGCGGACCAGCTTCCCAGAGCAAGACCCAGGGCCCCGCCCAACCCCATGGCCAGCGCAAAGGCTACCGCCACCCGGCCCAATGTGGCCAGCACGTGATACTGAAGCTTGCCAGAGGCGAACTCTTGCCCGGCGATGGTCAGCACGGTCAACGGACCGGGCAACACCGAGGGATCGTCGGTCAGATGCGCGGCCACGATCCACAGCAGCAGAAGACCGGCCAGAGAGACAACGGGCTCGATGCCCTTGGGACTGCGGTACGGTGTTGACATGACGGCCTCCTCTGGCTGGTTGCGATCATAGTCGAAGACGCAAGCGGCCACGTTTCGACCTAAGTCGCATTTGGGCGCACGGGGGCGGCGTCTAGGGTTGGCCCATGACCCTTCTGTCGCGCCTTTTGCTGTGCCTTGCCCTGTGGACCTGCGCCCTGCCGCTGGCCGCCGAGCCGCTGCCGCGCGACGAGATCGCAGCGCGAATCGTGCCGCCGTTTTCGCTGGGCGAGCCGTTGAATGCCCAAGGGGTCTACAGCCTGCTCAATTCGGGGGGTGCGGAAGCCGGGTTCGTGTTCGAGACCGAGCCGATGGCGCCCCTGCCCGGCTTTTCCGGCGCGCCGATCAACCTGCTGGTCACGCTGGATCTTCAGGGCACTTTTCAGAACGTCCAGCTTGTCAGCCACAACGAGCCGATTTTCGTCTCCGGTCTTGGTGAGGCGGCGTTTCACAGGTTCTTCGAACAGTATCGCGGCCATTCGATCAGCGATGTGCTGGTGGTGGGCACGCCCTATGGCGCCGGCGGCGATGGCAGCGAGTTGGTGTATCTGGACGGGGTGACCAAGGCCACCGCCAGCGTGCGCATCGCCCACGAAAGCCTGATGGCCGCTACCCTGCAGGTCGCGCGTGAGAAGATGCAGGGGATTGCCGCCGGTCCCCCGGCCCATCCCGACCCCGACCATACCGAGGATCTGGACTGGCAGACGCTGGTCGATCAGGGGCTGGTCGGGCATCTGCACGTCACCAATGCCGAAGTGCAGCAGGCCTTTGCCGGGACGATCTGGGCCACGGATGATCCCGAGGCGCTGGCCGATCCTGCTGGCGCCTATCTGGATCTTTGGGTCATCGACATCGGCCCGCCGTCCATCGCGCGGGCGGTTCTGGACCCCGACTCGCTGGAGGACTTGGCGCGGTTCAAGGCCGTGTCGGGCAGCGACGAGCCGCTGCTGGTCATCGACACCGCCCGTCACGGGCTGGTGTCGGATGACTTCGTGCGCAACACCGCGCCTGACCGGCTGACCGCGGAACAGGACGGGTATCCGGTGGCACTGCGCGATGCCGATCTGTTCGTGGAACTGGCCGAGGATCTGCCCGAGGCGCTGCACGATGGGGTGAGCATGATCCTGCGCACCGACCGGCGGTTGGGGTTCGACCCGACCCGGCCCTGGCAATTGCACGCCCAGGCGATGCGCGCGCATGGCATGTTCCAGCCCGAACTGGGTTCAGCCAGTTTCAGCCTGACCCACACCACGGATCCACGGTTCTTCATCCGCCCCGAACCGGTCACCCCCCTGCCGCCATGGCGCGAGGCGCTGCTGAACCGGCAGGCCGATCTTCTGGTGCTGGGGGCTTTTCTGGCCGGGCTGCTGCTGGTGCTGGGGACCGCGCAAAACCGGGTGGCGGCCCTGCGTGGTTTCACGCCGCTGCGGCTGGCCACATTGGCCTTCGTGCTGGGGTTCGTCGGCTGGTGGGGCCAGGGACAATTGTCCATCGTCACCGTGCTGGGCGTCCTGCGCACGATGACCGAGGGCGGCAGCCTGTCGTTTCTTCTGTATGATCCGTTCTCGCTGCTGGTCTGGATCGCCGCCATACTGGGTCTGATCGCCTGGGGACGCGGATTCTTCTGCGGCTGGCTGTGCCCTTTCGGCGCGCTGCAGGAGTTTGCCCATCACATCGGACGGTTGCTGCGCCTGCCCCGGATCGAGCCCGCGCCGCGTTGGGATGCCCGGCTGAAGCTGGTGAAATACGGGCTGCTGGCCGCCCTGGTGCTGACCGCGCTGCTGGTGCCCGCCGAGATCGACACGGTGGCCGAGATCGAGCCCTTCAAGACCGCCATCACCGTACATTTCCAGCGCGACTGGCTGTATGTCGCCTATGCCGGGCTGTGGCTGGCGCTGGGGCTGGTGCTGTTCAAGGGATTCTGCCGCTATGCCTGTCCGCTGGGGGCTTTCATGGCCGGGGCCGGCGCGGTGGGGCGCGTCTTTGGCAAGCGCAGCTGGATCGCCCGGCGGGTGGAATGCGGCAGCCCCTGCCAACTGTGCAAGGTGCGTTGCAACTACGGCGCCATCGATGCACGGGGCAAGGTGAATTATTCCGAGTGCTTCCAGTGCCTCGACTGCGTCTCGATCTACCAGGACGAGACCACCTGCGTGCCGCTGGTTCTGGCCGGGCGCAAGGCCGCGCGGCCGCCACGGAAGGGTGCCGAATCCGGTGGCGTGGTGATCCCATGAGCCAGACCCGCCGCCGCTTCCTGACCATTCTTGCCGCAGCCACCGCCGCAGGCGTGGCCCTGCCCGCGCAGGCCCACGCTGTCTGGACCGGACATGCCCTTGGCGCCGAGGCGCGGCTGGTGCTGCAGGGGCCCGCCGATCAGACCGCCGCCGTGATGGCCGAGGTGCAGGGCGTGCTGCGCCATGTCGAGGCCCAGTTCAACCTGTTCGACGACGCCTCGGCCCTGTCGCGCTTGAATCGCACGGGGCATCTGGCCGACCCGCACCCTGATTTCATCCGCCTGCTGGCCTTGTGCGACCGGCTGCACCGGGCCACGGGCGGCCTGTTCGATCCCACGGTACAACCGCTGTGGCGCGCTTTGGCGGAAGGGCGGCCGACTGCCCCGGTGCAAGCACTGGTGGATTGGACCGGGGTGCAACAGGGACCGTCTGCGATCACCCTGCAGCCCGACCAGCAACTGACCCTGAACGGCATCGCGCAGGGGTTGGCCACGGATCTTGTGGCCGATGTCCTGCGTCGGCACGGCATGGCACGGGGGTTGGTGCAGGTCGGCGAACTTGCGGCCCGTGGCGGGCCGTGGCGCATCGGGGTCGAGGATCCGACCCTTGGCCCTGTCCTGACACGCCGCCTGACCGATGGGGCGATGGCGACTTCCAGCCCCGATGCCATGCGTCTGGGTTCCCGGGGGCACATCCTTGGCCCGCAGGGCCAGCCCGCGCTGTGGTCCACCGTCAGTGTCGAGGCCGAAACCGCAACGCTGGCCGACGGGATGTCCACGGCGCTGTGCTTTGTCCCGGCCCGCGCCCTGCGCGAGATGGCAGCACAACTGCGCCGCGATCTGGGCCTGCGGCAGATCATAGCCATCAGCCCCGACAGCGATATCCGCACTTTCTAGCCCGAACGCATCGTCCTATAGGGGGGGCATCCGCCCCAATTGCCCGGTTCCGCGTGTCCTCTGTCACCATCCTTCTTTGCACCCACAACGGCGCCCGCTTCCTGCAGGCGCAACTGGAGTCCATCGCGGCCCAGACCCTGACCGACTGGGCCCTGTGGATAAGCGATGACGGCTCGACCGATGGCACGCTGGAAATCCTGAAGGACTTCCGCGAGGCCCATCCCGATCGCGAGATTCGCCTGCTGAGCGGTGCGGGGCGCGGGGCGGCGGCCAACTATCTGGCCCTGCTGTGCCACCCGGACCTTGGCCCCCGCCGGATTGCCTTTTGCGATCAGGATGATGTGTGGCTGCCCGAAAAGCTCGCGCGCGCCGTGGCAAGCCTGAGGAATCACGGGGACGACACCCCCGCTTGTTATGCGGCGGGCAGCACCGTCACCGATGCCGACCTGACACCGATCGGACGCCTGCACACCAACGGCACCACGCCCAGCCTGCACAATGCACTGGTGCAGAACGTCCTGCACGGCAGCACCATCGTCCTGACCCCCGCCGCCCATGCCCTGCTGCGGCAGGCCGGCCCGGTGTCGGTGCCGTTCCACGACTGGTGGTGCTATCTGGCGCTGTCTGCCTGCGATATCCCCATTGTGCTTGAGGATGACCCGGTGCTGCTCTACCGGCAGCATGGCGACAATCACATCGGCTATAACAAGGGCACGGGCGCCGGGCGCAAGCGGTATCGGCTGATCGCCGAGGGCATCTATCGCGGCTGGCTGACGCAGAACGCCGAGGCGCTGTTGCAGGCCGATCTGCCGGCGACACCCGAGGCCCGGTCATTGTGCCATGACTATCTTGCCCTGCAGGAGCGTCCGGGCGTTGCACGCATGGTGGGCTATCGCCGGTTGGGCCTTTGCCGGCAGTCCCGGCGCGCCACGCTGATGCTGCGGGCCTTCGCCGGCCTGGGCTATGTCTGAGCGGCCAGCCCGGCGCGCCTGAGCATCGGCACCCGTTCTTGCGCAGCGCCGATCACGCCGGCCTGTTCCAGACCTGCGGCAAAGGTCATTGCATCACCCCCCGGCACGAAGGGCAGCGGGTGACCATTGGGCGCCGCCCGCAAGGCATCGCCCTGCCCGCCCAGATCATAGGCAAAGACCGGCAACCCGGTGGCCAGCGCCTCATGGGTGACGAAGGAGAAGGTCTCGGGCCAGATCGACGGAATCATCCAGCAGGTGATGCCATAGCGCCGGACCAGCGCGGGAATGTCCGAGGTTCGGTAAGCGCCATGAATGGTCGCGCTGCGCGCCAGACGGAACGACGGCTCTACCGTGCCCAGCACGACCACTCGCGCCTGCCCCCCGCGCGCCAGAAGTTGCGACATGTCCCGCAACAGGGCCGCGCCCTTGTGTTTGCGGATATGGCCCAGCACCCCGATCACCGGCGCGGCGGCGGGGTCGGGCCGGGGCAGCACGGGTGGCAGGTTCTTCAGCGGGTGCGGCTGCACGACCATCCGATCCACCGTCTTGGGAAAGACCTCTGCCATGATGTCGAAACTGGAGTGCGAGAAGACGGTGACGCGACTGGCCGCGCGCATTACGCCCTGCCAGGTCTCTTGCCAGGTCTCCAGCGACACCCGCAACCCGCGGCGGCCCCGGAACACATGTGCGCTGCCCGCGTCCGGGGGATGCGGAACCCCGTTGTAGAAGCCCTGCCCGTCCAGCAGGGTCTGGGACGGCGAGATCGGGAAGAAGTCATGTACCTCGATCTCCAGCAGATCCGAGGGACGCCGGCGCAGACAGGCCAGATGACGCGGCAATTCATGTGCCCAGGGGTCGCCGACCCCGCAAGAATAGATCACGTGGCGCGTGGTGACCCCGGACAGCAACTTCTCGATCATGGCGAAATCGCCGGTCGCACCCTTGGTGACACCTTGCGGGGTGTGCGCCTCCAATTGCCAGCGCTGCACACCGCCCACGCGCAGGACCACGGCACCCAGGCCGGCCCGCGTGCGCGCCTTGATCCGTGCCTGTACCATGGCATCGGCCCCGCCACCCAGCGAATGGGCCAGAAACACCGGCACCGGCGTGTCCCCATGGGCGCCGATCCAGGCACAGGCCAGAAACAACCGTTCGGTCAGCAGCGGGTCGTCGCTGACAAAGCGCTGCACCTGCCGGGCAAACTCAGGATAGCGCTGCGCGATCAGGCGATCGTTCTTGCGTATACGCGCGGCCTTCTGTTCGGTCCCGAAGGACGCCGCGCCGCGATGTTCGACGAAAACGCCGGGATGGGCACAGTGAAAGCCGCCCAGGGCGCGGATCTTCTGGCACCAGTCGACCTCCTCGCCATAGCCCGTGCCGAAGGCGGTGTCGTAAGCCGGAACCTTGAGCAGATAGTCGATGTCGATGGCCATACAGAAACCAACGCCCGTGGGCAGCGGCGTCAGCGAGGGCGGCAGGTCGGCCAGGCGGGCCGCAGCGTCGATACGGTCCACCGCGCCTTCGGCCAGCGGTCCGCGCCGGGCCAGCATCGGCACCGACAGAAGCTCGGCATCATTGGCCATGGGGGTGACCGTGGCCACATGGCGTTGCGCGCGCAGCGGCGACAGCAGGCGGCTGGCCCAGGCGTCCGGCAGGAAGCAATCGGAGTTCAGCAGCACAACGTCCTGCCCGATCTCGACCGCCCGTGAAAACGCCAGGTTGACGCTGCCGACAAATCCCCGGTTCTCGTCCTGCTCGATCAGCTCGACACGCCCCTGTTCGATCTGGTTCATCTCGGCCGCCCAGTCCCGCAGCAAGGGCCGGACCCTGTCGTCGGTCGAGGCGTCCTCAATGAGGATCATGCGCCATTGCAGATCGGTGTGGCGCTGGATCCGGTCCAGAACCGGGGACAGCAGATCAAAAGCGTTGTGGACGGGCAGGATCAGGGTGATGGGCGTCGGGTCGGGCGCGTCGGCTTCGTCGGACGCAGGCTCCAGAAAGCGAGGATCCAGATCGGTCCAGACGGCTTGCTGCGCAAATCCCAGACGGCGCTTGATGCGCTCGCGCGCCTCAAGATCCTGCGTAAACCGCCAGCGGATGCCGTCGGGCACAAGCCGCGCCGTGGTGACCAGAAAACGCGGCAGTACCGCCACGCGCGACCACATCCGACGCGTCCGCGAGATCGGGGGCAGCGGATATTCATGGCGTTCCCCGTCGACCTTCAGAACCAGCCACGGTGTCGAATGGCCGACCGGCAGGTCCAGCACAAAGCGTCCGTCGGCGGACATGGTGCCCAGGTCCGCCCGCGCCTCGGCGCGCGTGGATTTGCACACCAAGGCCACCTCGGCCCCCGGTGCAACACCCTCCACGATGCGGCGACAGCGCTCCACCCGGCAGCCCGCAACCGTCCCGAATTGCCCGCCGCCCGGTGCCTTCAACGGAAAGCCCGGTTGCTCAATTCGAGCCTGTTCATCGGCAAACCGATGGAAAAGGCGCACAAGAAGGGTCAAAAAATCCTGCCAGTCATCTGAAATCCTGCGACAATGAAGCGATGCCGCGACTGCGAAAACCCTACTACTCTGCCGCGCTGGAATCCAAGCCAAGTTTTTTTTGTGGCTCAGTCCGGCGGATCAGCGCCTGTGCCAGGGCTTTGGGATCGTCGGCCAATGCCAGCGGCAGCAGGTGACCGTTGACAGCCGGGGCCACCCCCTCGGCCTGGCCGCCCAGATCGAAGCAGAAGACCGGCAACCCGGTCGAGATCGCCTCGCGCGTGGTATAGGAGAATGTCTCGGGCCAGATCGACGGGATGAACCAGCGGTCGATGCCGTATGTGGCGGCAAGCCGGGGAAGATCGTCCAGCGCATAGCGCCCGTGCACAGTCACATGGGCAGGCGGCGTATGGGCCGGATCGACGCGGCCGATGATGGTCAGACTATGCCGCGCGGGATCCAGCACACCGCCCAGCCGCGCCACGACCTCGGCCCCTTTCTGGAACCCGATGTCGCCCAGCACACCGATGCCCGGCGTGCCGGTGGCCGGCGGGGTGATCCGCGGCACCACGTGGGTGTCGCCATGCGGCAGCAGCCGAATACGATCCGCGGCCTGCGGATAGGCTTGCGCCACGATGTCCCGGCTGGCGCGGGAGAACACCACCAGCGCCCCGGCAGCCGCTACCAGACGCCCCCATTCGGCCCGCCATTGCTCCAGCGACACCGGCGTGCCATCGGGCCGCGACGTGGCATGGGCGTCGTCTTCCGTACCCGGATGCGGAACGCCGCGATAGTGTCCGTCCCTGTCCAGCAGGGTGTAGGACGGGCTGACGGGGAAGTAGTCGTGGAACAGAACCTCGATCACGTCCCGGTCGGGCTGGATCAGGTCCAACAGCGCGCCGGGCAGGCCAACCGGATCGCCGTCGCCAACGCCGCAGGAATAGACCAGCCGGCGCGTGCCAGGACCCGCGAACAGGCCCCGCAGGGTGTCGCTGCTGCCGGTTGCGGCAGAAAGAACCTCATCCGGCGTGTGCAATTCGATCCGCCAACGGCGATCTCCGCCGACACGCACCACGATTGCGGCACCGTAGTCGTCCAGATCTTCCAACACGCGGCGCGCCAGATAGTGCTCGGCCCCGCCGCCCAGCGAATGACCCAGATAGATCGGCAGCGGCGCATCCTTCAGGGTCAAAGCCCAGGCGATCCCAAGCGCCAATCGGGGCGCGGACAGGGGGTCGGCACGGATGAAATCCTGCACCTCGCCATCATAGGACGGATAGCGCCGGGCCACGGTGGCGTTGTTCTTCGCCACCAGCGCCTGCTTGGTGGCACTGCCGAACGAGGCGCCGCCGCGATGTTCCACGAACAGATTGGCCAGCCCGATGTGCCGCCCGCCAAGCGCGCGCGCTTTCTGGCACCAGTCGACTTCTTCGCCGTATCCCTTGCCGAAGACGGTATCGAAGCTTGGCAGCTTCTCAAGGAAGTCGCGGTTGAGCGCCATGCAGAAGCCCACGCCGGTGGGCACCACGACCCTCGCCAGCCTTGGTGACAGGGCGGCTGCGGCTGCGTCCAATGCGTCGACCTGATCCGGGGCAAGATCGCTGCGGCTCACGATCCTTGGAACCGAGAGGATCTCGGCATCGTTGGACATCGGCGTGACCGAGGCCACGTTTTCCATGTCCGTCAGCGGCGCCAGCAGGCGCGACGCCCAGCCCGCAGGCACCATCGCGTCCGAGTTCAGAAGGATGACCGGATCAGGACACTCCAGCGCCCTTGCGAACGCGCGGTTGACGCTTCCGATGAAGCCGAGGTTTTCGGGGTTTTCCAGCAGTTCGACCGGCATCGGCAATCGCGCGGCCTCGGGCCCCTTGATCCAGTCGCGCAGGAAGGGACGCACACGTTCGTCGGGCGAGGCATCTTCGACCAGTACCAACCGCCCTGATACGTCCGTGTGCCGTGACAGGCGCGACAGCAGGTCCGGCAAAAGATCGAAGGCGTTGTAGATGGGGACGATGATCGTGGCGGCAAGGTTCGGGTTGGCCGTGACGGCAGAGGCTTCAAACAGGCCATCCGGCAGGTCCAGCGTGCGCGCAGTCAGCGCCGCGGTCAGCCCCAGCCTGTCGCGCATTCGCGCGTAGGCGGCCTCGTCGCCGTGTACCACTGCCGCGATGACGTCCGGCACATTCCGCAGCCCCAGCCACGCCAGCCTCAGGGCCGCGCCGGGCAGTCGGACGCGACGCTGCCACTTGCCGGGACAGGGCAGATCGATCACTCGTACCCGCGCCGCTGTTTCGCAGGCCAATCTCAGGGCCCGCCCATCCCAGGGGGCTTCGATCAGGAAGCCCGGATCGGCGGTGATGTCACCCGCCGGCACATCCGGCCGGGCAAAGCGGTCGCTGACCGGCAAATCCCCTGTCGTCATCAAGAGGTGAAGGGTCTGGTCCTGCGACCATCCTTCGATGCGCACGCGGCCCTGCGCAAAACCGAGGGTATCCACGCAGCCAACAATCTCGCCATGCCGGTCCCGGATGACCTTGGGGCCAAGCTGCATCTGCAACCCTGCAGTAGAGAAGCGACGAAACAGGGAGAGAGCTCTGCTAAGCATTGGTAGGACCCGGTACGAGAGCGCCGTCAGGCGTGACGGTGTTACAGGTTGGCCAACTCGTAAACAAACATCTGGCCGCGGAATGGAACCGACAGATGCACCACTCCGCCGGTGCAGTCCAGATCCTCCCGAAACCCGGCTATATTCTGTGCGCCGAGGCACAGTTTGGGATCGGGGTCGGGGATCGGGAACCGCTCGGTGATCTTGATCTGGCCGGTTCGGGTCTCCAGGAAAAGGCTCTCGCTTTGGCACCAGCCTTCCACACGCACCGATCTTCCGTTGAAGACCAGCTTGTCGACCCGGCCAAGTGTCTTGCCGTTGAAGCCGGCCAGAACAACGGGCGTGAACCATGCGCCGCCCAAAAGACCGCGGACCCGTCGCAGTATGCGCCGTCTGACCCCGGTCACGGTCATGGATGCGCCCACATCGGCCCCGTTGGTCTGGCCTTGCGTCGTCATCCGGGACCCTAGGCCTGCTTAGCGCGCAATGCGGCGGGCGATGGTTTCCGCCAATTCCGTGATGGCGCGCGATTGGGCCTGCGCGACGGCGTGCGGCGTGTCACCTGTCAGCGGCGTGGTGATGTCAAACTGCCCCGAACGGTCGGCCAGCCCCGAGGCCACCGGCGAGATCGCATACTGGCCTTTCAGGCGAAACACACCGCTGGCATCGCCGTGCATCTGGCTGACGCGCACCTGCACCTGCGCGGCGGGCGAATCGGTGAAGGGCCAGGGTTCTGCCGCCACCCTTGCGCCGGTGATGGTGCCAAGGGCATCGGCCAGCGCATAAGTGCTGGCGCGCGACGGGGTGTCGGCCCAGAGGTTGCCAGACAGCGTTTCCAGCCCGCCATCTTCGTTCAGCAGAACGATCTCATCGGCATCCGCATAGCGTGGCAGCGACATGTCGCGCACCTCGATCGAGGACACCAGCGGGCGCAGACGCAGACTGGTCGACGCCTCGGGCAAGGGGATCTGCGTGTCGATGCCACCGCATCCGGCAACAAGGCCAAGCAGGATCACGGCGAAAGGGCGGAAAAAGCGCATGGTCATCGTCCAACAAGCAGGGAATTGGGTTTGCGTTCAATGGTGCGGGCCAGCGAGGTCACAGCCTGCGCCGCATCCCGCATGTCGCGGATCGCGGCCAGGGTCTGGGCGCTGAACTGCGACCGCTCGCCATAGGTGGCCATCAGGGCCTCGGACTGGCGCACCAGCCCGTCCAGACGTGCCGCTAGTTCAGGCAGATCGGCGGCGGCGGCGGCCACTGCGTCGGCGGCGGAACTGGCCGAGGCCAGCATGGCGTTGGTATTGGCCACCGCCCCGCCTTCGCGCAGTTCGGCCAAGGCCGCACCCAACTCGTCCAGCGCATAGGCCAGCGCCGGCGGGATCTGCGCGGTTTCATCGGAACTGACCAGCGCTTCGGCGCTGTTCACCAGACTGGTGGCCGAGGCCATCAACTCGTTCAGCGGCAGTTCCTCGGCGGTGCGGGCAACCGCGTCGATGCGCGCCACAAGGTCCGGCAAGCCGGCAGAGGCGGATTCGATGGACTGGGCAATCTCGTCCGTCCGGCCCAGGGCGGCCAGAAGCGCGTCCACCTCGGGGCCTTCACGCAGGCGGCTTGTGATCTGTTCCACATCCGCCACCGTTGCCGTCACCGTCTGCAGCGCCGCGTTCAACTGACCCGGCAGCGCCTGCGTATCGGGCGAGGACGCCACCGCATCGACCGAGGCCACCAGCGTCGCGGCCCGCGACACCAGATCCTGCAACGGCAGCCCGGCGGCGGTGCTGGCCAGCGTCTGGATGTTGGCGATGATCGGGTCCAGCCCGGACACCGTGCCTTCGACGTCCTTCGCGATGGTATCGACCCGCGCCATGGCCGCCACCAGCGAGTCCACGGCGGTCGAGGCGGCAAATTCGTTGACCATCTTGCGCACGTCGCCGACCGAGGTTTCCACATCCGCAAGGATGCGCGTCAGGCTGTCGGGCATGGTGGTGAAATCGGGACTGCTGATGACCGTATTGGCCGATGCCACCACGGCCGTGGCTTCTTCGATCAACTGGTCCAGCGGCAGATCATTGGCCTTGACCAGCAACGCCTGAATTTCGGCGGTGATCTGGGGCAGGCCGTTGCTGACCTCGGCCACCCGGCTGGCGACCTGTTCGGTGCTTTTCAAGGTGGCCACCAGGCTGGCGGCAGCCTCGCTCTGCTGCACCTGATCAAGGATGGATTTCAGGCTGACCAGCGAGGCCGCGGCATCGGTCACGGCTTCGGTCACCGCATCCGACCCGACAAGCTTGCGGAAATCCTCGATCAGTCCCAGCACTTCGGCCGGGGCATCCTGCACGCCGTCCGAAGCCACCACGCTGTTGACATGGTCGATCAGGTCGGTGACCGCCTTGAACATGTCCTCGTAAGGCAGGTTCACGATCCGCTCGGCGGCGGTCTGCATGGAGCCCGCAACATCGGTGATGTTGGACGCCGTGGCCGGGATCACCGGACGTCCGGTGGTCAGGCTGGCCAGATTGGCGGGTGGCGCATCCGCCACCTGCACGAGATCGACGCGCAGCGAGGTGCCCAGCAGCCCCTGGCTGACCAGTTGCGCCCGGTACCCCTTTCCGACCTGTTCGGCCACAAGTTCGATCGTGCGGACCTCTGCATCATCGCCCGAGATCCCAAACCGGTCCGGCAGCAGGCGCACATCGACGCGCATCATGACTTTCGGCTCGTCGCCGCTTTCATCCAGAAAACTGCCCAGCCCGATGACGGACCCAACCGTCAGGCCGCGAAACTTCACCGGAGCGCCCGTGGCCAGACCATCGATGGACCCATCGAAAAGGATCGAGAACGGCACTTCGGCGCCGACAACTTCGATCACCGAGGCACTTCCGGCAGCATCGCGCGAGGCAAAGACGCTGAAGGAATGCCCCTTGCCGATTTCCTGGGCATCCAGCGCCAGGTTTTCGAAGGCGACCCCGCCCTTGATGATCGACGTCAGGTTGCCGATGTCCAGCTTCAGACCGCCGGTGCCCAGCGAGACATTGATGCCCGACGCGCTCCAGAACCGTGTGCCGGTTGTAACGAGGTGATGATAAGGGGCGCGCACGAAGGCCTGTGCCGTCACCAGCGAACCGTCGTCCGACAGCACCGGACGGTCGATCAACCCGACCTCGACACCCTTGTAGAGGATCGGTGCCCCGGCCGCGATGCGCCCGCCCAGCGGCGCGGTCAGCAGGAACTCGACCCCCTCTTCGTTCTGCGAAAACAGCGGCTGCTTGGCCAGACCGACGAATGTCGACCGTGGCATGCCAGGATCCGCATCCCATGCGCCTTCCAGAAACACACCGCCCAGAAGCGTTGCCAGACCGCTGACGCCCTGTGCGGAAATCTCGGGCCGGACGATCCAGAACTCGGCATCGGCATCCACGTAAGGCGCGATGGATTTGTCGAGCCGCACCTCGACGATCACATTGGTCAGCCCGGTGCCGAAGGTCACGTTCTCGACCTTGCCAACGGTGACATCCCGAAATTTCAGCTCGGTCTCGCCCGCGACCACCCCTTCACCGTTGTTGAAGGTGATCTCGATCAGCGGGCCGCGCCCGGCCAGCGATTGCCATGTCATGAACCCAGCCAGCGACAGCGCGATCAGCGGCACCAGCCAGATCATGGTCAGCCCGGCCATACCGCGCGGCTTGCGCATTTCGACTTCAAGCTCGCTCGGTCCGCTTTCGCTCACTCGGTTTATCCCCGTAGGCGTCCCAGATCAGCCGTGGGTCCAGACTGAGTGCCGAGAACATTGTAAAGATGACGGTCGCTGCAAAGCAGATCGCCGCGATGCCGGGATAGATGTCGGCAACGCCGCCAAGATGGACCAGCGCCGACAGAATGGCCACGACGAATACGTCAATCATCGACCAGCGACCGATGAATTCCACCACTTCATACAGAAGATGCAGCCGATGCGGGTCCCGGTTGCCGGGAAACTGGATCATCAGGGCCAGATAGGCGACGGCAAAGAACTTCGCCACCGGGATGACGACCGAGGCCAGAATCACCACGGCGCCGACAAAAACGTCGCCATGGTGGATCAGCTCCAGCGCGCCGCCCAGGATGGTCGAGGAAAACCGCGCCACAAGGGTATCGGTGATCATCATCGGATAGATGTTGGCGGGGATGAAGGCGATCAGCCCGGCAAGCCACCAGGCCCAGACCCGTTGCAGGCTGTTGACATACCGGCTTTGCAGCGGCGACCAGCAGCGCGAACACTCTGTTTGCGTGATCGGCGCAACCAGACCGCAATGGCCGCAACCGACCAGCCCGGCCTGTCGCGCGGTCACCTTTTTCCCAGAACGCGCCATATGGACCTTTCACAGATCATGGTGTCTTTGGCAGCGATCAGCAGGACCAGCCCGACGAACGCCCAGAAGGCCGACCCGAAGCCGACCGATGCCAGGCCGACGATCTTGACCAGAGCGACGGCGACGCCAAGGATGAAAATCTCGGCCATGGCCCAGGGGCGCAGACGCATCGCCACGCGAAACGCCAGCCCGGCATGGGCCGCGGGCGGGCGCCCCAAGGCCAGCGGCCCCAGCGCATAGATGATGCCCGCAAGACGCCCCACCGGCAGCAGGATGATCAGCGCAGCGACGATCACCGATAGCGGCGCCATCATGCCCGATGCCTCGGCAAAGGCGGTCACCGCGTCAAGGACCGAAGCTGCGCTGGAGAGGCCCGACGCCTCGATTTCGAGAAACGGAAAGGACACCGCTGCGATCATCAGGATCAGCGCCCCGAAGGCCAGCGACACGATGGTGGCAATCGCCCCGCGACGGGGCGACAGCAGGACAGAATGACACCGCGCACAGCGCGCCGTGGCGCCAACCGGCACAGAGGCCAGGTTGTGCAGGCAATCGCAGTGCGGGCAAGCAATCAGATTGTCCAGCCGATCAGGGCGCAGGGACGGTTCAGCAAGGGTCATGCGCGGATAGTGGGATGTGTCGCGCCCCGGCACAAGCCCCGCCATTGCTTCGGGCGCGGCAAACTTGTCATGAGGACAGGCATTCGACCAGCGTTTCGGCCAGCCCGGACAGCAGGTGCGGGTAAAGCTGCGGGCCGGGAACAAGACCGGCGCCCAGCGGATCCATGACGCGCACCGCGACACCGCTGGTTTCGAACACGGCTTGCACCAGCTTGGGATCGAACTGCGGCTCGGTAAAGACACAGACAATGCCATGCTCGGCCACCGCCGCCTTGATGCTTGCGATCCGGGCCGCTCCCGGATCGACGGCGTCCGATACCGCCACGGCGCCGGTGGCCGGGATGCCGAAGGCGGCTTCGAAGTATTGATAGGCGTCATGGTAGACAATGAAGGGTCGATCCCGGACCGGCGCCAGTGCGGTTTCGATCTGCGCCGTCAACCGCACGAGGTCATCCCGCGCCGATTGCGCGTTGTCGCGATAGGTCGCGGCATTGTCAGGGTCTTGCGCCGCAAGGCTGTCGGCAATGATGTCGAGCCACGTCATGGCATTGGCCGGGTCCAGCCACATGTGCGGATCGGTGCTGCCGTGATCATGATTGTCGTGGCCTTCGTGATCATCGTGCCCCTCATGATCATCGTGCCCCTCATGGTCATCGTGGTCGTCATGGGGCTCCCTGTCCTCGGCAAACACCGGGATATCGCGGCTGGGCAATTGCAGCACGCCCGGCGCGTCGGACAGCGTGATCACCGCCTCTTCCGCCGCCAGCGATCCCAGCGCTTTGTCCAGCCAGGGCGTCAGCCCTGCCCCCACATGAAAGATCACGTCGGCCTGTTGCAGCGCCCGCGCCTGCGAGGGCCGCATGGCATGGTCGTGCGGACTGGCACCGGGCAGGACCAGCATTTCCGGCGCGCCGACGCCGTCCATCACGCGCGCGACCAGTGCATGCACCGGCGCGATATCCGTGACCACATCCGGCGCGGCCTGGACGGGGGCGGTGGCCAGAAAGCCAACAGCAAGAACGGGGACGAGACGGGAAAAGGGCATCGGGCGCACTCACGTTATTGTATAACAATTGTGCCTCACGTAGAACCTTCTCACCGCCAGCGCAACCCGGAGCCTGTCCTTGTCCGACCCAGCCCCCCCCTTGGAAGGGTTTGCCGCCCATGATCACCGGCGCTGCCGCACCGAAACCCTGGCCGTCGCCGAACGCCTGAGTACCGAACGCGGCCTGAAGCTGACACCGATCCGCCGACGGGTGCTGGAGATCCTGCTGGAAGGCCACCGCGCCCTTGGTGCCTATGACATCCTGCACCGGCTGGCGCAGGACGGGTTGGGCAGCCAGCCGCCGGTGGCCTATCGGGCGCTGAACTTCCTGCGGGATCTGGGCGTTGTGCATCGCATCGAGAAACTCAACGCCTTCGTGGTGTGCACCCATCCGCGCGATGCCCATGTGCCAGCATTCCTGATCTGCCGGAAATGCAGTTCGGTGGCCGAAGCCTCGGCGCCCTCACAAGGCGGCTTGCTGGGTGCTGCGGCGCAGGCCGGGTTTGCCATCGAAACCTCGGTCCTGGAGGCCGAAGGCCTGTGCCCGGACTGCCAGGGATAGGCCTGGGTAAAACTGCATCCCACAACCCCCTGGCCCACCCGCATCGGGTCAATCAATTCCCGTCGTCTGTTTGACAAAACCCACAGATGCTTTGTAAGCCCGTTGAACCCCGGTCATCCCAGCCAGCCCGACCGGACCCACCGATGACGTACGCGGGACTTCATGCATGAACCGATCTGCCCTTGCTGCCCTGTTTTCAAAGAAGTCGACGGGCAAGGCAGCCTCGGACGATGGCGGTGACGAGTCCCTTTCGGATGTCGAACTGATCGCGCGCGAGCTCGATGCGATCTACTATGCCGCGCAGTTGAAAGACGCCTTGCCGCCGGATCAGAACGCGCCCGAACACTATCTGACGACCGGCTGGCAGGACGGGCTGGATCCAAGTCCAAGTTTTTCCACCCGGTTCTATCTCGACGTCAACGAGGACGTGCGCGAGAACGGCATCAACCCGTTTCTGCACTACCTGCGCTACGGACGCGCCGAGGGCCGGCTGTCGCAGGACTCGGACGCCGCTCCGGATCTGCCGACGTCGGAATCGACCTCGGAAGCCGTCGACGACGCGCCGCAGGATCGCGCACCGGACGTGCACAAGCTTCAGCACATCGCGCCGCATTTCGACGAAACCTACTACCGCTCCAACAACCAGCACGTGGATTTCACCGAACTTTCCCCGGTACAGCATTACGCCACCGTGGGCTGGCGCGAGGGGCGCAATCCGACGGCCAAGTTCTCGATCAGCTACTACCTGATGACCAATCCGGACGTGGCCGAGCATGACATCGATCCGTTCTGGCACTATATCGTGGCCGGCCGCAAGGAAGGCCGCGCGGCGACCCATCCGGCGGGCTTCAAGCACGAGGTTCTGCGCCGGTTGCGGCCGCTAGACGAACAACGCGCGGCCTGGCGTGTGGCCCATACCGAAACCCCGCCCAAGCCCGGTGACGACGATGTCCTGAACGCGGCCCTGCGCAGCGCCCTGATCGACACCGGCACGCTGGTGCTGAGCATCGGGCACGATGATTTCCAGGCCAACGTGGGCGGCGTGCAGCTTTGCATCCAGCACGAACGCGATCTGTGCCGGGACCAGGGCGTCACCCATCTGAACCTGCGTCCCGCCATCCCGCTGCCGACCTTTGCCGATCCGGGCACCGACACGACATTCGTTGTAACGCTGGACGGCCAGTCCCTGGGCGCGTTCGACCCCGCGACCCTGATGGACATGCTCGCGGCCCGAACCGACGATGTGGCGGTGACCATGGTGATCCATTCGCTGATGGGTCATGCGCCCGAGACCATCATTGATCTCGCCCGGCAGGTGCATCCGGCGTCGGTCCTGGTGTGGGTGCATGACTATCTTACGCTGTGCCCGTCCTATGCGCTGCAACGCAACAACGTGGCCTTCTGCAATGCGCCCGACCTGGCCTCGACCGCCTGCACGATCTGCGTTTACGGCGCCGAGCGGCGGAACCATCTGGACCGCATGGGCCAGCTGTTCGCGGCGCTGACCCCGCATGTGCTGGCGCCGTCGCGCGCGGCGGCGGATGTCTGGACCCGGCACAACAGCTATGCCCCGGCGCCGGTCTCGATCCTGCCGCATCTGACCCTGACCCATGGCGCCGCGGCACAAGCCGAACCCGCCGACGACGGGCCCATTCGCATCGGCTTTGCCGGAAGCCCGGCCCCGCACAAGGGCTGGAGCGCCTTTCTGGAAATGGCCGAGCGCTTTGCCCTGCGCGACGATATGAGCTTTCACTACCTGGGCAGCGAGGATCCGGGCATCGGCGCGATCCGGTTCCACCCGGCGTCAGTCTCGACCGACGATCCCCGCGCCATGATCAATGCCATCCGCGACGCCCGCATTGATCTGGTCCTGAACTGGGCCAGTTGGCCAGAGACCTTCTGCCTCGCGGCCTATGAAGCCGTCACCGGCGGCGCGCGGCTGATCACCCGGACCGGGTCGGGCAATGTGGCCGATCTGATCGCGGCAGAGGATTGCGGCATCGTGCTGCCCTCGAAAGCCGCCCTGATCGGGTTTTTCGAAACCGACGCAGTGGTCGAGGAAGCGCAGAAGGCCCGCGCCGGACGCACCACCCGAAGCTTCGACATGCAGCTGTCGGACATGGGGCTGAGCCACGTCAAGATCGGGGAATTCGCATGACCATCGCGGCATTCACCAGCTTCTCGCTGAACTACTTCGGGCGTGCGAAGACCTGGGCCGACAGCGTGCGGCGCGTGCATCCGGACTGGAAACTGGTGGCGGTGCTGGTGGATGAAGCCCCCGAAGGCTTCGACATGGCCCCGATCGCGGCGGCTTTCGACGAGGTGCTGACCCCCGACCGTTTCATGGACGAGGATCATCGCCCGTGGCTGTTCGGCCATGACATCGTCGAGGCCTGCACGGCGGTCAAGGGCGCGGCCCTGCGCCATCTGCTGGATGACCCCGCGCACAAGAAGGTGCTGTATTTCGATCCCGACACGGCGGTGTTTTCGCCGCTGGATCCTCTGATCGACCGGCTGGACGATTGCAACATCATCCTGACACCGCACCAGGTGGAACCGGACGAAACCCCGCTCGGGATCTCGGACAACGAGATCACCTCGCTGCATTACGGCACCTACAACCTTGGTTTCATCGCCGTGGCCAACACCGCCGAAAGCCGCCGCTTTGCCGCCTGGTGGGAGGCCCGCCTGCACGACTGGTGCCATGATCGCCTGGATGTGGGCCTGTTCGTGGATCAGAAGTGGTGCAACCTGGTTCCCTGTTTCTTCGACGGCGTGGTGACCTGGCGCGATCCGGGCTACAACGTGGCGAGTTGGAACATCAGCCGCCGCGACATTCGCTTTGATGACGACGGCGCGCTGCTGTCCAACGACCGTCCGCTGACCTTCTTCCATTTCACCAAGCTGGGACCGGTCGGGGACATCATGACCCAACGCTACGCCGGCAGCGACTCGGACGTTTACGAGCTTTGGGCCTGGTACAAGATGGCCGTCGAGGCGAACGAGCCCGAGGGCCTGCCGGAGAAATGGTGGAAATACGCCCAGTTTTCCGACGGCGAGAAAATTCCCAAACCGGCGCGGGTTCTGTACCGCGACCGCCCCGACCTGCGCGACACCTTTCCCGATCCCTTCGACAGCGACGGGGACAGCTACAGTGCCTGGCTGCGGCAGAACACGGACCTGATGAATGCCTGAAATCACGCCGCTTGCGGACAAGCCCACCTATGCCGTCGTCTACCAGTTCGGAAAGGTGGCCAGCACCTCGATCGTGGCGGCGCTGAACCTGCTACCGGACGTCGAGGCCGTGCAATCCCATTTCATGGGCAAGCAGGCCCTGGGGCAGATTCTGGACAGCCTGTTTGCGCCCGGCATGTCGGACTATTTCTATTTTCATCAACGCGGCCAGCTTGTTGAGAACATTGATATTACACGAAAGTTCACCCAGCTGCGCACAGGGACGGACACCGGCCAGAACCTTCTGGTGTTGTCCATGTGCCGCGATCCGATGGATTGGTTCCGCTCGGCGCTGACGCAGGATGCACAGGCGCATCTTGAGACCATGAAGACCTATCTGGGCCAGACCAGCCGGACCGTGCCAGAGGATGGCGATGCGGTGATCCGGGCGGCCCTTCCGGCCATGCTCGACGAGATTTCCACGCTGTTCACCACCTCGGACACATTTTGGGACATCTCGGTGCAATCGCGGGCCTCGGCGGCCGAGATCAAGGAAGGTCTGACCCCGGCGTTGGTGCCCTTCACCTATCTGGTCCTGCGCCCGTTCAACTGGTACCGCACCCATTTCCAAAGCGCCCTTGGCGTCGGGATCGGAGAGTTGAGCGCGCAGGATGGTCTGTGGCTGCGCCAAGACGACAGCGAGACCATCGCCGTGCTGCGGTACGAGGATATGGCCGAGCAACTGCCGGGTCTGATCGCCGGGCTGGGGCTGGGCGACATCGACCTGGGCGTGTCGGAAAACCGCAGCACCGGCAAGCTGCACGCGGACACCATCCGCGACGTGCTGGACGCCTATGACGACAGCCGCCTGCGCGAGGTCTTCGCAAGGTCCTTCTACGCCCGGTTCTTCGGCTATTGATCGCCGGGCCGGAGGGGGTTTCATCCCCCCGGCCCTGAGGTTCAGGGCTTGCGGCGGCCGCGGTTGTCCATGCGCTTGCTGGTGTCCATGGCGCTGACCGGCTTGCCGGTGCTGGCGCGGGCCTTGTTTTTCTTGCTGGTCGGCTTGCCCGCAGGTGGCTTGGGGCCCTTCTTGGAATAGCTTTCCTTGTCCTTGCGGTAAGGGCTGTCCGATTTCGCCGCGCCGTCCTTCTTGAACGGCTTGTCCTTCTTGTAGGGGGACGCGGGTTTGTCGCCATCCTTCTTGAAGGGTTTGTCTTTCTTGTAAGGCTTGTCCGCCCGGTCAGGGTCGAATTTCGCCTTGGGACGGCCACCCGCAGGCTTGGACCCGGCATCGTCGCGCGGGCGGTCAAAGCGTTTCTCACCGTCCTTGCCGCCTTTCGCGTAATGGGGCTTGTCGGCCCCGCGATGCGGCTTGCGCGGGCGATCTTCATAGGGCGTGCGCGTCATCGGGGCCAGCGTCGGGGCGCTGTCCAGACGTTCCAGCTTGATCCCGTCTTCCAGCACACGCTCGGGTCCTATGGCGGCCAGGAAGGCCTCGGCATTGGGTTCGCGGATCTCGAACACGGTGTGATCGTCCTGGATGCGGATCGCGCCGATTTCGTTCTTGGTGATGTCGCCGGCCTTGCACAGCATCGGCAACAGGCGGCGCGGTTCGGCCCGCTGGGTGCGGCCCACCGAAAGTTGGAACCAGACCGAGGGCCCGAATTCGGCGCGCTTGGCGGGGCGTTCGTCGGTGGCCGCCGACAGTTCCTCGGGCGCGGTATGCTGTGCCCGGTACAGCGTCAGATAGGCGCGCGCCAGTTGTTCGGGCGTGAACTTCTCGGCGAGACGGGTGACGGTCTCGGGGTCGGCATCGCCGGTTTCGGTCCAGATCGGGTCGGCCAGCATCCGCTCTTCATCGCGGGCCAGCACGTCCTCGGCCGAGGGCGCATCGCCCCATTCCGCCGTCAGTTGCGCCATGCTGAGAATGCGGTTGGCCTTGCGGCGGTTCTTGTAGGTCACCACCATCGCGCTGACGCCCTTGCGCCCGGCGCGCCCGGTACGGCCCGAGCGGTGCAGCAGGGTTTCGAAGCTGTTGGGTAGTTCCGCGTGGATCACCAGATCGAGGTTCGGCAGGTCGATGCCGCGCGCCGCCACATCGGTGGCCACGCAAACCCGCGCCCGCCCGTCGCGCATCGCCTGCAAGGCGTGCGAGCGTTCGGCCTGCGACAGCTCTCCCGACAACGCCACCACCTGGAACCCGCGGTTCGACAGGCGGGTGGTCAGGCGGTTCACCATCTCGCGGGTGTTGCAGAACACGATGGCATTGGGGGCCTCGTAGAAACGCAGCGTGTTGATGACCGCGTTCTCGCCATCACGATCCGACACCGACATCGCGCGATAATCGATATCGGCGTGCTGGGTCGTTTCCGACTTGGTGACGATGCGCTCGGCGTTTTTCTGATAGCTTTTGGCCAGTTCCGCGATCGAACGCGGCACGGTGGCCGAGAACAGCAGGGTCTGACGCTCGTCCGGGGCTTCGCCAAGGATGAATTCCAGATCCTCGCGGAAGCCCAGGTCCAGCATCTCGTCGGCTTCGTCCAGCACGATGGCTCGGATGCCGCTCAGGTCGATGGAGCCGCGGGTGATGTGGTCGCGCAGACGGCCCGGCGTGGCGACGACGACATGCGCGCCCCGTTCCAGCGTGCGCCGTTCGGTGCGCATGTCCATGCCGCCCACACAAGACGCCATGACTGCCCCGGCCTTTTCGTACAGCCAGCCCAGCTCGCGCTTGACCTGCAACGCCAGTTCCCGCGTCGGCGCGATGATCAGCGCCAGCGGTGTGTCCGCCCGCCCGAAGCTCTCGTCCTCGCCCAGAAGGGTCGGCGCGATGGCCAGGCCGAATCCCAGGGTCTTGCCCGACCCGGTCTGGGCCGATACCAGAAGATCCACGCCCACCAGTTCGGGCCGCGAGACGGCCTCTTGCACCGGGGTGAGCGTTGTATAGCCGCGCTGCTGAAGCGCATCTGCGAGAGCTTGTTTCACGAAGTGGTCGTCTTTTCTGGCAAAGCCGGAGCGGCTGCTGTTGCAAACAGCCGCGCGGTCCGGGGACCCACGGCGGCGCGAGTCAAAAATGGGTGATCGATGGCACCTAACGGGTTCTGCGCCCGTTGTATAGGTTCAAACGTTGCGGCGCGCCGCGACGGGACTTGAACGCCGGGGGGCACGATGGCACTTGAAAAGCTGGACCCGACCCGTGGCACGCCTGAGAAAGGGCCAGATACGTGACAATGCACCCCTTCCCCGACCGCGCCGGTCCGTTCCTGTATTTTCGCGGGTGGGGCGACGGGCGGCTGGCGCTGGCCGCCCTGAGCCTTTTGCCGCCGGGCGAAACCCCGCCGCCGGTTCAGGCCGGCGGGCGCGAGATCGCGGCGGTCAAACTGCGGGAGCTGGGAGAGGTCACCGCCTGGCGGCACGACTTCGACCTTGGCCCGCAGGACGACGGCTATGGTCTGGGCGACAGTCACTATCCGGTGCAGACCGATCTGACCGGCGATCTGCGCATCGCCTTCGCCTCGTGCAATGGCGAGGAAAACGGCGACATGGATCGTGCGCCCGAAGAACGCAATGCCATGTGGGAACGGCTTGGCCGGAACCACGACCACGCGCCCTTCGCCCTGTTGTTGCAGGGGGGCGACCAGATCTATGCCGATGAAGCCACCCACGGCCACCCGCTGACCGAAGGCTGGCCCGGCGAAACCCCGCCCGATCTGGACGAGGCCCAGCAGGCTGAAATCACCGAGCACCTGCGCGCGGCCTTCGTGCAGCGCTATCTGGGGGCCATGGGCAGCCAGGCCTATGGCTGGCTGTCGGCGCGCGTGCCCAGCCTGTGCGTCTGGGACGATCACGATATCTGCGACGGCTGGGGCTCGCTGCCCCGCGACCACACGTCCTCGACCCTCGGGCAAACCCTGTTCCGGGTGGCTCGCGAGATGTACTTGCTGTTCCAGCATGCCGCCACCGAGGACGACGTGGCCACCCTGTTTCTGGACCCGCAGGGGCGCAGCCTGAGTTGGGCGCATGAACTGCCCGGCCTGACCCTGTTTGCTCCCGATCTGCGGTCCGAGCGGGGCCGGCGCCATGTGATGCGCGAGGCCGGTTGGCAGTCGGTCGAGGCTCTGGAACCGCAGGGCGATCATGTGATGATGGTGTCCTCGGTGCCGCTGCTGGGGCCGCGCCTGTCGTTGCTGGAAGGGGTCATGCTGATGATCCCGAAGATCCAGCAATACGAGGACGACCTGCGCGACCAATGGCAAAGCCGTGCCCATCGCACCGAATGGGTGCGGATGCTGAAACAGATGCTGCGCCTGCGCAAGAAGGCCCCGGTGACGGTGCTGTCGGGCGAGATTCACCTGGCCACCCGCGCCGAAATGGGGCGCGGCCCGACCCTGATCCATCAGCTCGTCGCCTCGGGTATCGCCCACCGGGCCCCGCCGCAGGCCTTTGCGCGGTCGCTGGGAACGCTGGCCGGGCTGGGCGCCTCGCCGATCCCTGACCAGAAGATCCGCATCCACCCGCTGCCGGGGCAAAAGCAACGCTATATGGCCGAGCGGAATTTCCTGGTGCTGGCGCGGACGGGGCGCGACTGGCAGGCGGTCTGGCACCTGGAAGACAGCGGCCCCACACCGGCCCTGCCTTTGACCTGAAACAGATCCGGGCCGGGGAAGATCCCTCCCCCGGCCCGGATGATTTTGCCAGATCAGCCCAGAGCTTCGGTCAGGGCGGCGGTCAGCTTGGTGACCAATTCGTCTATCTGATCGTCCTCGATGATGAACGGCGGGGCCAGCAGGATATGGTCGCCATACTTGCCGTCGCGGGTGCCCGACATCGGATAGCAGATCAACCCGTGCGCCAGGGCCGCTTTCTTCACCTTCGCCGCCGTCCCCAGCGCCGGGTCAAGCGGGGTCTTGCTGTTGCGATCGGCCACCAGTTCGATGCCCCGGAACAGCCCGCGCCCACGAATGTCGCCGACGTTGGGATGCTGGCCAAGGGCGGCTTCCAGTGCCGATTGCAGCTTCTCGCCCATCTGTGCCGCGCGCGCCGGCAGGTCGCGCGTGGTCAGTTCCGTCACCACCGCAAGGGCCGCCGCCGTGGCCACCGGGTGACCCACATAGGTGTGCCCGTGCTGGAAGAAGCCCGAGCCGTCGCGGATCGCCGCGTAGATGCGGGCGCTGCACATCATGGCACCGATGGGCTGATAGCCCGCGCCCAGGCCCTTGGCGATGCACAGGATGTCGGGGGCCACACCGTCATGATCGCAGGCAAACAGGTGGCCGGTCCGGCCCATGCCGCACATGACCTCGTCCAGGATCAGCAGCACGCCGTATTGGTCGCAGATTTCGCGGATGCGCTTGTAGTAGCCATCCACCGAGGGCACCGCCCCCAGCGTCGCGCCAACCACCGGTTCGGCCATGAAGGCCATGACCTTTTCCGGGCCGACGCGCAGGATCTCGGTCTCCAATTCGTTGGCGACCCGCTGACCATAGTCGAAGCTGCTCTCGCCCTCGGCCTTCTCGGCGTATTCATAGCAGGGCGCGATATGGGTCATGTCCACCAGCAGCGGCGCGAATTGCGCCCGACGCCATTCGTTGCCCCCGGCCGACAGCGCGCCCAGCGTGTTGCCGTGATAGCTTTGGCGGCGGGCGATGACGTGGCAGCGCTCGGGCTGACCGATCTCCATGTAGTACTGGCGGGCCAGCTTGATCGCGGCCTCGGTGGCTTCGGAGCCGCCCGAGACGAAATAGACCCGGTCCAGATCGCCCGGCGCATGTTCGATCAGCAGATCGGCCAGCGCCTCGGCGGGTTGCGAGGTCATGAACCCGGTGTGGGCAAAGGCGATCTTTTCCACCTGCGCCTGCACGGCGGCGATGACGGCGGGGTTGGAGTGGCCCAGGCAGGACACGGCCGCATCGCCGCAATCCAGATAGCGCTTGCCCTGATCATCGATCAGGTAGGGGCCATCGCCGCTGGCCGCGACGGGCAGGACAGATTTGGTGTGGCGGGGGAAAACATGGCTCATGTCCGGGCTCCTTCCAGACGGGTGACAAGGGCCGCGATCGAGGCGGCGTTATCTTTCCAGGCACTGCCGTTTTCATCGGTCAGGCTGTTTTCGAAACCGACCCGCGCCTGTCCGCCCAGGGCGGCAGCGGCGGCAAGGCAGGCGTGTTCCTGCGGCCCGAAGGCGCAGACCATCCACGGCGTCTCGGGCAGGCCCGGCGCAGTGAAAACGTCCAGATCGGCGGGTGTGGACACCTGGCCCGTCGTATATCGGCCCAGCACGAAGATGCGTTCGGCCTGTTCTGGGCGCACGATGCCCTCGGCCTGCCAACGCGCCAGCAGGCCTGCGTCCTCGGCGTCATACAGGATGTGCTGCACCCGCGTGCCCTGCGCTGCGCAGGTGCCGTACAGCGTATCGGCCAGATCCGGCGCCCGCGCCACTTCGCGCACCGAGATCGACGCCCAGCCCGGTTGCACCGCGCGCAGGCAGGCCAGTTGTTCGGGCACATCGAACTTGCCCGCGGATTCGGTGGTGATTTGCAGATCCATGTCCGGCACGGCGCGGGCAAGCTCGGCCAGCGCTTCGGTATACCGACCCGCGTCCAGCGAATGCTGACCGGCGTCATCGCGCACATGCAGATGCAGCCCCTGTGCGCCGGCGGCAAAACAGGCGGCAGCGGTGGCGGTGATCTCATCCAGTGTCACTGGCAGGGCGGCATGGTCGGCGTGACCACGGCGCGCGCCGTTGGGGGCGGCAAGGATATAGGTCTGGGGCATGGGTGGACGCCTTTCTGCGGTGTGCCCAACAGATCGCCCATCCCGCGTTCGTTTTCAATTTGCCATTTTCAGAACATATGTTCTTTATATGGCATGGATCCGCAATCCGACCTGACCCGCCGCCTGAAGGCACAGATCGACGATCTGCCGCCACGGTTGAAGCATGTGGCCAAGTACATCATCGACCACCCCAGTGATTTCGCGCTGGACCCGGTCCGTGTCACCGCCCGAAAAACCGGGGTCAGCGCCAATTCGCTTGTAAGGCTGGCCGAGAAGATGGGGTTTACCGGCTTCGATGCCTTCCGCACGCCCTTTCGGCAGGCGCTGGCCTCGGACCCCGGCACACAAAGCGGCAACTGGCTGGAGCGGTTGGAGCAAGACACCCAGACCAGCCAGGCGCAAGCCGCCATGGCCCGCAACGAGATCGACATCGTGACCCGGTCGCTGCGGCTGCTGTCGCAGGATCGGCTGAACCGCACGGTCACCGCCCTGACCCGCGCCCGCACGGCCTATGTCACCGCCACGCGCGGCAGCTATGCCCTGGCCTATTATCTGCACTATGTGGGCCGCATGGCGCTGCCGGGGCTGGAACTGATCCCCCGCCACATGGGCACGGCCACCGACGAATTGCTGGACATCGGCCCCGAGGATTGCCTGCTGGCGATCACCTTCTCGCCCTACTCCACCGAAACAATCCAGTCGATGCGGCTGGCGCGGGAGCGTGGCGCAACGCTGATCCTGCTGTCGGACAGCGAGGTCATCGCCCCAAGGATCGACCCCGACATCGTGCTGCATGTGGCCACCCGCAGCGCCCATGGCTTTGACTGCTATGCCGGGGCGATGGCAGTGCTGGATTGCCTTGTGGGGCATCTGTTCGAAACCGGCGGGGCTGCGGCGCAAGACCGGATGACCCGCTATCAGGCGCTGCGCGATACCACCGGCGCCTATTGGAAGCCGCCCCGCGCGCCCAAACTGCGCGGATAACACCTGTCAGGGGCGGCGCAGGATCACGATATTGCCGTCGCCAAGGGTGCCGCGCAGCAAGGTCAACTCTTGCAAGACGCCCTCCTGATCCACGGCGAATTCCGGGATGGCGCGGCGCACGCGCTGTGGAAACGGCACCACCAGCAGCACCGGGGAGGGATCTTCCATCATCGCCATGTATTCCGGCGAAGTGCGCACCTCGCCCCAGTCGGCCCCGAAAAAGCTGCGGTACAGAACGCCGCCCGGCCCCAGCGAATACACGCGCTCTCCCGGCTGGCGCTGGCTTTCGGCATAGGCCAGCGCGCCCGCAAGATCCTGCTTCGGAGCAAGGTAGTTGCGGCTGAGCAGCACCGCCGAGATCAGCACCATAGCCAGAACGCCGCCCCGCCACAGCAATGGGCCCAGACGGTCGCGGCCCAGGACCGCGGCAATCCAGTCGGCAATTTGCGCCACCCCGGCCACAATCAGGATCATCATCAGCCCGATATCGACGAAGAAGAACCGTGGCCAGATGCGCATGTTCACGGCCATCAGCAGTCCGATGGTGACCACGATGTGCAGCACCACGGCCGGCGCGAACAGCGGCGCGTGGGGATGCGCCCTCCAAGCCCCGGCAGCGCAAACCACCAGCACCGCCAGGGCCACCAGCGCGGTCAGCCCGCCACCACTGCCCAGGGCCGTGCGCACACCCTCCAGCACCGTCCACAGCGGGTTCTGGTATTCCTTCATCGGATCGACTGCCGAGGTGCCGCTGACCCCGCCCACGGTGTCGAGCATGCTGGGCACCATCGGCAGATACACCGCCGCCAGAACCACAAGCCCCAGCCCGGCCCCGATCAGCGGCTGCACCAGCGTTTCGCGCGTAAATTGCCCGCGCAGGGCCCGAACCGCCACCGTGGCCAGCCACAGCACGCCAAGCGCCAGAAAGAAGGTGGTGCCGGTCAGATGGGTAAAGCCCGCCGCCGCCAGCGCGCCACCGAACCATAGCCACGGCGCAAGGCGCGTGGCGTCCATCCCGCGCAGGAAGGCGATCAGCCCCAGCCCGCACCAGAAGGCCAGTTCCGCATAGCCACGCGCGTTCTGCGAAAACCAGACCTCGTGATAGGACATCGCCACCAGCAGCCCCGAGACATGCGCGATCCGCACCCCCAGAACATCGCGCGCCAGCACCCAGACCGCCGCCACCGTTGCGGTGCCGAACAGGATCGAGGGCAGGCGCAGCACCCAGGGCGCCTCTCCCCAGACCGCCATCGCCGCCTTGGCTTGCAGGCTGAACAGGTAGTGATGGTTCATCTCGAAGTCGTGCATCATCTGCGACCACGGCAGGCGCAGATGTGTGTGCAGTGTCGTCAACTCGTCAAACCACAGCGGCGCATTGGCCCCGATCAGGCGCAGCCCCAAGGCCAGCACAAGGATCCCCGCAAGGATCGCGTATTGAGATTTCGTCCCGCTCTGCCCAGACACTGTCGATCACCTACACACAATCGCCCGGGAAATCCGGCAGGTTCCGGGGCCGCTGTTTACCAGACCGTCATGCCCCGCGTGGCGCGCCACCGCTTTCATGGCATGACAGGCTGATCTATGGCATGGTTCGGCGACTCAATCGAGTGTCTCTTGCATCGCACTTAACTTTGCGTCATCGCGACGCGCCATTTCGTGCGGTTGCTGTTTTTCCGGGCCGTTGCGTGCCGCGTGTGTCTTGCCTTCAAGGGTCGTGTATTATGGCGATGTCGAAAACCACCAAATCCTGGCTTGTGCGGATTGCCGGCTCGGCCATTGCCCTGACCATCCTGTTCTGGCTGCTGCCCGACGACGCCATCTTCGATGCGCTGAAGGCCCTGCCCGCCGGGGTGTTCGTGCAGGTGCTGCTCCTGTTCCTGCTTGCCCATGTGGGCGCGGCCCTGAAATGGTGGTGCCTTCTGGGCCGGATCATCCCGGCGACCGTGGCCATTCGCGCGCATTTCTCGGGACTGGCGGCGAACCTGTGTCTGCCCGGTGCCATTGGCGGCGACGCGGTGCGCGCGGCCATCGCACAATCGTCGGCACGCGACGGCGCGCGGGTCGTGGCCGTGGCGGCGGCGGATCGGCTGATCGACATGGTATCGCTGCTGACCATTTCCGTCGTCGGGCTGATGCTGGCCGCTGAGGGCGGCGGCGATCCGGGCCTGCTGCTGGTGGCCGCCCTGTTTGTAAGCGCGGTATTCATCGGCCTGCTGCTGCTGCCCTGGCTGGTGGATCACCTGTGGCGGCTGGTGCCGCGCCTGCCGGGACAGGGGTTTGCGCGCAAGACCGTGGCGTCGCTGGGCGATCTGCTGCGCCAGCCCGGTCTTCTGGCACTGGTGCTCTCGGCCTCGCTGGCGGTGCAGACCGCGCTTGTTCTTCTGGCCTTTTGGCTGGCCA
Source organism: Meridianimarinicoccus sp. MJW13 (assembly GCF_014901205.1). Taxonomy (GTDB): domain Bacteria; phylum Pseudomonadota; class Alphaproteobacteria; order Rhodobacterales; family Rhodobacteraceae; genus Meridianimarinicoccus. The sequence continues at coordinate 255,710 of NZ_JACNMU010000004.1, forward strand.
CGGCGGCCGGTGCGGATGTGGGCGTGGGGCCTTGGCTGTTCGCCTGGCCACTGGCCAAGATCATCGCCGTGCTGCCGGTGGCCCTGAACGGGCTGGGCCTGCGCGAGGGCGTGCTGGCGGCGATCCTTGCCCCGTTCGGCGCCGATCCCGCGGGCATCGTGGCCGCCGGGCTGGTCTGGCAGGCCATCATGTTTGCCGCCGGTGGCTTGGGCGCGCTGCTGCTGTTCCTGGCCCGATCGCAAAAAAAATCGACGGCGTCCGGGGCTTGAGCCGCGGCGGCTTCGACGCCATGCGGGACGGTCTTGGCAAGCAGGATAGTGTGGCCTGACAATGCCGGGGTCACAGTGACGGCACGCCCACCAACTTCATTTTATATATATCTATTTATCAACTGGTTACAGGCTGTTTCTCAGATGATCTGGCGCATTTTTTGCGGCCTGATTCTTGCACCTGATCCAGGGAAACCTTCCGGCTGCCAGGCCCAAATTCGTCGCTGTTTCCAAAGGCCTCGCAGGCATCGGATTTCCTGAATGCTCAAACTTTGATCGCTTCCCCCCCTATACGCCGCCTGACGGATGGTGAAACTATCGTGTCAATGGTTGACCCCAACTGGCGTGTAAAAAAATGACAACAACACCGCCCTGCTTCGACGAAATGCTGATCTCGCAGGACCAGGTCCGGGATCCCTACAGCGATTACTATGACTGGTTCAGCAAGGAAGATCTGAAACGGCTGCGGTTGAAATCGGCCGAGGCCGAAGCCTTCTTTCGCAAGATCGGCATTACCTTCAACGTCTACGGACAGGATGAGGCCGACGAGCGGCTGATCCCTTTCGACATCGTGCCGCGCATCATCTCGTCCCGCGAATGGGCGCGGCTGGAGCGCGGCATCGACCAGCGCGTCCGCGCCATCAACGCCTTCCTGCACGACATTTATCATCGGCAGGAGATCCTGCGCGCTGGCCGCATCCCCGCCGAACTGATTGCCCGAAACGCGGCCTTCCTGCCCGAGATGATGGGGGTGAACCCGCCCGGCGGCGTCTATTCCCACATCGCCGGCATCGACTTGGTGCGCACCGGCGAGGATGATTTCTTCGTTCTGGAGGACAACGTTCGCACCCCGTCCGGCGTCTCCTACATGCTGGAAAACCGGGAAACGATGCTGCAGATGTTCCCCGAGTTGTTCACCCGGATGAAGATCCGCCCGGTCAGCGCCTATCCGCGCCTGCTGCGCCGGTCGCTGTCCAACTGCGCCCCCGAAAACTCGCCCAACCGCAAGCCGGTGGTGGCGGTGCTGACGCCGGGTATCCACAACTCTGCCTATTTCGAACATGCCTTCCTGGCCGATCAGATGGGGGCGGAGCTGGTCGAAAGCACCGACCTGAGCGTCGTGGACGGCCGCATCGCCATGCGCACCACGCAGGGGTTTCAGCCCGTGGACGTGATCTATCGCCGGGTCGACGATGCCTATCTGGATCCGCTGAACTTCAACCCCGAAAGCCTGCTGGGCGTGCCGGGGATCATGGATGTCTATCGCGCCGGGAACATCACGCTGGCGAATGCACCGGGCACCGGGATTGCCGACGACAAGGCGCTTTATTCCTACATGCCCGATATCATCGAGTTCTACACCGGCGAGCAGGCGATCCTGAAGAACGTGCCGACGTGGCGCTGCTCCGAAGCGGACAGCCTGGCCTATGTGCTGGAGCACCTCAGCGAGCTGGTGGTCAAGGAAGTGCACGGCTCGGGCGGTTACGGGATGCTGGTGGGTCCGGCGGCCAACAAGAAGGAATTGTCGGACTTCGAGGCCAAGCTGCGCGCCAAGCCCGCCAACTACATCGCCCAGCCGACGCTGGCCCTGTCCACGGTGCCGATCCTGGCGAAATCCGGGCTGGCCCCACGGCACGTGGATTTGCGGCCTTTCGTTCTGGTCTCTCCCAACAAGATCGACATCACGCCGGGCGGGCTGACCCGCGTGGCGCTGAAACAGGGATCGCTTGTTGTGAATTCCTCCCAAGGGGGCGGAACCAAGGACACCTGGGTTTTGGGGGACTGAGCGATGATGCTGGGAAAAACCGCAGGCGGCCTGTTCTGGATGTTCCGCTATCTGGAGCGCGCCGAAAACACCGCCCGACTTCTTGAAGCCGGATGGCACATGGCCCTGAACCGGTCGTCTACCGCGTCGAATGAATGGCAATCCGTTGTCACCACCGCAGGGGTGCTGAACGCCTACAACCAGAAGCATGACGAATTCAGCGCCAGCCGTGTCATCGACTTCCTTCTGCGCGACAAGGACAACCCGTCCAGCGTCATGAATTCCATCGACCTGGCACGGTCCAACGCCCGGCAGGTGCGCACCGCCCTGTCCAGCGAGGTCTGGGAAGCCACCAACGAATGCTGGATGATCCTGAAGCAGGAACTGGCCCGCCCGGTGGCCGAGCGCAACCTGCACGATCTGCTGAGCACGATCCGCTATCGCACCTCGGTGGTGCGCGGCGCCCTGTACGGCACCATGCTGCGCAACGACATCTTCGCGTTCTCGCGGCTGGGCACCTTTCTGGAACGGGCTGACAACACGGCGCGGATTCTGGATGTGAAATACTACCTGCTGCTGCCCTCGGCCAGTTTCGTCGGCTCCAGCATCGACAATGTGCAGTGGGAAGTGATCCTGCATTCGGTCTCGGCGCAGCGATCCTATCGCTGGCTGCACGGGGGCGATATCTCGGCGCAGGGGATCGTGGATTTCCTGGTCTTTGACCGCCGCATGCCCCGGTCGCTGGCCTTCTGCGCGGCCGAAACCGTGCGCTACCTGGAACAGCTTGAACAGGAATACGGCACCCGGCAGGAGAGCCAGATCCTGGCCGAGCGCATGTCCGAACGCATGTCGCAGAACACCATCGAGTCGGTCTTCCAGAACGGATTGCACGAATTCCTTGCGGAATTCATCGCCGACACCACACAATTGGCGAAACACATCGAACAGGATTTCAGCTTCTATGGGTGACACGCTGTCCTTCGCCATCACGCACACCACGACCTATTCCTTCGACCAGCCGGTGAAATACGCGCTGCAGCAGTTGCGGATGTTCCCCCGCAACGGGCATGGGCAGCGGGTGGTCGACTGGAAGACCACGGTCACCGGCGGGCAAAAACAGGTCGCCTTTGATGACCAGTTCATGAACAGGACCGAACTGGTGCGGCTGGACCCCGGCGCCATCCGGGTCGAGATCGTCAGCGAAGGGGTGGTCGAGGTCGAGGATCGCAACGGTGTGATCGGCAAGCATTCGGGCTATACCCCGCTGTGGCTGTATGCAGAACCCACCCCGATGACGGCGGCCGGCAACACCGTGCGCAAGATGGCCGGGCAGATCCGCGCCGATTGTGCCGAGATGGATGACATCGCCCGCATGCACGAACTGGCCACCCGCGTGTCAGAGGCGGTGAAATACCAAACCGGCCACACCGATGCGGAAACCACCGCTGAAATGGCCCTGACCGCCGGGCACGGGGTCTGCCAGGATCAGGCCCATGTCATGATCGCGGTGGCGCGGCAACTGGGCTACCCCGCACGCTATGTCAGCGGCTACCTGTTCATGGATGGCCAGGTCAATCAGGACGCCAGCCACGCCTGGTGCGAAGTCTGGACCGAATCCCTGGGCTGGATCGGCTTCGACGTGGCCAACCAGATCTGCCCCGATGCGCGCTATGTGCGGGTCGCCGCAGGGCGCGACTATGGCGATGCGGCCCCCATCCAGGGGGTGCGTCACGGCGCCGGAGACGAGCAGTTGCAAGTGAGCTTGCAGGTTCAGCAATAGCCTGCTTATAGGGTCGGGACCAAAGGAGCGTTCCATGACCTATTGCGTGGGCCTAATGCTGAACAAGGGGCTGGTGTTCATGTCGGACACCCGTACCAATTCCGGCATCGACAACATCTCGACATTTCGGAAGATGCACACCTGGGAGGTGTCCGGAGAGCGGTCCATCAGCCTGATGACAGCGGGCAACCTGGCCACCACGCAAGCCGTGGTCAGCCTGCTGGACGAGCGCAGCAAGCAGCCCGGCGACCGCCAACCCGGCATTCTGGAAGCGGCGTCGATGTTCCAGGTGGCCACGCTTGTGGGCAACGTGTTGAAAGAAGTCATCTCTACCCATGCCCTGACCGGTCAGCAGGCCAATTCGGCCTTCAACGCCACGATGATCCTGGGCGGCCAGGTGGGCGACGGCGAACCGCGCCTGTTCCTGATCTATCCCGAGGGCAATTTCATCGAGGCCAGCTTCGACACGCCTTTCTTCCAGGTCGGCGAAACCAAATACGGCCGCCCGATCCTCGTGCGCGCCTATGATCCGGACATGAGCTTCGAGGATGCCATCAAGCTGCTGCTGCTGTCTTTCGATTCGACGATCAAGGCCAATCTCTCGGTCAGCCTGCCGCTGGACGTGCATGTCTATCACGCGGGCAGCCTGAAGAACGGGGAGGTCTTCCGCATCGAGGCCGACGATCCCTACTACGAGACGATTTCGTCGGGCTGGGGCAGCGCGCTGCGCGATGCTTTCCACGGCTTGCCCGACTTCGCCTTTCCCGACGACGCCAGCCAACCCGCGCCCGGCACCTGATCGACGGGTGCCATCGGCTGGTTGACGGGGCCGCCGGTTCCGGCCAACCCTTCCCGCAATGATCGCGGCCCCCGGCGGGGCCGCGGACGCTGGCCAGTGTCGCCCCCGGCGCGGCCCGGATGTGAAGGAGCCCGGAATGACCGATCAACACCCCGCCCTGCCCGACGGATGCCTGCTGGGCCGAATCTGGCGCCCCGACGCCAAGGGGCCCTCCGTGGTGACGGTGCGCGGCGATCGGGTGATCGACATCACCTCGACCGCAGCACCGCTGGTGCGCGACATCTGCGAGATGGACGATCCCGCCGCCTATGTGCGCAGCGCCGAGGGCGAGGATCTGGGCGAGGCCGCCGCGATCCTCTCCGCCAACCCCGAAGATCCCGATGTGCCGCACCTGCTGGCGCCTTGCGACCTGCAGGCAGTTAAGGCCTGCGGCGTGACCTTCGCCAGTTCGATGGTCGAACGGGTGATCGAGGAACAGGCCGCCGGCGACCCTGCCCGCGCCGAAGAGATTCGCGCCCGCGTCGGCACCGCCATCGGCCAAAGCCTGCGCGACATCCGGGCCGGGTCCGAGGAAGCCGCGCAGGTCAAATCCGCGCTGATCGCCGAAGGGCTGTGGTCGCAATATCTTGAGGTCGGCATCGGCCCCGACGCCGAGGTTTTCACCAAGGCGCCGGTGCTGTCCTCGGTGGGCAGCGGCGCGCGGGTCGGCCTGCATCCGATCTCGAAATGGAACAACCCCGAACCGGAAGTGGTGCTGACCGTGGCCTCTTCGGGCCGGATCGTTGGTGCAACGCTGGGCAACGACGTGAACCTGCGCGACGTCGAAGGCCGTTCGGCCCTGCTGCTGGGCAAGGCCAAGGACAACAACGCCTCTTGCGCCATCGGCCCGATGATCCGCCTGTTCGACGAGGGGTTCTCGCTGGACGATGTGCGCGCGGCGGAACTGACCCTGACGGTGCACGGGCCGGAAGGTTATGTCCTGAACGGCACCTCGCGCATGTCGGAAATCAGCCGCGACCCCGCCGATCTGGTGGGTCAGACGCTGGGACGGCACCATCAGTATCCTGACGGGCTGATGCTGTTTCTGGGCACGCTGTTCGCCCCCACCGAGGATCGGGACGTGCCGGGCGAAGGGTTCACCCACAAGATCGGCGATGTGGTCACGATCTCGGCGCCCGGTCTGGGCGCGCTGCGCAACCGGGTCGATCTGGCCACCGAATGCCCGGAGTGGACCTTTGGCCTGCGGGCGCTGATGAACAACCTGTCTGCCCGCGGGCTGCTCTGACACGCAAGGCGCGGGTAGCGGGACCGGCGGACACCACCGCCGTTGCCATGGCCGCCGACTAGCGCAGATCCCCGATGACGCCCCTCAGCATCTCGCGTTCGTCGTCGTTCAGGTCCGTCAGCGGCGACCGCACCGGCCCGGTGTCGAAGCCGCGCAGCGCCACGCCCGCCTTGATCGCCGACACAGCATAGCCGGTCTTGCGATCCCGCACCTTGGCGAACGGGTAATAGACCGTGCGCAGCAGATCTTCGCAGGTGGCGTCATCCCCGGCGACAAAGGCCGCGTGGAACTTCAGCGCCGTTTCGGGAATGAAGTTGAACACCGCCGAGGAATAGGTATCGACCCCTGCCCCGCGGTAGGCCTGCGCGAACAACTCATGCGTCGGCATCCCGCCCACATAGGCCAGCCGGTCACCCAGCCCGACGGTGATGCGTTTCACGGTGTCGATGTCGCCGGTGCCATCCTTGAACCCGATCAGGTTGGCGCAATCATCGGCCAGCCGGGCCAGCGTTTCGGCCGAGACCACCGAACTGCCGCGATTGTAGACGATGACCCCCATGTTGGTGGCGTTGCACACCGCGCGGATATGGGCCTCGATCCCGTCCTGCGGCGCGCCGATCAGGTAGTGCGGCAGCAACAGGATGCCGTCGCCCCCGGCGGCTTCGATCTCGCGCGCCAGATCGCAAGCCATCCTGGTGCCATAGCCACACCCGGCAATCACCGGCTGTCCGGGCTGGGCGGCGCGGGCGGTGCGCACCACGTCGACCACTTCCGCCGGGGCGAGCGAGAAGAACTCGCCGGTACCGCCTGCCACGATTAACCCGGCGATCTTGTGGGGCGACAGCCACTCCAGATGCGCGGCAAACGCCTGGTCGTTGAAACGGTCATCGTCATCGAACGGGGTGACCGGAAAGGACAGCAGACCGGACCGGATGATGTCCCGCAATTCGGTTGGCGTGATCATGCCGCGTGTCCCCGCGCTTCAATCTTCATGAATGCCGAGAGCGCAGAAAGCGCCGCCATGGTAGAGCGAAAGCACGTCATCGACCGCCGGGCGTGGCATGGCCGCGTCGATCTTCTCGCGAAACGCCTCTGCATTGTCGCGCGGCTGCCAGCCGATATAGCCGACCTCGCGATTGTCCCAGATCCCGGCATCGTTGTTCGAGGCGCCGTAAATGATCGGGCATCCCAGGCGCGGCACCTGGAAGATGCATACGATCAACCGGATCAGGTCGTCATAGCTCAGCCATGTGGACAGCGCGCGATGGTTGACAGGCTCGGGCGCGCAAGAGCCGATGCGGACATTTGCCGTCTCGATCCCGAACTTGTCATGGTACATCGAGGCCAGCCCTTCCCCGAACACCTTGGACACCCCGTACAGCCCGTCGGGCCGGGTCGGAGACTTGGCATCCAGCCGTTCGGTCTGACGATGAAACCCGATGGCATGGTTGGAACTGGCAAAGACGATGCGCGGCTTGACCGAGGACTTGCGCGCGCCCTCGTACAGGTTGAACAGACCGTCGATATTGGCGTTGCGGATGGTGTCCCACGGCGCCTCGATGGCCTGGCCACCCATGTGCACGATGCCATCGCAGCCCTCTACCATGGCTTCGACGGCGGCTTTGTCGCCAAGGTCGCAGTACACGATTTCCTCGTGTGGCGCGGCATCGCCCAGCCCGTGGCGGGCCCCCAGACGGATGGTTTCGGCAAAGGGTTTCAGCCGTGCCCGGCATTCCGCGCCAAGCTGGCCGTTGGCGCCGGTAATCAGGAGTTTTTTCAGCATTCTGGCCTCGATCAAGTGTTTTTCAATGTGTCACGGATTGGCAGCAGCAGGTGATCCCATGTCGACGGTCCCAAGGGCGTATGCGCGGCAGGATGCTGTGCAGACCGGTGATCTCCATGACCCTCTAGCCCGCAAAGCGCGTTTGCGGGACACCGCGCACGCCCAGCCCGGTGATCGCGAACAGGCGCCCCGCATCGGGCTGGTGGCTGCCCTCGGTCAGGCCGCCGGCCAGCGAGGTCACGAACAGGATATCCAGATCGGGACCGCCGAACATCGGTTTGGTCGGTTTCTCGACCGGCATGTCGATGGTCAACAGAACCTCGCCCTCGGGCGAAATTCGATACACCTGCCAGCCGCTGACACCGGCCTGCCAATAACAGCCCTCGGCATCCACCGTGCCGCCATCAGGTCGCCCCGCCACCGCGTTGGTGTCGAAAAACACCTCGGGCGTGCCGGGTGTTCCGGTTTCGGTGTCATAGTCGCAGGCCCAGATCGTGCGCACGGCGGGATAGCTGTCCGAGAAATACATCGTCTTGCCGTCGGGCGAAAACGCCAGCCCGTTGGTGGTATAGATGTTGTCCCGCCAAAGGGTGACAGTCAGGTCGGGATCAAGGCGATAGAATGCCCCGTCCGGCGTGTCGGAGCCGCCGTCCCGCATGGTGCCGGCCCAGAACCGCCCCTGCGCATCGGTGGTTCCATCGTTGAACCGGTTCATCGGCCGGTCGGCTTCCGGATCGCTGATCGGGGTCTTGTCGCCGGTCTCCGGGTCGTAGAACCAGAATCCGGACCTTGTGGCCAGAAGCAACCCGCCTGCTTCGCGCACCGCAAGGCATCCCACCGGTTCGCCCACCTCGTGATGGGTTTCGGCACCGGACACCGGGTCGAGGCTGTGGACATGGCCGCGCGGGATATCGACCCACCACAGCACATTGGCGCGGTCATCCCAGACCGCGCCCTCGCCCAGACTGGCGCGGACCTCGCTGACGCATTCGATGACTGGCATCCTATCCCCCTTTGAACACGCGCCGCTCGGACCCGTGGATATGTTTCACCATCGCGCTGCGGGCGCGGTTGGCATCGCCAGCCTCGATCGCATCGACGATGGCGGTGTGTTCCTCGATCATGCGCTGGCCGGTGCGCGCGCCTGTGAGGCCAAGACTGGCGACAAAATTGCCAACAAACAACCAGTGCGACCGCAGCATGTCCATGGTCTCGATCAGAAACCGGCTGTCTGACAACTCGGCAATTCTTGTATGAAACCGGATATCTTCAGCGGCACCAGCTTCTCCCTTGCCCAACAGATCCTCGGTCTCGGCAATCATCTGGCGCAAGATCGCGACACCCTCGGCCGAAGCGTTTTCCGCCGCCATCTCGACCGAAGCGGCCTCGATGGTCCGGCGGAACTGAAAGAAGCACGCGATGTCATTGATGCTGTGCAGCGGCTCAAAGCCCCGGTGTTCAGCGGGCGCACCGCTGCTGACGAAGGATCCCGCCCCCTGCCGGGACACGATCAGGCCTGAATCCCGGAGTTTGGACAAAGCTGCGCGCACAACAGGGCGTGAAACACCGTATTCGTTGCACAGATCTGCCTCGCTGGGCAGCCGCGCGCCCATGGCAAAGGTGCCAAATCGGATCTTGTCGAGCAGTTGGCGATAGACCTGGCTTTCCAGCCGGTCTTTGGCGGGCGTCTGCCCGTCCAATAGCTTGCTTGCCGAAGTAAGATTCATGACGTTCGCTTGCCACCACTTGACTAACAATATCTACAAATTTGTTAGACAACCCGTCAAGCGGACACCCCGACCTTTGCCTCCTACGCGGCACTGGCCGAATTGCGAAGGTCAGCTTTCCACGGGCGGCGTCTTCTTCAGCGGCATGTCGTCATGCAGCGGCACGGTCTGACGCTCGATCATGCGATGCACAACGGGTTTGGGGCCGCGATGCAGGGCGCGCAGGCGGTCGGCCACCTCGGCATCGGCTTGGGTGCGGCGTTCGTTGTGGCGCACGTATTCGCCCCATGTGGGCACGTGGTAGCTCTCGCTCCAATGGGTGGGTTGTTCCAGATCGCGCAGCATGGCCCAGTTCTGCGCACCGTCGCGGATGCGGATGCGGCGGCGGCGGCTCATCACCGTCAGGAACTCGGGCACATCGGCCTGATCGATGATGTAGTCGACCATCACCATCACCGGCCCGCTGCGATAGTTCAGATCCAGTTGCAACGCGGGTTCGCGAAAGCGGTTCAGCGGATCAAGGTTCAGCCCTTCGATGTTGGGCAGGGGCAGGCGGATGCCGACCAGCGCACTGCAAAACAGCAGTACCGCGGCGGTGGTCAGGGCGCCCGAAGGGCCAGCGCGTTCCGCCACCTCGCCCCACAGCCAACTGCCCGCGGCCATGCCGCCGAAAGCGCCGGTCTGGTACAGGGCCAGCGCCCGGCCCACGACCCATCGTGGCGTCGAAAGCTGGATCGTCACGTTGAACATCGACATGGCCAGCACCCAGCAGGCCCCGGCCAGCAGCAGCGCAGCCCCGCTGAGCAGAACCCAGGGGCTGAGACCCAGCACAAGGCAACCAAGGCCGAAGCCGGTAAAGGCACCACGGGCCAGAAGCTCGTTGCGGAACATTTCGCGCAGGCGCTTGTTCATCAACGCGCCGCCCACGGCGCCCATCCCGAAACAGCCCAGCATCACGCCGTAAAGAAACGCCTTGCCCTGCAAGATCTCTCGCACAACCACCGGCAGCAAAGCCAGCAGGGCAATACCGGACAGGCCGAACAGGAACCCGCGCAGGATGACGCGCAGCAGGTTCGGCGACATTCCAACATAGCGCAGACCTGCCAGAAAGGCCGAACCCATGGGTTCCCGTGGCAGACGGGTATCGCGCACCGGCGCGCGCCATCGGCTGAGCGCCAGGATGATCGCGATATAGCTGAAGGCATTGACGGCAAAGGCGGCCGCCGCCCCGGCCAGCGCGATGATCGCCCCGCCCGCCGCCGGTCCGACGCTGCGCATCAGGTTGAAACCCATGCTGTTCAGCGACACCGCCGAGGGCAGTTCCTCGCGGCCGACGATATCGCCCATCGAGGCCTGCCACGACGGGTTGTGCAACGCCGTGCCGCAGCCGATCAGGAAGGTGAAGGACAACAGCAGCCACGGCGTCAGCATTCCCTGATAGGCCATCACCGTCAGCACGATCGACACCACGAACATGAAGCTCTGGGCGATCAGCATCACGCGGCGGCGGTCGAAATTGTCGGCAAACACCCCTGCCAACAAGGAAAACGCCATGATCGGTAGCGTGACCGAGGCCTGAACCAGAGCAACCATGCTCTCTGACGAGGTCAGCGAGGTCATCATCCACGCCGCCCCGACCGCCTGCACCAGCCCGCCGAAGTTCGACGCCAGTGACGCGATCCAGAGCATCCGGAACGTCTGGTTGGAGAACAGTTGCAATGGCGATGACCGGTCCGTCATGTCGCCCCTCCCCCTCGATACCGCGAAATCACCACGACGCGCTGCGTCGACCCAAGCCACCGTCATTGCGGGCGGGCTTTGGCGCAATGCTAGGCGGCACGCCCGCAAAAGACCAGTGTACGGAGGATCATCGCGATAGACGAAAAAGACGGCCCGCCCGTACGGGGCGGCCCGATCCGGATGCCAAAGACCTTGAACGGATAGCCGGCCTGCCCCGGCGCGTGTTCACTCGTTGGGCTCAACCGTGAAGAATGTCTGCGCGTACCACTCGGCAGCGGCACGAATGTCGGCGTCGCTCATTTCCGCCGCAACGGCGGACATGATGTCATGATGCCGCTTGCCGGTGCGAAACGCCTTCAGCTGCGTGTCGATGTACATCACGGTTTCCCCGGCAAGGTTGGGCGCGTCTTCGATCTGTGCCAGACCGTTGACCCCGTGACAGCTGACACAGGCCTCGGGCGCGCCCCCGGCATCAACCCCCTGCATCAGACCGGCGCTGGCGGTGTGCCCGGCGTACCAAGCAGACACATCGGCAATCGACTGATCGTCCAGCCCCGAGGCCACCACCGACATCATCTCGTGATAGCGGTCGCCATCGCGGAAGGCGGTCAGTTGGCGCACCAGATATCCCTGGGACTCGCCGCCGATGTTGGGCGCGATGGGCAGCTTGGCCACCCCGTCGATGCCGTGACAGGTCTTGCACTGGCGCGCCACGGTCCGTCCGTTTTCCCGGTCGCCCGCAGTTTCGGCCAGGGCGACCTGGGCGGAGAGAACTCCGCCCAGGATCAAGAGTGTTGCGGTCTTCATTCGGACCCCTCGTAGGAGATGCGATACAGCGCACCGGCCAGGTCGTCCGACACCAGCAGCGAGCCGTCGCGCAGCATGGCCACATCCACCGGACGTCCGAGGTATTCCTCGTTCTCGTCGATCCAGCCTTCGGCGAAGGGTTCGATGGTGGCGTTGCCCTCGTCGTCGATGAAGGTCACCATGACCCGCGCACCGACCGGCGTGGTGCGGTTCCACGACCCGTGCTGGGCCGAGAAGATGGCGTTCTTGTACTTCTCGGGGAACATCTTGCCGGTGTAGAACATCATGCCCAGATCCGCGGCGTGGGCCACGGTTTCCACCGCCGGGTGCACCACCTCGACCGGAACTTCGTCGTCGTCATACTCGTTTGTGCGCACGGTGCCGCCGCCGAACCACGGGTGGCCGAAGTGCTGACCGGCGGCGGTCTGACGGTTGATCTCGCCCGGCGGGATGTCGTCGCCCATGCCGTCGACCTGGTTGTCGGTAAACCACAGCTCGCCGGTTTCCGGATGGAAGTCATGCCCGACCGAGTTGCGGATACCGTAGGTGTAGACCTCGCGCTCGGACCCATCCAGGTTCATCCGGATCATGCCACCGATGCCGAACTCGGTGTTGACTTCCAGCTTCTCGGGCGGTGCCACGTTGAACGGCTGTCCCAGCGAGATGTAGATCTTGTTGTCCGGGCCGATCTTGCAGACCCGCGCGGTGTGGTTGTAGCTTTCCTCCTCGGCCGGGATCAGGTCCCCCTTGGCCACCAGGTTGAAGGCCGCCACGTCGGGGCTTTCGTAGAAGAACTCGGCCGCCGGGAACAGCAGCACGCGGTTCTGTTCGGCGATGTACAGGAAGCCGTCTTTCGACATGCACGGACCGTTGGGGATCGAGAAAGTCAGCGACGGGGCAAAATCCTTGACCTCGTCGGCGACGCGATCCTTGTTGCGGTCGGTCACCGACCAGACCTTGTCCTTGCGGGTGCCGACGAAGGTGACAACGCCCTGGGTGCCCACGGCGATATGGCGCGCATCCGGCACCACCGCGTAAAGCTCGATCTTGAAGCCATCGGGCAGCACGATGTTTTCAAGGGTCTTCTTGATACCGTCCGCGAAAGGGCCGGTCTGGTCGATGAAGGTGAACTCGGTTGTGCCGGTGGTCTTGAAGCCCGAGAGCTTTTCAAGATTGTCGGGCACATCGGCGCCTTGCGCAAAGGCTCCACCGGCAAGCAGCGTGGTGGTGGCGAGCGTGGTAAGAAGTGTTTTCACGGTTTTCCTCCTGTTGACGTGAAGTCTCGGTCGTGACCGGCAACCGCTGGGCAGCCGGGATCGGGCGCCCGAAGCGATGTTCGGGCGGTCGTGGGCAGTGGTCAGGGATCGAAAGCGTCAGCCGGGCGGGGGTCCGGTGATGCGGAAGGCGGGATCGCGGCGGGTCATTTCGCCGGGCCCGCGTGTTTGTAGACGGTGTTGCGCGACACGCCCAGACGGCGGGCCGCAAGGCTGACGTTGCCATCGCATTCGCGCATGGTCTTGCGGATGCGGCGGCAGTTCGCTTCGCGGGTGGAATGGCCAAGGCAGGCCTCGCAGACCGGGTCTTGTCCGGCCAGCCAGGACAGCAATTCACGCACGCGGTCGGCGCCGATCAGGCCGGTGGCCTCGCGACGCGAGAGTTGGAACAGCAATCGGCGCAAAGAATAGAAGGTCAGGTGATCGCCCAACTGGCGCATCACCGGCAGGGCGTCTTCGTCAAGCCGCGCGGCGAGGGCGAATTCAGACAGGATGGTTTGCGAGACCGCGCCCAGATCCATGCGCGCGCTCAGCGGCGGCACGGAAAAGCTGTGGCCCCAGAAATCGTCGAAAGCCTCGGCGCTGCTGTCCTGCAAGCAGGCGTCAACCTGCGAACAGCGTTCGATCACCAGAAGGGTCCAGCTTCCCGGCGCGCGGTTGTCGCGCGACACCTGATCCAGCTGCCCCAGAAGCCGCTTGGTCACCGGCAGGGCACGGTCGCCCAGGGCCTCGATCCCGTCGAGGATCAGGGTCACATTGCCCCGCGTTTCCAGAAGCGGCCCGAAGGCTGGCCCGGCGCCGCCCACGACCTGCCCGCGCAACGAGAAATCCAGATGGCTTTCCTTGGCGATGACGCAATCGATCTCGATGCAGCGATCCTTGCCGCGCAGGTGCGCATGAACAGCCCGCGCGGTCTGGCTGAGCCCACTGCCCGAGCGCCCGCAAATCCGCACCGGCAATCCGGCCTCGGCGACTTCGGCGCAAAGCGCGATCTGTTTATTCATATAGTCATCGCCCGTGATCTGCGCCTCGGCGGGTACAGGCGTGTCCGACCGGTCGATCTGAAGCGCAGGCAGGCCCAGTGTCAGCTGCGGCCCGGGTGCGCGCAGTCCCATGACCGGACCGCGGGTCAGCCGGATCCGGACAAAAACGCTGGAGCCGCGCCGATCGCGCAATTGAGCGGTATCACCGGATTGGATGCTGTCCAGGGTCCGGGCATAGCCATCCTGAAAGACATCGCTGAAATGCCGAGATCTGAGTCCCGCAATATCGGGTAGAATGTCGCGCGCCATGGCGGTGGCACCGGTCATGCGCCCATCGCGGTCGAAGGCCAGCAGGCCGGCGCTCTGGGTGGTCAGGTATTCCTCGCGCGGGTGGCAGTACAGGATCAACTCGTTGCGGTGATCTTCCACGAACAGCCGGTTCGAGATGTTCAGCGCCGCCAGCCCCACAAGGGTCGCTGTGTGCCGCTCCCGATCCGACATCGGAGAGGTCACATCCAGCACGCCCGCCAGGCTGCCGTCGCTGCGAAAGACCGGCGCGGCGATACAGGAAATGGTGGCGTTGGCGGCGAAGAAATGCTCCGGCCCCGACACGGTCAGGCGCTTGGCGCGCTTGGCCACCAGACCCAGGGCATTGGTGCCGCGCAGTTCCTCGTTCCACACCGATCCGGGAATGATGCTGCGGGCCATCGGCGTGCCGTCGGCCTGGCTGTCGGTCAGCACGTCCAGCACCACGCCATCGGTGTCGCCGAAGGCGATCAGGTAGTCATGCCCGGCGATCTGGCTGGCCAGAAGCTCCATCTCGGGCCGGGCCAGCATCAGGGGCCGTTCGGCGCGTTGCTTGTGCAGGTGGAATTTCTCATACGTCAGAACGCAATCGGGCGAGTCCCCGCGCGGGTCGAGGCCCTGCTCAAGACAACGCTGCCAACTTGCCGAAATCTCGGGTTGCAGAACGGACTCCAGCACCACGCCCTGTTCGTCAAGCAGCGGTCGCGCGCGATGCAGTCCTTGTATCATGCAGCCTTCTCCCCCATTGCGTGCAGATAATTGGACAACGTGAGACTGCGCAACAATTGCCGGGCAACTGTTCATTTTTGAGCATTCAGGCGCCGGATTGACCGGATCCAGGTGCACGCCGCCCCGACTTTCGGGGGCTTGGGCGCAGGAAAAACAGCCATCAGAGGGGACACCGGTGATCCGGAACATCCCCTCCCCCGGTCATCCCCCGTCGATCACAGCACCGGTCCGATGGTGGCGATGGCGTTGTTCCAGATCCGCATGTGGACAGGCCAGGCGTGCACATGCTCCAGATGCACCGCCTCGGATCGAGCCACATAGCTGGCCTGGCGGTCGCAGACGGCCTGCGTGACACCCGCATCTTGCAGCAGGATGTTGTTTTCATAGTTCAGGTCGAAGCTGCGCAGATCAAGGTTGGACGACCCGATCAGCGTCACCAGACCATCCATCGTCAGGGTCTTGGCATGCAGCAGCCCGCCCTCGTACTCGAAAATCCTGCACCCCGCCGTCAGAAGCTTGCGATAGTAGCTGCGGCTGGCGGCGGCGACGATCCAGCTGTCATTGCGTCGGGGAAAGATCAGCGTCACCTTCACCCCGCGATGGGCCGCGGCGCACAGCGCCTCCAGCACGGTGGCGTCGGGCACGAAATAGGGCGTGGACAGGGTCAGCGTGTCCTGCGCGCAGGCGATCAGGCTGGAAAACATCTGCGGGGTTGCGCCCCGACGCTCGGTCGGACCATCACCGATGACCTGCGCCGGAAAGCCCTCCGCCCCGTCGTTGGGTTTCAGCGAGAAACGGTCCAGCGGCTCGTTGGTCGCGGCGATCCAGTCGCTGAGAAACAGAAGTTCGTTCTGGGTCACGATCGGGCCTTCGAATCGCAGCATGATATCGACCCACGGCGCGTATTTCGCCTTCACCTGAAACTCGGGATCGGCCGAGTTGCGGCTGCCGCAATAGGTGATCCGGCCGTCGATCACGGTGATCTTGCGATGGTTGCGCAGATCGACACGGCTGGTCAGCAGGGTGCGCGGCAGATTGTTCAACGGCAGGGCCACGGCGATCTGGACGCCGGCTTCCTTCATGCGCTCCCACAGCTTTGACTTGATCATCACGCGCGACCCCAGCCCGTCGGCCATTGCCCGGCAGGTCACGCCCCGGCCTGCGGCGCGGATCAGCGCCTCGGCGACCTCGGTACCGGTCTTGTCGGTCAGCCAGATGTAGTAGAGCACATGCACCTGCTCGGTCGCGGCATCGATATCGGCAATCAGGCTGGCATTGGTGTCGGCCGCATCGGCCATCAGCCTGGCCCGGTTGCCGTCAACCGGGTTGAACCCGTTGATCGAAGCGGCATAGCGGAAGGCCGGCCGGTACTTCGGGTCAATCAGCGTATCGGATGTTTGGGGCGAGCCCATCATATCGGCGGCCCTGGCCCGGATCTGGTGGAAGATCCGATTGTGCCGCTTGTCGGCCTCATGCCCTATGTCGATCTCGCCGAACAGGAAATAGATGACGCTGCCGAAATACGGCACCATGATCAGCACCACGAACCACGCCAGTCGCGCCGGCGGGAACAGGTCGTCGCGCAGCAGGATCCGGATGGTAAAGGCGACAACGATACAGAAGTGAAAAATTAGCAGGATCGAAACCATTTGTGCTCCTTGCTGTCCAAGCGGCGCGGGCAGAGACGATGGTTTACCAGTGACGAAGACTGGGCGGATCGGCAACCCCGGACCAAGGTCAATTGACCACCCTGCGGGCAATGGCGGCACCATCCGTGACCGCAGTCGAGGGGTAGAGGATGACCAGATCCCCGGCCTCGAGCCCGGCCAGCACTTCGGCCTGAACGCCGTTGTTGCGGCCAATCTCGACCGGGGTCACGCGGGCCTTGCCCTCCTGCGCCCGAAACACCGCCCAGTCGCCGCCGCTGCGAAACAGCGCGCTTGAGGGTACACGCAGGGCGTCTTCCTGTTTCCAGACCACGATCCGCGCTACCACCCGATAGCCGTGTCCCAGCGCCTTGCGCTCCTCCGCCGGGCCGGACAGGTCGACGGTCACCGGGACGCGCTGTTCCTCGACCCCCAGTGCGGAAAACTTGGTGACGGCCAGCGGGTCGATGCGGATGACCTTGCCATGCAGGGCGGTGGGGCCGCCCCAATCCTCGATGATGACCTGATTGCCGATCTCGACCTGCACCGCATCCGACGAGATCAGATCGACCACCACCTCCAGTGCACCCTCGATATCGCCGATTTCCATGATCGGCGCGCCGGCGGGCAGCGTGGTTTCGCTTTGCTGCATGATGCGCAGGATGCGCCCGTCGGTGGGCGCATGAAGCGGAATGTCGTCGCTGCGCGGATTGCCGATGGCCGAGGCCAGCCCCTGATCGTCAAAGCCGATCAGTTGCGCCCGTGAATTGGCCAGATTGGCTTCGCGCATCGAGATCGCGGCCTCGGCGGTTTCGACCTGGGCTTCGGCCACGCGATACCCCTGCTGGACCCGGTCCAGCGTCGCCGGGCTTGTGTGCTGACGGTCGGCCAGGGTTTCGGCGCGGCGCAGATCGGCCTCGGCCAGATCGCGGTTGGCGATGGCGGCGTTCAGATCGGCGCGCGCAACCCGCAGCGCGGCTTCGGCGGCCTGGACCGCCGCCAGCGCCTGTTCGCGGGTGCGCACGTCCAGGGCCGCCGGGTTGGTGGGCAGCATATGCGCCACCACGGTTTCGCCCCGGATCACCGGATCGCCGGGGTCCACCTCCACCCGCTGCAACCGGCCCGCCACCGGGGTCGAGACGATATAGGCCTCGGCCACGCGGGTGCGGCCCTCTTCGTCGATGGTCACCATCATCGGCCCGCGCGTCACCTCGTC
This sequence comes from Meridianimarinicoccus sp. MJW13, assembly GCF_014901205.1. GTDB lineage: Bacteria > Pseudomonadota > Alphaproteobacteria > Rhodobacterales > Rhodobacteraceae > Meridianimarinicoccus. The sequence goes on from NZ_JACNMU010000004.1 coordinate 273,819, forward strand.
GAGATCGACCATCACCGGTCGGGGCCAGAAGGCCGCCGCCAGCGCCCCGGCGATCAGAAGGCCGGTGATCAGCGTCAGCACCAGCCGCGATCTCTTTCTTGCCCTCGCCATTGTCTACTCCCGTGTTTTCAGCGCCTCGATCAGATCGGCGCGGTCCAGATCGCGTTTTACCAGCCCGCCCGAGACCACGGCGGCCAGCAGCACTACGATCATCGCCTGACCATAGCTGGCGGGATCGAAGACCGCCGGGATCTGGTACAGATCGTTGGAAAAGCCCTGCGCGATCCCGAAGGACAGGTAATACCCCATCACCGCCCCCAACGGCAGGGCCATCACCGTCACGACGGCCAGTTCCCCCAGCAGGACAAAGGCCGCCTCGCCCTTGCTGAAGCCGATCACCCGCAGCGAGGCCAGATCGCGCGCGCGCTCGGCCAGGGCAATGCGGGCGGCGTTGTAGACGATGCCGAAGGTGATGACGAAGGCGATGGAACCCATGACATAGCGGATACTGCCCGCGCCGGTGTTCATCTGCGCCAGCAGCGCATCGCGGGCCTGCGACTTCAGACTGACCCCGACAACCGTTGGCAAATCCTTCAGTGCGGCATAGATCGCGGTCTCGGAGTTCTCGTCGATGGCCAGATAGGCGCCCGACACCCGTCCGGGCTCGCCAAGCGCCCGGTTCAGCGCGGCCATGTTCATGTAGGCGGGTGCGCCCAGCAGGGTCTCGGCCACGCCCGACACCGGCAGATCCAGCACCGGCTGCCGACCCTCGCGCACCTCGACCCGCAGGGTATCGCCGGGCGCGATGTTCAGCACATCGGCCAGCGCACGCGACAGGACCACGCCGTGATCGGGCGGCTCGATCGGGGCCTGATCCCTGTCCAGCGCGCGGTACAGCTCGGCCATTTCCGGCAGGCCGATCAGCCCGCCGCGATAGGTGATCAGCCCGTTGCGCAACACGGCGCCGACATGGCGCAGGGGTTCGACCCGTTCAACACCGGGCAGACGCGCCAGTTCCAGCAGGGTCTTGTCGCTGACCGGATGGGTGAAGGTGACCGTCACATCGCTGCGGTCGGTGACCGAGAAGGTCAGGTCGATGGTGCGGTTGAACCCGGCCATGATGGTGATCATCGACACCGACAGCGCCATGCCCGCAGCGATGCCGATGGTGGCCCCGGCCATGCGTCCGAATTGCCGGGTGATCCGGCGCAGCACCATGCGCGACGGCTGATCCAGAATCCGACCCAACGCCCGACCCACCTGCCCGGTGCGGCTGAAGTCCGGTGGTGCCGGGGGGCGCATGGCCTCGGCCGGGGTCAGGGCAAAGACCCGCCGCAACACCATCAGCCCGCCGCCCGAGGCCGCAAGGATGCTGACCACCACCCCGATGACGAAGGCGGCCGGATCCAGTTGGAAGACCAGAAAGGGAAACTTGAAATAGTCGGAATAGAGCCCGATCATCGCCCGCCCCGCGCCAATGCCGAACAGGCATCCCGCCAGCGCCCCGCCCGAAGCAATGGCAAGGATCAGTTTGAAATAGTGCAGCCCGACCTCGCCGTTGGAATAGCCGAAGGCCTTCATCAGACCGATCTGGCCGCGCTCGGCCTGCACGATCCGGCTGACGACGATGTAAAGAAGGAAGGCCGCCACTGCCAGAAAGATGGGCGGCACCGAGGTCGAGGACGCCTCCAGACCCGCGATCTCCTCGGAAGCAAACCGGTTCGAGGTCTGGTCGGCCAGCGGATAGGCGCCCAGCCCGCCATAGGGCTTCAGCAGACGATCCGCCGCCGCGATCACCGCGTCGTCACTGGCGCCCCGCGCCAGCCCCAGAAGCGCCTCGTTGAAAGCGCCGTCCATGTCATAGGCAGCGGCCAGCCCGCGTCGCCCCATCCAGATCACGCCGAAACGGGCATCATCGGGCACCAGTTCCCCCGGCGCGGTGGTGTATAAAAACTCGGGGCTTTGTGCCAGACCAACGATGTCAAAGCTGCGGCGGGCACCGTTCATGGTGGCGCGCAGATGATCGCCGGGGTGCAGATCATGGGCCGCGGCGAAACTTTGCAGCAGTACGATTTCATCGGGCCGTCCCGGCGCCGGCAGCCGACCATCGGTCAGGTAGACATCGTTCAGCGCCGGGCGGCGATGCTCGGGCAGCGACACCGCCTGCGCGTGCACCGGCAGCACCTCGCCCGGCAGGTCGATCAGCGCCCGCCCCTGCACCCGCGTCTGCACCGCCGACACGCCGGGGATCTCGGCCAGACGATCGCCTAGGTGTTCCGGCGCACGGCTGACCGGCGCAAAGACATCGGCCAGCCGGTACCGTTCATAGTACGCATTGCGGGTTTCGGTCAGCGAGGCCGTCAGCCCGGTCATCATCACCAGCATCATCACGCCCATGGCGATCACTGCGCCGATGGCCGTGGCCTGCCCCTTGATGCGCCACAGGTCGCGCAGCAGCTTGTGATCCAGCGGGCTCACCAGGCGATCTCGGACGGAGGCAGCTTGACGGTGTTGCGCACCACCTCGCGGATGCTGCCGTCGGAAAAATGGATGACCCGGTCGGCCATGGCCGCCGTGCTGGCATTATGGGTCACCATCAAGACGGTGGAGCCAAGCCGTGCGTTCACGTCGTGCAACACCTGCAACACCGCGCGGCCGGTTTCGCTGTCCAGCGCGCCGGTCGGCTCGTCACAGAACAGAACCTCGGGCTGCTTGGCGATGGCGCGGGCGATGGCGACGCGCTGTTGCTCGCCCCCCGACAGTTGCGCCGGAAAATGATCGCTGCGCTTGTCCAGCCCGACCAGCCGCAGCGCCTCGTCCGGGTCCATCGGATCTGCGGCGATCTCGGTCACAAGCTCGACGTTTTCATGGGCGGTCAGGCTGGGCATCAGGTTGTAGAACTGAAACACGAAGCCCACGTGTTCGCGGCGATAGCGGGTCAGGGCCGCATCGCTCATCTCGGACAGGTTCTGGTCACGGAAATACGCAGTTCCGTCCGTGGCCCGGTCCAGCCCGCCGATGATGTTCAGCAGCGTGGATTTTCCCGACCCTGAAGGGCCCAACAGCACCACGATCTCGCCCTGCGGAATTTCCAGATCGACGCCGCGCAGGGCATGCACCGCCGCGCGGCCTTCGCCATAGACCTTGGTCAGACCGTGGGTCGCAAAGGCCAGCCTGGTTGTGTCAGACGCCCCAGTCCGCATTGGCCCGCTGTCGGTCGCTGTCCGATGCATCAGATCCCATCCATAGGTGTCGCGCCAAGGTAAGCAGCAATCACAGCGAAAAGCTAGGCGGTGACCCAAAGCGGATTAACTTGAGACTAATTCGCAATTGCATTGCCAGTTGCGAATGGCTTGCATATAGTGCCGCCATCACCCCCAGCGAGAGGTTGCCCCGTGATCCGTTTGCGTCTGATGTCCAAGGCTCTGGTGCTGTGCTGTCTGGCCGTGCCCCTGCAGGCCGATGACAAGTTCAAGGCGGTGACCACCTTCACCGTGCTGGCCGACATGGCCCGGAACGTCGCCGGGGACGCCGCCGAGGTGGTGTCGATCACCAAACCCGGTGCCGAGATCCACGGCTATTCCCCGACCCCGCGCGACATCGTGCGGGCGCAGGATGCCGACCTGATCCTGTGGAACGGGCTGAACCTTGAACTGTGGTTCGAGCAATTCCTGTCCAACCTCAGCGATGTGCCCTCGGCCACGTTGACCGATGGCATCGACCCGATCCCGATCTCCGAAGGCTCCTATGCCGGCAAGTCCAATCCCCATGCCTGGATGGGCGTCGACAACGCGTTGATCTACATCGACAATATCGCGGCAGCCTTCTCGACACACGATCCGGACAACGCCGCCATCTATGCCGCCAACGCGGAAAGCTACAAGGCCCGGATCACCGAGACACTGGCGCCGCTGCGCGCCCGCATCGCCGAGATCCCCGAGGACAAGCGCTGGCTGGTGACCTGTGAAGGCGCATTCAGCTATCTCGCGCGGGACTTTGGCCTGAACGAGCTCTATCTCTGGCCGATGAACGCCGATCAGACAGGAACGCCGCAACAGGTGCGCAAAGTCATCGACGGGGTGCGCGACAACGCGATCCCGGCAGTGTTCTGCGAAAGCACCGTGTCGGAGGCGCCCGCCAAACAGGTGGCACGGGAAACCGGCGCGGCCTATGGCGGGGTGCTGTATGTGGACAGCCTGTCGAAACCCGACGGCCCGGTGCCGACCTACCTGGACCTGCTGCGCGTGACTTCGGAAACCGTGGTGAACGGGCTGAGCGGGGACGGCACATGAGCCTTGCCGAAACCCTGTCCCCCACCGCCCCCGCGCAGTCCAGCGGCATCTGCGCGCGCGACGTGACGGTGACTTATCGCAACGGCCACACCGCCCTGCGCAATGCCAGTTTCGAGATCCCCACCGGCACCATCGCCGCACTTGTGGGCATCAACGGGGCGGGCAAATCGACCCTGTTCAAGGCGCTGATGGGCTTTGTGCCCGCCGCCGCCGGCACCATCGAGGTGCTGGGCATGAGCGTGCGTCAGGCGCTGCGCCGCAACCTTGTCGCCTATGTGCCGCAGGCCGAAGAGGTCGACTGGTCCTTCCCGGTGCTGGTCGAGGACGTGGTGATGATGGGCCGCTACGGCCACATGGGGTTTCTGCGCCGTCCGTCGAAGGCCGACCATGCGGCAGTGGATGCGGCCCTGGGCCGGGTCAACATGCGCGAGTTCCGCCAGCGCCAGATCGGTGAGCTGTCGGGCGGCCAGCGCAAGCGCGTCTTCCTGGCCCGCGCGCTGGCGCAACAGGGGCGGGTGATCCTGCTGGACGAACCCTTTACCGGCGTCGATGTGAAGACCGAGGATCAGATCATCGCCCTGCTGCGCGAATTGCGCGCCGAGGGCCGGGTGATGCTGGTGTCCACCCACAACCTCGGCTCGGTGCCCGAGTTCTGCGACCGCACCATTCTGGTGAAGGGCACCGTGCTGGGCTATGGCCGCACTGAAGATGTCTTCACCCGCGAAAAGCTGGAACTGGCCTTCGGTGGCGTGCTGCGCCACTTCACGCTGGAGGGCGCCGACCTGCACGACGACGACGATCCGCGCCGCCTGAATGTCATCACCGACGATGAGCGCCCGCTGGTCTTCTATGACGATGACGACGGGGCCGGCCCGCGATGAGCCTGCTTCTGGAGCCTTTCAGCTACGGCTACATGACCAACGCCATGTGGGTCTCGGCCCTTGTTGGCGGGGTCTGCGCCTTTCTGTCGGTCTACCTGATGCTGAAGGGCTGGTCGCTGATCGGCGACGCGCTGAGCCATTCCATCGTGCCCGGCGTTGCGGGGGCCTACATGCTGGGCCTGCCCTTCGCCTTCGGGGCCTTCCTGTCGGGCGGGCTGGCGGCCGGGGCGATGCTGTTCCTGAACCAGCGCTCGGGCCTGAAAGAGGACGCGGTGATCGGGCTGATCTTCACCTCATTCTTCGGGTTGGGGCTGTTCATGGTCTCGCTTTCACCGATGTCGGTCAGTATCCAGACCATCACTTTGGGCAATATTCTGGCCATCACCCCCGAGGACACGCTGCAACTGGTGCTGATCTCTGGCGTGTCTCTGGCCGTGCTGCTGGCCAAGTGGAAGGACCTGATGGTGGTGTTCTTCGATGAAAGCCACGCGCGGTCGATCGGGCTGCGGCCGGGACTGCTGAAAGTGGTGTTCTTTACCCTGCTGTCGGCTTGCACCGTGGCGGCGATGCAGACGGTCGGCGCCTTTCTGGTGATCGCACTGGTGGTCACGCCGGGTGCCACCGCCTATCTGCTGACCGACCGCTTCCCCCGGCTGATTGCCTTGTCGGTGGTGATCGGGGCCTCGACCAGTTTCCTGGGGGCTTATGCCAGCTATTTCCTGGATGGCGCCACCGGCGGGATCATCGTTGTGCTGCAAACCCTGATCTTCCTGATCACCTTCTTCCTGGCGCCCAAGCACGGCATGCTGGCCGCGCGCCGCAAGGCTGCCGCAGCCCTGAAAACGCCGCCGGCCCCGCCGGCCGCCGCGCAACGGGTGGAGCCCGCGGAATGATCGACACCCTGCTGCAACCCTTCCAGTTTCCCTTCATGCAGAACGCCTTCTGGATCGCGGCGATCATCTCGATCCCGACGGCGCTGCTGTCCAATTTCCTGGTGCTCAAGGGCTGGTCGCTGATGGGCGATGCGGTCAGCCACGCGGTGCTGCCAGGGGTGGTGCTGGCCTATGTCGCGGGCATCCCGCTGATCATCGGCGCTTTCGCTGCGGGCATGATCTGCGCCCTGCTGACCGGATTTCTGGACACCAACAGCCGCATCAAGCAGGACACGGTGATGGGGGTGGTGTTCTCGGGCATGTTCGGGCTGGGGCTGATCCTGTTCACCAGCATCGAGACCGACCAGCACCTTGACCACATCCTGTTCGGCAACATGCTGGGCGTCGGCGTGCAGGACCTGTGGACGGCCGGCCTGATTTCGGCGTTTGTGGCGCTGATCCTGCTGGGCAAATGGAAGGACCTGTTGCTGCACGCCTTCGATCCGGCACAGGCGCAGGCCAGCGGTTTGCCGGTGAAATGGCTACACTACGGGCTGCTGTCGATCCTGTCGCTGACCATCGTCGCGACCCTGTCGTCGGTGGGGATCATCCTGGCAATTGCGCTGCTGATCTCGCCCGGTGCCATCGCCTTCCTGCTGACGAAACGGTTCGGGCACATGCTGTGGATCTCGGTTGTGGTAACCCTGATCGCGGCCCTAGGCGGCACCTATCTGTCATTCTTCCTCGACAGCGCACCGGCGCCGACCATCGTGCTGGGGCTGACGGTGATGTTCCTGCTGGCCTTTGCCCGGCGGCTGGTGCTGACCCACCTGTCGGAACAGCGGGTCTGAAGGATCCGTGCCCGGCCGCGAAGGCCGGGCACGAAGAGGTCTTACGCGGCGGCGGCGGCCCGCATGCCACGGACGTTCAGGACCAGAAGCCCGATGACCGCGACGGCCCCGCCCGCCTGGATCAGCGGAGCGCCCGGCCAGAGGCAGGCCAGGCCGGCCACCAGCAGGATGACACGCAACACGGGGCCGACCTTGGCTTCCATGCAGCCCTGCATCCCGGCGGCCAGCGCATAGATGCCCAGCACCGCGAAGCCGAACACCCAAAGCGCCGCCCCCCAATCCCCCGACAAAAGCGGGGTATAGGCGAACAGCACCGGCACGATGTACAGCCCCTTGGCCAGTTTCCAGCTGGCCACGCCGGTCGCCATGGCCGGCGCCTTGGCAATCGCCGCCGCCGTGAAGGCGGCCAGCGCCACCGGCGGCGTGACGTTGCTGTCCTGACTGAGCCAGAAGATGATCATATGTGCCGACAGCAAGGCCGCCAGCGTCACTTCGGGCGGGACGGTCAGATCGCGCAGCGGACCGGCCACTTCCAGCGGCAGGTTGCGCACCAGCTCGCGGGCCGCTTCAAGCGACATGGGCGCGGCGAATTCGGCCATCCGCTCAGGCGCGGCCAGCATCAGCACCGCTTGCGCCGCCGGGTCCAGCGCCCCTTGCACCAATGCGTCGATGACCGCCCGGTCGGCAATCATCCCGGCCAGGGCCGGGGCCGACAGGGTGGCCAGCACGATATAGGCCGCCGTCACTGGCAGGCCCATGCCCAGGATCAGGCTGGCCAGAGCCACCAGCAGGATCGCCACCAGGATATGACCCCCGGCCCATTCGGCGATCATCAGGCTGAAGGTGTTGCCGACACCCGCCGTGGCGATCACGTTGACCACAAGACCCACCGAACACAGCAGCACCGCCGTCATCATCATGTTGCGCGTGCCCAGGGCCAGCGCCTCGATGATGGCGCGGGGGCCCATGCGGGTCTGGGTGAACCAGCTGGACACGATCACCGCGACGATGCCGAAGACCGCCGCATAGGTGGGCGTGAAGCCACTGACCAGCATCCCGATCAGCAGGCCGATGGGAATGACGAAGCTGGCGCCGCCCTTGCGGAAGGCCGAGCCCAGAGTCTCGCCATCCGACGGGATCGGCGGCAGGTTGGTGCGTCGCGCCTCGATCCGCACGAAGAAGGCGACCGACAGGAAATACAGCAGCGCCGGAAGGGCGGCGACCGCCACGATTTTCTCATAGGGGATCTGGGTGAAACTGGCCATCACGAAGGCGCCTGCCCCCATGATCGGCGGCATCAGCTGCCCGCCGGTCGAGGCCGCGGCCTCGACCCCGCCGGCAAAGGTGGGACGGAAGCCCGCGCGTTGCATCAGCGGGATGGTGATGACCCCGGTCGAGGCGGTGTTGGCCACCGCAGAGCCCGAGATGGTGCCGGTCAGCCCGCTGGCGATCACCGCCACGATGCCGGGTCCGCCGACCCAGCGGCCCGCAACGGCGCGCGCCAGGGCAATCACGAAATCGCCCGCGCCCGAGCGCAACAGGAATGCCCCGAAGATGATGAAGAGGAAGACATAAGTTGACGAGATCCGCGCGATCGAGCCGAACATCGCGTCATCGCCGTAGATCGAGCGGAAGATCACGGTCTCCCAGCTCAGCCCTGAAAAGCTGAACACGCCGCCAACCCAACTGCCCCAGACCGTCACATAGGTGATGGACAGAATGATCAGCGAGGGGATGATCCAGCCGGTCAGGCGGCGGGTCAGTTCGATGGCGCCCAGGATACAGATACAGGCCGCGGCCCAGTCCACCGGCGCCAGCTTGACGCCGCGGGCGTAGATGGCGTTTTCGGCAAAGCTCAGGTGAACCGCCGCGATGGCCACCACGGCCCCGAATACCGCATCGATGGCTTGCGCCGTCTGTGTCCGATGGCCGCTTTTTGTCATCGGTGTCAGCAGTGCTGCGAGGAAGGCAAAGCAGGCGAAGTGCCAGGCGTTGCGCTCCAACTCGGACACCACGGGGAAAATTGCGAGGTAAAGATGCGCCACCGCTACGGTGGCGCAAAAGGCAGTCAGCACATGCTGAGCCAGGGTTTTCAGGTCCATCTTACTTGGCGATCAGACGCTCGGGGATCTCGACCCCGGCTTCCTGATAGTACCGCGCGGCACCGGGGTGCAGGGGCAGCGGCAGGCCCGAGATTGCCTTTTCGATGGCCATCGCCTTGGTCGCCGGATGGATCGCCTGCAGAAACGCAAGGTTCTCGTAGATCGCCTTGGTGATCAGGTAGATGTTTTCTTCCGGAACATCTGCGTTGGTGGCCAGGAAGTTGGGCTGCGCGATGGTGGTCACGTCCTCGGCCTGACCCGGATAGGTGCCGGCGGGGATCAGGTATTCGGTCCACAGTTCACGACCGCCATCGGCGGCAGCGCGTTGTTCGGGCGTGAAGTTCAGCAACGTGACCTTGTCCCCCGCCGAGGCCAGCAGCTTGCTGACGGCGCCCACGGGCACACCGGCCGGGGTGCTGATGCCCGAAACCTGGCCGTTCTGCAGTGCTTCGGCCGAGGGGCCATAGCCCGCGTGCACCAGCTCAAAGTCAGTGTAAATGTCCACCCCGAGCCCGGCCATCAGCGCCGCGTTGGACCCGATGGTGCCCGAATTCTGGGTGCCAAGCGCCATCGAGTCGCCTTTCAGCGCCACCATGTCGGCGACGGTGCCGGTTTCGGCCTTGTCGCTGGCCAGCACGAAGTGTTCGACGTTCTGCCACAGCATGGTGACCGAGCGCAGATTCTCCTGCACGCCCGAGCTTTCCAGCGGGCCGGTGCCGGTGGCCGCGTAGTGGCCATAAAGGCCCTGAAGGATGCCGAACTGGGCTTCATTTTCGCGCAGCAGGCGCACGTTTTCGCCCGAACCGGCCGAGTTGATGGCCGACATGCCGATCCCTTCGGTCGGCTGCAGCTTCACTTTCACAAGTGTCGCCAGCGCCACGCCGACCGGATAATAGGTGCCGCCGGTCGATGCGGTGGCAAGGATGTAGTTGCCTTCTTCGGCCTGCGCCACTGGGGCGGACAGTCCGGCGGAAACGGCCAGAGTCAGCGCGGCCGCGGTCGCGCGTGTGAACATGTTCATTCAAGAACCTCCCGGTTGTTCAGCGGGCCGATCCCCGTCGGCCCTTGGGCGAACCGTAAGGTGGGCACGGCACGACGCCAACCCCTTCAAGGCGTTCAGCTGACTAATAGGCGCGTCGGGTGTCCAACAAGCTTAGCGGTGTGCGTAAAAGAATGGCAAGATCGAGCCAGAGTGACCAATTTTCGATATAGAAAAGATCATGGGCGAACCGGTGGCGCAGGCTTTCGGGGTCATCGACCTCGCCGCGCCAGCCGTGGATCTGCGCCCAGCCGGTGATGCCCGGCGGCAGCCGGTGGCGTGCGGAATAGCCCTGAACGATCTGCGCGAAGCGTTCCTGCCGGCTGGAGCGGGCATCGACGGCATGCGGGCGCGGCCCGACCAGAGACAGCGATCCATCCAGCACATTGAACAGTTGCGGCAGTTCATCCAGCGAGGTCTTGCGCAGGATGCGGCCCACCCGCGTCACCCGCGGGTCACCGCGGGTGACGATCCGGCTGCCGCGTGCGTCGCATTGATCGGCAAACATGGTGCGGAACTTCCAGACCCGGATCAGGCTGTCGTTGAAACCGTGCCGCTCTTGCCGGAAGAAGATCGGACCGCGACTGTCGAGGCGGATCGCGAGCGCCACGGCCAACATCACCGGGGCAAGACTGACCAGCATCGCCGCACCAAGGGTCAGGTCGAACACGCGCTTGGCCAGGCGCCGCTCCGCCCGGAAGGTCGCGGGCAGCAGCGCGGTGCCATCGGGGGCATCGGCAAAACTGAAATCCTGACTGAAGGCGCTCAGGTGCACCGGCACCGGCAGCACCCGGAATTTCTCCAGCAGTTGCCCGATCCGTTCCTCTGCCGTGGGCGGCAGGCACAGGATGATCAGATCGATCTCGGCCAGCCGGCAGAATTGCACCAGATCGTCGAAACTGCCGATCTTGGGCACATCCAGCACCACGTCCGGCGCGCGCTTGCCGGTGCGGTCGTCGAAAATCCCGCAGATGCGCACCTCGTTGCCGCTTTGCTCGGACAGGCCACGCACCAGCCGCTCGGCCTCGGGGCCGCCGCCCGCCAGCACCGCACGGCGCGCCGTCAGCCCGCTGGCCACGGCCCAGTCGGCCACCAGCGACAGGCAATACCGCAGCGGCACAAGGACCAGCGCAAAGCCGGTCAGTCCGGCCCAGAACACGCCGCCGGGCAGGCTTTGACCCAAGCCCGCCACGCCCATCGCCACAAGGGCGAACAGGTATCCAGGCAGGGTGCGCGGTAAGCTGCGCCGCGCGTCCACCATCACCCGCAGGGCATAGCCGCCAAAAGCCGCCGTCAGCCCAAGCGCCAGCATCGCCATGCCGATCCCGGCCAGACCGGCCATACCGGGATGGAACAGCGCGACCGGGGTGGCCGCGTATTGCACGAACCAGAAGGTCACCGACAACACCAGCCCTTCGATCCCGGCCGCTATGGCAGCCAGGCGGATCGGCGCGAGAGAGGGACGGGCCAGCCCCTTGGCGACCTGTGCGGCAGCAGCACTCAGGCTTTCGGGCGGGGGGACAGCAATGGACAACTCAGGACGCGACATGACAGTTTCCCAGACGACACGGATGGCGCGCAGCCTAGGGGGCAGAGGTTAAACCTTTCTCAGCGCCGGTCGCGGCGGCGCAAACGCGGGCCGGGCGATCCGCAGATCCCCGGCTCGACGCGCTACTTGTCCAGCGACACCCAGGCGGCGTTGCGCTTGGAGCTTTCGACGCAGGCGGCCACGAATTGCACGCCCTTCAACCCGTCCTGAATGGTGGGATAGGTCACCGCCGGGTCAGGCGCGCTCCCGTCGCGATGGGCGATGATCGCCTCGGCGGCCTCGCTGTAGATATTGGCGAACCCCTCCAGATAACCCTCGGGATGGCCCGGCGGTACGCGGCTCATGCGACCGGCGGCGGCCCCGGCCCCGGCACCGTTGCGGGTGATCAGGCGCTTGGGCTCTCCGAACGGCGTGAACCACAGGTTGTTGGGATTCTCCTGCTCCCATTCCAGCCCGCCCTTTTCGCCGTAAACCCGCAGCTTCAGCGCGTTCTCGTTGCCCGGCGCCACCTGGCTGCACCACAGCATCCCACGCGCGCCGCCCACATAGCGCAGCATCACATGAGCGTTGTCATCCACCTGCCGCCCCGGCACGAAGGCCTGGATGTCGGCGGCAAGGCTTTCGGCGGTCAGCCCGGTGACGAAACAGGCGAGGTTGTAGGCATGGGTGCCGATGTCGCCGGTCGAGCCCCCGGCCCCGGTGCGCGCCGGATCGGTGCGCCATTCGGCCTGCTTGAAAGTTTCGTCCTGTGTCAGCCAGTCCTGCGCATACTCCACCTGCACCACGCGCAGCGCCCCCAGTTCGCCCGCATCGACCATCTCTTTCGCCTGCCGGATCATCGGATATCCGGTGTAATTGTGGGTCAGGATGAACAGCGCGTCCGAGGCCTCTGCCGCCTTCACCAGCTTCTTGGCGTCGGCCAGGGTCGAGGTCAGCGGCTTGTCGCAGATCACATGGATGCCGCGCTTCAGAAACTCGCGCGCGGCGGCATAGTGCACATGGTTCGGGGTGACGATGGACACGGCCTCGATCCCGGTCTTCAGCCGCGCCTCGCGGATCGCCATCTGCTTGTAGTCATCATAGATGCGCGGCAGGCCAAGCGCCGCGCCGCTGGCCTGCGCCTTTTCCGGGGTCGCGGACAGGGCGCCTGCCACCAGTTCAAACTTGTCGTCGATGCGCGATGCGATGCGATGCACCCCGCCGATGAAGGCATCATTGCCACCGCCGACCATGCCTAGACGGATACGGCGGCCAAGGTTTTCGTTGCGTCCTGTCACCATCAGTCGATCCCCAGCATCTTGCGGTTGGCCGCGTCATCGGTGCCGCCGTCGGCGAAATCGTCGAAGGCTTTTTCGGTGACCCGGATGATGTGGTCGGTGACGAACTGCGCACCTTCGCGGGCACCATCCTCGGGGTGCTTCAGGCAGCATTCCCATTCGACCACGGCCCAGCCGTCGAAATCATTGGCGGCCATCTTGGAGAAGATCGCCGCGAAATCCACCTGCCCGTCGCCCAGACTGCGGAAGCGCCCGGCCCGGTCCACCCAGCTTTGATAGCCCGAATAGACCCCCTGCCGCCCGGTCGGATTGAACTCGGCATCCTTGACGTGGAACATGCGGATGCGGTCGCGGTAGATGTCGATGTTGTCGAGGTAATCGAGGCATTGCAGCACATAGTGCGAGGGGTCGTACAGCATGCAGGCCCGCGCGTGGTTGCCGGTGCGTTCGAGGAACATCTCGTAGGTCACGCCGTCGTGCAGATCCTCGCCCGGATGGATTTCATAGCAGACATCGACGCCGCAATCCTCGGCATGATCCAGGATCGGACGCCAGCGCCGTGCCAATTCGTCAAACGCGGTCTCGACCAGCCCGGCCGGGCGCTGCGGCCACGGATAGATATAGGGCCAGGCCAGCGCGCCGGAAAACGTCGCATGCGCCCCGATGTCCATGTGGCGCGAGGCCGTCAGCGCCTTCTTCACCTGATCCACCGCCCATTCCTGGCGCGCCGCCGGGTTGCCCCGGACCTCAGGCGCAGCGAAGCCGTCGAAGGCCGTATCATAGGCCGGGTGCACGGCCACAAGCTGCCCCTGCAAATGGGTCGACAGTTCGGTCACCGCGACCCCGTTTTCGGCGGCCTGCCCGGTGAACGCGTCGCAGTAGTCCTTGCTGGCCGCGGCCTTGTCCAGATCAAACAGGCGGCCATCCCAACTGGGCACCTGCACCCCTTTATAGCCGCAGTCGGCGGCCCATTTCGTGATCGCATCCCACGAGTTGAACGGCGCCTCGTCGCTGGCGAATTGTGCCAGAAACAGGGCCGGGCCCTTGATGGTCTTCATGGTGTCTCCTCCCCAATGCTCCGCCCTTCAGGGCGGTGTGTTTTCCTTCAGATGAATGTCGATGCGGATACGCTCCTGCGCGGCGTTGAACGGCACGTCATCGGCGGTGGCCCGTAGCAGCCGCACAGCCGAGCGTACCAGATGGCCCGCGTCCTGCGAAATCAGCGCGTCGAACAGCCCAGCGTGCAGGGCGGCGCGCGTCATGGGCGTCAACTCGTGTGCAATCACCACCACGTCGCCGCCCGGATCATGCTCGGACAGGAAGCGGATCAACCCGGCATTGCCCGCCGCCGAAGAATAAATGCCGCACAGGTCCGGATAGCTGGCAAAGACCTGTGGCAGCAGCGCCCCGATCAGGTCGGGATCGTCGCGCCCCTCGACCGAGGCGACCACGTCCAGATGCGGAAAGTCCCGCGCCATCACCAGATCGAAGCCCTGCCGCCGTTCCAGATGGTCGCGCGCCAACCGCGAGCCGGTGATCACCAGCACCTTGCCCGTCCGGCGCGCAAACCGGCCCATCAGTTGCGCCGCCGTTCGCCCGGCGGCAACATTGTCGATGCCGACGAAATGATCCCGGTCGGAACTGGGCAGGTCCGACACCAGCGTCACCACCGCAATCCCCCGGGCCCGGGTGCGCCGCACCGCGTCGCGCACCGCCGGGGTTTCCGGGCCGAAGACCGCCACCCCGTCGGTCGAGGACCGCTCCAGCCGGTCAAGGATGCGCACGATGTCCTGCGGCTCGAAAGGGGCGGCCTGCCGGACCGAGATCCGGGTCCGCTCGTTGACCAGCTTGCCGGCCTGTTCGGTGATCTGGCTGCGCAGGGCCTGGACGAATTCATTGCCGTTGTCGGGCAGGATGAACAGCAGGTCATAGACCCGCTTGCGCGCCAGATTGGCCGCCGCCGTGTCGCGCACATAGCCCAGTTCGGCGATGGCGTTCTGCACCTTCTCGATGGTCACGCGCCGCACGCCCGGACGTTCGTTCAGAACCCGGTCCACGGTGGCCAGACTGACCCCGGCCACACGCGCGATGTCGTTGACCGTAGGTTTCTGGGCGGTATGGACGTCCGGCTTCGTCACCCCGAAATCAGCCGCCCATTTCGGCGGCCAGCCCTTCGAACAGCAGCGCGACGGCCTCGGCCCCGGGGTCGTTGTGTCCTTTCAGGTTCTCCTCGGGCACATAGGCCGCGCGGCCCGCCTTGGCACGGTGGATCGCGGCGGTGCTGTCGGCCCCGGCCCGCGCGGCGGCGGCAGCGGCGGCAATGCCTTGCGGCAAGGCCTCAAGCGCCGGGGCGAGCGCATCAACCATGGTGCGGTCGCCCACCTGCGCCCCGCCCACCTGAGACACCCGCGTCAGACCATCGACCAGCGCCCGAGGCACCGGCGCGCCCTTGGCACAAGCGTCCCCGGCAGCGTTGAAATAGATCGCCAGGATCACCCCGGAGGAGCCGCCCATGGTCTGGCTCAATTCATTGCCAAGCGCCGGGAACAGTTGTGTCAGATCGGCCAGCGGCATCCGCCCCAGCCCCTGTTTCAGCGCCCGCGCCGCCGTCGCCAGGGTCGCGCCGGTGTCGCCATCGCCGGATTTCGCGTCCAGCTCGTTCAGCCTGCCCTCGGCCCCGACCAACAGATCGCAGACCCGTTCGATGATCGCATGGGTGCGCGGATTGTCCGACGGGATCGGCTTGATCGGCGTTAAACCATCGGGCAGCGGGGTGACCCGGATCGGCACCAGTTCGGCCATCCCCGGCCAGGCGGGCAGGTTCACGGGGGCGGCCAGCGCCTGCAATTCGGCCTCGGTCGCATCCAGCACCGAGACCGAGAACCCGTGCATGTCGAGCGAGGTCATCAGCGGCGCCGGGCCGATCAGATGACCCACCGCGCCGCTTTCGGTCAGCGCATGGGTCAGCACCGACATTTCCAGCGGCGTGGTCGAGCCCAGGTTGTTGACCAGCGCCACCTTGTTGGCGCCGCCCAGTCGCGGGCGCAGCTTTTCGATCACCGTGTCCATGGCGTGCATGGCGGTCGAGAATTCGACCTGCTCGACCCCCGGCTCGCCGTGGATGCCCAGCCCCAGTTCGGCCTTGCCCGGCGCGATGCGATCTTCCTTGGGCGAGCCGGGCACGGTGCAGGTGTCCAGGCTCATGCCGATGCTGGCCACCCGTCCGATCACGTCGCGCGCCGCAGCCGCGACACTGGCCAGATCGGCCCCGGCCTCGGCCATGGCCCCGGCGATCTTGTGCACGAACAGCGTGCCCGCCACCCCGCGCGGCTGCGGCAGGTCCGGCAGCGCCACGTCATCATCGACCACGACCATCTCGACCTTGCGGCCAAGCGCCCGCGCCCGTTCCGCCGCCAGCCCGAAGTTCAGCCGGTCCCCGGTGTAATTCTTGACGATCAGCAAACAGCCCGCCGCCCCGGTCACAGCAAGAATGCCCGCCAGCACCGCGTCCACCGAGGGCGAGGCAAAGACCTCGCCACAAACCGCCGCGGTCAGCATCCCCTTGCCCACGAACCCCGCATGGGCCGGTTCATGGCCCGAGCCGCCGCCCGAGATCAGCGCCACCTTGGAGCGGTCCCAGTCAGACCGGTACACCACCTTGATATGCGGGTAGCCATCCAGCCGCGACAACGCCCCGCCCGAGCCTGCCAGCAGGCCGTCGATGGCCTCGGTCACCAGATTTTCCTTGGCGTTCAGAAACTGTGCCATGTCTGTCCTCCCTCAGAATACACGGGCGCCATCGGCGCTGAAATATAGCGGCGCCTGCGGGCTGATCTTGATCGTGGTGTCAGCGGTGTAGTCTTCGTGGGCGTCGATCACCGTGGTGATCGCATGGCCCCGAAGCTCCAGATGCAGGCGGGTCTGGTCGCCCAGGTGTTCCGCGCGGATCACCCGCGCCTCGACGCCCTCGCTGCCTTCGCGAATGTTTTCCGGGCGCAACCCGATCAGCGGCCCCTTGTGGCTTCCGGCAAACAGATCCGACGGCAGAACGTTGATCCGGGGCGAGCCCAGTCGGCTGGCCACATAGATGCTGGCGGGGTTTTCATAGACTTCGCGCGGGGTGCCGTATTGCACCAGACGGCCTTCCTCCAGCACCCCGATATGGGTGGCCATGGTCATCGCCTCGATCTGGTCGTGGGTCACATACAGCAGGGTCGAGCCCAGATCGGCGTGAATGCGTTTCAATTCCACCCGCAGATCGGCGCGCAGCTTGGCATCCAGCGAACTCAGCGGCTCGTCCATCAGGTAGATCGACGGATCGCGCACCAGCGCCCGGCCGATGGACACGCGCTGCATCTCGCCGCCCGAAAGTTCCGTCGCCTTGTTGTCCAGCTTGTGCGGGATCTGCAGCACCTCGGCGATGCGCCGCACCTTCTCGGTCACCTCGGCCTCGGGTGTCTTCAGGATCGGCGAGCGCAGCGGGAACGCCAGATTTTCCCGCACCGTCATATGCGGGTAAAGCGAATACTGCTGGAACACCATCGCCACGTCACGCTGCGCCGGGGTCTCGGTGCCGACGTTGCGCCCGCCGATGGTGATCTGCCCCGTGTCGAGCTTTTCCAGCCCCGAGATCAGCCGCAGGGTCGTGGTCTTGCCCGCCCCGGTCGGCCCCAGCAGCACCACGAAAGCGCCATCGGCAATGGTCATGGTGATGTCGCTGACCGCCTGCGTCTTGCCGTACGCCTTGGAGATCCCTTCCAGCGTGACCTCAGCCATGGGACAGCACTCCTTCATTCAGGGACGAGCGCAACGCCCGCCCGCTGCCGCGATCGAACAGGGTGACGGCTTCGGACTTGAAATCCAGCCCCACATGGGTGTCGGGCTGCACGTTTGTCGCCGCACTGATCCGCGCCTTGATCTCGCCGTTGGCGGTTTCCAGCGTCAGGATCTGGGTGGTGCCCAGATATTCGGTGGCCAGCACGCGGGCGCGGTAATTGCTGGCGTCGGACAGCCGCACATGTTCCGGGCGCACCCCGAAGACCAGATCGCCCTCGGCCCCTTCGCGCAGCGCCGGCACCTGGGTGTCATGGCCGTTCAGCCCCACATGGGTCGCCCCTGGCCCGACCTTGCCCTGGAAGTCGAGGAAATTCATCGACGGCGAGCCGATGAAATTGGCCACGAACATGGTGGCGGGTTTGTCGTAGATTTCCTGCGGGGTGCCGAATTGCTCGACCACCGCGTTGTTCATCACCACGATCTTGTCGCCCATCTGCATGGCCTCAAGCTGATCGTGGGTGACATAGACCGTGGTCGCCCCCATGCGGTCGTGCAGGGCGCGCAATTCTTCGGCCATATGTTCGCGAAACTCGGCGTCCAGCGCGCCCAGCGGCTCATCCATCATGAAGGCCTTGGGTTCGCGCACGATGGCCCGGCCAAGGGCGACGCGCTGGCGGTCGCCGCCCGACAGCCCGCCCACCGGCTTGTCAAGGATATCCTCGATGCCGAGGATCTTGGACACTTCGGCCACCTTCTCGCGCACCTTGGCGCGCGGCATGCCTTGCGACACCAGCGGATAGCTCATGTTCTTGCGCACGTTCATGTGCGGATACAGGGCGAACATCTGGAACACGAAGGCGATGTCACGTTCGGACGGCGGCCGCTGGCTGATCTCTTCGCCATCGAGAAATATCTCGCCGGAAGTGGGCAGCTCCAGCCCCGCGATCATGCGCAGCGTCGTGGTCTTGCCGCAGCCCGACGGGCCCAGCAGCATGAAAAACTCACCGTCTTCGATGGTGAAGGAACTTTCCCGCACGGCGGTGAAATCGCCGAAATTCTTCTGGAGGTTCCGGATGACGATCTGGGCCATGGGTTACTCCGGGAAGTGGCTGACGACGATGAACATCACCGTGCCCACCAGCGTGACGATGAAGGAATAGGTGAAGGCCCACAGCACAAACGGCTGCATCAGCATGAACACCCCCAGGGCAATCAGGATGGTGGCCACCATTTCCCAGGGACCGCGGCGCAGGCGCATCAGGCCGGACAAGAACTGGATCATTTGCGAACCGCTCCGAAGGTGATCCCGCGCAGCAGATGTTTGCGCAGCAGGATGGTGAAGATCATGACCGGCAGCAGGAAGATCGTCGCACCAGCCGCCACAGCGGGCCAGTCCAGCCCGCCGATGCCGATGATCGTGGGAATGAAGGGCGGTGCTGTCTGCGCCGTGGCCGAGGTCAGCAGCACCGCGAAGGCATATTCGTTCCACGCGAAGATCAGGCAGAAGATCGCGGTCGAGGCGATACCGGTGGCGGCCTGCGGCAGCACCACCTTGTAGAAGGCCTGAAACCGCGTGTAGCCGTCGATCAGGGCCGCCTCTTCGTATTCGCGCGGGATCTCGTCGATGAAGCCCTTCAGCAGCCAGACCGCAAGGCTGATATTCACCGCCGTATAAAGCAGGATCATCCCCAGATGCGTGTCGGACAATCCCAATTTCCGGTACATCAGGAAGATCGGGATGGCGACGGCAATGGGCGGCATCATCCTGGTACTGAGAATGAAGAACAGAAGGTCATCGGCCAGTGGGATCTTGAATCGACTGAAGGCATAGGCCGCCAGCGTACCCAAAAAGATCGACAGGAAGGTCGAGCCGAAGCCGATGATGACCGAGTTCAGGAAGCGTTCGCCGAATTTCGACGGCCCGACGATGACCATGTCGTACTTGCGCACGATGTCGTCGGCCCAGTTTTGCGGCGGGTTCTCGGCCAGGAATTCCTGCGTCTGCCGGGTGCGGGTGGTGAACAGGTTGACGTAGCCTTCCAGCGTCGGCTCGAAGATCGCCTTGGGCGGATAGCTGATCGAATCCGCCGGAGATTTGAACCCGGTCAACAGGATCCAGACCAGCGGCAGCATGGTGATCAGCGCGTAGGTGATGACCAGCGTGCCAGCCAGCCATTTCGACCGGTTCGACGGTGTGGTGACGGAAAAGCTGCTCATGACGCGGACACTTTCACTGAAAGAAAACCGGGGCGCGGGGCGGGATTGATGTCAGGCATCCTCAGCGTTCCTTCACCTTGTTCAGCGCCTTGACATAGATCGAGGCCAGCCCGAACACCGTCACGAACAGGATGATCGCATAGGCCGAGGCATAGCCGGTGCGCCATTTCTCGAAGGCCTCGCGTTTCAGGTTGATCGAGGTCAGCTCGGTGGTGGAGCCAGGACCGCCCCCGGTCAGCTGCACCACAAGATCGAACATCTTGAAGTTCTCGATCCCCCGGAACAGCACCGCCAGCATCAGGAAGGGCAGCACCATGGGAATGGTGATGGTGAAGAACTGGCGCAGCTTGCTGGCCCGGTCGATCTCGGCGGCTTCATAGATATAGTCGGGGATCGACCGCAGCCCGGCCAGACAGATCAGCATCACGAAGGGCGTCCACATCCATGTGTCCACGATGACGATGGACCAGGGCGCAAGGTTGACCTGCCCCAGCATCTGGAAACTGGACGGATCCTTGCCCGAAAAGAACGCCACGATGTAGTTGAACAGGCCGATCTGCGGCTGGTACAGGAATTTCCAGAAGTTGCCGACCACTGCCGGCGACAGCATCATCGGCAGCACGATGATCGTGGTCCACAGATCGTTGCCCTTGAATTTCTTGTTGATCAGCCACGCCAGCGTGAAGCCGATCAGCACCTGGAAGAAGATCGTCCAGAACAGGAAATGCGCCGTGGCCTGCATGTTCAGCCAGATGTCGTTGTCGGTCAGGATACGCTCGTAGTTGCGCAGCCCGATGTTCTTGACCTCGCGCCCGATGCGGTTCGCCTTGAAATCGGTAAAGCTCAGCTGGATGGTCCAGATCAGCGGAAAGATGTTGATCGCCAGCAGCAGGAAAATCGTCGGCGCCACGAAGATCCAGGCGATGACCCGGTCGGACAGACCCTTGATTTTGCGCGCAACTTTCGGGGGCGTTGCCGTGGCAACGCGGTCTATGGTCCGCTCGGACATGGGAAAACTTCCGATTTTTCTAGGGTTCGGCGCAAGATGCCGAAGGACGTGTCGGAAGCAGGCCGAAGCCTGCTTCCGGGTCTGGCGTCAGAGCTTGCCTTCGTCCTCGAAGACCTCGGTCCAGTCTTCGATCAGCAGGTCAAGCGCCTCTTGCGCGGTGCCCTGATCGGCCACCACATAGTCGTGGATACGCTTCTGCATCGCCAGCAGCAGTTCGGCATAGGCCGGCTCCTGCCAGAAGTCCTGAACCGCACTCATCGCTTCCAGGAAATCGCCGGCAAACGGCTGGCTTTCCACGAAACCGGGGTCGTTCAGCACGGAATTGTGGGCCGAATATCCGCCCAGTTCCCACCACTTGGCCTGAACCTCGGGCTGTGCGAACCACTGGATGTACTCCAGCGCCGCATCCTTCTTTTCGGAATAGGACACCACAGAAATGCCCTGCCCGCCCAGCGTCGACCCGGCCTGGTTCTGCGGCGGGTTGACGAAGAAGTCGATCTTGTCGCCGCCGGTGTTGGGATCGGCATACAAGCCGGGGAAGAAGGCGAACCAGTTCATCGCCATCGCGACCTGGCCCGATTTGAACGCATCCAGGCTCTCGCCCATGTACGAGTTGGTATAGCCCGGCGGTGTCGCGGTTTCGTAGAACTCCTTGTAGAATTCCAGCGCCTCGACGGCCTCGGGTGAGTTTACCGCCCCTTCCATGTCATAGGATCCCGGCGTGTTCTCGTACTTGAAACCCCAGGGATACAGCGCCCCGGTGACGCCCATGGTGATCCCTTCCGAGCCGCGCTCGGTGAAGATCGCCGCGCCATAGACCTTCTTGCCGTCGATCTCGCGGCCCTGGAAGAACTGCGCAATCTCCAGCAATTCCTTCTGCGACTTCGGTTCGCCCAGCTCGCGGCCCGTGGCATCCTGGAAGGCGGCGCGGATGTCGTCGCGCGCAAACCAGTCCTTGCGATAGAACCAGCCGTTGGCATCGCCCATGGCGGGCAGCGCATAGTAGTTCGGCGTGCCCTTGGGCCAGGTCGAATAGGCGTAAACGGTGGCCGGCGCGAAATCGTCCATCGAAATGCCATTGGCATCGAAGAAGTCGTTCAGCTTGACGTAGTGCCCGTTCTCGGCCCCGCCGCCGATCCACTGGCTGTCGCCGATCAGAAGGTCACACAGCTTGCCGCCCGAGTTCAGCTCGTTCAGCATCCGGTCCGCGAAATTCGGCCAGGGGACGAATTCGAAATTCATGGTGTGGCCGGACTCGGCCTCGAATTCCTTGGACAGCTCCACCAGCGCGTTGGCCGGGTCCCATGCCGCCCAGCACAAGGTTAGATCATCGGCTTGTGCAAGCGTCGTGATCGAGGATGTGCACAGCGCAATCGCGCTGGCCGAAACCAGTTTCTTGTAAGACATCCATTCCTCCCCATTTTTTTCTCGCCGGCGACCGTGGATGGCGAATCGCTGGATAGGTTTACGGTACGAGAGGGTGCTCCGATCCGTAAAGAAAAATTTGAGGTTCGTACCTCAGAAACAGGTTTGCCACTGTTTTCTTTTTATTTCTCATCTTTCCGCGCAACCCGTGCAAACCGTCGGTCCAGCCCGGATTGACCCCAGCGACCACTTCGCAGGCGGCGTGAGTCGCGCGGTTTCTCCCCTTGGGATCACATCCCTCCCGGCCCTCAGTCATGCCCGCCATGACTAACTTGATCGGGATCAAGGACACCGCTCTACTGCCTGCTAGGAAACACCCGTCCCAGAAAAGAAGTCTTTGCCATGCGCCTTTCCATTGTTCTGTGTTCCCTGTTGCTCGCCCCCCTCGCCCATGCCGACACCCCGGTACCAACCACCCGAGAGGCGCTTGGCGAACTGTTGTTCTTCGATGAAAGCCTGTCGTTCAATCGCACCCAGTCCTGTTCCACCTGCCACGATCCGGACAGCGGCTTTGCCGATCCGCGCGGCATGGCCTCGACCGGCGACGACGGTGTGTCGCTGGGCGATCGCAACGCACCCACCGTGACCTATGCGGCGCTGCGCCCCGGTTTTCATCGCAACGAGGCCGGCGATTGGGTCGGCGGCCAATTCTGGGATGGCCGCGCGCCGGAGTTGGAGGATCAGGCCGGCGGCCCGCCCCTGAACCCGGCCGAAATGGGCATGCCCGACACTGCCGCCGTACTGGCCCGTCTGCTGGAAAACCCGGTCTACACGCAGGCCTTCCCGGCCCTCTTCGGCCCCGGTACCCTGGACGATCCCGACACCGGCTATGCGGCCATGACGCAAGCCATCGCCGCCTTCGAACGCACGCCCCGGTTTGCGCCCTTCGACAGCAAGTACGACCGCTTCCTGCGCGGCGAGGCGGACCTGACCGACATGGAAGAACTGGGCCGCGTGCTGTTCTTCTCGCCGCAGTTCACCAATTGCGACCAGTGCCACAAGATCGGCCTCAGCGCGGCGGACCAGCAAGAGGTGTTCACCAACCACGAATACTTCAACATCGGCGTGCCGGTGAATGTGGCCCTGCGCGCGATGAACGGCGTCGATCCGGCCAAGCTTGACATCGGGCTGGCCGAAAACCCCCTGGTCACCGATCCGCAGGCCATGGGCAAATACAAGGTGCCGACCCTGCGCAACGTGGCCGTCACCGGCCCTTACATGCACAACGGCATCTTCAAGGACCTGCGCACCGTTGTGCTGTTCTACAACACCTACAACACCGTTTCGGACGCGCGGAAGATCAACCCCGAAACCGGCAACCCTTTCGGCCCGCCGTCGGTGCCCGACACGCTGGCCCTGGAAGAACTGACCCACGGGCCCGCCCTGAAGGACATGCGCATCGACGCCATCGTCGCCTTCCTGAAGACCCTGACCGACGCCCGCTACGAACACCTGCTGGAAGACTGACGCCCGGGGCAATGCCGGATCGCCTCACTCCGCGGGGGTCAATTACCATGTATTGAAGACCCCGATTATGGTTATCTGATTTGGCTCGACACCGGGCCATCGCGTTTAATCATGAAAGGGGCCCTTCATGGTCGTCAAGAATACGTCGCTGGAATTCAGAACCGCGAACCAGTCGCTCTGGGCCCCCGGACAGGCGCGGGAATTCCGCATCTCCACCGGCGATCTGCTGATCTATACCGCCCCGGAACTGACCGAATCCTTCGACTTCGATATCTGGGTCGCGGGCGTTTCGGGCGAAGCCTACATGAATTTCATGGTCGGGCTGGAGGCTTATGCCGAACTCGTCGATGCGGGCCACTTCAATGCCAGCTACGACATCGACGTGGCGGTGGAATATACACCGGGCGTGAATGTTTCGCTGACCCAGACCACCACCACCCCGGCCAGCGCCAGTTTCGACCTGACCAAATGGACGGTGCGCACGGCGCAAATCGACAGCAAGGGGTTCAGTGGCAGCCCCGGTGCCGGGCTGGATTTCATCCTGGAGATCGAACTGGGCTTTCGCGATATCCAGTGGTTTGCCTTCGGCGCGTCGGGCGAAGAAGACGATTTCAAGCTTATCGATATCGAAGAACGCGTCCCGATCATCGAGATCAAGCCCGAGTTCGAAATTTCGGGCCAGCTTTATCCGGGGATCGAGGTCTTTGCCCGCCTGCCCACCGGCGCCGACACGTTCGGCAACAGTTTCGGCAGCAGCCTTGTATCCGGCTCGGGGTTCTCGGACACCAAGTTTCTGGAACTGAACGTCGATGTGGACGAGCTGTTTCTGGAACTGGCCGGCAAGCTGCCCCCCCCCGTCGGGCCGATCATCAGCAAGGTCGGCGACGTGGTGTTCTTTGACGAAACCTTCGATCTGGCCGACTACATTCCTTACGTCCCGCGCGGCAAGTTCGAGCTTTCGGCGACGGTTCTGGACATCGATGCCAACGCCGGCACCGTGCTGACCGAGGATGTGGCGCTGGATATCGGCGGCGGCGACGCCACGCCGGATGTGCGCGTGGTGCTGCGTTCGGACGCGGGCACGCCGACGGATTTCAGCGATGACGTGGTCACCCAGACAACGCTGGGCAATGTCGCGCAAGTGGACCTGCCGCGTTCCAGCCAGTTGGGGCCTGATGGCACCGCCGTGGTGACGGTCACCGGCTATTACGACCTGACCGATGTGCAGTATTCCCATTCGGTCGGGCTGGGCATCGACGCCGCCCTGACCATCCGTGCGCTGCAAGCCGAATTCGGCGGCGCCTGGGTGTCCGACGATCTGGCCTTCAGCTTTGGCCCGCTTCTGGACCTGACCTTTCCCGAAGGCGGCTTTCAGGCCAAGCTGTTCGATTTCTACAACGACAAGTTTGCCCTGCCGACCGGCAGTTACGCGACGGCCCCCGGCAATGGCACCGACCCCGGCACATGGGGCTACAGCGCCGGGTCCTTCAACCGCGAGACCGACAGCTACGAAGTCTTCGTCACCGACGATTCCCCCGCCGGATGGGACCCCGAAGCCCCTAATGCCGCGCAGCGGGTCTATGAATACAAGGCCGCCGTCACGCAAAACGTGGCCAGTGCGGTTGCCACCTTCGGGCACCTGTGGGGCAACGATCCCAACCAGGATGTCCGGAATGTGTTGGCCGGGTTCAACAATCCCGCACCGGGCACGTCGGATGTCACCCGGGTTTGGCTGGGCAATGTCTCGGCCGACGTAACCCTGACCACAAACAACACCTACACCGTTGTCGATGTGTCCGGAAACACCGTGGTCAACGATGTTTTGGGTGCGACGGTTTCGGTGGACGACGGCACCCCCGGCTTTTCCGACGCGCTTCTTGATATCGACCCCAACAGCACCACCGATCCCACGTTCATCTACGCAAACGCCTCGATCGACCACAAGGTCGCCCTGTTGAACGGCATCGCGAACTCGACCTATGTGGCCTATCAATATACCCCCGGGAATGAAGACAATATCCTGAAGAACCAGCGCACTGCGCAGGTTCAGGGCAGCACCAACGGCGACGTGATGGTGATGCGCGACAGCCAGGGCATGTATTTCGATGGCGGGGGAGAGACGCGCGGAGTTTTTGGCGACGTCGTCGTGGGCGATGTTTTCATTGCGGATTTCAAGCACATCTTTCCCAACACCGCGATCAGCTTCGACAGCACCGAGGCCAATTACGCAAGCGGCGTGGAAGTGGCCGGCAGCGTGACCCTGCGAGACATCGAAGCCTTCGTCCTGCGCACCGGCGATCAGGACGACTTCCTGTCGGGCGGCCTGTACGAAGACTGGTTCGAAGCGTCGGGCGGCAATGATTTCATCCAGCTCTCGCCGGATCTGGCCAAGGACTATGTATTTGGCGGGGCGGATGACGACGTCATCTACTACAGTTTCGACATCGAAGACCGCAGTCAGCATACGGCACTGTCGGACGCGGTGTTCGGCGGAACCGGGTTTGATATCGGCGTCTTCAAGGCCACCGACATCAATCGCACCAGCGCCGCGCCGGAAAACGTGGCGACCGAGATCAACCTGACCCTGGTGGTGGACGGCAATACCGAAGCCTATGCCACGGCACGCCAGTCGGTGCGCGCGATGTTCGACGTGCTTGAGGTTCACGACGGCGGCAGTTTCGGCGATGTCCGGATCAAGAACACCCCGCTGAACATCGACGCGTCGCTGACCAACCCGGCGGATCAGGACTTCCTGCGCTACGGCAAACTGGGATTCAGCGTTGGCGCGGATTTCTACTCGGATGTCGAGGCCATCGACGTGATAGGCTCGGATTTCTCCGAGGACACGGTGCTTTACACCGGCGGGCTGCAGTATTTTGGCGGCGACGGCGAGTGGAGACCCGACCGCCAGATGCAAGACGCCCTGCTGGCCGATTTCGGGGCTTACGCAGCCCGCAAGGGCGTCACCACCGGCGTTTATCTGGTGGCCGCCAACCGGCTGGATCAGACCGGCGCCAACCAGGTTCTGACCTTCGGCGACACGGTCATTGACGGGTTTGAACGGATCGTGGCCATTGGCACCGACCAGGCCGACCATTTCCTTGGCGGGCGCTACAGCGACGGCTTTGACGGCGGCGCAGGCAATGACCTGATCAACGGCGGCGAGTTCGATCCCTTCAACGGCATGGTCTTCGATCTGCGCGGCTTTCTGACCCCCGGCACCATCACCCAGGAACGCGACGACCTGTCAGGCGGTGATGGCGATGACATCTTCTTCTGGTCCGACGATGGCGCCGATATCCTGCACGGCGACGCCGGGCAGGACTGGCTGATCGTCGCGGCCGAGGCCGGATCGCAGGGTTTGGAATACGGGCTCTACACCCCCACCGCCATCACCACCGCGACCCCCACGCGCGAGGTGTTCGACGCCACCGCCTCGGCCGATGACATCGAACGGGCGATGGGGCTGCTGGCGGATTTCATCGTCCCCGTCGCGGGCCAGACCCTGACGCTGGGCCGGGGAATGCGCTTTGGCGACACGCTGGGCTTTCCCGGAAACGATCCCTTCCTCAGCTACCATGGCATCGAGCATGTCAATGTCACCGGCAGCGACTCTGCCTCGGACCTGATCTTCTACGAAGGCGGGGCCACCTATGACGCGGGTGGCGAGGGCAGCGGTCCCGGCGATGTGTTCGCCGCCGATTTCTCGGCCCAGCAGGTGGGCATCGACCTGGCCTTCGGCGCCGAGAACGCCGCCGGGGTGACCCTGGCCAACGGCGTCTTCCTGCGCGGCTTCGAACGCGGCATCGTCAAGGCGGGCAGCGGCAACGACCGCCTCAAGGGCGGCGCGCTTGAAGACCGCCTGTTCGGCGGCGACGGTGCCGACATCATCCAGGGCGGCGACGGCGACGACCGCATCTATGGCGAGGCCGGCGACGACCTGCTGTTCTGGGACGGCAACGGCTCGGACTTCATCAGCGGCGGCGACGGGCTGGATCACCTGGTCATGGGCGGGCGTGGCGAAGGGCTGAAATGGTCGCTGTTTGACGCCAGCTTCACCGCCCTGGGCACCGGCAACCTGGGCGCCGGGGCAACCCGCGCCGAACTGGATACGGCGCTGGACAACCTGCCGCTGGCCGAGTTGATGGTGGCCCGCTCGCACGGGGAATCGCTGCTCTATCAAGAGATCGAGGCGGTCAACGTGGCCGGCGCGCACGATCACGATGATCTGGTGCTCTATCAGAACGGGCTCATCAACTACGGCGGCGATCAGGCCGGGGACGCCGATCTGTTCGCCGCCGATCTCAGTGCCGAGACCGCCGATCTGACCCTCTATGCCGACAGCGACCAGAATGCCGGGGATGCCGCCGCAGATGGCACGCAGGCCTTTGACGAAGACGGCAATTTCACCGGGTTTTCCGGCGTGCAGGACATCGGCAACGGCACCTATGTCGGCGGGTTCGAACGGCTGCATGTGCGCACCGGCAGCGGCAATGACACGGTGTTCGGCGGCGCATTGGCCGACAGCATCGACACCGGCGATGGCGATGACATCGTCGATCTGGGCACCGGCGGCACGCAGGCCACGCCGGACCGGGCCAACACCGGGCTGGGCGATGACGTCATCACCTATCGCGGCGGGGTTGCGGATGTGGACGGCGGCAGTTCCGGGGGCGACTATGACATTCTGAATACTGAGGCCACCACCGGCGCGCTCAGCTTCGCCATCCTCGATCAGGCCGGCACCCGGATCGGCGCCACCCTGACCGGCGCCTCCACCAGCCGTGCCGATCTGACGGCCATGTTCGCCGCCAATCCGTCCTTCGCGGCGGGGCTGACCCTCAGCGACGGCACCAACACCCTGACCTATCGCAACATCGAGGAAATGCTGATCCAGGGCTCGGATCAGGATGATTTCCTTGTCGCCCCCCTGCGCAACGGCAACCTCTTCGGCAATGGCGGCGACGACATCCTCGTCTCCAGCCTTGGCATCGACATCATGGTCGGCGGTGACGGGCTGGACACCTACGCCTTCCGCTCCGGCGATGGCGCCGACTTCATTGCCCGCGAGACCCATCAGGGCGCGCGCATCTACTTCGACAATGTCGCGCGCGGCGATGTCACCTTCGCGCGCACCGGCACCGACGATCTGGCGCTGACCGAAACCGGCGGCAGCATTCCGACGCTGGTGATTTACGACTATTTCGCCACCGGCGGACGCGGGCTGGATTTCGAATACGATTTCACCGACTTCACCGGACGCATCGACCTGTCACATCTGGGCGGCGCCATCGTCACCCCGGCTGCGGCGGGCACCACCGCCACCGGCACCCCGGGCGATGACGACCTCGGCGCACAAGGCTCGGCGCTGGCCGACAACCTGACCGGGGCTGCGGGCGACGACTTCTTCAACGGCAGCGCCGGGGCCGACCTGCTGAACGGCGGCGCGGGCGCGGATTCGGTGTCCTACAACGCCTTGGGCGGCACTTCGGGCGTCTCCGTGGACCTGATCTATCGCGCCGGGTCGCGGGGCATTGCGGATGGCGAGATCCTCGTCAGCATCGAAAACCTGTTCGGCACCGACAACGGCGACACCCTGCTGGGCGACCGCGCCGCCAATATCTTCTTCGGGGCCGATGGTAACGATACTTTGGCCGGCCGTCAGGGGGCCGACCTGCTGTCCGGAGACGAAGGCAACGACACGCTTTATGGCGATGAAGGCCGCGACCAGCTTTACGGCGACGAAGGCGATGACGTTCTGGAGGGCGGCGACGAAAACGACTACTTGGACGGCGGCGATGGCAATGACATCCTGCGCGGCGGCACTGGCGACGACACGCTGATCGGCGGCGCGGGCAATGACCACGGCTTCGGCGGCGCCGGAGAAGACACCTATGTCTACGGCGGCGACGATTTCACCGACACCCAGGAAGGCATCGACCTCAAGAACGGCGTTGACAGCTTCGACGGCGGCGGCGACTTGGATCTTGCCGATTTTTCACCCTTCGAACATGCCATCCGCGTGACCCAGGGCTTCGGCACCGCCGACGGCATCCGCACCGATCGGGACACCACCATCACCGGGGCGCTGGACGAAGAGATCCTGACAGTCTCCAACACCGAGCAATTCGTCGGCAGCGCTTTCGATGACCGGTTCGAGATCACCGGCGACGGGCTGACGCTGGGCGGCGGCGCGGGCGACGATCTGTTCGTGCTGGGCGCGGGAAGCCAGACGGTGTTCGGCGGTGCCGGGCGTGACACGCTCGACCTCTCCGCCCCCACCGCAGCCGCGCAGGGGATCAGCGTCGATCTGTCCGCCGGACTGGTGATCGACCAGACCGGGGATACTGACACCATCAGTGGCATCGAACGCATCATCGCCACCGCCTTCGACGACTCGCTCACCGGCGATGCGGGCGACACGATCTTTATTGACGGCGACGGGTCCGACACCGTCAACGCGGGCGACGGCAATGATGAAGTCGTGGCCGGTCTGGATGGCAGCGACGACACCTATCACGGCGGCAACGGTTTCGATCTGCTGAACTACACCGGGGCCACCACCAACATGTTTGTCGACCTGCTGTTCGACGTGGCCGAGGATACCAACAGCACCCAGGTCGGCATCGACACCATCAGCGGCTTCGATGCCGTCCGCACTGGATCGGGCGATGACGAGGTCTATGGCCACACCGGCGTGAATCACATCCACGGCGGCGGCGGCAACGACCGCCTGCTGGGCGACTTCGGCAACGACATAATCACCGGCGGCGGCGGCGACGACGATCTGTTCGGCGATCTGGAAAGCGCCGATCCGCAGGACGGGTTCGACATCGTCGACTATTCCACGGCGACACAATCCATCACCGTCTCGCTCACCGCCACCGGCGGCACCGCCACGGGCGCCGACATCGGCACCGACACCCTGACCGGGTTCGAGGCGGTGGTCAGCGGGCTGGCGTCCGACAGCCTGACCGGCGACAGCGCCGACCAGACCTTCTTCATCGCGGGCGCCGCCGGGCAAGGCGGGTTCGACCTGATCGACGGCGCGGGCGGCATCGACACCGCCGATTTCTCGCGCTTCGGGGCAGCGGTGGAACTGGACCTCGCCGCGGCCATCGAAGTGCGCACCCGCGACGCCGCGACCCTCGATCCGACGCTTGGCCCGCTGCGCAACCTCGCCGATCTGACGGGTATCGAGATTGTCGTGCTGACCGATCACGCCGACGCCCTGCGCGGCACCGCAGCCGACGACACGCTGGACGGCAGCGGCGGCGACGACTTCCTGACAGGCCGCGACGGCGCCGACATCCTGCGCGGCGGCGATGGCCGCGACACCGCCGATTACAGCCTTGAGACCGGCGGCGCCGGGGTGCTGGTGGATCTTTCCGGCGCGGCGGGACTGGTGACCGGGCAAACCGGCCCGCTGGCCCGCGACAGCCACGGCAACATCGACCGGCTGGATTCGATCGAATCCGCCATCGGCACCGACCAGACCGACCGCCTGTTCGGCACCACCGGCGACAATGTCTTCTTCGGCGGTGCCGGGGATGACGAGATCTACGGCATCGCCGGCACCAACCTTCTGTCCGGCGGCACCGGGGCCGACATGCTGTTCGGCGGCACCGAAATCGACGCGCTCAGCGGCGGCGATGACGACGACATGCTGTTTGGCGGCAAGGGCGATGACAAGCTCAATGGCGGCGCCGGCAACGACCAGATCTTCGTCGACAGCGCCGGCGACGTGGTGGACGGCGGCACCGGCACCGACCGGGTCCGCTTCGAGACCACGCTCGGGCTGGCGCTGAACCTCGCGCTCTGGAATTCGGTCGAGGAGGTTTCGGCCGAAGCCGGCGACGACACGCTCGACGGCGCATCCGTCCTCACCGCGCTCACCCTCTTCGGGCGCGAGGGCAACGACACGATCTCGGGCGGCTTTGCCAACGATCTGCTGTTCGGCGGTTCGGGCAACGACACGATCACGGGCGGGGCCTCCACCGACCAGCTGTTCGGCGGCTCGGGCGCCGACCGGATGGATGGCGGCGACGAATCCGACTTCTATGTCATCGACGGGTTCGACACGATCACCGACAGCGGCACGCGCGGCTTCGACAAGGCCCAGATCAACGACGCCGGCGGCACCTCGGTCACCCTCACCGGCTGGAGCGGGGTCGAGCGGATCAACGGCTTCACCGGCGACGACACCATAGACGGCTCCAGCCAAACCACCGGCCTGCTGCTGTTCGGCGACGATGGCGACGACACCCTGACCGGCGGGGCGGGCAATGACGTGCTGATCGGCGGCAACGGCGACGACACCCTGTCGGGCATGGGCGGCAACGACGTGCTGCTGGGCAACGCGGGCAATGACACTTTCGACGGCGGCGCCGGCAACGACATCCTTTACATCGGCGAGAACGGCGACGTGGTGTTCGACGGCGGCGCGGGCTTCGACAAGGCCGTGGTCTCCAACGCCGCGGGCCTGACGCTGTCGGTTGGCAGCTGGGCCGGGGTCGAACGCATCAACGGGCTGACCGGCAATGACACCATCGACGCCACCGGGCTGGCCACCGGGGTGACCATCGCCTCGGGCGCGGGCAATGACGTTGTGACCGGCGGTTCGGCGGGCGATGTGATCTTTGCCGGTACCGGCAATGACACGCTGCTGGGCGCGGGCGGGGCCGATGCGCTGATCGGGGCGGCGGGCAACGACCGGCTGGACGGCGGCGCGGGCGGGGATTTCTACCTTGGCGGCGCCGGATCCGACAGTTTCGCCTGGTCCGACGGCTTTGGCCGTGACGTGGTCAAGGATTACACCGATGGCCTCGACCGGCTGGATTTCACCACCCACAGCGGCGTCACCAAACTGGCCGACCTGTCCATCAGCCAATCGGGCGCCCATGTGATCATGACCCTCAGCGCCGGGGGTGCCGACCAGATCACGCTGGCCGATACCCTGGCCACCGTACTGACCGCTTCGGACTTCGATTTCGTCTGAGGCCCCTGCCCTGCCGAACTTCCCCGCGCGGGCCCAACCGGGTCCGCCGGGGGCCCCTGCCCCGCGTCAGATCTCGGGCAGATCCGCGAAGATGTCCGGCTCCAACTCTTCCCAGAAGGCACAGATCGCGCGGGCGTTCAGCGCCGAGGCCCAGCCGTGCCGGGTGAAGTCCTCACGCTCCAGCGGGTCCTTCACCGCCGACAGGAACAACCGCTTGTCCGCGTCCCGCTGGGTCGGCCGCCGCGCCTCGGCCACCTCGCGCACGCGGGCCATCCGCACCGCCCTTGCCTTGCGCTCTCCCGCCACCGCCGCCTCCCGCGCCTCCTGCGCGGCGGCGCGGATCTCGGTCTCGATCTGCCGCTGGGCGGCGGCCTGCATCACCTCGGGCGCCACCGGTGCCGGCGCGGTCTCTGCCTCTTCGGTTGCCCCGAACCCTTGCCGGATCGCCGCCGACAAATACCGCACAGGGCTTTTCACCCCGGACTGCCGCCCCACATAGTCCAGCTTCTCGGCCACATAGGCCTCGCCATGCTCGCCGATCCATTGCCGCGCCAGACGATCGCTGACCCCCAGCGCGCTCAATCGGTCGTAGACCCCGCTCTGACGCAGCCCGGCGCCATCGTCCATATCCAGCATCGCCAGTTGCGGGTTGTCCTTGATCCGGAACCGAATGGCCGAGACCGCCCGCCCCATCTTTCGCGTCTCCGGTTCCAGCAGGATGTTCGAGGTCCGGTTCACCTCCGCCACCGCCGGTTTGATGATCTTGGCGTTCAGATGCTTGAACACCTCATAGTAGCTCGACCCTTCCACCCCCATCAGCCGCCGGAACAGATCCAGATCCCACCAGCCGGTGCTGCCGGTGCGCACGAAGCGATAGCAATTCTCGTACAGGGCCAGCGCATGGCCGCTGGTGAACCGCCGCTGGATGTTCAGGTTGATCAGGGCAAAGACCTTGGGATCATGCAGCTTGGCCGCCAGCGCCGGGGAATAGGCGTATTCGCAGACCCCGCCTTTCAGCTTGGCATAGCTCAGCAGCGCCGAGACCCCCCACTCATGCTCGCCATCCTCGCCCAGCATGTCCCATTCCGCCACCGTTTCGGCCAGCCCCCGCAGCGAGGTTTTCAGCGTGTCCATGTCGTTGGAATTGTACCCGATCATCAGGCACAGGGTCCGCGCGTCGATCTTGTGGGTGGGTTGGCTGGCCAGGGCGTCATAGGCGTTCAGCAGCAGCACATTGGACAGCTTGCGCTGCAACAGCGTCAGCTTGCCCGACACGTGGATCGCGGCCACGTTTTTCTTTACCGAGTCCCGCCGCAGCGGTCCGGTCAGCTTGTCGCGTGGGATCTCTCCCGCCATGGTCTCGTGGGACATGGTCGTGATCCTGCCTGGAATATGCCTCATCTGCGGTCTGTGCCGCTTGGTCGAAACCGTGGCACAGAAGGTGCCCGAACTCAAGAATTTCAAAGGTACCCTTCTACGGGAGAGGTTTCAGACCGTCCTGCAAACAGGCACCTTCAGCCCCCCTGCCCCGCTGCCACAGCCCACAACGCGACCTCCTGCCCGCCTGCTGACCTTCTAATCCGGGCCAAATCCGCCAATCCTGTGTGCAGACCCCCATTGGCCCGCAAACATATCCCCGTTGTCCCGAAGACAGGCCCCCCTGCCCCCGTATCGCGGCACCCTTCATCCCGTATATGGCAACCCAAAGCCATGTAATGTATTGTTATTACGTCTTTTTCTTGTCCCAAATACCCTAAAGACCTGAAAGATTCCTACAAGCTATAAGGAGGGTGGCTTGCGTTGATTTTTCTTTGAAAATAGGGGTTTCGCGGCGAAACCTGCACCAGAATTCCCAATGTGCGGCCCTTCATCGGGAATTCACACAGCCCATGCGATGTGCGATAGTCACCGAAAATCACAATAATCCGAGCACATCTTCATACAGGCGCACCCATGTCGAAAAAATCAGAACTCCCGCCCCCACCCTATTTCAACCTCGATCCCCAGGCAGCGGCCGCCCGTCTTCCGCACCCCAGCGACACCGCCCGATTCGCCAAGGCCGCCGCTTTCGCCGCCCGCGGGCGCGAGGATCTGGCCAAGCGCGGCTATGCTCCCGACGGCCGCAAACGCCTGCGCAAGTTCTCCACCTGGGAGATCTGCCGCTACTTGATCCCGGTGGCCCCGGCGCATTTGCGGCGGGTGCTGAAGCAGAACCCCGACCTGCCCCAGGGCGAAGGCGCTGGCGGCTCGAAATGGTTCACCCTGGAAGAGGTCATGACCCTGCGCGGCCATTTCGCCGAGGGCGGTATTTCAACCAAGGAATACAAGCCCTACCGCCCCGAAGGCCTGCCCGCCAAGATCGTCGCGGTGGCCAACTTCAAGGGCGGCGTCGGCAAAACCTCAACGGCGGCGCATCTGGCGATGTCGGCAGCCCTGGACGGTTACCGGGTGCTGGTGGTGGATCTGGACAGCCAGGGCTCGATGACCTCGATCATGGGCGGCCAGGTCGAGGATGAATGGAAAACCGTCTTTCCGCTGATCGCCAAGGACTATGCCCGCCAGGTGCAGGAGGAGAACCTCGTGCGCACCGCCTCGGGTCAGGACCCCCTGCCCCTGGACGAGACCCTGACAGCGGCTCTGGACACCCATGCCGCCGACATCGTGCAGCCGACCCATTGGCCCAACATCGACCTGATCGGCGCGCAGCTGAACCTTTACTGGGCCGAGTTCCAGATCCCGGTCTGGCGCATGGCCCTGCGTCGCTGGGCGCTGTGGGACGCGCTGACGAATTTCCTGGAAGACGAGGATCTGCTGAACCAATACGATGTCATCCTTCTGGATACGCCGCCCGCCCTTGGCTATTTGACCATCAACGCGCTGGCGGCGGCCGATATCCTGCTGGTGCCGCTGGGGGCGTCCTTCCTTGAGTTCGACAGCACCGGGCGTTTCTTCGACATGCTTTATTCCACCTTCGCCTCGATCGAGGACGGCGAAAACAACGTGCGACGGGCTGCCGGACTGGATGAGGTCAAGTTCGAATGGGATGTGGTGCGCACGCTGATCACTCGGTTCGACGCCAACCAGCAGACCGATCTGGCGAATGTGATCCAGGCCTATTTCGGCGATTTCATGAACGCCCACCGGCAGGAGTTTACGGCGCTGGTCGGTCAGGCCGGTGAACAGGTGAACGGCATCTACGAGGCCGATTACCGCGAGTTCAACCGCGAGACCTATGTGCGGGGCCGCGAGGCGTTTGACCGGACCTATGCCGAACTGAAAGAGATATTGATCGGATCGTGGTGGCGTGACGCGCAGATGGCGCAGTCGGAAGCGGCGGAGTAACCCATGGCCAAGCGCAGAAAACTGACCGCGCCCTCGGCCGAGGAGTTGCACGCCATCGAAGAGGGTTTCGCCGCGAAACCCTCGGGTCTGTCGGCGGCGGGGCCGTCGGGCATGATGCCGCCCATCGCCCAGGTCGCCGCCGAAGCTGCGGCCCTGACGCCGACGCCGACCATGACCGCCGAGATGCGGGCCGAAGCGGCCAAAGACAAGCGTGACGCCGAACGGTTGCGTGAGGCCGAGGCCGAGGGGCTGATGTTGGTGGAGATCGCCACCGATGACATCGTCGCCGACGAGCTGACCCGCGACCGACTGGTGATGGATGCGGAGGCCATGGGCGAGTTGAAAGCCTCGATCGCGCTGAGCGGGCTGCGGCTGCCCATCGAGGTGTTCGAGATCGCCGATCCGGGTGACGGGCCGGCCTATGGTCTGTTGTCGGGCTATCGCCGTCTGGCCGCCATCCGGGCGCTGGAGTCCGAGACCGGGGCGGCGGGATACCAGACCATCCGTGCCATCCTGCGCCAGCCGCAAAGCGTGGCCGGGGCCTATCTGGCGATGGTCGAGGAGAACGAGATCCGGGCCAGCCTGACGCCTTATGAACGCGGCCGGGTGGCGGTTCTGGCGGTGCAACAGGGGGCCTATGACACGGTCGAGGCGGCGGTGAACGGGTTGTTCCACGCGGCCAGCAAGGCCAAGCGATCGAAGATCCGATCCTTCGCACTGGTCCATGAGGAGTTGGGCGACATGCTGGTCTTTCCCGAGCAACTGTCCGAGCGCGCCGGGCTTCGGCTGGCCAATGCCCTGCGCGGCGGGCTGGCGGGCGAGATCCGCGAGGCGCTGTCGAGCGGGCAGGGCACCGAGGCCGAGGCCGAATGGGCGCTGATGGAGCCGCTGGTGGAGAAGGCCGAGGCCGACACCCAGCCCGGCAAGAAGGGCGGGCGTCCGCGCAAGGCCGCCAGCCCGAAAGCCGATGGGCCGGGGATCTACCGTCTGGACAATGGCATCACGATCCGGCGGGAAAGCGACAGCAAGGGCTATTACATCCGACTGGAAGGCACGACGGTGAACATGGATATGGTCGACGCCGTGATGTTCGAGGTCAAGCGCCTGCTGGAGCCCCGCTAGGGCCAGGGTTTCGCGGCGAAACCTGAAAGGGGAGGGGATGCGGGGGCCAGGCGGCCCCCGTTTTTGTTATGAGCATAATCAAAAAATATAGCACATACAGTTTCAGACCCCCTGAAAGGGCGCGGATTTGGCGTTTGTTCTGAAAACCCTGGTCTGGCCGAATACCGGTCCCATGGCCGAGATGAGGTTGGTCCCGCAAACGGGTGCCTGTGGGGCGTGGGGGCGTCCTGCAAACGGGTCCCTGACAAGGCCGGTCCAAAAATCGGGCAATTGCAGATGTTTGTCGCGGGTTCTTTACCTCGCGCCGATGCGAAACCGTCAAAGGTATCCGTTTTCGGGAAGGGCAGGGGGAAATGCGCGCCGATATCCCGCAGATCGCAGGGAAGGGCGCACATGGTCTGACAGAAAGGACGCTTTTGACCGGGTTTCGCCGCGAAAACCCCAGAAATAGTGGTCATCGCGGGTACAACCACCCGATATATGCGAAATCCGGAAACAGAAAACAGGGCAGGCGAGGGAACCTGCCCTGTCGCGGGCGTGAAGGCACCCGCTTGCAGGAACCTAGGGTGCCCGTTTGCGGGAACAAGACTGGCAGCGGGCTTGTTTGAAAGGTACCCGATTCCGGGATGGCAGCGCCGGGTAAGGCACCCGTTTACGGGGACGGACGTGCGCCACTGCCTGTAGACACGAAAAAGCCCCGGCCAGAGACCGGGGCAGGGGGGCAGCGCCGCTTGCACGGCGCTGCTGAGGTATGGGTGGGACCTAGCGGACGGCGCCGGTGCTGCCCGGTTGGGCCGGCACCAGCGCGCGGACCAGTTCCTTCATGTCGAGGAAGCCCAGGTCCTGGCCATCCTTGCTGACCTTGTAGCACTTGGTGGTGTCGCCCTCGGACATGGAGATCAGCTTTTCGAGGTTGTCATCGGGTTCGACCTCTCCGGCGAAGGTAAGGTCACCTGCCTCGGCCATGGGATGCATGACCGAACGCACGCGCAGCACGCGGGCGCGGTTGATGTCGGACACGAAGTCTTCGATGTAGGGATCGTTGGGGTTGAGCAGGATCTTCTGCGGCTCCCCCTGCTGGACGATATAGCCGTCCTTCAGGATCACCAGATGATCGGCCAGCTTCAGGGCCTCGTCCAGATCGTGGGTGATGAAGACGATGGTCTTGTGCAGCTCTTTCTGAAGTTCGATCAGCAGATCCTGCATGTCGGTGCGGATCAGCGGATCGAGCGCCGAGAACGCCTCGTCCATCAGCATTACCGGACTGTCGGAGGCCAGTGCGCGGGCGATGCCCACCCGCTGCTGCATGCCACCCGACAATTGGTGCGGGTAGTGGCCTTCGTAGCCCGTCAGCCCGACCCGTTCGAGCCACTTCTGGCCCTCGACCTGGGCGGGGGCTTCATTCTCGCCCCGCGTGATGCGGGCCATGGCCGAATTCTGCAGCACCGTGCGGTGCGGCAGCAGGGCGAACTTCTGGAACACCATCGACATCTGTTCCTGACGGAACCGGCGCAGGCGGGTTTCATCGTATTGCAGCACGTCCTCGCCATCGACGAGAACCTCGCCGGCGGTGGGGTCGATCAGCCGGTTGAGGTGCCGGATCAGGGTGGATTTCCCCGAGCCGGACAGCCCCATGATGACGGTGATCTCGCCGGGCTGCATGTCGACGTTGATGTCCTGCAGGCC
Source organism: Meridianimarinicoccus sp. MJW13 (assembly GCF_014901205.1). Classification (GTDB taxonomy): domain Bacteria; phylum Pseudomonadota; class Alphaproteobacteria; order Rhodobacterales; family Rhodobacteraceae; genus Meridianimarinicoccus. The sequence goes on from NZ_JACNMU010000004.1 coordinate 312,724, forward strand.
CAGCACATGGCCGTGGTCTTCCAGCAGTTCGGTTTTGCCCATGCCATTCAGGACAAGGGGCAGGACCGACTGCGGATCGGATCCGAAGATCTTGTACAGGCCCTTGATGGAGACTTTGGGGTCTTGGGTCATCTGGACCTCACGCCTTGGTGGATGCGTTGATGCGGCTGAGCGCCGCCTTGGTGGTGCGGTCCAGGACCACGGCCAGCAGCACGATGCCGAAGCCCGACACAAGGCCGACGCCCAGTTCCAGGTTGCGGATGCCGCGCAGGACCAGAACGCCCAGACCCGGTGCCGAGACCAGCGAGGCGATGACGACCATGGCGAGGCTCATCATGATGGTCTGGTTGACGCCGGCCATGATGTTGGGCAGCGCCAGCGGGATCTGTACCCCCCACAGTTTCTGCCGGTCGGTCATGCCGTAGGCGTCGGCGGCCTCGATCACGTCCTGATCCACAAGACGGATGCCCAGGTCGGTCAGGCGGATCACCGGGACGATGGCATAAAGGATGATGGCGATGCCATAGAGCTTGGATTCCGTTACCGAGAACAGGAAGATCAGCGGGATCAGGTAGACGAAGGTCGGCAACGTCTGCAGCATGTCCAGCACGGGGATGTTGATCTTCTGGAAGGTGTCATGCCGGGCCATCAGGATGCCTATGGGGACCCCTAGGAGCACGCTGATGATGGTGCAGACGAAGATGATGGACAGCGTCTGGATCGCGTAGTCGTAGTGGTCGATGAAGGCGAGAAACAGGAAAGATGCGGCCACGAAGGCGGTGATCGACAGGCTGCGGCAAGCGTAATAGGTCAGGATCAGCAGCGCCGGGATGATGATGAACCAGGGCACCGCCTCGAAAAAGGCGAGCGAGCCGTCCAGCGCCCAGGACAGGGGCTGGGTCAGCGGGTCAAGCACCACCTTGAGCGGATCCTTGATGGCCAGGAAGGCGTTTTCCACGCCGGTGGTCATGTCGCGGGTCTGGGAGATTGCCGGGCAGGCTTCGTGCAGCACGTCGAGCGAGGGAAACGGGGTTTCCAGAAGCGGGGTGGGCGCGGCGTCGGCGTCAGTGTCGCCCGAGGCCTGCGCCAGAAGCTGGGTCATCGACATGGGACCGTCGGTGGCGTCCTTGTCGCACCAGTCGCGCAGACCGAGGCTGTCAATCAGCCCGTCATAGAATGCCATTGGTGATTTGTCCTTTGTTGCGGTCGAAAGGGCCGGGGCAGGGGCCGGGACGGAAGAGGGGCGCCTTTGAGGGCGCCCCTGGTGTCCGGTGGCCTTACTTGATCAGGGCGGCCAGCTTTGCGCGGGCGTCGTCGCTGATCCAGCCCGACCAGACATCGGACTGGGTGGTCAGGAAGTAGACCGCGGCCTCTTCGCTGGAGGCCTGGTTCTCCTCGGCCCAGGCCAGGATCTCGCCCATCTGCGCGTTGGTGAACGACACTTTCGACATCAGGTCATGCAGTTCGGGATGCTTCTCGGCGAAATCGGTGGTGACCACGGTCTTCACCGGACCCACCGGATAGGTGGTCTTTTCGTCGGTCAGGCACTCGGGATCGGCATAGCATTTGAACACGTCGGGCTTGTGCTCGACCCCGAAGTCGACCTTGACCATCGGGTATTTGCCCAGCACCGAGGTCGGCGCCCAGTAGTAGCCCAGCCAGGGTTCCTTGCTTTCGAAGGCGGCCGCGATCGAGGTCGCCATGGTCTCGCCCGAGCCATGCTGGAAGATCTCGATGCCGGCGTCTTCCACGTTCCAGGCGTTGATATGCGCCAGGTTGGTGTTCTTGCAGCCCCAGCCGTCCGGGCACTGGTGGAAGCGGCCGCCGACCAGGTCGGGATTGGCCAGAATGCCTTCGATGGTCGCCAGATCGGGGTGTTCGTCCACAAGGTACTGCGGCACCCACCAGCCTTCGATGCCGCCATCCGACAGCACGTCGGCGATGGTCAGGATCTTGCCCTCGGCCGAAAGGTCGTCATAGGCGGGCGTGCCGTTGATCCACAGTTCGGTCACGATCTCGGGGGTGCCGGTTTCGGCCACCGAGATCAGTGCCGGTGTGGTCGAGGAGGGCACCGTGGTGACCTTGCAGCCATAGCCCTGTTCCATCAGGAACTTCGACACATGGGTCACCACCGCTGAGGAGGCCCAGTTCATTTCGGTAATCGTCACTTCGCCGCAGTCTGCATGGGCCGCGCTGGCCAGCCCGGTTGCAGCAAGCAGGGTAAGCAGGGTTGTCTTGGTTCGGGTCATCAATTTTCCTCTGTTGGATCGTTGCAGTCAGGCATTTGGTGCCTGATTACGTAGGTTCATAAACGACATCATCATGTCGTAAAAGGACATAGGGCATCTGGTTAAGACAGGGTGCCCGAGAAAGCCGTTTGAAAACCCTTGGTTTTTCCCTTTGGGCGGGACAAACGTAGCGGGCGGATCGCGCGTTGTGGTCTTTGCCAATGCCGGTGCAAGCCCCGTGGGCGGGGCGCGCGAAGTGTCGCGGACGGGGGTATTTGCAAGCTTTCGGGGGGATTCGCCGCCAAGAAGGCGTTTGACAGTGATTAATTGAACAGTTGTATATAAACGCGCACGGCACAGGGAGACGGCAGTCATGGATTTTTCGCTGAGCGAGGAACAGCAGGCTATTTTCGACATGGCGCGGGAGTTCGGCGCCGAGCGTATCGCGCCGCTGGCGCGGGACTGGGAAGCCGACGGCACCATCCCCAAGGACCTGTGGCCGGAACTGGCCGCCCTTGGCTTTGGCGGGCTATATGTCTCGGAGGAGCAGGGCGGGTCAGGCCTGACGCGGCTGGATGCGACGCTGGTGTTCGAGGCGCTGTCGATGGCCTGCCCGTCGGTGGCGGCCTTCCTGTCGATTCACAACATGTGCGCGGCGATGATCGACAAGTTCGGCAGCGACGAGATGAAGGCGCGGGTCCTGCCCAAGGCGCTGACCATGGAAACCGTGCTGAGTTACTGCCTGACCGAGCCGGGATCGGGGTCGGATGCCGCGGCGCTGAAGACGCGGGCGGAGAAGACCGATCAGGGCTACCGGGTGACCGGCACCAAGGCCTTCATCTCGGGCGGCGGCTATTCGGACGCTTATATCGTCATGTGCCGCACCGGCGAGGCCGGACCGAAGGGCATCTCGACGGTGCTGATCGAAGACGGTGTCGAGGGGCTGAGCTTTGGCGGGCTGGAAGACAAGATGGGATGGCGCAGCCAGCCGACGCGGCAGGTGCAGATGGATGACGTGGCGGTGCCCGCACACAACCTGCTGGGCGAGGAAGGCAAGGGCTTTCGCTATGCCATGGCGGGGCTGGACGGCGGGCGGCTGAACATCTCGGCCTGCAGCATCGGCGGTGCGCAGGCGGCGCTGGACGCAACGCTGGCCTATATGGGCGAGCGCAAGGCCTTTGGTAAATCCATCGACCAGTTCCAGGCGTTGCAGTTCCGGCTGGCCGACATGGAGATCGAGTTGCAGGCGGCGCGCACCTTCCTGCGGCAGGCGGCGTGGAAGCTGGACACCGGCGCGCCCGATGCCAGCAAGTTCTGTGCCATGGCCAAGCGGCTGGTGACCGAGACCGGAAGCCGGGTGGCCGACCAGTGCCTGCAGTTGCACGGCGGCTATGGCTACCTGGCCGACTATGGGATTGAAAAGCTGGTCCGCGATTTGCGGGTGCACCAGATCCTGGAAGGCACCAACGAGATCATGCGCGTGATCGTCGCGCGGCAACTGCTGGAGGCACGCGGCTGATGGCCGACATCGAGATCCGGGTCGAGGGCAAGGTCGGGCGCATGACCTTCAACCGGCCCAAGGCGCTGAACGCGCTGACCTACAAAATGTGTCTGGCAGTCGAGGACGCTCTGGACGCCTGGTGCGAGGATGATGCCGTCGCGCTGGTGCTGATCGACGCGGTGGGCGAGCGCGCCTTCTGTGCCGGGGGCGACATTCAGGAAATGTACGACACCGGGCGGGCCGGGGATTTCGCCTTTGGCCGCCGGTTCTGGCGCGACGAATACCGCATGAACGCCAAGATGTACGAATACCCCAAGCCGGTGGTCAGCCTGATGCAGGGCTTTACCATGGGCGGCGGGGTCGGGGTCGGCTGCCATGCCTCGCACCGGGTGGTGGGCGAAACCAGCCAGGTCGCCATGCCCGAGGTCGGCATCGGGCTGGTGCCGGATGTGGGCGGCTCGATGATCCTGGCCAATGCGCCGGGGCGGTTGGGCGAATACCTGGGCACCACGGCCTCGCGGATGGGACCGGCGGATGCGATCCTTGCCGGTTTTGCCGATGTCTTCGTGCCGCAGGACCGCTGGCCCGATCTGACGGCGGCCCTGTTGGCAGAGGGCGACGTCACCGTGCTGGACGGTTTCGTGGCGCAGGCCCCTGAAGGCGCGCTGGCCGCGCAGATGGATCAGATCAACGCCCATTTCGGCGGCGAGACAATCGGCGACATCAAGCGGTCGCTGGTGGCCGACGGCGGCGACTGGGCGGCAACGGCCCTGCGGGCGGTCGCGCGCAACTCGCCGCTGGCGGTGGCCTGTGCGGTGGAAATGGTGCATCGTCTGCGCGGTGTGGGCGATATCCGCCGGGCGCTGGATCTGGAATACCGCTTTACCCATCGCGCGATGGAGCACGGCGATTTCATCGAAGGCATCCGCGCGGCGATCATCGACAAGGATCGCACCCCGCGCTGGCGTCATGACGGGATCGACGCCGTGGGCGGGTTGGAGGTGGTGCGGATGCTGATGCCGCTGGGCAAGGATGCCCTGACATTCGAAAAGGAAGACATCGCATGAAAATCGGGTTCATTGGCCTTGGAAACATGGGCGCGCCGATGGCGGCCAATCTGATGAAAGCGGGCCACGCGGTGACCGGCTTTGACCTTGTGGCCAAGATGCCGGACGGCGTGGCGCGGGCCGAAACCGCGGCTGCCGCCGCCGAGGGGCAAGAGGTGGTCATCACCATGCTGCCCAACGGCGCCATCCTGCGCGCGGTGGCCGAGGAGGTTCTGCCGGGCATGGCGGCGGGCTCGGTGCTGCTGGATTGCTCGACCGTGGACGTGGACAGCGCCCGCGCGGTGGCGGACCAGGCCGAGGCGCGCGGCGTGCTGGCGCTGGATGCGCCGGTGTCGGGTGGCATCGGCGGTGCTGCGGGCGGCACCCTGACCTTCATGGTCGGCGGCAGCGACGCCGCCTTCGCCATCGCCGAGCCGCTGTTCGACATCATGGGCCAGAAGGCCGTGCATTGCGGCGCCTCGGGCGCCGGACAGGCGGCCAAGATCTGCAACAACATGATCCTGGGCGCCACCATGGCGGTGACCTGCGAAGCCTTCGCGCTGGCCGACAAGCTGGGTCTGGACCGGGGCAAGATGTTCGACGTGGTGTCGACTTCGTCGGGCTACAGCTGGTCGATGAACGCCTATTGCCCGGCGCCGGGGGTGGGACCGCAGTCGCCTGCGGACAACGACTACAAGCCCGGATTCGCCGCCGAATTGATGCTGAAGGATCTCAGACTCAGCCAACAGGCCGCCGAGGCCGTGGACGCCGACACCCCCATGGGACAGCGCGCGACCGAGCTTTATGATGCATTTGTCACACATGAAAGCGGTCAAGGCCTTGATTTTTCGGCGCTTCTGCCAAGATTCTCGGCCAGGGGGCGGGATCGGGGCTAGGTTGACAGCGCCTTGGTGCTGGGTATTTGTTCCCGCGGGGTCAGGAGGCTATTCTTGATTCACAGGAAACAGCGCGGAACAACGGATTGGCCAGACAGCAGATCATGACTTCGCGGGCGTCTGCCCTGGGATCACCGCATTCCGGGGGACGGCCGGCGTGAGCGCGCCGCTGCAAGCGCGCCTTCTGGTGGACTGCAAGGCCGGTCTGGGCGAGGGCGTGCAATGGCATCGCCAGACCCGCCGCGTGTATTGGACCGATATCGACGGCAACATCCTGTGGTCGGCCACCGAAACCGGCGAGTCGGTGCGGCAGGTGGCGCTGGACGCCCCCTTGTGCGATTTCGCCTTCACCCCCGATGGCAACATGCTGGCCGGTTTTGCCGATGCGCTGTGCTGGCTGGATCCGCGCACCGGCGTGCGCCGGGTGATCGAAACTTACATGTCCGGCAATCCCGACACCCGGATGAACAATGGCGCGCTGGATCGGCAGGGCCGTTTCATCATCGGCGGCATCCATACAGCGGGACTGGAGCCCGTCACCCCGGTCTGGTCGATCAGCCGGGGCCGGGTGCGCCCGATCCTGACCGAGGTCGGCTGCGCCAGTGCCACCGCCTTTTCGCCCGATGGCACGCGGATGTATTTCGCCGACAGCCGCGGCCCCGACATTCTGGCCTATGACTATGACACGGTGACCGGAATGCCACGCGATGCCCGGATCTTCGCGACGCTGGAGCCGGATGAGGGCGCGCCCGATGGCGCCTGCGTGGATGCGGAAGGGGCCCTGTGGACCGCCTGTTTCGGCGGCGGTGTGGTGCAACGCTGGCTGCCCGACGGACGCCGTGACCTGACCGTGCGGCTGCCGGTGCCGAATGTGACCTGCTGCGCCCTTGGGGGCATGAAGATGCAGCGGCTGTTCATCACCACCGCCCGATCCGGGATGAACCCGGACGATCTGGACAAGACCCCCGAGGCCGGCGGGCTGTTCGCGGTGGATGTTCCGGTCAAGGGATTGCCCGTGGGCACCTATCGCCGCTGATCGCGGTTTTGCCGTACGGGTTTCCTGCGTGGAAAATATCACGCATGTTCTTCACAGAAGATTAAAATTGCGTTCATAATGGCGGCACAGCACTAATTGAATGTCACCGGCAGCTTCATTGCCCTTGAGGAGATTCACGATGTCCACCGTTCTGATCAACGAAATTGAGCCCAACCCCTTTGGCTCCGATCCGGCCAATGTGATGGTCGAGATCCTGGGCACACCGGGCAGCAGTTTTTCCGGCTTCCTGTATTCGATCGAAGCCGATTTCGGCCTGCCGCAATCGGTCGACCGCAAGGCCGCCATTTCCGGCACCTTCGATGTGAACGGCCTGTTGAGCGTCAGCATCCCCGATCTGGAAAACCCCAGCTTCACGCTGGTGCTGAGCGACGCCACCGCAATGGCCAATGTCGGGGACAGCTATACCGGGGCCAATGCGTCGATCTTTGGCAATGTGCTGGACGCCATCGGTATGCCCGACAGCACCGCCGACGAAGCCTTCGTGCAGGGTGCGGCCCTGGGCGGGGCGGATTTCGCCTATACCGGCGATGAGCCGAAGCTGATCTTCCGCGATGGCGTCTCGCGCGCGTGGTTCGCGGTCAACGACCCGGATTTCGGCGAAGTTATCGACATTGACGGCAACTCGGTCGATCCCAGCCTGTTCGACGTCAGCCCGCTGGTCGGCACCACCTTCGGCGCGCCCAACCCGACGCAGGGCACCGGCGGTATCGCCATCATCAACGAGATCGAGCCCAATCCTTTCGGCAGCGACCCGGCCACCGTGTCGGTCGAAATCAAGGGGGTGGCGGGCACCAGTTTCTCGGGGTTCCTGTATTCGATCGAAGCCGATTTCGGCCTGCCGCAATCGGTCGACCGCAAGGCCGCCATTTCCGGCACCTTCGACGGCAACGGGCTGCTGACCGTCAGCATTCCCGATCTGGAAAACCCCAGCTTCACGCTGGTGCTGACCGACGCCACCGCCACGGCCAATGTCGGGGACAGCTATACCGGGGCCAATGCGTCGATCTTTGGCAATGTGCTGGACGCCATCGGTATGCCCGACAGCACCGCCGACGAAGCCTTCGTGCAGGGTGCGGCCCTGGGCGGGGCGGATTTTACCTATACCGGCGATGAGCCCAAGCTGATCTTCCGCGATGGCACCACCGATGACTGGTACGCGCTGAACGACCCTGATGGCGGCAATGTGATCGCGCTGGATGGCACGGTTCTGTCCGGGTCCGACTTTGACAGCGATCCGACCTCGGCCGTCAACAGCTTCGGCGCGGTCAACCCCAGCTTTACCGGCGGCGGCGGCACCGGCCCGACCCTGACCGCGATCTATGACATCCAGGGCAAGGCCCATACGTCTCCCATCCTGGGAACTGCGGTGATGACCTCGGGCATCGTGACGGCGGTGGACACCAACGGCTTCTACCTGCAGGACGCGGCGGGCGATGGCGATGTGGCCACCTCGGACGCGCTGTTCGTCTTTACCGGCAGCGCGCCGGGGGTCTCGGTCGGCGATGAGTTGAACGTCTCGGGCACGGTGTCGGAATTCACGCCGGGCGGCAGCAGTTCGGGCAACCTGTCCACGACGCAACTGTCCAGCCCGTCGATCACCCTGCAAAGCAGCGGCAACGGGCTGCCCGCGGCCACGGTGATCGGGCAAGGCGGACGGGTGCCGGTCACCGGCAGCATCGACGACGATGCCTTCACCAGCTTCGATCCCGATCTGGACGGCATCGACTTCTTCGAAAGCCTTGAAGGGATGCTGGTCACCGCGCAGGATCTGCTGGCGGTCAGCGGCACCAACCGCTTCGGAGAGATCTTCGCCGTGGTCGATCAGGGGGCTGGCGCCACCGGGCTGAGCGTCCGCGACACGCTGAACATCGCCGCCGATGACTTCAACCCCGAGAAGATCCAGATCAACGCCGACAGCGGCATCCTCAACTTCGCCTTCCCGCAGGTCGACACCGGCGCGCTGCTGGGCGATGTGACCGGGGTCATGGGCTATGGTTTCGGCAATTTCGAGATCTACCCGACCGCCGATTTCACCCCGCAGATCACCGCCTCGGGGCTGACCGCCGAGACCACGACGCTGACCGGATCGGAAACCCAGTTGACGGTGGCCAGCTACAACGTGCTGAACCTCGATCCCGAGGACACCGATAGCGACGCCGATGTGGCCGACGGGCGCTTCGACGCCATCGCGGCGCAGATCGTCGCCAACATGGCCGCACCCGACATCATCGGCCTGCAAGAGGTGCAGGACAACAACGGCACGCTGGGTGGCACCGGCACCGGGGTGACCTCGGCTGATGTGACCTTGCAGATGCTGGTGGATGCGATCACCGCGGCGGGCGGGCCGACCTACAGCTTCATCGACAACACGTTTATCGGCGAGGATCAGTCTGGGGGCTTCCCCGGTGGCAACATCCGCACCGCGTTCCTGTACAACGACGCGCGGGTTGATCTGGTGGCGGGTTCGGTGCAGGCCGTGGGCAGTCAGGCGCCGGGGCAGACCTTTGACGGCGCGCGCCTGCCGCTGGCGGCGGATTTCACCTTCAACGGCGAAACCGTGACCGTGGTGAACAACCACCTGTCGTCCAAGGGCGGCTCGGCCCCGATCATGGGCACCTCGCAGGACTTCGGGGCGCGGCAGGAGGACATCACCGTCAACGGCTCGCTGGATGAACGCCGGGCGCAGGCGCAAGAGGTCAATGACTTCGTCGATACCGTGCTGGCGGGCGATCCGGGGGCCCATGTGGTGGTTCTGGGCGACATGAACGAGTTCGAGTTCGTGTCGCCGCTGAGGATCATCGAAGGCAGCCAGACGCTGGATGCGGGCGATCCCACCAAGGATCCGATCACTGTGCCCGAACAGGTGCTGTACAACCTGACCGAAACCCTGCCCGAGGTCGAACGCTACAGCTATGGCTTCCAGGGCAACAGCCAGTCGCTGGACCACATTCTGGTCAGTGGCGGGCTGCAGGGCGGGGCCGAGTTCGATGCGGTGCATGTGAATTCGGAGTTCGCCGAAACCGCGTCACGGGCTTCGGACCATGATCCGCTGGTGGCGCGGCTGACCATTGCCAATACCGCGCCGCTGAACCTGGCGGGTTGGCGGCAGGACGACACCCTGCAGGGCGGGGCAGGCGATGACACCGTGCGCCTGCGGTTCGGACAGGACACCGCGACCGGCAACGCGGGCGCCGATACCTTCATCTTCGACGCCCGGCGGATGCAGGACGGCGATTCCCATGTGATCACCGATCTGGACTTCAGCCAGGCCGACCGGTTGCAGTTCAACTTCTATGGCCCGACCAAGGTTTTCGCGACCTCCGACGCCGAGCTTCTGGCGCTGGACATCGAAGACTGGATCGACGTCAGCGCGGCGGGCAGCGGCTATGCCCTGACGCTCTACAATGGCGGCGACTCGGTGAGCGTGCTGGTCTGATCGACGGACCTTTCCGACCGCGGGGGGCGACCCCCCGCGGTTTTTTTTGCAGGCTTTGGGGCCGAGGATTAACCCTGTTGCAAGACCGCCTGTCCTATCGAGGTTCCCGACCGAACCGCAGATGGGAGCGTAAATCGTGCCACAGTTTCTTCGCCCGGCCGGGGGCCGGATCCTTTCATCCCTGGCGGCGGGGCTGCTGGCCCTGACGGTGGGCGGTCAGGCCGCCCGGGCCGGAACCCTGACCGTCATGGGCGATGTGAATGCCGGGGTCGAGGCCAACCAGCCGATGTTCGACAACCTGCTCGGGCGCGGCAACACGGTGGTGATCGCCCGCGAGCGGGCGCAACTGGGCCGCTTGCAGGACCACATCAACGCCCAGCCGGGCCAGACCGCGACGGTGGTGGCGGGACCGGTGACCTCGGCCCTGCTGTCGGGCGTCGATCTGCTGATCCTGACCGCCTTTTACAACGGGGCGCTGGTCTATGCGTTGCCCGAGCAGGAGGCGATCCGGGATTTCCTGTTCGACACCGGCAATGTGATCGTGGTGGCCGAGGCTTCCAATGCGACAGTGCTGACCGGCTATAACGCCTTGCTGGCGGGCATCGGCGCCACGATCTCTTATACCGGCGCGCGCTATGATGATTTCGGCACGGCGACCGGTCTGCCCAACCTGCCGGTGACGCAGGGCGTGACCGGTTTCGCGCTGAACCGCTACAACGGGCTGTCGGGGGGAACCGCGGTGGTGCGGACCGTCCTGGGCACAGCGGTGGCGCAGCAACGGCTGGGCATCACCGCGCCGGTGCCGCTGCCGCCGACGCTTCTGGGGCTGGGCGGCGCGCTGGCGTTGCTGTGGCCGCTGGGCTGGTTCCGGCGCATGGGCGGGACGATGCGCGGCAAGCGTTGAACTCCGCTGCCCGCGTCGTAAGGTGGGGGCATGGCCTTGCCCCCCGATCCTGACGCGCCGATCCCGGACGATCTGACCCCCACCAGCCCCTATGACGAGGGCGGACCGGAGGAGGAAGACCTGTGGTTCATGCCGACGCCACTGGACGAAGATCCCGCCGACATGCCCTGGGCCGCGCCGCGACAGACCGGCCCCGACTTGCGCGCCGGATCCTGGGCGCAGGCGCAGGCGGATCTGTCGGACCCCCTGGCTCGGGCGGCCCTGGCCCTGGGCGCGCTGGACGAACGGGTGCGGATCGGCCCCGGCGGGTTGCGGCAACGGCTGATCTGTTCGGAAGTGGCCGAACTGTGCTGGCATCTGGGAGACCGGGTGACGGTGGACCGGCTGGCGCTTTATCTGGTGCTGCGGCTGGCCGCGGTGGGCGAGGATGCCTCGGTTCTGGCCCGCGCCGCCTGGGCCGTGCGGCGGCTGGATCGCGGTGGCGACCTGCAGGCCGATCTTGAGGATCTGCCCGGGTTTCTGGGCCGCGCCCGGCGCGATGACAGTCTGGACATCGATCTGAGCGTGCGGCCCATGGGGTCTGAATTCGACGCACTGGCGCAGGATTGGCGCACCGAGGTCGACAGCGGCAAGGGCCTGCATCCCCTGATCCGTGCGGCCCTGGCCTGGCACGGCTGGCGGCGGCGCGGGCTGTCAGGGGAAAATGCGCAACTGGAAGGCGCGGTGATGGCGGCGCGGCTGGGCGGGCAGGTGCTGCGCGCGGGGGGGCTGGGATTCGTGCCGCTGGCCATGGGCAGCGGCAGCGCCCTGACCGGGGTTGGCGATGCCCGCGACCGTCTGGCGGCCTGGTTGCGCGGCATCGAACAGGCCGCCCTGCGCGGGTTGATGGAGGCCGACCGGCTGAGCCGCTGGCAGGCGCTGGCTGTCGAACGCACCGCCGGCATGTCGGGCCGCACCCCGAAACAGCTGGTCAACGCGCTGATGGCCTGGCCGCTGGTCTCGGCGCCAATGCTGGAAAGCGAAACCGGCGCGTCGCGCGCCGCGGTGCAGCGCAACATGCTGCGGTTCGAGGATCTGGGACTGGTGCGCGAGGTGACCGGTCAGTCGCGGTTCCGGTTCTGGCGGCTGGAGATGTAGCCGCACCCGCGGGACTTGTTCTGAAGACTCTCTTAACTTCCGGAATGCGACACAAATGTGTCGTATAATTGATACAACCGGCATCGCGCGCGGCCCGCCATGACACATCTCAAATCCATTTTGTGAGCGGTCTGCGTAAGGTCGCGCCGCATTGAGTCGATTCCGGTCCAGATGCCCTGCCAGGGTCTGCCGGAGCGATGGCGCTGACGGGGGTGTGGGCAGTGAAGGTCAGAGACTATCTAAAGATAGAAAGCGCGGCGGATCTGAGCCGGTCCGAAGTGGGGCGACTGGGCACGGCGATCCTCTTCATCGTGGCCGTGATGATCTATGCCGGCACCAAGTTCGCCCATGTGGAGCAATCCTACCTGCTGGTCGCCGCGGCGGTGATCGGGGCCTATATGGCGCTGAACATCGGCGCCAACGACGTGGCCAACAACGTCGGTCCGGCGGTCGGCTCCTTCGCCCTGACCCTGACCGGCGCCATCGTCATTGCGGCGGTGTTCGAGGCCGCAGGCGCCATCATCGCCGGCGGCGACGTGGTCAAGACGGTCAAGAAGGGCATCATCGACCCCGAAGACATCCCAGATTCCATCACGTTTGTCTGGGTGATGATGGGGGCGCTTCTGGGCGCGGCGATCTGGCTGAACCTCGCCACCTGGCTGGGTGCCCCGGTCTCGACCACGCATTCCATCGTCGGCGGCGTCATGGGCGCGGGGATTGCCGCGGCGGGCTGGGACATCGTCAACTGGGATTCCATGGGCAAGATCGCGCTGAGCTGGGTGATCTCGCCGGTAACCGGCGGCATCGTCGCGGCGCTGACGCTCTACTCCCTCAAGCGACTGGTGTTCTACAAGAAGGATCCCCTGGAGGCGGCGAAATCCGTGGTGCCGGTGATGATCGCCATCATGGCCTGGGCCTTCACCACCTACCTGTGCCTGAAGGGCATCTCCAGGATCGTGTCGATTTCTTTCCCGGTGGCGGTCATGCTGGGGCTGGTGGCGGCACTGCTGACGTGGGTGATCGTGACGCCGATCATCCGGCGCGCGGCGCCGCATCTGACCAGCGACCGTGCTGGCGTGAACCGGCTGTTCACGCTGCCGCTGATCTTCGCCGCGGCGCTGCTGAGCTTTGCCCATGGCGCCAATGACGTGGCCAACGCGGTGGGTCCGCTGGCCGGGATCGTGGATGTTCTGACCGAGGGCGATGTCGAGGGCGGCGGCAGCGTCTCCATTCCGCTGTGGGTCATGGGCATCGGCGCGCTGGGGATCTCGGTCGGGCTGGCCCTGTTCGGCCCCAAGCTGATCCGCACGGTGGGGTCCGAAATCACCGAGTTGGACCGCTCGCGCGCTTTCTGCATCGCCCTGTCAGCCGCCATCACCGTCATCATCGCCAGCCAGCTGGGGATGCCGATCTCGTCGACCCATGTGGCCCTGGGGGCGGTGTTCGGCGTCGGGTTCCTGCGCGAATTCCTGGAAAAGCGGATGCACAGCGTGGTCGAAAACGTCTTGGCCCAGCACCGCGGCGACCAGAATTTCGAAGAGGTCGAGCGGGTTCTGCGCGACTTCGAGAATTTGCCGCCGGAAGCCAAATCCGACATGCTGGACCGGTTGAAGCAGATGGGTGCCGAGGCCGTCATCACCAAGGCGCAGCGCAAGGAGTTGCGTCAGGCGCTGAAGCGGCAACTGGTCAAACGCTCGTCGCTGCTGAAGATCGTGTCGGCCTGGATCATCACCGTGCCGGTGGCGGCCTTCCTGGCCGGGCTGTTCTTCTTCGCCCTGCGCGGCATGATGCTGCCCTAGGCCCCGCCTAGCGGGTGGCCAACCCCAGCCGGGGCCGCAGCCCGTCCATGGCGTCGATCAGGGTTTCGGGCACCCCGGCCTGCGCCATCCGCGCCCGCAGGGTGGCGTTCAACCCGCCCTCGGTGGCCAGGCTTTCCAGCAGGCCCAGGAAATGATGACCCGATCCGTCGGGCGACATGTAGCCCTTGAACAGGGCGGCCACATAGGCTTCGGCCCCGGCAGGATCGCCGGTTTCCTCGGCCAGCCAGGCCGACCCGAGGGCGAGGAGTTCCAGCAGCGGGGCGCTGAGCGCGCTGGCGGCGAAATGGGCGTTCAGCGCTGTTTCGCTGTCCACCGGCAGGATCAGGTTGCGCGGGCCGAAGATCTGACGCAGTGCCGCGCTTTCGGGATACACCGGCAACGGACAGCCGCCCTGTTCGATGAAGGGCATCGGGATGGTCAGGGCGATGTCGGGGACCGGCGCACACAGCCGGTGCAGATCGGCCAGCGGCACATCCACCATGACCGAGATCACCGACTGGTCCGCGCGCCACGGCAGCTCCGCCAGCACCTGCCGCGCCACCCTGGCCATCAGGCACAGGATCACCACCTCGCTTTGGGCGACGACCTCGTCATTGGGATGCACCGAGACTTCGGGCAGGGCGGCCAGTTCCGCCGCAACATCGGCGTTGCGATCGCTGACCCGGAGGCGATGGCCCTGGCCGGCCAGCGCGCGCACCATGCAGGCGGCAATCTCCCCGGTGCCCAGAAAGCCGATGGTGGCCATGGTCAATCTCCCCCTTTTCCTTTGATCCAGAAGGGGGCATTGGTGGCGCAAACGCAAGGCAGGAAACAGGGGAGCATGATGATCAAACTGGCACAAAGTGCGGCGCGGCTGGGCACCGAGTCGGCCTTCGAGGTTCTGGCGCGGGCCAACAAGCTGGCCGCCGAGGGGCGCGACATCATCAACCTCGGCATCGGCCAGCCGGATTTCCGCACGCCCGAGCATATCGTCGAGGCCGGCATCAAGGCGCTGCGCGACGGTCATCATGGCTATACGCCGGCCAACGGCCTGCCGGTGCTGCGCGAGGCGGTGGCCGCCGATCTGCACCGTCGACATGGGGCCGAGGTCGACCCCGATTGCGTGGTGGTGGTGCCCGGCGGCAAACCCACCATGTTCTTCGCGGTGATGCTGCTGGGCGAGCCCGGTGTCGAGATCATGTATCCCAACCCGGGCTTTCCGATCTATGAAAGCGTCATCCGCTATTCCGGCGCGACGCCGGTGCCGATCGCGCTGGAGGAGTCGCAGGGTTTCGCGTTTTCCGCTGAAGATGTGCTGGCGCAGATCACCCCGGCGACCCGGCTGATCATCATCAACTCGCCCGCCAACCCCACCGGCGGGGTCACGCCCAAGGTCGAGATCGACAAGTTGGTGGCGGGGCTGGCGGACTGGCCGGACGTGGTGCTGATGTCGGACGAGATCTATTCCCAGATGCTGTACGGCGGCCGGTCGCATGTGAGCCTGCTGAGCTATCCCGAGATCCGCGACCGGCTGATCCTGCTGGACGGCTGGTCCAAGACCTATGCGATGACCGGCTGGCGGCTGGGCTTCGCGGTCTGGCCGAAGGCGATGGTCGATGCGGTGACACGGCTGTGCATCAACGACCATTCCTGCGTCAATGCCGCGGCGCAATACGCGGGGCTTGCGGCGCTGACCGGACCGCAGGATGCGGTGCGCGACATGGTGGCGAAATTCGACGAACGGCGGCAGGTGATCGTGGCCGGGCTGAACGCGCTGCCCGGCGTGCGCTGCGCCGATGCGGGCGGCGCCTTCTATGCCTTCCCCAACATCGAGGGCACCGGTCTGACGGCGCGCGAAGCGCAGGACCGGTTCCTGACCGAGGCCGGGGTGGCGACGGTGTCGGGCACCAGTTTCGGCAAGTTCGGAGAGGGGTTCGTGCGGTTTTCCTATGCCGCGAGCCTGGAGCAGATCACCGAGGCGCTGGCGCGGATCGGCAAGATCCTGTAGCCGCCCTGCGGGCGGGATTTCTTGCCTCAGGCGGGAGTATTTTTGCCAAGAAGAAGGGCGCGTCGACGCACGAACGCAGCCGGGCGCCGGGGTCAGCCGCGGCCGATATAGGGCATCGCGGTGGCCATGACGGTCATGAACTGAATGTTGGCGTCCAGCGGCAGGCTGGCCATGTGCAGCACCGAGCGGGCGACGTTGTCCACATCCATCAGCGGTTCGGCCATGGTGCGCCCGTCAGCCTGTTTCAGGGCCCCGGCCTTGGGGGCGATCATCTCGGTGCGGGCGTTGCCGATGTCGATCTGGCCGCAGGCGATGTTGTAGGGGCGGCCATCGAGCGAGATCGACCGGGTCAGCCCGGTGATGGCGTGTTTCGAGCAGGTATAGGGCGCCGAGCCCCAGCGCGGCACATGCGCCGAGATCGAGCCGTTGTTGATGATCCGGCCCCCTTGCGGGGTCTGGTCCTTCATCAGGCGGAAGGCCGCATGGGCACAGATGAAGCTGCCGGTGAGGTTGATGTCGATCAGGCGGCGGAAGTCGGCGACCGAGAGATCTTCGAAGCTGGTGCCGATGATCGAGACCCCGGCATTGTTGAACAGCGCGTCGAGATGGCCCCGGTGCTGATGGGCGCGGGCGAAATTAGCCGCAACGGCCTCTTCGTCGGAGACATCGCAGGGCAGGACAAGGGCTGTGTCATGGCCTGCGGCCACGCCTTCCAGGGCTGCGGCGGTGCGGCCCACGAGGCCCACCTTCCAGCCTGCGTTCAGAAAGGCGGTGGCGCAGGCCTTGCCGATGCCCCGGCCCGCGCCGGTGATGAGGATGGATCCGGTCATCTGTGTCTCCGAAGTCTTGGCTGGTCTAGTGATTGTCGCGTGGAAGGTCGCGGGCGACCTTGTGATAGGCGGTGGCCAGTTCCAGGCAGCCGCCCTCGGCCAGTTGGCCCACATGGGTACGGTAGATTTCTTGCCACGGGGTCTGGTGATGCAGTTGGGGCGGCGTCCAGGCGGCGCGGCGGGCGGCCCAGTCCTCCTCGGACACCAGCGCGTTCAAGCTGGAGGTGTTGAGGTCCAGCCGCACCCGGTCGCCGGTTTGCAGCAGCGCAAGGCCGCCGCCGACCACGCTTTCGGGGCTGGCGTTCAGGATCGAAGGGCTTTCAGAGGTGCCCGATTGCCGGCCGTCGCCCACGGTCGGCAGGTGGTTGACGCCGGCTCGCACCAGCGCGTCGGGGGGCAGCATGTTGACCACCTCGGCCGAGCCGGGATAGCCGACGCAGCCGACGCCACGGATGAACAGGATGGTGCGGTCGTCGATCTCCAGCGCCGGGTCGTTGATCCGTTCGTGGTAATCCTCGGGGCCTTCGAAGACCACGGCGCGGGCCTCGAAGATGTTTTCCTGCCCCGGTTCGGACAGGAAGCGCGCGCGGAAGTCCTTTGAAATCACGCTGGTCTTCATCAGGGCGCTGTCGAACAGGTTGCCCGACAAGACAAGGAAGCCCGCGTTTCCGCGCAGCGGAGTGTCGTAGGGGCGGATCACCTCGGTGTCGGTGCTGCGCGCATTGCCCAGGGCCGCGGCCATGGTGGTGCCGGTGGCCGAGTGCGCGTCTGCGTGCAGACGGCCTGCCGCCAGCAGTTCGCCCATCACCGCCGGCACCCCGCCAGCGCGGTAAAACCGTTCGCCCAGATAGGCGCCGGCGGGCTGCATGTTGACCAGCAGCGGAATGTCGAAGCCGACGGTTTCCCAGTCCTTCACGGTCAGCTCCACCCCGGCATGGCGCGCGATGGCCTGAAGATGCGGCGGCGCGTTGGTGGAACCGCCGATGGCGGCATTGACCAGAATGGCGTTTTCAAAGCTTTCACGGGTCAGGATGTCGGAGGGTTTGAGATCCTCCAGCACCATTTCCACCGCCCGCCGTCCGGTTTCATAGGCCATGGCCATGCGTTCGCGGAAGGGGGCGGGAATGGCCGCGTTGCCGGGCAAAGTCATGCCCAGGGCTTCGGCCATGGCGTTCATGGTGCTGGCGGTGCCCATGGTGTTGCAATGGCCCAGCGAGGGCGCCGAGGCGCAGACGCGGCTCATGAATTCCTCGTAGTCGATGGCGCCTTCGGCCAGCAGGCGGCGGCTTTCCCAGACGATGGTGCCGGACCCGGCCAGCTTGCCGTCCCACCAGCCGTCCAGCATCGGCCCGCCGTTCAGCGCGATGGCGGGGATATCCACGGTGGCCGCACCCATCAGCATCGCCGGTGTGGTCTTGTCGCAGCCGGTGGTCAGGACCACCCCGTCGATGGGATAGCCGTGCAGCACCTCGACCAGCGACAGATAGGCCAGGTTGCGATCCAGCGCGGCGGTGGGCCGCTTGCCGGTTTCCTGGATCGGGTGCACCGGAAATTCCATCGGGATGCCGCCCGCGTCGCGGATGCCCGCCTTGATGCGATCCATCAGGAAGACGTGGATCTTGTTGCAGGGGGCCAGGTCGCTGCCGGTCTGGGCAATGCCCACCACCGGGCGGTCGCCTTGCAATTCGCCGCGTGTGTATTCCTGGTTCAGATAGCGCTCGATATAAAGCGCGGTCATGCCGGGATTGTTGGGATTGTCAAACCACTCTTGCGAACGGAAACGGCGTTTGGCGCGGGTGTCGCTCATGGGTCTTCCTCGGTCTGCGGGCACCCCTCAGGGGTGCCGGAAAATGCCGCGATGTGCCACCGCAATCTTGCGACGGGGCGGCACGCTGGGTCGGGGCCGCCGGCTCAGGG
The DNA here is from genome assembly GCF_014901205.1 of Meridianimarinicoccus sp. MJW13. Taxonomy (GTDB): domain Bacteria; phylum Pseudomonadota; class Alphaproteobacteria; order Rhodobacterales; family Rhodobacteraceae; genus Meridianimarinicoccus. The sequence goes on from NZ_JACNMU010000004.1 coordinate 331,483, forward strand.
TAGGTAGACGGCTTCGAGCACCGCCAGCGCTTCGCCGTCTTCGTCCAGCAGCATCAGGCTTTGACCCGCGATTTCCCAATGGCGGGTGGCGGTCAGAACCTGGGCGAACGCCTGTTCCCAGCCGTCCAGCGGCGGGGGACAGGCCATCAGGGTCGACAGGCCCCGTTCGAAACGCAGGCCGTTCTCGCCGTCACGGGCATAGCTGCCGCCCATTCCGTTGCAGCCCACCGTTGCCTGATAGGCGCTGTCCGCGCCGCCGCGCAGCAACAGATGCGGCTCGCGCCCGCCCGGCTGTGCCGCGACGGCTTCGCCGTTCAGCCGCGCGATCCGCCAATAGGTGTTCTCAAGCGCCGCCGGAGCCCGGTGCCGGTCGCAGCTGCCCTCGGGCCAGACGCTGACGAAACGGTCCACGATCAGGCTGCGCCGGTCGGGGCCTTCCATCGCCGGGCGCAGTTCCAGCCGTCCCATGACCGTGGCCATCAGTGGCGCGCCGGGGGCCGGGCGGGCTTCGGCATAGGCGCGTTCCAGCGCCGGGTAGTCGCCGGACATCTCGACCGGATAGGTCTTGCCGGTCAGGCAGACCTCGAATTGCGCGGCATCGGCCAAAGTGGTGACCAGCCCCTGCAGGGGCAGTTGCAAATCGGTTTCCGTCAGGCTGCCGGTGCTTTCCAACTCATAGGGCAGGTCGCTGTCGATCACCTTGCCCTGCATGTCCAGCGCGCGCAGGCGATCCGGTCCCTGGATCTCCCATTGCAGCGGCATTTCGGCAGCGCCATGCAACACCAGTGCACCGCGCGCCGCATCCACATACCATTGCCCGACCTCGTCGCGGGTCAACAGGGGCGCCTTGCCCTGCCACACCCGGCGCATGTGATAGGTCTGGTCGGGCCACAGATCCAGATGATGGGCGATGCCGTCGCAATCGGCGCAGGGCAGGATGCCGGTGAAGGTCGCGGGCAGGCGCAGCCCATGTGCCCCGATGACCGGCTGATCAGCGCCGGCCACGGCCACCAGTTGCAGGACCGGGGCGTCGGTGCCGTCGTCCAGTACCGGCACCACCGTGTCGGTGACATACAGAAGCTGCCCCGCCGCCCCTGTGACCCGGCCGCGCACCGCGTAGCGGTGGCGCGGATCCAGACCGGCGGCGTCATAGTCGATGGCAAAGGGCCAGCCATAGGATTGCGGCGGCGCAAAGGCGCTGCGGCCCAGTTCGACCGCCGGCGCATCGGCCAGCGAGATGTCTTCCAGCACCGCCTCGAAACTGGCCCCGCCCGGCGCCTTCACGCCCGAGGGCATCTGCGCCCGGCCTTCCAGCGTCTCGGCGCCCGCCGCGCCTGCCAAGACCGCCATCACCATTCCCGACAGAAGGCTCTTCATCGCGTTTGCTCCCCGTTGTCGCCCGCCGTGCCGGGCGCATCTTGATCCTCGCCCGCCGTGCCGGGCGCATCTTGATCCTCGCCCGCCGTGCCGGGCGCATCTTGATCCTCGCCCGCCGTGCCGGGCGCATCTTGATCCTCGCCCGCCGTACCGGGCGTGTCCTGATCCTTGCCCGGATTGGCCGGGTCCACAACACCCACGTCCAGCCGCGCCACCGAGACCGATTTCGCCACCGCGTGACAGGGCACCCCCGGCGCCAGCCTCAGCGCCTCGGCCGACCGCCGCGTGACCCGTGCCAGCAGTCGGTCGGCACCGATGCGCAGTTGTACCATGACCCCCGGCCCGGCGCCGCCGCGCATCTCGATGACCTCGCCGGGAAGAATGTTCAACGCCGACAACCCCTCGGGCCGCCCACGGGAAAGGATCACGTCCTGTGCCTCGATCCGCACGCGCACTTGCGCCCCCACGGCGGCCTGAAACCGTGGCAGGAACAGCGATCCGGCCGAGACGCGTACCTCGCTCAACCCGTCTGCATGATGCGCCGCCACCTGCCCGGTCAGGACCGAGCCGGCCTCGCGCACACCGATGGTGCGCACCGCCGAGAGATCCGACAGCACCTCGGTGGCCGGGCCCACACGCTCCACCCGGCCCGCGTCCATGGCCACCACGGTGGTCGCCAGCCGCGCCACTTCCGAGGCCGAATGGCTGACGAAGACGATGGGGATGCGGGTGTCGTCGCGCAGCCGTTCCAGATGCGGCAGGATCTCGGCCTTGCGGGCCTCGTCCAGCGCGGCCAGAGGTTCGTCCAGCAACAACAGGCGCGGGTCCGACAGCAACGCCCGGCCGATGGCCACGCGCTGACGCTCGCCCCCCGAAAGAGCACCGGGACGGCGGGCCAGCAGCGCCTCCAACCCCAGCAGCCCGACCACATGATCGAGCCCCGAGCGCCGCCCGCGTCGCGAAAACCGCTGGCCGTAGATCAGGTTGTCCCGCACGTTCAGATGCGGAAACAGCCGCGCATCCTGAAACACATAGCCGACGCGGCGACGATGCGGCGGCAGCCACAGGCCGGTGTCGGTGTCGCAAAGAACCTCGCCACCCACCGAAATGCGCCCCCGGTCGGGCCGCAGCAACCCGGCCATTGCATTGACCACGCTGGTTTTCCCCGAGCCCGAGCGCCCGAACAGGGCGGTGACCCCGTCAGGCGCCTCGAAGCGTACGTCCAGCGCAAAGCCCGGCAGGGTGTGGGTCAGGGAGACGGCAACACTCATCGCCCACCCACCCGTGCCGCGATGCGCGCCGCCACCAGCTCCGACACCAGCAGGGCCGCCATGGCCACCGTTACCGACAGGGCCACCAGCCAGAAGACCGCCGGTTGCGCGCCGGGCACCTGCAGGAAGGCATAGATGGCCGAAGGTACGGTGCGGGTCTCGCCGGGGATCGACGAGACGAAGGTGATGGTGGCGCCAAACTCGCCCATGGCCTTGGCATAGCCCAGAACCGCCCCGGCCAGGATGCCCGGTGCGGCCATCGGCAGGGTCACGGTGGCAAAGACCCACAGCGGCGGCGCTCCCAGCGTTCCTGCGGCCTCTTCCAGTTTCGGGTCGACGGCCTCGATGGCCAGGCGGATGGCGCGCACCATCAGCGGGAAGGCCATGATCGCAGCGGCCAGGGCCGCACCGGTCCACCGAAAGGCCACTTCGAGGCCCAGCACCGCCAGCCCCCGGCCAAGAGGCCCCTGCGGCCCGAAGGTCAGCAGCAGCAGATAACCGGTGACCACCGGCGGCAGGATCAGCGGCAGATGCACCAGCCCGTTGACCAGCCCCTTGCCCGGAAACCGCCAGCGCGCCAGCGCATAGGCGGTAAAGATCCCAAACGGCAGGCTGGCGGCCACCGCCCAGAACGACACCTTCAGCGACAGCGTGATGGCCTGCCAGACCTCGGGGGAAAACCCGGCTCCGCTCATGGCATCACCGTGAAGCCATGGCGCGCGAACACCGCGCTGGCCTCTGGTCCCGACAGATAGGTCAGAAAGGCCGCTGCCGCCGCCGAGGCGTCGGGCATCAGGGCCGCGGGATAAAGGATCGGGGGATGGCTGCGCGGATCGAACTCGGCGCGCACCGCAACCCGCGGTTCGGCCTGCGCATCGGTGCCATAGACAATCCCCATCTGCGCCGCCCCAAGCGCCACCAGCGCCAATGCGGCGCGCACGTTGTCGGCTTCCACCACCTGCGACTGAAGTTCTGCCCACAGGCCCAGGTTCTCCAGCGCCGCGCGCCCATAGATACCGGCCGGCACGGCGTCGACCAGCGCCATCGCCAGCCGCCCTTCGCCCAGGTCCCGGGTCAGGCCGGACAGGTCCAGCGGTGCCGCCCCGGTGGGCCCGACCAGCACCAGACGGTTGCCCAGCAACGCGCGGCGGCTGACCGGATCAATCGCCCCTTCGGCCTCCAGCCAGTCCATCCAGGCGGTGTTGGCCGAAAGGAACACCTCGGCAGGGGCGCCTTGGGCGATCTGGCGGGCCAGTCCCGAACTGCCCGCATAGGCCGCCCTAAGGTCATGCCCGGTCGTGGCCTCCCACCCGGTTGCCACCTCATCCAGCGCGGTCTTCAGGCTGGCGGCGGCAAAGACCGTCACCTCTTCCGCGCGCGCAGCGCCGCAGGCCAGGAAAACCAGCACCCCGACCAGATGACACCACCGCACGCTTCGCGCCAAACATCCCAACATGACCGCAGACTGGCCGAGGCCGCCCTGCACCGCAACCGCCGCCAGGCCGGTTCCAGGTCTTTTTCTTGTCACAAATACTCCCGCCGGAGGCAAGAAAACCGCGGCCCGTCCGTCAACCATCAATCCGCGCATTCACCGCCCGCGCAATGACCAGTTCCTCGTCGGTCGGGATGACACGCACGGTCACCGGCCCGGTCGAGATCACGGGCGCCGACTGCGCATTGGCCGCCGCATCCAGCGTGATCCCCAGCCAGTCCATCCCGGCACAGGCCTGGGCCCGCACCAGCGCCGAGTTTTCACCGATGCCGGCCGTAAACACCAGCGTATCCAGCCCGCCCAGAACCGCAGCCAGGGCTCCCAGCTCGCGCCTGATGCGCGAGACGAAATAGGCGATGGCGGCGCGCGACGCCTCGGTATCGGCGGCTTCCAGTTCGCGCATGTCGTTGGAAACACCCGACAGCCCCTTCAGCCCGCTTTGCTTGTACAACAGGTCGGTCACCGCTTCCGGCGTCATGCCGCGCTGTTGCAACAGGTAGAGCACCACACCGGGATCAAGCTGACCGCAGCGCGTGCCCATGGCCAGCCCTTCCAGCGCCGAGAACCCCATGGTCGAATCCACCGATTTCCCGTCGCGCAGGGCGCACATCGAGGCGCCATTGCCCAGATGCGCCACAACGGTTCGGCCCCGTGCCGCGACGGGATCCAGACGGGCCAGTTCGCCGGCGACATAGGTGTAGCTGATCCCGTGAAACCCGTAGCGGCGCACGCCTTCGTCATAGAAACGGCGGGGCAGGGCGAAGGTCTCGTTGACCCAGGGCTGCCCGCGATGCAGGGCGGTGTCGAAACACCCCAGTTGCACCGCGCCGGGAAACGCCAGCCGGGCGCCACGCACGGCCGTCAGATTGTACGGCTGGTGCAGCGGCGCAAAGGGCGCGAACCCTTCCAGATACGCCATCGTGTCGTCATCCAGCAGGGCCGGGGCGTCGAACCGCGGGCCGCCATGCACGATGCGATGGCCCACACCGGCCACCTCGGCCCCGGACAGGACCGGGCGCAGGGCCTCCAGAATGGCCCGAAGCACCCCCTGATGATCGTCCTGGCCGATCGGGGTCGTCGTCCGGGTGCCCTGCCAAGCCAGCGTCAGCGAGGCCGCGTCCGAGCCGAGCCGATCCACTTTTCCCTCGGCCAACTCGACAGGGGGATCGCCCACCGCATACACCGCGAACTTGATCGAGGAGGAACCTGAATTCAGCGTCAGAATACGGCTCACAGGGCAGTCCTTTTTGCATAGAGCGCGGCGATGGCGCAGGAGGCCAGCCGCGCCTTGTCGTCATCCGAGCGCGAGGTCAGGATGATCGGGCAGCGGGCGCCCACAACGATGCCGCCAGCCTCGGCGTGGGCCACGAACGTCAATTCCTTGGCCAGCATGTTGCCGCTTTCCATGTTCGGCGCGATCAGGATCTCGGCGCGGCCCGCGACCATCGACTTGATGCCCTTGGTGCGCGCCGCCCCCATGTCGATGGCATTGTCCATGGCCAGCGGCCCGTCCACCATGCCGCCGCGGATCTGGCCGCGATCGGCCATTTTCGACAGCACCGCCGCATCCAGTGTCGAGGGGATCTTGGTGGTCACCGTTTCCACTGCCGACAGCACGCCCACCTTGGGGGTCTCGATCCCCAGGGCGCGGGCAAGGTCGATGGCGTTCTGGACGATGTCGACCTTGGTTTCCAGATCCGGCGCGATGTTGATCGCCGCATCGGTGACGAACATCAGGTGTTCCAGGCCGGGCACGTCCATTACGAAGATATGGCTCAGCCGGCGTCCGATGCGCAGCCCGCCCTCACGCTTCATCACCTGCCGCAGCAGGTCGTCGGTGTGCAGGTGGCCTTTCATCAACGCCTGCACCTTGCCCTCCAGGACCAGTTTCACGCCCAGGGCGGCGGCATCGCGGTGGGTGTCCACATGGATCACCTCAAGCCCCGAGATGTCGGCACCAAGCTCCTGCGCGGCGGCAGCGATCTTGACGCTGTCGCCAATCAGGATCGGTTGAATGATGGTGTGCTCATGGGCCAGAAGCGCCCCGCCCAGCGAGTTGGCTTCTTCTGGCGCAACCACGGCGGTTGGCATCGGGTCCAGCGGCTCGGCCTCGGCCAGCAGCTTGTCGAAATGCTTGTGCCGCCGCACGCTGAGACCGGGCATGTCGGCGGAGTCGAAGCTGATGTCGCCTGTCGGGGCAATCACCTCGGCCTGGCCATCCAGAATGCGGGTGCCGTCGGGCAGTTCGACCCAGGTGTCGAAGGTGACCCGGTTGCCATCGCCCTTGCCGGTCAGCCGCACCTTGGCGATCAGTTCGTCACCGGCGACGGCGCGGCCCAGGAAGCGATGGGTCTGGCTGAGATAGACAGTACCCGGCCCCGGCAACTGGTTGCCCAGCACCGCCGAGATCAGCGACCCGACCCAGGCGCCCGGCGCCACCGCCTCGGGCAGGCCATCGCCATCTCCGTCTTCCGAGGCCAGGTGCAACGGATTGAAATTGCCCGAGGCATGGGCAAAGACATAGAGATCATCGGCCACGCACAGTCGGCGGGTTTCGGCTTCCATGCCAACGGAAAGCTGGGCAAACGGCGTGTTGCGCAGGATCTTCATCAGGTGTCCTTTCCGGGGTGGGTTCCCCGTGGAGCTTTGGGACGGAACGAGCGCTGGCCACGCGATATGGCAAGGACCAGCGGGCGCATCCGACGACGCGACGGCTGGCGTCGGCCAGGTGCGTATGTACCGGCCGGCGCCGCGAAGACAGCTGCGTGTGTGATGCTGCAAGCGCCGGACAGATCTGTGCCGCGCCCCGCGACCGGCGCGGTCTTGCCTGAGAGGGAGACCATCGGTGCCTCGTGAAATGATTGCGCTTTGCCATAGCGCGTCAGGCCCATAGAAATAAGATGGCACGCAGCGGCACCTTGATCGAAATCAGTCCTTGGGGCGCAATGTCGTCAAAGTGTCATCGACCTTGCCGCAGGGCGCTGAAATTTGCGGCAATCCGGGCCTAGCCCTTCAGGCGTTCGACCACGGTCTTGGCGGTGACGGTGCCGATGATCTGGCCGTTTTCCTCGACCAGCATCTGACCGTCGTCGGACAGTTGCGCCATCACGTCAGCGACGGTGGTTTCAGGATCGATGCGCGGCGCATCCGAAGCGGCCGCCGGGCCCATCACATCGCGGGCGGTCAGCACGCCCAGCGGATTCATATGGGCCACGAAGTCGGCCACATAGTCTGATGCCGGGTCCGAGAAGATGTCGCGCGGGGTGCCGCATTGCACGATCCGCCCGCCTTCCATGATGGCGATGCGATCGCCCAGCTTGAAGGCTTCGTCCAGATCGTGGCTGACGAAGATGATGGTGCGCCGGAGCCGCCCCTGAAGCTCGATCAGCTCGTCCTGAAGGCGGCTGCGGATCAGCGGATCCAGCGCCGAAAACGGCTCGTCCATCAACAGGATCGGCGCGTCGGTGGCAAAGGCGCGGGCCAGCCCGACGCGCTGCTGCATCCCGCCCGACAGCTCGCCCACCTTGTGTTCGGCCCAGTCCGACAGCCCGACAAGTTCAAGCTGTTCGTCGATCTTGCGGCGGCGTTCGGCGAGGCTCATGCCCGCCAGTTCCAGACCCAGACCGGCGTTTTCGCGGACGCTGCGCCAGGGCAGCAGGCCGAATTGCTGGAACACCATGGCGACGCGATGCTGGCGGATGTGGCGCAGGCTGCGGGCATCGGCATGGGTGACCGAGACCATGCGGTCGCCGTCATTGACGCGCACCTCGCCGCGTACCACCGGGTTCAGCCCGTTGACCGCGCGCAGAAGCGTGGATTTGCCCGAGCCCGACAGGCCCATCAGCACAAGGATCTCGCCCTCGGCCACCGACAGGCTGGCGTTGTGGACGCCCAGAACCTGGCCGGTCTGCTCTTGAATCTCGGGGCGGGACTGGCCCGCATCCATCAGCGGCAGGGCGGTGTCGGGGCGATCCCCGAAAACGATGTTCACATCGTCGAACTCGACAGCAGCGCTCATTGATCCGGCACCCTCAGCATCCGATCCAGCAGGATGGCCACCACCACGATGATGAAGCCGCTTTCAAAGCCCAGCCCGGTGTTGACCTGGTTCAGGGCCCGTACCACCGGAACCCCCAGCCCGTCGGCCCCGACCAGCGCCGCGATCACCACCATCGACAGCGACAGCATGATGGTCTGGTTCAGCCCGGTCATGATCTGCGGCAGCGCATAGGGCAATTCGACCTTCCACAGCGTTTGCGAGGGGGTGGCGCCGAAGGCCTGCGCGGCCTCAAGCAGCGGTTTCGGGGTCGAGGCCACGCCCAGCTGCGTCAGCCGGATCGGTGCCGGCAACACGAAGATCACCGTGGCGATCAGGCCGGGCACCATGCCGATGCCGAAAAACACGATCGCCGGGATCAGGTAGACGAAGGTGGGCAGGGTTTGCATCAGGTCCAGCACCGGCCGCATCGCCTGATACAGGTGCGGGCGGTGTGCGGCGGCGATGCCGATGGGCACGCCGACCCCCATGCAGACCACGCAGGCCGACAGCACCAGCGTCAGGCTTTCGGTGGTTTCTTCCCAGTAGCCCTGGTTCAGGATGAACAGGAAGCCCAGCACCACGAAGGCCGAGATCTTCAGGCTGCGCTGCAACCCATAGGCCGCCAGCGCGAACACCGCGACGACGATCAGCGGATGCGGCGTTTGCAGCACCCAGAGGATCGCCTCGATCAGCCATTCCATGGCCTCGGCCAGCCCGTCGAAAGCCCAGGCACCATTCACCTGCAACCAGTCAAAGAAGGCTTCCGCCCAGTCTCCGACCGGGATCTTGTTGTCAGTCAGCCAGGTCATGGCGCCCCTTTCGGTTCAACCCTCCGGGCGAACCCGGAGGGTCAGGATCGTCAGTCCGCCAGTTCCGCCGCGACCGCGGCCTGCGCGTCGCCGCCATCCTTGGTCGTCACGCCATCGAGCCAGCCCATCACCACGTCGGTATTGGCTTTCATCCAGGCTTCGGCCGCATCATCGGGATTTTCGCCATCGTTCAGGATGGCGCCCATGATCTCGTTTTCCATGGCCAGCGTGAACTTCAGGTTCTTCAACAGCGCGCCGACATTCGGGCATTCGTCCACGTAACCGGCGCGGGTGTTGGTATAGACCGTCGCGCCACCAAAATCGGGGCCGAACCAGTCGTCGCCGCCTTCCAGATAGGTCAGCTCGAAGTTGGCGTTCATCGGATGCGGTTCCCAGCCCAGGAAGACCACCGGATCGCCCTTGCGGGTGGCGCGGGCCACCTGCGCCAGCATCCCCTGTTCCGAGCTTTCCTTGACCTCGAAATCCTTCAGGCCAAAGGCGTCGGCCGCGAACATGTCCATGATCAGGCGGTTGCCGTCATTGCCCGGCTCGATGCCATAGATGGTGTCATCCAGCGCGTCGGCATGGTCGGCGATAGAGGCGAAAGAGGTGATGCCAAGCGCCGCGCCGGCGGCATTGGTTGCCAGCGTGTATTTCGCGCCTTCAAGGTTCTCGCGCACGGTGTCGACGGTGCCTGCTTCGCGGTAGGGCGCGATGTCGGCTTCCATCGTCGGCATCCAGTTGCCCAGGAACACGTCGATGTCGCCCTTGGCCATCGAGGTATAGGTCACCGGCACCGACAGGACCTTCACGTCGGTCTCATACCCAAGCGCATCCAGGATCACCGTGGTGGCCGCGGTGGTGGCGGTGATGTCGGTCCAGCCGACATCGGCAAATTTGACTTCGCCGCAATCGGCGGCGGCGGTGGTGGCGGTGAGGGTCAGCGCCAACGCCGTGCTGGCCAGGAATTTGGTCATGAGGACTCCCTGTGTTTTATTGATTGACGAGTCAATTAAGAACCGAAAGAATGAATTTTGCAACAGGTAAGGTCGAAAATGCCAAAACTGGGAATGGAGCCGATCCGCCGCCAGACGCTGGTGGCCGCCACCATCGCCGAGATCGGTGCGGCCGGGTCGCTTGAGGTGACGATGAGCCAGATCGCCCGGCGGGCGGGGGTGTCCAGTGCCCTGGCGCATCACTATTTCGGCAGCAAGGACAAGCTGTTCCTGGCGGCCATGCGCACCGTTCTGACCGATTTCGGCACCGAGGCGCGGGAGGCGTTGGCCGGGCAGACCGATCCGCAGGCGCGGCTTCGGGCCATCGTTCAAACCTGTTTCGCCCCGGCCAGTTTCCGGCCTGGCGTGGTCGCGGCCTGGCTGAACTTCTATGTGCACGCGCTGAATTCCGACGCCACCCTGCGGCTGTTGCGGCTTTATCGGCGGCGGTTGCACAGCAATCTTGTGCACGATCTGCGCCCCCTTGTCGGCGCGCAGGCCGAGGAGATCGCCGAGACCACCGGCGCCCTGATCGACGGGCTGTATATCCGTCAGGCCCTGAAGTCCGACGGACCGCTGGCCGACGCGGCGGTACGCCATGTCATGGCCTATCTTGATCTGGCCATCGCTGCCGGTTCCCGCGCATGACCCGTCCCAACATCCTGATCCTGATGGTGGACCAGTTGAACGGCACGCTGCTTCCCGACGGGCCCGCCGATTGGCTGCACGCGCCGAACCTCAAGGCGCTGGCGGCGCGCTCGACCCGCTATGCCAACGCCTATACGGCTTCGCCCCTGTGCGCGCCGGGACGGGCCAGCTTCATGTCGGGTCTGCTGCCGTCGCGGACGCGGGTCTATGACAATGCCGCCGAGTTCACCTCGGACATTCCGACCTATGCCCATCACCTGCGCCGGGCCGGGTACCAGACCTGCCTGTCGGGCAAGATGCATTTCGTCGGCCCCGACCAGTTGCACGGGTTCGAGCAACGCCTGACCACCGACATCTACCCTGCCGATTTCGGCTGGACGCCGGACTACCGCAAGCCTGGCGAGCGGATCGACTGGTGGTATCACAACATGGGGTCGGTGGCCGGAGCGGGGGTGGCCGAGACCTCCAACCAGATGGAATACGACGACGAGGTCGCCTTCCACGCCACCGCCAAGATCCGCGATCTGGCGCGCGGCCATGATCCGCGCCCGTGGTGCCTGACGGTCAGTTTCACCCATCCGCATGATCCTTACGTGGCGCGCAAGGACTACTGGGACCTGTACGAAGGCTGCGCCCATCTGGCGCCGCAGATCCCGGCCATGCCCTATGCCGATCAGGACGCTCATTCCAAGCGCATCTTCGACGCCAACGACTGGCGCAGTTTCGACATCACGGAAACGGATATCGCCCGGTCGCGCCGCGCCTATTTCGCCAACATCTCGTATCTGGATCACAAGATTGGCGAGATCCTGCGGGCGCTGGAGGCCACCCGGCAAGAGGCGGTGATCGTCTTCGTGTCCGACCACGGCGACATGCTGGGCGAGCGCGGGCTGTGGTTCAAGATGTGCTTCTATGAAGGCTCGGCGCGGGTGCCGCTGATGATCGCGGCACCGGGCATGGCGGTCGGTCGGGTGGACGATCCGGTCTCGACGCTGGATGTGACGCCGACCTTGTGCGAGTTGGCGGGCGTGGACCTGCAGGAGGTCTCCCCCTGGGTCGAAGGGGTGTCTTTGGCGCAAGTCGGGCCGGGGGATGTGCGCGGCAAGCCGGTGGCGATGGAATACGCCGCCGAAGCCTCGAACGCGCCGCTGATCGCATTGCGTTCGGGGCGCTGGAAATACACCAACTGCGTGCTGGACCCCGAACAGTTGTTCGATCTGGACACCGACCCGCACGAGCTGACCAACCTTGCCGATGACCCGGCCCATGCCGGAACCCTGGCCCATTTCCGCGACCTGGCCGCCGACCGCTGGGATCTGGCGCAATTCGATGTGCAGGTGCGCGAAAGCCAGGCCCGCCGCTGGATCGTCTATGAGGCGCTGCGCAACGGCCGCTATTTCCCGTGGGACTTCCAGCCCCTGCAAGAAGCCTCTGAACGGTTCATGCGCAACCACATGGACCTGAACAAAGTCGAAGAAAACCAGCGCTTCCCGCGCGGAGAGTGACCCGATGCCCCAGACCGCCCAACCCCGTGCCAGCCACTATATCAACGGCGCCTTTGTCGAGGACACCGCCGGCGATCCGATCGCGGTGATCTATCCCGCCGATGGCAGCCCCATCGCGACCCTGCACGCGGCAACACCCGCCGTGGTGGAGCAAGCACTTGCGGCAGCGCAGGCGGCCCTGCCGGCGTGGCGCGCCATGACCGGCACCGAGCGTGGCCGCATCCTGCGCCACGCCGCCGACCTGATCCGCGACCGCAACCGCGACCTGTCGGTGCTGGAAACGCTGGACACGGGCAAGCCGCTTCAGGAGACGTTGGTGGCCGATGCCGCCAGCGGCGCCGACGCGCTGGAATACTTCGGCGGGCTGGCCGGCAGCCTGACCGGCGAGCATATCCAGCTTGGCAGCGATTTCGCCTATACGATCCGCGAGCCGATGGGGATCTGCGTCGGCATCGGCGCCTGGAACTATCCCACCCAGATCGCCTGCTGGAAGGCCGCCCCGGCACTGGCCTGCGGCAATGTGATGATCTTCAAGCCATCGGAAACCACGCCTTTGGGGGCGCTGAAACTGGCCGAAATCCTGACCGAGGCAGGCCTGCCCGACGGCGTGTTCAACGTGGTGCAGGGCATGGGCGCGGTGGGGGCCGCACTGGTGGGGGATACGCGGGTCGACAAGGTGTCGCTCACAGGCTCGGTCCCCACGGGTCGAAAGGTCTATGCGGCTGCTGCGGCGGGGATCAAGCATGTGACGATGGAACTGGGGGGGAAATCTCCGCTGGTGATCTTCGACGATGCGGATCTGGAAAACGCCGTCAGCGCCACGATCAATGCGAATTTCTATTCCTCGGGCCAGATCTGTTCAAACGGCACCCGCGTGTTCGTGCACAAGGGGGTGAAAGAGGCGTTTCTGGACCGACTCGCCGCCCGAGTCGGCACGGCGGTGATCGGCGATCCGCTGGATGAGGCCACCAATTTCGGCCCCATGGCGACCGAGGCGCAGGGGCAGATCGTGCTGGACTATATCGCCAGGGGCGTGTCCGAAGGCGCGCGGCTGGTGCTGGGCGGAACGCGGCTGGACCGTCCCGGCTGTTACATTGCGCCGACGATCTTTGCCGATGTGACCGACGCGATGGCCATCGCCCGCGAGGAGATTTTCGGCCCGGTGCTGTCGGTGCTGGATTTCGAGGAGGAGGCCGAGGTTCTGGCCCGCGCCAATGCCACCGCCTTTGGGCTGGCGGCAGGGGTTTTCACCCGCGATCTGGCCCGCGCGCATCGCGTTGCGGCAGGGTTCGAGGCCGGCACCTGCTGGATCAATACCTACAACCTGACGCCGGTGGAGATGCCCTTCGGCGGCGTCAAGGCCAGCGGTGTCGGGCGCGAGAACGCCAAGGCCGCGATCGAGCACTATTCGCAGCTCAAGACCGTCTATGTCGGCATGGGCGATGTCGAAGCCCCGTACTGAGGAGCCTGCCATGCAAGCGGATTACGTGATCGTCGGGGCCGGATCGGCAGGCTGTGCCATGGCCTACCGGCTGTCCGAGGCCGGGGCCTCGGTTCTGGTCATCGAACATGGCGGCACCGATGCCGGGCCGCTGATCCAGATGCCCGCCGCGCTGAGCTATCCGATGAACATGTCGCGCTATGACTGGGGGTTCAAGACCGAGCCTGAACCGCACCTGGGCGGGCGGCGGCTGGTCACCCCGCGCGGCAAGGTCATCGGCGGATCGTCGTCGATCAACGGGATGGTCTATGTGCGCGGCCATGCCGGGGACTATGACCATTGGGCCGACAGCGGGGCCGAGGGCTGGGCCTATGCCGATGTGCTGCCCTATTTCAAACGCATGGAAGACTGGCACGACCGCGGTCAGGGCGGCGACGCGGGCTGGCGCGGGCAGGGCGGGCCGCTGCATGTCACGCGTGGACCCCGCGACAACCCTTTGCATACGGCCTTTGTCGAGGCCGGGCGGCAGGCGGGCTATCAGGTCACCGACGATTACAACGGGCGCCAGCAAGAAGGTTTCGGCCCGATGGAGCAGACGGTCTGGAAGGGCCAGCGTTGGTCGGCGGCCAATGCCTATCTGAAACCGGCGCTGAAACGGCCCAATTGCGATCTGGTGCGCGGTCTGGCGCGCCGGGTGGTGGTCGAGGCCGGGCGCGCCGTAGGGGTCGAGATCGACCGGGGAGGAAAGATTGAGGTCATCGGCGCACAGCGCGAGGTGATCCTTGCGGCCTCGTCGATCAATTCGCCGAAACTGTTGATGCTGTCGGGCATCGGCCCGGCGGCGCATCTGGCCGCGCATGGGATCGCGGTGGTGGCGGATCGGCCCGGCGTTGGCCAGAACCTGCAGGATCACCTTGAGATCTACCTGCAAATGGCGGCAAGCCAGCCTGTTACCCTGTTCAAGCATTGGAACCTGTGGGGCAAGGCGATGATCGGCGCGCAATGGCTGTTCACCCGAACCGGACTTGGCGCGTCGAACCAGTTTGAAAGCGCGGCCTTCATCCGATCCAGGGCCGGGGTGCGTTATCCCGACATCCAGTACCATTTCCTGCCCATCGCCGTGCGCTATGACGGGCAGGCGGCGGCGGAAGGACATGGATTTCAGGCCCATGTTGGGCCGATGCGCTCGGCCTCGCGCGGCGAGATCACCTTGGGGTCATCGGATCCGGCGGCCGCGCCGCGAATCTTGTTCAACTACATGAGCACGCCCGAGGATTGGCAGGATTTCCGCACCTGCATCCGCCTGACCCGCGAGATCTTTGCGCAAGAGGCGTTCAAGCCCTTCGTGAAGCACGAAATTCAACCGGGTGCGGCGTTGCAGAGCGATGACGAGTTGGACGGGTTCCTGCGCGAGCATGTGGAAAGCGCCTATCATCCCTGCGGCACTTGTCGCATGGGACGCGCCGACGACCCGAAGGTGGTTGTCGATCCGGCGTGCCGGGTGATCGGGGTGGACAGGTTGCGCGTGGCCGACAGTTCGATCTTCCCGCGGATTCCCAACGGGAACCTGAACGGGCCGTCGATCATGACGGGTGAGAAAGCGGCGGATCACATTCTGGGAAAAGGCATGTTGGCGGCGTCCAATGCCAGGCCGTGGATTCATCCAGAGTGGCAGACGGCGCAGCGCTAGGGCCGATGGTTCGGGCGCGCTTTCCGGGTATGTGATTGATAGAACGGTAGAAAGCCGTAACCTGCTGGACGCAGCCCCATTGGGCATGGTCCGCAGGGCCTGTGGCGCGCCGGCCCCCAAATGGTCAGGGGCCTGCGCGAAGAGGGGGTCTTACTTCATGCCTGCGGCTTCACGAGCCACGGCAGGGATGTCCGAGCGCGAAAGGCCCAGGTCGTTCAGATCGCGGTCGCTGAGAACCGACAGTTCGTTGATCGTCACGCGATAGGTTGCCCGGCGGGTGCGATGGGCCCGGAACGCGTCGAGGGCGCGTTCGATGCGGTTGACGATGGAGTTCTCATACGTGCGGATGTCTGCGGTAAAAGCCATGGGTGTGACCTTTCATAATTGTTTGTCGGGGCAGCACTGTCTGCCTCTGCATACGAATATAGGCGAATGCTGCACCTGCACAATGAATGCTAGCGCAAACCCGGAATGCCGCAGGCGCATAGGCCGTTGCAGTTGCGGGCGGGCGTTGTTTGCGCAAGGCTGGCCCGGAATGATCGGATCAGGGAGGTCGGCATGACGGCGCGCGTTGTGGTTCTGGGAATATTCGTGGCGGATACGACCTATCGGGCAGAACGGATGCCCCGGCTGGGGGAAACGATCCTGGGCAACAGCTTCGTGCTGGGCCCCGGCGGCAAGGGGTCCAACCAGGCGGTGGCGGCGGCACGGGCCGGGGGCGACGTGCGGATGCTGACCAAGCTGGGGCAGGATGACTTTGCCGAAATGGCGCTGGGGGTCTGGACCGGGGCAGGCGTCACACCGGTCATCAGTCAAAGCGCCGAATCTTATACCGGGGCCGCGTTCATCTATGTCGAGGAATCCTCGGGCAACAATGCGATCATCGTGGCGCCGGGGGCGGCGGCGACGATCTCGGCCGGCGACGTGGATGGCTGGGGCAATGAAATCGCGCAGGCCTCGGTTCTGTTGACGCAGTTGGAGCAGCCGCTTGATGCCGCCTATCGGGCGCTGGAACTGGCGCGCGAGGCCGGGGCGGTGACGATCCTGAACCCGGCGCCCGCGGCCTCCCTGCCTGACGACATGCTGGCGTTGTGCGACTACCTGACCCCCAACGAATCCGAGGCCGAAGGGCTGACCGGCATCGCCGTGCACAGCGTCGAGGATGCGCGCAAGGCAGCCGAGGCGTTGTTGGAAAAGGGCGTCGGCCGGGTCGTGGTCACGCTGGGCGAAAACGGTGTTCTGCTGCACGGGCGGGATCGCAGCCTGCACATCCCCGCCATCACCGCCGGTCCCGTGGTGGAAACCACCGGCGCAGGCGATGCCTTTAACGGCGGCTTTGCCACGGCCCTTGCTGGCGGCGCCGGGGCAGAAGAGGCCGCGCGGTTCGGCGTCGCCACCGCCGGTGTCTCGGTCACCCGTCCCGGGGCCGCGCGGTCGATGCCGGACCGGGCCGAGATCGAGGCCCTGCTGGCCGGACGCTAGGCGCAATTTCCATTCCCCAACCAGCGGAGCGGCGCGCGGTGATGCGATGCCGCGCGTGCGTTTGGGACTTGATCCCAAGAATTAAACAAGCGTACAATTAAATCAGAGGAAGCGTCCGGCGAACGGCCGCCAAGGGGAGGGAGCGGCATGTTCACCGCAAGCATGAGTTTCGATCTGGGCGAGGATATCGCCGCGCTGCGCGACATGGTCCACCGTTGGGCACAAGAGCGCGTCAAGCCGTTGGCCGCGGCCACCGACCGCGACAACACCTTTCCGAACGAGCTTTGGACCGAGATGGGCGAATTGGGCCTGCTGGGCATCACCGTGCCCGAGGCCGATGGCGGGTCCGGCATGGGCTATCTGGCGCATCTGATCGTGGTCGAGGAACTGGCGCGGGTGTCGGCGTCGATCTCGCTCAGCTACGGGGCGCATTCGAACCTGTGCGTGAACCAGATCAAGCTGAACGCCACCCCCGATCAGAAGGCAAAATACCTGCCGGGGCTGATTTCCGGGGAGACCGTGGGCGCGCTGGCCATGTCCGAGGCCGGGGCCGGGTCCGACGTGGTGGGCATGAAGCTGCGCGCCGAGAAGAAGAACGGCTACTACACGCTGAACGGCTCCAAGTACTGGATCACCAACGGGCCGGACGCCGACACGCTGGTGGTCTATGCCAAGACCGATCCCGAAGCGGGCTCGAAAGGCATCACCGCGTTCATCATCGAGAAGTCGATGACCGGCTTTTCGACCTCGCCGCATTTCGACAAGCTGGGGATGCGCGGCTCCAACACCGCCGAGTTGATTTTCGACAACGTCGAGGTGCCCTTCGAGAACGTGCTGGGCACCGAGGGCAAGGGCGTGCGCGTGCTGATGTCGGGGCTGGACTTCGAACGGGTCGTGCTGTCGGGCGTGAACATCGGCATCATGGCCGGCTGCATGGACGAGGTCATGCCCTACATGCGCGACCGCAAGCAGTTCGGTCAGCCGGTGGGCGACTTCCAGTTGATGCAGGGCAAGATCGCCGACATGTATGTCGCGCTGAACACCTCGCGCGCCTATGCCTATGAGGTCGCCAAGGCCTGTGACCGGGGCGAGGTCACCCGGCAGGATGCGGCGGGCTGTGTGCTCTATGCGTCCGAAGAAGGCATGAAGGTGGCGCATCAGGCGGTGCAGGCCATGGGCGGCGCCGGTTTCCTGAACGACAGCGTCGTCAGCCGTATGTTCCGCGATGCCAAGCTGATGGAGATCGGGGCCGGTACCAGTGAAATCCGCCGGATGCTGATCGGGCGCGAATTGATGGGAGCCATGGGGTGAGCAAACCGGTGGCCCACGGCACAACCCAGACCCTGACCGATGCCATCACCCGTGTTCTGAACGAACAGCGCGCCTATGAGGATGCGCGGGCGACCCGGATGGGGCAGGGGGCCGAACGGCTCACTGCGCCCCTGGGTAGCCTGATCGGCAGGGCGATCCCGGCCTCGGCGGTGCGCCGCGCGCTGGATCTGGCGGATCGGGCGGCGGGGGCCACGGTGCCGAACTTCCTGTTCGACCATGACAGCGCCGATCTGGCCGCCTGCGAGGCGACAGCCTTGAAGGTGCAGGCCTGGGCGCAGGGGATGAACGCCGCCTCGGGCGGGGTCGCGGGCTTCTTCGGCATGGCGGGCATGACCGCCGATATTCCGGCCACGCTGACGCTGGCCGCGCGCAATGTCCGGGCGACCGGCATTTCCTATGGGCTGGACGGCAGTAACGAAGACGAACGTCTGTTCCGGCTGATGGTGCTGGAAGTGGCCACCGTGCAGGCCGGCGACAAACGGCGCGAGACGCTGGACAACCTCAACACGCTGGCCCGGCATCTGGCCTCGCCCGAGGGGCGGCTGGTGCTGGAAAAGACCGGCGGCTGGGTCACCGACAAGGTGGCCGAACGTGTGGCCCGCGCCCTTGGGGTATCGCTGGCCGGGCGCAAGGCGGGACAGGTCGTGCCGGTACTGGGCGGCGCGGTGGCGGCCACCGTCAATGCCAGTTTTCAGGCCGATGTGGCGCGCGCCGCGCGATATGCCTACCGCCAGCGCTGGCTGATGGCGCGGCAGCTTTTGTCGGGAGAGGCCTCATGAAACTGACCAGTCAGATCCGCACCGGGTCGGAAACCTTCGCGGCCAACCGGACGGCACATCAGGCGGCGATGGATCGCATCGCCGAGGCCGCACAGGTCGCCATGGCCGGCGGCGGCGAGAAGGCCCGCGAACGCCATCTGTCGCGCGGCAAGATCCTGCCGCGTGAACGGGTGTCGCGGCTGCTGGATCCGGGCTCCCCCTTCCTTGAGGTCGGGTTGTTCGCGGCGCATGGGCTTTATGACGGGGCCTCGCCTTGCGGCGGGGCGGTGGCGGGCATTGGCCGGGTCGAGGGCCGCGAGGTCATGGTCATCTGCAACGATGCCACCGTGAAGGGCGGCACCTATTACCCGATGACGGTGAAAAAGCACCTGCGCGCGCAGGAGATCGCCGAGCAGAACAACCTGCCGTGCGTCTATCTGGTGGACAGCGGCGGCGCCAATCTGCCCAACCAGGACGAGGTGTTCCCCGATCGCGACCATTTCGGGCGCATCTTCTTCAACCAGGCCAACATGTCGGCCAAGGGCATCCCGCAGATCGCCGTGGTCATGGGATCGTGCACCGCCGGGGGGGCCTATGTGCCTGCCATGTCCGACGTGACGATCATCGTGAAGGATCAGGGCACGATCTTTCTGGCCGGTCCGCCACTGGTCAAGGCCGCCACCGGAGAGGTGGTGAGTGCCGAGGATCTGGGCGGCGGCGACGTGCACACCCGGCTGTCGGGCGTGGCCGACTATCTGGCCCGTGACGATGCCCATGCGCTGGCGCTGGCCCGGCGCGCCGTGGCCAACCTGAACCGGACCAAGACACAGACGCTGGACCTGCGCACGCCCGAGGATCCGGCCTATGATCCGGCCGAGATGCTGGGCGTCGTGCCTGCCGATCTGAAGACCCCCTATGACATCCGCGAGGTCATCGCGCGGCTGGTGGATGGCTCGCGCTTTGACGAGTTCAAGGCGCGCTACGGCACCACGCTGGTCTGCGGCTTTGCCCATGTGATGGGAATGCCGGTGGGGATCGTCGCCAACAACGGCGTGCTGTTTTCCGAAAGCGCCGTGAAGGGCGCGCATTTCGTGGAACTGTGCTCGCAGCGCGGCATCCCGTTGGTGTTCCTGCAGAACATCACCGGTTTCATGGTGGGCCGCGCCTATGAAAGCGGCGGCATCGCGCGCGACGGAGCCAAGCTGGTGACGGCGGTAGCGACGACGCAGGTGCCCAAGATCACCATGTTGGTGGGCGGATCGTTCGGCGCGGGCAACTACGGCATGTGCGGGCGCGCCTATTCTCCGCGCTTTCTGTGGACCTGGCCCAATTCGCGCATCTCGGTCATGGGCGGCGAGCAGGCCGCCGGGGTGTTGGCGACGGTGCGCCGCGAGGCCATCGAGCGCAAGGGCGAGAGCTGGAGCGCCGAGGAAGAAGCCGCCTTCAAGCGTCCCACCATCGAGATGTTCGAGGAACAGAGCCACCCGCTCTATGCCTCGGCGCGGCTGTGGGATGACGGCATCATCGATCCGCGCAAGAGCCGCGATGTGCTGGCGCTCAGCCTGTCGGCGGCGCTGAACGCGCCGATCCCGGACGCGCGCTTTGCGCTCTACAGGATGTAGCCGATGACATTGGACGACGTGAAACAGCGCTATCCGGGGGCCGAGACCTTCAAGTTCGGGGACGGACCCGCCCTGTCGGCGCAGCTTCTGGACCTGGTGCGCAGGGGGCGCAAGACGGCGACCTGCGGCGCCCTGCGCGACTTCGGCCCGGGCGGCGAGGCGATGCCCGAGGCCGGGCGGCGCGACATCGCGCTGAACTGGGACGGCACCCCGGCGCTGGTGATCGAAACCGTCTCGGTCAAGATCATGCGCTTTTGCGATGTGCCCGAGGCCTTCGCCCTGGCCGAAGGGGAAAACGACACGCGCGAGGGCTGGGCCGCCGATCACCGGGCCTATTTCGCGCGCCATGGCGGCTATGCCGCCGACATGATGCTTGTGTGCGAGCGGTTCAGGCTGGTCGAAGATCTGCAATCCGGGGAGAGTTGAGCGATGTTCACCAAGATCCTGATCGCCAACCGCGGCGAAATCGCGGCGCGCGTCATCACCACCGCGCGGCGGCTGGGGGTGCGCACCGTCGCCGTCTATTCCGACGCAGACGCCAATGCTGCCCATGTGGAACTGGCCGACGAGGCGGTCCACATCGGCCCGGCCGCCGCTGCCGACAGCTATCTGCGCGCCGACCGCATTCTTGAGGCCGCAAGGCGTACCGGGGCCGAGGCGATCCACCCCGGCTATGGCTTCCTGTCCGAGAACCCCGGTTTTGTCGATGCGGTCGAGGCCGCCGGGCTGACCTTCATCGGCCCGCCCGCCGATGCCATCCGCGCCATGGGTCTGAAGGATGCCGCCAAGGCCGCGATGGAGGACGCCGGCGTGCCCGTGGTGCCCGGCTATCACGGGTCCGAACAGGATCCGCAGTTTCTGGCCGATCAGGCCGACAAGATCGGCTACCCGGTGCTCATCAAGGCGCGCGCGGGCGGCGGCGGCAAGGGGATGCGGCTGGTCGAAACGCCCGCCGGGTTCGCCGAGGCGCTGGCCGGGGCGCAGCGTGAAGGGCAGGCCAGTTTCGGCGATCCCGGCGTGCTGATCGAGAAATACATCACCCATCCGCGCCACGTCGAGATTCAGGTCTTCGCAGATGGCCATGGCAACGTGGTGCATCTGTTCGAACGCGACTGTTCCTTGCAGCGCCGCCACCAGAAGGTGATCGAGGAAGCCCCGGCCCCCGGCATGCCCGACGACGTGCGCGCCGCCATGGGCCGCGCCGCGGTCGAGGCCGCCCGGGCCATCGGCTATGAGGGCGCGGGCACGGTGGAATTCATCGCAGACGGGTCGAAGGGTCTGCGCGCCGACGGGTTCTGGTTCATGGAGATGAACACCCGCCTGCAAGTGGAACACCCGGTGTCGGAAGCGATCACCGGCCTTGATTTCGTCGAGTTGCAACTGCGCGTCGCTGCCGGAGAGCCGCTGCCGGTCACACAGGCGGATCTGAAGATCAATGGCTGGGCGATGGAGGCGCGGCTCTATGCCGAAGATCCGGCCAAGGGGTTCCTGCCCGCGACCGGCACGCTGGATCACCTGCGGTTTCCCGACGGCGCGCGCTTTGGCCCCGGGGCCCTGCGCATCGACAGCGGTGTGCGGCAGGGCGACGAGATCTCGCCGTGGTACGATCCGATGATCGCCAAGGTCATCGTCCATGCGCCGACGCGCGGTGCGGCCATCGGCCAGTTGCGCGCGGCGCTGATGGATACGCAGGTGACGGGCACCACCACCAACCTGGCGTTCCTGACCGCGCTGACCCGCAACCCGTCTTTCGTGGCGGGCGACGTGGAAACCGGGCTGATCGCGCGGGATCAGGCGGCGCTGGTGGCCCAGCCCGATCCGGCACCGCATGTGGCCTCGGTTGCGGCGCTGGCCGCCCTTGGCCTGCTGGAAGACCGCAGCGGCCCCGATCCCTGGGACCGCCTGTCGGGCTGGCGGCACTGGAGCGACGCCAAGCTTTACGTCACGCTGGAACACGGCGGGCAGGAAATTGCCGCGCAGGTGCGCGCCCTTGGCGGCGGGCGGTTCCGGGTCAACCTGGGCGATGGCGGACAGACATTGCAGGTCGCGCGCCGGCCGGATGGACGGCTGGCGGTGCAGACCGATGGCCATGCCAGCCTGCTGGATCTTGTGCGCAATGGCAGCACGCTGACGCTGTTCCATGATGGCCAGGCCTACGCCTTTGGCCTGCCCGACAGCCTGGCCGACATCGAGGATACCGAGGCCGGCGGCGACCTGATTTCCGCCCCGATGCCGGGGCTTGTGAAACTGGTGGCGGCCAGGCCGGGCGCGGCGGTGACGCAGGGCGACCCGCTGTTCGTGCTGGAAGCGATGAAGATGGAACACACGCTGACCGCCCCGCGCGACGGCACGGTGCAGGAGGTTCTGGTGGCCGAGGGCGATCAGGTCACCGATGGCGCGGTGCTGTTGGTGCTGGAGCCGGGCGATGGCTGATCCAGTCACGATCTTCGAGATGGGCCCGCGCGACGGGTTGCAGAACGAACAGGCCAGCATCGCCACCGCCGACAAGATCGCGCTGGTCGATCTGCTGTCGGATTGCGGGCTGCGCAAGATCGAGGTGACCAGTTTCGTCTCGCCGAAATGGGTGCCGCAGATGGCCGATGCGGCGCAGGTTCTGGCCGGGATCACCCGCCGCCCCGGTGTGTCCTACGCGGCGCTGACCCCGAACCTGAAGGGCTTTCAGGGCGCGTTGGCGGCCCGCGCCGATGAGGTCGCGGTCTTTGCCTCGGCCTCGGAAGGGTTCAGCCGGGCCAACATCAACTGTTCCATCGCCGAGAGCCTTGAACGCTTTGCCCCGGTGCTGGCGGCGGCCCGCGCGGAAGGCGTGCCGGTGCGCGGCTATGTCTCCTGCGTGACCGATTGCCCGTTCGACGGGCCAACCGCCCCGGCACAGGTGGCCCATGTGGCCAAGGCGCTCCGCGACATGGGCTGCTACGAGATCTCGTTGGGCGACACCATCGGCGCGGGCACGCCGGACACCGTGGATGCGATGCTGAGCGCGGTGACAGGGGCGGTGCCGGCCCGGCATCTGGCCGGGCATTTCCACGACACCAAGGGCAGGGCATTGGCCAATATCGAGGTCAGCCTCGGTCACGGGCTGCGGGTGTTCGATGCGGCGGTGGGGGGGCTTGGCGGCTGTCCCTATGCGCCGGGGGCGCGTGGCAACGTGGCCACCGAGGCCGTGGTCGACCTGTTGCACGGGCGCGGCCATGCCACCGGCATAGACCCAGACAAGCTGGCCCAATGCGCCGCCTTTGCCACATCCCTGCGCGGAGACTCCGGATGAGCTTTGATACCCTCGACATCCAGACCGACGCCCGTGGCGTCACCACCCTGATCCTGAACCGCCCCGAGAAGCGCAACGCCTTGTCGGCGAAGATGATCGCAGAGCTGACGGCTTTCGCCGAAGCGATGCGGGACGATCGTACGACCCGCGTGGTGGTGCTGCGCGGGGCCGGCAGTCACTTCTGTGCGGGCGGCGATCTGGAGTGGATGAAGGCGCAAATCGAGTCCGATCGCTCGGGACGCATGTCCGAGGCGCGCAAGCTGGCCGGGATGCTGAAGGCGTTGAACGACATGCCGAAGCCCCTGATCGGGCAGTTGCACGGCGGCGCCTTCGGTGGGGGCGTCGGGATGGCCTGCATCTGCGACGTTGTACTGGCCGACCCGGACACGGCGTTTGGGCTGACTGAAACCCGCCTGGGCCTGATCCCCGCCACCATCGGCCCCTATGTGGCCGCACGGTTGGGCGAGGGCATGGCGCGGCGCGTGTTCATGTCGGCCCGGATCTTCGACGCCGCCGAAGCGCGCGACCTGGGCCTTGTGGCACGCGTGGTCGCGGCGGATGCGATGCCTGCGGCGATCGAGGCCGAGATCGCGCCCTATCTGAAAACCGCGATGGGCGCCGTGGGGGCCGCAAAAGCCCTGTTGCGCAAGCTTGGGCCGCCCATCGATGCGGCGGCGATCGACACAAGTATCACCGCATTGGCCGACACCTGGGAAACGGCAGAGGCCGCGGCGGGGATCGCGGCGTTTCTGGACAAGCGGCCCGCGCCCTGGGCCGGTTAGGGGCGCTGCCCCTCTGGGCCTGCGGCCCATTCACCCCGGAGTATTTCGGCCAAGAAGAAGTGGCGCTGCGCGATCAGTTGAAGTCCCGGAACAGGCGGGTTTCCGTGAACATGCTTTCCAGCCGCTCGATCCGGTCCCGGCCCTGGTTGGGCAGCCGGGTTTGAACCTGCGCCACCAGCGCCTCGACCAGCAGTTGCAGCGACAGGGTGGAGTCCCAGCCCGAAGGTGCCTCGACCATGGTGCTGAAGACGTGATCGGCGTGGCGGGCGATGGGCGAATTCCACTGGTCGGTGAAGAGCACGAGGGTGGCGCCGCTTTCGCGGCCCAGGCGGGCCAGTTTCGACAGGTCGCTTTCGTAGCGGCGGATGTCGAAGAGGATCAGGATGGCGGCGGCGTCCATGTCCAGCAGGTATTGCGGCCAGACAGCCGGGACGCGCCCCAGCGTGGTGACGCCGGGCCGGATGATCTGCAGGTGATTGTAGAGGTGATCGGCCACCGACCGGGTGATGCGCCCGCCTTCCAGATAGACCGGGCGGTCGGTGTCGGCCAGAAGGGTCGCGACGGTGTCGAAAGCCTCGGTGTCGATCCGGTCCAGCGTGCCTTGCAGGTTGCGCACCGCGGCTTCGGCGAAGCGAAACAGGGTGTGGCTGTCGCCATGGTCCCGTTGGGCACGATCCAGCTTGGACGCCGGTTTTCGGATCTGTTCGGAGATTTCGCGACGCAGCGCGTCTTGCAGCCCGGTGAACCCGTCGAACCCCAGTTTGCGGGCCAGCCGCACCACCGTTGGCGAGGAAACCTTGGCCGTGTCCGCCAGTTCGGTGATCGATTGCAGCCCGGCCACCGGGTAGTCCTGCAAAAGGGCGCTGACCACTTGCCGCTCTGCCAGTGTCAGGGTGGCATGGCGTGCCTGCAGGATGTCCTTGACGATGGGTTGGGAAGCCTGGGTGCTGTGCATGGCGAAAATTTATCGGGGTGCCCGAATGGGGTCTACGAAATAATCTTGACAGAAATATATTTTCTGTAACGAATCCGATCAATGGAAAGCCCTGACCCCCAACCGCTGTTGTCTGCCGCCGAAAGGCCGGCCTGTGTGCTGCACCGGCCAAAGGGACGCAGTGCTGTGGTTCTGGCCTGCGAACATGCGTCCAATGCCATCCCGGCCCGCCTGAACGGTCTGGGACTGGCGGTGGCGGACAGGACGTCGCATGCGGCCTGGGACATTGGCGCGCGGGATCTGTCGCTGGCCCTGTCGCAGCGTCTTGACGCGCCTCTGGTCCTGTCGCGGGTGTCGCGGCTGGTGCATGATTGCAACCGGCCGGTCGGGGCGGCCGATGCGATACCGGCACGTTCGGAAGTGATCGACGTGCCGGGCAACCGCGATCTGACGGCCACTGCGCGCCGCCGTCGCGAGACCGAGGTTCACGACCCGTTCCACGCCCTGTTGGGCAAGGTTCTGGCGGCGCATCCGGTGCCGCCGGTGCTGGTGACCCTCCACAGTTTCACCCCGGTCTATCACGGCAAACCGCGCGCGGTGGAGCTTGGGTTCCTGCATGGGGCCGATGATCGGCTGGCCCGTGCCATGCTGGCCGCCGTGCGCGACGTCTCGGGCTTGCAATCGGCGCTGAACGCCCCCTACGGTCCTTCCGACGGAGTCCTTCACACGCTGGAGGTTCACGCCCTGCCACAGGAGCGGCTGAACGTGATGATCGAAGTGCGCAACGACTTGCTGCGAACCCCGGCGCAATGCGCCGCCATGGCCGACACGCTGGCCGCCGCCCTGGCCGTGGCGCTGCCGGCCGCACAGGGCGCCGCCCCGTGATCGGCCACCGCCCGCCTGTCCTGTCCCAATCGCCTCTGGCGGCCGCGCGCCGCCGCAACACCGGAGTGCCGCAATGCCCTCGCCCCTGACCTTTCACGCGCTGGAAACCGCTGTCGCCGAGGGCGATATCGACACCGTTCTGGTCTGCTTCACCGACATGCAGGGCCGGCTCATGGGCAAGCGCTTCCATGCCGCGAACTTCATCGAACACGGCCACAAGGAAACCCACTGCTGCAACTATCTGCTGGCCACGGATCAGGAGATGGCGACGCCGGACGGCTATGCCGCCACCAGCTGGGCGCAGGGCTACGGCGACTATGTGATGCAACCCGACCTGAACACCCTGCGGCCGGTACCCTGGCTGGCGGGCACGGCCATGGTGCTGTGCGATGTGCTGGATCATCATACCCACAAGCCGGTGCCGCATGATCCGCGCGCCATCCTGAAGGGGCAGGTGGCCCGTGCCGAAGCGATGGGGCTGACCCCGATGATGGCCTCGGAGCTGGAGTTCTTCCTGTTCGAGAAGGGCTTCGACGAGCTGCGCAAGGGCGGGTACCGCGACCTGGAGCCGTTCTCGGGCTACAATCAGGACTATCACATCCTGCAGACCACCAAGGAAGAGGACGTGATGCGGCCGATCCGCAACCACCTGTTCGCGGCGGGCATCCCGGTGGAAAACACCAAGGGCGAGGCCGAGACCGGGCAAGGGGAGTTGAACATCCGCTATGCCGACGCCCTGTCCTGTGCCGACCACCACACCATCGCCAAGCACGCGGTAAAGGAAATCGCCTGGCAGGCGGGCCGCGCCGTGACCTTCCTGCCGAAATGGCGCGCCGACAAGGTGGGGTCATCCTCGCATCTGCACCAGTCGCTGTGGAAGGGCGACACCCCGGTGTTCCGCGATCCCGACGGCCCGCATGGCATGTCGGCGACGATGCAATCCTTCATGGCTGGCCAGTTGAAATATGCCGCCGATCTGACCTTCTTCCTGGCGCCCTATGTCAACAGCTACAAACGGTTCATGAAGGGCACCTTCGCGCCCACCAAGGCGGCCTGGTCGGTGGACAACCGCACCGCGGGTTTCCGGGTTTGCGGTGACGGCACGGCGGCGGTGCGCGTCGAATGCCGGATCGGCGGATCCGACCTGAATCCCTATCTCGCGCAGGCCGCATTGCTGGCCGCCGGTCTGGCGGGCATCGAGGAAAAGCTGCCGCTGCCGTCCGAGACCGCCGGCGATGTCTATGCCGCCAAGGAGGCCCCCGAGATCCCGCAGACCCTGCGCGCCGCGATCGAGACGCTGCGCGGCTCGGCGATGCTGAAAGACGCACTCGGGGCAGACGTGGTGGCCCATTACACCCGCTGCGCCGAGGTCGAGCAGGAAGCCTTCGATGCCGCCGTCACCGATTGGGAAATTGCCCGCGGGTTCGAGCGTGCGTGATAGCCGGCATGTGAGGCACGATCCCAAGGCCCGGACGTTCCGTCGCGTCTGCGCAATGCGCCAGGACTGGACCGGCTGGCGGGCTTGGATGTAACGATTTGGAAAACGTCCCGTGCGCCAAGGGCGGTGCGGCTTTTTCCGTACGCAATTGCAGTTGGCAGGCCGGGCCTTCCGGCGACAAATGAAAAGGATCCTCCGTGACCACTCTGGAGTGTATTTCCCCCATCGACGGCGCCGTGCTGGTGCGCCGTCCCGCCCTTGCCCCCGATGCCGCTGCCGCCACGGTGGCGCGTGCCCGCGCGGCGCAACCGGCCTGGGCCGCCCGACCGCTGGCCGAGCGCGTGGCGCTGGTGCTGAAGGCCGTCGAGATCATCGGCAGCCAGACCGACCGCATGGCCGACGAACTGGCCCGCCAGATGGGCCGGCCAATCCGCTATGGCGGCGAATTCGGCGGGTTCGAGGAACGGGCCAAATACATGGCCTCCATCGCCGACAGCACGCTGGCGCCCATGGTGATCGAGGACAGCGCCGCCTTTACCCGCAAGATCGTCCGCGAACCGCATGGCGTGGTGCTGGTGGTGGCGCCGTGGAACTATCCCTACATGACCGCGATCAACACCATCGCGCCGGCGCTGATGGCAGGCAATGTGGTGGTGCTGAAACACGCGACACAAACGCTGCTGGTGGGCGAGCATCTGGCCGAAGCCTTCCATGCGGCGGGCGTGCCCGAGGATGTTTTCGTCAATGTGGTGCTGGATCATGACACCACCAGCGGCCTGATCGCCGCGCGGGCCTTCGATTTCGTGAACTTCACCGGCTCGGTCGGCGGTGGCCGCGCGATGGAGCGGGCCGCGGCAGGCACTTTCACCCCGGTGGGCACCGAATTGGGCGGCAAGGATCCGGGCTATGTTCGGGCCGACGCAGATCTGGACGCGGCTGTCGAGGGGCTGATGGATGGCGCGATGTTCAACTCGGGCCAATGCTGCTGCGGGATCGAGCGGATCTATGTCCACGAAAGCCTGTTCGATGCCTTCGTCGAGAAATGCACCGCGCTGGTGAAAACCCACAAGCTGGGCAACCCGCTGGACCCCGAGACCACAATCGGCCCGATGGCCCATGCCCGCTTTGCCGCCACGGTGCGCGCCCAGATCGCCGATGCGGTAGCGGCAGGCGCCACGAGCCATCTGGCACCCTTCGAGGGCGACGACGGCGGCGCCTACCTGTCGCCGCAGATCCTGACCGGCGTGACCCACGACATGGAGATCATGCGCGAAGAAAGCTTCGGCCCCGTGGTCGGCATCATGCCGGTGGCCAATGACGACGAGGCGATCGCGCTGATGAACGACTGCCAGTACGGGTTGACGGCGGCGATCTATACCGCCGATGCCGAGGCGGCGGGCCGTATCGCCGATCAGCTGCAATCGGGCACGGTCTTCATGAACCGCTGCGACTATCTTGATCCGGCGCTGTGCTGGACCGGTTGCAAGGACACCGGATGCGGTGCCGGTCTGTCGGTGCTGGGCTTCCACGCCCTGACCCGCCCGAAATCCCTTCACTTCAAGAAAGGCTGAGCCATGAGCCCGGTTGCCAATTGGTCCTATCCCACTGCCATCCGTTTCGGCGCCGGCCGGATCTCCGAGATCGCCGAGGCCTGTGCGGTCGCCGGCATCACGCGCCCGCTGCTGGTCACCGACAAGGGGCTGGCCGGGCTGGAGATCACCGCCCGGACCCTGGACCTGATGGAGGCCGCCGGGCTGGGTCGCGCCATGTTCTCGGATGTGGATCCCAACCCGACCGGGGCAAATGTCGAGGCCGGGGTCGCCGCCTACAGGGCCGGGGGCCATGACGGGGTGATCGCATTTGGTGGCGGCTCGGGGCTGGATCTGGGCAAGGTGGTTGCGTTTCAGGCCGGGCAGACCCGCCCTTTGTGGGATTTCGAGGATATTGGCGACTGGTGGACCCGCGCCGATGCCGCGGCCATTGCGCCGGTCGTGGCCGTGCCGACCACCGCCGGGACCGGCTCGGAAGTGGGACGCGCGGGCATTATCACCAATGAAGAGGCCGCCGAGAAGAAGATCATCTTCCACCCGAAGATGTTGCCGGTGCAGGTGATCTGCGATCCGGAACTGACCGTGGGCATGCCGCCCGCGATCACCGCCGGCACCGGGATGGACGCCTTCGCCCATTGTCTTGAGGCCTATTGCTCGCCGCACTATCACCCGATGTCGCAGGGCATGGCGCTGGAAGGCATGCGGCTGGTCAAGGAGTACCTGCCGCGCGCCTATGCCGATGGGGCGGATCTTGAGGCCCGCGCGCATATGATGTCGGCGGCGGCCATGGGGGCTACGGCCTTCCAGAAGGGGCTGGGCGCGATCCATGCCCTCAGCCACCCCCTGGGCGCGCATCATCACACCCATCACGGCACCACCAACGCGGTCTGCATGGT
The DNA here is from genome assembly GCF_014901205.1 of Meridianimarinicoccus sp. MJW13. Lineage (GTDB taxonomy): Bacteria > Pseudomonadota > Alphaproteobacteria > Rhodobacterales > Rhodobacteraceae > Meridianimarinicoccus. Next base: position 361,715 of record NZ_JACNMU010000004.1, read on the forward strand.
CGAGGTGCTGAAGTTCAACCGCCCCGCCGCAGAGGACGTCATCACCCGCGCCGCCGCCTATCTGGGCATCGACGGCGGCTATGACGGGTTCATCGCCTTCGTGGACGCTTTGAACCGCCGGTTGAACATTCCCGCCACCCTGACCGAGCTGGGAGTCACCGATCCCGATCTGGACCGGCTGACCGCCGATGCGCTGCGCGACCCTTCCGTCGGCGGCAACCCGGTCAAGATGACGGCCGAAAACACCCGCGCGCTGTTCGAAGCCCTGCTGTGAGCCTTTCGCAGCGGGTACGGGCGGGCGGGCACCCGGTTCTGACGCTGATCCTCGGGATCGGGGCCGGGGTCGGGGCCGCTTGGGCCGATCCGCTGCCCGCGCCGCTGGCTGACGCCGACTATCTGCCGGTCAACCGGGCCGCCGCCGAGATCGGGCAGCTGCTGTTCTACGATCCGATCCTGTCGGGCAATCGCAATATCTCGTGTGCCACCTGTCATCATCCGAAATTCGCCACCAGCGACGGGGTCAGCCTGTCGCTGGGCGAGGGCGGGCAGGGGCTTGGCCCCGAGCGCAGTGTCAATCCCGCCAACCCGCCCGAGCAACGCATCCCGCGCAATGCGCCGGCGCTGTTCAACATGGGCGCCCGCGAGATCACGGTGCTGTTCCACGATGGCCGGATCGAGGTGGACCGGACCCGCAAAGCCGGCTTCCGCACCCCGTTGGAGGACGAGATGGTCACCGGGTTCGCGGGCATCCTGTCGGGGCAGACCATGTTTCCGGTGCTGAGCCAGGACGAGATGGCGGGACATTATTCCGAGAACGAGGTCAGCCGCGCGGTGCGGCAGGGGCTGATCACCGGGCCGGGCGGGGCCTGGGATCTGATTGCCGCCCGCGTCGCGGCCCTTCCTGCCTATGAAGCGGGGTTCGCGGCCGCCTATCCCGAGACCGCGACGCGAGGCATTGCCTTCACCGATATCTCCAACGCGGTGGCCGAGTTCATGGCCTTTGAATGGCGCAGCGACACCAGCGCCTATGATGCCCATCTTCGCGACGAGACGCCGTTGCAGGGCACGGCGGCCGAAGGCATGGCGCTGTTCTATGGCAAGGCCGGGTGCAGCACCTGTCACTCCGGTCCGCTGCTGACCGACCACGGGTTTCACGCCATGGGCCAGCCGCAGCTTGGCCCCGGCAAGGCGGCGCGCTTTGAAAACCACGCCCGCGACGAAGGCCGATTTCGGGTGACAGGTGACGCGGATGCCCTGTTTGCCTTCCGCACCCCCAGCCTGCGCAATGTCACCCGCACCGGGCCGTGGGGCCATGCCGGGGCTTATTCGGATCTGCGGGCGTTCCTGACCGCGCATCTGGACCCGGACAGCGCCATCACCAGCTACGACCGTGGACAGGCGGTGCTGCCGGATCTGCCGGGAGTTTCGGATTGGCGCATCCTCGACGATCCCGCCGCCAGTGCCGAGATTGCCGTGCGGGCCACCTTGCCGCCGGTGTCCTTGACGACGACAGAGATGGAGGCGCTGTTGGCTTTCCTGACCGCTTTGGAAGACCCCGTGGCGCTCAGCGGGCGTTTGGGCATTCCCGACCGGGTGCCCAGTGGTCTGTCCATAGATCGCTGAACCGGGTCAGTTCTGCCGGCTCAGCGTGATCGCCTGATTGGCCGTCACCTGTTGCCAGTCTGTCGCGGTGCCATCGGGCCAGATCACCCGCCCCTCGGCCCCCGTCGCGGCCCCAAGCCCAAAATGCAACGGCCCGGCCTGTCCCCCGGCATGGCCTCCGCCCACGGTCATCTCCTGCCGCTGGACGCCCCGCGCCGTGCGTATCTCGACCCAGGCGCCGATGGCAAAGCGGTTGGGCCTGTCCTGCACCGGTGTCACGGCCAGCCAGTTGCCTGCATCCGCCGTGGTATTTTCCCAGACTTCCAGCGGCGCGCGGCGGTTGACGACGATCAGGTCCAGCAGACCATCGCCGTTCAGATCGCTCAGCGCCGCGCCGCGCGACCGCTCCATCGTGGCGACCCCGGCCTCGACCGAGGCCTCGACAAAGGTGCCATCGGCCCGTTGCAGCAGCAGATTGTTGGGATCGCGCATGGCGTTTCCGGGCATCTGCTGGACATTGCCCTTGGCGATGAACAGATCGGCCAGACCGTCGTTGTCCACATCGCCGAACTGCGCATGCCAGCCGGTCGAGGGCCGCCCGTCATCTCCGACATGGGGCCGCGTGGCTTGCGAGCCTTGACCCCAGGGCGCATTGCGAAACCCAGTCTCTCCGTCCGAGAACTGCAGCAACTGGTCGCCCATCGAGGTCAGCATCACGTCCGGGCGTCCGTCGGCGTTCAGATCCCGGCTGGCGATGCCCATGCCCCAGATCGAAACCCTTTCCCAGCCGTCCTTGGGCCCCAGCAGGCGCAGCGGCGACATCTGCCACATCTGCTCGGCCCCCGCGCGCACGTAGTAGTGGCGATCGTTGGACAGCCGCAGATCGGCCCGGCCCCGGCGCGCCCAGTCGGAAAACAGTGCCGACAGCGCGCAATAGCCCGGCTCCAGCAGGGTTTCGGGGCCATAGCCTGTGCCTTCAGGGCGCAGCAGGATGTTGGCATCGCAGGCCTCGAACGGGCCTTCGGGGTCGGTCCGGTCCACATAGTTGCCGATGGCCAGCGTCGGGCGGGTCTGGCCCGGCTCGAATGTGGCGGCAAAGGCGGTGGACCAGCGGTCGGCCTGCGGCAGCCCCCAGGCGGCGGTGGCATCTTCGAACCGGCAATCGCCCAACCCGCGCAGGGCGATGTTGGGACCAACACGCAGCACGAACAGGTCCAGCACCCCGTCGCCATCCATGTCCAGCGGATAGGCGCCGGTGACCCCGGTCACCCCGGCCAGGGGTTGCCCCTCGGCCCGGTCGAATTTCAGCGGCGCGCCAGTGGTGGCTGTTGTGTTCAGATACAGCGGGCTGGGATTGCTGCCGCCCGCGGGCAGAAACTCGGGCAGGCCGTCGCCGTTGCAGTCAAAAACCGCGACGCCGCCGCCCACGAAATGCTCCCACCCGCCGTCATAGACATGGGCCGGGCCGGGCAGATCGGTTGCGCGGTCGGTGAACGTTGGACCCGCCGCCGCCGATCCCGCCGCCAGCAACGCCCCGCAAATGACCTTGAACATCGGCATCCTCCCCGCGCGCACCATGATCCGCAGGCAGGGGCGAGGCAAGCTTCAGAACGCGCTTTCCTTGATCGCCTCCATCGACACGTTGGTCGAGGTGTTGCCGACGAACGGCAGGGCCGAGATCTTTTCGCCCAGCACCCGGCGATAGCTGCCGATGTCGCGCGACCGAACCTTCAGCAGATAGTCGAAAGACCCCGCGATCATGTGGCACTGTTCGATCTCGGGCATGGCCAGCACCGCCCGGTTGAAGGCTTGCAGCGCCGGTTCGGTGGTGTCGGTCAGCTTGACCTCGACAAAGGTCACGTGGTTGCGGTCCAGCCGCGCCGGATCCAGCACGGCGCGGAAGCCCTGGATGTATCCCTCGCGGATCAGTCGCTGCAGGCGCGACTGAGTCGGGCTTTTTGACAATCCGACCCTGCGGGCAAGCTCGGTGACGGACATCCGGCCATCCTGCCCCAATTCCACAAGAATCTTTCGGTCGAACGGGTCTAATGGGCTGTTGGAGGGCATAAATCAGTCGATCCGGCAAGAATGGCGACTGACATTCGGTCCATTGTCCCGAAATGTCAATCAAGACAGGAAACCCGGCTCAAGGGAATCTGGTAAACGGGCCACAGTACCTGTTCCGGAGACTTCCATGACCAAGCTTCAAGACCTGCGCGCCACCATCCGGGCCCAGACCCTGTCCCAGGAAATGGGGTTGTTGAATGCCCTGTCCAGCCAGAGCGCATTGGACACCGCCTTTCGCAATCGCGCCGCGACCCGCGCCGAAGGGCTGGTGACCCGCATCCGGGGCGACAGCGCGCCGGGGCTGATGGAGGTTTTTCTGGCCGAATACGGCCTGTCCACCGACGAGGGCATCGCGCTGATGTGTCTGGCCGAGGCGCTGCTGCGGGTGCCGGATGCCGAAACCATCGATGACCTGATCGAGGACAAGATCGCGCCCTCGCAATGGGGCCAGCATCTGGGTCATTCCAGTTCGTCGCTGGTCAACGCCTCGACCTGGGCCTTGATGCTGACCGGGCAGGTTCTGAAGGACGGCACCGGGGTGGCGGGCGTGCTGCGCGGCATGGTCAAACGGTTGGGCGAGCCGGTGATCCGCACCGCCGTCAAACAGGCCATGCGCGAGATGGGCCAGCAGTTCGTGCTGGGCGAAACCATCGCGGATGCGCTGGAACGCGGCAAGGGCGCGCGCAAGAAGGGCTATACCTATTCCTACGACATGCTGGGCGAGGCGGCGCTGACCGCCCGCGACGCCGCCGCCTATTTCGATGCCTATGCCGGGGCCATCACCCGGCTGACGCAAGCCAGTGACGGTGGCGATATCCGGGCCAATCCCGGCATCTCGGTCAAACTGTCGGCCCTGCATCCGCGGTACGAGGAGCAGCATCGCGACCGGGTCATGGCCGAACTGGTGCCGCGCGTTACCGATCTGGCCCGCCGCGCGATGATCGGTGGCATGGGCTTCAACATCGATGCGGAAGAGGCCGACCGGCTGGACCTGTCGCTGGATGTGATCGCCGCGGTTCTGGCGGCGCCCGATCTGGCCGGATGGGACGGGTTCGGCGTGGTGGTGCAGGCCTATGGCAAGCGCGCCGCCCCGGTTCTGGACTGGCTGCACGCGCTGGCCGAAACCCACGACCGCCGCATCATGGTGCGGCTGGTCAAGGGCGCCTATTGGGACACCGAGATCAAGCGCGCGCAGGTCGAAGGCCTGCCCGGCTTTCCGGTGTTCACCCGCAAGACGGCGACGGATGTGCATTACATCCTGTGCGCCGAGAAGCTGCTGGGGATGACCGACCGCATCTATCCGCAGTTCGCCACGCACAATGCCCATACGGTTGCCGCCATCCTGGAAATGGGCGCCGATCCGCAGGCTTACGAGTTCCAGCGCCTGCACGGCATGGGCAATGCGCTGCACGACATGGTGCTGAAGGACGCCGGCACCCGCTGCCGTATCTATGCGCCGGTGGGGGCGCATCGCGATCTGCTGGCCTATCTGGTGCGGCGGCTGCTGGAAAACGGTGCCAACAGCTCTTTCGTGAACCAGATCGTCGATGAGGATGTGCCGGCCTCGGTGGTGGCCGCCGACCCCTTCGCGGCGCTGGAGGCGCCCGGACCGGTCGGCGCAGTGGTGCCGTCGGACGATGTCTATGCGCCCGAGCGTCCGAACTCCAAGGGGTTGGACCTGCACGACCGCCGTGATCTGGCCCGGCTGGAGGAGGCCCGCGCGCCCTTCCGAACCCATGTCTGGGAGGCAGGCCCGATGCTGGCCGTGCCTGGCGGCGCAGGCCCGGTGGCCGAGGTGCGCAACCCGGCCAATCCCGACGATCTGGTCGGCCATCTGCGCGACACCACGCCCGGGGAAGCCGAGGCCGCGCTGGCCGCCGCTGCCCCGTGGCAGGCCCCGGCCAGCGACCGCGCGACAGTGCTGAACCGGGCCGCGGACCTGATGGAAGACCGCTTTGGCGAGATCTTCGCGCTGGTCACCCGCGAGGCGGGCAAGACCCAGAAGGACGCCATCGCCGAGTTGCGCGAAGCGGTGGATTTCCTGCGCTACTATGCTGCCCGCGCTTTGGAGCTGACCCAGCCACCGCGCGGGGTGATGACCTGCATCTCGCCGTGGAACTTCCCGCTGGCGATCTTCGCCGGGCAGGTCTCGGCCTGTCTGGCGGCGGGCAATGGCGTGCTGGCCAAACCCGCCGAGGCCACGGTGCTGACCGCCGCCTTCGCCGTGCGTTGCCTGCGCGAGGCCGGAGTGCCGCCGCATGCCCTGCAACTGCTGCCCGGATTGGGGGCGGTTCTTGGCGCGCAACTGACCGGCGATGCCCGCGTGGACGGGGTGTGCTTCACCGGCTCTACCGCCACTGCACAAAGGATCAGCCGCACCATGGCCGCGCATCTGGCCCCCTCGGCGCCGCTGGTGGCCGAAACCGGTGGGCTGAACGCGATGATCGTGGACAGCACCGCGCTGCCCGAACAGGCGGTGCGCGATATCGTGGCCTCGGCCTTCCAGTCGGCGGGGCAACGCTGCTCGGCGCTGCGCTGTCTCTATGTGCAGGACGACATCGCGGACGGGCTGCTGACGATGCTGTATGGCGCGATGGATGAGCTGAGCGCCACCGATCCCTGGGACCTGTCAGCGGATCTGGGTCCGGTGATCTCGGCCACCGCGCGCGACGGCATTCAGGCCCATATCGACATTGCCGCACGCGAGGGCCGGGTGCTGAAACAGGGCAAGGTGCCCGCCACCGGATACTTTGTGAAGCCCACGGTCCTGAAGGTCGACAGCATCGGCGACATCGGCAAGGAGGTCTTCGGCCCTGTCCTGCATGTGGTGCGTTTCAAGGCCCGCGATCTGGACCGCGTGATCGCCCAGATCAACGGCACCGGCTTTGGCCTGACCTTCGGGTTGCACACACGAATGGACAGCCGCGTCGCCGAGGTGACCGAGCGGATCCGGGCCGGCAACATCTATGTGAACCGCAACCAGATCGGCGCTATCGTCGGCTCGCAACCCTTCGGCGGGGAAGGCATGTCGGGCACCGGTCCCAAGGCCGGCGGGCCGGCCTATGTGGCGCGGTTCACCCGGCCCGAAGCCGCCGCGACCTTCGCCCTGCCGAATGGCCGGGCGGCCGAAGAAACGGCCGTGCAGGCGGCCCTGGTCGCAGCGGGCGCGAAACCGCGCGTGGTCCTGTCCACCATCAGCCTGGCCGGGCCGACGGGGGAATCCAACCGCCTGACCGAACTGGGCCGGGGGGTGGTGCTTTGCCTTGGGTCCAGCCTTGATGCGGCGAAATCCCAGGCGGCCACGGCGCGCGAACAGGGCTGTCAGCCCGTGATCGTCGCCCCCGGTGCGACGGGAACTGGCGCAGTCGACGGGGTCCTGACACCCGACGCCCTGCGCCGCCTGACCGGCTTTGATGCGGTGATTGCCTGGGCTGAGGACCGTGATCTGCGGCCCCTGCGGCAGGCGCTGGCGGCGCGAGACGGCAAGATCGTGCCCCTGCTGTGCGAGGCCGATCTGGCCGCCCGCTGCCGGATGGAGCGTCACGTCTGCATCGACACCACCGCTGCCGGAGGCAACGCCGCCCTTCTGGCCGCCGTAGGAGAGGAGGAGACCGAGGACGCCTGAGTCGGACTACGAGCCCGAGAGCCGCTCGAAGTCGGCTTTCGGCAAGTAGTCTGCCCCATGAGTCTGAAGGCGGGCAAGCACTGGCCCATCAGGATCCTCGCCCTGTTCTTCCAGATACGGGGCGAGGTCCGACACGGCGTTGAATATCCAGACCGCTTCACCGGTGGTGATATCCACCTCGATCACCCGCCCGTTGATGGTTTCCGAGATGAGCATGTGGCGTCCGTCAGGACTTTCACGCACCGCGCCGGAAACATCCGCATCCAGATCGCCCCCAGCCTGTTCTGGAGAGGTTGGGAAGATGGTCCGGGCCGTGCGCTTGGCCAGATTCACGCGCAGGATGCGGGTCCCGCTGCTGGTGGCTTGACCCCCCTGGTTGTCAAAGACCAGCACCGTTCCATCGGCCAGAACCCGCGGGCTGTGCTGGGCAACCATCGGGCCGAAATAGTGATACTTGATCACGCCCGTGTCCCGGTCGAGGATCACCAGCGAGGAACTTGAACGCAGCGACACCAGGAGGTCGCCTGCATTCACGTCGTCCAGGGTCTTGGCCAGTGCCGGAGTGACCTCAACCGCGGCGTTGACGTGGTAGGGGTCGCAATCGTTGCGCACCGCATAGGCCAGCCCCTGCATGTCCGAGGCGCGAACCGAATCGTCCAGGAAATAGGTTGTCGCCTCGTTGCCATCCGGAGAGATGATCGACACGCCCTCCTGAAAGACCGAGCCCAGCTTGCAGTCGGTGCGCACCTGGGTCGCGGCGACAAATTTCGTCGCGGTTTCAACCGTGGCGGCGGGGGCCAGGATGGTGCCGTCGTCGGTGACCGTGGGCCAGTGGTGGCTATGATCGGGGCGCACCCAATCGACCGCGCCCTCCCACGACACGCGCGCGATGCCGACGTGATAGGGGTACATGTTGCGCGCCTGGAAGGTAACGATCAGATCGCCCTGATCGGTCATGTCCAGCCCCTGCACATAGACGTTTTCGGCCTGCGCCTTGCCCGAGAAATCGGCCAGGCGCTCGGGCGGGAACAGGGCTTCGGGGTCCACCTCCCACGTATGGAACACCGTTCCTTCATGATCCATGACATAGGCCAGGCATCCGAAGGTCGGGCAAAGGTCACGGCGATGATGAAAACCGCCGGTCATCAGGATCAGTTGATCGTCCGGAACTGGCCCCAGTGTGGAGGTGGAGTCCACGTCCGACTCTTCGGTGGCAAGCCGGACGACGGTATAGGGAAGTTCCTGATCTTCCAGTTCCCCAAGCGCGTCAAATCCGGCCTTGATCCAAACCAGCTGCTTGTGCGGGAAGATGCGGTATTCCATGGCTGCCACGCCCCAGACGAAGGCCAGCAGAGAGACGCCACAGACAAAGGCGATTTCTGGGAGGTGGCGCACCAATGTGGACCCGGTTTTTCGCGAAGCTTTTGACATATAATTTTTCGGTACCCTGAGAAAACTTCAAAATATTCACAGTCTATAGTGGGACCCGTCAAGATTATTTCGTTAACGCGTCGCGACAAGCGGACTGGCGCTCATTCTGGTGGTCGGCGTTGGCCGGTTTCTCACTGGCATGCGTTCGGACAATCGACCGCAACGCCCGAAACGGATGTCCGGGAACGAAACCCGGTTCCGCTGGCTTTACCTCACGGGGTGCAGAGGCGAGACTGCGGCCCAACGACTGAACGAGGACCAGCCACATGATTTCACGCGACGACAAGGCCTTTCTGACCGCGCTGTTCGAGGCTGCCGTTGCGGCGGCGGACCCCCGGCATGCTCTGGCGCGGCATTTGCCGGAACGGCCGAAAGGGCGGACGGTGGTCATCGGGGCGGGCAAGGGGGCGGCGCAACTGGCGGCCGCCTTCGAAGAACTCTGGGATGGGCCATTGGAAGGGGTGGTGGTGACGCGCTACGGCTATGCAACACCCTGCCGGCAGATCCGCATGCTGGAAGCGGCGCACCCGGTGCCCGATGCCGCCGGGTTGCAGGCCACTGCGGCGCTGAAACAGGCGGTCAGCGGGCTTGGCCCCGACGATCTGGTGGTGGCGCTGGTCTGCGGCGGCGGTTCGGCCTTGCTGCCCGATCCCCAGAAGGGGCTGACCTTTGACGACGAGGTCGCGCTGAACAAGGCTCTGCTGGCGTCGGGCGCGCCGATCTCTGCCATGAACGCGATCCGCAAGCAGTTCAGCGGCGTCAAGGGCGGTCGGTTGGCGGCGCTGGCGCATCCGGCGCGGGTGGTGAGCCTGGTGGTCTCGGATGTGCCCGGGGATGATCCGGCGCAGGTCGCCTCTGGCCCGACGGTGCCGGACGCCACATCGCCCGAGGACGCGGCGGCGCTGGTGCGCGCCTATCGCATCGACCTGCCGGAGCGTCTGATGGCGCATCTGGCGCAGGCCACACCGGCGCCGGGGCCGGATGCGGCCGCGTTCGCGGGGCATACGGTGACTGTCATCGCCTCGGCCGGGCTGTCGCTGGAAGCGGCGGCGCAAGCGTGCGAGGGGCAGGGCATTCCGGCGGTCATCCTGTCGGACGCGATGGAGGGAGAAGCCCGCGAGGTTGGCCGCGTTCTGGCCGCCCTTGCGCGCGAATGCGCCACCCGCGACCGCCCGTTTCAAAAGCCAGTGATGCTGCTGTCGGGGGGCGAGACCACGGTGACGCTGCGCGCCGAGGGCGGGCGCGGCGGGCGCAACACCGAATGCCTGCTGTCGGCGGCCCTTGCGCTGCAGGACATCCCCGGTGTCACCCTGCTGATGGCCGATACCGATGGCATCGATGGCTCGGAAAGCAATGCCGGGGCCTTTGCCGATGGTACCACCGCCGCCCGGCTGCGGGCAGCGGGGCAAGACCCCATGGCGCTGCTGAACGGGCATGACGCCTGGGGGGCTTTCGACAGCGTGGGTGATCTGTTCGAACCCGGTCCTACCGGCACGAATGTCAATGATTTCAGGGCAATCCTGATCCGCTAGGCCGGGTCCGGCCCGTCGCGGCAGGCTTACCGTTTACCGTAGTAGAGCCCGACCACGTGTTCGGCTTGCGCGAAGAACAGCCAACGCGACACGCCGACGCCGGCCAGATGCAGGGCGGCGACAAGCGCCAGCATCACCGGGTGATGGCTGAGCGTCAGGCCAAGGACCGGCAGGGCCACCATGCCCAGAAAGGCCAGACCGCGCAACTTGCGGGCGTGCTTGCGGCCCACCACAAAGACCATCTCGTCCAGCAGATAGTTGCTGCCGGTGTGAGGGCTGGCGATCTGCCGCAGGCCGCCACCGTCGCCCAGCCCGGTTGCGGTCTGCATGGTCGATCCGGCTTCGGCAAAGCGCCGGTCGCCGGCATGCCAGACCCAGAGTTGGGCCGCCCCGGCCAGCGCCAGCAGCAGCGGCGCCAGTGCGGGGGCGGCGAAGATTGCGCCGCCCGATAGGGACAGGGCCAGAAACAGCGCCGGGGTGCCGGGCTGGTGCCAGCGCGGCACGGTTTTCAACTGGGTATAGATCATCGCCGTGGCCCAGACCGTGGCCAGACACAGCAACGCGCCAAGCCATCCCAGCGGTTGCCAGTGTGCGCCGAAGAACACTGCCCCTAAGGCAAAAAGACCCATCAGCAGCAAACCGGCCACCGCCAGACAGCCCTCGCGCGACAGCCAGCTTGAGCGCCACTGGGTCAGCGCCCGCCACGCCCGTTCGGGGTGGCCAAGGTGGAAGGTGGACGCGGCCAATCCGCCAACAGCAAGCCCAAACCCCAGCAAATAATAGAAAAATGCGGCCCATCCGGTCACGGGCGGCAGGCCCAGGCCCAGCCAGAACAACAGTCCCAGACCAAAGCCCGACAGGGTGGTGAAGGCGATGACGGATGGGGCGGGATGCATCAGGCCGATCCTCCGGGCAGGCGGTCGAGGGCGCGGTCAAGCCAGCCGAGGAAGCCCTGCGGGGTTTCAGCGACGGGTTCCAGCAGGGGGGCCAGAATGTTGATCTGGTCGTCCTTGGGCCGCGGTGGCAGGTATTTGTTGACCGGTTTGGTGCCCAGTTCGGGCATCAGGTCCATGCCGCCGCGTTCGGCCACCAACTGGCTGACGGCGCTGCCCGGATCGCCCAGATCGCCGAAGTGGCGGGCCCCGGCGGGGCAGGTGCGCACGCAGGCGGGTTCCCGGTCCTCTTCCGGCAGGTTGTCGTTGTAGATCCGGTCGACGCACAGCGTGCATTTCTTCATCACGCCTTCGGCCTTGTCCATCTCGCGGGCACCGTAGGGGCAGGCCCATGCACACAAGCCGCATCCTATGCAACTGGATTCATTGACCAAAACAATGCCGTCCTCGGTGCGCTTGTAGCTGGCGCCGGTGGGGCAGACGGTCACGCAGGGGGCGTCGTCGCAATGCAGGCAAGACTTGGGGAAATGCACGGTCTGGGCCGCGCCGCCGCTTTCGGGGGTGACTTCATAGGTGTGGACGCGGTTCAGAAAGGTGCCTTGCGGGGCAGCACCATAGGGGTCCTGATCGGACAGCGGCGCGCCATAGCCCTGATCGTTCCAGCCCTTGCAGGCGATGACGCAGGCGTGACAGCCGACACAGGTATCAAGGTCGATCACCAGCCCCATCTTGCGGTCGGTCGAAGCAGGGAGCTGGGTCATGAGTCCTCGGATTCCGGGGTCTGGAAAGCGTCTGGAAAAGGTATGGCTGGCGTCTGGCCCGGAGCGGTCTCGGTCAGCACGCGGCGCATCATCGGCGCCGGTCCCAGCGGGGTCTCGACCTGCTCGACCTCGGTGAAGCCTTGCCGGGTGTAGAACCCGTAGGCCGCCGAATTCACCACCAGCCGGCAAGAAGTGCAGCCCGCCGTCATCGCCTCGCCCAAGGCCGCGTGCAGCAGCGCCCGGCCGATGCCCCTGCGGGTGTGGAAGGGATCGACGAACAGCGCCAGAAGTTCGGCCTCGGGACACGAGCGGGTCAGCGCGGCAAAGCCGATGATGGCCCCGGATGGGCCCTCGCAGACATGGATGATGTCCAGCAGATCCACGTCCAGTTCCAGAAGCTCGGGGTGGGCTTTAAGTTTTTCAACGTCGCCGGCATTGGCCATGGCACCACGGCGGTACAGTTCGGCCAGTTGCGGCAGGTCAGAGGGGCGGGCAGCGCGGATCATGGGCGGCTCCTTGGGCCTTTGCCCACCGGGCTGGGCAGGGGCGAAAATGCGGGTTGGGACTCGGGCGGCGGCGGGTCGGCCTTTGCGATCCGCACCCGCAGGTCGAACCACGCGGCCTGCCCGGTGATCGGGTCGGAATTGGCCCATCGCAGCCCGTCGCCCTTGGGCGGCAGCAATTCGTGGATCAGGTGGTTCAGCAGGAAGCCCCTGGTCGCCTCGGGCACATCGTCATCCAGCGCCCAGGTGCCCTTGCGCTTGCCGATGGCGTTCCACGTCCAGACGGTATTGGCGTTCAGCGCCTCTTGCAGGGCCACAGGCACGGTGATCTCGCCATGCGGAGAGGTGACCCGCGCCCAGTCGCCCTCGGCAAAGCCGTGTTCGTCCCACAGCTTGCGCGGAACATACAGCGGGTTGACCCCGTGCAACTGCCGCAGCCAGGCGTTCTGGCTGCCCCAGCTGTGATACATGGCCATGGGCCGCTGGGTCAGAGCGCGGATCGGATAGCTGTCGTCGGTGCCCTGGGGCTCCTCCCAATAGGGCAGCGGGTCCATGCTGCGGCGCACCCTTTCGCGCAGGTGTTCGGGCGGCTGGCGGTCGCCATGGCCTTCGGCGGCGCGCTGGAAGCGGCGCAGGGGTTCGGACCACAGTTCGAACAGATAGGGTTGCGGGGCATCGAACAGGCCCAGTTCCACCGCCCAGTCCTGATAGGCCATGTTCCACGGTTTGTAGAATTGCGCCGCGTCGGGGATGTGGTGGATATGGAAGCCGCCCTGTTCGATATAGCGGTCGATCTGGTCGGGGTTGGGCGCGCCGCGCCCGGTCTGGTCGGCGGTTTCACCGCGATGGCCCATCAGCGGGCCGATGCCCGGTCGGCGTTGGTGGTTGGCGATATAGTCGGCGTAGTCCTTGTAGATCGGCATCCCTTCGGCATCGGTGAAGCCCGGCATGCCCAGACGGTTGGCCAGCTGGATCAGCACGGTCTGGAAGCCGCGCACGTCGCGGTCGGGTTCGACCACCGGCCAGCGGATAGCATCGGCGGCGGCCTCGGCCTCGCAGATCGGGCGATCCAGCAAGCTGATGCAGTCGTGCCGTTCCAGATAGGTGGTGTCGGGCAGGATCAGATCGGCATAGGCCACCATTTCCGAGCTGTAGGCATCGGAATAGATGATCCGGGGGATGACATAGTCGCCGTCGTCGGTGCGCCGTGTCAGCATCTCCATCACACCTGAGGTGTTCATGGAGGAGTTCCACGACATGTTGGCCATATAGAGAAACAGCGTGTCGATCGGGTAGGGATCCTGCGCCACCGCGTTCGAGATCACCATGTGCATCAGCCCATGCGCCGACAGCGGGTTTTCCCAGGTGAACGCCTTGTCGATGCGGCTGGCCGAGCCGTCGTCTTCCAGCAGCAGATCGTCGGGGCCGCGCGGAAAGCCAAGGTGCGGGCCGTCCAGCGGGCGGCCGGGACGGTCACGGCCGTGCGGGGTCGGATGGGCCGAAACCGGCTTGGGATAGGGCGGCTTGAAGCGAAAGCCGCCGGGCACCTCGACCGTGCCAAGGATGATCTGCAGGACGTGCAGCGCACGGCAGGTCTGGAAGCCGTTGGCATGGGCGGAGATCCCGCGCATGGCGTGGAAGCTGACCGGGCGACCCACCATCTTGGCATGGGTGTCGCCCCGGAAATCGGTCCATTCCTGATCCAGCGTGAAGGCCTGATCAAAGGCCGCATGGGCGATCTCGGCGGCCAGTTGGCGGATGCGCGGGGCGGGGATGCCGGTGGTGACGGCCACCGCTTCGGGGGCGTAGTCCTTGGACAGGTAGCGTTCGGCCATGTGCTGGAACACGGTGCGGGCGCCATCGTGGCTGGCGGCCAGATCGGGACGCACGCCCTTCTGGTCGAAGGGGGCAAGCTGTCTGGTGGCGCGGTCGATGACCACCAGCTTGTCCTCGGCATTGCGCAGCAGCAGCCCGTCCTTGCCCACAAGACAGGGGGCGTTGGTGAAGCGCGCCAGATAGTCGAGGTCGATCTTGCCCGCCTCAATCAGGCAGTGGATCAGCGCCATGATGAACAGCCCGTCGGTGCCCGGCGTGATGCCGACCCAATCGTCGGCCACCGCGTTATAGCCGGTGCGCACCGGGTTGACGCCGACCACGCGCCCGCCGCGGCCCTTGACCTTGCCGATGCCGATCTTGATCGGGTTGCTGTCGTGATCCTCGGCCACGCCGAACAGGAAGAACAGCTTGGTGCGGTCCCAGTCGGGCTGGCCGAATTCCCAGAACGCGCCGCCCATGGTGTAGATGCCGGCGGCGGCCATGTTGACCGAGCAGAAGCCGCCGTGGGCGGCGTAATTCGGGGTGCCGAAGTTCTGGGCCCAGAAACTGGTGAAGGATTGCGACTGGTCGCGCCCGGTGAAGAAAGCCAGCTTGTGCGGGGCGGTTTCGCGCAGATCGTTCAGCCAGCCGACGGCGGTGGACAGGGCTTCGTCCCAGGAAATCTCGCGGTATTGGCCCGACCCGCGCGGCCCGGTGCGCAGCAGCGGTTTGCGCAAGCGCGAGGGCGCGGTGTGCTGCATGATCCCGGCCGACCCCTTGGCGCAGAGCACGCCCTTGTTCACCGGGTGGTCGCGGTTGCCTTCGATATAGGAAACCTTGCCGTCTTTCAGGTGTACGTTGATCCCGCAGCGGCAGGCGCACATGTAGCAGGTCGTCTTGCGGATTTCGTCCGACACATGTGGCGAGGTGTCGAGATCGACCTTCGGGATGGTCACCTGGCGCGTCTCCTGGGCTGGGGTGGTCCTGGCGTCAGTCTAGACCGGATTTTTCGACACTGGCGAGAGGATTTTCCCGTCCCGGTGCCAAAAGCCCGGAAACGGGTCCGGGCTGGGGCAGGTTGGCGGAACATCGGGCCGGTGGCGCCAGGTGGGCAGGGCGCTGCTTGCCGCACCCGCCGGGGGGGGAGATGGCGCCGCGGCGGGCCGCCTGGTCAGATCCGGAAGGCCGAGGCCAGCGTTTCGGGCAGGTCGAATTCCGACAGCACGCGGGCACGGCCTTCTTCCGACATCTTGCGCGCGGTCTTGACGACAATGCCGTGCACCTTGTCCTGCGGATGCTTGGCCGCGAAGGGCGCGAAATACCATTTCAGGAACACGAAGCAGATCACGTCCTCCAGCGCCTGCACCTGCGGGTCGCGTTTCAGCCCTTCCTTGCGTAGCAGGCTGGCAGCGGTGTCGGCCTCGGCGTCGGAATAGCCCGCATCGCGCATCATCCCGGCCACGCGGGCGCCGTGGTGTTTGGCCAGATCGCGCCGCCAGGTCAGATAGCCGGCGCGGCCTTCGGGGTAGTCTGCCCGTTTCAGGGTCCAGCGTTCGATGTGCTGGCCGCGCGCCGCCAGTTGCAGCACCTCGGACGCCTCGGGGAACAGCCGCGCCAGTTCCGCGCTCATCCGCTCGCCATAGACTTGTGCCTCGGGGCGGCCATCGGTCTGGTTCGGATCCTGGGCATTGGCCGCATCAATGGCGGCGATCACATCGGTCAGTCGGCTCATGGGCGGGGCTCCGGGCATGGGTCAATGGGAAATCGGGGCGGGGGTGTGCTGGGATTGGCCGGTGCCGGGTTGCAGGCGGTCCAGGGCCTGTGCCAGCCGGGCGATACCTTCGGCGATGCGATCGGCGGGGATCGAGGAATAGGCCAGCCGGTAGTGGCGGTTGTCGGGTGCGTCCGGGGCAAAGAAGGCGCGCCCCGGTTCGATCAGCACGCCGTGGTCCAGAAGCTCCCGGGCCAGCGCGCGGCTGCCGATGCCTTCGGGCGTGGTCATCCAGAAGCTGGAACCGCCGAATTGTTCGGTCCCGGCCAGGGTCAGCCCGTGGGCGCGGATCGCCTGATCCATCACCACGCGGCGTTCGCCATAGGCCAGCCCCATGCGCTTGATCTGGCTGTCGTAATGGCCCTGCGACAGGAAATAGGCGGCGGTGCGTTGCAGGTGCCCCGGCGGGTGGCGCAGCACGAGGGCGCGCAGGGCGCGGGCCTCACGGATGAAGGGTTCCGAGCCGACCAGATAGCCCAGCCGCAGCCCCGGAAACAGCGATTTCGAGAACGAGCCGATGTAGATCACCCGCCCGTTGCGATCCAGCGATTTCAGCGCCGGTGAGGGGGTGTCGAGAAAGGACATCTCGAACTCGTAGTCGTCCTCCACGACAAGGAAATTGTCGGCCTCGGCCCGGTCGAGCAGTGCCATGCGGCGCTCCAGCGGCAGGGTGGCGTTGGTCGGGCACTGGTGGCTGGGGGTGGTGAAGACCGCGTCAACCTCGTCGGAAAGGGCGTCCGGGTCCAGCCCGTCGGTGTCCACATCCACCGCCAGCGTCTTGCAACGGGTCTGGTTCAGGATCTCGCGCAGGCCGGGATAGCAGGGGTTTTCGAAAGCGGCGAGACGGCGCTGGGTCAGCAGGATCTGGGCGGCAATCCACAGGGCGTTCTGGGCGCCCAGGGTGACCAGCACTTCTTCGGGGCGCGCGGTGATGCCCCGGCGCGGCAGGATGTGGCGCAGGATGTATTCCACCAGCTTGGGATCATCGCGCTCGTAGTAATCCGCCGTCAGGGCTTCGAAATCGCGCTGGCCGAGCGCCTGCATGGCGCAGACCCGCCAGTTGCGATGGTCAAACAGGGTTGGATCGGTCTGGCCGTAGATGAACGGATAGGGATAGCGGCGCCAGTCGGGCGGGCGGTGCACGGGGGCGTAGGCGGAAAACTTCTGGCCCAGGGCACGGGACCAGTCCACGCGGTCCTCGCTGCCGCCGCGCGACAACTCGAAGGCCGGTGGGCGCGGGGCCGACAGCGAGACGTAATAGCCCGATCGCCCGCGCGAGGTCAGGTAATCATTGGCCAGAAGCTCGGTATAGGCCAGCGTCACGGTGATCCGCGAGATCCCCAGATGCGCGGCCAGCTTGCGCGACGAGGGCAGCTTGTCGCCGGGTTTCAGCCGACCCGACAGGATCGCCGAGGTGACCATGTGCTGAAGCTGCTGCTGAAGCGTGCCTTCGAAATCTGGGTCCAGAAAAAAGGTCTGTTCCGAAATCGTGGCCATCGAGCTTCCCGGCATTGGTGCGCGGGCAGCCTAGGCCGTCGGGGGGGCATGTGCAAGGCAGGGGCGCAGCGGGCGGGAATTGTGCCGTGCAAACGGGTGGTTGCCGGTGAGCCGTGGCCCGGGGTCGGGTGCGATCGCGCCGCGCCGCAGGCGCGGCGCCCGGCCCAACGCCTTGCGGCCGTCAGGCCAAAAGGGGGCGGGAGCCGCCCCCGTCTGGATCTGTCCCTGTGCCGGTCGCCTAGCCGAAGACCCGGCCCAGGGCCGCGTCCACCGCGCCGGTGATGGCGTCGATGTCATCGGCCGTGGCGATCAGCGGCGGGGCAAAGCACAGCGAGTTGTTGAACCCCGGCAGTGACCGGTTGGTGGCGCCCACGATGACCCCCTGGCCCATGCAGTCGGCCAGCACCGCGCCCACCTGCTTCTCGCTCACCGGCTCCTTGGTGCCGCGATCCGCGACCAGTTCGGCACCGCAGAACAGCCCCGCGCCGCGCACATCACCGATCACCGCGTGCTTGTCCTGAAGCGCGCGCAGGTTGTCCACCATCCGCGCGCCCATGGCCTTGGTGTTGTCCAGCAGGTTTTCGCGTTCGATGATCGCCATGTTTTCCATGGCCGCCGCCTGTCCGGCGGTGCAGCCGCCAAAGGTCGAGATATCGCGGAAATAGTTCATCGGATCGCTGTCGTCGTCCTTGAACTGCTCGAACACCTCCTCTGTGGTCACGGTGCAGGAAATCGCGGCATAGCCCGAGGCCACGCCCTTGGCCATCGTCACGAAATCGGGCTGAACATCGTAATTCTGATAGCCGAACCACAGACCGGTGCGCCCGACGCCGCAGACCACCTCGTCGATGTGCAGCAGGATGTCGTACTTGCGGCAGATCTCCTGCACGCGCGGCCAATAGCCCGGAGGGGGCGGGATCACGCCGCCACCGGCGGTTACCGGCTCAAGACACAGGGCGCCGACGGTGTCGGGGCCTTCGCGCAGGATCACCTCCTCGATGGCATCGGCGGCCCGCTGGCCATAGGCTTCGCCGCTCAGATCCCACTGGGCGCGGTATTCCAGGCAGTGCGGCACCTCGACGAAACCCGGCGTATAGGGGCCGTACTGGGCGTTGCGCTCGGGCTGGCCTCCACCGGAGAGGCAGGCGATGGTGGTGCCGTGGTAATCGCGTTCGCGGTACAGGATCTTGTGCTTGCGGCCGCCGTGGCGCTTGTGGGCGATCTGGCGGACCATCTTGAAGGCCTTCTCGTTGGCTTCCGATCCCGAGTTGGAATAGTAGACCCGGCTCATCCCCGGCATCTTTTCCAGAAGCTGCTCGGCGAATTGTGCCGCCGGCACCGTGCCCATGGCGCCGCCCCAGAAGTTCATCTTCAGGATCTGGTCGCGCACCGCGTTGGCGATGCTTTCGCGCCCGTAGCCGACGTTGACCGTCCAGACCCCGCCCGAGACGGAGTCGATGAATTCCTTGCCGTTCTGATCCCAGACCTTCAGCCCGCGGCCTTCGACGATGATCCGCGGATCATTGTTCTCAAGCGGTTTGTGCTGCATCAGGTGATGCCACATGTGCGCCCGGTCTGCGGCGACCACATCCGACAGATCGTTGCGAGAGATGTTCTGATTCATGCCAGCATTCCTTCTCCATGGCGCGACGGGATCAGTCTGACCCGGTCTGCCGCCATGCTCAAGCTTTCTAAGTGCACAGCGTGCGCGTGTCGGATAGGGCCAGTTCCGCATTCTGTGTAAGGCCAGGCGGGCAAGCCCGATGCCAGCAAGACAGGGCGCGCCCCGGGCTTTGTCCGGATCCGGAGGGCCGAAATTCGCCGCGACGGAAGGAAAAGACACCTGCGCGGGGGGGGGGCGAGATGCAGCTACGCGTGGCCCTGGCCTGCCATCTGGCCAATGATCGCGACGCGATCCTGATGACCCATTCGGTCGAACAGGCGCTCTGTATCGGGCTGTTCGTTGGCGCGGCTTTTGAATTGAACGGTCGTTTCGTCGCGGAGCTGATGCTTGTCGGATCCCGGCGCCGGGGCCTAAGTAGATGCAACAGCGAGGAGGCGAGAATGGATCTGAACGGATTGACGGCGATTGTCACGGGCGGCGCATCGGGGCTGGGCGAGGCCACGGTGCGGGCGCTGGTGGCCGAAGGCGCGCGCGTGGCGATCTTCGATCTGAACGCCGAACGCGGTGCCGCGCTGGTGTCGGAACTGGGCGCGGCGGTGATGTTCCGCTCGGTCGACGTGAGCGACGAGGCCAGCGTGACCGAGGCGTTGCGCGCCGTCGAGGACGCATTCGGCATCCCCGGCGCGGCGGTGAATTGCGCGGGCATCGTTCTGGCCAAGACCACGCTGGGCAAGACCGGGCCGCATCCGCTGGACGCCTATGCCAAGGTCATCGACGTGAACCTGAAGGGCACCTTCAACGTGCTGCGGTTGGCGGCAGCGCGCATGGCCGAGGCTGCCCCCGGCCCGGATGGCGAGCGCGGGGTGATCGTCAACACCGCTTCGGTCGCGGCCTTCGACGGGCAGCGCGGGCAGGCGGCCTATGCGGCCTCGAAAGGCGGCATCGCCGCGACCAGCCTGCCGGTGGCGCGGGATCTGGCGCGCAACGGCATCCGCGTCAACGCCATCGCGCCGGGGCTGTTCCTGACCCCCATGGCCGAGGAACTGGGCGAGGACGTCTGCGCGCAACTGGCCAAGGACGTGGTGTTTCCCAAGCGGCTGGGCAAGCCGTCGGAATTTGCCGACGCGGTGCTGTTCCTGATCCGGAACACCTATATGAACGGCGAAACCCTGCGCCTGGACGGCGCCGTGCGCCTGCCCTGAGGCTGCGCGAACCCGGTCCGATATTTCACCCCCGCAACGCCGTTTGCGGGGGTTTTTTCGTGTGTGTCCCGGCGCAAGGAAATGGAAGCCGGCGAAAGAAAATTTCAAATTCATTACGCAGGGGAAAGAAAAAGGTTAAGATAGTCTCATTACAGATGTGTCTTTCGACCGGGAGTCTGTCATGAGCACGCCGCCGCTGCTGAATCTATCCACCGCCGTCACCGCCATCGAAGACTATGACAGCGGCTTGCAGACCAGCCTGAAAAACGTCGGCGAGATGCGGACCGAAACCGCCAAGGTCATCGACGCGCTGGATGTGTTCGACCGGGCCATCGAGAAAGTCGTCGCCCTGCGGGACGAGCTGGACTCCTTCGGCGACGATATCGGCAAACTGCGGGTGATCGTGCGCCTGATGGGCAAGGCCGGGGCGCTGAAAGCCATCGCCAAGACCGCCGACGAAATGCTGGAGGTGATCGAGACCAAGACCAAGCAGTTCGAATCCCGCGTCGACAGCGTGGTCAAGAAGCTGGAAAAGAGCCCGATCAAGACCACGCTGGACAGTGTCAACAGCAAGGTGATGGATTTCGACGACCGGCTGGCGGCGGTCGAGGGCGAGTTGGGCGCGCAGAAATCCAGTTTCGGACAGGTGCGCGAGGTCGTCGGGCAGGCCGCGGCCTTCAACGCCACACCGATCCAGTGGACGGGCACGCTGGTGGAAACGCCCGCCGCCCTGCTGGGCGAGATCAACCAGCAATATGACAACGCCAAGGCGCTGCTGGACAGTTTTTCGGCCGATGTGCCCGAGGGCGACTTCCAGCCGATCATCGACCTGGATGCGGCGGTGCGCAAGGTGACCAGCCTGCTGGACAATTTCAGCAAGCCGCTGAACGAGGTCTACAAACTGCTGGAGCCGATCGAGCCGCTGCTGGCAGCGGTGGACTTTCTGGCGTCGCTGACCATCGATCCGGTGATCAACAAGATCCAGGAAGCCATCGGCATCGACGACATCATCGACAAGGCCAAGGCCCAGGTGGAACGCCTGCTGCCGTCACTGTCGATCCTTGACCATCTGGACGGGGCCTTCGATCTGGCGGTGACGACCCTGACCGACTTTGACCTGAACGCCAAGACCTACCCGGTAGAGCAATCGGGCGGCGGCACGCTGGATGTGCCCGATCCGCTGGGCATCGTCGCCTGGGTCGAGGGCGAGCTGAAGGACAAGCTGCAGGAGTTTCTGCTGAACGGCGCCAAGACCCTGATCGCCGATGCCGGGCTGAGTGCCGGCGGCTATGGCGTGGCACTGGAAATCCCGCCGCATCTGCCGGGGGCCGATACCTCGCAGCCGCCGCTGACCGGGTCGGACAATGACAACGATCTGACCGCGCTGATCCATGACATCGTGATGATCGGCGACCAGCATGACAACGTCATCACCGCGCTTGGCGGTGAAAACATGCTGATCGGCGGGGCCGGTGAGGACGAGTTGATCGGCGTCGATGGCGAGAACGATTACTTCGCCGGCGGGCAGGGGGATGACACCCTGCGCGGTGGTGCCGGGGCCATGGACACGGCTTTCTATTTCGGGAACATCACCCAGTACGTGGTGTCGCGCGAAAGCGAGAACGCGCCGGTGGTGGTGGAACATATCTCGCCCATTGCCGGGGTGTCGCTGGACGGGCGCGACACGCTTTACGACATCGAAAGCCTGGAATTCCGCAATCGCGTCGTCGATGTGGATTTGCTGCTGAAGAACCAGCAGCGGGTGGCGCCGGGGACCAGTTTCACCGCGCCGGCGCCGGTGCAGAACCCTGACGGCAGCTATGATCCGTCCTTCCTGTTTGCCGACACGCCGGGATCGACCACAGGGGTCACCATGACCGGCAGTCTGGGCGACGATGTGATCGCGGGGGGCGCGGGCGACGACACCCTGTCGGGCGGCGCGGGCAATGACAGTTTCACCGGCGGGGGCGGCGATGACGCCATTGATGGCGGCGCGGGCATCGACACTTTCAGCTATTACGACGATGGCGTCGGCGGCGGCCATGACATCGAGGTCGATCTGGCCGCGGGCAGCTTCCGCCTGACAGGACGGCAGATCGCCACCCTGACCAGCATCGAGAACGTGGTGGCCGAAGATGCCACCAATTCGTTGCTGTTCGGCGATGCCAATGGCAACGGTCTGACCGGCGGCTTCTCGGACGACCTGATCGACGGGCGTGGCGGCAACGATGCCATCAGCGGCGGCGACGGCCGTGATATCCTGATCGGCGGGCTGGGGATCGACCAGCTGTTCGGTGGTGACGGCAACGATTACCTGGTGGTGGGCGATGCCGACACCTCGGCCGCGCAACGCTATGATGGCGGCGAAGGCACCGACACGCTGGACTATTCGTTCAACAATCCCACGCAGTCGAACGGGCCGCTGAACCATTCCTGGCTGACCGGCAACACCGGCTTCAATCCCGACGACAAGGCCGAGGTGCAGCAAGGCTCGGGCCCGGTGCGCATCTTTGCAGGTCAGGGCAAGGTCGAACGGATGGCCGCCGATCTGACCACGGTTCTGGTCACCGAATACACCCAGAGCATCGAAAGCTACGTCGGGTCCGATTTCAACGACGTGATCCACGGCGGCACCGGCGCCACGGCGGCCCATTCGCTGGACGGGGCGGGCGGCGACGATGTGATCTACGCCGAAGGCGCGCGCGGGACCATCCGGACCGGCGACGGCGTCGACACCGTCTATGCGGGCACCGGCGGGGCGGGCTATATCGGCGACAGCGAGGACACGCTGTACCTGGAATCCGTCGACGATCTGCGCTGGCATGTCGAGGATATCGGTGCCTCCAGCCGCAAGATCCAGGCCTTCCTGGCCACCGATACCGTGGAAATCAAATCGGCCAGCGGGGCCTCGAATCCCGGTGCAGGCTCGGTCCAGGGCTTCGGCACCATTTTCGGCAGCGACTTTGACGACAGTTTCGACATTTCGCGGTCCGGCATCCGCGACGAGGCCGCGGTGGTGGTGCATGGCGGCGAGGGCGACGACGATTTCAGCTTTCACATGCGGGGTTCAACCCCCAACAACGGTCATTTCTACGAAGCCCATGGCGAGGCGGGCAACGATCACTTCGCGGTGGCCTATAACGCCGAACTGGACGGCGGCGACGGCGACGACAGTTTCGCGCTGCGCGGCAATGGCGGGGCCACCCGGTTCATCAATGCCTCTGGCGGAACCGGGACCGACATGTTCCAGGTGAACCGGGTGAATGGCATCATCGACGGCGGCGAAGGCACCGATATCGTGTCGGCCTTCGACAGCAATCCGCTGGAGGGGCTGACCGTCAATCTGCTGGCACAGCAGATCACCTATGCCGGGGATTCCTCGAAGGTCACCACCCTGCGCAATATCGAGGTGCTGATCGGTTCGGACCTGCATGGCGACACGCTGTCGGGCGGGCACCTGGGCGACAAGCTGATCGGAGCGGGCGGCAACGATGTGCTGGAAGGCATCATGGGCGCCCGCAACGCCCCGGATATTGCAAGCTATTACAAGACCACGTCGAGCGCGTCAAAACTGCCGCTGAACGGCAGTTGGACCATCGAGGCCTGGTTCCAGACCACGGACGTGGATTCCGACTATAACCGCCTGATCTCGCGCCCGATCGGCGGGTTGCAGACCTTTTCGCTGGCGGTGCGCAATGGCGATGGTCATACCCGCTTTGACCGTGACACCGGGGGTTTCTACGCCATCTCGGGCGGGGCGGTCGCCGATGGCCTGACGCACCATATGGCGGGGGTCTATGATGAGGTGGCCCAAACCTTCGAGCTGTTCGTGGACGGGGTGTCCGTCGACAAACTCGTCAATCTTCAGGGCGCTCCGCGCGACGATCCGGCCGAGATTTTCATCGGGCGGTTCTCGGACACCAGCAAACAGTCCTTCGATGGCGTGATCGAGGAGATCCGGGTCTGGGACGTGGCCCGCGCGGCCACCCAGATCTCGGCGGATCCCACGGCCATCACTGCCGCCAATGAGCCCGACCTGAAGCTGCACATGGTGGGCGGCACGGCGGATACGCAGTTGACCGTGTCGAAAGGGGCGGCCTTCGGGCCGGTCTACCTTGACCAATCGTCGGGCGACGATCTGCTGTATGGCGGCGCTGGCAACGACATTCTGGCAGGCGGCGACGGCGATGACCTGCTGCACGGCGGCACCGGCGCCGACATGCTGTACGGCGGGACGGGGCGGGACACGGCCTCGTATGCGTCGGCGGCGCCCGGTGCCGATGGCGGGGCCCTTGAGGTGTCGGAATTCAACAACGTGACCGTGGATCTGCAGGCGGGCACGGCCGTTGTGCACAACAGCGTCGCTGCGGTGGACATCCATATTCCCAACACCTTGTTCTGGAACCAGATCGACCAAATTCTGCTGCAGCATGGCACGCTGGTCGCAACCCGGACCGTGCGTATCGTGCCCTCAGAATCCGGCGCGGCAGGTCAGAATCTGGTCGCCACCATGCGGACCTCTCCCTTTGCAACAGTCACCGATACCACGGCCAACCGGGATGTCACGGAAACCCTGGACGGGATCGAAAACGTCGTTGGCGGCGTGGGCGCTGACACGATCCTGGGCGACGGCGGCAGCAACACCCTGCGCGGCGGCGCCGGGGCGGACCTGTTGGACGGGCGCGGCGGCGACGATTATTTCGGGCTGGAGGGCAACGACACCGCCCGGGGCGGGGCCGGCAACGACACCTTCTTCATCGGCGCGGGCGCGCTGACCATCGACGGCGGCAGCGGCACCGACACGCTGGACTTCGGAGAGTTAGGCACCCGGCTGCTGGATATCACCAACTCCGACGGCTCGGTCAGCGAGGTCGAGCAGACCGTCGAACTGGGGCTGGTGCGCTATGACATGGCGGGCGGCTTCTACATCGCCGATTTCGAGATCGACGTGCCGGTCTGGTCCGATACCGGCACCCGCGAGTCGCGCGGCGGGCTGTCGCCCCGCGCGGTGCTGGAAACCGACGCGGCCTATGCCAACAGCGCCGACGACCTGACCCGCGTGGTGCCCACCGGCACCCAGTACGTGGTGTCCTTTGAAAAGCAGATCCAGAGCTTCCGGGGCGATTTCACCAACATCGAGGTGATCCGAAGCAGCAGCCACGTGGAGGTGCTGCAAGAGACCTCGACCGCCGGCGACGACTACATCCGCGGCGGGCTGAACCACGACACGCTCAACGGGCTGGCGGGCAATGACATTCTGATCGGGGATCTGGGCACCGACCATCTGGACGGCGGTGTTGGCGACGACGACATGCGCGGCGGCGGCGGCGACGATTTTCTGTACGTGGACAGCACGGGCGACAAGGTCGATGGCGGCGACGGCTATGATCGGGTTGCGATCGTCGCCGGCACCGGCTTTGACGTGGACCTGGCAACTTGGGCAGCGATCGAAGAAGTCGAAGGCGCGGGCGGCGATGACACGCTGGACGGCTCAAAGGCGTTTTCGCGGCTGACGTTGTTCGGCCGCGCCGGTCAGGACGAATTGCGCGGCGGTTTCGGCAATGATCAGCTGTTCGGCGGCAGCCAGGATGACATGCTGTTCGGCGGCGATTCCACCGACTCACTGTTCGGAGATTCCGGGGCCGACTGGATGGACGGCGGCGAGCAGTCGGATTTCTACGCGTTCGACGGGTTCGACACCATTCAGGACAGCGGCACCCGGGGCTACGACAAGGCCCAGACCAACGATGCTGCGGGCGTCACCGTCTCGCTGGCCGGGTGGAGCGGCGTGGAGCGGATCAACGGGTTCACCGGGAACGACCGCATCAACGGGTCGGGGCAGACCGACGCGCTGTTGCTGTTCGGCGATGCCGGCGATGACATCCTGAGCGGCGGCAGCGGCAACGACGTGTTGATCGGCGGCGATGGCAACGACACGCTGAACGGCGGCGGCGGCAACGACTTTTTGCTAGGTGGTAGCGGTGATGATGTGTTCGACGGCGGCGCGGGCAATGATGTGCTCTATATCGGCCAGCCGGGGGATTATGTCTTCGACGGCGGCGCCGGGTTTGACAAGGCCGTGGTCACCGACACCAATGGCATCATCCTGTCCATCGGCGGCTGGACCGGGGTGGAGCGGGTGAACGGGCTGACCGGCGACGACAATATCGAGGCCAACGGGCTGGCCACCGCCATCACCTTGGTCGGCTCGGCGGGGCATGACACGCTGGCGGGCGGTTCGGCCGGCGACGTGCTGTATGGCGGGGCCGATGATGATCGCCTGTTCGGTGGCGACGGCGCAGACGCGCTGATCGGATCGACGGGAGACGACTATTTCGACGGCGGCGACGGCGGCGATTTCTACCTTGGCGGTGCCGGGCTCGACTCGTTCGTCTGGAAAGCGGGCTTCGGACGCGACGTGGTCAAGGACTACATCGACGGCGAGGATCGGCTGGATTTCCGCTTCCACACCGGGGTGACGGCGCTGTCCGACCTGACGATCACGCAATCGGGCGCGCATACGGTGATCCGTCTGGCTGCGGGTGGGCCGGACAAGATCACGCTGGCGGATGTGCTGGCCACCGATCTGACCAGCAGCGATTTCGACTTCGTCTGAGGGACGCGCCTAGCGGTAGATCTCGTCTTCCGAGGGGAAGCTGCGGTCCTTGACCTCGGTGGCATAGTCGCTGACCGCCTTCTCGATCATAGGGCCCAGAGAGCCGTAGACCTTGACGAATTTCGGGGTCCAGGGGTTCATGCCCAGCATGTCCTCCAGCACCAGGATCTGGCCGTCGCATTCGGCACTTGCGCCGATGCCGATGGTGGGAATGTCGATCTGCTTCGTGATCTTGGCCGCAAGCGGCTCGACCATGCCTTCCAGAACCACGGCAAAAGCGCCGGCCTCGGCCACGGCCTTGGCGTCGGCCTCGTGCAGGGGCCAGCTGTCCTCATCGCGACCTTGCGTCTTGAAGCCGCCCATGACGTGGCTGCTTTGCGGGGTCAGGCCGATATGGGCCATCACCGGGATGCCACGTTCGGTCAGGAAGCGGATGGTTTCGGCCATGCGTGCGCCGCCTTCCAGCTTGACCGCGCCACAATGGGTTTCCTTCATGATCTTGGCGGCATTGCGGAAGGCCATGTTGGGGCTTTCCTCGTAGGTGCCGAAGGGCATGTCGACCACGATCAGCGCCTTCTTGGTGCCGCGCACCACCGCCTGCCCGTGCATGATCATCAGGTCCAGCGGCACGCCAACGGTGCTGTCCATGCCGTGCATGACCATGCCCAGGCTGTCACCCACAAGGATGAAGTCGGCGTATTTGTCGACGATCGCCGCCGTATGCGCGTGATACGAGGTCAGCGACACGATCGGGGTGCCGCCTTTGCGCCGGGCAATTTGCGGCACGGTGATACGGCGGATGGTTTCGGTCTGGGTGCTCATGAAAGGGCCTCGTGCAGAACGGCGGGGGTCAGGGGGTGACGACGCGCTGGTCGATCAGAAGAACATCGCCGAAGCGCACCGCCAGCAGGATGACGGCGGGGCGGGCGATGCGGCCGGAAAGCTCGGCAAGGGTTTCGGCGTCGCGGATATCTACCGACTCGATCTCGGCGCCGGCGGCATCGCTGACGCGGGAGGTGATGGCGGCGGCCAGTTCCTCGGCGCTTTGCGGCAGTTGCGGCAGGGCGCGTTCGGCCCAGTCCAGCGCCGCGTTCAGCGCCGGTGCGGCGGCCCGATGCGCCGGGGTCAGCCGCACATTGCGCGAGGACATGGCCAGACCGTCGCGTTCGCGCACGGTGGGCACGCCGATGATCTTGATGGGCATGTCGAGATCGCGGACCATGGTGCGGATGACTTGCAGTTGCTGATAGTCCTTGCGGCCAAAGAAGGCGCGGTCGGGCTGAACGATGTTGAACAGCTTGGTCACCACGGTGGCGACGCCGCGAAAGTGGCCAGGTCGCAGTGCGCCGATCAGGACGTTGGCCAGCCCGGTGGTTTCCACGACGGTCTGGGCCTCGGGATGATACATTTCGCCGGCTTCGGGCAGGAACAGCAGGTCCACGCCCTCGGCTTCCAGCAGCGCGATATCCCGGTCCAGATCCACCGGATAGGCATCCAGATCGCTGGCCTCGTCGAACTGGGTCGGATTGACGAAGATCGAGGCCGCAACCCGGTCACAAGAAGCCTTGGCCGCGCGCACCAGCTTGAGGTGGCCATCGTGCAGGTAACCCATGGTGGGCACCAGACCCAGCACGGCCCCGTCGGCCTTCAGCCGGGCGACGGCCGCACGGGTTTCGGATTTGGTCGGGCAGATTTCCATGGCACCGCCGGTCGAAGAGCTTTGATCTTCTGAGTAAAGCGGCGGCGCGGGCGGCACAAGTGCCGTGGCTGGCGCCAAAGGTCACGCCAGACCGGAGAGAGGGGCCCCGGTCTGGCGCGGCATCGTCAAGCGCAGGTCACGCTCTCACGATGAGGATCGGACACGGGGTCCGGGGTCAAATCGCTGATCCAGGCGCGCATGCTGGCCTGCTGGGCAATCTCATAGGCGCGGTCCAGATCCCAGGCCGCCATGGCGTCCTGCAGGCTGGGCGCGTCGCAATTGGCCGGATCGGTTTCCGCAGGCTCGATCCCGACGTCGGGCAGCCGCACGGCCAGCAGCGTCAGCAGGCCAAGGGTCAGGGCCGCACCGCCGAACCAGCCCAGGGCAAAGACGGAAAACAGCGCCCAGTCGGACAGCCAGGCCAGGGTGCCCAGGCCGCAGCAGCAGCAGGCGTTGAACGCGATGATCGACACGGGATTGACGACACGCGCCGCGCGCGGCTGCGGGGTCGGGTCCAGGGCATCTGTCTGTCGGTACATTCCGGCGACTCCTCACAAAACTTTTGACGATGACACAAACACAACCGTTTACTCTTGCCCTCAGGATCATCCTCCAAGCTTAAGGATCCGTTACCCATGATTCGACGCGGGGAGGAAATGCGCGCAGGGCCGTTGCATGTCGTTTTTTCCGGCCGATGGGTCGGGCCGATTTGGACAGGAGGGCACCGCCGCGCCATGGTGCTGACAAGCGTGGAACAGGAGGCCCGGCCATGAAAACAGAAGTCAAAGCACTGGTTGTTGGTGGTGGGGCTGTCGGCGCGTCCATAGCCTATCATCTGGCCCGCGCGGGCTGGGACGACGTGATGCTGCTGGAACGGGACGAGCTGACCAGCGGATCGACGTGGCACGCGGCGGGGCTGCTGCCGCTGTTCAACATGTCCTATGCCACGACGCATATCCACAAGTACTCGGTCGATTTCTACAAGATGCTGGAGGCCGAGACCGGGTTGAATGCCGGGTTCTCGGTGGTGGGCAACCTGCGCATGGCGCAGACGCAGGCGCGCATGGATGAATACATGCTCTATGCCTCGACGGCCGAAACCGCGGGCGTGCCCTATGAATGGCTGACCCCGGCCCAGATCAAGGAGCGGTGGCCGCTGGTGCGCACCGAAGATCTGAAGGGCGCGATCTATCACCCGACCGATGGCTACATCAATCCGGCGGATGTGACGATGGCCATGGCCAAGGGCGCCCGTCAGCGCGGCGTTGTCATTGAACGCAAGTGGCAGGTCGATGGCTATCGCTGGAACGGGCAGGCCTGGGAAGTCACCTGCACCCGCACCGCCGACAAGGGCGGCAATCTGATCGCGACCGAGGAACAGGTGGTCATCACCGCCGAGCATGTGGTCACCGCCACCGGCAACCACGCGCAGCGCACCGCGCGACTTCTGGGGTTGAAGATCCCGGCGATCCCGGTGGAACACCAGTTCATCGTGACCGAGCCCGACCCGGCCTTGGTGGAATATCGCAAGACACATGGCGAACACCCGGTCCTGCGCGATGCCGACGCCAAGTGGTACGTGCGCGAAGAACGCGGCGGCTGGATCCTTGGCCCCTATGAGCGCAACGCACCTGCGCGGTTCGAATACGGCGTGCCCGACAGTTTCCGCGCCGACCTTTTCCCGCTGGATCTGGAGCGGATCGAGGAGGAATACATGTCGATGATCCACCGGATTCCGTCGTCGGAAACCGTGGGTCTGAAGGATGATTTCAACGGCCCGATCTGCTACACGCCGGACGGCAATCCGCTGGTCGGTCCGGCGCCGGGGCTGCGCAACATGTGGCTGGCCGAAGGCTTCAGCTTCGGCATCACCGCGGCGGGCGGCACCGGGTATTACCTGGCGCAGATGATGGTGGACGGCGAGGCCGAGATCGACATGGCCTCGCTTGATCCCAAGCGCTACGGGCGGTGGATGACCACCGAATACGCGGCGCGCAAGAACGAGGAATGCTACGACCACGTTTATATCCTGCACCACCCCGACGAGGAACGCCCGGCCTGTCGGCCCCTGCGCACCGCGCCGGCCTATGACCGTCAGGCGGCGCGCGGCGCACAATTCGGGCAGGTCAACGGCTGGGAGCGGCCCAATTATTTCGGCCCGCTGGGGGCGCATGACAATTTCGACCACGACTCTCGCAGTTTCCGGCGCGGCGACTGGTGGCAATATGCCGAGGCCGAGGCGCGTGCGATCCGCGAGGGTGTCGGACTGATCGACGCCACCGCCTTTGCCAAGCACCGGGTATCGGGCGCGGGCGCCACCGAGTTTCTGGATTGGTTCACCTGCAACAAGCTGCCCAGGATCGGCCGGATCAACCTGACCTACGCGCTGACAAGTGCAGGCACGACGCGCACCGAATACACCATCGTCCGCCAGCACGAGAACGTATACTATCTTGTCTCGGCCGGGGCCTGGGTGACCTATGACGCGGACTACCTGCAAAAGGCGGCCGAGGATTTCATGGACCGCACCGGCAAGTTGGTACTGGTGCAGGATGTCACCACCCAATGGGGCGTGTTCGCCATCGCCGGCCCGAAGTCGCGCGATGTGCTGAAGGCGGTGCTCAAGGATGCCGATCCGGACACCGCCCTGTCCAACAAGCGGTTCCCCTGGCTGTCGGCCCGCGAGATCGAACTGGGCATGTGCCCCACGATGGCGATCCGTGTCGCCTATACCGGCGAGTTGGGATGGGAGTTGCACCACCCGATCGAGATGCAGAATTACCTGTTCGACCTGCTGGAAAACGCCGGTGCGGCGCACGGCATGAAGCTGGTGGGCGCACGGGCGCAGAACTGGCTGCGGCAGGAGAAATCCTATCGCGCCTTCGGCACCGAACTGGGCCGCGACGCCACCCCCGCCGAGGCCGGTCTGGACCGCTTCATCGACTTGGACAAGGACTTCTTCGGCAAGCAGGCAATGCTGGATCTGGGCATCCGGTCGAAATGCGTGACCCTGCTGATCGACGGGCCCGAGGATGCCGACCCCTGGGGTCGCGAGGCGCTGTATGACGGCAACACGCGTGTCGGACGCCTGACATCGGGCGGCTATTCCGTGGCCTTCGGCAAATCCATTGGCATGGGCTATGTGGCGCCGGACCTGGCGGCTCCCGGCACCCGCCTGAAGGTCAAGATGTTTGACCAACTGTGGGATGCCGAGGTGACCGAGGACAGCCCCTATGATCCGACCAATGCCACCATTCGCTTGAACGGATAGACAGCCGGGGCGTCGGGGCTAGCCGGCGCTCAAATCGTCATAGGCGCGCAGGGCCTTGGCCGAATACATCAGCGACGGCCCGCCGCCCATCTGCACGGCCATGGCCAGCACGTCCGCGATTTCCTCGCGGGTGGCGCCAAGCTTGACCAGCGCGTCCATGTGGAAACCGATGCACGGCTCGCAGCGATCCGCAACGGCGATGCCGAGGGCGACGAACTCCAGCGTCTTGGTGTCCACGGCAGAGCCGGTCTTGGCCGCCTTGCTGAGGGCGCCAAAGCCCTTGGCCGCTTCGGGAATGGCAGTGTTCAGCGCGCGCAACTGTTCGCGCATGTCCTTGTTCTTGTCTTGCCACGACATGAGGTCGCCCTTTCACTCTGGAATATGTGCATGGGTTGCGACCATTCTCGTCGTACGGCAACGCGACAGGAGCGCACAGGGGGGGCGGGATCCCGCCGCACCAGCAGCCTGAGCCGCCGGCAGGGACAGCCGCCCGCACCCGAAGGGGCGGGCGGTCGTGGGATCAGTTGGGCACGTCGCCTTCGATGCCTTCGACGTAGAAGGTCATGCCGGCCAGTGTGCCGTCGTCGGCCACTTCGCCTTCGGCCAGCCAGGGTGTGCCGTCTTGCTTGTTCAGCGGGCCGGTGAACGGGTGGTAGGCACCCGAGGC
The DNA here is from genome assembly GCF_014901205.1 of Meridianimarinicoccus sp. MJW13. Classification (GTDB taxonomy): domain Bacteria; phylum Pseudomonadota; class Alphaproteobacteria; order Rhodobacterales; family Rhodobacteraceae; genus Meridianimarinicoccus. Next base: position 394,291 of record NZ_JACNMU010000004.1, read on the forward strand.
GATGTCATCGCGCATCTTGGCTGCTTCGGCACGCACGTCTTCGGGGATCACTTCGCTGAATTCGCCGATGCCGACCATGCCCTCGGTGATGCCGTACCAGGTGTTCACCGACTCCCATGTGCCATCCATGACGGCCTGCACACGCTCGATGTAATAGGGCGCCCATTCGTCGATGATCGAGGACAGGCGCGGTTCGGGCGCGAATTCGATCATGTCAGCCGCCTGGCCAAAGCCGTAGCCGCCCTGTTTTTCCAGTGTCGCCAGCGGCGCGGTGGAATCGGTGTGGGCCAGGATCACGTCAACACCCTGGTCCAGCATGGCCTGGGTGGCGTCGGCTTCCTTGCCCGGATCGAACCAGGTGTAAAGCCAGATCACGTTGAGTGTGACATCCGGATTGGCCTTCTTGGCGTGGATATGGGTCGAGTTGATACCGCGGATGACCTCGGGGATCGGGAACGAGGCGATATAGCCGATCTTGTTGGTCTTGGTCATCGCCCCGGCGATATAGCCGGTGACAGCGCGGCCTTCATAGAACCGCGCGGAATAGACCGAGACGTTGGGCGCGGTCTTGAAGCCGGTGGCGTGTTCGAACTTCACGTTCGGAAACTTCTTGGCGACGTTGATGGTCGGATCCATGTAGCCGAAGGAGGTGGTGAAGATCAGGTCGACACCGGACAGCGCCATCTGGGTCATCACGCGTTCCGCATCGGCACCCTCGGGAACCGATTCCTGTTCGACCACCTCGACGGCATCGCCGAAGTGTTCCTTCATCTTCATCGCCGCCTCGTGGTGGTGCTGGGACCAGCCGCCGTCGTTGGCGGGGCCGACGTAGATGAAGCCCACCTTCACCGGATCCTCGGCGATGGCCGGTGCCGCGACACCGACCGCCACGACCGCCGCGGCGAGCACGGCTTTCAATGTTTGCATCATGTTCAAGTTCTCCTTGTTGGTTTTCTTTTCAACGGCGCAAGATCCTTGCGGATCTCGCGTTCGATTTCCTCGTGCAGTTCGGTCTCCACCTCGCGTTCGACCTCGGCTTCTACCTTTTTCTCGATGGTGCCTTCCAGTTCGGTGTTGATCAGCGCGGTGGTGATGATCGCGGTGGGCACGGCGATGACACCCAGCCCAATGAACAGGATTGCGGTGGTAAACAGCCGCCCTTCGGTGGTGATCGGGTAGATGTCGCCATAGCCCACGGTGGTGAAGCTGACCACTGCCCACCACAGGCTGATCGGGATCGACGAAAATGCCTCGGGCTGGGCGTCATGTTCGAAGATATAGATGCCGACCGCCGCGATATAGAGGATGATGGCCGCCAGGAAGGCAAAGACCATCAATTCGCCGCGGCTGTGGGCCAGCGCCAGCTCCAGCCGCCGCAGCGCGCGGTTGGCGTGCAGCAGCTTCAGCAGGCGCACCAGCCGCAGCAACCGAAGCGATCGGATGGCGGCCCATTGCTGCTGCACGATCAGCAGCGCCGGCAGGCAGGCCAGAAAATCCACGATGCCCCAGAAACTGAAGATGTATTTCAGCCGGTTGGGGGCGCAGTAGACGCGGGCGATGTATTCCACCAGAAACACGAAGAGCACAAAGATCTCGAACCAGAACAACAGCGCATGGGCCCAGGACGGCAGGCTGGGCACGGTTTCCAGCGAAATGCTCAGCCCCGACGCCACGATCAGTCCCTGGTGGACCAGCGCAATCGCGCGCGAGTGGTCCGGGTGCACCCCGTCCAGGATCTCGATGTATTCTTCGCGGCGCATGTGCGGTCAGGTGGCCTTTTCGTCCGGGTCAGGTGGATGCGTGGAAGACGCGGCCAAGGGCGGCCGGTGCGTTCAGCGCGGCGCGGCGGCGGTCTGCCGACATGATGACCAGCACAAGGATGGTAATCAGGTAGGGCGACATGGACAACAGCTCGACCGGCACCTTCAGGCCCGCCGCCTGCAGGTTCAGCTGCAACACGGTGACGCCGCCGAACAGATAGGCCCCCAGCAGCACGCGCCAGGGTTTCCAGGCGCCGAACACCACCAGTGCCAGCGCGATCCAGCCCGCGCCCGCGGTCATGCCCTCGGTCCATTGCGGCACGCGCACGAGGCTGAGGTAAGCACCGCCCAGACCGGCGCAGGCACCGCCGAACAGGATTGCCAGAAAGCGGATGCGCACCACCTTGTAGCCAAGGGCATGGGCGGCCTCGTGGCTTTCGCCGACCGCGCGCAGGATCAGACCGGCGCGGCTGAACTTCAGGAAGGCCCAGACCGCGGCCACCAGCGCCAACGCCACGTAGACGGTGACGTCATGGCTGAACAGCACCGGACCGACGAAGGGAATGTCCGACAGGATGCCCAGGTTGACCGAACCGATGGCGGGCGGCTTGATGCCCACGTAGCCTTGTCCGATCAGGGCCGAGAACCCCAGCCCGAACAGCGTCAGCGCCAGCCCGGTCGCCACCTGGTTGGACAGCAGGTATTGCGTCAGCACGGCGAAGATCACCGACAGGGTCGCGCCCCCAAGGGCCGCGCCGACAAACCCCAGGAAGGGGCTGCCGGTTTCCACGGCGACAGCAAAGCCGCAGATGGCACCGGTGATCATCATCCCCTCGACGCCAAGGTTCAGGACGCCGGATTTCTCGACCACCAGCTCACCGATGGCGGCCAGCAGGATCGGGGTCGAGGCCACCATGAGCGAGGCCAGCAGAAGCTCGATTGATATAGCACCCATCACGCCACCTCGGATTTGATCAGGCGAATGCGGAAGTTGGTCAGAACGTCCACCGCCAGCAGGAAGAACAGCAACATGCCCTGGAAGGCCTGGATCGCTGCTGCCGGAAGTCCCAGCATGAATTGCGCCAGCTCGCCGCCGATATAGGTCAGCGCCATCAGCAGCCCGGCCAGCAGGATGCCCACCGGATGCAGGCGGCCCAGGAAGGCCACGATGATGGCGGTGAAGCCGTAGTTCGAGCCGAAGTCGATGCTCAGTTGCCCCGCCGGGCCAGACACCTCGAACATGCCCGCCAATCCGGCCAACGCGCCGGAAAGGCCAAGGCATGTGACGATCAGCCGGGTCGGGTTCACGCCGCTGAACCGCGCCGCGCGCGGCGCAGCCCCGGTCAGGCGGATCTGGTAGCCCAACATGTGCCGGGCCAGCAGGACATAGGCGCCGATCACCGCGATGAAGGCCGCGACCACACCCCAGTGCATGCCGGTGCCGGGGAACAACTCGACGTTGGCTGCCGCGTCCCAGTGCTGGAAATTGCGCGAGCCGGGAAAGCCGCCGCCGTCGGGGCTGCGCAGAAGGCCCAGCGAGACCGAGGCCAGAAGCTGTTCGGCCACATAGACCAGCAGCAGCGACACGAGGATCTCGTTGGTGTTGAATTTCGTCTTCAGGATCGCCGGGATCATTGCCCAGGCCCAGCCGCCCAGGGCGCCAGCCAGCACCATCAGCGGAAAGATCAGCGGCGATTCAGACGGGTAGAGCGCCAGTCCGACGCCGCCGCCGCAGATCGCGCCCATGATGTATTGACCTTCGGCGCCGATGTTCCAGATGCCGGCCTTGAAGCCAAGGCTCAACCCGATGGCGATCAGGATCAGCGGCCCGGCCTTTACCAGAAGCTGCGGCCGCGAGTAGCTGGCGAATTGTTCGTTGAAGAGCGGATCGTAGAAGATCGTGCGGATGGCCTCGACCGGATCCTTGCCAAGGGCGGCAAACATCAGCCCCCCGGCAATCACGGTGGCCAGAACCGCGACCAGCGGCGTCAGCGCGGTCCACAGACGGGACGGGGTGGGGCGCTTTTCAAGGCGGATCATCGGGCGGCTCCTTGTGGGGCGCTAGGCTTCGGCATGATGTGCGGTGTCCATGTCATGAGCGCCGCCCATCATCAGGCCGATTTCTTCCAGGCTCAGCCCGGCGGCAGGGCGCGGTTCGGTCAGGCGGCCTTCGTTCAGGGCCGCGAAATTGTCTGCAATCTCAAGTATTTCCTCAAGATCCTGGCTGATGACGATCAGCGCGGTGCCCTGTTCGGCCAAATCCAGCAGGGCCTGCCGGATCGCGGCGGCGGCGGCGGCATCCACGCCCCAGGTCGGCTGGTTCACCACCAGCGCGCGGGGATTTTGCAGCACCTCCCGGCCGATCACGAATTTCTGCAGGTTGCCGCCAGACAGGGCACGGGCGGCCACATGGCTGCCCGGCGTGCGCACGTCGAAATCGGCGATGATCTTTTTCGCGAACTCCCGGGTCTTCGGCCAGTCCAGCATACCGTTGCGCACCAGAGACATGCGCGGGTCGCCGGTCAGCATCGCGTTTTCCACAAGGCTCATGTCGGGTGCTGCGGCATGGCCCAGACGTTCTTCGGGCGCGGTCAGCAGCCCCATCGCGCGGCGCTGGCGTGGGCCGAGGGCGGCGATGTCCTGACCTTCAAAGAACAACGTGCCCGCCGGGGCGCGGCTTTCGCCCGACAGAACGTCCAGCAATTCGTCCTGTCCGTTGCCCGCAACCCCGCCGATGCCCAGGATTTCGCCGGACCGAACCTGCATCTGGATGCTCTTCAACGCGGTGCCGAACTGGCGCTCCGAGGGCAGACTCAGCCCACGCGCCTCCAGCAGCACCTCGCCGCGCGTGCCTGCGGCGCGGGCCGGGGTTTGCAGGGTGGCACCGACCATCAGTTCGGCCATGGCGCGGGCCGAGGTTTCGCGCGGGATGCAATCGCCCACCACCTTGCCGTGGCGCAGCACAGTGGCCGCGTCGCAGAGGCTGCGGATTTCATCCAGCTTGTGCGAAATATAGAGGATCGCGGTGCCTTCCGCCGACAGGGTGCGCAGGGTGGTGAACAGCATGTCCACCTCTTGCGGGGTCAGCACCGAGGTCGGCTCGTCCATGATCAGCAGCTTGGGATTCTGCAACAGGCAGCGGATGATCTCGACCCGCTGGCGTTCGCCCACCGACAGGTCACCGACGCGTCGGGACGGGTCCAGCGGCAGGCCATATTCTTCCGAGACCGAGCGGATGCGTTCAGACAGATCGCGCCGGGGCGGCGGGTCTTCCATGCCCAGGGCGATGTTTTCGGCCACGTCCAGCGCCTCGAACAGCGAGAAATGCTGGAACACCATGGCCACGCCGCGCCGACGCGCTTCCGAGGGTTTGGCAGGCATGTAGGCTTCGCCGTGCAACTCCATCCGGCCGGCGTCGGGTTTGACCAACCCGTAGATGGTCTTGACGAGGGTCGATTTCCCGGCGCCGTTTTCGCCCAGCAGCGCGTGGATTTCCCCCGGCGCGATCGAGAAACCGACCTGGTCGTTGGCGACAACGCCGGGATAGGCCTTGGTCAGACCCTCCAGCAACAGCAGGGGTGTTTGGGCAGGCTCAAAACTCATGGGCAATCCGGGATTGATGGGCGCAGGGCTCGTCGGCCAGAAGGGCGGCGGCGACACCGATGGCAATGGCTGCAGGATGCTTGCCGAGGCGTGGATCGCCGATCGGACAGGTGATGCGGGAGACGTCGTCGGGGGCATGGCCCAGGGCCGCAAGCCGGCGCCGGAATCGGGCCCATTTTGTGGCCGATCCGATCAGCCCGGCGCTGTGAAACCCGTGGGTCAGCAGCGCATGGCAAAGATCAAGATCCAGCGCGTGCGAATAGGTCAGGATCAGGTGCCGGGCATCGCGGGGGGCGCGGTGCACCAGCAGCGGCGGTTGTGCGGCAGGCAGCACCGCAACCGTTTCGGGCGGCGTTTCCGGGAAGCGGTCGGGGGCCGTGTCGATCCACGTCAGCGCAAGGTTCGGCAGGGGTGCCAGCACATCGACCAGTGCGCGGCCCACATGGCCCGCGCCCCAGATCCAGACCGGGCGGGTGGGTCGCGTTACCGGCTCCAGCAGCCAGCCGTCCTGAAGAACGGTGGTCACGGGCTTGCCTTCGGATCGGGCCGCGCGGCACGCACGGCGCAGGGAAAGCGGCGCCAGATCCGCGCCATCGATACGGCGCAGGAAAGGCGCGTCCTCGGCAACCTCGGCCAGACGCGTGGTGTCGAAACATTCGATCACAAGGGTGACCGCACCGCCGCAGCACTGGCCGCGCGCCGGGCCCAGCGGGATCCGCTGCACCCTGTGGGTACCTGCGGACAGGCATTTGCGGGCCTCGGCCACCGCGTCGAATTCCAGCGCGCCGCCACCGATGGTGCCCGATTGCCCCTCGGGCCAGACCAGCATCGCGGCGCCGGTTTCGCGCGGCACGGATCCTGCGGTTTCGGCCACCACCACCCGCGCCACGCGCGGATGCCGCGCAAGGGCCTGTACCAGCATGTCGCGATCCAGGCTCATGTGCCCTGCACCACAAGAACCGGGCATAGGTCTGGCACGCACGGAAGTGCGCTGTTGCAGGATGACATGTGAACGCTCAGCCGGGCGCGCGTCACGGGTTTCCCATCAATGCGCACGGCCGGGCCGCCTGGAAGTAACGCCACCATAGATCCGAAAAACCGCCGCTGTACCGGAATGGATCCGTGCCAAGATCGATCGATGCGGCGTAGACCAGCCTTGGCGTCCAGCAGGAAAGCCGGGAAACTCGGCATTTGCAAGACTTCTGTGCGTTGGCCTGACACCCTGAGCCGGGCAAATGCGAAGAATTCGGGCAGAAATGTCCAAGCCTTGCGTGTCGAGGGCACTGTGAGAACCTGTGCCCGCCGCCCTGAGCCCCCGATAGGGCTTTCACGTCGTTGCGCTGGCTTCTAGGTTGGCCGCATGACCAGTTCTCCGCGATTCATCCACCTGCGCCTGCATTCCGAATACTCGCTTCTTGAAGGCGCGGTTCGGGTCAAGAAACTGCCCGGTCTCGTGGCTGGGATGGGGATGCCGGCGGTGGCGTTGACCGACACCAACAACATGTTCGCCGCATTGGAGTTTTCCGAGCTTTCGGCGCGCTCGGGCGTGCAGCCGATCATCGGCTGTCAGGTGGATCTGGCCTATGACACCCCGCGCCCCGGTGAAAAACCGCTGCCGCCCGCGCCGGTGGTTCTGCTGGCGCAATCGGCGGCGGGGTACGCGCACCTGATGAAGCTCAACTCGGTCCTCTACCTGGAAAGCGACGGGCAGGTGCCACAGGTACCGCTGGCCAAGCTTCTGGAGCATTCCGAGGATGTCATCTGCCTGACCGGCGGACCAGACGGCCCGGTGGGACGGCTGCTGCAGGCGGGGCATCGCCCGGCGGCCGAAGCGCTGGTGCGGCAACTGGCCGAAGGGTTCGGCAACCGGCTGTATATCGAGTTGCAGCGCCATCCCGGCGAGGACGGCCTGCCCGAGGCCGAGGCCCGGACCGAACGCGGACATGTCGAGATCGCCTATGCGATGGATCTGCCGCTGGTCGCCACCAATGACGTCTATTTCCCCAAGGCCGAGATGTACGAGGCGCATGACGCGCTGATCTGCATCGCCGATGGCGCTTATGTGGATCAGCAGGACCCGCGCCGTCGCCTGACACCCCAGCACTATCTGAAAAGCCCCGAGGAAATGGCGACCTTGTTTGCCGATCTGCCCGAGGCACTGGAAAATTCCGTCGAGATTGCCCGCCGCTGTGCCTTCAAGGCCGAGACCCATCCGCCGATCCTGCCCCGTTTCGCCGACGACGAAGTCGAGGAATTGCGCCGTCAGGCGCAGGCCGGTCTGAAGGATCGCCTTGCAGTCATCCCGCATGCGGCCTCGGTCGAGGACTATGAGAAACGGCTGGAGTTCGAGCTGGGCATCATCGAAGGCATGGGCTTTCCCGGCTATTTCCTGATCGTGGCCGATTTCATCAAATGGGCCAAGGATCACGACATTCCGGTGGGGCCGGGGCGGGGCTCGGGCGCGGGCAGCCTTGTGGCCTATGCGCTGACCATCACCGACCTTGATCCGCTGCGCTACAGCCTGCTGTTCGAACGGTTCCTGAACCCCGAGCGGGTGTCGATGCCCGACTTCGACATCGACTTCTGCATGGATCGCCGCGAAGAGGTGATCCACTACGTGCAAGAAAAATATGGCCGCGACAAGGTGGGCCAGATCATCACCTTCGGCGCGCTGCTGTCCAAGGCTGCCGTGCGCGATATCGGGCGGGTGTTGCAGATGCCCTACGGGCAGGTGGACCGCCTGTCGAAGATGATCCCGGTTGAGGGGGTCAAGCCGGTGTCGATCGAGAAGGCGCTGATCGACGAGCCGCGCCTGCGCGAAGAGGCCCGCCGCGAAGAGGTGGTGGACCGGCTGCTGAATTATGGCCAGCAGGTGGAAGGCCTGCTGCGCAATGCCTCGACCCACGCGGCGGGGGTGGTGATCGGGGATCGACCGCTGGACGCGCTTGTGCCGCTTTACCGCGACCCGCGCTCGGACATGCCTGCGACCCAGTTCAACATGAAATGGGTGGAACAGGCCGGCCTGGTGAAGTTCGACTTCCTGGGCCTGAAAACCCTGACCGTGATCCAGAACGCCATCGACCTGATCGAGGCGCAGGGCCGTCCGCTGCACGTTGCCGCCGATGGCACGCAGCTTTACGAGCCGGCGGCCGGGGCCGAGGGGCAGATCAACCTGATCCCGCTGGACGATGAAAAGACCTATCGACTGTATGCCGATGCCAAGACGGTGGCGGTGTTCCAGGTGGAAAGCTCGGGCATGATGGATGCGCTGCGGCGCATGAAACCGACGTGTATCGAGGATATCGTGGCGCTGGTGGCGCTGTATCGCCCCGGCCCGATGGAAAATATCCCGACCTATTGCGAGGTCAAGAACGGGCTGAAGGAGCGTGCCTCGGTCCATCCGCTGATCGACCATATCCTTGAGGAAACCCAGGGCATCATCGTCTACCAGGAACAGGTGATGCAGATTGCGCAGGTGATGGCGGGCTACAGCCTAGGCGGCGCCGATCTGCTGCGCCGCGCTATGGGCAAGAAGATCAAGGAGGCGATGGATGCCGAACGTCCCAAGTTCGAAAAGGGCGCGGCGGAAAACGGGGTCGACAAGAAGAAGGCGAGCGAGGTGTTCGACCTTCTGGAGAAATTCGCCAACTACGGCTTCAACAAGTCACACGCCGCGGCCTATGCGGTGGTCAGCTATCAAACCGGCTGGCTGAAGGCGAACCACCCGGTCGAGTTCATGGCCGGGGTCATGAATTGCGACATCCATCTGACCGACAAGCTGGCGGTCTATGCCGAAGAGGTTCGGCGCGGGTTGGGTCTGGAGATCGTGCCGCCCTGCGTGAACCGTTCGCAGGCGATGTTTTCGGTCGCCGATGGCAAGGTCGTCTACGGGCTGGGCGCGCTGAAGAACGTGGGCATCGAGGCGATGAAGCTGGTCGAGGCGGGGCGGGGTGACAAACCCTTTGCCAATCTGTTCGACTTCGCCCGCCGGGTGGATCTGAAGCGCATCGGCAAGCGCCCGATGGAAATGCTGGCCCGTGCCGGGGCCTTCGATCAACTCGACAGCAACCGCCACCGGGTGTTCAAATCGCTTGACGCACTGGTGGCCTATTCCGCCGCCATTCACGATCAGCGCGGATCGTCACAAGTGTCGCTGTTCGGCGAGGCCGGGGATGATCTGCCGGAACCGCGCATGTCGCAAGTGACCGACTGGTTGCCAGCCGAACGGCTGGGCGAGGAACATACCGCGATCGGTTTTTACCTGTCGGGGCATCCGCTGGACGACTACATGCCCGCGCTGAAACGGGCCGGGGTCAAGACGCTGGCCGAGGTGGAGGAGGCCGCCCGCACCGCGCCGTTGGTGGCCAAGCTGGCCGGGGCCGTGGCTGGGCGGCAGGAACGCAAGTCGGCGCGCGGGAAACGCTTTGCCTTTGCGCAACTGTCGGACCCATCGGGACTTTATGAAGTCACGATATTCTCGGATACGCTTGAGGCCAGTCGCGATTTGCTGGAGGCGGGCACCAACGTGGTGATGACGGTGGAAGCCACCAGCGAGGCCGACCAGTTGAAACTGCTGTGCCGCAGCGTGGTGCCGGTGGATTCCGTGGCCACGGCGGGCGCGCCCATGGGGCTGCGGGTCTTCCTGAATCGCAGCGAAACTCTGGAAACCATTGCAGCGATGCTGGAAAAGGCGCGCGAGGAAACCCGCGTGCCCGCGCGGTCGCCGGTGGAACTGTGCTTGCTGGGACCGGACCTGCCGGGCGAGGTGCAGATCAAGCTGCCCGAGCCCTATTATGTCAACCCCGCCATCAAGGGTGCCGTCAAATCGCTGGACGGGGTTGTTGTGGTCGAGGATTTCTAGGAAGGATCAGCACTTCTTGGCGGCTTCGCTCAGCTTGAACTTCACTTGGTTGCGTTTTTCAAGCGGGAACAGACCTCCATCCGAGATGATGGAGTTCAATTCCACCATGTCGACTTTTTCCATGCAGTTCACTGGCGTCGGATCCAGACCCATCCACGACACCCGGTTCTTGACCATGAGCGCATACTGGCTGTTGTTGGCGGGCACCGTGGAAGCTGCCGTCGTTTCTGTCGTCGTTGGGGAAGGCGCGGTTGCCGTGGTTACGGTACAGGCTGACAGGGCGCAGGCACCTGCCAGAAACAGGGCCCCAAGAAATGTTTGCATGCGGAACCTCACAAGGGCTGAAGGCGACTGCGCGGGCAGTCGCGTTGGTTCAGCACTTCTTGGCGGCCTGGCTCAGCAGGAATTTCGCGGTGCTGCGTTTGTCCGCATTTTTGACCCGCCCGCCCGTCAATGCCGAGTTCAGCTCTACCTTATCGGCGGTGCTCATGCAGTCAATCGGGCTGGGATCCAGACCCATCCCCGAGACACGGTTCTTCAGGACTTGACCATATTGATCGGTGGCATGGGCGCCGGTCGCCACAAGGGCGACGGTCATGGCAAGGGCAAGGGATTTCCGAGCAGTTTTCATAGGTTCATTCCCGGTTGATGGGTGGTGCATTGTAGCAGACCTAGGCAGAAGCGGGACGGTTTTCCACGGACCGCACGTCAAAGTGAGACGGGTCCCGAGGTGTCGTCGCGGCCGGTTCAACGCATCGCACGGGCCCCGTCTGGGGTGCCCATGCGATGACGCGCATCCCTCAGCGGGCGCGGGCCGCGTCCAGGATATCCGACGCCTGTTGGCGCATGGTGGACGTGTTGGTGTCATCGTCCGACAGGATCTGGCGAAGCTGCACGATCTCGGTCAGCGTCAGTTTCTCGATCCCGGCACTGTCGATGCTTTGCAAACTCAGCGAATTCACTAGGGCGCCGACCAGCATCGACTGGCCGATGGCCATCGTGTCGGTGTCGGTGGTGGCCCAGACGGCCGAGGCAGAGGGCAGGGCGACGGTTGCGGCAAGCAGGGCAGCTTTCAGGGTCGTTTTCATTTCAATTTCCTTTCATTGCGAACCACGGTGTGTGGTGTCATTAATAAGCACGGGGTAATGGAAAAATGGAAATGAACTCATTTAACGTTCCCGCACGGAACGGGGATGAAAATGAGGCTAAAAATGCCGGAAAAGAGAGGGCAATGAAACAGACCTCTCATTCGATGCCGTGCCGGTGTGGCGGTGCGAGCGCGACGTGATGAAGTCTTTACATTATTGAGGATAGCGGTTTTGAGGGTGCCGCGGTCGGAAATAGCCCTGGACGTAATACATCCAGGGCCCCAGTTTTTTTATTTGCGCGTCATACGAATTGAGCAATTGAGACTGGGTTTGTTTTGGGGCGCCAGATTGCCCGAACCGAAAGCCCGTTGTCTCTGCAATTGTAATTCGCATTACTGCACAGTCGGTTTCCGTGGCTGGCCCCGCCCGTTACGCTTGGTCCAGATTGTCAACGATTTCCAGATGCTGTGCCTGTTTGGCAACCACGCTCAGCCAGCGATCGACCAGCCGCAGGTCCGGGGGTGCCGCCGATACGCCCGGCGCGATCTCACCTTCCAGAACGGACTCCACCGCCAACGACACAGTAACCGACACCAGCCGTGCCATGGCGGAACCGCGGTCGTCGCCGTGGGCATCCATGACATAGGTCTTGTGATAGACCGGCACGCCTGCACGGTCGGCGCGCAGTTCCACGCACATCACCACGCGATCGGCCTCGCCGTCATCGAACTGGTGCTGCTGCAAAAGGGTTTCCGACATCTCCTGCAGTCGGGTCTCGCCTTCCGGTCCGGACAGGCCTTCGATCTCGCGGAAAAGATCGTCCCAGGCTTCCGCCCAGCCTTCCAGCCGCAGGGTGCCGCGCACGAAGGTGCGAAGGCGCCAGTCCGGATCAAAGTCATATTCCGCGATGAATGGCAGGCTGTCGCGGTTGGGATAGACCTCGAAGCTCTCCGGCGCGGGCAGGGGCGCATCATAGCGGGTCAGGCTGTCCCACGGGCGCGTGACGTTGAAGTCCTCGAAATCCTTCAGCGAGCGGGACGGGGACCGTAGCGCCTTCAGCACGCCCAGGGGCGACCAGCTGAACTTGTAGCGGAACGGGTTGGGGATTTTTGGCAAGCCGCCGCAATAGCTGCGAAAGGTGATCTCGTTGGCCGGGTCATGCACCCCCGATGCGCGATAGTCCGAAACCAGCCAATGGGCCATCAGGTGATCGATGCCGGGATCAAGACCGACCTCGTTGATCGAAACCAGGCCCTGGTCGCGGAACGCCGCATTCAGTGCCTGCATCTCGGGCGAGATGTAGGAGGACGACACGAAATGCGCCCCGGCGGCCAGGCAGGCCTGCGCGATGGTCACATGCCAGTCCCCCGGCAGCATCGAGACGGCGATATCGCCGGGCTGCAGCGCGACGGCGAATGCGTCGGGATCGAAGGCCCGCACGTCGGCAGACAGTCCTTCCAGCGCCGCAAGCGCCTTGGCGGGCGTGCGGTTCCAGACCACCACATCGTGGCCGTTTTCGATCAGCCGGCGCAGGCCGGGGCGTGTGGACAGGCCGGTTCCGACCCAGTGCAATCTTGGCATGGTACAGGCTTTCAAGCTTTGGAGACGTGGGTTTCATAGATCGCCCCGGCCCGTTTCCAGACCCCGGTGCGATCAGTGTCGAGATCTTCGAGGCTGGGCAAAAGCTGGTCGGCGTAGTCCTCGCTGCTTTCCACGGGCAGCATGGACGGCAGGTTGTCGATGGCCATGACATCCAGCGGCACCGGGCTGTCGGTCACCCGGACAAGCGGGTCGGCGAAGGTGGTCGAGCGGTGGTAGATCGGGATCGGGTTGTAGCTGCTGCTTGGGTCGCAAGAGACATCGGCAATGACGCTCAGGCGCCGTGCCTTGGCCACGGCCTCTGCCGGGACGAAGACCGGCACGCTGGGGCTGGCGAGGATGCAGTTGACGAATATCTCATGGTCCAGAATTTCGGGGAAGGGGCCGCCGCTGGCGGTTTCCGCCTTGTCCCAGCGGGTGACGGACAGACCCAGGGCGGTGCAAAGATCGCAGGCCCCACTGCCCACGCGACCCAGGGCGCCGATGACAAGGGCGGCAGGCGCGGGCGCATCGGGAAGGGCGGCAAGATCCTTGCGCAATTCATCCAGCAGGGCCGTTTTTCCGGGATAGACACCGATAGCGCCAAGCGAGGTTCCGGACGTCTGCGCGATCCAGGCCTTCATGCCGATGGCCGCCCCGGCAAATCCGGCCCAATAGCCGAAGGCAGCGATGCGCCGCCCGGTCTCGTCCAGCAGGTATTCCAGATCCAGCAGGGTGCCACCGCCGCGCCGGAACCGGCGCAGCAGTGCCGGGCCATCCGCTTGCCCCTTGTAGGCATGGCCGAACATGATGTGGCGATGGGTCAGATCAGGACCATCCGCGTCCAGTTCCTTCAGGCCGAAAATGATCGCATCTGACGGCGCGTCGGGCCAACTGTGCGCCGGGGCGATCACGCAGCCCGCTTTGACATAGCCGGCCGTCGGAATGGCGCGGGCGGGAGAGTCCTCGACCGTCACCTGATGGCCTGCGTCCAGAAGCGCTTTGGCGCCTTGCGGGGTCAATCCTACCCGCTGTTCCATCTCGCGCTGTTCTGCCCTGACCCAGATGTGTGCCATGCCCGTGCCTCCCTGCTGTCGAGGGACAGGAGGTATCGCCCCTTGCGCTGCGATGCAATCGTGTCGTCTGCGCCGGGACCCGCCTGATGCCATGGCAGCCCGCCAGCGCCCTACCAGTGCGGCGGCTTCTGGTCCGCCAGCGGGACGGTGCCGCCCAGGTCGGACTCCCGCTCGGCCTCGCGCTGCATCAGCATGGCGACCCGCCGGGTCAGGGTCTGGACGGCGCGTCGGGCCAACTGTGCGCCGGGGCGATCACGCAGCCCGCTTTGACATAGCCGTCCGTGGGAATGGCGCGGGCGGGAGAGTCCTCGACTGTCACCTGATGGCCTGCGTCCAGAAGCGCTTTGGCGCCTTGCGGGGTCAATCCCACCCGCTGTTCCATCTCGCGCTGTTCTGCCCTGACCCAGATGTGTGCCATGTCCGTGCCTCCCTGCTGTCGAGGGACAGGAGGTATCGCCCCTTGCGCTGCGATGCAATCGTGTCGTCTGCGCCGGGACCCGCCTGATGCCATGGCAGCCCGCCAGCGCCCTACCAGTGCGGCGGCTTCTGGTCCGCCAGTGGGACAATGCCGCCCAGGTCGGATTCCCGCTCGGCCTCGCGCTGCATCAGCATGGCGACGCGCCGGGTCAGGGTCTGGATCTCGCGATCTTGCCGCGCGATCACGTCCGACAGGTCGCTCAGCGTGCGCTCCAGATAGGCCATTCGTTCCTGCATTGCCTGTGTCGCGGTCTCGGTCATTTGCCAAATCCTTGTGTTGTTCGGCTTTGTATCGCCACGAGAGGGGTCAATAGGTTGCTCCCGCACCCTCCATCCGGTAGAGGGGCCGCGACCGTCAGAGGTGGAGCCCCCATGGCCAAGAAGGACAAGAAACAGCCACGCCCCAAGGCGGAAACGCCGAAGGGTTTCCGTGACTATTTCGGCGCTGAGGTGAACGAACGCAAGGCAATGCTGGATCGCATTACCGAGGTGTATCATCTTTACGGGTTCGACGCGCTGGAAAGCGCCGCCGTCGAGACCGTCGAGGCACTTGGCAAGTTCCTGCCCGACGTGGATCGGCCCAACGAAGGTGTGTTCGCCTGGCAGGAAGAGGACAGCGACTGGCTGGCCCTGCGCTATGATCTGACCGCGCCGCTGGCCCGCGTTTATGCGCAGTTTCGCAACGATCTGCCGACGCCCTACCGCCGCTATGCCATGGGACCGGTCTGGCGCAACGAAAAGCCGGGGCCGGGACGGTTCCGCCAGTTCTATCAATGCGATGCCGATACCGTGGGCGCGCCGACCGTTGCCGCCGACGCCGAGATCCTGTCGATGCTGTCAGACGCGCTGGAAGCCGTGGGCATCGACCGGGGCGACTATGTCGTCAAGGTCAACAACCGCAAGGTTCTGAACGGGGTGATGGAGGCCGCAGGCGTGCTCAACCCCGACGATCCCATGGCCCTTGCCGCGGAACGCGGCATCGTGCTGCGCGCCATCGACAAGCTGGACCGTCTGGGCCGCGACGGCGTGCGGGCGCTGCTGGGGGCGGGACGCGAAGATGCCTCGGGCGATTTCACCAAGGGTGCCGGGCTGAGCGACGATCAGGCCGCCATCGTTCTGGGCTTTCTGGACGCGCGCGGGGCCGATGGCGCCGCCACTGTGGCCAACCTTCAGGCCCTGATCGGCGGGTCCAAAACCGGCGCGCAGGGGGTCGACGAATTGCAGCAGATCACCGATCTGATGGCAGCCGGCGGCTATGGCGCGGATCGGGTCGAGATCGACCCGGCCGTGGTGCGCGGACTGGGCTACTATACAGGCCCGGTTTTCGAGGCCGAACTGACCTTCGAGATCACCGACGACAAGGGCCGCCCGCGTCAGTTCGGCTCGGTGGCCGGGGGCGGTCGTTACGACGATCTGGTCAAGCGCTTCACCGGGCAGGCCGTGCCGGCCACCGGCGTGTCCATCGGCGTCGACCGCCTGCTGGCGGCGCTGACCGCCAAGGGCCGGACCGCAGCGCAGGCCCATGGGCCGGTGGTGGTGACGGTGATGGATCGCGACCGCATGGCCGACTATCAATCCATGGTCGCCGACCTGCGCGCGGCGGGCGTCCGGGCGGAAGTCTACCTCGGCAACCCGAAGAACTTCGGCAACCAGATGAAATACGCCGACCGCCGCGATGCGCCCCTGGCGGTGATCCAGGGCGGCGACGAGGCCGCGCGCGACATGGTGCAGATCAAGGATCTGAAACTGGGGGCCGAGATCGCCGCGCAGGCCAGCCTGGAAGAATGGAAATCCCACGCCGCGCAACGCGAAGTGCCCCGCGCCGATCTGGTGACCGAGGTGCGCAAGATGCTGGACCGGGGCCAATGACTGAGCCCTGCAAGTCCGAGATCCTCGCCGAGGCCCAACGCCTGCGCGCCTGTTTCGAGGCGGCTGGCGCCACGCCGGTGGATGCGGACATCCTGCTGCCTGCCGAAACCCTGCTGGACCTTTACGGCGAGGACATCCGCGCGCGAGCCTATGTCACCATGGATCCGCTGCATGGCGAGTTGATGATGCGCCCGGATTTCACCGTGCCGGTGGTGCAAGCGCATATGTCCAACGGGGCCGGCACCGCGCGCTATACCTATCTGGGCGAGGTGTTCCGCAAGCAGGAAGGCGACTACGATCGCGCCAATGAATACCTGCAAGTGGGCTTCGAGTTGTTCGACGCTGAAGCCCCGGAAAAGGCCGATGCCGAGGTCTACGCGCTGTTCGCGACCCTGCTGGCGGATCTGCCGCTGCGCGCCGCGACCGGCGACGTGGGTATCCTGCGGGCGGCGATTTCCGGGTTGAAACTGTCGGCGCCGCGCCGCGCCGCGCTGATGCGCCACCTCTGGCGTCCGCGCCGCTTCCGCACCCTGCTGGAGCGTTTCTCGGGCCGCACCCCGGCCACGCCGCAGCGTGTGACGCTGCTGGAGGCACATGCGCGGGGCGAAGACGTGCTGTCGCGCGCCGGGATGTTCATCGGTCTGCGCGATCCCGACGAGATCCGCAAACGCCTTGATCGTCTGGCGGATGACCTGTCGGAACCGCCCCTGACCGAGGGCGAACTGGCGTCTCTGGATCAGGTCATCACGCTCAAGGACATGAGCCCCGCCGCGCTGGAGCGACTGAGCGACATCGCCGTGGACATGCCCGCGATGCACGACGCGGTGCAGCGGTTCGAACGGCGGCTCGACGCGCTGCAGGCCCGTGGCGTCGACATCGACCACTTGCCTTTCGAGGCGGAATTCGGGCGCACCACCATGGAATACTACGACGGCTTCGTGTTCGGCTTCTCCGGCACGGAACAGCCGGGTCTGCCGCCGGTTGCCCTTGGCGGGCGCTATGACGCACTGACCCGGATCCTCGGGCAAGGCACCGCCATGCCGGCCGTGGGCGGCATGATCCGTCCGGCCTCTCTTCTGGACCTGCGCAGCGGAGATCCCGCATGACCCTGAAGCTTGGCGTGCCGTCCAAGGGACGGTTGATGGAAAAGACCTTCGACTGGTTCAGCGCCCGCGGGATCGGCCTCAGCCGCACCGGAGCCGAGCG
The DNA here is from genome assembly GCF_014901205.1 of Meridianimarinicoccus sp. MJW13. Classification (GTDB taxonomy): domain Bacteria; phylum Pseudomonadota; class Alphaproteobacteria; order Rhodobacterales; family Rhodobacteraceae; genus Meridianimarinicoccus. Next base: position 411,809 of record NZ_JACNMU010000004.1, read on the forward strand.
CGAGTACAGCGGTGCCGTCACCGGGATCGACGGGATGGAACTGGTGCTGCTCTCGGCGTCGGAAATACCCCGTGAACTGGCCCGTGGCCGGATCCACCTCGGCGTAACCGGCTCTGACCTCGTGCGCGACAAGCTTGCGGCCTGGCACGACCATGTGATCGAACTGGAGCCCATGGGCTTCGGCTTTGCCGATCTCATCATCGCGGTGCCGAAATGCTGGGTCGATGTGGACACCATCGCCGATCTCGACAGCGCCGCCGCCGCCTTCCGCGCCACCCATGGTTTCCGACTGCGCATCGCCACGAAATACCACCGGCTGGTGCGCGAATATCTCAGGAAGGAAGGCGTGGCGGACTATCAGCTGGTCGACAGCCAGGGTGCCACCGAAGGTACGGTCAAGAACCTGACCGCCGAGGCCATCGCCGACATCACCTCGACCGGCGAAACCCTGCGCGCCAATCATCTCAAGATCCTCGGCGACGGGATCATTCACCGCAGCCAGGCCACGCTGTTCAAATCCCGCAAGGCGCAATGGACCGGCGACGATCGCAAGGCGTTGCAGGTGCTGAAAGACTGCCTCGCCGCCGCACCCACCTGATCTTTTTCTTGTTGGAAATACTCAAGGTGCGGCGACGGCCAAGACAGGCCGCACCGGATCAGAGGACTCCGATCTCGGCCAGCGCTGCCTGCATCTCACGTGGCAGCCGATCATCGCCGGTCTCCGATGCCCGATCCAGATCGGCCGGTGAATCCTCGGGCTTCAGATAGCGCCAGCCCTGAAACGGGCGGCGCGGGGCAGGGCGGGTGCGGAAGATCTGCGGGTCCATGACGATCCCGCAGCGCCGGATGCCGTCCTCGCCGATCACCTCGTCCAGTCGCAGGATGCGCTGCCGCGCCAGGATCGCCCCCTTGAACACCCAGAACAGCGACCCGCCGGCCAGCAATTCCGCTTCGCGCTTGGGCCACATGCGGGTGACGTGGCGGGGCAACCCGTCGGGCTGCTGGGCCGCACGGGTCTTTTGCCACGCGACCAGGTCGTCAACCGCTTCGGCGCCGACGCAAAGTTTTACCAGATTTATGTGGTTTGGCACCTGTCACCCCCTGTATGTCGTTAAAGATAGTTGATCGCGGCCGCCGGACAAGGTAGAACTTGAGGCCGTTTCCTCCTGCCAGAGAGCCCCATCCATGAGCCGCTTTTCCGCCCCCATCGCCGAATCCATCTGGGACATGAAATACCGCCTGAAAGACGCAGAGGGCACCCCCGTGGATCATGGGGTTGAAGATACCTGGCGACGCATTGCCGGGGCGCTTGCGACGGTCGAAAAGGATCCTGCCGCCTGGGAGGAGAAATTCTATGGCGCACTGGAGGACTTCAAGTTCCTGCCCGCCGGCCGGATCATCGCCGGCGCCGGGACCGCGCGCAGCGTGACCCTGTTCAACTGCTTCGTCATGGGCACCGTGCCCGACAGCATGGCCGGCATCTTCGACATGCTGAAGGAAGCCGCGCTGACCATGCAGCAGGGCGGCGGCATCGGCTATGATTTCTCGACCATCCGGCCCAAGGGCGCGCCGGTACAGGGGGTCGCGGCGGATGCCTCGGGCCCGCTGAGCTTCATGGACGTCTGGGACGCCATGTGCCGCACGATCATGTCCGCAGGCTCGCGCCGGGGGGCGATGATGGCGACCATGCGCTGCGACCACCCGGATGTGGAACAGTTCATCACCGCCAAATCCGACGCCGCACGGCTGCGCATGTTCAACCTGTCGGTGCTGGTGACCGATCCATTCATGGAAGCCGTCAAGGCTGACCGGCCCTGGGATCTGGTCTTCGACGGGGTGGTCTACAACACTGTCCGCGCCCGCGACCTGTGGGACCGGATCATGCAGTCGACCTATGACTATGCCGAACCGGGCGTGATTTTCATCGACCGGATCAACGCTGCCAACAACCTGAACTACTGCGAGACCATCGCCGCCACCAACCCCTGTGGCGAGCAACCGCTGCCACCCTATGGCGCCTGCCTGCTGGGCTCGATCAATATGGCCAAGCTGGTGTCGAACCCCTTCGAGGGCGATGCGGCGCTGGACGAGGACGCCCTGGACGATTTGGTGCGCACCGCCGTTCGGATGATGGACAACGTGGTCGACGCTTCGCGCTTCCCGCTTCCCGCGCAAGAAACAGAGGCGCAGAACAAGCGCCGGATCGGGCTGGGGGTCACCGGGCTGGCCGACGCCCTGCTGATGGTCGGGCTGCGCTATGGCTCCGAGGACGCGGCGCGTCAAACCGAGTGCTGGTTGCAGGCAATCGCCCGCGCCGCCTATCTGGCCTCGGTCGATCTGGCGAAGGAAAAGGGCGCCTTCCCGCTGTTCGACGCCGACAAATACCTGGCCAGCGGCACCATGCAGGCCATGGACGACGACGTGCGCGACGCCATTGCCAAGCATGGTATCCGCAACGCGCTGCTGACCTCCATCGCGCCGACCGGGACCATCAGCCTTTATGCGGGCAATGTCTCGTCGGGGATCGAGCCGGTGTTCGCCTACAGCTACACCCGCAAGGTGCTGCAGAAGGATGGCTCGCGCACCGAGGAAGAGGTTGTCGATTACGCCGTGAAACTGTGGCGCGAGAAGTTCGGCGACGTGGACCTGCCCGACCATTTCGTCAACGCCCAGACGCTGGCGCCGCTCGATCACGTGCGGATGCAGGCCGCGGCTCAGAAGTGGATCGATTCCAGCATCTCGAAGACCATCAACTGCCCGGCGGACATCGGCTTTGAAGAGTTCAAGGACGTCTACATGGCCGCCTGGGACCAGGGCTGCAAGGGCTGCACCACCTATCGCCCGAACGACGTAACCGGCAGCGTGCTGAGCGTCGCCGAGGAGAAGCCGAAAGCGGCCCCTGTGGTGCAACCGGTCGAGGTTGGTGGCGTCGTCCACCTGACCGAGCCGCTTGACCGTCCCGTGGCCCTGGAAGGCAACACCTACAAGCTGAAATGGCCCGACAGCGAGCATGCCATCTATATCACCATCAACGATGTTGAAGTGAACGGCCATCGCCGCCCGTTCGAAATCTTCATCAATTCCAAGAACATGGAGCATTTCAGCTGGACCGTTGCCCTGACCCGGATGATCTCGGCGGTGTTCCGGCGCGGCGGCGATGTCTCCTTTGTGGTCGAGGAACTGAAAGCAGTCTTCGATCCGCGCGGCGGGGCATGGATGGAGGGCAAATACATCCCCTCGATCCTGGCGGCCATCGGTGGCACCATCGAAAAGCACATGATCGCCATCGGCTTCATCGACGGAGAGGGGCTTGGCCTGAAGACCGACCCCCATGCAGATCCCGTCACGGGACTGGCGGCCCCGAAGGGCAAGGCCTGCTCCAGTTGTGGCAGCTACGAGATGCGGATGATCGAGGGCTGCATGACCTGCGCAAACTGCGGCTTTTCGAAATGCGGCTAGGCGCGGAGACCTGGCGGACCCCGTGTTTTTTCGACGGGCAATTGTCCGCCTCGGCGGCGGTCCGAACAGCACCTTCAGCGTCAGGCAGGTCTGGCCTCGCATCACTGAAGCCCGCTAGACGACCCCGCCTGCCGCTCGGTGGCGGAACCCTGATCATCCCGGGGTCGAACCGGATACAAACCGATCCACGCTGGCTCAAGCTGCCACTCCAGTATGACCCGTTCGAGGACCTGAACTTCCTCCCGGCCCAACTGGTCAGGCATGCTGGATGCCCGCAGTGACGCCCTCAATGCGATTTGGGCAAGAATGCCGACGCCATCTGAAAAGCGGCCGGGGACAAGGCAATTGCGAGAGGTCGATCCGCAGTCTCCTGACCACAAGGATGGCGCACTGCTGTGGGGTGGGCCACATCGAAAACCCGCCCGCAACACGATCTTGTCGCGGCCCTGTTTGCGACGACCCTCTCTATTGGGCGCCAGGATCGGTCGGTCTGGCGTATCGACACTTGTCAAATCAGGTTTGGCCTTTTAGCACCGCACTAGTGGAGCGGTGGCCGAGTGGTCGAAGGCAGTAGTCTTGAAAACTACCGTGCGCGGAAGCGTACCGTGGGTTCGAATCCCACCCGCTCCGCCAGTATCATCTAATAACGTATTGAATTTAAATATATATCTTGCTTGAGTGCCCCGCCATTCCCACATGTGTTCCCACACTTGGTGCGCCTTTGATCTCTCGCCGGTCGATTGCCTCAATCCTCTAACACATCATTTTCTGGTTCGCCGGTGATCAGCGTTCGTTGCCGTTCACGGCTGATTTGACCGTAGCTGCGCAAGGTTGTCAGCACGTCAGTATGACCGAGGTTCTGTGACGTGGCGACCAGTTCAGCGACCGAATTGCAGTTCTTCGCCGCATGACGCGCCAACATGTGGCGAAAGGCGTGCGGGCCGAAGGCATCCAGATTCGCGGCGGCAAAGGCCTCGTTGACAATTTTGCGCACGGGTTCGGTGTTTTTCCACGGACGGCGGGCAAAGCCCTCTGCTGAGAAGCCGGTATTGGATTGCGGAGCGATGGCTGTCGCTGGGAACAACGGATCGTCGGGGCCATACAGAAGTTCGTCGTCGAGATAGGTCATCCAAGCAGCCAAAGTGGCTTCGGCCTCAGGGAAGCCTTGGGCAAAGAAGGTGTCGATGCTCTTGCCGAATTTTGTTGCCACCTCACGCGGGTTTTGCGTCACCGATTTCTCATCAAGATTAACGTGCTTGACCCGTAAGGAGACCAACGCCCCCACGCGAACGCCGGTCAGACACAACAGGGAAAAAACCGCCTTGTCACGCATCGCGCGCGGCGTGGACGCGGGCATCATTGCCAGCGCTCTTTTTGCCTGCTTGATACTGGGGGCCGGTCTGGTCGGGGCAGCGCGCGCCTCTGCCTCATCGCGGCGCGACAGGTTAAAGTAATCTGCATCTGCCGCCCTTATCCGGCTGCGAAAGCCGTCTTGCTGAGAAAGCCATAAGGTGAACTCACGCAGGATTGCCAGAATGGAACGGGTGAAGGATTTTCCCAACGGCAGGCCACGTGCGCCCTTGGCCTGCTCCAGATGGGTGCGAAACCCCATGGCCCATTCGATGTGAAACTTGCCAAAGTCTTTGCGCCCGTTCCAAACATCGAAGCGTTCCAGCGCGGCGAGTTCACGGTCGAGGGACTTGTCCGAGAGTTGCCGCGCATACTTGCGATACTCTAGAAACCGTCGCTTGAGACGTTCATTTTTCCCATTCGGTCGCGTGCTCATTCTGGCTTCCTTTCAGAGGCTTGCTAAGGAGAAAAAAGGGTGCCGACCGGTTAGGTCGGAATGCGGTAAAACACGGGGGGCTAGCCTGGCCGCATGTCGAACGGGCCTTGGATAGATGCAGAGAATGACCTGATCGTCACGGATTACTTCGCGATGCTGTCTGCGGACTTTGCTGGCAAGTCCTACAACAAAGCCGCTCACAATCGTGATCTTCAGACCCAGATCGACCGCAACCGCAGTTCGATCGAGTTCAAGCACCAGAACATCAGCGCGGTTCTCAGGGCTCTCGGAGAGGACTGGATCCCCGGCTACAAGCCCGCGCGTAATTACCAGACCACGCTTGAGGATGCGGTCGCGCGTTGGTTCGCGCTCCACCCAGGTTGGCTGTCCCGCATTCCGGACCGGCCCGCGATGGGCCTCCGCGAGGCAGCTCAGCTTTGGATTGGACCGCCCCCGACGCTCAGCAACCAGCCGCCCCCTCCTGAGCTTGAGCAAACCATCGCCACCGCCCGCAAGTTTGACGTCGCCGAACGCGATGAGCGCAACCGTGCGCTTGGCCGGGCCGGAGAGGGTCGGCGCGATCTCTCGCGGCAAGTTCGAAAGGCGCATTCGGGAACTGGCGGATGGCAATCCCATGCTGGAAATTGCGACAGAGCCAATGCTTCGAGCCAGAGCCACCCTGCGTCTAGAACTCACCACCCTTGAGAAGCAGGTGCGCCAGCTCGCCCAAAACGATCCAGTTTGCCGCCGCCTGATGACGATGCCTGGAGTCGGGGCTGTCGTGGCACTGACCTACCGTTCGGCCGTAGATGATCCGGCTCGCTTCACCTCATCGAAGAGGGTCGGCCCTTGGGTTGGGCTGACGCCCTCGCGCAACCAATCCGGTGAACGTGATGTCTCCGGCGGCATTACCAAAGCAGGCGACGTCAACCTGAGGCAAGCGCTGTGCCAGGCGGCGACTGTCATGATGAACCGCGGTCGATCGACATGGTTGAGAACATGGGGAGCACAACTCGCGAAACGCCGCGGGCGCAAACGCGCGATGGTCGCCTTGGCTCGGCGTATCGCGGTCATTCTCCATCGGATCTGGGTCGATGGTACCGTATTCCAGCCGGATGCTGCGCCAACCACGGCCTGACAAGTTGTTACCCCACCCGTTGCCTGCTTGATCGCAGGCCTTCGAGGTCCCGCAGGGACGTGGTTCCGATGATGCCGTGGTCTGGACTGTCGCTGACATCAATCAAGCACGCCTATGAGATGGGCAGATCGGAATTGCATCGAACCCGCATCATGTTGGCAGTCTCCGCGCTGACCACGGACCGAAGCATGTACCCGAAGGATCTCAGGCGAAGGCCGTGCAGAAAGGCAGAGCGGGAACGAATGATGTCAAAAACACCGCTCTGGCGGATAGCTTTGCCTGCGCAAAGCGGCTTGACACAAACCGCCCCGTTACCGAAGTCTGGACCCTAGGGTTCCCCCACAAGTTCTTGAAGCAGCGCAATGAACTTCCGCTTACCGCCAATGGTGCGCAAGTCATGACCTGCGCACCTTCATGCCACATCAAAAAAATCAATAGGGTAGCGCGGTGCACAAGGACGGTGCGGATCATATAAGGCGTGCAAAAAACCAAGACATCTGCACGCTTGTCTCCCTTTGCATCTTCAGCGATGTCCGCCTGTGGTGCTTGAGTCTGTCCATTTCGTGGTGAACACTGGCCTACATGGCCCGTAAATTTTGCAGGAAGGAAGAGAAAATATGATAGAGGAGATTCCTCAAAGTGTAATTGACGCTATTCGCAAAGATATTCAGAAGGAGATGTCCAAAAGGATGGCTGGATGGGCCGTCGCGGGCGGCGCCGGGTTGGTCGTCCTCGCTGGGCTCGGTGCCTGGGGGCTTCTGAAACCGACGATTGCCTTTGAACTTGGCGTGGTTCCGAAGGCAGAAATCAATGGTTTTGTCGATCAGAAAATATCTAATTTTGTTACGTATGACGATCTAGATGCGGCAACAAGCGTATTCCGCACTGAAGAGCAGGTTAGGAACCTCATAGAGGCGAACAACGCACAAACCGGTATTGTCACGGAAACGCGCGTTCGGGCGCTAGTTTCTGAGGCATTGGCACCTTACCAACCCTTCAAAGATATGAAAGGTGCCGTTATCGCCTTTGACCGCTCCGAAGATCGTGGGGGCGGAATGGTTGGAGGGGCTTGTCCCATAGGCTGGACATTATTCCGAGAGGCCGGGGGGCGAGTGATTATAGGTGCGGGGGCACACGAGAATACTGATGAGACTGGTCAGCAGATAAGCGACTATCGTGCGTTCTCGGACGATGAGGACGATGCGACTGGCGGCGCGGAAACCGTGACGTTAATTGAGAAACACATTCCGCCGCATACTCACGATGTACAAGACGAAGGTCACCGTCACAACGTTGAAAGGGACGAAATTTACGGCGGAGCCGGGGGTAGATTGACGCAAGAGATTCGAGGGAACCGAGTCGACTCTCCGTATGCGAGCGCGGTGAATAAGGCTAGGATTAGTGAGGATTCGTTTGGTGGATTGAATGGCAAGACGCAGCCCCACGATAATATGCCTCCCTATATTGCGATCTATTTCTGCAAAAAAGAGAGCTGATCCGGATCACACGCTCAGAAGAAGTGCCCTTAGCAGGTTGCTGAAATAGTCTCTTCTGGACAACGATTTGAGAACATGATTCCTCGTCCGCAGCAGAACTGTGGGGGTCAAGATGCGCGGGACGGATGAAACGAGTGGGTCGCTGTTCAGCTA
>NZ_JACNMU010000005.1 GCF_014901205.1 Meridianimarinicoccus sp. MJW13
AAGAAAGGCTCAAGACGCGCCATTTGCACGTCAGTCAGCCAGAAAAGATCAGACATGTTCACCGCTCGTTTTTGAGCCGTGAATCACGCCAGCAAACGGAAATCAATGGGTCCTGACCCTAGGAAAAGCTCCGCAAGCTCGAGACAAGTACTAGCTCCAACGCCAATGCCAATGCCAATTCACGCATTCCACAGTATCCTGTTTTCCAACCCCTCACTCACACGCTCGCAGCGCCAGCCAGAAGTGAAACCCGCTCCAGACGAAGATCCCGTACAGTTTCGGCGCGTCCTCCAGCAGGATCATCCACGAAGTGTGCACGCCGTACAGGAAATGATCGGCCACTACGGACAGCGCAAAGAACCCCAGTGCGGTGATCAGCGGCCATAGCGACACGCGCTCCCGAAGCCGCAGGACAGCCAGCGCGCAATAGGCGATGCCCAACCCGGCATAGGCCGCCATCAGCGGGGTCTCGTTGATCGGCAGCAGATCGGGCAGGTTCTCGTGCAGGCGGAACAGGTCATCCGCCACCAGAAGCAGGGTCAGCCCCGCGCCAAAGATCAGAACCCCGGCCGCCTGTCGGTCGCCTGCCCGATGCCGCAGAAGGCCCGCCAGCAACAGGGCCGAGACCGAAAACCCCCACACCGACGAGCCCAGCAGCGAGATCAGCCCAAGCGCATAGCGGATATGGGTTTCATCCGGGGCGTCGGCATTGCGGACGGCGGCTTTCGCAGCGCCGTGGGGATCCATGAAAAGGTATTCCACGGAGATTGCGGATTGCAGCAGCGCGATGGTCAGGATGAGGGTCGGCAGCAGCAGGCAGATCGCCCACAGGGCGGAGGGAAAGGGCGCTGGCCGCGCCGGGGTCGTGTCGACACTCTGCATGGGGTCTGTCCCGCTTGATGGGGCGCGGCCCGATAATCCTCACAGGCCGGGACCGCGCCGCCCGCCCCGCACACCCTAGGGTGCGTGCAAGCTCGCAACCCTACCCCCAGGGATTGCGCCGCGGCCCGCGTCCGGCCCGTGGCACGCGGCTTTGCTGCACCGGCGTGGCCATGGCGCGCAGGCGGGCGACCCGCTCTTCGGTGGCCGGGTGGGTGCGGAACAGCCCGTCGACCGCATGGGCATGCAGCGGGTTGATGATGAACATATGCGCGGTGCCGGGGTTGCGCTCGGCGGTATGATAATCGATCCGCGACGCCCCCCGCTGGATGCCGATCAGCGCGTCGGCCAGCCAGTTGGGGTCGCCGCAGATCTCGGCCCCGACCCGGTCGGCCTCGTACTCGCGTGACCGCGAGATCGCCATCTGCACCACCGTTGCGGCCAGCGGCGCCAGGATCATCATCGCGATGGTGCCCAGCAGCCCCATCCGCTCGCGCGAGCCGCCGAAGAACATGGCGAAATTGGCCAGCATCGAAATCGCCCCCGCGAAGGTCGCGGTAACTGTCATGATCAGCGTGTCACGGTTTTTGATATGGGCCAGCTCGTGGGCGATGACCCCGGCCAGTTCCGCGCGGCTCAGGCTGCGCATCAGCCCGGTGGTCACCGCCACGGCGGCGTTGTCGGGGTTGCGGCCGGTGGCAAAGGCGTTGGGCTGCTCGGTCTCGATGACATAGACGGCGGGCATCGGCAGCTCGGCGCGCCGCGCCAGATCCGCCACCAGCGGCACCAGCCCGCCATCAGACCCGGTCACAGGCCGCGCGTTGTGCATCCGCAGCACCATCTTGTCCGACGACCACCAGCTGAACAGGTTCATCGCGGCGGCCACCACCAGCGCGATCATCATGCCGCCCGTGCCGCCCAACATCCAGCCCACGCCCATGAAGAGCGCGGTCATCCCCGCCATCAGAAGTGCCGTCTTGGTATAGCCCATCGGAAAACCCTCCGTCGTTCGGTCTCACATATGGGCAGGGCGGACGGACCGCGCAAGCCATACGCGGGCCATACGCCAGCCAGACGCTTTCCAGACCGTGCTAAAGACCGTAGAGCGCGCCGAACTTCGCCTCAAGATAGTCCAGCAGCGGGCCTTCCGTGGGGGGGTGCCCGGTGGCGTGGCGCAGGGTCTCGGCACCGTCGCGCAGCGCCCCGTGCACCTGCAGACGCGGCCGCAGCCAGGCCAGCGCGGCGGTCAGATCGCCGGTGGCCAGATCGGCCTCAAGATCCGGCAGATCGGCCGCCATCGCCTGATACAGGCAGCCCGCATAGACATTGCCCAGCGTGTAGGTCGGGAAATAGCCGAACAGCCCCACCGACCAGTGCACATCCTGCAAAACCCCCTGCGAGGCTTTCGGCACCTTCACCCCGAAGTCCTTGAAAAACCGCGCGTTCCAGGCCTCTTCCAGGTTTGCAACCTCCAGATCGCCGGCGATCAGCGCGCGCTCCAGATCGAACCGCAAAAGGACATGCAGGTTGTACTGTACCTCGTCGGATTCCGTGCGGATGAAGCCGGGGGTGACCCGGTTCACGGTGCGCGCGAACTCCTGCGCGGTATCAACGCCCAAGGCACCGAACTTCGCCTGCATCCGGCCAAACAGCCACTTGGCAAAGGCCGGGCTGCGCGCCAGCTGGTTCTCGTAGATCCGGCTCTGGCTTTCATGCACCCCCATCGAGGCCCCGCGCCCGATCGGGCTGAGCGCATAGGCCGGATCGACCTGCTGCTCATAGGTGGCATGGCCGACCTCGTGGATCGTGGAATAGAAGCAGTTGAACGGATCGGTCGGGTCGGTGCGGGTGGTGATCCGCACATCGGCGCCGGACCCGCTGGAGAACGGATGCACCGCCTTGTCGATCCGCCCCCGGCTCAGGTCATAGCCGAAGAGTTCGGCCAGTTCCTGCGCCATTTCCAGCTGCGCGGCTTCAGGGAAACTGCCAGTCAAAACGGGCGGTTGCGGCGCGCCAAGGATGCGGTCGCGCAGCGCCACCAGACGCGGGCGCAGAGCCCCAAACATGGCCTCAAGCTCGGTGGCCGTGGCGCCGGGCTCATAGTCCTGCAACAGCGCATCATACAAATCCCCGCCCGAGGCCAGCGCCGCCGCCTCCTCGCGCTTCAGGGCCACAACCTCGGCCAGGCGCGGGGCGAATGCGGCAAAGTCATCGGCGGCCCGCGCCGCCGCCCAATCGCCATGTGCAAGGCTGGTGACACGGGCGATCCGGGCGGCCAGATCGGCGGGCACCCTGGTGGCGCGCTCATAGGCCCGGCGGATCTCACGGACCTGTGCGGCCTCGACCTCATCCGCGGGCGTTACGGCGGCCAGCCAGTCGCCCACCAGCGGGTCGGACCGGCGGGCGTGCAGCACCTGCTCCATCGCCGCCATTTCCTCGGCCCGCTGCCCGGCGGCCCCGCGCGGCATCACGGTTTCCTGGTCCCAGCCCAGACGACCGGCAACCTCGGCCAGTGCCTGGGTCTGGCGCGCATGGGCGACCAGCGCGTCATAGCTCATGCCCGGCCCCGCACGCTTTGATCCGCCGGATACTGGCTGAGGAACCGCGCCCGCAGGATCAGCACCCACAGCGCCACGGCGCCCAATTGATGGGTGATCGCGATGTGCCATTGCGCAGCGTACAGCACCGTGCCGATGCCCAGCACCACCTGCCCGAACAGCATCACACCCATCCAGTCAAAGGCGCGCGCCGTCGCCCGGTTGCCCGATTTGCGGCCCTTCAGCCAGGTGACGATGCCGAAGGCCAGCAGCAGATAGGCCACGGTGCGATGGATGAATTGCACCAGCGCCGGGTTCTCGAAGAAATTGCGCCAGAACGGGTCGATGTCGAACGAGGACATCGGAAACACCTGCCCCGCCATCAGCGGCCAGTCGGTGAAACTGCGCCCCGCGTCGATGCCCGCCACCATGGCCCCCAGCAGGATCTGCACGAAGGCCAGATGCATCATGCCCGTGGACATGGAAAACAGCCTGGCATCGCGCCCCCGCCGCGCCGTCATCAACGCTGGCGCACTGCGCCCCAGCAGGAAAGCATACCAGGCGATCAGCCCCAGAATGGCGAAGGCCAGCCCCAGATGCACCGCCAACCGGTACGAGGCCACATCGGTGCGCCCCTCGACCAGTCCCGAGGCCACCATCCACCAGCCGATGGCCCCCTGCAGCCCACCAAGGCCGCCCAGCAGCAACAACCGACCGGTCCAGCCGGCGGGGATCTTCTTCATGGCCAGGAAGCTCAGGAACCCCACGGCCCAGACCAGCCCCACGGTGCGGCCCAACTGCCGGTGGCCCCATTCCCACCAGTAGATGGCCTTGAACTCGGCCAGGGTCATGTCGCTGTTCTCGACCTTGAACTCGTCGATCTGCTGGTACTTGGCAAATTCCGTTTCCCAGGCCTCAAGGCTCATCGGCGGCACCGCCCCGGTAACCGGCGCCCATTCGGTGATCGACAGCCCGCTGTCGGTCAGCCGCGTCAGACCGCCCACGACGATCATCGCCACGACCATGGCAAACAGCAGCCACAGCCACGCCCGAATGCCCCGGCGCGCGCCGCTGTCGTCCCGCGCGATCAGACCGCCCCTGGGCGTCGTGGCCCGGGCTGCCGGCGCGGCGGGGGCCGCGTCCACCTCTTCGAATATGCTGCGTTTCTTCTGGGTCATAGGGAACCTCCGGTTGCGCCAAAACCTAGGGGCCCGGCGCGGGCGCATCAACGGGGCAGGATCAGTCGCCGCGTTCTTTCCAGCGCACCATTTGCCGCATCATCCCGTGCAGGATCTGAACGTCGGCGCGGGTCAGCGGCATCCGCGACCACAGGTTGCGCAGGTTGGTTTTCATGTGCTCGGCCTTCTGCGGCGGGAAGAAGAACCCCGCCTGCGCCAGCCGATCCTCGTAGTGTTCGGCCAGCTTGTCGGTCTCCAGCGCGGTGGCCCAGTCGCCGCCCGCCAGTTCGACACGGGCATGGTCGATCTGCGCGGTCTGCCTGCGCCACTCATAGGCGGTCAGCAGCACGCATTGCGCCAGGTTGAGCGAGGCGAACTCCGGGTTGACCGGCACCGAGATGATGGCATTGGCCCGCGCGATATCGTCGTTTTCCAGCCCTGCCCGTTCCGGCCCGAACAGAACCGCCACCTTGCCCCCGGCCTGCGCATGGTCACGCGCCTGCGTCATCGCCTCTTCCGGCGAAAGGATCGGCTTGGTCAGGCCGCGCCCGCGTGCGGTGGTGGCCAGCACGAAGGTGCAATCCTCCACCGCCGCGACGGTGGTCGGGAAATGCCCGGCTTCGTCCAGCAACCGCCCGGCACCGCTGGCCAGCGCCACGGCGCGCGGATTGGGCCAGCCATCGCGCGGTGCCACAAGACGCATCCGGTCCAACCCGAAATTCCACATGGCACGGGCGGCGGCCCCGATGTTTTCGCCCATTTGCGGGCGCACGAGGACAAAGGCGGGTTGGCGAAGCGGCGTGTCTGACATGGCGCGCGGTCTAGTCCAGCCGGGGCGCAAGGGCAATGCCGCACGGGCTTTACCCGCCCCGCGCAGCCCGATAGGAGGGATCGAAACCCCAAAGGCCCGCCATGACCGATCAAGACCGCCCCCAGATCTATCTTCTGACCCCGGCTCATTTCGATGCCGAGACCTTTGCCGAGACGCTGGCGCCGGTGCTGGATGCCGCCGCCATTGCCTGCCTGCGCCTACGCTTTGCCAGCGATGACGACAGCGAGGTCGCCCGCGCCGCGGACGCCGTGCGCGCCCTGGCGCACGCACGCGACATCCCGCTGGTCATCGACCGCCATCTGGCGCTGGTCGAACGGCTGGGGCTGGACGGCGTGCATCTGACCGACGGGTCCAAATCGGTGCGCAAATGCCGCGAGGCGCTTGGCACCGATCCCATCGTCGGCACCTGGTGCGGCACCTCGCGCCACGACGGCATGACCGCGGGCGAGGCCGGTGCCGATTACGTCAGCTTCGGTCCGGTGGGCGATACCGCCCTTGGCGCCGGCGACAAGGTGGATCCCGAGGTGTTTTCCTGGTGGTCCGAGGTGATCGAACTGCCGATTGTGGCAGAAGGCGCACTGACCCCCGATCTGGTCCGCGCCTTCACCCCGATCACCGATTTCTTCGCCTTCGGAGACGAGATCTGGCGCGCCGAAGATCCCGCCGCCGCCCTGAAGGATCTGGACGCCGCCATCGGCTGAACACGGTGACGGAGGCACACCCGTCACCGCGAAAAAAAATTCGCCCCCAGACCGTTTCCGAGACGGCGCTCATTCTTCTTGGAAAAAATACTCCCGCCGGAGGCAAGAATTCTCCGCCGCGTCAGCGGCGGGTCTGCGCGGTCTCCACACCCGCGCGCACCCGTGCCTCAGCGGCCCGCGCCAGCGCCTTGCGGTCGGGATAGTCGGCGATGGGCAGCGGGTCGTGATAGATCACCCGCACCGCCCCATGCCGACGGACCGCCAGCACCTGCAGCAGATGCGGTGCGAAAGCCATCTCGCCCCACCAGCCGTAGAACCGGGGATCGGCACCCTCGGGGGCGGTATAGATCACCGAAACGGGCTGGATCGCCAGCGGCGCCTCGGCACTGTTGGCGTCAAAGAAGGCCGCGAACAGGGTCGGCTTGAACGGCAGCACGCGCTGCGCATCGGTGCTGGTGCCTTCGGGAAAGAACATCAGGTGATGGCCCGCCGCCAGCCGGTCGCGGAACAGCTGCCGCTGGGCCGCGGCCTGCCGCCGGTCGCGCGCGATGAACACCGTGCCGGTGGCGCGCGCCAGCCAGCCAATCCCGGCCCAGCCCGAGACCTCGACCTTGGCCACGAAATAGACGCACTGCCGCGCGTTCAGCGCGAAGATGTCCAGCCAGGACCCGTGGTTGGCCACCCCTGCCCCGCGCGCCTGCATCGGCGTGCCCTCGGCCTGAAAGCCCATGCCAAGGATGCGCAAGGCGTTGCGGCACACGAACCGGGTGATATGCGGCGTGATCGGACGGTCCAGACCGAAGAGCGGCCGCTCGACCAGCCGGACCAGCAACAGCAGCAAGAGGCATCCGAACACCAGCACCGCCAGCGCCAGCCCGCGCAGCACAACCCGCAGGCCCCCGCCCAGGCTCCACGACGCGCCGCGCGGCGGCGGCACGTCCTGCCAGGGGGGCGCGGTCACCGGTTCAGCCCGCGCGTATAGATCGCCCGCTGCCGCGCGTTCATCCGCTCGGTATCCAGCACCAGGCAGATGTCGGTGGTGTTGAACGCATGGTCCACGAAAGCGCCGTCGCCCACGAACCCGCCCAGCCGCAGGTAGCCCTTGATCAGCGAGGGCACCTCGAGCATCGCCGCCACCCGGTCGATACTGCCGTAGGGCACGCGGTTGAGCGATTCATAGTGAGCGGGCAAGGCGCGGACCCGCAGATCCTCGGGCGCAAGATGCCGGTGGTGCAGCAGGGTCAGGGGGGCGGCCAGCGCCTCCAGATCGGTGCCGTGGAAGCTGGCCACGCCGAACAGAACCTCGATCTCGTGATCCAGCGTGTATTCCGCCAGCCCGTTCCAGATGTGAAACATCGCCGGGCCGCCGCGATACTCGGGCCGCAGGCAGGACCGCCCCAGTTCCAGCAGCTTGCGCCCGCCCTGGATCAGCGGCGACAGATCGTATTCACGGGCGCAGTAAAAGCCCCCCGCCGCCTCGGCCGTGTCGCTGCGCAACAGGCGGTAGACCCCGGCCACGTGATCCAGCCCGCCGTCGTCGCGCTGCGTGTCCACAAGGATCAGATGTTCATAGAAGGGGTCGTGTTCATCGCGCTCCAGCCGCTGGGCATGATCGACCAGCGGCCCGTCGCCTTTCAACTCGTCCACAAAGACATCATAGCGGCAGCGCTGCGCCGCCAGAAGGTCGCGCTCGTCCTGTGCAAGGCGCACCTGGAATCGGTCCGGATCAGCGGTCATATTGGCCTGTCGCCTCGTGTTTTCGGGTGTCTATGCGGGCGGGAGAGATGAGACAAGCGCCGTTGACCGGAAATTGACACACCTAAAGGGAGTGTTAACACTGCCGTGCAAACCCTAGGGGTCAAACACGATCTCAAGTTCGACGCGTTCGGCGTTGATGACAAGCTTGCCCATGTGCTCGAAATTCACGGTCACCCGTCCGCTCACGTTCGACTGGACCTGGCCCAAGCCCCAGTCTGGATGGTTCGGATGACGGACAAACATGCCCGGTTCAAGCAACGAAATCATCTAGAGGCCCCTCGCTCCAATTCCACGCTACCTAGAGTATCGAAGGCAGACAGACAATGAACGCGCGCCCGAAAAACCTTGAGGCCCTGCTGGGCTCTCGCATCTGTCACGATCTGATCAGCCCCATCGGGGCCATCGGCAACGGGCTGGAGCTGATGGCCCTGACCCAGGCGGCGGATGGGCCCGAGATGGCGATGATCTCGGAAAGTGTCGCCAGCGCGCAGGCGCGGATCCGGTTCTACCGAGTGGCCTACGGCGCCAATTCCGCGGACCAGACCCTCGGGCGGCAGGAAATCGTCGAGATCCTGGGCAGCCTGTACACCGGCAACCGCCTGAAAGTGACCTGGGGGGTCGATGGCGACGTGCCGCGCGACGCCGCCAAGCTGGCCTTCCTGCTGCTGCAATGCCTGGAAACCGCGCTGCCGCGAGGCGGGGCGATCACCGTTTCGGGCAACGGCGCCGATTGGGTGTTGCGCGCCGTTTCAGAAAAGTTGCGGATCGATCCGGATCTCTGGGCGCTGCTGACGGGGGCCGAACCAGTGGGCGAGATTGCCCCTTCGCAGATCCAGTTCATCCTCGCGCCCTTGCAGATCGCCGACATCGGACGGCGGCTGAGCGTTGCGCAGGATGACACCTCGGTCACCCTGCGTTTTTAGGGGCGCTCAGGGGCGCACCGCCCCGTTGCCTTCCACCAGATACTTGAAGCTGGTCAGTTGCTCGGCCCCCACCGGGCCGCGCGCGTGCATCTTGCCGGTGGCGATGCCGATCTCGGCGCCCATGCCGAACTCGCCCCCATCGGCGAATTGGGTCGAGGCGTTGCGCATCAGGATCGCGCTGTCGAGCCCGGCAAAGAATCGCGCCGCCACATCGTCATCGGCGGTGATGATGCAATCGGTGTGGTTCGAGCCATACTGCCGGATATGCGCGATGGCGCCTTCGACCCCATCCACCAGCTTGGCCGCGACGATCATGTCGAGGAACTCCTTGCCGAAATCCTCGGCCGTGGCCAGCGACACCCCCGGCACGGACTGCAACGCGCCATCGGCGCGCACATCGACGCCTGCGGCCACCAGATCCTCAAGGAAAGGCGCGCCAGCGGTGTCGAACAATGCCTTGTCCACCAGGATGCATTCGGCCGCCCCGCAGATGCCGGTGCGCCGGGTCTTGGCGTTCAGCACCACCTTGCGGGCGATCTCCATATCCGCCGCCGCATCCACGTAGACGTGGCAGATGCCTTCGAGATGGGCAAAGACCGGCACCCGCGCCTCGCGCTGGACCAGCCCCACCAGCCCCTTGCCGCCGCGCGGCACGATCACGTCGATGAAATCGGTCATGCGCAGCATTTCCGCCACCGCCGCGCGGTCGCGGGTCGGCACCAGTTGCACCGCCTCGGCGGGCAGACCGACCGAGGTGATGCCCTGCACCAGACAGGCATGCAGCGCGCCCGAGCTGTGGAAGCTTTCCGAGCCGCCGCGCAGGATCACCGCGTTGCCGGCCTTCAGGCACAGCGCACCGGCATCCACCGTCACGTTGGGACGGCTTTCGTAGATCACGCCGACCACGCCCAGCGGCGTGCGCACGCGGCGGATGTGCAGCCCGTTCGGACGGTCCCATTCAGCAATGACCTCACCCACAGGATCAGCCTGCCCGGCCACGGCGCGCAGACCGGCGGCGATGCCACGAATGCGGTCCTCGTCCAGCTTCAGCCGGTCCAGCATCGACGGGCTCAGCCCCTTGTCGCGGCCAAAGGCCATGTCCTTGTCATTGGCGGCGAGGATCGCGGGGATGGCAGCCTCGATGGCTTCGGCCCCGGCGTTCAGCGCATCGGTCTTGGTCTTTGGAGAGGCAACCGCAAGCGCCGCTGCCGCGGCGCGGGCATTGGCGCCCAGCTGGGCCATCACTGCGGGAATATCGGTCAGATCTTTCATGGGTCCCTCCAAGACAGGATTTCGACCTAGGACAAAGCGGCGCGCGGCTCAAGCCCCGCGCGCGGGGGGGGTGTCAGACCACCATGTCGTCGCGGTGGATCAGCACGCCGCGGCCTGGATAGCCCAGCAGGGTCTCGATCTCGCGCGACTGGCAGCCCTTGATCTGGCGGGTTTCTTCGTGGGTATAGCGGGCCAGCCCCTTGCCCAGTCCTGCCCCACCGGGACCCGCAATCTCGACCGGGTCGCCGCGCCCGAAGTCGCCGACCACTTCCGTTACCCCGGCAGGCAACAGCGATTTGCCCTTGCGCAGCGCCTGCACCGCGCCGTCGTCCACCACGATGGTTCCACGCGGCTTCATGGCCGCGATCCAGCGCTTGCGCGCGGCCTGCGGATCTTCCTCGGCCAGGAACCAACTGCAGCGCGCGCCCTGTTCCAGCGCCCGCAGCGGGCGGTCGGCTTCACCCTTGGCGATGACCATGGCGCACCCGGCGCCGGTGGCGATCTTCGCGGCCATCAGCTTGGTCACCATGCCGCCGCGCGACAGGCCGGACACGCCTTCGCCTGCCATCGCCTCGATCTCGGGCGAAATGCGGTCGATCACTGGCAGATGCCGGGCTTGCGGGTCCAGCGACGGGTTGGCGGTATAGAGCCCGTCCACATCCGACAGCAGCACCAGCCGGTCGGCGTCGACGGTGGCCGCCACCTGGGCGGCCAGACGGTCGTTATCGCCAAAGCGGATCTCATCCGTGGCCACGGTGTCATTTTCATTGACGATGGGCACCACCCCCAGCGACAGAAGCTGGCGCAGGGTGTTGCGCGAGTTCAGATAGCGGCGGCGGTTGGCGCTGTCTTCCAGCGTCACCAGAACCTGCGCGGTGGTGATGCCATGCGATTGCAGGGCGTCCTCATAGGCGCGTGCCAGCCGGATCTGGCCCACAGCGGCCGCGGCCTGCGACTGCTCCAGCGGTAAGGCCCCCTTGGGCAGGTTCAGCACCCGCCGCCCCAGCGCGATAGAGCCCGAGGACACCACGATCACATCCGCACCGCGCGCGCGCAGATCGGCAATATCCAAGGCCAGCCCGCGCAGCCAGTCGCCGCGCAGCCCGGTGGCCTGATCCACCAGCAGCGCCGAGCCGATCTTGACGACGATGCGCCGCCCTTCGCCTAGGGTTGCCACGACGCGTCCTCGTCAGGGCCCTTGCGGATGCGCACGCGGCTGTCGTCGATCTGCACCCGCAGCGCGCGCAGCACCTCGGTGGTGCCCATCTTGGCAGCGCCCGACATCTCCATGACCTTGCCGCCGCTGGCCTCTTCCAGGGCGGCGCGCAGGTCAGCCTTGTAGTCGGCGTCCAGCGCGTCGATCTTGTTCAGCACGGTCACGCGGGGCTTGTCGGCCAGATGGCCGCCGTAGGCTTCCAACTCGTTGATGATGGTGTGATAGTCGCCGATCACGTCCTCGGCGGTGCCATCCACCAGATGCAGCAGCACCGCGCAGCGCTCCACATGACCAAGGAAGCGGTCGCCAAGGCCCCGGCCCTCATGCGCGCCTTCGATCAGGCCGGGAATATCGGCGACAACAAATTCGACATTGTCCACGCCGACGATGCCAAGGTTGGGATGCAACGTGGTGAAAGGATAATCCGCGATCTTGGGCCGCGCGTTCGATGTTGCGGCCAGGAAGGTCGACTTGCCCGCGTTGGGCAGACCCAGAAGCCCGGCATCGGCGATCAGCTTCAGGCGCAGCCAGATGGTGCGTTCGACCCCCGGCTGACCCGGATTGGCGTTGCGCGGCGCCTGGTTGGTGGCGCTTTTGAAATGCAGGTTGCCGAAGCCGCCGTTGCCGCCCTTGGCCAGCACCACGCGCTGGCCCACCTCGGCCATGTCGGCGATGACGGTTTCCTCGTCCTCGTCCAGCACCTCGGTCCCCGCCGGCACCCGCAGCACGATGGTATCGCCGTTCTTGCCGGTGCGCTGGCGGCCCATGCCGCCCTGGCCGCTTTTCGCGAAGAAATGCTGCTGGTAGCGGAAATCGATCAGGGTGTTCAGCCCTTCGACGACCTCGACCACCACGTCGCCGCCCCGGCCCCCGTCGCCGCCATCCGGACCGCCGTATTCCATGAACTTCTCACGCCGGAAACTGACAGCGCCGTTGCCGCCGCTGCCAGAGCGAATGTAGACTTTTGCGAGGTCGAGAAATTTCATGACGTGATCCTTGGAACCGCCCCGGGGCGATAGCGTGAAACGGACGGTCCCTCAAGATCGGCCCGTCAGCGAAGTTTGCGAAGATAGGTCCATGTGGCCACGGTCCGGCCCTGGGCGACGCAGAAGGCCTCGGCATCCCCGATATAGTCGAAACCGGTCTTGGTCAGCAGACGCGCCGAGGCCGGGTTCGACTGGAACACCTCGGCAAAGACGGTCGAGACATTCTGCGGGTTGGCCTCCAGCAGGCCGGACACCGCTTCCGACGCATAGCCGGTGTTCCAGAACGCCGGCGCCACCCAATAGCCGATCTCGGACCGGTCCGGCGACAGCCGTTCCAGGGCGACCACACCCAGAAGCTCGGCCAGACCGGCGGCGGTGCCATCCATGGCCCAGACATCCTCGGTCCGCTCGGGCGAGCGGGCGCGTTCGATGAAGCTCACGGTGGTGCCTGGCGGCAGCGGGTGCGGGATCGAGCGCGTGGTCTCTGCCACCCGCTTGTCCCCGGCGTACATCGTCAGCAGGCCCTCGTCGGACCGGCGCAGCGGGCGCAGGACCAGACGGTCGGTTTCGATGATCGGCTGATTGACGATCGCATCATGCAGCATGTCTTTCCTCCCAAAAAGACATCGTGCGGCCCGGACTGACACCCGAATTGAGCACGTGTCGGCACTAGAGTCAGAAGTGGGGCCTCCTCCCGGCCCGAACAAGGGACCGGCGGTCCACCTCCGAAATCGGCGGCCTTAGGCGACCGCCTGAAAAATCGAAGGGGACCGGCGTAACGCCGATCCCCTGAATATCTTGCCAATATGGCGGGTCGGCTTATTCGGCGGCCTCGGCCACCGGAAGCACGGAAATGAAGGTACGGCCCTTCAGACCGGTGCGGAACTGCACCTGCCCTTCGTCGGTCGCAAAGATGGTGTGATCCTTGCCCATGCCAACGCCTTCACCCGGCCACCACTTGGTGCCGCGCTGACGCGCGATGATGTTGCCGGGGATAACGGCTTCGCCGCCAAATTTCTTCAGACCAAGGCGACGACCAGCGGAGTCGCGACCGTTACGGGATGAACCGCCTGCTTTTTTATGTGCCATCTTTCGCTCCTCTTTACTCGGCTGCGGTGGCTTCGGCGGCGGGCGCCGATGCGGCGCCAACAGCGGCCGTGACGCCAGTGGCATCGCCACCCGCGGCCAGAATCTCGGTGATGCGCAGCAGGGTCAGCTGCTGGCGGCGGCCCTTGGTGCGCTGCGACGAGTGCTTCCGGCGGCGCTTGACGAAGTTGATGACCTTGTCACCCTTGATCTGGTCGATCACTTCGGCCTGCACGGCGGCACCTTCCACGAAGGGGCTGCCAATGGTGGTGGCTTCGCCGCCGACCATCAGAATCTCGTTGAACTGAACCTTGTCGCCAGCCGCGGCGGCCAGCTTTTCAACGCGCAGAACGTCGCCGCTCTGAACCTTGTATTGTTTGCCGCCGGTTTTGATAACCGCAAACATGGGCATTTCCTTTTTATCTCCGCGTCCTGCGGCCCTGCGTCAAAGCAGTGTTGGTGCGGTTACCCGCGCCTGTGGACAGCGCGCCTTTCGGCAGTCGTTGGGGTTTCCGGGGGAACCGGAAGCCGCCGTATCGTTCAGAGCCGCCGGAAAGTCAAGCGTTGCCGGTCAGATATCCTGCGAAGACAGGAACAACGACAACGCCATCCCGGTTTCATAGGAGGTCGACACGAACAGCGCATCGAAGGCCTTGAACAGCGCCACGTTCAGCGCCTGTCCCGCCTGGCTTTCGGTGAAGGTCAGATAGGTGTCGAAGTCGGCATCGCTGACCGGCTGATAGGCCAGCCACAGGAAGGCATGCACCCAATCGGTGGTGGACTGGCGGATCTCGGGCTCCTGCACCCAGACTTGCTGCAAGATGTCCTCATCGCCGGCATTGCCGCCATAGCCCTCCGGGTCGCCGTCGCGCATTCCCAGCAGGAAGGCGGCATTGGCGTTCAGCGCCCCCAGCACGTTCAGGTCGATCAGATCGTTGGCCTCGATGAAGGCTTCGATGGCGTCCACCCGGCCCGCGCCGCTGGCGGCCTCGGTTTCAAAGCGCGACAGGATCGCGGTTTCGATGTCCGGATCGCGCAGGGCCTGCCGGGCCGAAAGCTCAAGCTGCACCAGATCCTGCCCCGGCGAGGTGGTGAAGAAGGCCAGCGCCGATTCGGCCATCTCGTCGTCCAGCGCGTCGGCAAAAGCGTCGCGCATCCGGGGCGCCACCTTGTCGGGGGCGTTCAGATCGGCCAGCGTCCGGCGCCAGCCGTCCAGATCCTCTTCGCCGGACAGATCGACGGCCAGGTCCGCGCCCGACTCGACCGCCTCGTCCTGAAGGACCACCAGAAGCGCTTCCAGTTCCAGCGCGTCCAGCACCTGATCGCTCAGACGCGCGGGCTGGGCCGCAACCGACAGGGGAAACAGCACGAACGCCAGGGGGATCAGGATGCGCATGGGGAACTCCGTTTTGACGGCAGGATGCGGCAGCCCGAGAAAAATGACAATGCAGACCGCGCAGAAGTGAAAATGTGGTTGCACCCTTCCCATGCTTTGACTATTCCGCCGGAACCGACACGGAGAGGTGCCGGAGTGGTCGAACGGGGCGGTCTCGAAAACCGTTGTTCCTTTACGGGAACCCAGGGTTCGAATCCCTGTCTCTCCGCCATTTACCCAACATGACCACTCATCCGATCATCGCCCGATCGCGCCGCCGCGCCGGGCCGGTCCCTCCGCCTGTTGCCCCAAATACCGTTCTTGCCCCATGGCCCGCGCCATCGCGTCGGGCTTGGCGCTGCCACGGAAAAAGGGGCGCCCGAAGGCGCCCCTGAGTTTTGCGGATCCGGCGCATGGTATTTTACTGCCCGGTTTCTGCCTGCGGCCCGATCCGCAACTGGGGCGAGCGCACCCGCCCCGAATGGGGTTTGTGGGGTGGGCGCTTCTGACCGGGCGCCCTGCCCCTGTCCTGCGGCCCGTCGGCGGGGGAGCACCGCCGAAGGTGGCCCGCCGGGCCAAGCCGGTTGGCTCAGCTACAGCCCGAAGTGCCGCCGCAGGTGTTGCATTTCATGCAGGTGCCGTTGCGCACCAGCGTGTAGTTTCCACAGTCGCCACAGGGATCGCCCTCGTAGCCCTGGATGCGGGCCTTGGTGCGGGCGTCCATCTGTTCCACGCTTTCCACCGCCGCGACCGAGGTCTGCATGGTCTCGACCGTGGCTGCAAAGCTGCCGTCCAGGGCCGTCGCGGTGCTCATCCCGCCCTGCAGCACCACCAGGTCCTGCGGCAGGCGCTTGCGCAGATAGCCCGAGGAGGAAATCTGCTTGAGCACCTCCAGCGACTTGCTGGCCGCGGTTTCGCTGACCGGCTTCAGGTTCGAGCTGCTTTCGGTCTCGCCGCCGCCCAGATCGTCGAAGGCCGCGCCTTCGGGCTTCACATGGGCCAGGTCGGTGCGATCCAGATAGGACACCGCCAGTTCGCGGAAGATGTAATCCAGGATCGAGGTGGCGTTCTTGATGCTGTCGTTGCCCTGCACCATGCCCGCCGGTTCGAACTTGGTGAAGGTGAAGGCATCGACGAATTCCTCCAGCGGCACGCCGTATTGCAGGCCCACCGACACGGCGATGGCGAAGTTGTTCATCATCGCCCGGAAGCCCGCACCTTCCTTGTGCATGTCGATGAAGATTTCGCCGAGGTTGCCGTCGGAATATTCCCCGGTGCGCAGATAGACCTTGTGGCCGCCGACGATGGCCTTCTGGGTATAGCCCTTGCGGCGCTGGGGCATCTTCTCGCGGTGCGAGCGGACGACCTCCTTGACGATCACCTTCTCGACGATCTTCTCGGCCAGCACCTGCGCCTTTTCCTGCGGGGTGCCGGTTTCCAGAACCTCGGCGGCCTCGTCGTCATCCTCGACCAGAGCCGCCGCCAGCGGCTGGCTGAGTTTCGAGCCGTCGCGATACAGCGCATTGGCCTTCACCCCCAGCGACCAGCTGAGTTCATAGGCCTTCTGGCAATCCTCGATGGTGGCGTCATTGGGCATGTTGATCGTCTTGCTGATCGCGCCCGAGATGAAGCTTTGCGCCGCCGCCATCATGGTGATGTGGCTGTTCACGTTCAGGAACCGCCGGCCCTTCTTGCCGCAGGGGTTGGCACAATCGAACACCGGGTAATGCTTCGGGTCCAGATGCGGCGCGCCTTCCAGCGTCATGGTTCCGCAGACGTGATCGTTGGCGGCATCGATCTGCTGCTTGCTGAAGCCCAGGCTGGTCAGCATGTCGAAAGTCGGATCGTTCAGTTTCGTCGCCGGGATGCCCAGAACGTCGGTGCAGAAGTCCTCGCCCAGCGTCCACTGGTTGAATACGAAGCGGATGTCGAAGGCCTGCGGCAGCGCCGCTTCGATCTTGTCGATCTCGGCCGGGCCGAAGCCGTGGCCCAGCAAGGCGGTGTGGTTGATGCCCGGCGCGTTGCCAAGGGTGCCGTGACCGACCGCATAGCCGATGATTTCCTCGATCTGCGCCGCGCCGTAGCCCAGCCCTTCCAGCGCTGCGGGCACCGACCGGTTGATGATCTTGAAATAGCCGCCGCCGGCCAGCTTCTTGAACTTCACCAGCGCGAAGTCCGGCTCGATCCCGGTGGTGTCGCAATCCATCACCAGACCGATGGTGCCGGTGGGGGCGATGACGGTTGCCTGCGCGTTGCGATAGCCGTGCTGTTCGCCCAGCCGCAGCGCCTCGTCCCAGGCTTGTTCGGCCATGGCCACCAGACGCGGGTCGGGGCAGTTCTTGCCATCCAGGGGCACCGGTTTCACGGCCAGGTTGTCATAGCCATCGGACTTGCCCTTGGCGGCGGTGCGGTGGTTGCGGATCACCCGCAGCATGTGCGCGGCATTGGCCGGGTAGCCGGGGAACGCGCCCAACTCGCCCGCCATTTCCGCCGAGGTCGCATAGGCCACCCCGGTCATCACGGCGGTCAGCGCGCCACAGATGGCGCGGCCTTCGTCGCTGTCGTATCCGTAGCCCATGGTCATCAGCAGCCCGCCGATGTTGGCATAGCCCAGACCCAGCGTGCGATAATCATAGGACCGCTGGGCGATTTCCTTGGACGGGAACTGCGCCATCAGCACCGAGATTTCCAGCGTCACCGTCCACAGCCGCGTGGCGTGGATATAGTCCTCGACCTGGAACTCGCCGTCTTTCAGGAAAGTCAGCAGGTTCATCGACGCCAGGTTGCAGGCGGTGTCGTCCAGGAACATGTACTCGGAACAGGGGTTCGAACCGCGGATCGCGCCATCTTCGGGGCAGGTGTGCCAGGCGTTCACGGTGTCATGAAACTGGATGCCGGGATCGGCGCAGGCCCAAGCGGCATGGCCGATCTGCTCCCACAGGTCGCGCGCCTTGATGGTCTTGGCGACCTTGCCGTCGGTGCGGCGGATCAACTTCCACGCACCGTCGTCGCGAACCGCCTGCAGGAAGGCATCCGTCACCCGCACCGAGTTGTTGGAGTTCTGGCCCGAGACCGAGTTGTAGGCCTCGCTGTCCCAATCGGTGTCATAGGTCGGAAACTCGATGCTGGCATAACCCTGCTTGGCATAGTCCAGCACGCGCTTGATGTAGGTTTCCGGGATCGCGGCCCTTTTCGCGGCGCGCACGGCTGTCTTCAGGGCCGCGTTGGTGGCGGGATCGGTGGCGTCGGCCTCTTTCCCGTCCCAATTGCGGATCGCGCCGAAGATGTCGTTCAGCTTGGCTTCATGGGTCTTGGAGCCGGCCACCAGCGAGGCCACCTTCTGTTCCTCGATGACCTTCCAGTTGATGAACTGCTCGATATCCGGGTGGTCGGCGTCGCAGATCACCATCTTGGCCGCACGACGGGTGGTGCCGCCAGACTTGATCGCCCCGGCGGCGCGGTCACCGATCTTCAGAAAGCCCATCAGGCCCGAGGATTTGCCGCCGCCCGACAGTGATTCACCCTCGGCGCGCAGCGACGAGAAGTTGGTGCCGGTGCCCGAGCCGAACTTGAACAGCCGCGCTTCGCGCACCCAAAGGTCCATGATGCCGCCGTCGTTCACCAGGTCGTCGGCGACCGACTGGATGAAACAGGCGTGGGGCTGCGGATGCTCGTAGGCCGAGGAGGATTTCACCAGCTTGCCGGTCTTGTGGTCGACGTAGTAATGCCCCTGGCTGGGACCGTCGATGCCATAGGCCCAGTGCAGCCCGGTGTTGAACCACTGCGGCGAATTCGGTGCCGCCCGCTGGCTGGCAAGCATGTAGCGCATTTCGTCGAAATAGGCGCGGGCATCGGATTCCTTGGTGAAATAGCCGCCCTTCCAGCCCCAGTAGGTCCAGGCGCCCGCCAGCCGGTCGAACACCTGCCGGGCCGAGGTTTCGCCGCCATAGCGTTCGTCCTCGGGCAGGTCCTTCAGCGCCTTCTCATCGGGGACCGACCGCCACAGGAACTCGGGCACCCCCTTTTCGCGCACTTTCTTGAGGCGTGCCGCGACACCGGCCTTGCGGAAATACTTCTGCGCCAGAACATCCGAGGCCACCTGGCTCCAGGAACTCGGCACCTCCATCGCGTCCAGCGCGAAAACCGTACTGCCATCCGGGTTGCGGATTTCCGACGAGGTGGTGGTGAAAGCCAGGTCCGCATATGCGTCTGCGCCGTCCCGGGTGAATGTGCGTTCGATTCTCATGTCGCGTCCCTGCAGGTCGTTCCGGTGGTCGGGGTGCCGGCCTGCAATCGGCCCTGCCCGGAAGTCGAAGGACAAGGCGGCCTGGCGCGCAAAACCGAAGTTTCGCGGCATATCCCGTCACTCTGTCCGTGTTTCGTGTGGTGACACCAGATGTGGTGTCGCCCCTCCTTGAGGACACAAATAACCGCGATTCGGGTCGATCCGACAACGAAGATTTTCGCTATATATGGTATAAAATGGGGTTGACCGACACTATCCACAGGGGCTCGACCGAGTCGAGATATGAACACCCGGTTAATGCTGCAACTGCACCGTTAACCCTTGGCGCCGGTCAGACCAGAACACCCACCAGCCACAGCGACAGCGCCGGGAAACTGACCAGCACCGCGACGCGGATCAGGTCGGACAGGATGAAGGGCGCCACGCCGCGATAGGTCACGCCCAGCGGCACATTGCGCGCCAGCCGGTTGATGATGAACAGGTTCAGCCCCACCGGCGGGGTGATCAGCCCGACCTCGACCACGATCAGGGTCAGCACCCCGAACCAGATCGCGGTTTCCTCGGGCGTCTGGCCGAAATCGAGGCTCTGGATGATCGGAAAGAACACCGGGATGGTCAGCAGGATCATCGACAGGCTGTCCATGACGCAGCCCAGCACCAGATAGGCCAGCAGGATCAGCAGCAGCACCGTCATCGGCCCGGCCTCGCTGGCCTGCACCCAGGCTGCCAGGGCCTGCGGCGCCTGCGTGAAGGCAAGGAAGGTGTTGAACAGTTGCGCGCCCAGCAGGATCAGGAAGATCAGCCCGGTGGCCGAGGCGGTTTCCAGAATCGCCTCGCCGATGGCGCGCAGCCGCAGCCCTTCGAAGATCACCGCGTAAAGAAGTGTCGCCAGCGCGCCCACGGCGGCCCCTTCGGTCGGGGTGAACAGCGCCTGCACGCCGTCGCGGCTCCAGTTCCAGTCGCCGATGATACCGCCCATCACCAGCGCGAAGATCGCCGCCACCGGCCAGACCTGCACAAGGGCGGCCATCCGTTCGCGGTAGGC
Source organism: Meridianimarinicoccus sp. MJW13 (assembly GCF_014901205.1). Classification (GTDB taxonomy): domain Bacteria; phylum Pseudomonadota; class Alphaproteobacteria; order Rhodobacterales; family Rhodobacteraceae; genus Meridianimarinicoccus. Next base: position 20,035 of record NZ_JACNMU010000005.1, read on the forward strand.
CACGCGCGGCCCGGCGGGACCGTCACCAGGGCGCAGATGCACCACCACCAGCACCGCCAGCGCATAGCCCAGGGCCGCCAGCAGGCCGGGAATGAAGGCAGCGGCGAACATCTTGACGATGTTCTGTTCGGTCAGGATGGCATAGATCACCAGCATCACCGACGGCGGGATCAGGATGCCCAAGGTGCCGCCCGCCGCCACCACGCCGGTGGCCAGCGCATCGGAATAGCCGCGCTTGCGCAGCTCCGGCAAGGCCACCTGCCCCATGGTCGAAGCCGTCGCCAGCGACGAGCCGCACACCGCGCCAAAGCCGGCCGACGCCCCCACCGCGGCCACCGCCATGCCGCCGCGGTGATGCCCCATCCAGGCCGCAACGGCGTGGAACAACGCCGCACTCAGTCCCGAACGCGCCGCGATCTGGCCCATGAACAGGAACAGCGGCACGATCGACAGCGAATAGCTGGAGAACGTGTCATAGGGCAGCGTCTTGAGCTGGCTCAGCGCCGCATTGGGCGTGCCCAGCACGATCCAGGTGCCCAGAAAACCGGTGCCGCCCATGGCCGCCGCAATCGGCATCCGCAGGAAAATGGCCACCAGCATCAGCCCGAAGCCCGCCAGCGCCAGGGACAACCCGCTGATCACGCGCCCGGCTCCTGCCCGGCGAGGGTCCAGTTCAGGCTGCGCCAGACCGAATAGAGACAGACGACAAAGAACAGCCCGGCCCCGATCAGTGCCAGCCCGAAGGGGATCCAAACCGGGATCTGCAATTCATAGGTGGTTTCGGGGAACCATGGTTTCTGGCCCATGCCCAGCCGGGCGCGGAACGCCTCGGTGCCATGGGGGAACTTCTCGGTGAACCCAAGCCAGAGCCGCCACAGGATCACCCCGGAACACAGGGTCAGCATCAGATCGCCAAGACATCCCAACCCGGCGTGCGGGCGCGGGCCAAGGGCGTGACTCAGGATATCGACGGTGACATGGGCGCGGCGCATCTGGCACCACGGCAGGAAGGCGAAAACCGCAATGGCGCAGCCCATTTCGACCAGCTCGAAGTCACCGGTCACCGGCCCCAGCCCGGCCCAGCCCAGCGCCCGGCCGACAACGGAAATCACCACGACCGAGGCCATGCCCAGCAGCACCGCGCCGCCGCACAGGGCCACCGCGCCCGCCAGCCAGCCCAGCCCGCGTCCGATCCGTTGTTCCACCTTCGCTGCCAGCATCATCCGCCCGCTCCGTTTCAGCGGCGAGCTAGCGCAAAGCCGCCCCCAAGCGCAACGCGGTTCTGCGACGGCAGCGGTCTTGACCACCTTGGCGCAGGTCGCCATAGCCATGGGACCAGTCGGAGGTTTTTTATGATCAGACGTTTGTACGAGTGGACCATGGGTCTTGCCGAGACCCGCTATGCCCTTCTGGCACTCGCCTTCGTGGCCTTTATCGAAAGCTCGGTGTTTCCGATCCCGCCGGACATCCTGATGATCCCGATGATCCTGGCCGCGCCGCGCCGCGCCTGGCTGATCGCCGGCATCGCCACGGTCAGTTCGGTGCTGGGCGGGCTGTTCGGCTACTACATCGGCTACGCGCTGTTCGACACCGTGGGTCGTCCGGTGCTGGAGTTCTATGGCAAGGATGCCTATTTCGACGACTTCGCCCTGCGTTATAACGAATGGGGCGCCTGGGCGGTGCTGGTGGCCGGCGTCACGCCCTTCCCCTACAAGGTGATCACCATCCTGTCGGGCTCTACCGCGCTGTCGTTGCCGGTGTTCATGGTGGCCTCGGTGGTCGCGCGGGGGCTGCGGTTCTTCATCGTGGCCGGGCTGCTGTGGAAATTCGGCCCGCCTATCCGTGACTTCATCGAAAAACGGCTGGGCCTGATGTTCACGCTGTTCGTGGCCCTGTTGCTGGGCGGATTCTACGTGGTGAAATTCCTGTGATGTCGATGATTTCCGCTCGCGTGATCGGGCTGGCGGCAGCGGCCGGGTCGCTGGGTCTGCTGCTGGGGGCCTTCGCCTTCCAGTATATCGGCGGACTGGCGCCCTGCCCGATCTGCCTGTGGCAACGCTGGCCCCATGCGGCGGCGGTGCTGCTGGGCGCGCTGCTGCTGATCTGGCCCGCGCGCATCGTCTATGGGCTGGGTGCCCTGGCCGCAGCCACCACCGGCGCGCTTGGCATCTATCACACCGGGATCGAGCGCAAATGGTGGGCCGGTCCCACGTCCTGCACCGGCAGCGGCGACACCCTCAGCGGCCTGTCCGGCACCGATCTGCTGAGCATGGACAATGCCGCGCCGCTGGTCATGTGCGACCAGATCTCATGGGAGATGCTGGGCCTGTCGATGCCCAGCTGGAACGCCGTGGCGTCCTTTGCCTTCATGGCGCTGTGGCTGGTGGCTTTGCGCCGCGCCTAGTGCAGCGTCAGGCCGCCATCGACACTGTATTCCCCGATCACGTTGCGCCATTCCCCGGGCGAGATCATCTTGCGATGGGTGAAGCGCACCGAATGCAGGGGGCCGTCGATTTCCCGCTGCCAGAATTCGATGAACTCGAACAGGCGCGGATGGTCCGGCGCCAGATCGTATTCCTGCCAGATAAAGCTGTTCAGCACGCTCTGAAAATCCGGCATCCGGTAGTAAACCTCGGCCGTGGTCAGACCATAACCCTTCAACATCAACTCGGTTTCACGGTTCTCCATTCGACACCTCTTGCTGAGTGGAACACCCTCAGTCTGCGCCCAAAAAGTTAAAACTCAAACGAAACAGATCGTTATCTTTCGTGCGCGACGCGGTGATGAGCATGCAACAGGCGCATTGCAGGTTTTTGCGGCGTGGTGGTATAACGTCCCGAACCAACGACAAGCGCCCGAGCAGCAAAGGCCACCTCTGTGACCGACACGCCAGAAACTCCTGAAAACGAAGACGAAAATCCCGGCGCGCCGAAAGGATACGCGGGGCCAACCATCTCGATCGCCGAGGAGATGAAGTCGTCCTACCTGGACTATGCGATGAGCGTGATCGTCAGCCGGGCGATTCCCGACCTGCGCGACGGGTTGAAACCGGTGCATCGGCGGATTCTTTACGCCATGCATGAAACCGGCAACGGCCACGACAAGCCCTATCGCAAATCGGCCCGCCCGGTGGGCGACGTGATGGGGAAATACCACCCCCATGGCGACAGCGCGATCTATGATGCGCTGGTGCGGATGGCGCAGGATTTCTCGATGTCTCTGCCGCTGCTGGATGGCCAGGGCAACTTCGGCTCGATGGATGGCGACAGCCCGGCGGCCATGCGCTATACCGAGGTCCGGATGGACAAGCCCGCGGCACAACTGCTGGCGGACATCGAAAAAGAGACTGTCGATTTTCAGGACAACTATGACGGCAAGGATCTGGAACCCACCGTCCTTCCCGCTCGGTTTCCCAACATGCTGGTCAATGGCGCGGGCGGCATCGCCGTCGGCATGGCCACCAACATTCCGCCGCACAACCTGGGCGAGGTCATCGACGCCACGCTGGCGCTGATCGAAGACCCGGATCTCGACAGCATCGACCTGATGCAATACATCCCAGGCCCCGACTTTCCGACCGGCGGGCTGATGCTGGGCCGCTCGGGCGCGCGCAAGGCCTATCTGGAAGGGCGCGGCTCGGTCATCCTGCGCGCCAAGACCCGGATCGAGGAAATCCGCAAGGATCGCTTTGCCATCATCCTGGACGAGATCCCCTACCAGGTGAACAAGGCCACCATGATCGAGAAGATCGCCGATCTGGTGCGCGACAAGAAGCTGGAAGGCATCGCGCACATCCAGGACGAATCCGACCGCATCGGCGTGCGCGTGGTGATCGAGCTGAAGCGCGATGCCACGCCCGACGTGGTGCTGAACCAGTTGTTCCGCTTTACCCCGATGCAGACCTCGTTCGGTTGCAACATGCTGGCGCTGAACGGCGGCCGGCCCGAGCAGCTGACCCTGCGCAAGTTCCTGACTGCCTTCATCGACTTCCGTGAAGAGGTCGTCGCTCGCCGCACCGCCCATGACCTGCGCAAGGCGCGCGAACGCAGCCATGTGCTGTGCGGCCTCGCCGTTGCGGTGTCGAACGTGGATGAGGTCGTGGCCACCATCCGCGCCTCGGCCGATGCGCCCGAGGCTCGCGCCAAGCTGATGGAACGCCGCTGGCCCGCCCATGACATCGCCGACTACATCCGCCTGATCGACGATCCGTCCCACACCGTGAACGAGGACGGCACCTATTACCTGTCCGAGGTTCAGGCCCGCGCCATTCTGGAGTTGCGGTTGCAGCGCCTGACCCAGCTGGGCGTGCGTGAAGTGACCGACGAGTTGCAGGAACTGGCCGCCAAGATCCGCGACTATCTGGACATCCTGCGCTCGCGCGAGCGGATCCTGTCGATCATCTCGGACGAGTTGCGCGAGGTGAAAGACCTGTTCGCCGTGCCGCGCCGCACCGAGATCACCGAATGGTCCGGCGACATGGAAGACGAGGACCTGATCGAGCGCGAAGACATGGTCGTGACGGTCACCCAGTCGGGCTATATCAAGCGCACGCCGCTGGCCGAATACCGGTCGCAGAAGCGCGGCGGCAAGGGGCTGTCGGGGATGGCCACCAAGGATGACGACGTGGTCACCACCCTGTTCGTCGCCAATACCCACACCCCGCTTCTGGTCTTCACCACCTCGGGCATGGTCTACAACCTGAAGACATGGCGCCTGCCGCAGGGCGGCCGCAACGCCAAGGGCAAGCCGCTGGTCAGCATCCTGCCGATTGAACATGGCGTGTCCATCGCCGCGATCCTGCCCATCGACGTGGCCGAGGAAGACTGGGCCAACCTGCAGATCGTCTTTGCCACCTCGGCCGGGGACGTGCGCCGCAACGCGATGTCGGATTTCACCAACGTCAAGCGCAACGGCAAGATCGCGATGAAGCTGCCCAAGGGCGTTTCGCTGGTCCGCGCCCGCATCTGTGCCGAGGAAGACGACGTGATGCTGGTGACGGCCCTGGGCCGGGCCATGCGGTTCCGCTCCACCGACGTGCGGGTGTTCAAGGGCCGCGACAGCACCGGGGTGCGCGGCATCCGGCTGGCCGAGGGTGATTTCGTCGTCGCTATGACCACGATCCGCAATTTCGACGCCACGCCGGGCGAACGCGCCGCCTATCTGAAGATGCGCCGCGCCGTGGAAGGCATGGTCGAGGATGTCGATGTGCCGGACGAGGAAGACCAGGTCGAGGACGAGGCGCTGAGCCAGGCCCGTTATGCCGAGATGTCGGCGGCCGAACACCTGCTGCTGACCATCACCTCGGGCGGGTCGGGCAAGCTGACCTCCTCGCACGACTACCCGGTCAAAGGCCGGGGCGGCATGGGGGTCATGGCGATGGATCGCGCCCTGCGCGGCGGCCCGGTCGTGGCCTGCTTCCATGTCGAGCGGGATGACCAGATCATGCTGGCCACCTCGACAGGCCAGTCGATCCGCTGTCCCATCGACGGCATCTCGTTCCGGTCGCGCGCGGCCGGCGGCGTCAAGGTGTTCAACACCGCCGATGGCGAAGAGGTCGTCTCGGTCGCCCGCATCGCCGATCAGGGCGAGGACGAGGACGAGGCGGAAGACGATGCCGATACCGGCGCTGACGAGAGCTGACCTGACAGCAGACGTTGCCCGGTTGCGGCGATCTGCGTCACATTCTTGCGCCACCCGACCCGGGTGGCGCAACGAAAATGCCCAGATTAGCGGTTGACGCCCTTTCAGGCCGGTCATAATGTCAGCGCCCAGAACAGGAGTCCAAGACGTGAAAATTCTTGTAGTAGAAGTTGGAAAATGGCGCATGGGCCGGTAACGGCACCACAATATGATCCCATGCGCCCCCGACGAAACCGGGGGTTTTTTTATGTCGACAGAACAGATCGCAAGACGAAAGCACGGAGCAAAGCGATGACCCAGATGAGCGGCGCGAAAATGGTGGTTCAGGCCCTGAAGGAACAGGGCGTGAACGTGGTCTTCGGATATCCGGGCGGCGCCGTGCTTCCGATCTATGACGAGATCTTCCAGCAGAACGACATCAAGCACATCCTGGTGCGTCACGAGCAGGGCGCGGTTCATGCCGCCGAAGGCTATGCGCGCTCGACCGGCAAGCCGGGCGTCGCGCTGGTGACCTCGGGACCGGGCGCCACCAACGCGGTGACCGGGCTGACCGACGCGCTGATGGATTCGATCCCGATCGTGGTTCTGTCTGGCCAGGTGCCAACCTTCATGATCGGCAACGATGCCTTCCAGGAAGCCGACACCGTCGGCATCACCCGGCCCTGCACCAAGCACAACTGGCTGGTGAAGGACACGCAGGATCTGTCGAACGTCATCCACCAGGCCTTCCACGTCGCCATGAACGGGCGTCCGGGGCCGGTTCTGGTCGATATTCCCAAGGATGTGCAGTTCGCCTCGTCCAAGTACACACCGATCAACAAGGCCAAGACCCAGCACTATCAGCCGCGTGTGAAGGGCGATCTGGATCAGATCACGAAGCTGGTCGAACTGATCGAAACCGCCAAGCGGCCGATCTTCTACACCGGTGGCGGGGTCATCAACTCCGGTCCCGCGGCATCGCAACTGCTGCGTGAACTGGTGGCAGCGACGGGCTTTCCGATCACCTCGACCCTGATGGGTCTGGGCGCCTATCCCGCGTCGGGCGATGCCTGGCTGGGGATGCTGGGCATGCACGGCCTGTACGAGGCCAACCTGGCCATGCACGGCTGTGACGTGATGATCAACATCGGCGCCCGGTTCGATGACCGGATCACCGGCCGGGTGCAGGATTTCAGCCCCAAGTCGAAGAAGGCGCATATCGACATCGATCCGTCTTCGATCAACAAGGTCATCCACGCAGATGTGCCGATCATCGGCGACGTCGGCCATGTGCTGGAAGACGTGCTGAAGGTCTGGAAGGCGCGCGGCCGCAAGGTCAACCGCGAGGCGCTGGCCAAATGGTGGAAACAGATCGAGGAATGGAAAACCGTCAACTGCCTCGCCTACACGGGCTCGGAGACGGTCATCAAGCCGCAGTACGCAATGCAGCGCCTGGAAGAACTGACCAAGGACAGGGATCGCTACATCTGCACCGAGGTTGGCCAGCACCAGATGTGGGCCGCGCAGTACCTGAACTTCGAGGATCCGAACCGCTGGATGACCTCGGGCGGGCTGGGCACCATGGGGTATGGCGTTCCGGCCTCGATCGGGGTGCAGGTAGCGCATCCGGACGCGCTGGTCATCAACGTGGCCGGCGAGGCCAGCTGGCTGATGAACATGCAGGAAATGGGCACGGCGGCGCAGTTCCGTCTGCCGGTCAAGCAGTTCATCCTGAACAACGAACGCCTGGGCATGGTGCGCCAGTGGCAGCAGCTGCTGCATGGCGAACGCTACAGCCATTCGTGGTCCGAAGCCCTGCCCGATTTCGTCAAGCTGGCCGAAGCCTTTGGCGCCAAGGGCATCCGCTGCCAGGATCCCGCTGGACTGGATGATGCGATCATGGAGATGCTCGACCACGACGGGCCGGTGATCTTCGATTGTCTGGTGGAAAAGCATGAGAACTGCTTCCCGATGATTCCGTCGGGCGAGCCGCACAACTCGATGCTGCTGGGCGATGCGGCGGTGGCCGACGCGATCGGATCCTCGGGGGCCGTCCTGGTCTGAACCGGACAGAAGGGACACGTCCCATGGCAATCCTGGAAGGCATTCTGGCATCGGTGACCAGAACTGTGGCCACGAATGTGACACAGTCTGCACTGAAGCGCCCCTGGTGGCGCAACGCCCATGTCAGAACCTTCCAGGAACCTGCCAACGGCGGCTATAACGAGGAGTTCTACGACTATTTCTGCGAGAGCATCGCGAACGCCAAATCCGAGGTCTATGTCACCGGGGACGGGTTCAACTTCAAGTCCGGCACCGCCGGCCAGAAGATCGTCACGCGGTATCACAAGGCATTTCGGACTGCGCTTGAAAACGGGGTTCAGGTGTATCGGCTGCAATCGCAATCGATCTGCGACGCCGACTGGGTACGCCTGGTCGGGTCTCTGGTCGAGGGTCACAAGGACAGCTTCCACATGCATTTGCTCAACGACGCCAGCCCCGGACAACTCGTGTCCACCTGCGTCATCGATCCCAAGGATGCCAGAAACTGCGTGGTCGAACTGATGCTGTCGACGCGATTGTTGAGCGAAAACAACCCCAGCGGGCTGGCCGGTACCGCGATCTTCCTGCACCGGCGTCCCGAAGTCGCGCGCCACCTCGCCGACAAGATCCTGGCACTGTGCAACGCGTCAACGGCCACCCGAAAGTTGAACACCGCGAACGAGGCCGAAGTGATGATGTGCGGCAAGGTCAACTACTTCTCCTTCGGGTCGAACATGGATCATGACCAGATCCGGCGGCGCATCGGAGATGTCGAGCTGATCGGGAAAGGCGTGCTCTCCGGCCATGATGTGGTGTTCAACCGGCAAGGCACCTATGCCAATGGCGCGGTGGCCAGCATTGCGCCCACCCAAGGCAGTTTCGTTCATGGCGTGATCTGGCGCCTGTCGCAGGAACAGTTGCGCAAGATGGACGAGATCGAAGATCCCAGCGCCTACAAGCGCGAGGCCATCGAGGTTGAAGACGCGCAGGGCAATCGGTACGTGTGCGGGGTGCATGTGGCCATCCCGCAGTCGGACCCGCCGCCCCCGGACCGCGCCTATCTGGAGCTGATCCTTGCCGCAGCCCGGGCACAGGGCCTGCCAGACGACTATATCGGGCGGCTTTCCGAACATCGGCAGCCGCCCCTCGAAACACACTAGAATACTCTCACGCGAAAGGACGCAGACGTGTCACCACTACATATCAAGAAGGGCACTTCAAAGCACTCCGCCTATGATCTGCGCAGCCATCTGGCCGAGACAATCGAGCGTCACACCCTGGCCGTGGTTGTCGACAACGAAGCCGGCGTTCTGGCCCGCGTCATCGGTCTGTTTTCCGGGCGCGGCTACAACATCGAAAGCCTGACCGTGGCCGAGATCGACCACACCGGGCATCGCTCGCGGATCACCATCGTCACCGTCGGCACCCCGCAGGTGATCGAGCAGATCAAGGCCCAGCTGGCCCGCATGGTGCCGGTGCACGATGTGCACGATCTGACCGTGGAAGGGGCAGCCGTCGAACGCGAACTGGCCCTGGTGAAGGTCGAAAGCGAGGGCGAGCGCCGCGTCGAAGCACTGCGCGTTGCCGACATTTTCCGCGCCAGCGTCGTCGACACCTCGTTGAGCAGCTTCGTTTTCGAAATCACCGGCACCCCCGAAAAAGTCGATGCTTTCGCCGATCTGATGCGTCCCCTGGGTCTGGTCGAGATCGCACGCACTGGCGTGGCCGCGCTGGCACGGGGTCCGATCTCCGCCTGATCCCGACCCGCCTGACCGGCGGCAGGTACGGACGGCGCTACCCGCTGGCGGCGGTGGTTGGCCCGTCGTCGCCCCTGGCTGCCTTGCGTTCGAACGGCGCGACACTGGCACCGGCGACGGCCCGGTAGAGCGTGGCGCATCCGCGTCCGCGTGCTTTCGAGGCATAGAGCGCCTCATCCGCCTCCTGCAACACGGCGTCGGCGGGTTTGCCGCCGCCGTGGCAGACGGTGATCCCGGCGCTGCCGGAGATGCGGCAGACCTCGTCGCCGAATGGGATCGGTTCTTCCAGCCGTTCGATCAGCCGTTCGGCAAGGCGCAGCAGATGGGAGTGATCCACGGTGCCGGGCAGCAGGATCACGAATTCATCGCCCCCGGCGCGGATCAGCGTGTCCTGCGCGCGCGTGGTCTGCACCATGACCTTGGCCGCCACCTGCAGCACGTGATCGCCGGCCGCATGGCCCAGCGTGTCGTTGACCTGCTTGAAAAAATCCAGATCCAGATGGATGACGCCGAAAGGCTCCCCCGCCTCCACCAGCCGGCCCAGAACATGATCCAGCGCCCGCCGGTTGCGCAACCCTGTCAGCGTGTCGGTATAGGCCTGTTTCTCGGCCTCCATCTTGGCGGATTGCAGCCGCAGGTTCAGGCGGCGCCATTCGTCCAGAACCGTGGCGTTGGCCTCGATCAGATAGAGCATTTCGATCGAGGGATCGGTGGCGGCGAAATCGGGCAGATGCAGGTCATAGTCGCGGATCGCATCGACCAGTCCCGTTCCGAAGGAGAAATTCACCAACAGCGACTCCCCCGTGGCATCCGTCACCATCAACCCGTTCAGGGAGGTTTCCGGCGGTTCGCGAAACTGTACCTGCAACCGTTGCCGGATCAGCCGCGACAGTTGCGGCGACGCGCCGGTCAGATGCGGACGGCGCAGGCGGAAGACATCGAAAAGCTTCCGGCCCACCAGCGTGCTGTCCTTGCGCAGCTTGGCCAGCGTCGGCCCGGTGTGCAGGATCGTTCCGCAAGGCGACAGCCGCATGTGCAGCGGCATCAGCGCGTCGCCTTCGCCGGCCCCCAGAATCACCGGCGGCGTCACGATGCGCGCCCTTCAGAGGCCAGTTGAAAGGGGCGGCCAACCGCGAACCCCTCGCGCAACACCTGCACGGTCACGGTTTCGACCTGATCTTCGCAGCCGTGATGATCCAGCAGTACCAGCGCGCCATAATCATCGGCCAGCGTGCGCAACATCCCCACAAGAACATGGCCAAATCCGGCGTGGGCCCAGTGGCAGCCGATGCGGAAGGTATCCTCTTCAACACCGATCACTTCGATCGACGGAAGTTCCAGATCCGGCAGGGCAAGTTGCGCCCGGCGCGGCAGATCATCCACCGTCTGCAGGAATTCCAGAAAGGTCTCGCCGCCGAAACGCAGCAAACGCCGCAGGGGTTCCACATTGGGATTCGAAACCAGGTAGGTGCCCACATCCTCCAGCAGCACGTCGTGCGGCTTGGCCAACAGCGAAACGGCGGCGTCAAGCATGCGTTCGGTGATCTGGTCGTCATAGACGAACATCGCTTCGAACCCCGACGGTGGCAGTTCGGCCACCCGCGCCAGCCGCTCCCAGGCATCGGGTCCGCAGGTGTCCCGCACGAAACACTGAATCGCACGGTTGATCAGTCCATGCATTGCCGCCCTCCATCCATTCAGACTTCGGGGTAGCGGCCAAGGTTTAACAAATCGCCAACGACGGCAGGGCGTTATGCGGCGCTGCGCGTCGGACAGCGCTGGTCCAGCCAGCCGGGAAGGCCGGCCACACTGGGCAGCACCGCATCGGCCAGAGGCTCCAGCTGCGCCCGGTCAGCAATGCCGGTCAGAACCGCGATGGACGGCATGCCGGCGGCGCGCGCGGCCACAAGATCGTGGGAACTGTCGCCGATCATCACGATCTCGGCGGGATCGAGTCCCACGGTTTCCGAAAAGGCCAGCAGCATGTCCGGCGCGGGCTTGGCCGCGAAGCCGGAATCAGACGCCAGCACCATGGCAAAGGCCTCGGTCACGCCAAATTCCTGCAGATGGCGGCGGGTCGGTTCGAGGGTATCATTGGTCACCACCCCCAGAACAAGACCGCGCCCGATCAGTTCGGACAGCAGCGGCTCCAGCGGCGTGGCTTCGGCCTGGGGCACTTCGGCGGTCAACCGTGACATCAGCCGCAGGATGTTGGATTTCATGGCGCCCGGCAGGTGCGGCAGCAGGGCATCGGTGATGTCGTGTGGCGTGGCGCTGACAAGGATGCTGTCCTTGCGGAACATTCCGGCAGCAATGTCGAATCCCACCGCGTCACCCAGACGGCGCGCGCGCACCAGGTCGTCAGCGGCCAGATGCATCAGGAACTTCTGCGACCAGTTTGCCCAGGTCTTGTTGAAGTCGAACAAGGTGCCGTCCTTGTCAAAAAGGATCGCTTTTATTTGCCTCATCGGTGTCCTCCCCGGTGGCGGGCACTATGCCGGATCAGGGCCAAGCTGACAATTCCCCGGTATTCGCGAGTGCGCCCCGACTCAGGTCCAGTGCCGATCATCGCCCCCCGGCAGGGCGGCGCGGGCCAGCGCGACGGTCTCGGGCGGGCGGCCGGTTTCCTCGGCAAAGGCCAGCACCCATTGGTCATCCATCAGCACGAAATCCAGAACCGCCGCCTGCACTTCGGGGGTGTCGATGCCGGTGACCAGATCTTCGCGCCCGATGCCGGTGGCCCCCATGAAGACCGATACCAGGTCGTCGGTGCCTGCCAGAAAACCAACCGCCTGCAAGGCGACAACCTGCGCATCTTCACGAGTCATCGGCGTCATTCTCATAAGTTCAATTCTTTCTTAACCGTTCCTGCCGAAGAGTTACGGTATCCACCGGGTTGCGGGAAAGCTCTAACATGACTGGACGCATTCTGATCCATGACAGTGTGGCGGTGAACCGCATCGTCCTTCGCTGCAAGCTTGCCGCGGCCTGTTACGACGTAAAGACCGTCGAAACACGGGACGAGGTGTTCCCGGCCCTGCGCGGGCAGGCCACCGATCTTCTGGTTCTGGACTGCGACGACGATCCTCAGGCGACGCTTGCGATCTGCCGCCAGGTGACCGAACGCCGCGATGGCGCGGCCCCGGCGGTTCTGATGACCGCCAGTGCGCCTACCGCGAAATTTCAGGTCGACGCGGTGAAGGCCGGCGCCGTCGTGGTTCTGCCCAAGCCGGTGGACAGCGCGCTCCTGCTGGCCAGTCTGCGCCGCTGCCAACGGCACATGCGTGCCCATGCCGAGGCGCTGCACCAGGCGCGCGGGCTGCATGATCTGGGGATGTCGGAGACCGGCGACACGTTCCTGGGCGGGCATCACATCAAGATCCTCGCAAAACAGCCGGGCTGCGCCGAAAGCTGGGCAGAGAAACTGCGCCCGTTGCTGCGGGGACATCGGATCACGACAGATCATCCCGACCGGGCGCTTCTGGCGATGCCGCAGGACGAAAGCCCGGCAGTCATCGTCCTGTCGGCAAACGATCTGCAGCAGGGCGACAGCCTGTCGCTTCTGTCGGATCTGCGCAGCCGCACGGCGGCGCGGGATGGGCGCATGGTCGTGGTGACCGATGACCGCAGCGGTCAGTTCCATACGGCCGCGATGGCGTTGGATCTGGGGGCGGACGACGTGCTTCTGAACGGGTTCGACGCCCGCAACCTTGCAGCGCGCATCGAAGCCCAGATGACCCAAAAGCATCGGATCGACCAGCTGCGCGACTTCGTGCAGACCGGCCTGCGACTGGCCGCACGTGACCCGCTGACCGGGCTTTACAACCGCCGGTTCGCCTTTCCCCGGCTGGAGCGGCTTTGCATCGCCGCGCTGGAAAACCGCACACCGCTGTCGCTTCTGGCCATGGACATGGACCGGTTCAAGGACATCAACGACACCTTCGGCCATTCCGCCGGTGACGCGGTGCTGGTGGAAGTGGCCCACCGGTTGACCGAGGCGATCCGGCCGCAAGACCTGCTGATCCGCAGCGGGGGGGAGGAATTCATCCTCGCCCTGCCCGGCACCGATCGCGCGGGCGCGCATCAACTGGCCGACAGGATCGGCGACTTGATCCGCCGCACGCCAGTAACGGCGCCATCCGCCTCTGCCGCACCGATCCGGGTGACCATCAGCACCGGGGTGGCGGAGCTGTCCGACGATGCGGTCACGGCGCTGAACCCGATGGATGTGGTTCTGGCACAAGCCGACAAGGCGCTTTATTCGGCCAAGGCAGATGGACGTGACAAGGTCGTTGCCGCCAGCGGATTCGCGGCCTGATCCTAACGGACGCGATCCTTGGAAGGCTTGCCGTGGTGATCGTCCCGATCCCAGCGGCGCACCCGCTCCAGCCGTCTGGCATAATCGTCCCGCGCGTCGGGCGACATGCGCGCGATCTCCTGCGCCAGAATCACTTCGAACCGTTCCGCGCCCTGTGACCGCCGCAACCGCTGCGCCTGCAACAGGGCCGCGATTTCCTCGGCCGACACTTCAGGCTGGCGCAGGGCCGCCACGAAATCTGCCTGGTCGGCGCGGGCCTGATCGCGCCCTTCGGACCGCCCCTCGCCCCCGGATTTCAGGGCCGAGCGCACCGCGTCGCGATGGTCGCGCGGCAACACGGCCAGCAGGGCGACCTGTGCCCGCTCCCGTTCCAGCGGCAGGGCGCGGCGGGATTCCTCGCGACTGGTGACCGCGCCGAACACCAGCCCCGCCACCAGCAGGTTCAGGGCCAGCGAGATTGTCAGAACGATCTTCAGCCAGGAAAAATGACGTAATCTGGGCATGGGTTCAGTATCCTCCCCACAGCGAGACGATCTCGGGGATCCGATAGGTCAGGTCGCTGGACATCACACTGCTGACAACCGCGTCCCCGGTCAGCAAGCCGGTATTTTCGGCCCAGCCGCCCAGCCAGACCCCGACCAGCGCCGAGGCTGTCAGCCCTGCCGGCACGGCCATGCGGCCAAGCGCCGAGATCAGCCGCGCGACGGGCTGCCGACGTGCCTTGCGAGGCGCCAGCTTGGCCGCCAGCCGGTCATCCAGAACCTCCAGCGCGTCGCCCATGCAGCGTTCCAGGAAGGGATCGGGCACCGGGGTCGCCACGTCCTGGCGCGCGCTGGCGAACATGTCGTCCAGCGCGGCATCGGAAAACTGGTCCTGTCGGTCAGTCATCGGCATACCCCAATTCCTCGCGTTTGCCGCTCAGCGCGGCTTTCAATCCCCGGCGCCCGCGGGCGACGAGACTTTCCACGGCCTCGACCGAGATCTCCATGATCCCGGCAATCTCCGGGTTCGCAAGCCCCTGGATCTCGCGCAGGATCACGGCCTGACGCTGACGGTCGGGCAGCGTCTGCAGCGCCTGGTCCAGCGCCGCCGTGCGCGCCTTGGTCTGCAAGGCCTCGAAAGCGGCCGGCGCGTCGTCTTCGGCATCCCAGCCCTCGGGCATCTGCGCGGGCCGATGCTTGCGCAACCGGTCGGTACACAGGTTCAGCACCACGCGGTAGAGCCATGTCGACACCCGCGCCCGGCCGCTTTCCCAGTCCGGCGCGATCTTCCACAGCCGCAGCAGCGCCTCTTGCACCACGTCCTCGGCATCGCCGCGATTGCCCAGCATCCGCTGCGCCACGGCCAGGGCCGAGGGCGACAGGCGTTGCACCAGTTCGCGCGCCGCCACCCGGTCGCCCGTTGCGTAACGGGCCAACAGGATGGCGTCTTCGTCTCGGGATCCGGCATCGAAGGCCATACGGGTCATGCGTGTCCGTTAATCTGGAAACAGGCCCGACCGGTGTAGCGGCCGGGCCCGTGTTTGTCAGGGCGTTAGCGCCAGAAACCGCCATGTTCCTGACCGTGGCCGTGCTTGCCACGCGACCCCTTGCCGTCCCGCTTGCCGCTATGGGCTGCGAATTCCTCGGCATCGACAACGCCATCGTCATTGGCATCCAGCTTGTCGATCATCCGGGCGCCCCGGTCGGCCTTCCTGCCGCCGACAGCCTCGAATTCCTCAAGCGAGATCGCGCCATCGCCATTGGCATCGAGCCGCTCGATCATCTGCTCCATCCGGGCGCCCATGCGCTGCTGGAATTCGGCCTCGGCCGCGGCCTGCATCTCTTCGACGCTCAGAACCCCGTCGCCATTGGCGTCCGCCGCGGTGAACCGCGCGACGCGCTGGCCGGTCAGTTCTTCCACCGTGATACCGCCGTCGCCGTTCAGGTCCATGGTCTCGAAGGTCATCTCGGGGCCCTTGCCGCCTTTCGCCAGAACCGGCGTTGCCGCCATCGGCAGAGCCACAAGAGCGGTCAGGGCCAGCACTGCAGTTGTCTTTTTCATTGTCGTTGTCCTTTGGTTTCGACCGGGCCGGTGTTGCACCCGGTATGCATCTCTGAAACGGGCCATCCCGGCGGTTCCGTCGCCGAAGGTGAAAATTTTTTCTTGGGCACGGCGGGACAATGCACCACATTCAGGGCAGCACAGGCCGGACCTATCTTGCGAAACTTGCGAAAACCGGAATGTAACAAGGACCACGCCATGCCCGTCGACAGCCTGACAGAGCGCAACACCGGACGTGCGATCCGGCGCGGACTGATGTGCCGTTGCCCCAATTGCGGCAAGGGCAAATTGTTCCAGGGCTACCTGAAGGTGGTCGATCGCTGCGCCGAATGTGGCGAGGATCTGTCCCACCAGCGCGCCGACGACGGGCCGGCCTATCTGACCATTCTGGTGGTGGGCCACCTGATGGGGGTACTGATCCACGTGATGTTCGTGCAGCTGCGGCCCTCGCCGATGATGATGGCCACGGTGCTGTCCGTGGCCTGCGTGGCGCTGTCGCTGTTCCTGCTGCCCCGGATGAAGGGGCTGGTGGTGGGTGTGCAATGGGCGCGGCGGATGCATGGTTTCGGTGCCGTGCCCAGCGAAGCCTAGACGAGGGAGGACCGGCGTTGGACAAGACCAAGATCCGCGATGCGGCAACGGTGATCCTGTACCGCAATCCGACCGCGCCCGAGATATTGATGGGGCAGCGCGGCGCGCGCGCGGCCTTCATGCCCAACAAGTTCGTGTTTCCCGGCGGGGCCGTGGATGCGGGCGATGCCGACATTCCGCTGGCCGGTCAGCCCGACGCCCTGTGCCGGTCCCGGCTGGCCGAGGAATGCGCCCGGGCCCTGCCCCATGCGCTTCTGACCGCCGCCATCCGCGAGATCTGGGAGGAAACCGGCCTGATCCTGGGCACGCCCGGCGACTGGCCCCGGCCTGCGCCTGACGACTGGCAGAGCTTTGCCGCCACCGGCCATCTGCCCGACGCCAGCGCCCTTCGGTTCATCTTTCGCGCCGTCACCCCGCCGGGACGGCCCCGGCGTTTTGATGCACGGTTCTTTCTGGCGTCGACCGACGGGCTGGCCAGCGACCCCGATGATTTCAGCCGTGCGTCGGACGAATTGTCGAACCTGCAGTGGATCCCGCTGCGGCAGGCCCGCAGCTTCGACCTGCCCTTCATCACCGAGGTGGTGCTGGCCGAAGTGGCCGCACTGATCACGCGGAACGCCCCGCCCGAGAGCGTGCCCTTCTTCAACAACGATGACGAGGAATCCCTGTTCCAGCGCCTGAAAGGGCAGGAACAGGGGCCGACTCAATAGGGCATCGGGAAGGCGCGGTGCGCGTCATTGATCGCCGTCAGCACCTCGTCCGGCAGGCTGACCTCGATCCCGGCCAGGATGTGCTCAAGCTGCGGCACCGTGGTGGCCCCGAAGATGGTCGAGGTCATGAACGGCCGTGCGCGGCAGAACGCCAGCGACATGTGGGCCAGGTCAAGACCATGGTCACTGGCCAATGCGGCATAGATTTCCACCGCCTCCTGCGCGCGGTCGGTGAACCGTCCGCCCAGCTTGTTGGTGCCCACCGCAAGACGCGAGCCTTCGGGACAGGCGCCGTCCCGGTACTTGCCGGTCAGCATCCCGCAGGCCAGCGGTGAATAGGACAGCAGGCCGACCTGCTCGTGCGCGGCGACCTCGGCCAGATCGGTGTCGAACATGCGGAACAGCAGCGAATATTCGTTCTGGATCGACACCATGCGCGGCGCGCCGATGGATTGGGCCGCCTCCAGCCACATCATCGTGCCCCAGGCGGATTCGTTGGACAGGCCGACATGGCGGATGCGCCCGGCCTCTACGTGCTTTTTCAGCCCGGCCAGCGTGTCTTCCATATGGGCCACGGTCCGGGCGCGGTCCTGGCCGAACGGATCGAAGGTCCAGTTCTGGCGGAAGGCGTAGGAGCCACGGTTGGGCCAGTGCAACTGGTACAGGTCCACATGGTCGGTCTGCAGCCGCGCCAGCGAATCCTTCAGCGCCTTGTCGATCAGTTTCGACGAGATCGGCGCGCCATCGTGGCAGATGCTGCCCGCACCGGCGACCTTGGTGGCCAGAACCACCTCGTCGCGGCGGCCGCTCTTGGCGATCCAGGTGCCGATGACCTGTTCGGTAAGGCCGGCGGTCTCGGCCTTCATCGGGTTCACCGGATAGGCTTCGGCGGTGTCGATGAAGTTGATGCCGTGGTCCAGCGCCATGTCGATCTGGGTGTGGGCTTCGGTTTCGGGGGTTTGCGTACCCCAGGTCATGCTGCCCAGGCACAGGTCAGTGACCATCGTTTCGGTGCGGCCCAGTGGGTTCTTTTTCATGTCGGTCCCCTCGTTATCGCTCACAGGCAGGTAGTCCGGGCATGTCCGAGAGACAAGAAGCCTCTGCCCCCTGACCGGGTTTTGCCCGGGATCTGCACAGCGGGCTTGAGAACATATCAGGAACATTCTAAATTGGCGGCATGGAACATCTTCGCCTGCACCGCGCGCCGCATCGCCCCGTCCCGCTTTTGCCGGTGATCGGAGAGATGGCGCTGATGCCCGGCCGCGTCCATGAGATCTGCGGCCCGGCCCGGCGCAGCCTGGCGTTGGAAGTGGCGGCGCGAACCGAGGGGCCGGTGATCTGGATCCGCCCCGAATGGCAGGCCGAACAGCTTAATCCCGAAGGCATCGGCGTGGCCGGTCTGCCGGGGCGGCTGATCTTCGTGCAGGCCAAGCGGGCCGAGGATCTGCTGTGGTGTCTTGAGGAAAGCCTGCGGTCGGGCGCGGTGGCGCTGGCGGTGGCCGAACTGCCCGGCCCGCCGCCGCTGACCCCGGTGCGCCGCCTGCATCTGGCCGCCGAGGCGGGGGCCGAAGCGCGGGGCCGCGCGCCGCTGGGGCTGATCCTGACACCCGGCACGGGGGGGGCTGGCGGGGTGGAAAGCCGCTGGTCGCTGACCCCGACCCATACCGCCGATCGACTGGGCTGGCGGCTGGAGCGGTTGCGCGCCCGCACCGCCCCGCCGGCCCGCTGGCAGCTGGACCATCTGCCCACCGCCGCCGCGGCGCTGATGTAGCGACCCGGCCTCACGGCCACGCAAGCACGGCCCATGACACGAAAAAGTTTCCCCGACACGGGCCGGTTCTGCGCTACCAGTGGTGCATGTCCCGACTGGCCCGCCTTCTTGGTCTGCTGATCCTGCTGCCCCTTGGTCCGCTGCTGGCCGAGCCGCGCGACTATGCGCTGGATACTTCCAGCTCGACGGTGGAATTCACCTACTCGCTGGGCGGAACCCCCGGCACCGGCACCATGCCGGTGGTCCGCGCCGATCTGCGGCTGGACTTCGACCGGGTCGCGAATTCGCGCGCGGTGGTGGAACTGGATGCTGCCCGCAGCCGCACCAGCGTCGGCTTCGTCACGCAGGCGCTGAAATCGCCGCAGGTGTTGGACACCGCCCGCTTTCCGCTCATCCGCTTCGTCTCGCGCAGGGTCACGGCCCTTGCGGGCGGCGCGCGGATCACTGGCGATGTCACCCTGCGCGGGGTCACCCGCCCGCTGGTGCTGGATGCGCAGATCTATCGCCAGCGCGGCACCAACGCCGGCGACCTGAGCCGCCTGTCGGTGCTGCTGACCGGCCAGATCCGGCGCAGCGATTTCGGCGCCTCGGGCTACAGCGATCTGGTGGGCGATGTGGTCGGGTTGCGCATCCTCGCGCGGATCGAGGCGCCCTGACCCTCTGCGCCATCTGGCCCTTGCCGCAAAGCTGCGTTACACGGGCGCGGTCGGGCAACGGCAGCAGATGGGACAGCGACCAATGGCACGAATTCTGATCACTTCGGCGATCCCCTATATCAACGGGATCAAGCATCTGGGCAATCTGGTGGGCAGCCAGCTGCCGGCCGATCTTTACGCCCGTTACCAACGCGCCCGCGGCAACGAGGTCATGTTCCTCTGCGCCACCGACGAACACGGCACCCCCGCCGAACTGGCCGCCGCAAAGGCCGGCCAGCCGGTGGCCGAATACTGCGCCGCGATGCACAAGACCCAATCGGCGTTGGCCGAAGGCTTCCGCCTGTCCTTTGACCATTTCGGGCGCTCCTCCAGCCCGCAGAACCACAAGCTGACCCAGTATTTCGCGGGCCGTCTGGCCGACAACGGGCTGATCGAGGAAGTCAGCGAGCGTCAGGTCTATTCCCATGCCGATGGCCGCTTCCTGCCCGATCGCTATATCGAAGGCACCTGCCCCAATTGCGGCTATGACAAGGCCCGTGGCGACCAGTGCGAGAACTGCACCAAGCAGCTCGATCCCACCGACCTGATCGACCCGCGCTCGGCCATCTCCGGCTCGACCGATCTGGAAGTGCGCGAGACCAAGCACCTGTATCTGCGCCAGTCCGCCCTGAAGGATGATCTGGACGCCTGGATCTCCTCCAAGACCGACTGGCCGGTGCTGACCACCTCGATCGCCAAGAAATGGCTGCATGACGGCGACGGTCTGCAGGATCGCGGCATCACCCGCGATCTGGACTGGGGCGTGCCGGTCAAACGTGGCGAGGCCGACTGGCCCGGCATGGAAGGCAAGGTCTTCTACGTCTGGTTCGATGCCCCCATCGAATACATTGCGGCCAGCGCAGAATGGGCCGAGGCCAACGGCAAGACCGAGGCCGACTGGGAACGCTGGTGGCGCACCGACAAGGGCGCCGACGACGTGCGCTATGTGCAGTTCATGGGCAAGGACAACGTGCCGTTCCACACCCTGAGCTTCCCGGCGACGATCAAGGGCTCGGGCGATCCTTGGAAGCTGGTGGATTACATCAAGTCCTTCAACTACCTGAACTACGATGGTGGTCAGTTCTCGACCAGCCAGGGGCGCGGCGTGTTCATGGATCAGGCACTGGACATCCTGCCCAGCGACTATTGGCGCTGGTGGCTGCTCAGCCATGCGCCGGAAAACTCCGACAGCGAGTTCACCTGGGAAAATTTCCAGACCAGCGTGAACAAGGATCTGGCCGACGTCCTGGGCAATTTTGTCAGCCGGATCACCAAGTTCTGCCGGTCGAAATTCGGCGAGGAAGTGCCTGCTGGCGGCACCTATGGCGACCGCGAAGCGGCGCTGATCGCGGCGCTGGAAACCCGTGTCGCTGCCTATCAGGATCACATGGACGCCATCGAGATCCGCAAGGCCGCCGCCGAGCTGCGGGCGATCTGGGTGCTGGGCAACGAATACCTGCAGGACGCCGCCCCCTGGGCGCAGTTCAAGACCGACCCCGAGGCCGCCGCCGCTGTGGTCCGTCTGGCGCTGAACCTGATCGGGCTCTACGCGGCCTTGTCGGCCCCCTTTATCCCCGATGCCAGCGCCAAGCTGACCGAGGCCATGGCCCTGGGCGACAGCCCCTGGCCCGAGGACGTGCGCAAGGCGCTGGACCGGATGCAGCCCGGCCATGCCTTCACCGTGCCCGAGGTCCTGTTCGCCAAGATCGCCGACGAGGATCGCGAGGACTGGCAATCGCGGTTTTCGGGGGTGCGCGACTAAGGTCGGGCCGGCAGCTTCTGGACAACTTGCCGCAGTCCCGGCATAGTAGCGGGCGCGACAGGTCCGTTTGCGGACAGCAACCGTCGCCGGTGCGGGAGTTGATATGAAGCGTGTCTTGTTGAACCAGTGGACCGGCAATACCGACGCGGCCTTCGACGCATTCTTCGATCAGGCGCCCATCTACATGATTTCCGTCGACGCCGACTGGCGCGTCGTGCGGGTCAGCGAGTTCATGGCCGAGGCCCTGGGCTATGCCGCCGACGAGATGATCGGCCAACCCTCGTTCGACTTCCTGACGCCGGACAGCCAGGCCAAGGCGCTGGTGCAGGTGGAACAGGAATTCCGCACCCGCGGCACCATGGACGGGGCCGAGTATGAATTCCGGCGCAAGGATGGCACCGCCTTGCCGGTGGTCCTGTCGGCCAAGGCGCATATGGGCACCGATGGCCGCATCAAGCGGGCGCTTGCGGTGATGTACGACAACTCGGAAGCCCGCGCGACCCAGGCCGCCCTGCGCGCCGCCATCGCCGAGGCCGAAGAGGCCAGCAAGGCCAAGTCCCGCTTTCTGGCCGCCATGAGCCACGAGATCCGCACCCCGATGAATGCCATCCTTGGCTTCACGCAACTGCTGAAGATGTCGGGGCTGGACGAACGCCGCCAAAGCCATGTGGACGCGATCCAGAGCGCGGGCAGCACCCTGATGAAAATGCTCAACGATCTGCTTGACCTCAGCCAGATCGAGACCGGTCAGTTGAAGATCGCGCGGGAAACCTTTGATCTGGACTGTTTTCTGGAGCAGATCGCCGACTGGTGGCAGACCGGCGCCACCGAAAAGGGTCTGCGGATGCGGATCGCCAAGGATCAGGGCCTGCCCGCCAAGATCATCTCGGACCGCTCGCGCATCCAGCAGGTGCTGAACAACTATCTGGCCAACGCGGTGAAATACACCCGCGAAGGCCGCATCACCCTGTCCGTGGAAGAGGTCGCCCGCGATGGCGACCGCATGACCATCCGCTTCGAGGTGGACGACACCGGCCCCGGCATGACCCAAGATGAGCTGGCGCAATTGTTCCGCCCCTTCGTGCAGGTCGGCTCGGGGTTTTCCAACACCTCCACCGGCTGGGGGCTGGGCCTGTCGATCTGCCACGAGATCGCCACCGCGATGGAAGCCAAGGTCGGCGTGCAATCGCGGCCCGGCGAAGGCTCGACCTTCTTCTTCGAACTCGACGTGGGCTATGAATGCGCCGACAAGGCCGCAGAGGCGACCGAGAAGGCCCCGATCATCGTCGATCCCGAACCGCGCCCCGCCGGGCTGGATATCCTGGTGGCCGAGGACAACGACATGAGCCGCGCTCTGATGCAGGATCTGCTGACCGAGTTGGGCCACCGGGTCACCATCGCCGAGAACGGCGTGCACGCGGTCAACGCGGTCAAGCGCAAGAAGTTCGATCTGGTGATCATGGACGTGATGATGCCGCATATGGACGGCATCAAGGCGACCAAGGAAATCCGCGATGCCGGTCCCATCGGCGAGGTGCCGATCATCGGCTGTTCGGCGCATGTGCGCGACCAGAACAGCTATCTCAGCGCCGGGATGGATGCCTTCCTGCCCAAGCCCTTCGAACGCACAAGGCTGGAGGCACTGTTGTCGCGCTATTCCCGCAACCACCCCACTGGTGCGCGCAGGTCCGTCAAGCACGCCTGACGCCCCCCGCCCGCCGTTCGCCGCCGAGTCGCCTGCGTCACCCTTTTTATCATGGTTGCTTCACGATCCTTGGCGTAAGGGCTTGACCCATGACGCCCGATGTCCCCTCCCGCCGGCCGCGGTATCGCACCCTGTTCCTGTCCGACATCCACCTCGGGACGCGGGGCTGCCAGGCCGACATGCTGCTGGATTTCCTGCGCCGTCACGACGCCGACCGGATCGTGCTGGTCGGTGACATCTTCGACGGCTGGCGGTTGCGGCGCGGCTGGCACTGGCCGCAGTCCCACAACAACGTCATCGAGGCGCTGCTGGCCAAGGCCCATGCCGGCGTGCCCATCACCTATATCCCCGGCAACCATGACGAGATCATGCGCAACTATGTCGGCACCCATTTCGGCGGCATCGAAGTCAAGATCACCCATGAGCATCTGACCGCTGACGGGCGCCGCTTTCTGGTGACCCATGGCGACCAGTACGACGTGGTGGTGGTGAACGCCAAGTGGCTCGCCCATCTGGGCGACCGCGCCTACAAGTTCGTGCTGGGGGCCAATACGTGGCTCAACCGGGTGCGGCGGCTGTGGGGCGGGCAGTACTGGTCGTTGTCCAACTGGGCCAAGCAGACCGTCAAACGCGCGGTGAACTTCATCGGCGAATACGAGTCCGTGCTGGCGGATGAAGCCGTGCGCGGCGGCTATGACGGGATCATCTGCGGCCATATCCACAAGGCCGAACTGACCCAGGTCGGCGGCGTGGAGTACCTCAACTGCGGCGACTGGGTCGAAAGCTGCACCGCCATCGTCGAGCGTCCTGACGGCACGCTGAAGCTGATCGACTGGGCCCGCAAGACCCGACAGGCCAACCATCGCCGCAAGTTGAAGGCCAAGGCCACAGAACGCGGCGCGGCGCCCCATGAAAAGACCGAAGACTCCGAACCCGCCGCCTGAGCGGACACGATTGGCATCCCATGACGTAAACCGATCTCGCCTGCGGGCAGTTGGGCGACGCCGTTCACCGGAATTCCGCACTCAGCCGCAACGGATTGCGTGAACGGGTGTTTTCGAAACTGTGTCAGGGTCTGGGCTATGCCCAGTAGCCGACATGGTGGATCTGTTGCCCGTGCCTGTGGCGTTGGTGGGACAGCAAGCAGGGTCTTCCGGGCCGCGACCCGTTGATCGCCGATCTGGACGCCCCCCCGGCGGTTGGGTGTCGGAGGTCACCGCCCCGCGCCGATCCAACGCAGGTTCTCGCCGGTCTGGCGCGTGACACCGGCGGGACGGCTTGCGTGCATCCTCCGTTTCGCGGCCATGCGGTGGCGGGAAAAATTCCCACCGATCGATATATCCTTCGTCGTAACCTCTGCAGTGCACGTCGGCACATCATGGTCCGACCCGTGCAAAGGCGCGGGGCAAACGCAGGCCAGGTGATGTCAGACACCGGCGCTATTCAGCGAAAATCGCGGATCTGGCAAGCCCTGCCCCGATCTTCCCGGTCTGCCCGTCGCTGGGGGCAATCGCCCTAGTCGGCTTCAGAAGGGGACCGCCCCTTGTACCCGGTGGCCACCACGAACTTTTCGGAACTGTCGGACCGCGACGCGGGCGGCTTCACGTTGGCAACCTTGGTGAAACGCTTTTTCAGCAGGGACTGAAGCTCGCTTTCGGCACCGCCAGCCAGCACCTTGGCGACGAAGGTACCGCCTTCTTCCAGCACGTCGAAAGCCAGTTGGGCGGCAGCCTCGCACAGGGCCACGATGCGCAAATGGTCGGTCTGCTTGTGGCCGGAACTGGCCGCCGCCATGTCCGACATGACCACATCTGCAGGCCCGCCCAGCCATTCCTTGACCAGTTCGTCGGCGCCATCGGCCAGGAAGTCCAGCACGTGGATTTCGGCCCCGGGGATCGGTTCGACCTCCTGCAGGTCCAGGCCGATGACCCGGCCCACTTTCTTGCCCTGTTTCTCGCCCAGAGAGTTGACCCGCCGCACCGCGACCTGGCACCAGCCGCCCGGCGCACAGCCCAGATCAACGACGCGCGCGCCGGGCACGAGGAAGCGGTACTTGTCGTCCAGTTCCAGGATCTTGAACGCCGCCCGCCCGCGATAGCCCTCAGCCTTGGCCCGCTGGACGTAAGGGTCGTTCAACTGCCGCTCCAGCCAGCGCGTCGAGGACAGCTTGCGCCCCCGCGCCGTCTTGACCCGCACCCGCAAGTCGCGCATGCCGCGCCCGCTTGTATTCTTAGCCATTGGTCTTGCCTCTCAGCCTTTGGCCTTTTCGTGGCCTTTGGGCGAAAACAGCCCGTCCGCGCTCATCTGTGCGTAAAGCAGCCCTTCGCGCAAACCCCGATCCGCCACCGACAGCCGGTCGGTCGGCCACAGCCGCATCAGCGCCTGCAGGATCGCCGCACCGGGCATGATCAGCGTGTGCCGGTCGCGCCCGATGCGCGGATCGCTGCGCCGCCCGTCCGGGCCCAGCCGCAGGTAGTCGTGGATCACCGCGTCGATCTGGTCGGAACTCAGCACCAGCCCATCCACCAGCGACCGGTCATAGCGGCGCAGCCCCAGATGCGAGGCCGCCACCGTGGTCACCGTGCCCGAGGTGCCGACAATCTGGAATCCGGCGCGGGTGTGATCCTTGGTGTAGGGCGCGAAGTCTGCCAGATGCTCCTCGAAGAACCAGCTCATCAGCGCAAAGGCCCCGGCATCGTCCTCAACATCCGAGAACTTGTCGCGCAGCGTCGCCACCCCCAGCGGCACCGAGATCCAGTCCACCACCCGCACCCCGTTGCCGAGATCGGCAAACGACTGTTTGTGCATCGCCATGATCGCCGCCGACCGCCCCCCGGTCGGTACCGCCGACAGGTCGATCCAGACCAGTTCGGTCGAGCCGCCGCCGATGTCCACCACCAGCAATTGTTCCGACGTTTCCTGCACCAGCGGGCCGCAACTGACGACCGCAAGGCGGGCTTCTTCCTCGGGCGTGATGACATCCAGCGTCAGCCCGGTTTCGCGCCGGACCTGGTTGATAAAGGCATTGCCATTGCGGGCACGGCGGCAGGCTTCGGTCGCCACCAGCCGCATCCGGGTGACGCCATGCTGTTCCAGCTTGCGGCGGCAGACGCGCAGCGCCTGCACCGTGCGTTTCACAGATATGCGAGAAAGGGCACCGGATGCTTCCAACCCGGCCCCCAACTGGACAGCCTTGGAAAAGCTGTCGATCACGCGCAACTGGTCGCCCTCAGCGCGGGCGATCAGCATACGACAACTGTTCGTTCCCAGATCGAGCGCCGCGTAAGGCTCTCTGGAAACGGGAGACGCACCGGCGGGCTCGACCGTTTTCGGGATCGCCGCCGCGCGCCTGGAACGCCTGGGCGTCATCTGCGCCCTCCATCGCTAGTTGAGGCCAACTTAAGCGTGACACTTCTGCGACGCAAGCGCGCATGATCGTCCGCGGCAGCGAACAAGGTCGCGGAATACGGCCGCGGTGTCGAAATCCGACCTTGGCGCGGACAGGCGACCTGTTACCGCTGGGACAGGTTCAATTGGTGTCGTTCATGGCAGATGTGATCATCGTTTACTGGCGCGATATCCCGGCGCAGGTCATCGTGGGGCGCGGACGGCGCGGGGTGAAACGCGCCCTGCCCGAACGCTTCGAACAGGCCATCGACCGGGCCGCGATGAAGGCCGGCATGGCGGGCACCGACGACTACCTTGCGCAATGGCGCAAGGCCGACCCGATCCCGGTCGACGGCGATGACACCACCGCCGCCGACACCACTGCCGCGGCGCTGGATGCCGAATTTGATACCGCGCGCCTGAAGGCGCTGATCGACAACCACGGCTGGGCATGAGCCCAAGGACCATCTGGGAGAAAGCCATGGCGCTTCTGAACTTCAAACCTCGGACCACCGCCTCTGTGGCCCAGGCGCCGCGCACATCGGGCCAGCTTGAGGCCCTGATGGACGGGTTCTCGATCGAGGTGATGCCGCGCACCGCCGAGAAGGTCGAGGATTTCCGCGCCCTGCTGCCCGCCGGCACCCGCGTCTACATCGCCCATATCGACGGCACCCCGATCGAGGACATGGTCGCCACCGCCGCCCGTCTGGCACGCGACGGCTTTGCCGTGATGCCGCATTTCCCGGCCCGGATCATCCGCGACAAGGCCACGCTGGGAGACTGGATCGCCCGCTATCAGGGCGAGGCCGGGGTCGATCAGGCACTGCTGCTGGCCGGTGGCGTGGCCGCGCCGAAGGGCGACTTCCATAGCTCGATGCAACTGATGGAGACCGGGCTGTTCGACAAGGCCGGGTTCAAACGCCTGCACGTGGCGGGCCATCCCGAGGGCAGCCGCGACATCGATCCCGACGGTGGCGACAAGATGGTGATGGAGGCGCTGCGCTGGAAACAGGCGTTCGCGGCGCGCACTGATGCGAAAATGGCCATCGCCACCCAGTTCTGCTTCGAGGCCGCGCCGGTCATCGCCTGGGCCGACCGGCTGGCCGCCGAAGGCATCGACCTGCCGATCCACATCGGCGTGGCCGGCCCCGCCAAGCTGCAGACCATGATCAAGTTCGCCATCACCTGCGGCGTCGGCCCCTCGCTGCGGGTGCTGCAACGCCGCGCCCGTGATGTGACCAAGCTGGTGCTGCCGTTCGAACCCATCGACTTCCTGTCGGATCTCGCGGCCCACAAGGCCGCGCATCCGGACTTCTCCATCGCGCGGGTGCATTTCTTTCCGCTGGGCGGCATCAAGACCACCTGTGAGTGGACCCGCGCCCATGGCGGTGCGTCGGGCCAACCTGCCGCGATCGCCGCCGCCTGATGCCATCGCCCGTCCAGACTGCCGCGCTGCTGTTCGATCTGGACGGCACCTTGCTGCACTCTGATCCGTTGCACGCGCAGATCTTCATCGACCTGTTTGCCGCCCGTGGCGTCGCCATCGACGACGCCTATTACCTGCGCCACATGCACGGCCGTCTGAACGAGGATATCTTCACCGAGTTCTTCCCCGACGAAGATGCCGCGCAACTGTCATGGGACAAGGAAGCGGCCTTCCGCGACCGGCTGGGCGGCGCGGCCCCCGCCACCGCCGGGGTCGAACCCCTGCTGGCCCGCGCCCGTGCCGATGGGCTGGGCCTTGCCGTGGTCACCAACGCCCCGCGCATCAACGCCGAGGTCATGCTGGCCGCCATCGGCCTGGCCGACGCCTTCGACACCCTTGTCATCGGCGACGAATGTGATCGGGGCAAACCGCATCCCGACCCCTATCTGGCCGCCATGGCAGCGCTGAACGCCGATCCCGCCCGCTGCATTGCCTTCGAAGACAGCCCTTCGGGCGTACACTCTGCTGCGGCTTCGGGTGCCTACACCGTCGGGCTGGAAAGCTCGCTGGATGCCGACAGCCTGCGCGATGCGGGTGCGGCGATGACCATCAAGGATTTCACTGCCCCCGCGCTCGGCCCCATGCTCGACCGCCTTACAGGAGCCCGCCCATGACCCGCACCGTTGTCGAGTCCCAGACCAAGACCGTCACCATCGGCTTTGACGAGCCGTTCTGCGTCATCGGGGAACGCATCAACCCGACCGGCCGCAAGAAGCTGGCCGCCGAACTGGAAGCAGGCGATTTTTCGACCGTCGAGCGGGACGCGCTGGAACAGGTGGCCTGCGGGGCGATGGTTCTGGATATCAACGCGGGCGTTGTCTACAATTCCAACCCCAACCCGAACGAGACCGAACCGCCGCTGATGACCGCCGTGATCGAACTGGTGCAGGGCTTGGTCGACGTCCCCCTGTGCATCGACAGTTCGGTTCCCGCCGCTCTTGAGGCCGGGCTGGCCGCCGCCAAGGGCCGCCCGCTGCTGAACTCGGTGACGGGCGAGGAAGACCGGCTGGAACTGGTGCTGCCGCTGGTCAAGAAATACAACGTGCCGGTGGTGGCGATCTCGAACGACGACACCGGCATTTCGGAAGATCCCGAGGTGCGATTCGCGGTGGCGAAGAAGATCGTCGAGCGCGCCGCCGATTTCGGCATCCCGGCCCATGACATCGTGGTCGATCCGCTGGTGATGCCGGTGGGCGCCATGGGCAGTGCCGGGCAGCAGGTGTTCACGCTGGTGCGCAAGCTGCGCGAGGAACTGGGGGTCAACACCACCTGCGGGGCCTCGAACATCTCTTTCGGGCTGCCCAACCGCCACGGCATCAACGCCGCCTTCCTGCCCATGGCCATCGGCGCGGGCATGACCAGCGCCATCATGAACCCCGTCCGCCCGGTCGAGATGGAGGCGATCCGCGCCGCCAACTTCCTGATGAACCACGATCCAAACGGCAGCGAATGGATCCGCTTTGCCCGCGTGCTGGAAGCCACCCGCGACGGCACACCGTTCGCCGAAGCCTCGCAAGCCTCCCAGGCCGCCAGCGGCGGACGCGGCGGACGTCGCCGCCGCCGGGCCTGAGCCTGCGCGCCCCGGTCTGAAAACGACCCGCGCCATGCCGCTTTCAAAGGCGACATGGCCGCCGCGTTTCGGCATCCCGCGTCTATCGGGACCAGTAGCGACGGGAGGCGCAGCATGGCGAAAGATATCGGGTCACAGGCCACAATCCTGCACTGCGCAGAGCTTCCGATGGAGAGTTTCTCGGACCCGGACTATGGCAACGTGCGCTGGCAGACCCTGTTCACCGCCGACCGCACCGAGACCTCCGGCCTGACCTGCGGCGTCGCGCATTTGCGCGCCGGCGACTGTCTGGCGCTGCACCGCCATGCCCATCCCGAAACCTATTTCGGCCTGTCGGGCCGGGCGCGGATCATGGTGGACGGTGTCGCGCACGAGCTGACCCCCGGCACCGCCATCTTCATCCCCGGTGGCGCCATTCACGGCATGTTCGCCGATACCGAAGATGCGCAGATCCTCTATACTTTCCCGGCCAACAGCTTCAGCGAGATCGAGTATCAGTTCCTGATGGATGCCGCACCCAAGGCCCCCGCCGTGGCCGCCGTGCAGGCCCGCCAGCTGGACCTGATGGATGCCCTGTCGGAGGACTACAGCGCCGACACGACGCTGCAATAGTCCACGCTCAGCCGGTGAGATGCCACAGTTCGGTCAGAAAATTGGCCGATCCCACGGGGATGCGGGCCATTTCTGGGGCATAATGGACAACCACCGGGTGTCGCTGTCATTGCGTGCCGCACCCCCTGCGCCACAGGTGCCGCCGGTCCAGGGCACCAGCACCTCACCGGCGGTCTTCTCGCGGGGACAGCATCAGCACACTGCCGCAGCGCCGCCTTCATGACCCTGGAATGCGCAGGCGGCCGAAGGAAAGCACCTGACGCGTCGCAGACGGTTCGAGAAGGTCGGTGTCAGGCATGGGTCATGCCCCTTCAGCTTGCATGAACGTTCGAAAGGGCGTCAGTCTGACCGCCCGCACCCCGTGCGACAAGCCAAACCAGAGGACATCCCGTGACCGCGCCGAAAGATCCCCTTGTCGTTTTCCTGCCCTCGGGCAAACGCGGGCGCTTTGCGCCCGGCACCCCGGTGCTGACCGCCGCGCGCCAGTTGGGCGTCGATCTGGATTCTGTCTGTGGCGGGCGCGGCATCTGCTCGCGCTGCCAGATCACCCCGGCCTTCGGAGACTTCCCCAAGCATGGCATCCATGTGGGAACCGAAGCCCTGTCGGGCTGGAACGCGGTCGAAGAACGCTACAAGTCCAAGCGCGGGCTGATCGACGGGCGGCGGCTGGGCTGTCAGGCGCAGATCACCGGCGATGTGGTCATCGACGTGCCCCCGGAAAGCCAGGTCCACCGCCAGATCGTGCGCAAGGCGGCCTCGGACCGGGTGATGAAAATGGACCCGGTCACCCGCCTGTACGTGGTCGAGGTCGAAGAACCCGACATGCACGAGCCCACGGGCGATTTCGAACGGCTGGCAAGGGCGCTGCAGGTGCAATGGGGTGTTGCCGGTCTGACCGCCGGTCTGTCGGTACTGGCCCGCCTGCAACCGGCGCTGCGCAAGGGCGGCTGGCAGGTTTCGGTGGCGGTTTATGACGACGGCCACGGCGCGCCGGTGCTGCTGGATCTCTGGCCCGGCCTGCACGACGGCGGGCTGTACGGTGTGGCGGTCGATCTTGGCTCTACCACCATTGCCGCGCATCTGTGCGATCTGGCGTCGGGCGCGGTGCTGGCTTCGGGCGGGATCATGAACCCGCAGATCCGCTTTGGCGAAGACCTGATGAGCCGCGTGTCCTATGGCATGATGAACCCCGGCGGCGACCGCGAGATGACCGCCGTGGTGCGCACCGCCCTGAACGATCTGCTGGCCGATCTGGCAGGCCAGGCCGGGATCGAGACGCGGCTGATCTTCGAGATGGTGCTGGTCTGCAACCCGGTCATGCACCACCTGGCGTTGGGGATCGACCCGCTGGAACTGGGTCAGGCGCCCTTCGCGCTGGCGACCTCCGATGCGCTGCGGCTGTCGACGCGGGATCTGGGGCTGACCAACACCGGCGCCAGCGCCCGCCTGTACGTGCTGCCTTGCATCGCGGGCCATGTGGGTGCCGATGCCGCCGCCGTGGCGCTGGCCGAAGCGCCGGACCGCTCCGACGATCTGGTTCTGGTGGTGGACGTGGGCACCAATGCCGAGATCCTGCTGGGCAATCGCGAACAAGTGCTGGCCTGTTCCTCGCCCACCGGTCCGGCCTTCGAAGGTGCCCAGATCAGCGCCGGACAGCGCGCCGCCCCGGGCGCCATCGAACGGGTCGAGATCGACCCGGTCACCAGGATCCCCCGGTTCCGCGTCATCGGCAGCGACCTGTGGTCGGATGATCCCGCCTTCGACGCGGCCACCGCCGCCTCGGGCATCACCGGCATCTGCGGCTCGGGCATCATCGAAGCGGTTGCGGAAATGCGCATGGCCGGTCTTCTGGATGCCTCAGGGCTGATCGGCTCGGCCGAGGCGGCGGGCAGCGACCGGCTGATCCCCGACGGGCGCACCCATTCCTATGTGCTGCATGATGCACGGGCGACGGGCGGGCCGCTGATCTCGGTGACGCAAGGCGACATCCGCGCGATCCAGCTGGCGAAATCCGCTTTGTACGCTGGCGCGCGGCTGTTGATGGACGAGATGGGCGTGGACCATGTCGAACGGGTGGTGCTGGCCGGGGCCTTTGGCGCGCATATCTCGCCCAAGCACGCGATGGTGCTGGGCATGATCCCCGACTGCCTGCTGGACAAGGTGCAATCGGCGGGCAATGCCGCCGGAACCGGGGCGCGGATGGCCCTGCATTCCCGCGCCGCGCGGGACGAGATCGAGGCAACGGTGCGCCGGATCACCAAGGTCGAAACTGCCATCGCGCCGAAGTTCCAGGAACATTTCGTCAACGCCAACGCCCTGCCCCACGCCACCGATCCATTCGCCGAATTGCGCCGGATCGTGACCCTACCCGACGTCGGGTTCGGGGCCGGTGGCGGCGGCGGCGAAGGCGATGGCGGCCGCCGCAGACGGCGGCGGCGCGGCTGAGAAAAGGCTCACGTGTCCGCAAGGGCGACGCCGCTGCAAGTTGCAAGGTGGGTTGATCCTGTACAGATCTTCCTGTCTGCTCAAGGCGCGTCCATTTGTGAGAGGCAATATTCATGGCAAGGCCCAGGATCGCTCTGCTTGGTGCTATTCTTGAATCCAATCGCTTCGCGCCGCCCGCCAAAAAAAGCGATTTCGTATCCCTGACCTGGCTCACTGGCGAAGATCTCATGGATGAGGCCAGGTCGGTCGCTCCGAAGTTGGCGACCGAGTTCGCCGCCTTTGTCCGCGCCATGGATGCAACCGGAAACTGGACGCCCGTGCCGTGCCTTCTGGCGGCGAGTCACCCAGCGGGGCCGGTGCGCGCGGCGGTGATCGAAGAGATTGTTGCAACATGCGAAGACAGGTTGCGAGCAGCCGAACCCTTGGACGCGGTGTACATCTGCAATCACGGCGCCATGGTCGCCGAACACGATGATGATCCGGACGGATTGTTGATGTCGCGCATCCGAACCGTCGTCGGCCCGGAAGTTCCGATCATCGCGACGCTTGATCTGCACGCGAATATCTCGCAGCGCATGGTCGATGCCTGTGACCTGATCGTGGGCTACCGCACGAACCCTCATGTGGATCAGATCGAACGCGGCGAGGAAGCTGCCTTTTCGCTTCGTCGTATTCTGTCGTCCGGTGTTCGGCCCAAGATTGCGCATGTGAAGCTGCCGCTGGTCCCCGCCTCGGTCACGCTTCTGACCGCTGAACACCCTTACGGCACCCTGATCGATCATGGACAACGTCGGCAGGCCGAGTATCGAAGCGAGATCCTCAATGTCTCTGTCTTCGGCAATTTCCTTTTCTCGGACACGCCAGACAACGGGCTGAGCATCGTCGTAACGGCGCGCGAAGACGCCCAATGTGCGGCGGCTCTGGCGGTCGAACTGGCGGATATGGCCTGGTCTTTGCGCAAGGACTTCGTCCGGCGACTGACATCCCTAAGTGCAGCGGTGACGATTGCGACCGAACATGGGCGAACGCCGGTGATCTTCTCGGACGCCGGCGACAACCCCGGAGGCGGCGGCAGTGGTCGCACGACGGAGTTGTTGGCGGCGCTCTGCCAGGCGGGTGTGGACGACTGCTTGTTTGGATCTTTCTGCGACCCTGAACTCGCGCTCGAGGCTCATCGCGTGGGCGTCGGCAACCGGTTCCGGGCGCGCTTCAACCGGTCTTGCGACACGACCACCGCCTGGGGGCGTTGGGACGCACCTTTCGAAGCCGACGCGGAAGTCCTGGCGCTGCATGACGGCGATGTCGTGGGTGAACGGGGCATGACGGCCGATCGGAGAATGGCCTTGGGACCATCTGCGGCGCTTCGCATTGGGGGTGTCACGGCTGTGGTAATTACCGATCGTACGCAGACCGCAGATCCTGTCTTCTTTCATATGTTCGGCCTGGATATCGCCGCTGCCCGCACGGTTGTCGTAAAATCGCGGGGCCATTTCCGCGCCGGGTTTTCCGGCTGGTTCGCGCCTAGCCAGGTTTACGAGGTCGACACGTCGGGCTTGACCTCTCCGGTCCACGACCGCTGGCCCTTTGCGCATTTGCCACGCCCCAATTATCCGATGGATGCGCATACCGAATGGTCGCCCCTTCCCCCTGGCTAGACGGGCTCGGAATACTTGTCGTTCGGCGTCGTCAATTTGACAAACTGCATGAATTGGCGGGCAAGCTGTGACGGGGGTCTTCCCGACGGAAGAACAAAGCTGGTGTCATAGAAGATGGCGGCGTCAAAGGGACGGACGACAATGCCCTCCAGACCCGACGCCAACAGCGGGAACGGGTTGATAAGTGTCACTCCCAATCCTTCGCGCACAAGTTCGAGGGCCGCCATGTTCGTGGCCGTCTCGGCGACTTGTTTGGGATGCACGCCCGCGCGCGCGAAGATCTGCTCGGTGATGGCCCGCGTTCCCATGCGTCGCAAGAACTCAACCAGGGCAACGCCTTCCAGATCCTGGGGCGTGACAATCCGCTTTTCGGAAAGCGGGTGCCCCACCGGCATGGCACAGACGACCTGGCTGCGGCGCCAGGGCACAAGATGCACCCCGGACCGCTGGATCATGGCACTGGTCAGCCCAAGATCGTAGCGCAGATCGAGGATGCCAGCCACAAGCACATCCGTCGCCTGAATATCAAGTTGAAGCTGTTTGCCGGGATTCTTTTTCAGAAAGCTCGCGACCCTGGAAATGATAAAGTGGTGGGCAAGGGTTGGCGGCACGATCAGTCGCAACGGTGCGTCATCGGGCGTGGCCCACTCCGCGCCTTCGATGTCGGCAAGTGTCTCGAAGATGGGGTCCAGCTTGTCGTTCAGCCTCAGCGCCTCGTCCGTCGGATCAATACGCCCGGACCGCCGCAGGAAAAGTGACCGGCCGACCCTGGCCTCCAGTTGGGACAAGGAGCGGCTCACGGCGGACTGAGATATCCCGAGCCGCCGGGCTGCGCCGATGGTGGTGCCTGTCGTGATGACGGCTCTCAGCGATTCAAACTCGCGAAGCCTGTGCCGGTGTTCCGTCATGTCGAGGTATCCTCTTGAGGCGTGGACGCGCATCCAACTACATGGGTTGATCTATGCATAACTGCATAGAGATCAGTATTGGCAATGATTTTTGTGGTAGCTAGCATTTGCACCTAGGGCGCAGTGCCGGACAAAGATTCGGCAGTTCGCAAGCGCCAGGCAAACAGGGAGTCTTTTTCTGATGAGGAAACTCACAGCAGCGACTGCGGTCGCTTTCGGCATTTTGGCCATCGGAGCCGGTGCCACATCGGCCGAGAAACTGACGATCGGTCTCGCTTCCGAGCCGACGTCGCTGGATCCGCATTTCCACAACCTCGGCCCGAACAATGCAATGTCGGTACATATCTTTGACCGCCTTATCGCCCAGGACGAGAAGCAGCGCCTGTCGCCGGGGCTGGCCGTTTCCTGGAAGCCGGTCGATGATCTGACCTGGGAATTCAAACTGCGTGAAGGCGTCAAGTTCCATGACGGCAGCGACTTCAATGCTGACGACGTGGTCTGCACCATGGCGCGCGCGCCCAACGTTCCGAATTCGCCCTCGGGCTATGGGACCTATCTGAAGGGCAAGGAAGTCATCAAGATCGACGACTACACCGTGCACTTCAAGACGGCAGCACCTTACCCTCTGATGGGCAACGACATTTCGACGATCCCTGTGATCTCGGATGTTGGCTGCGACTCGACGACCGAGGACTTCAACGCGGGCACCGCAGCCATCGGGACCGGCCCTTTCAAGTTCCAGAGCTACACACCGGGCGAAAGCATCGTTCTTGTTCGCAACGACGACTACTGGGGTGATCAACCCATCTGGTCCGAAGTCGAGTTCCGCCCGATTACATCCGGCCCCAGCCGCGTGGCTTCGCTTCTTGCCGGTGACGTCGACATGATTTCGGGTGTTCCGACCACCGATATCACAACCCTGAAGGGCAATGACGACATCCAGCTCAGCCAGGGTGTCTCGAACCGCGTGATCTATCTCCACATGGATCAGTTCCGCGAAAACTCGCCCTTCGTGAAGGCCAATGGCGGAGGAGACATCAAGAACCCGCTGATGGATGTCCGCGTCCGCAAGGCCATCAGCATGGCGATCAGCCGTGACGCCATCGTCGATCGGGTGATGGAGGGTGTCGCCCTTCCCGCCGGTCAGCTTTTGCCCGAGGGGTTCTTCGGCGTCTCGGACAATCTTGACGTGGTGGCCTACGATCCGGACGGCGCGAAAGCGCTCCTGGCCGAAGCCGGGTACCCTGACGGTTTCGAACTGACCATCCACGGACCGAACGACCGCTATATCAACGACGCAAAGATCGCCGAGGCGATTGCCCAGATGCTGACGCGCGTCGGGATCAAGACCGCGGTCGAGACGATGCCCCGTTCCGTGTATTTCGGGCGCGCCTCAAAAGGTTCGCCTGAAGGCCTGCCGGAATTCAGCTTCATCCTTGTGGGTTGGGGTGCCGGGTCCGGCGAAGCATCTTCGCCGCTGAAATCGCTGATCCACACCTTTGACAAGGATGCGGGCTTTGGTTCGTCCAACCGTGGCCGACATTCGGATGCGGAAACCGATGCGCTTATCGAAGAAGCTCTGCGCACCGTTGACGACGCCAAACGCCAGGAGCTTCTGGCGCAGGCAACCGAGCGGGCGATCGAAAACGTGGCGATCATTCCGACCCACTTCCAGGTCAACACCTGGGCGGCCAAGAAAGGCCTCAGCTACATCGCGCGCACCGACGAATACACGCTCGCGACAGGCGTTGTGAAAGAGTAATCGCACGGCATCCGGGCCGCCTGCACGGTGGCCCGGATCCCAATTCCAGGGTAAGACCGCATGACCGTTTTCATCATTCGCAGACTACTGCAGGCCTTGCTGGTGGTCTTCATGATGTCGGTGATCGTCTTCTTCGGTGTCAATATCATTGGCGATCCCGTCTATATGCTGGTCAGTCCCGATGCCGATCAGGCCGACATCGAAGCCGCGATCAGCCGGCTTGGCTTGGACCGGCCGATCCTCGAGCAATACTGGCTGTTCCTGAAAGGTGCCGCGCAGGGGGATCTCGGCAACAGCTTCATTTTCGGCGAGCCCGCGCTGAAACTGATCCTGCACCATATGCCGGCGACGATGGAACTGGCCTTCTCGGCCCTTATCCTGGCGATTGTCATCGGCATCCCCCTGGGGCTCTTTGCCGGACTTTACCCGGACAGCGGGATATCCAAGGGCATCATGGCGGCCTCTATCCTCGGCTTTTCACTGCCCACGTTTTGGGTCGGCCTCATGCTGATCATGCTGTTCGCTGTCGAACTTCGCTGGGTTCCGGCGACGGGTCGTGGCGATCTCGGAACCCTTCTCGGCATCCATAGCAGCCTTTTCACACTGGACGGCCTGAGCCATATTTTCCTGCCCGCACTGAACCTGGCACTCCTGAAGATCTCGCTCGCCATCCGGCTGACACGCGCGGGTGTCCGGGAGGCAATGGGGCTGGACTATGTGAAATATGCCCGCGCCAAGGGGCTATCGACCCGACGCATCATCCTTGTGCATGTGATGAAGAACATCATGATCCCGGTTGTCACGGTGATGGGACTGGAATTCGGAAGCCTGATCGGCTTTTCCGTCGTGACCGAGACGATCTTCGCCTGGCCCGGGATGGGAAAGCTTCTGATCGACGCGATCCTGCAACTCGATAGGCCTGTTGTTGTCGCCTATCTGATGATCATCGTGCTCTTCTTCGTCCTGATCAATCTGATCGTGGATATCCTCTATTCGATCCTCGATCCCAGGGTCCGTTTGCAGGATCAAGGCGCATGACCGACACGGCTACAGATCCCGCGCTGAGTTCCAGCCTGCCTGCCAAGGTTGAAACGCCGTTCCAGCGTTTTCGCGCCGAGTTCTTCGAAAGCAGGATCGCGACAGGGGCGCTGGCTGTCTTTTTGATCATCGTGCTTCTCGCTGTCCTCGCGCCGTGGATCACACCGCAAAATCCTTACGACCTTGCGCAAGTCAGCGTCATGGACGGGCGTTTGCCGCCGGGTTCAGAATCCTTTGATGGATACACGATGTGGCTGGGGTCGGATGGCTCCGGGCGCGATCTTTATTCGGCCATTCTGTACGGCCTGCGCATCTCGTTGACGGTCGGTCTTGCCTCTGGTGTCATTGCACTTCTGATCGGCATGGCGATCGGGCTGATCGCGGCATACGCGGGAGGACGCATCGAGGCGATCATCATGCGCATCGTCGATCTTCAACTGTCATTCCCGGCGTCGCTGGTGGCGCTGATGATGGTTGCGGCCCTGGGCAAAGGGGTCGACAAGATCATTTTTGCACTGGTGATCGCGCAGTGGGCCTACTACGCCAGAACGGTGCGCGCGACCGCAATGGTCGAGCGTGGCAAGGAATATGTCGAAGCGGCGCAATGCCTTGGCATTTCACGCTTCAGGATTGTCTTCCGGCACATTCTTCCCAACTGCATGGCCCCGCTGATCGTGGTGGGCACCGTCCAGACGGCAAGCGCAATCTCGCTGGAAGCGACATTGTCCTTCCTTGGCGTGGGCCTGCCCCAGACCGAGCCGTCGATTGGCGTTCTGATCGCCAACGGGTTCGAATACATGCTTTCCGGGCGCTACTGGATTTCCGTGTTCCCGGGGCTGGCGTTGTTGCTGACGGTCGTCTCGATCAATCTTGTGGGCGACCATCTGCGCGACGTTCTGAACCCGAGGTTGAAGAAATGAGTGCGGTTCTCGACGTTCGCGGGCTGAAGACCCACTTCTTCACACATGCCGGCGTGGTGAAGGCCGTGGACGGGGTGGATTTCACCGTCTCCAAGGGCGAAATCATGGGTCTGGTCGGCGAGTCCGGTTCGGGCAAGTCGATCACCGGCTTTTCCATTCTC
The DNA here is from genome assembly GCF_014901205.1 of Meridianimarinicoccus sp. MJW13. Taxonomy (GTDB): domain Bacteria; phylum Pseudomonadota; class Alphaproteobacteria; order Rhodobacterales; family Rhodobacteraceae; genus Meridianimarinicoccus. Next base: position 58,993 of record NZ_JACNMU010000005.1, read on the forward strand.
GGCCTGATCGACCCGCCGGGCCGGATCGTCGAAGGCTCCATCAAGTTCAACGGCGAAGAGATCGCGAACGCGAAAGAGGATCGTCTGCAAAGCCTCCGCGGCAACCGCATTTCGATGATCTTTCAAGATCCGATGATGACCCTCAACCCGGTGCTGCGGGTGGACACGCAGATGATCGAGGCCATCCTTGCGCATGAGTCCGTATCCAAGCACGCCGCGTGGGAGCGGAGCCGCGATGCACTTGGCCTGGTCGGCATTCCGTCACCGGAAGAGCGTCTGCGAGCCTATCCGCATCAGCTTTCAGGCGGGATGCGGCAGCGCGTGGCGATTGCTACGGCCTTCCTGAACAAGCCGGATCTTATCATCGCCGACGAGCCGACCACGGCGCTCGACGTGACCATTCAGGCACAAATCATCCATGAGGCGCAAAAGCTGACGAAGCAGACCGGCACCGCGATGATCTGGATCACCCATGACCTGGCCGTCGTCGCCGGTCTGGCCGAGCGGATTTCGGTCATGTACGCCGGGCGGATCGTCGAACAGGGCGGCATCGACGACGTGATCGACCGCCCGTTGCATCCCTACACCGCTGGCCTTCTCGGGTCGGTACCGACAGCGAACCGTCGCGGCAAGCGCCTGTTCCAGATCGAAGGCATGACGCCGAACATGCTCGCACTTCCAGACGGATGCGCGTTCGGGCCGCGCTGCCATGCCCGGACCGAGGCGTGTGGCCGCCGGCCTTCCATCGAAGACATCGACGGTCGGAGCCTGCGGTGTTTCAATCCGCAGCAAGCGGCGGAGAGCGTGATTTGACGGAACCATTGGTCGAAATTCGCGGCGTTTCAAAACGTTTCACAAAGCGGCTGGACGTGGCGGGCAAGATTGCCCAGCGGCTGGGCGCCAACATTCGCGAAGAAACCGTTCACGCGGTCGACAACGTCAACCTGTCGATCCTGAAGGGCGAAGTGCTGGGCCTTGTGGGCGAGTCCGGTTGCGGGAAGTCCACGTTGGGGCGCGTCGTTGCCGGCATTCATGCGGCAAGCGACGGGCAAATGTTCTATGAAGGCAAGGACGTCGCCACGCTGACCGGGGCAGACAAACGCGCGGCCACGCTGGCCATCCAGATGATCTTTCAGGACCCGTTCGCCAGCCTGAATCCGCGGATGCGGGTCGAGGACATCATCGGTGAAGCGCCCCGGATGCAGGGGATCGTCAGCAAGGCCGAAATTCCCCAGTACGTAGATGACGTGATGCGCAAGGTCGGGCTCGACCCATCGTTGAAGAAGCGCTATGCGCACCAGTTTTCCGGCGGCCAGCGCCAGCGGATCGGCATCGCGCGGGCACTGGCCGTGAAGCCGAAGTTCCTGGTCTGCGACGAGGCCATCGCCGCGCTTGATGTTTCGATCCAGGCGCAGGTGATCAACCTGTTCATGGACCTGCGCGAGGAACTGGGCCTGACCTATCTGTTCATCAGCCATGACCTGAGCGTGGTCGAACATATCGCCGACCGTGTCGCGATCATGTATCTGGGCCGGATCGTCGAGAGCGCAACGACCGAAGAGATTTTCTCTGATCCGCGCCATCCCTACACCAAGGCGCTTCTGGCCGAAGCCCCCCGCCTTGATCAACGCCGCCGCGCGTTCGAACCGATCACGGGGGAAATTCCCTCGCCGCTCGACCCGCCGCCGGGATGCACGTTTCACCCACGCTGTCCTGTTGCAACGGCCCAATGCCGTTCCACCGTTCCCGACCTCAAACCTGGTCGCGGCGGACGCGAAACCGCCTGCCTGTTGGAACACGGCGAGACCGTTTGAATTTGAAAATGGAGACACCCTTGAAGAACGCCGATCCAATCTGGGACCACGTCGACCGTCATCGCGATGAATTCATCAACCTGTCAGATCGCGTTTTCGACACGCCCGAAACTCTCTACGCTGAATACAAGTCGGTAGCAGAGCACACGCGGATGCTGGAGTCGCAGGGCTTCAAGGTCACCGAAAACGCCGCTGGCATCCCGACCGCCGTGATCGGGGAGGCCGGCGACGAAGGTCCCGTCATCGCCATCCTCGGCGAATTCGACGCGCTGCCCTATCTCAGCCAATCCCCCGGTGTGGCCTCGCATCAACCGCTTGAAGAAGGCGGAAATGGCCATGGCTGCGGGCACAACCTTCTTGGTGCCGCCGCCCTTCTGGCGGCGACTGCCGTCAAGAACTGGATGGCCGAGAACGGCATCAAGGGGCGCGTCCGTTACTATGGCTGTCCTGCCGAAGAAGGGGGTGCAGCCAAGACCTATATGGTGCGCGAAGGACTGTTCGATGACGTGGACGCGGCCATCTCCTGGCACCCTGCGACCTTTACCGGTGTGAACGAAGCAAGATCGCTCGCGAACACCCGGATCGATTTCACATTCCACGGAAAGGCCGCGCACGCAGCCGGCGCACCCGAATTGGGCCGGTCCGGGCTCGACGCTGTCGAATTGATGAATATCGGCGTCAACTACCTGCGCGAGCACATGCCCGACAGCGCGCGCGTGCATTACGCCTATCTTGATGCGGGGGGTGTCGCGCCGAACGTGGTTCAGGCGAAAGCCACCGTACGACAGCTCATTCGCGCCAGTTCACTACCAGAACTGACTGATCTCGTCACACGCGTCCGCAACATTGCCGATGGCGCGGCCCTGATGACCGGCACCCAGGTTACAAGCCAGGTGTTCTCCGGCGTCTCCAACCTGCTTGGAAACCGCCCGCTGGAAGAAGCGATGCAACTCGAGCTTGAAAAGCTCGGACCGGTTCCCTTTGATGACGCCGATGATGCCTTTGCCCGCGAAATCCAGACAACACTGACGGCCGCGGACATCGACACGACCTTCAAGCGGATCGGCGCGAAGCCGGTGAAAGACCTCGCGCTTTGCGATTTCATCGCACCGCTCGACCGTCACAGCGACGGCGGTGAGGGTTCAACGGATGTGGGTGACGTAAGCTGGGCGGTGCCCACAGTGCAGGCGCGCGTGGCCACCTGTGCCATCGGCACGCCGTTCCACACCTGGCAAACCGTCGCGCAAGGCAAGGCCCCAGCCGCCCACAAGGGGATGATCTATGCGGCCAAGACAATGGCGGCCACGGCGTGCCGACTGGTCGAAAACCAGGCCCTGCTCGCCGCCGCGCGCGAGACCCATCAGGAACACCTTGAGGAGACGCCCTATACCTGTCCGATTCCGGATGATGTGCGCCCTCCGGTCTGACAGATACCATGACACGCGCAGCCGCCATTCACGCCGCCTCCCGGTACTTCGAAACCGGCGGCTTCGCCCGCGATTTGGGCGCGTTGGTCAGCCATGAAACAGAGAGCCAGACGCCCGACAAGGCCGCCGAACTGCCCCGATACCTGGAACAAGCGCTGATACCGCGCCTGAACGCCATGGGCTTCACATGCCAGATCCATGAAAACCCGGCTCCGGACGCTGGCCCGTTCCTTGTCGCCGAACGTATCGAGGGCGACACACTCCCTACCATCCTGACTTACGGCCATGGTGACGTGATCCGAGCGCAAACCGATCAGTGGCGCGACGGCCTTCACCCGTTCCGCCTTGTCGACGAGGGGAACCGGCTTTACGGGCGCGGCACGGCCGACAACAAGGGACAACATCTGATCAACCTGGCGGCCTTGAAAGCCGTCATCGACACCCGCGGATCGCTCGGGTTCAACAGCCGCATCCTTGTCGAGATGGGCGAGGAAATGGGCTCTCCGGGACTGTCAGAATTCTGCGCGGCAAACACCGATGCCTTGGCTGCAGATGTCCTGATTGCCTCCGATGGCCCTCGCCTTCAGTCCGACACCCCCACGATGTTCATGGGCGCACGCGGCGGCATATCGTTCGACCTCATCGTGGATCTGCGAGACGGGGCACACCATTCCGGCAATTGGGGCGGTTTGCTTGCTGATCCTGCCATGATCCTTGCACAGGCCTTGGCGACAATCACGGATGCGCGCGGGCAAATTCAGGTGCCGGAATGGCGCACCACCAGCCTGACCGACGATATTCGCGCCGCTCTGCGAGACCTGCCGCTCAAGGGGGACGGTGGTCCCGAGATCGACGAGGACTGGGGACAGGAAGACCTGACACCCGCCGAGCGCGTGTTCGGCTGGAACAGCTTCGCAGTGCTTGCCATGAAAAGCGGCGTCCCAGAAGCACCCGTAAACGCGATTTCGGGTCATGCCAAAGCGGCGTGTCAGCTGCGCTTTGTCGTCGGCACAAATCTGGATGACATCTTGCCTGCGTTGCGCAGGCATCTTGATGAGCATGGGTTCAAGGACATTCAGATCGTCCCGCACGAACGCGCGTTCTTCAACGCCACGCGGCTGCCCCCGGATCATCCATGGGTGAAGTTCGTCGCGCGCTCGCTGGAACACACCTCTGGCAAAGCACCGCATGTCCTTCCCAACCTGGCCGGGTCGCTTCCCAACGAGGTTTTCGCGGATATCCTGGGCCTTCCGACCGTCTGGGTGCCGCACTCTTACCGCGGCTGTTCCCAGCATGCCCCGAACGAGCATGTTCTGAAGTCTGTCTCGCACGACGCCTTGACCCTGATGGCCGGTCTTTTCTGGGATATCGGTCACACGGGCGGGCCCGCCCGAACCGCAGCGCCTGCCTAGAACACAACAGAAAGTGGCGCGAACAAATCGAGGCCAGCGGCTTTGGCAACCAGGGCTTCGTCGCCAGGGCGGGCGACCCATTCGGCGCGCGCCCTGGCGATGCAGCGAACAAACATGACCCCGAAAGAGCGCCGGACGCCGCGACTGAGATCTCGGAACCTCGGTCCCGCAGTTCTTTGGTGAAATGTGGTGGCTGCGCGTCACGCCTGATTGTCCGTGATCGCGGGGATTTCGATCTGTATGGGCCGCCGATACACTTTCGGCTTGAAGCCGGTTCGCACCAAGTGATAATCGGAACACCGCTGCGGGTGTAGCTCAATGGTAGAGCAGGAGCTTCCCAAGCTTAAGACGAGGGTTCGATTCCCTTCACCCGCTCCAGTCCTTGCGTGTCAGACCCCTTGCCGCCTCAGAAGGCCGGCCAGATGAGGTTGAACACCAGCATCACCACGAAGACCCCGGCAAAGAGTTTCCAGTCCCACTTCTTGTGCTCGCGATCAACGATTCCAAAGTGGCGCATGCCAGCGATGGTCAGCAGGATCAGCACCGCCGAGATGGCGGCGTGGACGAGGTCGATATGCATGGTTGTTTCCTGGTGTTGTGTGTCTAGAGACTATTGGATTGAAAGATCGAGGTTGTAGCTCACGGTCTTGCCGCTGTCCCTGTCGTTGCCCATCAGGTAGGTGCGGATCGTGTAGACGCCGTCTTTGGGCAGGTCGATGAGGGCGGTGTTTCCGTCCCGCGACCCGATGTAGATTGCCGCGCTATCGCTGCCCGGCGGCAGGATGTTGAAATAGATCGTGCCGTTGCCGTTGGTCTCGGCGACGCGCAATTCCGCGAACATCTGCTGCCCACCCTTCGCACGCAGCTTGTGATCGAAATAGTCGTGGCCCTTGATGGTGCCCGTGACCATCGCGCCAAAGTTGCCCTTCTGGAAATGCACGTCCTCGGACATCTGCGCGAAAGCGGGGCTGGCCAGGGCCAGGGCGGCGGCCAGCAGGGGAATGCGAAACATGGGATCTCCTCGCAGTAGGGCGTTGTTGGGGAACACATGCGCGCTCCGCGATGAGGATAGCAGCGCACCGGCACAAGGAAAGGCAGGCACGGTGAAAACAGGGGGCTATGGCCGCCCCGTTGCAGGCCATGAGAGCTGTCCGCCACTCATCGGGGCCGGAGCGCCGGTGGTGTCCGGCCCGCTGATCGGTAGGCCGCGGGCACAGCGCACGGCCAGATAGGCGAAGGCCTGCGCCTCGATCATGTCGCCATCCAGCCCGGCATCCTCGGCCGGAGCCGTGTCGCAGGACAGATGGTGGCGCAGGCGGTCCATCAGCGTGGCATTGCGCCGGCCACCCCCGCAAACGATGACCCGCGACGGCGGGCGTGGCACCATTTGCAGCGCGCGGGCCACGGCCAGCGTCGCCGCTTCGGTCAGGGTCGCCGCTGCATCGGCATCGTCCAGCCCGGCCACCGCCTCGGCCAGCCCGGCAAAATCGTCGCGGTCCAGGCTTTTCGGCGGCGGTTTGCGAAAATACGGATGCGCGCCGAAGGCGTCCACGATCTGGCGGTCGGGGCGGCCCTGTGCGGCCAGTGCGCCACCCGCATCCTGCCCCACCCCGCGCCGCGTGCGCATCAGATCGTTGATCGGCGCATTGGCCGGGCCGGTGTCGAAGGCCAGCATCGCACCGGGGGCAAAGGGCGCTTCGGCCCGTGGATCGACCCATGTGATGTTGCCGACGCCGCCCAGGTTCAGGAACACCACCGGGGACACAGCCCCGATCCATTGCGCCAGGGCGAAGTGGAACACCGGGGCCAGCGGCGCCCCCTGTCCGCCGGCGGCCACATCGGCGCTGCGGAAATCCCAGGCCACCGGCAGGCCCAGCTCGCGGGCCAACCGCGCGCCATTGCCGGTCTGATGGGTGCCGCGCTGGCCCGGATCATGGGCCAGCGTCTGGCCGTGAAAGCCGATCAGATCGCCGCCCATATCACGCAGCAGATCCAGATGCGCTGCTTCGATCACCTGTGCGGCTTCGGCCACCCCCGGATCGCCCGGCCAGCGCCCCAGCGCCGCGCGCAGCACCGCCGTTTCATTGTCCGAAAACCCGCGATAGCTGGATGGGCCAAAGCCGAAGATCCGCTCGCCATCGGTGTCCAGACCGGCCACGTCCACCCCGTCCAGCGAGGTGCCGGTCATGCAGCCGATGGCGCGCACCGCACGGCCCGCTGTGATGGTCTTTCCCTTCATCGGCCTACCCCGTATAAGCGCCCGGCAACTCGCGCGCGCCATCCTTGTTTCCGCGCACGCCAACACGCGCGCCCCTGCGCAAAGATGGACCGATCCGATATGACCTACCACCCGAAATCAGAGTTTCTGCACGTGATGGTCAGCCGCGGCTTTCTGGCGGACTGTACCGATCTTGAAGGACTGGACGAGGCCATGCTGGCCGGGGTGGTGCCGACCTATATCGGCTATGACGCCACGGCGGCGTCTCTACACGTCGGCCATCTGCTGAACATCATGATGCTGCGCTGGTTGCAGAAGACCGGGCACAAGCCGATCACCCTGATGGGCGGCGGCACCACCAAGGTGGGCGACCCGTCGTTCCGGTCGGATGAACGCCCGCTGCTGGGCCCCGAGCAGATCGACGCCAACATCACCGGCATGCAGAAGGTGTTCGACCGCTACCTCGACTACGGTGTGGGCGACACCGGCGCGCTGATGCTGAACAATGCCGAATGGCTGGACAGCCTGAACTACCTGGATTTCCTGCGCGACATCGGGCGTCATTTCTCGGTCAACCGGATGCTGAGCTTTGAATCGGTGAAATCGCGGCTGGACCGTGAACAATCGCTCAGCTTTCTTGAGTTCAACTACATGATCCTGCAGGCCTATGACTTCCTTGAACTGAACCGCCGCTACGGCTGCCGGTTGCAGATGGGCGGCTCGGACCAATGGGGCAACATTGTCAACGGCATCGACCTGACCCGCCGGGTGCTGGACAACCAGATATTCGGCCTGACCTCGCCCCTGCTGACCACCTCGGACGGCAAGAAGATGGGCAAAAGCCAGGGCGGCGCGGTCTGGCTGAACGGCGACATGCTCAGCCCTTATGAGTTCTGGCAATTCTGGCGCAACACCACCGACGCCGATGTGGGCCGCTTCCTGAAGCTTTACACCGAACTGCCGCTGGACGAATGCGACCGTCTGGGCGCGCTGGAAGGCTCGGAAATCAACCAAGCCAAGATCCGTCTGGCCAACGAAGTCACCGGCCTGCTGCATGGGGCCGAAGCGGCGGCGGCGGCCGAGGCCACCGCGCGCGAGGTGTTCGAAAAGGGCGGTGCCGGCGACGACCTGCCAACCCTGACCCTCAGCGCGTCCGATCTGGGCGATGGCATCTCGATCGTGCAGCTGATCGTGAAAACCGGTCTGGCAAAATCGGGCAAGGAGGCCAAGCGTCTGATCTCGGACAATGGCGCGAAGCTGGACGATGCGCCGCTGACCGACGCCGGGTTGATGATCGACGCGGGCGCGCTTTCGGCCCCGATCAAACTGTCGGCGGGCAAGAAGCGGCACGCGCTGGTGGTTCTGCAAAACTGACCCGCCATGGGCGGCGATCAGGCAGGCGGTCGATCCTCGGGTCGGGCGCCTGTTTTGCGTTGCACGGGCGCGGACAGGCGGTGATCCCCGGCATTACAAGAGCCAGCGCAGCACCGCTTCCAGCAGACTGAGCAGCACGAAGACCGGCACCGACATCAGGGCCGCCAGCCAGAACAGCCCCGCCGGCGTGGCGCGGGGGCTGGGGATGCGGTGACCGAACACCGATGTCAGGCGGGGTTTCATAGCCGCATTAACCCCGGCTTAGCTTGCATCGGGGTTAACAGGGGCATGGCAGAGTGGCGCGAGACCCCTTTCAAACATCCCGTGGCCGAGGCCGCCTTGCAGCAGCATCCGGCCTATGCGCGCGCCTGCCGGGTGTGGGGGCGCGAGGTGCGCAGTTTCGTGCTGGGCGACGCGGCCGCCCCTTTGGCCACCGCGCAGGTGCTGGTACGGCGCTGGCCGGGGCTTGGCCGGGTGGCGCTTCTGTCGCGCGGGCCGGTTTGGGGCGCGCAGGTTCCGGTGGCTGCGCGAAGACCCGCGTTGCGGGATTTGCTGGCGCGGCTGCGGCTTGAACATGCGGGCCTCATCGCCACGCCCGAGATCGGGGCGCAGGGTGATCCGCTGGAAGGCTTCGGCTACCTGCCGATGATGACCCCAGCGCATGTGGCGGAACTGGACCTGCGCGGCGGCCCGGCGGCGATGCGGGCGCGGCTGCGGGGCAAATGGCGCAACCGGCTGGTGCGGGCTGAATCCTCGGGCCTTGAGGTGCAGCAGACGCCAATGACCGGCGACACCGGCCACTGGCTGCTGCGGGCCGAGGCGCAGCAGGCCCGGGCGCGCGGCTATCGGCGATTGCCGCCGGGGTTCACGGCGGCTTTCGCGGCGGCCTCTCCCGGTGCGGCGCAGGTGTTCACGGCCCATCTTGCGGGGGTGCGCGTGGCCGGTATCCTGCTGCTGCTGCATGCGCCCACCGCCAGCTATCACATGGCATGGTCCTCGCCGCAGGGGCGCGACACCGGGGCGGCCAACCTGCTGCTGTGGCGGGCGATGCTCTGGGCGGCGGCGCAGGGCTGCACGCGGCTGGATCTGGATCTGGTGGACACCGAGACGGCCCCGGGACTGGCGCGGTTCAAGCTGGGCACCGGGGCGATCCCCCGCGCACTGGGGCACACCTGGATCGACGCGCCGGGCACGCGGCTGGTGGCGCGGCTGTGGCCCAGAGGTCAGCGCATCCAGGTGCCGTCGGGCCAGAAGGCATGAAACGCAGGCAGCACACCTTTGCTCACATCCCGGTCCGTGGCCGCGTCGCGCCCGCGGGCGGAAAGGTCGGCCCTGCTTTCCAACTGCACCGGCAGCAGCGCCAGGTCGGGTCCCGTCAGCACCCCAACCCGCGCACCCTCAACACCGGCCGCTCCACCCGGCGTTCGACGGCCATGCCGAAGCTGCACAGCGGAAAAAATCCGCAACCGGCGCACCGGATCGGTCGCGGCCACACGGGCCAACACCCCCATTCCGGGCCGGTACGTGGGTTTTTTGGATAGTGCTTCGCATGGACACTCCTCGAACCGCTTTGGGATCAGGATGGCCACAAAGAGGGCCCATGCGAAGGGGGTGTCACGCGATGGCGACGCCCCGTGCGCGCGCCACCGGCTCAGGCAGTCCGGCGACGATAGCGCAACAACCCCAGACCCGCGAGGGCCGAGGCAACCAGGCCAAGCCCCGCCGGCAACGGAACGTCGCTGGTGGGGATGGCATCGTGAAACTCCAGGGACGAGGCAATCAGTACGTTTTGACCGTCATGGACGCCCGCCCCTTGGCCGGGGCATTCCGGTCGGCCCAAACTGTGAGGCCACCCGAATGGCACGTTGGCGTTGACCTCGGCACAAGCCTGCAACAACGCACTCAGCACAGCGCCGAAGGGGCCGCCAAAAAAGGCCGCTCAAACACGTCTGATCCTGGTCTCCTCCCTGTGCGCCAGCACCCGATCAGGCCATTGACGCAGGGGAAGTTGTACCATTTTCTGAGGGATTTGCGAAGCCAAAAGACCCGCCCCTTGCACCGGGACGGGTCAGGTTTGGCTTACTCGGTGACCTTGACGGTCACCATCCGGTCGGGCGCGCCGACCACGGTGCCATTGGCGCCGGTGCCGCGCTTGATGGCGTCAACGACGTCCATCCCGTCGGTGACCCGACCCACGACCGTGTACTGGCCGTTCAGGAAACTGCCCTGCCCGAACATGATGAAGAACTGGCTGTTGGCGCTGTCGGGATCCTGCGACCGGGCCATGCCCACCGTGCCACGCTCAAACGGCACGTCCGAGAATTCCGCCGGCAGGTTGGACCGGTCCGACCCGCCGCGCCCCGCCATGCGCATGTTGAAATCATCACCGGTCTTGCCGAATTTCACATCGCCGGTCTGCGCCATGAAACCGTCGATGACGCGGTGAAACACCACCCCGTCATAGGCCCCTTCCGAGGCCAGCGCGGTGATCTGCTCCACATGTTTCGGCGCCACGTCTTCCAGCAGGTCGATGGTGATGGTGCCCTGGGCCTCGCCATCGACCTCGATCACAAGGCCGGTGGCGCCGGCCTGCGCGGCGCACAGGCTCAACGCAACGGCAAAGGCGGTGTTACGCATCTGCATCGGCCGCCACCTTGACGCTGATCATCCGGTCGGGGTTGGCCGCAGGCTCGCCCCGCGTGATGGCATCCACATGCTCCATCCCGTCGATCACCCGGCCATAGACCGTGTACTGGCGGTTCAGGAAGTGGTTGTCGGTGAAGTTGATGAAGAACTGGCTGTTGGCCGAATTCGGGTTTTGCGACCGCGCCGCGCCCAGCGTCCCGCGATCATGCGGGATGCCCGAGAATTCCGCCGGCAGATCCTTCAGGTCCGAGCCGCCGGTTCCGGCGCGACGGATGTTGAAGTCCTTTTCCATGTTGCCGTGCTGCACGTCCCCGGTCTGGGCCATGAAGCCGTCGATCACCCGGTGGAAGGCGACGTTGTCATAGGCGCCGCTGCGCGCCAGTTCTTTCATGCGATCGCAGTGCATCGGCGCGATGTCCGGCAGCAGTTCGATCACCACGGTGCCGCCCTTCAGTTCCATCAGGATGGTGTTTTCAGGGTCTTTGATCTCGGCCATACCGATCTCCGTTCGTGTGGTTCGACTAGAATGAATCCGCGCGACCCTAGGCCGGGTCCGCCCCGAAGGTCCAGACCCGATCCGCCTCAGCGCCAGATCACCGTTGTGTGCTTGAGACGCAATGCCGCGACCACGGCCCCCTTGAGAGGAGGCGATTGACCTCTTGCCGGTTTCAGGGTGAAAGGAAAGCAGACCAGTTAAGGGAGATGCCGGATGGCCTGGAAAACACTCGATGACATGGATCTGACCGGCAAGGTGGTCCTGACCCGGGTGGACATCAACGTCCCCATGGCTGATGGCCAGGTCACCGACGCCACGCGCATCGAACGGATCAAGCCCACCGTCGACACCATTCTCGCCAAGGGCGGCAAACCGGTCCTGCTGGCGCATTTCGGCCGACCCAAGGGACAGGTGGTGCCGGAGATGTCGCTCAGCCACATCCGCGGCGCGGTCGAAGAAATTCTGGGCGTGCCGGTCGCCTTCGCCGAGGATTGCATCGGCCTGCCCGCGAAACTGGCCGTGGGCGGCCTGGCCGAGGGCACGGTGCTGCTGCTGGAAAACACCCGCTTTCATGCCGAGGAAACCGAGAACGACGCGCGTTTCGCCGCCTCGCTGGCCGCCCTTGGCGATGTCTATTGCAATGATGCCTTTTCCGCCGCCCACCGCGCCCATGCCTCGACCGAGGGCATCGCGAAACTGCTGCCCAATTGCGCCGGACGTCTGATGCAGGCCGAGCTTGAGGCGCTGGAAGGCGCGCTTGGAACCCCCAGGCGCCCGGTGGCGGCGGTTGTGGGCGGGGCCAAGGTCTCGACCAAGCTGGATCTGCTGGGCAACCTGGTGGCCAAGGTCGACACGCTGGTGATCGGCGGCGGCATGGCCAACACCTTCCTGGTGGCGCAGGGCGCCCAGATCGGAAATTCCCTGGCCGAACCCGACATGGCCGGAACCGCGCTGCAAATCGTCGAGAAGGCCCGCGAAGAGGGCTGCACGATCCTGCTGCCCGCCGATGTGGTGGTGGCACGCGAATTCAAGGCCGGGGCCGACAGCGAAACCGTGTCCAGCGACGCCTGCCCCGAAGATGCGATGATCCTGGACGCCGGCCCCGAGGCTGTCGAAGCCATCAAGGCCGTCTTTTCCCAGTCCCAGACACTGATCTGGAACGGCCCGCTCGGCGCCTTCGAAATCCCGCCCTTCGACACGGCCACCAACGCGGCCGCTCTTGCGGCGGCAGAGCTGACCCGCGACGGCAAGCTTGTTTCGGTGGCCGGCGGCGGCGACACCGTGGCGGCCCTGAACACCTCCGGCGCGGCGCAGGATTTCTCGTATATCTCCACCGCAGGCGGCGCGTTCCTTGAGTGGATGGAGGGCAAGACCCTGCCGGGCGTGGCTGCTCTGGAAGGCTGAACGCGATATATTGTGCCTGTTAGCGGTCACAGACGTTGAACCGCCGAGGGCGCTTGCCTATCAGATTAACCAGTCCTCACCCGTGAAAGGTGCAAACGCATGACCACTGAAATCGTCAAGAACATCCTGAAGAACTACGAGGGCGAGACCCCCGGCGTGAAGGCAAAGCTGCACAGCATGCTGATGCAGGGGGCGCTTGGCGGTACCGGCAAGATGATCATCCTGCCCGTGGATCAGGGGTTCGAACATGGCCCTGCCCGCAGCTTTGCGCCCAACCCCGAAGGTTATGACCCGCATTACCACTACCAGCTGGCCATCGACGCGGGGCTTTCGGCCTATGCCGCGCCGCTGGGGCCGCTGGAAGCGGGTGCCGACACGTTTGCCGGTCAGATCCCGACCATCCTGAAGTGCAACTCGGCCAACTCGCTGATGTCAGGTTCCGCCGGCAAGGATCAGGCCGTGACCGCCTCGGTCGATGACGCGCTGCGTCTGGGCTGTGCCGCCATCGGCTTCACCATCTACCCCGGCTCCGACTGCGCCATCTCGATGATGGAAGAGATCGTCGCGATGCGCAAAGAGGCCGCCGCCAAGGGCATCGCCACGGTGATCTGGTCCTACCCGCGGGGCGAAGGTGTCACCAAGGACGGCGAAACCGCCATCGACGTGGCCGCCTATGCCGCCCATATGGCCGCCTTGCTGGGCGCCCATGTCATCAAGGTGAAACTGTCCACCGATCATCTGATGCTGCCCGAGGCCAAGAAGGTCTATGAAGAGCAGCAGATCTCGATCGCCGAACAGGCCGAGCGCGTGCGCCACTGCGTGCAGTCCTCGATGAACGGTCGCCGGATCATCGTCTTCTCGGGCGGTGCCAAGAAAGGCGCCGACAGCGTCTATGACGACGCCCGCGCCATCCGCGACGGCGGTGGCAACGGCTCGATCATCGGCCGCAACAGCTTCCAGCGCACCAAGGCCGACGCGCTGGACATGCTGGGCAAGCTGATTGCCATCTACAAGGGCGAAGCCTGATCCCAGGCGCTAAGCCCTGAAGAATCGCCCGGAGCCTGCTTCGGGCGTTTTCCGCGTCGCCCGCCGACAGGCCGACGGCGCAATGCAAACAACCGGGCGGCTGCGCGTTCAGGACCGCCCCAGCGACGCCCAGCGACGCCCCCTGCCCCGCATTTTCGTGGCAAATGACACAGGGCGCGCATAGACTGGACCGGCAGGGATCAGCCATGGCCGTCTTCGGGCGGCCGAATGCTGTATGAGAAGGGCTGACCATGACGGCTGGAACCGACATTTCCCAACCTGCGTATCGCTGGACCATTGTCGCTGCGGCAGCCCTCATCCTGGGCATTTCCATGGGCACCCTGGTCAACGGGTTGTCGGCGTTCCTGGTGCCGCTGGAAGTCCATTTCGGCTGGGAACGGGCACAGGTTTCGGCGATCAATTCCTTCGGCCTGATCGGCATTGCCACCGGCGGCATCGTCATGGGGTTTCTGGCCGACCGGATCGCCACGCGCACCATCTGCCTGATCGGCGCGCTGTCGCTGTCCGGCGCGCTGATGCTGGCCGCCAATGCGCAGTCGCTGGCCCAGTTCTACACCCTGTTCTTCTTTGCGGGCGCCGTCGGCGGCGGCAGCCTGTTCGCCCCGGTCATCGCCCTGGTTGGCAGCTGGTTTCGAACCCGCACCGGGCTGGCCATTGGCATCGCGTCGGCCGGTCAGGCGCTGGGTCAGGGCATGGTGCCCTTCGCGGCGGGGCATCTGATACAGGCCTCCGGCTGGCAGTCGGCGATGACAATCCTCGGGGTGGTCGTTGCCGTGACCGTGGTGCCGCTGTCGTTCCTGATGCGATCCCCGCCGCAATCGCAAGGTCGCGCCACGGCGGCAACGGCAACCGCCCCTGTCCTGCCCGCCTGGATCATCCTGCCGGCCCTGTCGCTGGCGGCTCTGGGCTGTTGCACCGGCATGGCGGTGCCGCTGATGCATCTGGTGCCACTGATCCAGGAGGTCTGCGGCGTCGGCGCCGAGGCGGGCGGCCCGCTGCTGGTCGTACTGATCGCCGCCATCGGCGGACGCATCTTCTTTGGCATGCTGGCCGACAAGATCGGCGCCGCCCGGTCATGGATGGCCGCGACGGCCTGGCAAACGACCCTGATGATGGGCTTCGTCCTGCTGGGATCAATGCAGGCGTTCTGGCTGTTTTCGCCGCTGTATGGCTTTGGCTACGGCGGCGTGATGACCGGCGTTCTGGTCACGGTTCAGGCCTTCGCCCCCCCTGCGCGGCGGGCCATGTCCACCGGGGTCGTTCTGGCCGTGGCCTGGCTGGGTCATGCCCTGGGCGGCTGGCAGGGCGGGTTGTTCTTTGACCTGACCGGGGCCTACTACTGGACCTACGCCAACGCGGTCATCGCCGGACTGGTCAATCTGACGGTCCTGGGCACCATCCTGCTGCTGGTCCGGCGCCGGTCGGTGTCTGCGTCCTAGCCGCCCGACCCGCGCGCGCCCGCCGATTTGGGATTCACAGGGCACACATCCTGTGGCAATGTCGGTCCAAAATATCTGAGGCAGTCACATGCAGGGTTCGGGCTTCGGCTTCCTGATCTACACCACCGTCGCCGTCATGCTGGGCGGTTACTTCGCCTTTGCAGCCCTGCAAGGCGATCTCGGCGTGTTGCGCCGGCTGGAGATCGAGGCCGACCAGACCCGACTTGAAGCGCAACGCGACGCGCTTCAGACACAGGTGGATGCCCTGAAGAACAAGACCCACCGCCTGTCCGACAATTTCCTGGATCTGGATTTGCTGGACGAGCGCGCGCGCGAGGTTCTGGGCCTGATGCGCGCCGATGATCTGATCATCCGCTAGGGCCGCGCCCGTCCTCAAATATGCTGATCCATGGTGACGGCGGGCTGATCGCAGCCGGCCTCGCCCACGATCTTCGCCGGCACGCCGGCCACCGTTGTGCAGGGCGGCACCTCGTCCAAAACCACCGACCCGGCCGCGATGCGCGAGCAATGGCCGACCCGGATGTTTCCCAGAACCTTGGCCCCGGCCCCGATCAAGACCCCGTCGCTGATCTTGGGATGACGATCGTCATCTTCCTTGCCGGTGCCGCCAAGGGTCACCGAATGCAGCATCGAGACGTTGTCGCCGACCACGGCGGTTTCGCCGATGACGATGGAATGGGCGTGGTCGATCATGATCCCCTTGCCCAGCCGTGCGGCCGGATGCACATCGACGCCGAACAGTTCCGACACCCGCATCTGAACAAAATAGGCCATGTCGCGGCGGCCCTCCTGCCACAGCCAATGGGCCACGCGGTAGGCCTGGATGGCCTGGTAGCCCTTGAAGAACAGGATCGGCTGGATCATGCGATGGCAGGCCGGGTCGCGCTCATAGACCGCCACAAGGTCGGCGCGCGCGGCTTCTTCGATCCCGGGATCCGAGATGAAAGCCTGCTCGACGATCTCGCGCAAAAGCTGGTCCGGCATTTCCGCCGACGCCAGCTTCATGGACAACCGGTAGGACAGCGCGCGGCTCAGCGACGGGTGATGCAGGATGCTCGAATGCACCAGCCCGCCCAGAAGCGGCTCGTCACGGATGGTCGCCTGCGCTTCTTCGGTCACCTGTGCCCAGACAGGATCGAAGGCAGCGAACTGCGTCTTTGGGTTGGACATGGCGGCCTCCCGACGTTGCGTACCGAAGCAACTTAAGCCGATTGACCGCCGGTTTCCACCCCGACCCGTTCACACTCGCGGGACTTGCAGCCGCATCAGATGCACGGCAAGCCGCAGATTGCCTACCGCAAAACTGCCGCCCTCGGCCTCGATCAACAACGGTGTGTCGGCGTAAAAGGCCTGCGGCTGACCGCTCAGCCCTTCGACCCGGGACCCCAGTCCAAGGCCCAGCCCGGTGCCGTATTGCCCCGACCCGCCGGGCACGCCCAGCCGCCAGCTGCTGCACGCGCCGCTCACCGCCGAGGTGACGATCCCGGTGACGCCAAGCACCACGGAACGCGCCGGAATAATGGCCGCCGTGGTCACCGACGCCCCCGTCCCCACCGGCACATCCACCTCGATCACCTGCATCAGGCTGGCCGCCCCATTGGGCGAAACCGCCACCGCGTGTGCAACCCATCCCTGCCCGTCGTGCAACACCGGCACGCCCTGATCCGCGACCCAGCCGCGCCAGCCCGCCGCCGGGGTCACATAGACCCAGCCGCCATTGTCGAACACCGCCAGCTTGCCGACTTCCGCCGCCCAGACCCCGCTCGCGCCCTGCGGCACGCCATAGGCCGCACCATCGACGGCACTGACCGGCGGCGTGGTTTGCGTCACCGACAGCAGGGTGGTCTTACAGACCGCATCCAACCGCGCCAGCGCTGCGTTCACCGTCACATGCTTCTGGGCCTGCGCTTCCATCACAAGGGGCAGCCCAAGGTTTGCCGTATTAGCCATTGATCGTCACCTTTCCGAAAAGTCCCGGACCGAAACGGTCCGACAATTGCGCCACTTCCAGCGTGTAAGGTCCGCTGACACCATCCGCTGCGCGGCTGGCGGCGTCATAGGTCCATTGCGGGCTGGTCACCGTAACTTCGCGCTTGATCGCGCCCTGCCGGATGCGCAGCAAATACCGCTCCTGCGCCTCGCCCAGCGGGATCTCGGGCAGCGACCACAGATCGCCGTCGATCCGGCTGCGGCGGATCCAGCGCAGCCGGTGATCGCCCGACAGGGTGACCTCGGCGCGCAGATGCACCGGCGCATAGGGCCGCAACCCGTTGCCCGCGAAACTCGCCTGCTGATGCACGAAACTGGGATCGGTATAGGGCTGGTCCGACGGCCCGATGCGATAGTGCCGGGTCAGACCCCGCGCGCCCGAGGCCAGCGCGATCTGCACAAGAGCCGCGTCCAGCACCACCACCAGACTGCCCGCCGGCCAGATATCCGGAATCATCCCGTCGCTGCCCAACTGGCCGCGCAACCGCTCGGACAGATCGAATAGATCCGGTCCCACCAGATCGGCGCGGCGAAACTGAAGCACTTCCCAATTGCCGGGGCTGCCGTCACCGATGGCCAGCGCGTTGGCGCCGTTCAGCAATTCCGCCTCGCTCACCGAACTCAGCGCGCCATCGGGGATTTCCACCGTCAGCGGCGCGCCGCGATCCAGCCGCCCGGGCGCCGCACGCAGCAATTCAGTCCGGGTCAGCCCGACCCGCGCGCCCAGGTCCACCAGCGTGTTCAGGTCATAGTCGCTGTCGCTGCCCGAACCATAGACCGCAATCTCTCCCGGCCAGGGCCGCGCCGCCACCGCCAGATAAGGCGCGTGCGGCACATCCTCGGTCCGCAGCAAGGGCAGGTCCAGAAACACCGGCGACGGCGGCACCGGCGCGGGAAAGGCAGCGATCCGCGACAACTCCTCGATGGCCGGGGCCGGTTGGTAGACCGGGGTTTCCACGCGCACCGCTTCCAGCAGATGCACGCCCACGTCCTCGCAGCGATCCACCCGGAACCGGCCCATACTGCCGCCATGCGGCAGGTCGATCACATCGCCCGCCCCCAGATCCATGCGACTGGGCGGCAGCGCCAGTTTCACCGTGTCCCGCGCGATCCGGCCCTCGGCCAGCCAGCGTTCGGCCAGCCCGCGCGCCTCGGCCTTGGTCAGCACCATGTTCAACTCGGACCGGGCCACGTTTTCAACCTCGCCCCCCGGCACCGCCGCGTCGATCGAGGCCACGTCAAACCCGCCATCAGCGGCCACATAGTCCAGCCGCACCCTTCCGGGCACCTCGCTGTCAGCGGCGCGCAGAACCGACAGATCGCCGTCCTCCTCGGGATGTTGCGCCAGGTCGTCCTTGCCCAGCACCGCATCCGCCGCCCCGCCGCGCGACCGGAACACCAGCCGCCCTTCACTCTCCAGCGCGTCGAACCCATGCGCCAGCATCAGCGGTTCAAGTGCGGCGCGGGCGCTCTCGGGCTGGCCCACCGCATAGCCGCGCACCAACCCGTGCAACCCGGTCACATCCGGATCGGCCACCCCGGCGCGCTGGCAGATCTCGCGGACAACAGTGGACAGCAGTTGCGCCCCCGTCCGCCCGTTCAGCCAATGCCCGCGCAAGTAGTTGTCGCCATCGCTCCAGACATCGCTGCGGCCGGGAAACCACGGATAAGGCCGCGCGTCCCAGGCCCAGACAAAGGCCCGGCTCATGTCCACCATCGGCCCACCATAGACCCCCGACACCGGGTTCTGCGCCGGATCGGACCAGAACCCGAACATGGCGCGCAGGTACTGCATCTGGATCAGATCGTCCCGCGCGCCGGTCGAGGCCCGTGGCAGCACCGATTCCGACGACTTGGGATCGAGGAACTTGTTGGGCTGGTTGGTGCCCTTGTCGATGGCCGCACAACCCAGCTCGGTGAACCAGATCGGCTTGCTGCGCGGCACCCAAGGCGTCGCCCCCGTTGCCCGCACCCCGCCGATGCGGTTGTGATGCGGGCTGCTCCACCAGCCGCGCAGATCCTTGTAGCGGAACACCCAGGGCTGGCCATAGGCACCATCGGTGATCGGGCTGCGCAATTGCGCCTGCGCGTCGGCGGCACTGGCATAATACCAGTCATAGCCCTCGCCCCCCGCCACATTGGCCTTCAGGTAGTCGAGGTCATAGATCGAGCCCCAGCCCGCGTCCGCATGACCGGCCTCGTCGCGCCAATCAGACAACGGCATGTAATTGTCGATGCCGATGAAATCGATCTCGGGATCGGCCCACAGCGGGTCAAGGTGAAACAGGTGATCGCCGCTGCCATCCGTGGGCGAGTAGCCGAAATATTCCGACCAATCCGCCGCGTAGCCCAGCTTGACCGCGCCGCCCAGCAGCGCCCGCACCTCGCCCGCCAGCGCCTTGAACTCGGCCACCGCCGGAAAGCCGCTCTGGCTGTCGCGGATCTGGGTCAGACTGCGCATTTCCGAGCCGATGCAGAACGACTCCACCCCGCCCGCCGCCTTGCACAGCGCCGCGTTGTGCAGGATGAACCGGCGCAGCGACCATTCGTTGGGGCCGGTATAGGTGACCGTGTCGCCCGAGATGCTGAAATCCGATGCCCGCGCCGTGCCGAAAAAGGCCCGCACCTGCCCTGCCGCCGCCGCCGTCTTGTCCGGGCTGCCGGGCTGTCCCGGCGCTTTCGAGGTCGTGATCCGCCCGCGCCACGGCAGCGGCGGCTGGTTTGCCGCCCCGGTCCAGGGATCGCTCAACCCGTTGCCCGCCATCTGGTCCATCAGGATGAAGGGATAGAACATCACCTTCTGCCCGCGTGCGTTCAGGTTGCGGATCGCACCGATGACGCTGCGATCGGAGGGCGTGCCGCCATAGATCGACCGGCCACCATCCTTGGGCACCTCCTGCGCCTGATACCGCTCCAGCCCGGCAACCCGCCAGGCATCCGGGTCGCCATCGGCCAACCTCTGTTCGACCTTGGGGCGGATCTTGGCGCGGTCGCAGCGCAGGTCATCGCCGAACCAGGACACCACCAGCGACACCGCCCCGCAGTTGGGAAGCTCTTCTTCAAGCGCGTCCATGGACACCGTGAAATCCGTGCGACCCCCGGGGCTGTTCACATTGGCCGACCGTTTCAGCCCGAACCCTTCGACATAGTGCACCCGCTCGGGCGACAGGGCGTACTCGCCGGTCCCGGGGATCAGCGCCACCGCCTGCACCCCGTCCACCATCGCGCCGTCGGCATCCTGAAAGGCGGGCTGCTCGGGGCGGATCACCTCGAAGCTGAATTGCGGCACCCGGTTGCCATAGGCTTCCAGTTGCAGATCCTCGAACACCACATAGGCCGTGCCACGATAGGCCGGGGCATTGGCGCCTCCCTCCACGGCGGCGATCTTGGGATCGGGCAATTGTGTCTCGCTGCCGCGATAGACCCGCAACGACAGCTGGTCGGTGCGGATCTCCTGCCCGTCGGCCCAGATCCGCCCGACGCGGGAAATCTCACCCTCGCACAGGGCCACCGCGAGGCTGACACTGTAGCTGTAGGTCCGCACCTTGGATTTCGGCGCGCCGCCCTTGCCGCCGCCGACGCGGGTGGCCTTGCGGCTTTCCTCGAAATTCGACGCCCAGATCACCTGTCCCGGCACCCGGATGCGGCCAAAGACCTGCGGGATCGGCGCTCCCTGCGAGGCCCCGGTGACGCGGAAGCGGTCCACCTGCCCGCGCTCCACCACCTGCGAGCCGCTGCCCATGATCCGCTGGTCGATCGCCCGTCCGATGGTCGCCCCTGCCGCCCGGCCGATGACCGCCGCCGACAGGCCCAGGAACGAGCCGCCAAGCGCGCTGCCCGCCGCCGCACCGGCGGCTGAAAGAAGTAGTGTCGCCATGATCAGGCTCCTTCGGGAAATGCAAAACGCGCCACGATGCGCCGCCGCCACGGCTGCGACAGGGGGCTTTCGACCACCCCGTGCCGCGCGTAGGCGTGGATGAAGGCCGCTTCCGGTCCGGTCGCCGATTGCAGCCCCAGATGCTTGGCCACCATGCCGTCACGCATCCGGAACAGCAGCACATCGCCCGCCGCCTCGGACCCCGGCGGTCGCGCCACCAGCCAGCGGCGGGCGGCGGCCAGCAGCCGTTCCTCGCCCTGCGGTTCCGACCAGTCGGGGCTGTAGGGTGGCACCGGTTCGGGCTCGGCGCTGTAGAGCTCGCGCCAGATCCCGCGCAGCAGCCCAAGGCAATCGCAGCCCGCGCCACAGGTGGTGGCCTGGTGCAGATAGGGCGTGCCGATCCAGCCACGCGCAACCGCGATGCTTTGCTGTGCCCGGCTCATCGCACCCGGCTCCCGCCGTTGTTGCGACCCGCGCGTTTGGGCACGGCCATCAGCCAATCGTCGCCGGGAATGTCCGGAAAGCCACGGAAGTTCAGGAAATTACCGAATTTCCCGCGGCAGGTCGCGGGCCGCTTGTCGCAACCTGCCGTCAGGCGCAGCTGATCGCCCGGCACCAGAGGCGCGCG
Source organism: Meridianimarinicoccus sp. MJW13 (assembly GCF_014901205.1). GTDB lineage: Bacteria > Pseudomonadota > Alphaproteobacteria > Rhodobacterales > Rhodobacteraceae > Meridianimarinicoccus. The sequence continues at coordinate 80,785 of NZ_JACNMU010000005.1, forward strand.
CAGGTCTTCCCACAGATGCAGAATGCGCCCCGTCCCGGTCAAACGGTCGTCCTTGATCTGCACCGACAGATCCTTGGCCGCCCCGCTCAGCACTGACATCTCGCCGCGCGTGAACCACCCTTCCGCATGCGCCCCCGGATCGGTCACGCGCAACTCCTGCGGGCTGCGCGCCTCGGTCAGGGTGACGGTGACGGAATTGGCCGGATTGCCCAGGGCCACCTTGCAGGCGCCATCGCCCAGATGCGCCGCACACAACGGCTGGAACGCCCGGCCCTGCGGCTGGTTCAGCGCCTCGGTCAGCCCGCGCAACTCGGCCCGGAACACCCCGCCGCCGGCGCGCACCTCGCCCAGATGACCGCGAAACACCGGGTGGCGCGTGGCCGGATCGGCCCAGTTCACCAACCAGGCCTCGACCTCGGCCCCATCGAAGCGGCCCGCCGCCAGATCTTCCTCGGTCACGGCGGCGGCACTCAGCGCGCCCAAAGCCTCGGAGTTGTCCACCGACAGGCCCGTGGATTGCTCCAACGCCTGCGCGGTCAGACCGGTGTCGGCCTTGAAGGTGGTGCCGTCAAACCCAAGATCGCGGTCATGATCGGTGAAGCCCAGTGTCCGCCCGTCGCGCCGCCGGATGCGCCAGCAGCGGCACAGCGTCGTGGTGCCGGTGTCCAGATGCGCCTGGAAGGCTGCCGAAACCGCCATCAGACCCGCACCTCGACCACCGGCACATCGGGCACGTCGCCCGCCTGGAAACTGGCGACCGAGGTGACAATCTGGTCGGTGTCGAAACGCACCGGCACGTCGTATTCGTACCCCGCCGTCACCACCTGCCCCGCCCCCGGCGCCACGCCCAGCGTGACCTGCCCGGTGGCATCATCGACGCTGAACCCGCCGGGCGGCACCTCGGTGCCCGCCACGGCAACCCGCACGGTGCCGGTCACGGGTTTGGCGATGGGCCGCTGATAGCTCTCGCTGCCCGAGACATAGCGCTTGGTCAGCCCGAACACCGCCGTCGCCCCGTCGCCGGTGCCGATCACCTGATCCCCCGGCGCCGGGTCCGCCGAGGGCAGGCAGCTTTTGAAATCCGCCCAGTCCTTCCAGCGAAACCCGTACAGCCGTCCCTGCCGCGCCTCGAAAAAGGCGATCAGCGCGGCCACATCGTCCAGCGACCGCACGCCAATGCCCGCGTCGTAGCGGCGGCGCGACTGCGCCCAGGGTGTGTTGCGCTCCTCAAAGCCGTTGGCCAGCGTCACCACTTCGGTCCGCCGCTCCGGCCCGCCTGCCGAGCCGAAACTCAGCGAGGTCGGAAATCTGATCTCGTGAAAGCCCATGGCCTGTCTCCTGTTCAGCGATTGCGTTGCCCGGCACCAAGCGCGCGGCCCATCTGCGCCGCGATCTGGGTGCGCGAGCGCTGGAACCCGGCCACATCCGGGGTCGAGACGTTGATGACCACATTGACCGGCCGCGCCGCGCTGCCCTCGGCCTTGACGCCCAGGCTGCCGTCGGCCCCTCGGGTCAGCGGCATGATGGCCTCCGGCCCTGCCTCGCCCATCAACCCGGTGCCGCCGCGCATGGGAAAACTCACCGGCCCCGAGACCACGCCACCGCGCGCAAAGGGCGTCACCCGCCCCTGGCTGAAGGCGCCGCCCTTGGCGAAAGGCAAGACTCCCGAGATCATCGACTCGATCCCGGCCCCAGCGATCTTGCCGAAATGCTTGGTCACCGGGCTGATGGCCGAGGAATAGGTGGCGCTCAGCATCGACTCGCCGACCTTCTTCATGGCGTCCGACAATTTCATCCCGTCGAAGACCAGCCCGTCAAACGCCCCGCGCAGACCGCGACTGATGCCGCCCGACAGGTTGCGCACCTCGCGTCCCGTGTCGGCCATGGTGGTGCGGATCTGCTGCAACTCGCCGGTGAACACCGAGGCCACGCTTTGCGCCCCCGCCAGGCTGTCTTCCAGCGCATCCACCTGCCGGTTGAAATCTTCCACTTCCAAGCTGTCCATCCTGTATCATCCTGTTGTCGTGTCGGGAAATTGCGCCATCAACGCCCCAAGGCGGTCGCGCCCCATGCGGGCGTCGGCGCTGTCGGACTGGCCCAGCATCAGCCACAGCTCTGCGGGCGTCAGGACCCAGAACCGGTCCGGCGTCAGCCCCAGCCCGCACAGCCCCGCGCGCATCAGGCCGGGCCAGTCCAGCCCGCTCATCCACCCGGCTCCTGCGGCAGGGCAAAGGCCCGCGCCAGCAACAGCGCCGCCGCCTGCGCCGCCGCCAGCGGCCCGCCGTCGATCTCGGCGCGCAGCAGGTCGCGCGGGTCCAGATCGGACCCGCCGCCCCGCAGCCCGGCGACGATCAGGGCCAGCACATCACGGCTTGAAAACGCGCCGCTCTCGAACCGCCCGACCAGATCCAGAAGCGAGCCGCTGTCCAGCTCCGCCTCCAGTTCCGCCAGCGCCCCCAGCGTCAGCCGCAACACCCGCGCCTGCCCGTCGATGGTCAGCGCCACCTCGCCTCGCCACGGATTTGCCATCAGATCGCCGTGAAGCTCAGGGCGCCAGCCGAAGCCAGCGACATCTCATAGGTCGCCTCGCCGTCGTAATTGCCCGAATACTCCAGCGCGGTGATCTGGAATTCCCCCTGAACCACGCCGAAGTCGGGGATCACCACCTGATAGACCGTGACCTGAGAGCCGAAGAACATGTCCTTGGCGCGCAGGTCGGTGCTGTCGTCGCGGAACACCCCCGCCCCGGTCAGCGAGGCCGAACGCACCCCCGCCCCGGACAGAAGCTCGCGCCAGCCGCCCGCGCTGTCCAGGCTGGTCACATCCACCGTTTCGGCGTTGAACCCGATGCGCGTGGCCCGCAGCCCCGCGAGGGTGCGGAAATCGCCATTGCCGTCGAAATCGATCTTGATCAGCAGATCCTTGCCGCTTTGTACCGTCATGGAAACTCTCCCGTTTCGTTAAGGGGTCTCATCCACCAGCGCGCGGAATCGCAGGTCGATCCGGCGGCCGGAGGCATTGCGGGTGCGCCGTGCGCGCGCCCGTTCGAAAGTCATGGCGACCAGATGGCCGCTGCCCAGGTTCAGCGTGGCACCGGTCAGCGCCGCATCCACCGCCGCCGCCACCTGCTTGGCGCGGTGGAACCCGGCGGCATCGGTCACCACCGACAGGGTCAGCCGGTACATCGTGGCGCGCGCGCCCTTGTCCGAGCGGTCCCGCGCCTCTTCGTCGCCCAGCAGCACATAGGTGGCGGGCAAGGCGCCCTCGTCGGGCGGCGCATCGAAAATGGCCGGGCCGACCAGTGCGGCCAAAGCCGCATCGGCGGTCAGGTGGCCATAGATTGCCGCCTGCAGGGCCGGAGCGGTGGTATAGCTCATGCGCTCACCTCCTCGACCGCGTCGCAGATCAGGAAGCGGGCGGCCGGGTCGGCCTCGCGCACCGCGGTGATCTCGAAACAGCGCACGCCGGCGCGCAGCCGGTCGCGCACCCTTGGCCGCGACGGCGCGCCCACCGGCGCCCCGCGCAGTGTGATGCGATAGCGCACCCGCGACACCGCGGCACCGTCATGGCCGGCTTCACGGCCCGACAACGGCTCCAGAGCGCCCCACAACAGACCCTCCTGGCTCCAGCTGACCGAGGCACCGCCGGCGCCATCGGCCAGCGCCACCGGACGCTCCAGCCCCAGACGCGTTCTCAGAAGATGCGGGCTCATGCGCTGGCCCCTCCCAGGATGCGCACGGTGCGATACCGCGCGATCAGCGCGCCAACCCCGAAGGGCAGGTTGCCGTCGTCACCACCGTCAAGCCGGGCTTCGTAGAAATGCGCGGCCATCAACAAAACCGCCTGCGCCAGATCGGCGGGGATCCCGGACCAGTTGGCGGCAAACCCGGCCACGAAGGTCACCTCGGCCTTGCCCCGCATCGGGATCGTCGGCAGGCAGCCCTGGGCGGGATGAAGCTGCGGGCGGTGCAAGTCTTCCTCCAGGGTCACGTCGGCGGGGCTCAGCGGCGTCACGGCACCGGTGGCCTCGACCAGCGACAGGGCGGTGATCTGGGTCACCGGCGCCACCGGCAGCGCCTGCACCACCGGGCTGCGCCAGGCCGACACCGTCCAGCGGAACGCGCGGGCGAACAGAACCTTGCCGGTTCGCGCCTCGATGGCATCCAGCGCCGCCCGCAGGGCCCGCTCCAGAACCGGATCCTGAATGTCGTCATCGGCAAAACCGGTGCCCAGGCGCAGATGCTCGCGCAATTCGGCCATGGGCAGATCGAAAACGGAAACCGGGGCTAGCTCGACAAGCTTCATGAACTGTCCTCCACTTGGGGGGTTGGGCCAGAGGCCAAGGCAGGGTGGCCGCCCTCCCGCCGCGCTGCTCGAACGGATGGGAAAGCTGGACAACGCGACCAATTCCTGAACGGCCACCCCTGAAGACCGGACCCCCTGCAGAGCCCGGCCTTGTTCTGCGCTGCGGTTACGAGATGTCGAACTTCAGCAGCTTGATCGCCGCGAAGTCGCTGACGTCACCGCCGACGCGCTTGGTGGCATAGAACAGCACATGCGGCTTGGCCGAGAACGGATCGCGCAGCACCCGCAGGTCCGGACGCTCGGCGATGGTATAGCCCGCCGCGAAGTCACCGAAGGCAATGGCGGCCACGCCGGTCGCGATGTCGGGCATTTTCTCCGAGATCAGCACCGGATAGCCCATCAGGCGCGACGGCTCGCCCGCCGCCAGACCGTCGGACCACAGGAAGCGGCCATCGGCATCCTTCATCTTGCGCACCGCGCCTGCGGTTTTCGAGTTCATCACGAAGCTCGCATTGGCGCGGTAACGGCTTCCCAGCGCGTAGACCAACTCGATGATCGCGTCCGAGGCATTGGTGGACGAGAAATCCCCAGCCGCGCCGGTAAAGACATAGCCAAGGCTGTCCCAGGCCCAGCTGTCGTTGTCGATCATCGGATGGGTCAGGAACCCGCGCGGCTTGTCGACCCCGTCGCCATTGATGAAGGCATCGGCCTCGGCACGGGCAAAGTTTTCACCGATGCGTCCGGCCAGCCAGGTCTCGATGTCGAAGGCACTGTCGTCCAGCAGGCGCTGGCTGACCTTCGGCAGGGCGCTCAGCTCGTGCAGGTTGATCGGAATGCGAGAGATCTGCGGCGTGCTGCTGTCGGTCAGCGTCGCGGTCTCATTGGCCCAGGTAAAGCCCATGTCCTCGTGATCCACCAGCACGTCATAGGAGTTCGCCTCCACATGCACCACGGTGGCGATCGAGCGGATCGACGAGGTCGACTGCAACACGCTCTGGATGGCCTCCGAAGTGACCTGGTCGACCAGCACGCCCTCACTGGTGGTGGTCATGCCCTTGGTTTCCAGGTCCAGCGACCGCAGCGCCTCCTCGTTGCCGCTGCGCAGGTAGCCTTCAAAGGCCTTCTGGTGCGGCACCTCGGTCTCGGCGGTGACGGACAGGGCGGGGCGCCCGGCGAAAGCGGTCTTGCGATCCAGCATGGTCAGTTTCTCTTCCTGTGCTTTGAGTTGGTTGGAAATCCCCTGCCGGAACTCGGTCAGGTCCTGCATGAGCCCGACAAAGGCGGACTTCATCTCGGCCACCCCGCTGGGCGGCACCGGCTGGGCGGCGGGCATAACTTCCCCGCCCCGAGCCTTGGTCTCGGGTTCAATCATCCGATGTCCTTTCTGATAAGTTGGGCGCGGAGGCTCAGTCCGCCGCGGCCAGGGTCTGACGGGCGGCGCCGAAAATCTCGGCCAGCTCCCGGCAAAGGGTGTCGTTGCGATCCTCGGCCTTGGCGCCGATGCGGGCTTCGGGCAGCATCGGGAAGGTCACCAGCGACACTTCCCACAGCTCCAGCTCGGTCAGCACCCGGCGGCCCTCGGCATCCTTGGTGGCCGCGACGGTGCGGTAGCCGATGGACAACCCGTCGATGGCCCCGGCCTCGATCAGGCTGGCGGCCTCGCGGCCCCGGGTCACTTCGGTCAGCAGGCGGCCCTTGACGAACAGGCCGGTGGCGTCCTCGCGGACCTCGTCCCAGATACCGATGGGCTGGGCCGGATCATGCTGCCACAGCAGCTTGACCGCACGGCCCGCCTTGCCCAGCCGCTCCAGCGACCTTGCGTAGGCCCCCGCCGCCACCACGTCGCCGCCCTGATCCGTGCGCCCGAACAGCGAGGCATAGCCCTCGATCCGGCAACCGTCCTCCAGCGCGACCTCTCCGTCGAACCGGCAGAACTTGTGTTCCAACCCCGAGGGGCTCTGCGTGGTCATGATCCAAATCCTCCATTGGGAGCCAAAGTCAGAAGCGAGCGGATGGCCTGCGCCAGGATTGTCGCGACGACCCCATAGACGGTCAGCCACAACCGGCGCTCCAGCCGCTCCATCATCTGTTCGATCCGTTCCAGCCGCCCGTCGATGCCGGAAAACTTCAGGTCCAGAAGCTTCTCCTGCACCTCGTGCACCTTCACCGGACTGTGGTCGAAGGGCTCGTACAGAAAGCGCGAACCGCCGGGCGCTGGTCTGGGCATCTCGCTCACGCGCCCTCTCCCGTGCCCTCGACGATGGGCGGCAGACCCAGCAGGCCGCGCTTTTCGTTGCGGGTCAGGAAGTCGGCCTCGCGGACCCGGCGCCACTGCGCCTCGCGCTCGGCCGACAGGGCCGGGATCTTGTCCAGATCCGGTTGCAGCCGCACCGCCTCGCCGGTGAAACGCGCCAGCCAGTCGGCGATGGCGGCCGAAACCCGCGTGGCCAGCGGCAGCACCGTCAGACGATAGAAGGCGCGGTTGGCCTCCTGGTAGTTGGCATAAGTCGCATCGCCGGGGATCCCCAGCAGCATCGGCGGCACCCCGAAGGCCAGGGCGATCTCGCGCGCGGCGGCTTCCTTGGTCTTCTGGAACTCCATGTCCGAGGGGCTGAACCCCATCGGCCGCCAGTCCAGCCCGCCTTCCAGCAGCATCGGCCGCCCGGCATTGCGTGCGCCCTGATAGTTCGCGGCCATCTCGTCGACCAGCCGCTCGTACTGATCGTTGGACATGGTCCCCTGCCCCTCGGGGCCGGTGAAGACGATGGCGCCCGAAGGCCGCGCCGCATTGTCCAGCAGCGCCTTGGACCAGCGCGAGGCCGAATTGTGCACATCCACGGCGTTCGCCGCCGCCTGCAAGGGCGAGAACCCATAGTGATCATCCAGTGGACTGAAGCTGCGGATGTGGCAGATCGGAGGCACATCGCCGGTCATGTCGAAGCGATGCTTGCGCCCGCCGACCGAGTATTCATAGGCCGCAGGCCAGCCATCGCCGCCCGGCACCACCCGCATCCGGTCCGACCGCAGCACATGCAGCTCCAGCGGCATCACGCCCAGACCACCGCCCGCGCCTTCCAGATAGCCGTTGCCCGACAGCAGGATCTGGCCATAGAGCATTTCCAGAAGCTCGGCCCGTCCCTGCGCGCCGTTGGGCCGCGCCAGCCGATCCGACAGCGGATGCGCGTCATAGCGGCGCTCGGCATCCTGCACCACCAGCGGCAGGGCGGCGGCGGCTTCGGCGATCAGCTTCACCGACCGGAAGCCCACCGGATTGCCCGAGAACCCGTTGCGGATAAGGCTGGTGGCATCGCGCGGTCCCCAGACCGACCGCCCCGCCCCCTGCACCGCCGCCAGCACCGATCCGGTGACAGACGCCTTGCGCTCTGGCGCGGGCGGGGTCATCGGCGCCTGGTTCGGCTCACGTTTGAAGAATTCCTTGATCATCGGCAAAGGCCCTCCTTGACCGCAAGCGACCTGCGCCGCGGTGTGTACTTTTTCGGTCTCGGATGTGTCGGGTCCGGGGGGTGCTACAGGCCCCGGACGCGCGGGCGAAGGAACCGCCCGGCAGGTTCGATCATCAGGTCGGTCAGGGCCCAGACCAGCGCATCGACGCGGTCGGGACTGCCCCGCCCCTCGAAGCCGCGTATGGTCATCTGGCACATCTGGTCTTCCAGATCGCCCAGACCCCGCAGGTGTTTCACCCGCCCCTGTTCATACAGCGCCGCCACCGGCTCGGCCCGTGCGGCCTTGCCCCGGCTGGCCCGCACCGCCCGGAAGGGCACCATCGGATCGACCTGGCGGATCACGGTCTCGACCATGTCGCCGCCCTGGTTGACCTCGGCCACCATGCGGTCGGCCTTGTGCCGCGCCATGGCCGCCAGTGCCGCTTCAGCCCATCCGGTGGGGCTGGCCTTGCCCAGCGAGGCATCCTCGATCACATAGGCGGTCCAGTCCTGCGGCGACCCCGACATGCGCACCCCCACAACAAGGATCCCGCATTCGTCCGAAGTGTTGTGCCCGGTCACCGGCGGATCCACCGCCACCACCACGCGATCCAGATCCGGCAGCGTCTCGACCTGACAAGTCTGCAGCATCGGCTGGGTCCACATGGCCCCCTCGACTTCCTCCAGCAGCACCCCGTCCAGCTCCTGCCGTCCCAGCCGCGTTCCGGCATAACGGGCCCGCACTTCCGCAAGGAAGCTGTCGGCCAGATAGGCGGCGTTGGCCTCGGTCGCGGCAGCAGTCACCACCGTCGACGGATTGTCGAGGATGCGCTTCAGCACGCCGACGTTGCGCGGCGTGGTAGTCACCACCTGCCGGGGCGTCTGGCCCAGTCGCAGCCCGAATTGCAGCATGTCCCAGGCATCCTCCGCCTTCTTCCACTTGGCCAACTCGTCGACCCAGGCCGCATCGAACTGCGGGCCGCGCAGGCTTTCGGGCTCATGCGCCGAAAATACCTGGGCGATGGCCCCGTTGGGCCAGACCAGGCGTTTGCGCGTCGCTTCCCAGACCGGTTTACGGTCGGGGGGCGAGCAGGCCAGGATGCCGCTGTCGCCGAACACCATCACCTCGCGCACCTGTTCGATGGTCTCGCCGACCAGCGCCACGCGCCGTGACCGGCCCGGATCCAACGGGCGGGAGCCTTCGACCTCCCGGCGCACCCACTCGGCCCCGGCGCGGGTCTTGCCCGCGCCACGACCACCCATGATGACCCAGGTTCGCCACTCGCCTTCTGGCGGCAACTGGTGCTCCAGCGCCCAGAACTCGAAGAGATAGGGCAAGGCCAGAAGCGTGCCCGGCGACAGGTCATTCAGAAACGCCTCCCGCACCTCCGGCGGCGCCGAGGCAAGCAAGACGCCGCCCGATTTCAAGTCTCGCGGCGTCGAAGTCGAGGGCATAGTCGTGGACAATGCCAGCTTGTTCCCGCTGTTCCTTTTCAAGACGTTCCCTTTCCGCGATTGCCGACTGCAGGGCGTTCTTCAGCTCCCGAAGAAGCTTGCCCGCCTCTCCGATCTTGCCGATCTCGCCGTCGTCCAGTTGGTCCACCAGTTTGTCGAGCGCGCTTGTGGCGCGGTCGAGTTGCTTGCGTGCCGCAGAGCGCACATGCCCTGCGGTGTTCTCCCCCGTTTCGGGGATGATCATCACCATTCTTGTTAACCCGCCTCTCCCGGTATCCCGTCGAGAGAGCCATGAACGCGACATCCACCAAGTCTTTCCGGCGTCTTGTCCATGTCTTCCAGCTTGCAGTAATTGATAAAAGGAACAGGCCGTTTTGTCAATGAAAACAGACTTTTAGAACAAAACGGAACCGTTCGAACCGTTAAGGTTTCAAAGGCTTCGAATCGGTTAACACGGGCCCGAGACATCGCGGGCGCCCTTGTTTTGCGGGCGATGGAAAACCCCGCGGCGTGTTCAGGAACATTAACGGGGCCTTGCCAGGGCACGAGCCCAAAAAGACAGGATCCCCACACCATCGGTGCAGGGATCCCCAAATTTATGACGACGATTTTCAGGCTGGGCGGGGGATTCGTCCCGCCCGCGACTCGCTATTGGCTGCGCTGCTGTTCGATCTGGCGCCAGCGGCGCACGTTGATGTTGTGCTCATCCAATGTCCGGGCAAACACATGCCCGCCGGTGCCATCGGCCACGAAGAACAGGAAGTCGGTCTCGGCCGGATTTACCGCAGCCTCGATCGCCTCCAGTCCGGGATTGGCAATGGGTGTCGGCGGCAGCCCGTCGATGGTGTAGGTGTTGTACGGCGTCGGCCGGGCCAGCTCGCTGCGGAACAACCCGCGCCCCAGCACCCCTTCGCCCCCGGTGATACCATAGATCACCGTCGGGTCGGTCTGCAGGCGCATCCCCTTGTTGAGCCGGTTGATGAAGACGCTCGACACCCAGGGCCGCTCCTCGGCGACGCCGGTTTCCTTCTCGATGATCGAGGCCAGGATCAGCGCCTCTTCCGCGCTTTCCAGCGGCAGACCCTCGGAGCGTCCGGCCCAGGCAGCGGCCAGGATGGCTTCCTGTTCCTCGCGCATGCGCTGTTGCAACTCGGCCCGGTCCGAGGCCATGGCCACATCGTAGCTGCCCGGCGCAAGGGAGCCTTCCGGGGCAACCTCCACGGGCGCACCAACCAGGAACCCCGCCTTGTTCAGGCTGTCGGCCACCTGCCAGCTGGTCACGCCCTCGGCCAAGGTCACCCGCGTGCGGGCAAACCCCCGGCTGAGAAGGTCGTCATAGGCATCGGGCGTGGGATCACCCAGCGTGAAATCGGCGGTGATCTGGTATTCCGAGCTGGCCGGATCCAGTTCCCGCACCCGGATCGTGGTGGTGGCCACGCCGATCCGCAGGTTGATCTCGCTGCCGCAGGTGCTTTGACCGCTGCGGGTCACAAGATCGACGATCTGCTGCATCGAGGCGCCCGGCGGGATCAGGAAATTTCCTGCCTTCAGACGGTCGGCCTTCTCCTCGTAGTCCGCGCCCAAGCGCATCAGTGCGGGGATTTTGATCAAGCCTTTTTCGGCCAGGTCGTCGCTAACGGACGTCATGGTCGCCCCGCGCGGCACACTCAGGCAGACCGCCTCGGTGGACGGCCCCTCGGCACGATAGGAGTTCTGCGCCAGGGCCACGGCAATCCCGACTCCGGCCAGCAGAACGATAAGAAGCGTCAACGCATTGGACGCAACCGAGCGCCAGATCAGCATCCGTCAGCAACCCGCCCCAGCACCAGCGAGGCATTGGTGCCGCCGAAGCCGAAGGAGTTTGACAGGGCCACGTTGATCTCGCGCTCCCGCTTGGCATTGGGCGCCAGATCAAGGCTTGTCTCGACCGCCGGGTTGTCCAGGTTGATGGTCGGTGGCGCCACCTGATCGCGGATAGCGAGGATCGAGAAGATCGCCTCTACCGCGCCCGCGGCGCCCAGAAGATGGCCGATCGAGGATTTGGTGGAACTCATCGTCGCTTTCGACGCTGCCTCCCCCATCATCCGTTCGACCGCGCCCAGTTCGATGGTGTCGGCCATGGTCGATGTGCCATGCGCGTTGATATAGTCGATGGCCTCGGGCTCCAGCCCGGCCCGTTTCAGCGCCGCGCGCATGGACCGCTCGGCCCCGTCGCCGTCCTCGGACGGGGCGGTGATGTGATAGGCATCGCCCGACATGCCATAGCCCAGAACCTCGGCATAGATCTTGGCGCCGCGCGCCTTGGCGTGCTCGTATTCTTCCAGAACCACGACGCCCGCGCCCTCGCCCATGACGAACCCGTCCCGATCCGCGTCATAGGGGCGGCTGGCCCGTTCCGGCTCATTGCCGCGCTTGGTCGACAGTGCCTTGCAGGCGTTGAACCCCGCGATCCCGAGATCGCAGATCGGGCTTTCGGCACCGCCCGCGATCATCACGTCCGCGTCGTCCCACTGGATCAGCCGCGCCGCGTCGCCGATGGCATGCGCGCCGGTGGAACAGGCTGTTACAACCGCGTGGTTCGGTCCCTTGAACCCGAAACGGATCGACACCTGGCCCGAGACCAGATTGATCAACGAAGCGGGAATGAAGAACGGCGACACCCGCCGCGGCCCGCGCTCTTTCAGCACGATCGAGGTGTCCGCGATGGTGCTGAGCCCGCCGATGCCCGACCCGATCATCACGCCGGTACGACACCGGGCTTCCTCATCCTCGGGCATCCAGCCTGCGTCTTTCACGGCCTCTTCCGCCGCCGCCAGACCGTAGAGGATGAAGTCATCCACCTTGCGGCGCTCTTTCGGCGCCATCCAGTCATCGGGGTTGAAGGTGCCGTCGCTGCCGTCGCCCAGTGGAATTTCGCACGCATAGGTCGTTGCCAGATGGCTGGCATCGAAACGGGTGATGGGCCCCGCCGCCGATTGTCCTGCCAGCAACCGCTGCCACGAAGTTTCCACACCGCACGCCAGCGGCGAGACCATTCCCAGACCTGTCACGACCACTCGCCGCATATTTCGCTCCTGCACTTGGATCCCTGCCTGAATTGCTCACATAGCTTGGCCAAGGGGGGTGGGGCAAGCGCAACGCCACCTGTGCCCCCCCGCTTTGGCCGGGTTTCGCCCGTCAACCCTGCCTTAATCATGGTTCCGGTTCAACGGTGCGCCGCGCCCCCGATGCATGAGACACTTCGGCAGTCGCCCGCGCACCGGGCGGCAAGGTCGAGTCGTCATTTGTGGAAGAGTTTCCGATGAAACAGGTAGTTGCCAGCGTGCTGTGGCTGTGCGGCGCGGCGGGGGCGGGACAGGCCGCATCGCTGACGCTGCTGGACGATGGCCCCGAGATCGTTCTGCCGCTTGAAGAGGCCCCGACCGGGGCGCCCGACATTGCGCCCCCCACGGCGCAGCGGTTCATGTCCAGCGAATTTCTGGATCTGTCTCAGGCCCCACACCCCGTGGCCCGTCCCGCGTGGGTCGGCCAGGCCGCGAAGGCAAAGGCCGACTTTCCGACCGCGCGCAACTAGGAGGCAAGCCCGGCACCAGACCGGCGCCAGGCTGTTACTGTTCTTCCACGATCACCAGTTCACGCACCGCCGCGCCGCGCGCATGGCTCAGCGCTTCCTGGTATTCCGCAGATTCGTAGCAGGCATCGGCCGCCTCTAGCGACGGAAACCGCGCCACCACGTTGCGCGGGCGATCCGCGCCTTCCTTCTGGATATAGCGGGAGGCGCGTGCCAGAAAGACACCGCCGTGCTTGGCGATGGCCTCGGTGGCCAGGGCTGCGTACCGGCCATAAGCCTCCGCGTCTTTCACATCCACATGGGCGATCCACAAAGCCGTGCTCATGCGGCACCTCCTTCCAGCAAAGATTCGACAGCGGCGATGGCTGCTTCCGCCTTGGTGGCATCCGGGCCGCCGGCCTGCGCCATGTCGGGACGACCGCCGCCCCCCTTGCCACCGAGGGCTTGCGCGGCCGTCTTGACCAGATCCACCGCCGAAACACGGTCGGTCAGATCCTTGGTGACGCCCGCCGCAATCGCCGCCTTGCCGCCTGTATCGGCGATCAGCAGCACCGCGCCCGAGCCCAGCTTGGCCTTGTGCGCATCGATCAACGCGGGAAGATCCTTGCCGGTCACGCCCGACAGGCTTTGGCCCAGGAAGGGCACACCGCCCACCTCTTTCGCCGCAGGACCGCTGCCCTGCGCGCCGCCGCCCATGGCCAGTTCGCGGCGCAGATCGGCCAGTTCAGCCTGCAGCGCCTTGCGTTCATCCAGCAGCGCCTTGACGCGGTCCGGCACCTCTTCGGGTTTGGCCTTCAGGGTCAGCGCGATTTCCGCCAAACGGTGATCCTGTGCCGCCAGATAGTCGAAGGCCGCCGCCCCGGTCAGCGCCTCGATCCTCCGCACCCCGGCCGAGGAAGCGCTGTCGCCCAGCGTCACGAACAGGCCGATATCGCCGGTCTGCCGCACATGGGTGCCGCCGCAAAGCTCCAGCGAATAGGTCTGCTTGTCGCTGCCCTTGCCCGAGCCGGCCTGCTTGCCCATCGACACGACGCGCACTTCGTCGCCGTATTTCTCGCCGAACAATGCCTGCGCGCCCAGATCGCGGGCCTCGTCCGGGGTCATGATCCGGGTTTCGACCTTGTCGTTCTGGCGGATGAACGCGTTCACTTCGCGCTCCACCCGGTCCAGTTCTTCCAGCGACAGGGCCTTGGAATGGCTGAAGTCGAACCGCAGACGATCCGGCGCATTCAGCGAGCCGCGCTGCGCCACATGATCCCCCAGCGCCTCGCGCAGGGCTTCGTGCAACAGGTGGGTGGCCGAATGGTTGGCGCGGATGTTGGTGCGGCGGTCGTGATCGACGGTCAGTTCGGCACCGGTGGCCTTGGCGATCTCGCCCTCGGTCACCTCGGCGGAATGGATGAACACCCCGGCCACCTTGCGGCAGTCGGTGATGGTGGCCTTGCCGGTGTCGGTCTTCAGCACGCCGGTATCGCCGATCTGGCCGCCGGATTCCGCATAGAACGGGGTCTGGTTCAGAACGATCTGCACCGCGTCGCCCTTGGCCGCCTTGTCCTGCGCCGCACCGTCCCGAACGATGGCCAGGATCTGGCCTTCGGCGGTTTCGGTGTCATAGCCTAGGAATTCGGTGGTGCCGTGGGTTTCCGCGATGTCGAACCAGATGGCGGCATCGGCGGTGTCGCCGGAACCCGCCCAGGCCGCGCGGGCCTTGGCCTTTTGTTCTTCCATCGCCGCGTCGAAGCCGTCGGTATCCACCGCACGGCCTTTTTCGCGCAGCGCATCCTGGGTCAGGTCCAGCGGGAAGCCATAGGTGTCGTACAGTTTGAAGGCCGACTCTCCGGGCAGATCGGCGCCCTCGGGCAGACCGGCCAGTTCGTCATCCAGCAGCCGCAGACCGCGATCCAGGGTCTGGCGGAACCGGGTTTCCTCCAGCAGAAGGGTTTCCTCGATCAGCGCCTGCGCGCGGGTCAGTTCCGGATAAGCCTGCCCCATCTGCGCCACCAGGTTCGGCACCAGCCGGTACATCAGCGGATCCTGTGCGCCCAACTGGTGGGCATGGCGCATGGCACGGCGCATGATCCGGCGCAGCACGTAGCCGCGGCCTTCGTTCGACGGCATCACCCCGTCAGCGATCAGGAATGAGGTCGAGCGCAGATGATCGGCGATCACCCGGTGATGCACCTTGCCGGGACCGGCAGGATCGGTGCTGGTGGCATTGGCCGACCCCTCGATCAGCGCCCGGAACAGGTCGGTGTCATAGTTGTCGTGCTTGCCCTGCAGCAGCGCACCGATGCGTTCCAGCCCCATGCCGGTGTCGATCGACGGCTTGGGCAGGTCTTCCCGGCTGCCATCCTCGAATTGCTCGAACTGCATGAAGACGAGGTTCCAGATCTCGATGAACCGATCGCCATCTTCCTCGGGGCTGCCCGGAGGCCCGCCCCAGATGTGATCGCCGTGGTCATAGAAGATCTCGGTGCAGGGGCCGCAGGGACCGGTGGCGCCCATGGACCAGAAGTTGTCAGACGTCGGGATGCGGATGATGCGGTCGTCACTCAGACCGGCCACCTTCTTCCAGATTTCGGCGGCCTCGTCATCGGTGTGATAGATGGTGACCAGCAGCTTGTCCTTGTCGATGCCGAATTCGCGGGTCAGAAGGTTCCAGGCCAGCGGAATGGCATCGTCCTTGAAATAGTCGCCGAACGAGAAATTTCCTAGCATTTCAAAGAAGGTATGGTGGCGTGCGGTATAGCCGACGTTGTCCAGATCGTTGTGCTTGCCACCGGCACGCACGCATTTCTGGCTGGTCGCGGCACGGGTGTAGTCGCGGTGTTCGACGCCGGTGAAGACGTTCTTGAACTGGACCATGCCCGCGTTGGTGAACATCAGCGTCGGGTCGTTGCGCGGCACCAGTGGAGAACTGTCCACCACGGCGTGGCCGTTGTTGCCAAAATAGTCCAGGAAAGTGCTTCGGATATCGTTCAGGCTGGCCATGATCCGGTCTCTGTCAGGTCAAGTTCGGACCCGTTTAGCCCTGCGGCGCGCGGGTGTCCACTGGCAGCGCCCCAAACGAAAAAACCCCGGCCATCGGGCCGGGGTTCGGGGCATCGTGCGACGGCGGTTCAGCTGTCGACGACGTCATCCTCGGCGCTGCCCGGCGGCATGTCGAATTCCAGCCCGTGGGCGGCGCGGATCTTGTCCTCGATCTCCAGCGCAGTACGGCTGTGTTCGCGCAGATAGGTCTTGGCGTTCTCGCGCCCCTGCCCGATCCGCTCGTCCCCATAGGAAAACCACGACCCGGACTTGTCGACGACGCCCGCCTTCACGCCCAGATCCAGAAGTTCGCCCATTTTCGAGATGCCTTCGCCATACATGATGTCGAATTCCACCTGTTTGAACGGCGGGGCGACCTTGTTCTTGACGACTTTCACGCGCGTGGCGTTGCCGACCACCTCGTCGCGATCCTTGACCGAGCCGATGCGGCGAATGTCGAGACGCACCGAGGAGTAGAACTTCAGCGCGTTGCCGCCCGAGGTGGTTTCGGGGCTTCCGAACATGACGCCGATCTTCATGCGGATCTGGTTGATGAAGATCACCATGCAGTTGGAGCGACTGATCGACCCGGTCAGCTTGCGCATCGCCTGGCTCATCAACCGGGCCTGTGCACCCACCTGGTGATCGCCCATATCGCCTTCCAGTTCCGACTTGGGCGTCAGCGCGGCGACCGAATCGACCACCACCATGCTGACGGCGCCAGAGCGGACCAGCGTATCGGTGATCTCAAGCGCCTGTTCGCCGGTGTCAGGCTGGCTGATCAACAGATCGTCCAGGTTGACGCCCAGCTTCTTGGCATACTGCGGATCCAGCGCGTGTTCGGCATCGACAAAGGCACAGACGCCGCCCTTTTTCTGCTCTTCCGCGACGCAATGCAGGGTCAGGGTGGTCTTGCCCGAGCTTTCGGGGCCGTAGATCTCGATAATCCGCCCTTTCGGCAGACCGCCGATGCCCAGGGCGATGTCCAGACCCAAGGAGCCGGTCGAGGTAGATTCGATCTCCTGCACCGCGCCCTGGCCCAGCTTCATGATCGAGCCCTTGCCGAACTGCCGCTCGATTTGCGCCAGCGCTGAATCGAGCGCTTTCTGCTTGTCCATTTTCCGTGATCCGCCCAGGTCGAGAAGGTTAGCGATAGCCATTGGTCCTGATCCTTATTCCATACCCGCACGCGGGCGGCAACGCTGCCAGATGTTCTGCTCTTGTTCTCCCCTGTATGGCGAGAGAACACGCACAAATCAATGAAAATTCGCAAGACCCAGTGTGGTGCGGCGAGGGTAAATTTTCCCTTACCCGGCGCGCCTCAATGCAGTTGCGCCTGAACCGTCGAGGTCAGCGCCTCCAGCGAGAAAGGTTTGGGCAGGAAGACCGAGTTGGGGATCTTGGTTTCATGATCGCTCAGCGCATCCTCGGCATAGCCGGACACGAAGATGACCCGGGTGTCGGGACGTTCCTGCAAAGCGCGGCGCACCCAGTTCGGACCGTCCATGCCCGGCATGACCACATCCGTCACGAAGACATCCACATCCAGGTCGGGATCTTCGAGCAGTTCCAGCGCCTCTTCGGCGCTTTCCGCCTCGATCACCGTCAGGCCACGCAGCTGCAGGGCACGCGAGGCAAAGGCCCGCACCGGTGCCTCGTCCTCGACCAGCAGGACCACGCCGTCGCGATGGGTTGCAGGGACGGGCTTGGCCTCTTTCGCGGCCGGGGCCGGCAACACCTGGGTTTCGGTGAAGGCCGGGAAATAGATGGTGAAGACCGTCGACACCCCCGGCGTGCTGTCGGCAAAGATGAAGCCGCCGCTTTGCTTGATGATGCCATAGGCGGTGGACAGGCCCAGGCCCGTGCCCTCGCCGGTCTTCTTGGTGGTGAAGAACGGCTCGAACACCTTCTGCAACTGGCTGGAGGGGATGCCGCTGCCTTCGTCCTGCACGCTGACCACCGCATAGGAGCCTGCGGGAATCACCGCGCGATTGCGGCACAATTCGGTCTCCAGCGTGACGGCCGAGGTCTGCACCAGGATTTCGCCGCCCTCGGGCATGGCATCGCGGGCGTTGACCACGAGGTTCATGATGACCTGCTCCAACTGCCGCTTGTCGGCGCGGATGGCGGGCACCTTGTCATCGTGCTTGAGAGTCAGGCGCACGCGTTCGCCCACCAGGCGGCTGAGCAGATGGGTGAGGTCTGACAGGGCGTCACGCAGATCCACCACTTCCGGCCGCAGGGTCTGCTTGCGCGAGAAGGCGAGAAGTTGTCCCACCAGGCTGGCGGCCCGGTTGGCGTTCTGGTTGATCTGGATGAGGTCGCCATAGTCCGGGTCGCCCTCGTCGTGGCGCAGCAACAGCAGGTCGCAATGGCCAGAGATGGCGGTCAGCAGGTTGTTGAAATCATGCGCCACCCCCCCGGCGAGCTGCCCGATCGCCTGCATCTTCTGGCTCTGGACGAACTGCGCTTCCAGCGTCTTGAGTTCAGTGGCATCGCTGAGCACCGCCAGCAACGCCGGTTCGCCCAATTCGTCGGCGGCTTTCAGCGACACCTGAACGAACCGGTGACTGTCGTTGCAGCGCACCTGCAGGAACTCCGACTGCGACACCCCCCCGCCGCTGCTCGCATCGCGCAGCCAGTCGCCCAGCGGGCGGCCAAGGCCCGAGACCAGGTCGTTGAAATGGGTCGACGGCGGGACGTCCCGGCCAAGCAGGCTGCGGGCGCCCTGGTTGGCCCAGATGATCTTGCCGTCGATCGACAGTTTCAGCATCGGCACCGGCAAGGATTCGAACAGTTTGCGCGCATCGGCAGCATCGTCGAGATTTTCGGGCAGGATGAAGACTTCGCGGCAGCCGGTCTCGGCATCGTCAACCACCACCACGCGCACCTGGGTGCGGCCGCTTTCGGCCTTGACCTGGCACATGCCGCCCGACACCAGTGGGCGCTTGCCGAAGGCTTCGTCCAATACTGCAACTTCACGCCCCAGAAACGCGGTCATCGCCGCGTTCTGACCCAGCACCCGCCCGTCCGGGCCGGCGACCAACACCGGCAAGCCGACCTCGCCGCGCCCCACCGAGGCCGAGCGGGAGGTGAGGTTTTCCAGCCGCCAGACCACCAGATTGCCCGGCGCCAGCGTCGCCGCGAGGCGCACCTTGCCGCTGTGGCTGGCCCGGTCAAGCGCCGAGGATCCGGTGGCCCGCGCGCGGTCCAGCAGTTCGGCCACGCGGCGCACCGGGGCGGCGAACAGGCGGTCGAGCCTGTCCGAGAGCATCTGCCCTTCGGACAAGCCAAGCTCCCCCTGCGCGGCAGCATTGCAACTGATCACACGTCCCGAGAAATCCGTGACCACCCAGACCGCTGCATCGCGGGCGAAGAACCGGCTGACACGGTTCAACTCGGCCCGCGCAACGCGTCCGCGCAGTCCCTCGGCCAGTTTGACGATCACTAGCGCGACCGCGGCACCCAGGCCGGCGGCCAGAAGCAACACCCGCGGCGTGCCGCTGGCGACAAGGATGCCCAGGGCGGTCAGCCCCAGCGCCAGACCGAGCGCCACCCGTTCCTTGTGATGATACGACAGCACACCGTCCAAACCGTGCTGCGACAAACCAGCGATACGGGTCATGATGCCTCCCAGCAATCTACCGGGGTTTCGTACCGCGCAGGGGGTTAATCACGGCTTAAGCACGGTTCCGGTGCTGGCCGGAATGGTTGGATTTCAGGCATTCCGTGTCAAGTCGGCGAAAAAGAAGCCGTCGCCGCCGTCCTGAGGCAGGAACTGGTGGCTGTCGGCCTGCGACCAACCCGGGGTGCGGGCCAGAAAATCGGCCACTTGCGCGGCGTTCTCCCGCTGCAGGATAGAGCAGGTCATGTAGGTCAGATGCCCCCCAACCCCTACATGTGCCGCGGCCTGGTCCAGAATCCGCGCCTGAAGCGCCACCGTCTCGGCCAGCTTCTGCGCGGTCAGCCCCCATTTGCCTTCCGGATCACGACGCCACGAGCCGCTGCCCGAACAAGGGGCATCGACGACAACCGTGTCGAAGATACCGGCGAGTTTCAGCTCATCGGACGTCAGGCAGCGCACCGACAGGCCCGCACGGGCGGCACGGGCCGGCAGATCTTTCATCCGCGCGGGATTGGCGTCATGCGCCACAAACCGCCCCTGCACCCGGCCGGCGATGGCCAGCGTCTTGCCGCCGCCGCCCGCACAATAGTCCAGAAGACTTTGGCCTTCTTCCAGCGGCACCCTGTCCGACACCGCCTGCGAGGCCGCGTCCTGCAATTCGACCAACCCGTCGAGATAGGCCGCGCTGGTGCGGATCCGGCGTGCGCCCTCGATCACCCTCAACGCCGATGGCGACAGGTCGTGCGGCTCGGTGGTGATCCCTTCGCTGGCAAGCTGCGTCATGGCTTCGGACCGGGGTGCCTTGCGCAAATGGACCCGCAGGAAAACCGGCGCGCGCTGGCGCAGCAATTCAAGACAAGGCCCGGCGGCGTCGCCCAGAGACCCGGTGACCTCGGGATACAGCCAGTCGGGCAGATCCAGACGCTCGGCCGGGCTGTCGGGGGTGCGGCCCGCATCCCGTTCGGCGTCGCTCAGGGCCAGGGGTCCATAGCCTTCGCCGCTGAAGATCTGGTCCACATCCCCGCCAGAGGCCCGCACCCAGCCGATCATCAGCCCCCGACCGGTGTCGGCGCCGCCCAGGGCCGCCAGACTGCGACGCTGTCGAAGCGCATCGAAGACATGGTCGCGCAGCGCCGCGCGATCCTTCGATCCGGCAAACCGGTGGCCCCGCGCCCAGTCCTTCAACGCTTTCTCGGCTGATGTGCCCGACAGGATATCGTCAAGGATGTCGATGGCTGAGGCAATTCTGGCGGCGGGGGTCATCGCGTCTCCGGGCTTTGGCCACGGCCCGGGGGCACGGGTGGCTGCGAAAAATCCGGGGCCGCGCGCCTGATGGCAGTTGGCCTCGCGGTTTGCGGTGGCATTCGCGGCGTCAATAGTCCTACCTTGGGGACGAGTCGACCCGCGATACACGCGGCGCCAGTCAGTCTTGCCTGAAGGACCCCGTCTTTATGCCATTTCCTCCTTATTCCGGACTACGTATCTCGGCCTTGTCACTGGCCCTGCTGGCAGCCCCGATGACCCTTGCACAGGACGCGGGCAGCGGGCAGCCAGCCCCCAAGGTCTCGGTCGCGGCGGCGGTAACCGAGGAGATTCTGGACGACATCACTTTCATCGGCCGGGCCGAAGCGGTGGATAAGGTCGATCTGGTGGCCCGCGTCACCGGCTTCATCCGCGAGGTGAACGTGGCCAATGGCGCCACGGTGTCCGAGGGGGACATTCTGTTCCACATCGAACCCGAACAATACGAGGCCACGCTGGCGGCCCGGCAGGCGGATCTGGCCCAGGCCAATGCCAATCTTGCGCTGGCGCAGGTCGAATTTGACCGGAAATCGCAACTTGTCGAGAAAGAGGCGGTGGCGCAGTCGGAACTGGACGTGGCACGCGCCAACCGGCAGGTCGCCGAAGCCCAGATCGCCGCAGCGGAAGCGGCGATCAAGCAGGCGGAACTGGAACTGAGCTATACCCTGATCGTTGCGCCATTCGACGGGGCCATTGGCCGGACCGAACGCAGCGTCGGAGATCTGGTCGGGCCGACCACCGGGACGCTGGCCACCCTCGTCCGGCAGGAACCCATGTACGTCACCTTCTCGCTCAGCGAGCGGCAGATGATCGATGTGCGGCAACAGGCGCAGGCCGACGATGCGACCAACGAGGACGTCGGCGACGGCTACCCGGTCTATGTCACTCTGCCCGGAGGCACGGTTCTGGATGAAGTCGGCCGGCTGGCCTTTCGCGACAACCGGGTCAACCCTTCAACCGGCACCATCGCGGTGCGCGCAATCTTTGACAATGCCGACCACCTGCTGGTCGATGGCTCTTTCGTGAACGTCGACATCACGGCGCAAGAACCGACGCCTTCCCTGACCGTGCCACAGGCCGCCGTTCAGCGCGACCAGCGTGGCGAGTTCGTGCTGGTTGTCACCAACCAGCAGATCGTCGAGCAACGCTACATCGAAACCGGCCCCAACCATGAGACATCGGTCATCGTGACCCGTGGCCTGCAGGAAGGCGAAGCGGTGATCGTCGAGGGCCTGCAACGGGTACGCCCGGGGGTTCCCGTCGATCCCGTGCTGACCGGCACCGAGGAGTAGACAGCCATGTTCTCCTCTGTCTTCATCGACCGCCCCAAACTGGCGCTGGTCATCTCGCTGGTGCTGACGATCATGGGCGGCATCGCCTATTCCGTGCTGCCGGTCGAACAGTTCCCCGACATCACACCCCCGGTGGTGAACGTCAGCGCCAGTTACACCGGCGCCAATTCGCAGACCGTGGAAAACACCGTTGCCGCGCCGATCGAGGCGCAGGTCAACGGCGTGGACGACATGATCTACATGCAGTCCACCTCGGCCGACAACGGCGGTTATTCCCTGAACGTGACCTTCGAGGTCGGCACCGATCCCGATATCGCGTCGGTCAACGTGCAGAACCGGGTGGGACAGGCGTCCTCGCAGCTGCCCACGGACGTGAATGCCAATGGCGTTGTGACACAGAAAGCCTCGACCAACATGTTGCTGGTGGCGGTTCTGACCTCGCCCAACGGCACCTATGACGAAGTGTTCCTGTCGAACTATGCCTCGATCAACCTCAAGGATGCGCTGGCGCGCGTGAACGGCGTCGGCAAGGCCGATGTGTTGACCGATTTCGCCTATGCCATGCGGATCTGGATGGATCCTGACAAGATGGCGAGTCTCGGGCTGACGCCCGGCGACATCATTGCCGCGATCCGCGACCAGAACCTCGAGGTTTCGGCCGGCCAGATCGGGGCCCCGCCGGTGCCCGGCGACCAGCAGTTCCAGTACACGATCACCGCACAGGGCCGGCTGACAACGGCTGAGGAATTCAGTGATATCGTGATCCGCACCGGCGATGCCGGCGCCATCGTGCGGATGCGTGACGTGGCCCGCATCGAACGCGGGGCCAGCTACTACAACGCCTCGGGCCGTTTCGGCGGACAACCCGCGACCGTCATGGCGGTCTATCAGGCACCTGGCGCCAACGCGCTGTCGGTGTCCGAAAGCGTGCTGGCCGAACTGGAGCGCCTGTCCGCCACCTTCCCCGACGACGTAGTCTACGAGGTGCCGTTCAATTCGACCGCCTTTGTGGAATCGTCTCTGGCCGATGTGCAGACCACCCTGATGCAGACCTTTGCACTGGTGATGGTCGTGGTCTTCATCTTCCTGGGCAGTTGGCGGGCCACGATCATTCCCATGGTGGCCATTCCGGTCTCGCTGATCGGCACCTTCGCGCTGCTGCTGGCACTTGGCATGTCGCTGAACACCATCTCGCTGTTCGCGCTGGTGCTGGCCATCGGCATCGTGGTGGATGACGCCATCGTCGTGGTGGAAAACGTAGAACGGATCATCGCCGAAGAGGGGCTCAGCCCCAAGGAGGCGACCCGCAAGGCGATGGGCCAGATCACAACGCCGATCATCGCCACCACATTGGTGCTGCTGGCGGTGTTCGTGCCGGTCACCTTCATGCCCGGCATCACCGGGCGGCTGTATTCGCAATTCGCGGTGACGATCTCGACCGCGGTGGTGATCTCGTCGATCAACGCGCTGACCCTGTCGCCGGCCCTTTGCGGGATCGTTCTGCGCGCCCGCTCGGGCCCGCCGAAAGGTCTGCTCGCGGTGTTCGAGCGCGGCATCGGTGCCGGACGCGGCGCCTATGTCGGGCTGGTCCGGCAACTGGTGCGGATCTCGATCGTGGGACTGGTCGTGGTCATCGGGCTGGGCATCGCCACCGGCGGCCTGTTCACCGCGATCCCCAAAGGCTTCCTGCCGCTCGAGGACAACGGCTATGTGTTCGTCGATGTCCAACTGCCCGATGCGGCGGCGCTGAACCGCACTGAAACCGTGACCGGCCGGGTCGAGGAAAAGATCCTCCAGATCCCCGGCGTGTCCTCTACCGTTCTGGTGAACGGATACTCGATGCTCAATGGCTCCGGGTCGAACGGCGCCATGATCATCGTCAACCTCGAAAACTGGGAAGAGCGTCACACGCCCGAATTGCATGCCGATGGCATCATCGCCCAGATCTTCGGCATCGCCAATCAGGAGGCCGCCGCCAGCATCATCGCCTTCAACCCCCCGCCGATCAGCGGACTGGGGATGAGCGCGGGCGTCGAGATGATGGTGCAGCAAACCGGGGGCGGCTCTCCGCAGGATCTTTCTGCCACTCTTGGCGGGCTGGTCTATGCCGCCAACCAGCGGCCCGAGATCGGGCAGGCCTATACCACCTTCCGTTCGAACGTGCCGCAGATCTTCGTCGATCTGGACCGTGAGAAAGCCAAGTCCCTGAACACGGCCGTGTCCGAGGTCTTCCTGACGTTGCAGGCCTATCTGGGCTCGTACTACGTCAATGACTTCAACCTGTTCGGGCGGGTCTACAAGGTGATGATCCAGGCCGATGGCAGCTATCGCAACGCGGTGGAGGATCTTGAGGCGCTGTACGTGCGATCGGAAACCGGCGAGATGGTGCCGCTGGGTACGCTGATCGACGTGGAAAACGTGCTGGGGCCAACCCTGTTGACGCGGTTCAACATGTTCCGTGCGGCCACGGTCACGGCGGTTCCGGCGCCGGGCCTGTCCACGGGCGATGCGATCCGCGTGCTGGAGGAGGAATCCCGAACCGCGCTGCCGCCGGGCTATTCCTTTGAATGGACCGGGACAGCACAACAGCAGCAGGACAGCGCCGGCATGGTGCAGGTGATCCTCGTGATGGCCGTTGTCTTCGCCTACCTGTTCCTCGTCGGCCAATATGAAAGCTGGACCATGCCCGCGGCGATCCTGCTGTCAGTGATCGTGGCCCTGTTCGGGGCTGTGGCCGTGGTCGGCGCGACGGGCAATGACATCAACCTGTATACGCAGATCGGGATGATCATGCTGGTGGGACTGGGGGCGAAGAACGCGATCCTGATCGTCGAATTCGCCATGGAGCAGCGCGCCGCCGGGCTGAGCATTCGCGAGGCCGCCCTACAGGCTTCTGCGCTGCGCTTCCGCGCGGTTCTGATGACGGCCCTGTCATTCCTGCTGGGTGTCGTGCCCCTGTTGCTGGCCGACGGTGCCGGGGCGGCCAGCCAGCGCGCCATCGGCATCGCGGTTTTCGGCGGCATGCTGGCGGCCACGGTGGTCGGGATCATCGTGATCCCGGTGCTCTATGTCCTGCTGCAGACCCTGCGCGAACGGATCAAGGGCAAACCGAAGGATCCCGGTCCCGATCCGATCCCGGCCGAATAACCGGCCTTCCCCAACAGCAAAGGGCGCGGGATGATCCCCGCGCCCTTTGGCGTTTCTGATGCGCTGCGCCGCGTCAGGCCGAGTAGTTCGGCGCCTCGCGGGTGATGACCACGTCGTGCACATGGCTTTCCTTCAGCCCGGCGCCCGTGATGCGGACGAATTCGCAGGCCGTGCGCATGTCTTCGATCGTGGCGCAGCCGGTATAGCCCATGGCCGCGCGCAGACCGCCCACCATCTGGTGGATCACCTGGTTGGCCGAACCCTTGTAAGGCACCTGCCCCTCGATCCCTTCCGGCACCAGCTTGTCGCTGGCGGCATCCTTCTGGAAATAGCGGTCGGCCGAGCCGCGCGCCATGGCGCCCAGCGAGCCCATGCCGCGATAGGATTTGAAGCTGCGGCCCTGATAGAGGATCACCTCGCCCGGGCTTTCATCGGTGCCCGCGATCATCGAGCCGACCATGGCGCAGGAAGCCCCCGCCGCGATGGCCTTGGCGAAATCGCCCGAGAACTTGATGCCGCCGTCGGCGATCACCGGCACGTCCAGCTCGTTGGCCGCGCGGGCGCAATCCATGATGGCGGTCAGTTGCGGCACGCCGACGCCGGCCACCATGCGGGTGGTGCAGATCGAGCCCGGCCCGATGCCGACCTTGACCGCATCGGCACCCGCGTCGATCAGCGCGCGGGTGGCATCGCCGGTGGCGACATTGCCGGCGATGACCTGAACATGGTTCGACTGCGCCTTGATCCGGCGCACGGCCTCGATCACGCCGGCGGAATGGCCATGTGCGGTGTCCACCACCACGATGTCCACGCCGGCGTCGATCAGCGCCTCGGACCGTGCGAACCCGCTGTCGCCCACGGAACTGGCCGCCGCAACACGCAGGCGGCCCAGATCATCCTTGCAGGCGCTGGGGTTCAGCACGGCTTGTTCGGTATCTTTCAGGGTCAGCAGGCCGGTCAGCTTGCCGTTGCCATCGACCACCAGAAGCTTCTCGATCCGGCGTGCCTTCATCAGGCTCTTGGCCTCTTCCAGCTCGGCCGGTTCGCGCAGCATGGCCAGGTTGTTGCTGGTCATCATGGCCTTGACCGGCGTGCTGTCGTCACTGGCAAACCGCATGTCGCGGTTGGTCACGATCCCCACGACTCGACCGTCGCCATTCACCACCGGGAACCCGGTCACGCGATAGCGTTCCTGCAACTCTTTGGCGTCGGCCAGGGTCTGGTCCGGGGTCAGGGTGATGGGGTTGTAGACGATGCCGGATTCGAACCGCTTCACACGGCGCACCTGCCGGGCCTGTTCTTCCACATCGAGGTTCTTGTGAATCACTCCCATGCCGCCCAATTGCGCCATGGTGATCGCCATCTGGCTTTCGGTCACGGTGTCCATGGCCGAGCTGAGCAGCGGCACATTCAGTCTGATCGAGCGGGTAACACGGGACGACGTATTGGCGTCGGACGGCAGAACCGAACTGGCAGCAGGAACCAGCAACACGTCATCGAAGGTCAGGGCCTCGCGAATCTCCATAATCATCTCCCGGAGGGGTCGTTTGGCACGTCCCTATTTCATGGACCGCCCCGAAAGGAAAGGCTTGGATGCGCTCGCGGGCACAGTTTCGGCCCGCGCGGCAGAGGGATCGCTGCATGGCAAAAAGCCCCGACCTGCGCCGGGGCTTTCCGAGGTTGGAAAAAATCGCGCGGGCGGGGGCTTCTGGTGAGCCCCGCGCGCCGTTGCGGGCATCTCAGGGATAGAGCAGCGACTTGCCGTGCAGGAACAGATGCAGGTCGCCGGATTCGGCGGACAGCCGCACCTTCGAGCCGCGCTGGCTGTGCACCAGCCCCGGCAGTTTGGCGATCATCTGCGCGCCATCGGCATCGACGGTGGAATACAGCACCGTCACATCGCCCAGCCGTTCCGAGATCTCGGTCTCGAAATCCAGGAACCCCTGCCCTTCCGGCGCGATGGCCAGATGCTCGGGGCGCACGCCCAGTTCCACGGTGGCGCCCATCATGTCGCCGCGCGACGGAATATTGGTTTCCACCTCGGCCCCCGAGGCAACCTTGACCCGCGTGTTTTCCCCGGTGGCCACGATCTCGGCCTTCATCAGGTTCATGGCGGGCGAGCCGATGAACTGTGCCACGAAAGTGTTCTCGGGTTTCTGGTACAGTTCCATCGGCGTGCCGACCTGGCTGATGCCGCCGCCGGCCAGCACCACGATGCGCGTGGCCAGCGTCATCGCTTCCACCTGATCGTGGGTCACATAGATCATGGTGCGGTCGGGCATCGCCTCTTTCAACTGGGCGATCTCGATCCGCGTCGCCACGCGCAGCGCCGCATCGAGGTTCGACAGCGGTTCGTCGAACAGGAAGACCTTGGGGTCACGCACGATGGCCCGGCCGATGGCCACACGTTGCCGCTGCCCCCCCGACAGCGCCTTGGGCAGACGATCCAGATAGGGGGTCAGTTGCAGGATCTGCGCGGCCTTGTCGACGGCGGCGGAAATCTCGTCCTTGGATTTCTTGGCCAGCTTCAGGGCGAAGGCCATGTTGTCGCGCACCGTCATGTGCGGGTACAGCGCGTAGGACTGGAACACCATGGCAATGCCACGCTGCGCGGGCGGGATGTCATTCATCACCGCGCCGCCGATTTCCAGCGTGCCCCCGGTGATCTTTTCCAGCCCGGCGATCATCCGCAGCAGGGTGGATTTCCCGCAGCCCGAGGGGCCAACGAAAACGATCAACTCTCCCTCGGCGATGTCCAGGTTGATGTTGCTGAGAACCTGGACATCTCCATAGGCCTTGGCAACGTCGTTCAGCTTGAGTTCGGTCATGCGGACTCTCCCGGTTCATCGGTCTGGCGAAGGGCGAAACAGGCCTGATAGGGCGGCAGGACCAGCCCGTCTGCGCCGTCTTCGGGGTGCAGGGGCAGATCCCGGACAATGGTCCAGTCGCCATCTGGCAAGTTCAGCGGCTGTTCCTCTGGGGTCAAGTTGAAGGCGCAGAAGATCATCTGGTTGCCGTGGCTGCGCAGGAAGGACAGATGCCCGTCGTCCGCGTCCAGAATCTCCAGCTTGCCTTTGCGCAAGGCGGTCTGGTCCCGGCGGAAGGCCAGCATGGCGCGATAGAAGGCCAGCGTACTGTCGGGGTCGGCCTCCTGCTCGTGCACCGCCAGGTCGAGATGTTCGGCGGCGACGGGCAGCCAGGACTTGGCTTCGGTAAACCCGCCGTTGCTGGCACCTGCAGTCCAGGGCATCGGCGTGCGGCAGCCGTCGCGGCCCTTGAACTTGGGCCAGAACCGCTTGCCGTAGGGATCCTGAAGATCCTCGTAGCCGACATAGGCTTCGGTCAGGCCCAGTTCCTCGCCCTGGTACAGGCAGATGGAGCCACGCAGCGCCATCAGCAGGCCGGTGTAGACCCTGTAGGCATCACCGCTCAGATCCCAGCGGCTGGCGTGCCGTTCCACATCGTGGTTCGAATAGGCCCAGCAGGCCCAGCTGTCGGGCGCAATGGCATCAAAGCGCCCCAGCACATCGGCCACCCTGGTGCCGGTCAGCCTGCCGCCTGACAGGAAATCGAAGCCATAGCACATGTGCAGCAGGTCATCGCCTTCGGTATACTCGGCCTGCACTTCCATGCCGCGCTGACCTTCGCCAACCTCGCCCACGGCGGTGATGGCGGGGAATTCCTCCATCAGGGCGCGGAAACGGCGCAGGAACGCCAGGTTTTCGGGCCGGCTTTTGTCGTACAGATGGTTCTGGAAGTTATAGGGGTTCACGGCAGGTGCGGTGCTGTCGTTGCGGTCTTCCGGCGCCAGCGGGGGATTGTCCCGCAGTTCCTGATCGTGGACATAGAAGTTGACGGTATCCAGACGAAACCCGTCCACCCCCCGCTCCAGCCAGAAGCGGGCCACGTCCAGTAGTTGCTCCTGCACTTCAGGTTCGTGAAAATTCAGGTCCGGCTGCGAGGTCAGGAAGTTGTGCAGATAATACTGCATCCGCTCGCCATCCCATTCCCAGGCCGAACCGCCGAAAATCGACAGCCAGTTGTTGGGCGGCGAGCCGTCCGGCTTGGCATCGGCCCAGACGTACCAGTTGGCCTTGGCGTTGTCGCGGCTGGAGCGGCTTTCGCGGAACCACGGATGTTCGGCCGAGGTGTGGCTGAGCACCAGATCGATCAGCACCTTGACGCCCAGATCATGCGCCCGCGCGATCAGCGCATCGAAATCCCCCAGCGTGCCGAACATCGGGTCCACGTCGCGATAGTCGCTGACGTCATAGCCGAAATCGGCCATCGGCGACTTGAAGAACGGCGAGATCCAGATCGCATCCGCGCCCAGTTTCGCCACGTAGTCCAGCCGGTGGATGATCCCGGCCAGGTCACCGATACCGTCGTTGTTGCTGTCCTGGAAGGAGCGCGGATAGATCTGATAGATCGCGGCCCCACGCCACCAGTCCTTGTCGACCGGCCCGTCCGATTGCCCGGCGTGGCCGGGTTGCGAGTCGATGAAGCTCATCAGGCAGAGCCCTTCCTATTTGACGGAGCCGGCCAGCAGACCGCGCACCAGATAACGTTGCATCGTGAAGAAGACGACCAGCGGCACGGCGATCGACACGAAGGCCGCCGTCGCCAGAATGCCCCAGTCCCCGCCGCGGGAACCCAGAAGGTCGTCGGCAATCTTGACGGTCATCACCTTGCTTTCGTCCGCCGAGGGCAGGAACACCTTGGCCACCAGCAGGTCGTTCCACGTCCACAGGAACTGGAAGATCGCGAAAGAGGCCAGCGCCGGGAAGCTCAGCGGCAGGACGATCTTGGTGAAGACCTCGAAATCGGTGGCGCCATCGACCTTGGCACTTTCGATGATGTCGCGCGGCAGGCCGACCATGTAGTTGCGCAACAGGTAGATCGCCAGCGGCAGACCGAACCCCGTATGCGCCAGCCAGATGCCGACGAAGCTTTGCCCGATGCCGACCTTGTTGTGCAGGTTCAGCAAAGGCACCAGCGCCAGTTGCAGCGGCACCACCAGCAGCCCGACCACGGCCGCGATCAGCAAACCGCGACCGGGAAACTCCATCCAGGCCAGCGCATAGGCGGCGAAGGCCGCGATCAGGATCGGGATGATGGTGGCCGGGATCGTCACCGTCAGCGTGTTGATGAAGGCCACGTCCATGCCGTCGGAACTCAGCACCGTGCGGTAGTTATCAAGACTGAAATCGGGCGGTGTCTCGGCCCCGAAATAGATCCTCTGGCCGCGCTTGCCGGGTTCCTCGGGCGAGGCAAAGCGATAGTCGCCGTTGGTCGCGATGGTCAGGGTTGCGCCGTCGCCAAGATCAGCGGTCGTGCCGGCGGGAAACTCGGTCGGGGCGCGGCCGTTGATGCCGAACGCATTCAGCGTGCCCTTGGCCTCCCCTTCCTCGAAGATGTTGCCGGTCAGCACATAAAGATCGCCCTCGCGGGTGGGCGTGTCCGTGGACACCCGGCCCCGGTAGGTCTGTTCGATGGAAAATGGCGCCTGCCACCAGCCCGAGACCGAGATCTGGTCACGGTCCCGGAAGGAGGACACGAACAGCCCCACGGTCGGGATCAGCCATAGCACCACCATGACCACCACTGAAATATTGACGGCCCAGCTCAGCCCGGACTTCTGTCCTGCGATATTGTCCATCTCAGCGCATCTCCTTGCGGGACTGTTGGATGTTCCAGATCATCACCGGCAGAACCAGGATCATGATGACGAAGGCCACCGCCGTCGCCCGCCCGTCGTCGCGGAACATGAAGGACATCATGTAGCTGGGCAGGATCTCGGTCCCGAAGTTGCCGCCGGTCATCGTGTAGACGATGTCGAAGACCTTCAGCGTCAGCAGCGTGATCGTCGTCCAGACCACCACGATGGTGCCCATGATCTGCGGCGCCTTGATGCGGAAGAAGACCTGCCACGGGTTGGCACCGTCGATGATCGCCGCCTCGATGGTTTCCTCGGGGATTCCGCGCAGGGCAGCCGACAGGATCACCATGGCAAAACCGGTCTGGATCCAGACCAGGATGAACATCAGAAAGAAATTGTTCCAGAACGGCGTTTGCAGGACGTCCACCGCGCTTTCGGCGCCAAGGGCCGCGCGGATCGCGTTGATCAGGCCGATATCGGCGTCATTGGCGTAGACGAATTTCCAGATCAGCGAGGCACCGACGAAAGAGATGGCCATCGGCATGAAGATCAGCGACTTGGCGATGTTGCCCCAGCGCAGCCGGTCAGTCAGCTGGGCCGCGAGCAGGCCAAAGCCGGTGGCCGCGGCCGGGACGAACAGAAGCCAGAGGAAATTGTTGAACAACGCGGTGCGGAAGCCGTCGTCACCCATCAGGAAGGTGTAGTTGCCCAGCCCCACGAAATCGGTGCCGGCCCGGTTGTAAAGCGACCGGATGAACGAGCCGACCACCGGATAGGCCAGGTAGAGACCCGCCGCGAAGATGGCCGGAAACAGGAACAGCCAGGGTCGGATCAGGTTTGCCCGGTTGATGTTGCGGGCAATGTTGGGGCCGCGCGCCGGGAACAGCACCTTGTCGAGCAACAGGTTGGAGCCGTAGAAATAGCCCACACAACCGCCGACCCCCAGAAGAATGGTCAATGCGCCTTGCACTAGCGGGGACATGGCCTGTCCTTTCGGGAAAAGAGGGTTGGGACCGGCCCGAAAAGGCCGGCCCCGTCAGAGACTTACTTGATGGAGTCCCAGCGTCCCTGGATACCATCCGCCACCGAGGTCGCGTCCTCGCCACCGGTGTAGGCCACCATGCCTTTCCAGAAGGCATCGGCCCCGATCTCGCCCGGCATCAGGTCAGAGGCGTCGAAGCGGAAGGTGGTGGCATTCAGCAGAACCTCGCCCAGAGCTTTCAGCGTATCGTTGGCATAAAGCTCCGAGTTGGCGCCCTTGAACGGGGTCAGGAAGCCCGACTGGGCCATCCACACTTCGTGCGCGATGGGGGTCTTCAGGAAGTCGATGAAGCCGCGGGTCACATCGCTGTCCTGGGTGATGGCAAACAGCGTGCCTGCCCCCAGAACCGGCTTGCCCAGATCCTTGCCCTCATAGGCCGGGAAGTAGAAGAAATCGACGTCCTCGCCCACTTCGGTGCCTTCCGGGAAGAAGGTCGGGATGAAGCTGGCCTGCTTGTGCATGTAGCATTCCGGCGGGAAGGTGAAGAGACCACCGGGGCTGTCGCGGAAGTCGGTGTTGGCGACAGAGGCGGCGCCGCCCTTCACATAGGCATCATTCCTGGCGAAATGGCCGTATTCTTCGATCGCGCCGACGACGGCGGGATCATTGAACGGGATCTCGTTGCTGACCCACGCGTCATAGGTTTCCGGAGACTGCGTGCGCAGCATCATGTCCTCGACCCAGTCGGTCGCCGGCCAGCCGGTTGCCGCGCCGGACCCCAGGCCGATGCACCAGGGGGTGCCGCCGTCGGCGACGATCTGGTCGGTCAGGGCTTTGAGGTCTTCCAGGCTTTCCGGAACATCATAGCCCGCTTCTTCGAAGGCTTCCGGCACGTACCAGATCAG
The DNA here is from genome assembly GCF_014901205.1 of Meridianimarinicoccus sp. MJW13. GTDB lineage: Bacteria > Pseudomonadota > Alphaproteobacteria > Rhodobacterales > Rhodobacteraceae > Meridianimarinicoccus. The sequence continues at coordinate 113,501 of NZ_JACNMU010000005.1, forward strand.
CGATTTCACATCGATCTTGTAGAAGAAGCCGAAGGTTTCGGGAGCGCCATCAGCATTGTTATAGGTACCCAGATCGATCCAGGACTGACCAGCCGCGTAATTCTCGCCGATCCACGACACGGTGTCGTCATCCAATGCCGACAGATAGCCCCGCGCCGCCAGATCCGCTGCCAGACCCGGCTGCGGGAAGATCGCGATGTTGGGGGCCGAATTGGCCTGCGCGCTGACCACGATGTCCTGTTCGAAGCTCTCCGAGCCAGAGTAGTTCACCGTGGCCCCGGTCGCAGCCTCGAAATAGGCGATGACGCTTTCCACCAGCTCCTTGTCCAGACCGGTCCACGGGCCGGTCATCGACATTTCCTGGCCGGAATAGTCATGTGCGTCGGCGAAGCTCTCGTAACTGGACCAGTTGAAGTCGCCCTCTCCCACAGGGAACTTCAGGTCCTGTGCCCCGGCCGCGCCTGCGCACAAGGCGACAGCGGCCACAGTGGCCAAATAACGGTTCTTCATTCCAACCCTCCCAAGGTCATAAAGCGCCGCACCCTATGTGCAATTTCAGGGCTGCGTTCGAATCGAACCCCAAAGCGCTTTGGATATCAGATAGTCATAGAGCAGTTTCACAATCTGTCAACGGCAGCAGCTTCCGGTTTGATCCATAAAACAAAGGTTTGTTAGCGTTATCGAATAATTCCACTGGAGATTCAAAGCGCTTTGACGAATTTGAAAACTGCGGCTAGTCTTGCCGTCGACCATAGCACGGACGCCGCGATGAACCTGAAAGATCTCTCCAGCCTTCTCGGCCTCAGCCCGACCACGGTCAGCCGCGCCCTGAACGGCTATCCGGAGGTTTCGGAAGCCACCCGCGCGCGGGTGCTGGAAGCCGCCGCCGCCCATGGCTACCGCCCCGACAGCCGCGCCCGGTCGCTGGCCACCGGGCGCGCCATGGCCGTGGGTCTGGTCGTGCCGGTGAATTCGCGCCACGAACGCGTGAACCCGATCTTCGCCGATTTCATTGCTGGCGCTGGCGATATCCTGTCGGCCCGCGGCTATGACATCATGCTGTCGCTGGCTTCGGGCGAGGATGAGGCCGGAACCTATCGTTCGCTGGCCGCACGTGGGCGTGTCGACGGGGTGATCGTGCAGGCGCCGCTGATCCGCGATTGGCGGATCAAGATGCTGCGCGACCTGGGCCTGCCCTTCGTGGTGCATGGCCGCATCTCGGGCGAGGACGCGGCCTATTCCTGGATCGACATGGACAACCGCCGCGCCTTCCGAAAGGCCACCGATCACCTGCTGGACCTTGGACACACCCGCATTGCCCTGCTGAACGGGCTGCGGGACATGGATTTCGCGCATCGGCGCGAGGATGGGTTCTTGCAGGGCATGGCCGCGCGCGGCCTGTCCCCCCTGACCCGACACATCCAGAACGCCCCGATGACCGAGGACTTCGGCTATGCCGCCACCACCGCCCTTCTGGAGGCCGAGGATGCGCCTACCGCGATCCTGACCGCATCGGTGCTGGTGGCCTTCGGCGCCCGCCGTGCGATCGAGGCGAAAGGGCTGAAGGTCGGGCGCGACATCTCCATCGTGACCCATGACGACGTACTGACCTATCTGCCCAACACCGGCAGCCCGCCGATGTTCACGGCGACGCGCTCGTCAGTCCGGCAGGCCGGAGAGCAGGCGCTGGAAATGCTGTTGCAACTGATCGACACGCCGGACTGCGGTCCGCTTCACACGCTGATGGAGGCGGAACTGGTGCAAGGCACCTCGTCCGGCCCCGTCCTGAACAAGGAAACCCGTGCGCATGCTGAAACGTAGCCAGTTTCCCGAAGATTTCATCTTCGGCACTGCCACCTCGGCCTATCAGATCGAAGGCCATGCCCAGGGCGGCGCCGGCCCGACCCATTGGGACAGTTTCGCCGCCACCCCCGGCAATGTCGTGCGCGCCGAAGATGGCGCGCGGGCCTGCGATCACTATCACCGCTATGAAGCCGATCTTGACCTCGTGGCCGCAGCGGGGTTCGATGCCTACCGGTTCTCGACCTCCTGGGCGCGGGTGCTGCCCGAGGGGCGCGGCACGCCCAATGGCGAGGGGTTGGATTTCTATGACCGGCTGGTCGACGCCATGCTGGAACGCGGCATCAAACCCGCCGCCACCCTGTACCATTGGGAACTGCCACAGGCGCTGGCCGATCAGGGCGGCTGGCGCAACAGCGACATGCCGAAATGGTTTGGCGAATTTGCCGATGTGATCGCCCGCCGACTGGGTGACCGGTTGTGGAGCGTGGCCCCGATCAACGAACCCTGGTGCGTGGCCTGGCTGTCACATTTCATGGGGCACCACGCCCCCGGTCTGCGCGACATCCGCGCCGCCGCCCGCGCCATGCATCATGTTCTGGTGTCCCATGGCACCGCCATTTCGGTGATGCGCGACCACGGGATGACCAACCTTGGCGCGGTGTGCAATTTCGAATACGCCCTGCCCGCCAACACCACCCCCGAGGCTGCAGCCGCCACCGCGCGCTATGATGCAATCTACAACCAATTCTTCCTGTCGGGCCTGTTCAGAGAGACCTATCCCGAACTGGTGCTGGAAGGACTGGAACCGCATCTGCCGAAAGGCTGGCAGGACGATTTCGCCACGATACAGGCGCCGCTCGACTGGCTGGGGCTGAACTACTACACCTGCAAGCGCATCGGCGCGAACGACGGCCCGTGGCCAGCCTGTGACGAGTTGGACGGCCCGCTGCCCAAGACCCAGATGGGCTGGGAGATCTGCCCCGACGGGCTGTCGCATTTCCTGACCGCCACGGCGCGCGACTATACCGGCGACCTGCCGCTTTATGTCACCGAGAATGGCATGGCCAACCCGGACGTGCTGCGCGATGGCGCGGTCGAGGATCCCGAACGCATCGACTATCTGACCCAGCACATGGATCGCGCCGCAACCGCAATTGCCGAAGGCGTGCCGCTGAAGGGCTATTTTGTCTGGTCGTTGCTGGACAACTACGAATGGGCCCTGGGCTATGAAAAGCGCTTCGGGATGGTGCATGTGGATTTCGAAACCCTGACCCGCACCCCGAAACAGTCTTGGCACTGGATGCGGAACCTGCTTGTTGGGGCGCAAACATGATACTCAGCCGGGACCGCTTGTCATGACCATTCTTGTCGCCGATATCGGCGGAACCAACACGCGCGTCGCCCTTGTCAAAGAGGACGCCACCGCGCCGCACAGCGTGGCGCGCTTCCGCAATGCCGAGTTTTCCTCGCTTGAGGCGGTGCTGGATCGCTACCTGACCGATCTGGGCCGCCCGCCCTGCACGGCCGCCTGCGTGGCGGTGGCGGGTCCGGTACGCAATGGCGTCGGGCGCATGACCAACCTGGCCTGGGAGATGGACAGCGAACGCCTGTGCGCGGCCACCGGGGCGGCGCGCGGCTATGTCATCAATGATCTGGAAGCGCAGGGTCATGCGCTGGAAAACGTGCCCACGCGCTGCCTGATGGGCACACCGATGCCGCAGGAAACCGACGAAACGCGCCTGGTAGTGGGCCTTGGCACCGGCTTCAACGCCGCCCCCGTGCACGCCGGCGAAGGCGCACAATACACCGTGGTACCGTCGGAATGCGGCCATATCAGCCTGCCGGTCTGGGACGAGACCTCGATGGCGCTGGCGATGGAACTGGCGGCGGTGCATGAATTCGCCTCGGTCGAAGAGGCGCTGTCCGGGCGCGGGCTGATGGCCGTGCACGCCCATGTGGCGGGCGAGGCCGCCTGGGCCACCACGGTGGAACTGATCGAAGCCTTGCAGGGGCTGGAAGTGCGCGATGTCGATTGCGACACCATGCGGCTGTTCTGCCAATTGCTGGGCCGGGTTCTGGGCGATCTGGCGCTGGTGCACCTTCCCTTCGGCGGCATTTACCTGATCGGCGGTCTTGCCCGCGCGGTCAGCCCCTTCTTCGTCGAAGGCACCCTGCCCGAGGCTTTCGCCGACAAGGGCCGGTTCCGCGAGTTCATGGCGGATTTCAGCCTGTATCTTGTGGAAGACGATTACGCCGCCCTGACCGGTTGCGCACGCTACGTCGGGCGGCAGATCTGAGGGATCTGCCCGCCAGACGCTGGGCTACATGGAGAACGAGGTGCCGCAGCCGCAACTGGCCGTGGCATTCGGGTTCTCGATTATGAAGCGGGCGCCGATCAACTCTTCTGAAAAGTCGATCACGGCGTTTTCAAGGAAGGGCAGCGACACCCTGTCGACCACCACGCGCTGACCGCTGCTTTCGATCACCAAGTCATCCTCGGCCGGTTCATCCAGCTTGATCTCGTACTGAAAGCCCGAGCAGCCGCCGCCTTCGACGGCCACCCGCAGCGCCTTGGGCGCCTCGCTGGTTTCGTTGATCTCGGCCAGACGCGCAAACGCCCGGTCGGTCACTTTGGGAGGCAAGGAAAGGTCCATATCGTCACGGGGGATTTGCTTCGGTTGATGGGAAATATATGCACGCCCAAGGGATGCCACAAGATGAAGGGCCCAAATGCGCCAAAGCTATGCCTCTGACCCGGCCCACAGCCGGGGGCGACTCTACCCCGAGGGGCTGAGCACATTCCGGTCGCCCTACCAGCGGGATCGGGATCGGATCATCCATTCCAGCGCGTTCCGGCGGCTCAAGCACAAGACGCAGGTTTTTGTCGAACACGAGGGCGATTACTTTCGCACGCGGCTGACCCATTCCATCGAGGTCGCACAGGTGGCGCGCACCATCGCCGGGGTGCTGGGTCTGGACACTGACCTGACCGAGGCGGTGGCGCTGGCCCATGATCTGGGCCACCCGCCCTTCGGCCACACCGGCGAGGACGCGCTGAACGTGCTGATGGCGCCCTATGGCGGCTTCGATCACAACGCGCAGGCGGTGCGCATCGTCACCAGCCTGGAACGCCACTATGCCGAATTCGACGGACTGAACCTGACATGGGAGACGCTGGAAGGGCTGGCCAAGCACAACGGCCCGGTCACCGGCGAGTTGCATTACGCGTTGGCCGACTATAACGCCCGCCACGATCTGGAACTGCACACCTATGCTAGTGCCGAGGCGCAGGTGGCGGCCCTGTCGGACGATATCGCCTATAACAACCACGATCTGCACGACGGGCTGCGGGCCGAGCTGTTTTCCACCGACGAACTGGCCGACATGCCGATCCTGAAGGACTGCTTCGCCGAGGTGGATCGCAGGTTTTCCGACCTGAACTATTACCGACGGCGGCACGAGGCGCTGCGCCGGTTCTTCGGCATTCTGGTCGAAGATGTGATCGCACAGGCGCGTGGCCGCCTGACCGAACTGGACCCCGCCACCGCACAGGACATTCGCGATGCCGGGCGGCCCATGGTCGTGTTCTCGGACGGGATCTGGAAGGATCTGACCGTGATTCGCCAGTTCCTGTTCCACCGCATGTATCGCGCGCCTTCGGTGGTTGAGGTCCGCGAGAAGGTCACCCAGGTGGTGATGGATCTGTTCCCGCTGCTGATGAACACCCCCGAACTGATGCCGCGCCAGTGGCGCAAGGATGTGGCCGAGGCAGAGACCGAAATCCAGCTGGCCCGCATCGTGGCCGACTACATCGCCGGGATGACCGATCGCTTCGCCCGGCAGGTCCACGCGAAGTACCTGGGCGGTCCGGCCAGCCAATGACGGATTGCGCCTCGCGCCAGCCGTGCTAAACCCCGCGCAAACGACGGGAAGAAGAGCCATGAACCTTTTTGACGAGATCCGCAGCCTTGTTCTGGACAGCCTCGACGCGCTGGAGCGCGACGGCGTTCTGCCACAGGGACTGGAGCGCCGCGCGGTCTCGGTCGAGCCGCCGCGCGATGCGGCGCATGGGGACATGGCCACCAACGCGGCGATGGTGCTGGCAAAACCGGCGAAGATGAAGCCGCGCGACATTGCCGATGCTCTGGCCGCCCTGCTGATCGAAGATCCGCGCATCGACACCGCCGAAGTGGCTGGACCGGGGTTCCTGAACCTGCGGCTGGCCGCCGGGCAGTGGCAAGGTCTGGTCACCGGGATCATCGAAGCGGGCGACGCCTATGGACGCTCGACCCTCGGCACCGGCAAGCGGGTGAACGTCGAATATGTCTCGGCCAACCCCACCGGACCGATGCATGTGGGCCACACTCGCGGCGCGGTCTTTGGCGATGCATTGGCCAGCCTTCTGGCCTTCGCTGGCTACGATGTGACCCGCGAATACTACATCAACGACGGTGGCGCTCAGGTCGATGTACTCGCCCGCTCGGTCTATCTGCGCTACCTCGAAGCCTTCGGTCAGGAGGTGGCCTTTCCCGATGGCACCTATCCCGGCGATTACCTGATCGCCGTGGGTCAGGCTCTGAAGGACAAGGTCGGCGATGCTTACCTCGACAAGGGCGAGGAGGTCTGGCTTGACGAGGTGCGCAGCTTCGCCACCGAGGCGATGATGGATCTGATCCGCGCCGATCTGGCCGCCCTTGGCGTGACCATGGACAATTTCTATTCGGAAAAGGCGCTGTATGGCACCGGCAAGATCGAGACCGCCCTGGCGACGCTCACTGCCAAGGGCCTGATCTACGAAGGCGTGCTGGAACCGCCCAAGGGCAAGACCCCCGAGGATTGGGAGCCGCGCGAGCAGACCCTGTTCAAATCCACCGCCCATGGCGATGACGTGGACCGCCCGGTGAAGAAATCCGATGGCAGCTGGACCTATTTTGCGCCAGATATCGCCTATCATTATGACAAGGTTTCCAGGGGCTTCGACGCGCTTGTTGATGTGTTTGGTGCCGATCACGGCGGCTATGTCAAACGCATGAAGGCCGCCGTGTCTGCCCTGTCGGATGGCAATGTGCCGCTGGACGTCAAGTTGATCCAGTTGGTCAAGCTGACCCAGAATGGCGAGCCGGTGAAAATGTCGAAACGCGCCGGCACCTTCGTGACCCTGCGCGACGTGGTCGATCAGGTGGGCGCCGACGTGACCCGTTTCGTGATGCTGACCCGCAAGAACGACGCGCCGCTGGAATTCGACTTCGACAAGGTGCTGGAACAGTCCAAGGACAACCCGGTTTTCTACGTGCAGTACGCCCATGCCCGCGTCTGTTCGGTGCTGCGCAAGGCGGTTGAAATGGGCGTGGATGTGTCCGACGCCAATCTGGCGCAACAGGACCTTTCGGTGCTGACCGATCCGGCGGAACTGGCCGTGATCCGCAAGCTGGCCGAATGGCCGCGCCTGGTCGAGATCGCCGCCTCGGGCAGCGAGCCGCACCGCGTCGCCTTCTACCTCTATGACCTCGCCTCGGAATTCCACGCGCTGTGGAACCGCGGCAACGACAACCCGGCGCTGCGCTTCTTGCAGGATGACCCGCAAGCAACGGCTGCAAAAATCGTGCTGCCTCGGGCGGTTGCCGTTGTTATTTCGACCGGTCTTGGTATTCTTGGCGTGACGCCCGTGGAGGAAATGCGCTGAGATAACGGCCGCCCCACGGGTCGCGAGCAGGCACAGGCCGGGGCTTTCGGGACCCGGACAGGATATTGGGGCAAATGATGGCGTATTCGGACAGCTATGGTTCGGGGCCGGCGGACTCGCATCCGCAGGGACCCGGTGTTTCGGCAATCGTGGGCTGGCTGGGGGCTGCGACCTCGGTCGCGCTGGTCGCGGGGCTTGGATACTGGGTCTACGACCTGGCCACCCGCGACATCACCCGGGTGCCGGTGATCCAGGCCATGGACGGCCCGCCGCGCGTGTCCCCCGAGGAACCCGGCGGGTTTGAAGCCGCGCATCAGGGCTACTCGGTCAACGCGATCGCCTCCGAGGATGTCGAGGAACCGCTGGCCGAACGGCTGGTGCTGGCACCCGAAGCCGTTGGCCCCACACCCGAGGACAAGGCCCCCGGCGAGCCCGCCGATCCCCTCGCCTCGATGCGCGACGCGGTACAAGGCGCGCTGAGCGAGGTTCTGGGGCTGGAGGCCGACGCCCCCCTGCCCGATCTGGAAGGTCTGGCCGTGCCGCAGGCCGACCCGACCCCCGGCGGGCCGCGTCCGTTGCAGCGCCCCGATCAGGACGTGGCAACACGGGCCGCCACCGACACCTCTCCGCCTCTGCTGCTGACCGCCGTCGCCACCACCAACGAAGTTGACCCGATCCTGATCGCCTCGGGCACCCGGTTGGTGCAACTGGGCGACTACGACACCGAGGCCGAAGCCGCCGCCGCCTGGGATCGCCTGGGCCTGCGGTTTTCAGATTTCCTGGCGCCCAAGGCGCGGGTGATCGAACCCGTCACCCTGGCCGGTACCACCCGTTACCGCCTGCGCGCCTATGGCTTTGTCGGCCTGGCCGACGCCCGCAACTTCTGCGCCGCCCTTCTGGCCGAACGCGCCGAATGCATCCCGGTGCGGATGCGCTGAGCGATTGCATCCCGGCCCTGAACAGGCAATCCTGCCGGGCAGAATGACGGAGGCGATCATGGCCCAGGGGGCAACGATATTCGGCTGTTCGGGGCTTGCCCTGACCCGCTCCGAGGCGGCGTTCTATCGCGAGGCCGACCCGTGGGGCTTCATCCTGTTTGCCCGCAACATCGACACCCCCGATCAGGTCCGCGCCCTGACCGCCGACCTGCGCGCGGCTGTGGGCCGCGATGCCCCGGTGCTGATCGACCAGGAAGGCGGACGCGTGCAGCGCATGGTGCCGCCGCATTGGCGGCAATGGCTGCCGCCGCTGGACCAGGTGGACCGGGCCGGTCCCCATGCCGCCGCCAGCCTGACCCTGCGCGCCCGCGTCATCGCGCAGGAGCTTCGCGCGGTTGGCATCGATGTGAACTGTGCGCCCGCTGCCGATGTCGCCACCGACGACACCCATCCCTTCCTGCGCAACCGCTGTCTGGGCACCGAGGCCGCGCAGGTCGCCGCCAATGCCCGCGCCATGGCCGAAGGCTTTCTTCAGGGTGGCGTGCTGCCGGTGCTCAAGCACCTGCCCGGCCACGGCCGCGCCACGCTGGACAGCCACAAGGCGCTGCCACGGGTGGACACGCCGAAGGCGACACTCGCCACCACCGATTTCGCGGCCTTCAAGCCACTGGCGGATCTGCCCCTGGCGATGACCGCGCATCTGCTGTTTCCCAACATCGATCCCGACCTGCCCGCCACCCTGTCGCCCCGGTTGATCCGCCTGATACGCGACGAGATCGGCTTTGACGGCTTGCTGATGACCGACGACATCTGCATGGGCGCCCTTGGCGGCGCGCTGGCTGACCGCTGCACCGCCGCCCTGTCCGCCGGCTGCGACGCCATCCTGCACTGCAACGGCGAAATGGCCGAAATGCAGACGGTCGCCGCAGCCTCCGGCACCCTCTCGGCAAAGGGACAGACCCGCGCCGAGGATGCATTGGCCCTGCGCCGCCCCCCCGAGGAGGCCGATGCGGACGCCCTGACCGCGCAGATGACCGCCCTGCTGGACCCGGCCGCATGACGCCCACGGGCACATCGTCGGACGACAACGTCACGCCGCTGGAAGCCCGCCTCGCCTCCGAGGCGCTGATCGTCGATGTGGATGGGTTCGAAGGCCCGCTCGACCTGCTGCTGACCCTGTCGCGCACCCAGAAGGTGGACCTGCGCAAGATCTCGGTGCTGGCACTGGCCGAGCAATACCTGGTCTTTGTCGACAAGGCCAAGGAGTTGCGCATCGAACTGGCCGCCGACTATCTGGTCATGGCCGCCTGGCTTGCCTTCCTGAAATCGCGCCTGCTGTTGCCCCCCGACCCCGAGGACGACGGCCCCTCGGGCGAGGATATGGCCGCCCATCTGGCCTTCCAGTTGCAGCGGCTGGAAGCCATGCGCGAGGCTGCCGCCAAGCTGATGGGTCGCGACCGGCTGGGCCGCGATGTCTTTGCCCGTGGCGAGGAAGAAAGCGTGGCCCGCCTGCGCCGTACCCGCTTCACCGCCTCGCTGCTGGACCTGATGCAGGCCTATGCCCGCCTGCGCACCAAGGACGACTTCCGCCCCTTCGTGCTGGATCGCGGCCCGGTGCTGACCATGGAAGAGGCGCTGGACCGTCTGCGCCCGCTGGTCGCCTTCGCCGGCGACTGGACCGATCTGTCCAGCTATCTGCCCGACGGCTGGCTGGAGGATCCCAAGAAACGCCGCTCGGCACTGGCCGCCACCTTTGCCGCCTCGCTGGAGCTGGTCAAACGCGGCCAGGTCGAGTTGGACCAGTCCGACACATTCGCCCCCATCCGCCTGCGCCGCCGAAAGGATGACCCATGACCGAGGACGCCCCGAAGGACGACCCCAGCCTGTTCACGGCCCCGCCCATGGGCGAGCAGGAGCGGATGGTCGAAGCGGTGCTCTTTGCCTCTGCCGCGCCGGTAACCCTGAAGGAGTTGTACGGCCGCCTGCCCCATGGCTCCGACCCGGTCACCGCCTTGGTGCATCTGCAAAAACGCTACGAAGGCCGGGGGGTGCAATTGCTGAAACTGGGCGAGGCCTGGGCCTTCCGCACCGCGCCGGACCTTGCCTTCCTGATGAGCCGCGAGACGCTGGAAACCCGCAAGCTGTCGCGCGCGGCCATCGAAACCCTGGCGATCATCGCCTACCACCAGCCGGTCACCCGCGCCGAGATCGAGGAAATCCGCGGCGTCGGCGTCAGCCGCGGCACCATCGACCAGTTGCTCGAGATGGAATGGATCCGGCTCGGCCGCCGCCGCATGACCCCGGGCCGGCCGGTGACCTTCGTGGTCACGGAAACCTTCCTCGATCACTTCAGCCTGGAATGCGCACGCGACCTGCCCGGCCTCAAGGAATTGCGCGCCGCCGGCCTGCTCGACAACCGCCCGCCGCCGGGCGCGGACCTGCCTGATCAAGACACCGGCGACACCGATCAATCCGAATTGTTCGAAAGCGGGAACGATGACTCTCCGGGCCCCGAGGCGCCCTGACGGCTGGCAGAAACGCGCCCACGACCGGACGCGGGGTCGGCTGAGGCTCTGCCCATTCGCGCCTGAACCGCTCCCCCGGAGCGTTTCCGAGACGGCTGAGGCTCCGCCCATTCGCGCCTGAACCGCTCCCCCGGAGCGTTTCCGAGACGGCGCTCATTCTTCTTGGCGAAAATACTCCCGCCGGAGGCATGAAATCCGCGCGTCAGCGCGCCGCTTCATCCTCCAACCGCGCGCCCAACTCCCGCATCAGGGGCACGAAGATCGGGAAGGACGTTGCGATGGGCCCAGCGTCATCCACCGTCACCGGCTTCTGCGCGGCCATGCCAAGGCACAGGAAGGACATGGCAATCCGGTGGTCCAGCCGCGCGGCCGCCGTGGCCCCGCCCGGTACCCCGCCCGCACCCATGCCGTGCACGATGAAGGTGTCCTCATCTTCCTCGATGGTCACGCCACAGGCTTCCAGACCGCGCGCCATGGCGTCGATCCGGTCGCTTTCCTTGACCCGCAGTTCCTTTACCCCGCGCATGACGGTCTTGCCCGTGGACAGCGCCGCCACCACCGACAGGATCGGGTATTCATCGATCATCGACGGGGCGCGCTCGGGCGGCACCTCGATGCCCTGCATGCTGTCCGAGAATCTGGCGCGCAGATCGGCTACCGGCTCGCCGCCCTCGGTGCGTTCGTTCTCATAGGTCAGATCCGCGCCCATCTCGCGCAGGGTGGCGAACAGCCCGGCCCGCGTCGGGTTCAGCCCGATATTGGGGATCAGCACGTCCGAGCCTTCGGTGATCAGCGCCGCACAGACCGGGAAGGCCGCCGAGGAGGGATCGCGCGGCACCACGATGGTCTGCGGTTTCAACTCTGGCTGGCCGGTCAGGGTGATGACCCGGCCCTCGTCGGTGTCCTCGGTCGTCACCACCGCCCCGAACCCCGCCAGCATCCGCTCGGAATGATCGCGGGTGGCTTCCTTTTCGATCACCACGGTCTGGCCCGGCGCATTCAGGCCGGCCAGCAGAACCGCCGATTTGACCTGTGCCGAAGGCATCGGCGTGACATAGCGCACCGGCACCGGGGCGGCAGCCCCGACGATGGTCATCGGTAGACGCCCGCCCTTGCGGCCATGGCTTTGTGCCCCGAAAAGGGCGATGGGATCGGTGATCCGCCCCATGGGACGGCTGCGCAGCGAGGCATCGCCGGTGAAGGTGGCCGAGATCGGCGTGGTCGCCATGCAGCCCATGATCAGCCGCACCCCGGTGCCGGAGTTGCCGCAATCGATCACATCCTCGGGTTCGGAAAACCCACCAACGCCGACGCCATGCACCCGCCAGGTGCCATCGGCATCGCGGGCCACATCGGCGCCGAAAGCGCGCATGGCCTTGGCGGTGTCCAGCACGTCCTGCCCTTCCAGCAGACCGGTCACGCAGGTTTCGCCCACGGCCATGGCCCCAAGGATCAGCGACCGATGCGAGATCGACTTGTCACCCGGGACATGTGCGGTTCCGGTCAGTGGGCCCGCGCGGTGCGCGGTCATCGGGGCGGCGGGTCCATGGGACGACATCGGGGGCTCCTCTTGAATGGGTCGGCCATCTGTTAGCGGCCTGCTGCGGCAAGGTCCATGGGGGCGCTAACGATTGGGCAGACGGCGGTCCCGCTGCGGTCAGATCTTGCGGAAGGTCAGGTAATGCGGCGTGCGCCCCTCGCGCAGCGCCTTTTGTTCATAGCGGGTCGAAATCCAGTCGTCCCAGGGCGCGCGCCAATCCTCGGGGCCTTCGGCCAGCCATTCGAAATCGGGCCGCGCCATCAGTTGTTCCAGCGCCTGCCGCACATAGTCGGGAATGTCGGTGGCGATGCGGAAGATGGCACCGGGCTTCAGCACCCGCGCCAGCGGATCCAGATGCTCGGGCGTCACGAACCGGCGGCGGTGGTGGCGCTTTTTCGGCCAGGGATCGGGGTACAGTAGGAAGGCGCGCGAGATGCTGGCCTCGGGCAGAACATCGAACATGTCGCGCACGTCGCCCGGATGCACCTTCAGGTTCTCGACCCCGGCGCGGCGGATCTTGCCCAGCAGCATCGCGACGCCGTTGATATAGGGCTCGCAACCGATGATGCCGACATCGGGGTTTTGGGCCGCCTGATGCACCATGTGCTCGCCGCCGCCGAAACCGATCTCCAGCCAGACCGGTTTGCCGCCGAACATGGCGTCCAGATCCAGTGGCACGCGTTCGGGGTTGGCGTCCCAGTCCACCTTGCCCGGCGAAAGCGCCACGAGGTCTTCGTTCAGATAGCCTTTCTGGCTATCCCGCAGGCCCTTGCCACGACGGCGGCCATAAAAATTGCGCCACGGGGCGCCGGAGGGAGAATTGCTGTCGGTCATGGGCCGGGGATGTGCGCGGCTGGCAACGAAAGGTCAAGCCCCTCGCACGCGGCGCAGCCCCAGACCGGCGATCAGGACCAGGGCCGCGATCAGCACCGGCCAGTTCCCGGTGCGGGAATAGAGCGTCGGCGGCAGCGGCGCGGGCAGCGCCACATCGATCACCCCGGCCACCCCCAGCGGAATCTCGGCCAGCATCCGGCCTGCCGGACCGATCACCGCCGATATGCCGGTGTTGGCGGCGCGTACCAGCGGCACGCCCTGTTCCACTGCCCGCATCCGCGCCTGCGCCAGATGCTGCTGCGGGCCCGCGAACTCGCCAAACCAGGCGTCATTGGTGAGTTGCACGATCCAGTCGGCGCGGGGGCCGGGCGCGAAGCCGTGGCGCGGGAAGATGGCTTCATAGCAGATCAGCGGCAGCACCCGGCCCAGCCCCTGCCCGCGCAGGTCCAACACCTGCGGGCCCGGACCAGAGGTAAAACCGCCCAGCATGTCGGTGGCCAGCCCCGCCAGCCCCAGACGGGCCGCCAGCGCGCCGCCGGGAAAATACTCGCCAAAGGGCACCAGATGGAACTTGTCGTAAACCGCAAGAGGCTTGCCATCGCCATCCAGCACCCCGACCGCATTGCGCAGTTCAGATCCTTCGAACCGCTGCGCGCCCACCAGCGTCACCGCCCCACCTGCCGCGCGGGCGATCTGGGCATTGCCCTCGGTCTCGCCGCCCCAGAGGTAGGGAAGCGTCACCTCGGGCCAGACCACCACATCCGGGGTCAGCGTGCCGGGCTGGCCGGTCAACTCCAGCTTGCGTCGCCAGAACACCGGGATCATGTCGGGCTGCCATTTCTGGTGTTGGGGCGCGTTGGGCTGCACCACCCGCACCACCGGGCCTTCGGGCGCCACGGGTGACTCAGCGGGCAAGCTGGCCGTCCCGCCGACCCAGACCGCCAGCAGCAGCACCGGGCCCGCGGCCCCGCGCCAGCGTCCGGCCCCTTGCCCGAACAGCAGCACCGCAATGCCGCCTGCGGCCAGAACAGTCAGTGCCACAAGGGCGTAGGGCCCGCCCCAGGCCGCGCCCATGCGCACCGGCGTGTCGATCCAGAAGCTGGCCACCATGCCCCAGGGAAAGCCGGTGAACAGCACCGCGCGGATCATCTCGGCCAGCGGCAGGGTGGCGGCCAGTGCCAGCACCCGCAGGCCCAGCCCTGCCCCGCGCCCCAACCAGACCGCAGCCGCCATCGCCACACCCCAGAACAACGCCATGCCGCCGGCCAGCAGCACCAGCGCGAAGGGCGCCATCCAGCCGTGGCGGGCGATGTCCACAAGGAACGGCTCGACGATCCAATGCAGGGTGGCCAGGAAATAGCCCAACGCCAGTCCCCAACCGCGCCAGAACCCGGCGCGCGGGGTCGGCGCGGGCAAGGCCAGCCCCAGCCCCACGGCCAGCACCAGCAGCGCCACCAGCGGCCAGCCGAAGGGCGCCTGCCCCAGCGCCGCCGCCGCCCCGCAGAGCGTCAGTGCCAGCCAGAGCCTGCGGCCCGAAAGCTCAGCCCGCATCCGGTTTGCTGTTGGGTGTGCGAATGCGCAACCGCTTGATCCGGCGCGGGTCGGCATCGACAACCTCGATCTCGACCCCGGCGGGATGCTTCAGAACTTCGCCCCGTGCCGGCACCCGGCCCATGAGCAGGAAAACGACGCCGCCCAGGGTATCGATATCCTCGTCCACACCCGGCATGTGCAGATCAACGCCGATGGCCTCCGAGAACTCGTCCAGCGGGGCCCGCGCCAATGCGACGAAGGTGCCCGGCGCCTCTTCGGTCCAGGGCTGAACTTCTTCTTCGTCGTGCTCGTCCTCGATCTCGCCGATGACCTGTTCGATCAGGTCCTCCAGCGTCACCAGCCCATCGGTGCCGCCGTATTCGTCGATCACCAGCGCCATATGGGTGCGCTGGGTCTGCATTTTCTGCAGCAGCACGCCGATGGGCATCGAGGGCGGCGCATAGATCAGCGGACGCACCAGATCGCGCAGGTCAAACCCGTTGTTGTCGTGATCGAAGCCGTGCTTCAGCGCCACGTCTTTCAGGTGCACCATGCCAATGGGGCTGTCGAGCGTGCCGTCATAGACCGGCAGCCGCGAATAGCCGCTGGTTCGGAACAGGTCCACCAGATCGGTGAGCGGGCATTCCATCGTCACGGCGGTGATCTCGGCTTTGGGCACCGCCACATCCGAGATCTGCATGCCCCGCAAGTTGGACAGGCCGGGCCGTTCCTTCTGATCGCCTGCGTCGATGGCGTGGCCGTTTTTCACGTGAGGGTCCGAGGCCCGGTCGGCGCGACTGAACACGCGCCCCAGAAGGCCCCATCGGCTGGTTTGGTCGTCTTGCGAGTCGGCCGTCTCCGGACTGGACCCGTCTCCGTCGTTCATTGTCTCATCCGTTTTGATCAGGGAATCCACCCTGCTCGGCATATGGGTCTGCGATCCCAAGCTTCGCAAGTATCGTGGTCTCGAGCCCTTCCATCAAGGCTGCATCTGCATCGGTTTCATGATCGTACCCCAAAAGATGCAGGATGCCATGCACGAGAAGGTGTGTGACGTGATCGTCGGCACTGCGGCCGACGGCTTCGGCCTCGCGCAGGCAGGTTTCCAGGGCGATGGCCACATCGCCCAATTCGATCGGCTCATCGGGAAACAATCCCTGTGGCGGTTGCGGTGCGCCGCCCGGCACATCGGCGGCGCGTTCGTCCGAGGGCCACGACAACACGTTGGTGGGTGCGGGCTTGCCGCGAAACTCGGCATTCAGATCGGCGATACGGGCGTCGTCGCAACCCAGCAGGCTGATCTCGAACCCTGCCGGGTCATGGCCCAGATGCGACAGCACGGCGCGCACCGCCGCATTGGCGCGGGCGTCGAGATCGAGGGCGCTCCAGCCGTCAGCGTCGAGGGTGGTTTCAACCGGTTTTTCTGGCATCCGCAGCGTCATAGGCCTCGATGATCCGGGCCACAAGCGGGTGGCGGACCACATCCTTGGCGGTGAAGTAGTTGAACGAGATTCCCTTGACGCCGCTGAGCAGGCTTTCGGCATCGCGCAGCCCGCTTTTTACCCCGCGCGGCAGATCGACCTGGCTGCGGTCGCCGGTGACCACCATGCGCGACCCTTCGCCCAGACGGGTCAGGAACATCTTCATCTGCATGGTGGTGGCGTTCTGCGCCTCGTCCAGCACCACGAAGGCATTGGACAGGGTGCGGCCGCGCATGAAGGCCAGCGGCGCGATCTCGATCTTCTTTTCCTCGATCAGCTTGGTGACCTGCTTGCCGGGCAGAAAATCGTTCAGCGCGTCATACAGCGGCTGCATGAAGGGATCGACCTTGTCCTTCATGTCGCCGGGCAGATGGCCCAGCTTTTCGCCGGCCTCGACCGCCGGGCGGCTGAGCACGATCCGGTCCACATGACCGCCGATGAACATCGACACGCCCACCGCCACGGCCAGATAGGTCTTGCCGGTGCCCGCCGGGCCGATGCCGAAAGCAAGTTCGTTGTCGAACAAGGACTTGACGTAGGCTTTCTGGGCGTCTGTGCGCGGCTCGACGGTCTTCTTGCGGGTCTTGATCTCGACCTCTTCGCGGCGGAACATCTCAAGCTGATCGCCGTCGCCCTCTTCGGGCGGCACCGGCGTGTTGGTCATTCGCAATTCGCCGTCGATGTCGCCGGGGCCGACGGTTCGGCCCGATTCCAGACGGTGATAGAGTGCGCCAAGAACCTCGATCCCGCGCGACTGCGCGTCCTTGGGACCATACAGAGCAAGCTGGTTGCCACGTCGGAGGATCTGAACACCCAGGGCGGTTTCGATCTGGGTGAGGTTGCGATCATATTCGCCGCAAAGATCAATGAGCAGACGGTTGTCCTGAAACTCGACCTGGACCTCGGGAACTTCCGCCCCTTCCGTGGGCGGGGTCAGCATGCTGGTGGTCAAAGACGTCTCCTTGCAGGGGGCTTGAGGCCAGCCTGCCAACTCCCCGGCGGCAAGGCAAGCGCGGTGCGCGATTTGTCACGACAACGCCATGGTTTTCCCCACCTCCGGCGCCAGAGCCCCCTGCGGCGGGCGGCGCGGATGCGGGCGCAGCATTGGCGGCAAACCCGCCGGTTGGCAAGCGTCTGGAAAAGGTATGGCCGGCGTATGGCAGTGCAGGCGCAGAAACCCGCGCCAGCCGCCCGGTCAGATCAACTCGCCCTTCAGCGAGTTCGGCGCGCTTTCGACGATACGGACGCGGGCGACCTTGCCGATCAGGTCCGCCGGGGCCAGCGCATGGACCGCGTGCAGATGGTCGGATTTGCCGACAAGCTGGCCGTCCAGACGTCCGGGCTTTTCGAACAGAACGCCGACCACTTGCCCGACCATCGCATCCTGCCGGGCTTTCTGCTGCTCGGTCAGCAGCGCCTGAAGCCGTTGCAGGCGGTCCGAGGCGACCTCGGCGGGCACCTGCCCCTTGCGTTCGGCGGCGGGGGTGCCGGGGCGCGGCGAATACTTGAACGAATAGGCCTGCCCGTAGCCGACGGTGCGGACCAGATCCATCGTGTCCTCGAAGTCCTGATCGGTCTCGCCGGGGAAGCCGACGATGAAATCGCCCGACAGCAGCAGATCGGGACGCGCGGCGCGGATGCGGTCGATCAGCGCGATATAGTCCGCCGCCGTATGCTTGCGGTTCATCGCCTTCAGGATGCGGTCCGAGCCGGACTGCACCGGCAGATGCAGATAGGGCATCAGCTTGGGGCAATCGCCATGGGCGGCGATCAGGTCGTCTTCCATGTCGTTGGGATGCGAGGTGGTGAAGCGGATACGCTCCAGCCCGTCGATCTCGGCCAGGCGGCGGATCAGCCGGGCCAGCCCCCATTCGCCGCCATCCGGCCCCGGCCCGTGGTAGGCGTTGACGTTCTGGCCCAGCAGGGTGATCTCGGCCACGCCGCGCGCCACCAGATCCTCGGCCTCGGCGATCAGGCGGGATGCCGGGCGGGACACCTCGGCGCCGCGCGTATAGGGCACCACGCAGAAGGCACAGAACTTGTCGCAGCCTTCCTGCACGGTCAGGAAGGCGGTCGCTCCGCGCTTGGCCTTGGGGCGGTCCGCCAGCTTGTCGAACTTGTCTTCCTCGGGGAAATCGGTGTCCAGCGCCGCCTCGCCCTTGCGGGCGCGGGCTTCCAGATCCGGCAGGCGGTGATAGCTTTGCGGGCCGACCACCAGATCAACCGAGGGCTGACGGCGCAGGATCTCGGCCCCCTCGGCCTGGGCGACGCACCCGGCGACGCCGATCTTCAGATCCGGGTTGTCGACCTTGAGCGCCTTCAGCCGGCCCAGTTCGGAATAGACCTTCTCGGCGGCCTTTTCGCGGATGTGGCAGGTGTTGAGCAGGATCATGTCCGCATCGTCGGGCGTGTCGGTGGTGACATAACCCGAGGGGCCAAGGGCCTCGGCCATACGCTCGCTGTCATAGACGTTCATCTGACAGCCGTAGGTCTTGATGAAAAGCTTCCGGGGGTCGGACATGGGATGCGGGCCTTTGGCGGGGATGCGGGATTGGCGCGGTGTAGCGAAAGCCGGCCTGCGACGCAATGACCGGCGGGTCAGACCAGGTCGGTGCCGGTGTCGGCAAGGATATACAGGCCTACGCAGATCATGATGAGCGGCGCCAGCCAGGCGCCATGCCGTTCCAGCGCCGCGCGCAGCCGATCGTGGCCCAGAACCCGGCCCAACACCGCCGCCAGAACCGCCGTGCCCATGGCCATGCCCACGACGATGGCCAGCCGCAGCGGGCTGGCGGTTTCGGCCAGCAGCGGCGTCAGCGTGGCCAGCGTATCGGTGCTGTTGACCAGCAACAGCGCCACCATGGAGCCGCCCGCCGCAACCGGCGCCTCGTCTGCGGACGCGCCGCCACGCAGCGCGCGCCATCCGGCAAACAGCCCCAGCCCCAGCGGCACCAGCCCCATCCAGCGGGAATGATGCGCCGGAAGACCTGCGGCCAGCAGCGACAGGACCCAGGCCGCGGCCAGAACCAGCGCCGCGGCAATCCACAATGCCCGCCGCCCCTGCCGCGCGCCATCGGCCAGCGTGCCGGCAAGTGCGGTCAGCACGACAATATTGTCCAGATTGGTGCCCAGCGTGATCGCCAGCCCCGCCGCCAGCAGCGTCACCATTTCATCCAGAAGGCCGGACATCATCAGCGGCTCGGCCCCGCGCGATGGATCATCGAAGAACCGGGGGGAAGGTCAGCCGCGCCGCAGACGGATGACCACATCCACCTTGGCGATACGCGCCCCTTCGGGCAGCGTGGGCAGGCGCGTGATCTCCAGCTCTCCGCTGGGGGCATCCGTCAGTTCGGCGGTGTCTTCCCAGTAGAAATGCGGGTGATCGTCGGTGCGCGTGTCGAAGTAGCTTTTCGAGCCATCGACGGTGATTTCCTGAAGCAGCCCGGCCTCGCAAAAGGCGCGCAGGGTGTTGTAGACCGTGGCCAGCGCCACACGCTCGCCCCGGCCCAGAACCTCGGCAAACAGGCTTTCGGCGGACACATGGCGGTCCTGCCCGTCGCCGACCAGAAGGTCGGCCAGGATCAGGCGCTGCCGCGTCGGGCGCAGCCCGGCGGTCTTGAGCCAGTCGGAAGCCCGTGCAGCCGGGGATGTGGTCGAGGGAAATGGCGTCTGTGTCATCACTGCCTTTATAAAGGGCGTTGCGAGTTATTTTCAATTGAAATCGCAAACCTGCGGGGGCCGGCGCTCCGTCGCGCCGCCCTTGAATCCCGGCGAAAGCAGATGCTAATGGGAACCAACCGATAAAAACGACGAAGGGGCAGGCTTCCATGGCCGACTATCCGACCACGTTTGACAAGGATGCGCTGATCGCCTGCGCGCGGGGAGAGCTTTTCGGCCCCGGCAACGCGCAACTGCCTGAACCCCCGATGTTGATGATGGACCGCATCACCGATGTGTCCGCGGGCCGGGGCGAACACGGCAAGGGCCATATCCGCGCCGAGCTGGATATCACCGACGACCTGTGGTTCTTCCCCTGCCATTTCCCCGGCAACCCGGTGATGCCCGGCTGCCTGATGCTGGACGGGCTGTGGCAGTTGACCGGCTTCAACCTGGGCTGGCGCGGCTGGCAGGGCCAGGGCTTTGCCCTGGGGGCCGGAGAGGTGAAACTGTCGGGCATGATCCGTCCCGATCGCACGCTGGTCACCTATGAGGTGGATTTCACCCGCGTCATCGACCGCCGCCTGAAAATGGGTGTGGCGGATGGCCGGGTTCTGGCCGATGGTGAACTGGTCTGTGCCGTCACCAACATGAAAGTGGGCCTGGCCGCCGCCGAAGGCTGAGCCACCCGCCCACAACCGACCACAAGGAGACCGCCATGCGCCGCGTCGTCATCACCGGGATCGGGATCATCTCGCCCATCGGCAACACCGTGGAAGAGGTCAAGGACAGCCTGTACCACGGCAAATCCGGCATCCGCAAAGAAGAGGTCTATGCCGAACACGGGTTCCGCAGCCAGGTTGCGGGCATCCCGCAGATCGACCTGACCGAAGCCATCGACAAGCGCCAGCTGCGCTTCATGGGGCCGACCGCCGCCTATGCCTTTCTGGCGATGCAGCAGGCCATCGCCGACAGCGGCCTGACCGACGAACAGGTCAGCAACGAGCGCGCCGGCCTGGTGGCCGGGTCTGGCGGGCCCTCCACGTCGAACTTCTTCTCGGCCCACAAGACCGTGATCGAAAAGGGCGCGCCCAAGCGGATGGGGCCGTTCATGGTCACCCGCTGCATGTCGTCCACCGTGTCGGCGTGCCTGGCGACGCCGTTCAAGATCAAGGGCGTGAACTATTCCATCACCTCGGCCTGCTCGACCTCGGCCCATTGCATCGGCAACGGTGCAGAGCTGATCCAGATGGGCAAGCAGGACGTGGTCTTTGCCGGCGGCGGCGAGGAAGTCGACTGGACCCTGTCGTGCCTGTTCGACGCCATGGGCGCCATGTCGTCGAAGTACAATGACACCCCCGAAACCGCCTCGCGCCCCTTCGATGCCACCCGCGACGGCTTCGTCATCGGCGGCGGCGGCGGCATGGTGGTTCTGGAAGAACTGGAGCACGCCAAGGCGCGCGGCGCCAAGATCTATGCCGAGATCACCGGCTATGGCGCCACCTCGGATGGCCACGACATGGTGGCCCCGTCCGGCGAGGGCGGCGAACGGTCGATGCGGCAGGCGCTGGCCACCGTCGGCGATCGCAAGATCGACTACATCAACGCCCATGGCACCTCGACCCCCGCGGGCGATGTGACCGAGGTGGAAGCGGTGCGCCGGGTCTTTGGCGAAGGCAACACCCCGCCCATCGCCTCGACCAAGTCGCTGACCGGCCATTCGCTGGGCGCGACCGGCGTGCATGAGGCGATCTACAGCCTGATCATGATGGAGAACAACTTCATCGCAGCCTCGGCCAATGTGACCGAACTGGACCCTGCCCTGAAACCCGAAGAGATCGTGACCGAGCGGCGCGACAACGTCGACCTGGACACGGTTCTGTCCAACAGCTTCGGTTTCGGTGGCACCAACGCAACTCTCATCATGAGCAAATATCACGGGTAACGCGATCATGGCGGATCTGATGACCGGAAAGCGCGGCCTCATCCTGGGGGTTGCCAACGAACGTTCCATCGCCTGGGGCATTGCCCGGGCCATGGCCGCCGAGGGCGCGGAACTGGCTTTCACCTATCAGGGCGAGGCCTTTGGAAAACGCGTGGCGCCGCTGGCCGAGTCGGTGGGATCCGACTTTCTGGTCGATGTGGATGTGACCGACGACGCGTCGATGGATCGCTGTTTCGAGCAGTTGTCGGCGCGCTGGGATCGGCTGGATTTCCTGGTTCATGCGGTGGCGTTTTCGGACAAGGCCGAGTTGAACGGCCGGTTTTCCGACACCTCGCGTGCCAACTTCCTGAACTCCCTGAACATCTCGTGCTATTCGCTGATCGAACTGGCGCGGCGCGCCAAGCCGATGATGACCGACGGCGGCACCATCCTGACCCTGACCTACCAGGGGTCGAACCGGGTGACGCCGTTCTACAACGTGATGGGCGTGGCCAAGGCGGCGCTGGAAAGCTCGGTGCGCTATCTGGCCAATGACCTGGGCCCGGACGGGATTCGCGTCAACGCGGTGTCGCCCGGCCCGATGAAAACCCTGGCCGGCGCCGCCATCGGCGGGGCACGCAAGACCTATCGCAACACCGAGATGAACGCGCCGCTGCGCGGCAACGCAACGCTGGAGGCCGTGGGCGGCACCGCGGTCTACCTGGCGTCGGATTACGGCGCCTGCACCACCGGCGAGATCGTCCGCGTTGATGGCGGCTTCCACGTTCTGGGCATGGCGCAGCCGGAAAACCTGTAGGACCACGGACCAGGGCTCACAGACCGGACCCGGCCATCGCGCCGGGTCTTTCCGTTCTTGCCCCGACGTTCAGGGCGGGCCAAATCCCGGCACCGGCACCGCCTGAAACTTCATCATATGGGCATGTGCACGCCCGTTTTACGGCATTGTGAACGCGCCGACCCCGAACAATGCTGCAAGCGCGTTGTGTGCACGCCCCCGAATCTGGCAGACTGGTCCTGTCAAGCGGAGGTGGCATGTCCCATTGCTCCTCCCTGGTCCACCGCCACGCTCCGCTCGACACCCCCTCTGAAAACACATAGATGTCAGTGCCTTGGCGCAACCTGTTGCCGTTGGATGACAGTGAGGCTTTCCCGACTGGAAATCTTAACGGTAACCATTAGTCTAAATTGACATTGATTTTGTAATTATATTACTCTGTAATTATTGAATGGGACAAAAGGATCAAGGAAGGTTCCAATGCCAACGCCCGTCACACAGCCTGACCCGCAACGACCGACAACTTCGCAGGCACCCTCTGCGCCCGTGCAAAACCCGCCGGTTCAATTTCGTGACTGGGCGTCAATCTGAACCTTTTTCGCCCCGTGCCCCTTGGAGTGGCGTCTGCTCTGCTTATCTCAGGCGCGGCCTGACCCGAGGCCGGGGAACATCCCCGCGTCGTCGGCGTTGAGGCTTCAGTGACCGTGAGTGATCGAAAGGACACGACATGAAAAAGACAGCCGCGCCGACCCGCCCGACCCCTGCGCAGAAACCCGGCCAGGAAAGCCGGCGCCCCGGTTTTGTCTTCACCGACTGGGCCATGATCTGACCCTTTCCCTTGTGGGCGCGTCCGGGCTATGCCCTGCGTAAAAGGACGCGCTCATGCCCACCCCGATTGACCAGATCCGCAATCTTGGTCCGGCCATGGCCGAGGCTTTTGCCAAGGTGGGCATCCAGTCCGCCGAGGACCTGCATGAACTGGGCCCAGACGCCGCCTATGGCCGTCTGCTGGCCCAGGGCCACCGCCCCCATTTCATTGCCTATTATGCCATGGTGATGGGCCTGCAGGGCCGCCCGTGGAACGATTGCCAGGGCGCCGAGAAAACCGCCCTGCGCGCGCGATTCGACGCCTTGAAAGCGGCGGCCAGCGCGCCCCCCGCACAGCAAAAGGGCCACGCCCGGATGGACGCGGCCCTTGCCGAAATCGGGGTGATCAGGCGGACCGATCAGCCGACCAGTTCAAGACCCGAGAAGAAATAGGCGATTTCCTCGGCCGCGGTTTCCGGCGCGTCGGAACCGTGGACCGAGTTCTCGCCGACCGATTCCGCGAATTCGGCGCGGATGGTGCCGGGGGCGGCATCGGCGGGGTTGGTGGCGCCCATGACTTCGCGGTTCTTGGCAATGGCGCTTTCCCCTTCCAGCACCTGCACGACCACCGGCTCGGAGGCCATGAACTCGCACAGTTCGTCATAGAACGGGCGTTCGGCGTGTACCGAATAGAACTGGCCGGCCTGCGCCTTGGTCAGGTGAATGCGCTTCTGCGCGACGATGCGCAGGCCCGCGTCTTCGAACTTGGCGTTGATCTTGCCGGTCAGGTTGCGCTTGGTGGCATCGGGTTTGATGATCGACAGGGTGCGTTCGGTCGCCATGTTGGAAAATCCTTCAGAAGATTGGATCGTGCCGGACGCCGTGTCCGGACGAAATCGCGCGTCTGCTAACACGCGCGCGGGCGGTTGAAAAGTCACCTGTTGTGATGGCGACGGCGGGCTTTCATTGTGCGGTCGGATTCCGGGCCGGAGCAGAGTTTGGGCCAGAGTCCGCCGGAACCGCCGAGTGTTGCATATTTTCTTGCAAAATCATGCAGTCAGACGCAGTTTGTTGTTTAAATTGCAACAGTTTGGCAGAATGACCCGCGGATATCTCGATCAACGCCTGTTTCTGAGGGTCATCGAACTTGGCTCCCTGCGCGCAGTTGCGCGGGAGGCGGATCTGGAGGCTTCTTCGGTCTCGCGGCGGCTGACACGGCTGGAAACCCGGCTGGGCGTGCGCCTGCTGGAACGCGGCACCGGGGCGACCGAACCGACCGAGGCCGGCCGGCAGTATTACGAGGCGCTGCGCCGCCTGCTGGCCCAGATCGACATGCTGGAAGCCGGCATCGCCCGGCAGCCCGAGCGCCTGAAGGGGCTGTTGCGGGTGGCGGCGCCGGCCGATTTCGGCCGTGCCCATGTGGCGGCCTGGCTGCTGTCGTTCCGCGCCCGGCATCCGGGGCTTGAGATCGACCTGGTGCTGGGCGATCCGACACCGGCCCCGGACCAGACCGGCGCCGATCTGGTGCTGACCTGCGATCCGGTGGCGCGGCGGCTGGGGCTGGGGCGACAGAAACTGGCCCAATGTCGGCAAATGCTGGTCGCCGCCCCCGGCTATCTGTCGCGCCACGGCACCCCGCGCGAGGCCGCCGATCTGGCGGGCCACCAGCATGTGTTCCGCCACCGCAGCGAGATGACCGCGCAGCTGCGCCTGACCGGGCGTGACGGGCGCCGCCATTCGGTCCGCCGCAACGGCGCGCTCAGCCTGGGTGCCCTGTCCACGGCGGTCGAGGCCGCTTGCAGCGGCGAAGGCGTGCTGTTCGGGCCGGAATGGGCGCTGGCCCCGGCGCTGGATCGCGGCCAACTGGTGCCGGTGCTGGCGGATCATCGTTTCGATCTGGCACCGCTGACCGCGCTGTGGTCCGAGGCCGAGATCCTGCCCGGCCGCATCCCCGGCTTCGTCGCTCATGCCCTGGGCGAGGTGCGCCATGTGCCCGGAACCGAGGATTGGGGCTGATCCCCCCTTTTGCCGCGCCGTCCGGGGTGATAACCGCCCCTCATGTTGCGCATCGAAGATATCTCGTATTCCGTCGAAGGCCGTCCCCTGCTTGAAGGGGCCAGCGCCGTCATACCCACTGGCCACAAGGTTGGCCTTGTCGGCCGGAACGGCACCGGCAAGACCACGCTGTTCCGACTGATCCGCGGCGAACTGGTGCTGGAAGGCGGGCGCATCAGCCTGCCCGAGCGCGCCCGCATCGGCGGCGTCGCCCAAGAGGTGCCGTCTTCCGAAACCTCGCTGCTGGACACGGTGCTGGCCGCCGATACCGAGCGCGCCGCCCTGCTGGCCGAGGCCGAGACCGCCAGCGATCCGACCCGCATCGCCGACATCCAGACCCGGCTGGCCGATATCGACGCCTGGTCAGCCGAAGGCCGCGCCTCGGCCATCCTCAAGGGGTTGGGCTTTGACGATGCCGAACAGCGGATGCCGTGTTCGGCCTTTTCGGGCGGCTGGCGGATGCGGGTGGCGCTGGCGGCGGTGCTGTTCTCCCAACCCGACCTGTTGCTGCTGGACGAACCGACCAACTATCTGGACCTGGAAGGCGCGGTCTGGCTGGAAAGCTATCTGGCGCGTTATCCCCATTCGGTCATCATCATCAGCCACGACCGCGGGCTGCTGAACCGGGCCGTGGGCGCGATCCTGCACCTGGAAAACCGCAAGCTGACCTTCTACCAGGGTCCCTATGACCAGTTCGTGCGCCAGCGCGCCGAACAGCGCGCGGTGCTGGCGGCCCAATCCAAGAAACAGGACGCACGGCGCGCCCATCTGCAAGCCTTCGTGGATCGCTTCAAGGCCAAGGCCAGCAAGGCCAAACAGGCGCAAAGCCGGGTCAAGATGCTGGAGAAGATGACGCCCATCGCCTCGCCCGAGGAAGCCAAAAGCCGGGCGTTCTCCTTCCCCGCCCCCGAAGAACTGTCGCCGCCGATCATCAACATGGAAGGCACCGAGGTCGGCTATGGCGACACACCGGTGCTGCGCAAACTGTCGCTGCGCATCGACCAGGATGATCGCATCGCGCTGCTGGGCAAGAACGGTCAGGGCAAGTCGACGCTGGCCAAGCTGCTGTCGGACCGCCTGCCGGCCATGTCGGGGCGCATCGTGCGGGCGTCGAAGCTGCGCATCGGCTATTTCGCGCAACACCAGCTGGACGAGCTGGAGATCGACGAAACCCCGCTGGACCACCTGCGCCGCGAGCGTCCCGGCAGCCCGCCGGCGAAGCTGCGGGCACAACTGGCGGGGTTCGGGCTGGGCGCGGATCAGGCCGACACGGCGGTCGCCCGGCTGTCGGGCGGTCAGAAGGCGCGGCTATCGCTGCTGCTGGCGACGCTGGATGCGCCGCATATGCTGATCCTCGACGAACCGACCAACCACCTGGACATGGAAAGCCGCGAGGCGCTGGTCGAAGCGCTGGCCGCCTATTCCGGCGCGGTGATCCTTGTCAGCCATGACATGCATCTGCTCAGTCTGGTGGCCGATCGCCTGTGGCTGGTCAAGGATGGCCGCGTGACGCCCTATGAGGACGACCTGGAAGCCTATCGCAAGATGCTGCTGGCGGGCGAACCCAAGCCCGAGTCCAGGGCCAGGGCCGCTGCGGCAGCGAAACCGGCGCCGAAGAAACCGTCGCGCGACCGCATCCTTGCGTTGCGGGCCGAGGTCCGCAAATGCGAGGAGCGTCTGGGCAAGCTGAACGCGATGCGTGACCGGCTGGCCGGCAAGCTGGCCGACCCGGAACTGTACGACGCGCCGCGCATCAACGAAGCCGAGGTCTGGCAAAAGAAATACGCCGAGGTGATGGAGGCGCTGGACCGCGCCGAAAGCCTGTGGCTGGATGCACAGGACAAACTGGAAAAGGCCGGAGGCTGACCCGGCGCGCCCAGCCTTGCCACAACGCCGGAGGACCGGATGGATCTTGCCTTTGCGCTCAGTACTTTCGTGACGCTGTTTCTGGTCATCGACCCGATCGGCATGTCGCCCCTGTTTCTGGCGCTGACCAGTGGCATGGACAAGGCGCGCCGCCGCAGCATCGCTTTCCGCGCCTGCGCCATCGCCTTCGTGGTGCTGACGATCTTCGGCCTGTTCGGCAACGCGGTGCTGGAAGGGCTGGGCATTTCACTGGCCGCCTTCCGGATCTCGGGCGGGCTGATGCTGTTCCTGATTGCCGTGGACATGCTGTTCGAACGCCGGACCGAACGTCGCGAGGGACGCACCACCGATGCCGATCACGATCCGTCGGTGTTTCCGCTGGCCACGCCGCTGATTGCCGGGCCCGGCTCGATGGCGGCGATGGTCCTGCTGACCGGCAGCGGCACACCGGGCTGGCTGGGCATTCTCGAGGTTCATCTGGTGCTGGCCGCCGTCATCGGGCTGGTGCTGCTGCTGTTCCTGATCTCGGGTGTGATCGAGCATATCCTGGGCCGCACCGGCATTCTGGTGGTCACCCGCCTGCTGGGGATGCTGCTGGCCGCACTGGCGGTGCAATTCGTGCTGGACGGGCTGCGCGACCTCGGGGTGCTGAGCCTGACGTGACTTCGGCCCCGGCAGTACCTATCTGAAAAGGCAGGCTTGGAGGCGCATATGGGTTCTGACCAGATCGGATCGCTGATCTATCTCATTCTTCTGGGGTTGCTGGTGGGCAGCTATGTGCTGGTGGCGAACC
Organism: Meridianimarinicoccus sp. MJW13; assembly: GCF_014901205.1. Lineage (GTDB taxonomy): Bacteria > Pseudomonadota > Alphaproteobacteria > Rhodobacterales > Rhodobacteraceae > Meridianimarinicoccus. The sequence continues at coordinate 141,736 of NZ_JACNMU010000005.1, forward strand.
GGCGCAACCTGGGACAGATGACCCGGCACGCGGTGCTTTGGGGGCTGATTTTTCTGGGCATCGCCGTGGGGGCCGGGCTGTGGCAGGACATCCGGCAGGGCAGCGCCCTGCAGCAAAGCGTACAGGCCGAGGGCGAGACCATCACCCTGAACCGGCTACGCGACGGGCATTTCCACATGGCGCTGAAGATCAACGGCGCGCCGGTCAACTTCCTGGTGGACACCGGCGCCACCGAGATCGTGCTGAGCCTTGAGGATGCCGAGAAGGTCGGGATCGACACCGGCAAGCTGGCCTTCCTGGGGCGCGCCCGCACCGCCAACGGCCAGATCGAAACCGCGCGGGTCTGGCTGGACCGGGTCGAATTGGCCGGACAGGTGGAAACCAAGGTGCCCGCACAGGTCAGCCGGGGCGAGATGCCGGGCTCGCTTCTGGGCATGTCCTATCTGTCGCGGTTCGAGCAGATCACCATCAACGGCGACCGCATGGTGCTGACCCGCTGACGGCCCCCTGCCCGCGCGCTCAGCGCTTGCGTTCCCAGCGGCCGCTTTCCTCGCTCCAGTATTCGGCCTCGGCCCCGGCGGCGGTCAGCGCCTTCCATTGTCCACGAGCATGGCCAAGCGCATCGGCATCGCCGCCATCGAACAGGATAAACGCCCGATCCAGCACGGCGGCCTCCCCCTCCCCTACCGGGGCGCCCTCGATGCTCATCAGGCAGCGGGTGGTGGGCGATAGGGTTTCGGACAGGGTCAGCAGCACCGGTTGCAGATCGTCCTGCGGCCCGCCCGCGATGCCATGCGGCAGAAAGGCGGCCTCATCTCCCAGCCAGAGCTTCTGATCCAGCCAGTCGAGCTTTTCGGCGCTGCGCCCGCGCACCTCGACCCGCAGCCCGGCGCCGATGGCGCGTTCCAGCAGACGGGCCAGCGCGTTTTCGACCGGGCTTTTGGTCAGGTGGTAGAAGCGCACGACGCCCATCAGTCTTCCAGCATGTCCTGCACCAGCCGGTCCAGCGCCAGAACGCCCCAGCCGCTGGCACCCTTGGGGGCAAAGGCGGTGGCCTCGGGGGTGCGTGCGACCCCGGCAATGTCCAGATGCACCCAAGGCGTGCCGTCCTTGATGAACCGTTGCAGGAACTGCGCGGCGGTGATCGATCCCGCCGGACGGCCGCCGACGTTCTTCATGTCGGCGATCTGGGATTTCAGCTGCTTGTCATAGGCCGGGTCCAGCGGCATCCGCCAGGCGCCCTCGCCCTCGGCCTCGGCGGCTTTCAGGAAGGCGCCCGCCAGCGCGTCGTCATTGGCAAACACCCCAGCCCTGGCATGGCCCAGCCCGATGATGACCGCCCCGGTCAGGGTGGCCAGATCAATCACGCCGCGCGGCTCGAACCGCTGCTGCGCGTACCACAGCACATCGGCCAGAACGAGCCGCCCCTCGGCATCGGTGTTGATGACTTCGACCGTGTCGCCCTTCATCGAGGTGATGACATCGCCGGGACGGATGGCCTTGCCGTCGGGCATGTTCTCGACCAGCCCGACCAGACCCACCACATTGGCGCGCGCCTTGCGCAGGGCCAGGGTGCGCATCACACCCGCCACGACGCCCGCGCCGCCCATGTCGGCGGTCATCTCTTCCATACCGCCGGCAGGCTTGATGCTGATGCCGCCGGTGTCGAAGACCACGCCTTTGCCGACCAGCGCCAGCGGCGGTTCGCCCTCGGCACCGCCGTTCCAGCGCATCACCACCACCTTGGACGGGCTTTCCGAGCCCTGCCCCACCGCCAGCAGGGTGCGCATCCCCAGCTTTTCCAGCTCGGGTTCTTCCAGAATCTCCACGTCCAGCCCGATCTCCTGCATGGCGGCAAGGCGGGCGGCGAAATCGTCGGTGGTCAGGATGTTGGCGGGCGCGTTGATCAGGTCGCGGGTGAAGAACACGCCCTCGGCGCGGGCGGCCATGTCGCGGGCGGCGGCGGCCACAGCCTCGGGGCGTGTGACCATCACCGAAACCCCGCCTTCGACCGGCGCGGCCTCGGACTTGTGATCGGTGAAGGCATAGGTGCGCAGCGCCAGCCCGAAGGACAGATCTGCGGCGCGCGGATGAGCGCCGGCCAGCACCAGCAGCGGCTTGCCATCCTTGGCCCCGGCAATGGTGGCCCCGGCCTTGCGCACCGACAGCGCATCGGCCTTGCGGTCCAGCTTGATCACCTGCACCGCCGTGGCGGCCATATTGGCGGGAAAGCCCATCTCCAACGCCTGCCCGGCCTTCAGATCGGCAAAGCCCGCACTTTCCACCGCGCGCAGCAAGGCCCCGCGGGTCAGCTTGTTGACCCGGCGCGCGGCCGGATCCAGTTTGGCCTCGGCGCCCACCAGAACGACGACACGGCCTTCGGCCTGGGCGATCCTGTCCAGATCAAGCTCTTCGAACCGGATGGCGACGGGGGTGGTCATGGGGCAATCTCCAGCGTTGTCTGCCCCTTTTCAGTAATCGTGCCGCGCCGCGATGGCCAGAGACCAGTTTTCCATTGCGGCGGGATCGGTTAAGACCGGGGTCACGAACACGGAAAGGGTGGTGAGTGGGGCGTTTCGACCGGTATATCCTGTCCCAGCTGATGCGGGTCTTCGGCTTCTTTGCACTGGTGCTGGTCGGGATCTATTGGGTCAACCGCGCGGTGATCCTGCTGGACCGCTATCTGGCCGAAGGCCAGGGCGGCGGGCTTGTGCTGCAACTGACGCTGCTCAGCGTGCCCGGCATCATGCTGATCGTGCTGCCGGTGGCGGGCTTCGTGGCCGCCGCCTATACCACCAACCGTCTGCATGCGGACAGCGAGTTGGTGGTGGTGCAGGCGACCGGCTATTCCGCCTTCCGGCTGGTGCGGCCGTTTGCGATGTTCGGGGTGATCGTGCTGCTGCTGATGTCCCTGCTGGCGCATCTGGTGGTGCCCGCCGCCGCCCGCGAGCTGAACCGTCTGGAGGCCCAGTTGGCCGATGCGATCTCGTCGAGGCTGCTGGTGCCCGGCACCTTCCAGAGCCCGACACGCGGCGTCACCGTCTATGTCCGCGACATCTCGCAGGATGGCACGCTGGAGGGGCTGCTGGTCACCGATCGCCGCGAGCCGGTGCGCGAGACCACCTACAGCGCTCATCAGGCCCTGCTGGTCCGGCACGAAGACGGACCACGGCTGGTAATGTTCGACGGCATGGCCCAGACCCTGACCCACAGCACCGGACGGCTGGCCACCACGGTGTTCGACGATTTCACCGTCGCCATCGGCGATCTGGCCACCACCCCTGCGCAGCGGCGGCTGGATCAGCGGCAACTGTCGACCCTGACCCTGCTGAACCCCACCCCCGAGATCGAGGAACGGACCCGCCGCAGCGCCGCCTACCTGCAACGCGAGGCGCATCTGCGGATCACCCAGGCGCTGCTGTCGGCCACCGCCGCCGTGGTGGGCTTCGCGGCCCTGATGCTGGGCGGCTTCAGCCGCTTCGGCCTGTGGCGGCAGGTGGCCTTTGCCATCGTGCTGGTGGTGCTGGTCAAGCTGGTGGACAATGCCGCCATCGACGTGGCCAAGACCGATCCGTCGAAATGGCCGCTGGTCTATGTGCCCTGCCTGATGGCGGCGGCGCTGTGCCTGCTGCTGCTGGCAGTGGCCGACAGCACCCTGGGCGCACGGCTGCGACGGCGGGGGCGCGCATGATCCTGCACCTGTATTTCGCCCGCAAGTTCCTGACCACCTTCGCGGTGATCCTGGGCGGGTTCACCCTGTTCATGTGGCTGGTGGAACTGCTGGAGCATATCCGCCGCTTCGACACCGGCGAGGTCAGTTTCGGGATGCTGGCCTATATGGCGCTGCTGCATCTGCCCGAGGTGCTGTACCAGATCCTGTCGCTGATCGTGCTGCTGACGGCTGTGACCATGTTCATCTCGCTGGCGCGCACGTCGGAACTGGTCATCACCCGCGCCACCGGGCGCTCGGCGATCCGCAGCCTTGTGGCCCCGGCACTGGCGGCGATGCTGCTGGGCTGCGTGGTGGTGGCCATCGGCAACCCGGTGGTGGCCACGATTTCAAAGGAATACAACGAAACCGAGAACCGCATCCGCGGCTCGGAACGGGTCGTCTCGGTCAGCCGCGAAGGCCTGTGGCTGCGCCAGGGCCGCCCCGGCGAACAGGTCGCCATCCATGCCGAAAGCGCCAACATGGACGGCACCAAGCTGTTTGGCGTGTCCTTCTTCAGCTTCGACGGCGAGGATCGGCCGCTGTACCGGATCGACGCGGCCTCGGCGGAACTGGGCAATGGCGCGTGGGTGCTGATGCAGGCCAAGCGCTGGGATTTCGACACCGAGGGCAATCCCGAGGCCAGGGCCCAGATCATCCAGGCGACCACGGTGCCTACCGATCTGACCCGCAACCAGATCCGCGACAGCTTCGGCACCCCCTCGGCGATCCCGATCTGGGAATTGCCCGAATTCATCGCCCGGCTGGACTCCGCCGGGTTCTCGGCACGGTCGCACCGGGTGTGGTTCCAGGCGGAACTGTCCAAACCGATCAGCTTTCTGGCGATGGTTCTGGTGGGGGCCATGTTCACCTTGCGCCACACGCGTTTCGGTCGCACCGGGCTGATGGTCCTGGCCGCGGTGCTGTGTGGCTTCGGGGTCCATTTCGTCGGCAATCTGGCGCAGGTCATGGGCGACAGTGGACAGTTGCCGGTAATGGTGGCCATCTGGGCCCCACCCGCCGCCGCCATCTGCATGGCGCTGGCCACATTGCTGCATTTCGAGGACGGTTGAGCATCGTGTCGCGACGCCCCCTTCTACCTGCCCTGCTGACCCTGCTGGTCGTGACCCTGACCGGTCTGGTGCTGGCCGCGCCTGCCTGGGCGCAGCAGGACGCAGCGGAGGCCCCGGTACTGACCGCGCTGGCCGCCGACCTGGTGCGGATCGAAGGCGAGGATGTGCTGGTGGCCACCGGCAACGTCGAGATCTTCCACGGCGACACCCAGTTGCGCGCCGACAGCCTGCGCTATGACCGGGCCAAGGATCGGATTTTCGTCTCCGGTCCGATCACCATCATCGATCCCGACGGCACCATCCTTCTGGCCGATCAGGCCGAACTGCAAGCCGATCTGGAAACCGGCCTGCTTAGTGGCGTGCGCCTGATCCTGGACCGGCAATTGCAGATCACCGGTGCGGAAATGGCCCGTCGCCAGGGCCGCTATTCCGATCTGCGGCAGGTGGCGGCCTCAAGCTGCGAAACCTGCGAGGATGGCCGCGCCCCGCTGTGGGAAATCCGTGCCAAGCGTGTCGTCCATGATGAAGAACTGAAACAGATCTACTTCTATCACGCGCGCTTTCGCATCTGGGGCGTGCCGGTGTTCTACCTGCCCACCCTGCGCGTGCCCGATGGCACCGAAGACCGGGTGTCGGGCTTCCTGACCCCGTCGTTCTATTCGACGACGGAATTCGGCAACGGCATCAAGCTGCCGTATTTCTATGTCATCAACGAGCATTCCGACCTGAAGCTGACACCCTATGTCGCCACCGACCATACCACGACGCTGGAGGCGCGGTACCGGCAGGCGTTTGCCAAGGGGAACATCACCGTCGAAGGTGCGGTTTCGCAGGATTCCATCGAGCCGGGAGAGACCCGTGGCTATCTGTTCGTCAACGGGGCGTTCCGGGTGCCCTATGACTTCTCGCTGAATTTCGATCTTGAGACGACGTCGGACGACCCCTATTTGCGCGACTACGGCTATTCCGCGAAGGACCGCCTGGACAGCGCTATCTCGCTGCTGCGCACCCGCGAGGACGAGCGGATCTGGGCCAATATCACCCACTACCAGTCGCTGCGCGCCGACACGACCAACGAGGATGAATACGAACCCGTGCTTTCGGGCGATCTGCGTTGGAACCGCCGCTATCAGCCCGCATCCTTCGGTGGGTGGCTGGACTCGGATCTGATCGGCCATTTTCACGTGCGTGATTCAGATCAGAACATCATCGGCCGCGACATGGCGCAGTTGCGCGGCCGGGTCGACTGGGCGCGGGATTGGACCGGGTGGAACGGGTTGCGGATGCAGGCGCGCACCCGGCTCAACGCCGAGGCCAAGCAGATCACCAACGACGATCGCTACCCCACCTTTCAGACCGCGCTGATCCCCGAAGCCGCCGTGACCCTGTCGTGGCCGATGATCAGCCCGACCAATGACGGCGTGTCCTACATGCTGGAACCGGTCGCCCAGTTCGCCTGGTCCGATGCGGGCCAGATCAGGTCGCCCAACGACGACAGCCGGGCGGTGACGCTGGACACGGGCAACCTGTTCCGCCTGAACCGCTTTCCGGGGCTGGATCGTTACGAGGACGGCGGCCGGGTCAACCTGGCCCTGCGCTGGAGCCGCCAGTCCACCGAAGGCCTGACGCTGGCACTGACCGGCGGGCGTATCTATCGCTATGACGACTGGGACATCTTCCCCGACGGATCGGGGCTGAGCGGGCCACGCTCGGACTGGCTGGCGCAAGTGGACATCGATTTTGCGAACAACCTGGCGCTGCGCACCCTGACGCTGCTGGACAACGACTTTGAACCGGCGCTGTCGCAAACCCGGCTGTCGTTGGCCTATGGCGACCTTGATCTCAGTTCCAGCTACATCTGGCAGCGCGAAGATCGCAGCAGCGACCAGACCAAGGATCTGAACGAAATCGCCGCCAATCTCGACTACCAGATCAACGAAAGATGGTCGAGCGAACTGGTCATCCGGCGGGACTATACCGCGAAACGGACAAACTTTGCCGAGCTTGGCCTGGCCTATGAAAACGAATGCGTCAGGGTTGATCTTTTCGCCCGCCGCAGATTTAGAGCAACCACAGATGTCGAACCCACGCTCAGCTACGGCCTGTCCGTCAGCCTGCCCGGGTTCGGCAGCAACGAGACCGCTGCGCGCCGCCGCCGCTGCACCAGTTGAGGACCACAGACCCATGGCCATCCTGCCCCTGCTGCGCCGATCGATCCTGGCTGCTTCCCTTGCCCTCGCGCCCGTCGCGGCCGCGGCGCAATCGCCGTTCGACACGGTGGCGCGGGTCAACGATGGCGTGGTGACCCGGTTCGAGGTCGAGCAGCGCGAGTTGTTCCTGAACGTTCTCAGCATTCTGGCCGCGGATCGCGAGGTCGCGCTGGAGTCGCTGATCGAGGATCGTCTGAAGCTGGACGCCGCCGCCACCGCCGGGATTCTGCCGACCACCGACGAGCTGGAATTCGCGATGGAGAATTTTGCGGGCCGCGCTAATGTCAGCAAGGAAGAATTCGTCGCCGCGATTGCCGATGTGGGCATTCAGGAGCAGACCTTCCGCGACTATGTGCGCGCCCTGCTGGCCTGGGGCGACGTGGTGCGTGAACGGTTCGCCAGCCGCGCCCGCCCGACCGAGGAAGAAGTCGACCGCGCCATGGCGCTTGGCACCGGGGATCGCTCGACCCAGGTCAAGCTGGCCGAGATCGTGCTGCCGATGAACCCTCAGGTGGCCGAGATCAACGAAGTGCGCGCCGAGGCCTTCCAGAAGATGACCAGCTTTTCGCAGTTCTCGAACGCGGCGCGGCAGTATTCGGTGTCGCCGTCGCGGGTCAATGGCGGCGAGATGCCCTGGCGGCCACTGTCGGAACTGCCGCCGCAGATCGCGCCGCTGTTTCTGTCCATGCAACCCGGTGAGGTGACCGAACCGCTGATGACCAATGGCGGACTGGTGCTGTTCCAGTTCCGCGCGCTGCAGGACGCGCGGCCGTCGCTGACTGGCAATGTGACACTGGATTTCATCCGGGTCGCCCTGCCCCTCGGCACCAGCCCGACCGCCGAGATCGCCCGGATCCGGCCCGAGGTCGATCGTTGCGAAGATTTGTACGGGGTGTACTTCAACGGCCCGCCCGAGCAGTTGCAACGCACCACCGAAGCGCGCGCCAAGGTTCCGGGCGACATCACCCGTACGCTGGATATTCTGGACGAGGGCGAAATGGCGCCGCTGGGCAGCGGCATCGTGATGCTCTGTGCCCGCACCGGCATTCCGAACGAGGACCTGAGCCGCGAGGACGTGCAGGTGCAACTGCTGGCGCGGCGCCTGGACAGCTATGGCGAAAGCTACCTTGAAGAGCTGCGCGCCGACGCGTTCATCGAGATCGTGCGATAATGCTGCCGGTGGCGCTGACCTGCGGAGAACCGGCGGGGGTCGGCCCCGAGATCGCCGCCAAGGCCTGGGATGCCCTGCGCACCCGGTTGCCGTTCTTCTACATCGGCGATCCCCGGCATCTGCCCTCGGGCACGCCGGTGACCGAGATCGCCGATCCGATGGAGGCCCTCACCGCCTGCAAGCGCGCGCTGCCGGTGCTGACCCATCGCTTTCCCGAACATGCCCATCCCGGCGTGCCCTCGCCCGCCAACGCGGCGCAGGTGATCGAGGTGATCGCGCGCGGCGTCGACCTGGTGCAGCGTGGCAGTGCGGCGGCGCTGTGCACCGCACCGATCCACAAGAAGGCGCTGAAGGATGGCGCCGGGTTCGCCTATCCCGGCCATACCGAATACCTGGCCGCGCTGGCCGGGGTGGAACGGGTCGTCATGATGCTGGCCTGCGAGGGGCTGCGGGTGGTTCCCACCACCATCCACATCGCCCTTGGCGACGTGCCCCGCACCCTGACCGCGGACCTGTTGCGCGACACCCTGCGCCTGACCCATCGCGCCCTGCAAAGCGACTTTGGCATCCAGGCACCGCGCATCGCCGTGGCCGGGCTGAACCCCCATGCGGGCGAAGGCGGGGCCATGGGTCACGAAGAAATCACGATCATCTCGCCGGTGCTGGAGGCGCTGCGCGCCGAGGGGCTGGATCTGAAGGGTCCGGCCTCGGCCGACACGATGTTCCATGCGGCCGCGCGGCGGAACTATGACGTGGCGGTGGCCATGTACCACGATCAGGCGCTGATCCCGATCAAGACCATCGGTTTCGACACCGGCGTCAACATCACGCTCGGGCTGCCGTTCATCCGCACCTCGCCCGACCATGGCACCGCCTTTGACATCGCCGGTCAGGGGCAGGCCGATCCCACCAGCCTGATCGAGGCGCTGATCCAGGCCGACCGCATGGCCCGCTTCCGTGCCCAGGCCACCGCATGAGCGCCATCGACACCCTGCCGCCCCTGCGCGAGGTCATCGCAAACCACGGGTTGAGCGCGCGCAAGTCGCTGGGCCAGAACTTCCTGCTGGATCTGAACCTGACCGCCAAGATCGCCCGCAAGGCCGGTGATCTGACTGGCTGTGACGTGCTGGAGATCGGCCCCGGCCCCGGAGGACTGACGCGGGGCCTTCTGGCCGAAGGCGCGCGCAAGGTCGTCGCCGTCGAGAAGGATCGCCGTTGCCTGCTCGCCTTGCAGGAGATTGCCGATGCCTACCCCGGCCGGTTGGAGATCATCGAGGGTGACGCGCTGGAGGTGGACCTGTCGGGCCATCTGACCGGCCCGGTGCGGGTCGCCGCCAACCTGCCCTATAACGTCGGCACCGAGTTACTGGTGCGCTGGCTGACCCCGGACAGCTGGCCGCCTTTCTGGGAAAGCCTGACCCTGATGTTCCAGCGCGAGGTGGCGCAGCGAATCGTGGCCAAGCCCGGCTCGAAAACCTACGGGCGGCTGGCCTTGCTGGCGCAATGGCGCTGCGATGCGAAAATCGTGCTGGACCTGCCGCCGCAGGCCTTCACGCCGCCGCCCAAGGTCAGCTCGGCGGTGGTGCATCTGACCCGTCTGGACGCGCCGCGGTTCGAGGCCAACCCAAAGACCCTGTCGCATGTGGTGGCCACGGCCTTCAACCAGCGCCGCAAGATGCTGCGCGCGGCCCTCAAGGGGATGGCCCCGGATATCGAAGATCAGCTGCGCGCTGCCGGACTGGACCCCACCGCACGGGCCGAGGAAATCTCGCTGGAAGGGTTCTGCGCGCTGGCCCGGCAGTTGGACGGCAGCTAGAGTCCCCACGCCCTACGCACATGCAAAAGGCCACGCAGCGGACTGCATGGCCTTGAAAACGTTGTGGCAAGTTCGCGGCGATCGCGGGCCTATTCGGCGGCTTTCGGCGGCTCTTCGGTCGCGGCGGCGGGGGCTGAATTGCCGTTGTCCGCGTCGGTTGCAGCACCATCGTTGGGCGCGGCATCACTGGCGGCGGACTCGGGGGCGACGGCGTCGCCGGGGGCGGCGTCTTTGGGATCCTTGGCCTTGGGCTTGCGGGCGCGGCGGGGCTTCGGCTTGGGCTTGGCCGGAGCGCTTTCGGGCGTCTCCACCAGGCCGCTGTCCTGGCTGTCGGCGGGCGCCAGATCCAGCACATCGTTGCTGGTGGTCTTCTGCGGCTCGGGTGCGACGGCGACGTTGTCGCTGTTGGTATTGTTGGTATTGGTATTGTTGCTGTTGTTGTCCTGCGCGGCAGCGTCCCGCGACCTGTCGCCGGTGTCGTCGCCACGATTGTCGCCCTGCGCGGGCTGCTGATTCTGGCGCGGCTCGTCCCGGTCGCGCTGGCGATCACGGTTCTGCTGTTCCTGCTGCTCGCGCTTGGCATCGGCTTCGCGCTGCGCCTCGCCCACAAGGCGGGTATAATGCTCGGCGTGCTGCTGGAAGTTCTCGGTGGCCACGCGATCGTTGCTCAACTGCGCGTCGCGGGCCAGCTGGTTGTATTTCTCGATGATCTGTTGCGGCGTGCCACGGACCTTGCCCTCGGGGCCAGAGCTGTCGAAAACGCGATTGACAATATTGCCGACCGACGACCGGTTGCGGTTCGACTTCGACCGCGATCGTGACTTGGAAGATCTCATACGTAGTTTTCTCGGCCTTAGTTTCTGCCTTCAGCGCGGCGAGGCAATTCTGCCCGGTCTCGATACAGCGCTGTCTATTTTACGGCTTAGCGTCGGGGGAACAGCCTTCGTTGGCGCTCCAAGCATCCGACTTCTCGGTGTAAACCATGCACGGCGGGGCAAGACAAGCAAAAATTGGGCACAAGGTGAACCCTTTGGCGGCCTCAACCGCACGACAGGGTCATGACCCGGCCCCGGCCGTCAAGGTCCGGCAGGCAGGCCACGCGGGCAAATCCGGCGTCGCGGGCTATCCGGCCCACGTCGTCTTCCTGCCCCACCCCGATCTCAAGCAGGACGCGCCCGCCCTCGGCCAGCAGCGCGGGCACCCCCGGCAGGATGCGGCGATAGGCGTCCAGCCCGTCACCGCCCGGCGTCAGCGCACCGCGCGGTTCCCAATCGCGCACTTCCGGCGACAGGGTCGCGTGGTCGGCTTCGGTGATATAAGGCGGGTTCGATACGATCAGGTCGAAGGGGCCGGCCACGCCGGTCAGCCAGTCGCCCTTGCGCAGGTCGGCGCGGTCCCGCACGCCCAATGCACGCGCGTTGCGCGCCGCCACCGCCAGCGCGGCCTCGGAGGCGTCAATGCCCAGCCCCGTTGCCTTGGGCCATTCCGCCAGAAGGGTCAACAGGATACAGCCGCTGCCGGTGCCCAGATCCAACAGGCGCGCGGCGGGCCGGTCCAGGGCCGCCAGCACCAGCGCCTCGGTCTCGGGGCGCGGATCCAGCACATCGGGGGTGACGTGGAAATCGCGCCCGAAGAAAGCCCGGGTGCCGGTGATCTGTGACACAGGCTGGCGGGTCGCGCGTGCGGCAATGGCGGCCTCGAATCGGGTCTGCGCCGTCTCGGGCAGCGGATCGTGCAGCAGCAGGGTCAGGCGGCCCGGCGGCACCTGCATCGCATGGGCCAGAAGGCGGCGGGCATCGCCCATGGGGGCCACTATCCCCGCCGCTTTCAGACGCGGCAGAGCGGCCTGCAGCGCCTGGGCGCCGGTCATGCCTGCATATCCGCCAGTTGCGCGGCCTGCGCATCGGATATCAGCGCGTCGATGAAGTCATCCAGATCGCCGGCCAGCACCTGATCCAGCTTGTAAAGCGTCAGGTTGATGCGGTGATCGCTGACCCGCCCTTGCGGAAAATTATAGGTGCGGATGCGTTCCGAACGGTCGCCCGACCCCACCTGCCCCTTGCGATCCGCCGCGCGTTCATCGGCCAGCCGCTGGCGTTCTTCATCATAAAGACGCGTCTTCAGCACCTGCATGGCGATGGCGCGGTTCTGATGCTGCGACTTCTCGGAACTGGTGACGACGATTCCGGTGGGCACATGGGTGATCCGCACCGCCGAATCGGTGGTGTTCACGTGCTGGCCACCGGCGCCGCTGGCGCGCATGGTGTCGATGCGCAAATCGCCGGGATCTATGTGGATGTCCACATCCTCGGCTTCCGGCAGCACCGCCACGGTCGCTGCCGATGTATGCACCCGCCCCCCGGATTCAGTCGTTGGCACCCGCTGCACCCGGTGCACGCCGCTTTCGAACTTCATCCGGGCAAACACCCCGGCGCCGTCGATGCGGGCGACAACCTTGGATATGCCGCCCAATTCGGTGCCGGTTTCTTCCAGGATTTCAAAGCGCCAGCCGCGCGCCTCGGCATAGCGCTGGTACATGCGCAGCAAATCGCCCGCGAACAGCGCCGCCTCGTCGCCGCCGGTACCAGGGCGGATCTCGATCAGGGCGGCGCGTTCGTCGGCGGCATCCTTGGGCAACAGCGCCAGTTGCAGCGCGTGTTCGACCTCGGGCAATTGCGCGGTCAGCTCGGGCAGTTCGTCCTCGGCCAGCTCCTTCAGCTCGGGATCGTCCAGCATCGATTCCGCCTCGGCGATGTCCTTGCGCAATTGGCGATAGCGGTGGATCTGGGTCACCACCGGGCGCAGGTCGGAATATTCCTTGGCCAGCGCGGCGATATCCTCGCCCGCCGTGCCGTCGGCCATTCTGGCTTCGAGGTATTCGAACCGGGCCGTGATCTGCTCTAGCTTGTCTTCAGGTACCATGCCTGTGGCATCTGTCCGACCCAAGCCATCGGGTCAAGAGGGATTGGGCAGAGACCGGGACTGCAAGGCCTGCATCCAGGCGGTGACCCGCGCCGCGTTGATCCCCAGATCATCGCGGCCGAACCTCTGGCGTGAGAATAGGACAAGCCGCGTGCCCTCGCCTTCACGTATCGCCCGCACCGAAATATAGTCGGGAAACCCCCAGAGGGCCGAGCGGGCAACAAAGGTCACGCGGTCCGGGCTTTCGGCCAGAACCCGCACGCGTGGTGTCTGCAACGCCACTTCGGTCAGGGCTGCAAGCGCCTGATCCGGTGCAGCGGCCACCACCACACCCGGCTGATCGCCATCGCCCGGACGATACAGAACATGTGCCTTGTCCTGAGGACGCGTCACCGTCAGCGGGTCCACATGCCAGACCGCCGGATCCGACGGCGCCAGCCGGACATAGAGCATCGCCGCGGCGACCAGCATCGCCAATCCGATTGCAATCCAAACCATCACGCGCATCTGCCTGCTTTCCTGATCCTGACATTCAGGTAGGCCTTGCGCCGCCCTGCGCAACCCCGTCCCATTCCGGCGCGGATCGGGCAACCGGCTGGACAAGCCCGCCCGGCTCTGCCCATCTGCGGCAACCCCTGCCGTGGAGATCCCGATGACCGACGACCTGATCCATGACCCCAAGGGCGGCATGCCCCGCCTGCTGGAAATCATGCGCCGCCTGCGCGACCCCGACAGCGGCTGCCCCTGGGACATCGAGCAGACCTTCGACACCATCGCCCCCTATACCATCGAGGAAGCCTATGAGGTCGCCGACGCCATCGAACGCGGCGCCATGGGCGAGTTGAAGGGCGAATTGGGCGATCTGCTGTTGCAAGTGGTCTATCACGCCGAGATCGGCACCGAGGCCGGGCATTTCGATTTCGACGCCATTGCCAACGGCATCTCGGACAAGATGGTGGACCGCCACCCCCATGTGTTCGGCGATGAAAGCCGCGACAAGTCGGCGGAACAACAGACGCTGGACTGGGAAACCCAGAAGGCGCGCGAACGGGCGTCCCGACAACGCGCCGGTGTGCTGGCCGATGTGGCCCTGGGACTGCCGGCGGCGATGCGGGCGCAAAAGCTGCAGAACCGTGCCGCCCGCGTCGGTTTCGACTGGCCCGACACCAGCATGGTTCTGGACAAGCTGGCCGAGGAAAGCCGCGAGTTGGTCGAAGCCCGCGACACCCTGGGGGCCGCCGAGATTACCGAGGAATTCGGCGACCTGCTGTTCGTGGTTATCAACCTGGGCCGACATCTGGGCGTGGACACTGAAACGGCCCTGCGCGCCGCCAACGCCAAGTTTACCCGCCGATTCGAAGCCATCGAGGCCGCGCTGGCCGCGCAGGGCCGCGCCCCCGAGGACTCCTCGCTGGAGGAAATGGACGCCATCTGGAACGCGACCAAGGCCGCGGAAAAGGCCGCGCGCCAGGGCTGAGCGCCCGGCAATCGCCCCGGCACAGATCCGCGGCGCGACATTCCGACTTTTTTTGTCAGTTATCCCGATCGGGGCCTTGACCGGCCCCGCAAGTTTCGATTTATCTCCGCCAAACACGACAAAAACAGTCAAGCTAAAACCGGAGTTTCCTGATGCTGACCCGTCTGAACCATGGCCTGAGCGCCGCCTTTCTGGTCGTTGCCGCAGTTCCCGCCTTCGCGGATGAGGTCAACGTGTATTCCTACCGCCAGCCCGAACTGGTGGAACCGCTGTTCGACGCCTTCACCGAGGAAACCGGCATCTCCGTCAATTCGGTGTTCCTCAGCAAGGGTCTGGTCGAGCGTCTGAAATCCGAAGGCGACCGCTCCCCCGCCGACCTGGTGCTGACCACCGACATCTCGCGCCTGTCGCAACTGGTGGAAGAAGGCGTCACCCAGCCGGTCGAAAACGCCACGCTCGAGGCCCAGATCCCGGCGCTGTTCCGTGATCCCGGCAACCAGTGGTTTGGCCTGACCAGCCGCGCGCGGGTCGTCTATGCCTCGAAAGACCGTGTCGCCGATGGCGAGGTGACCACCTATGAAGACCTGGCCTCGGACAAATGGGAAGGCCGCATCTGCACCCGTTCGGGCACCAACGCCTATAACGTCGCACTGACGGCGGCGGTGCTGGCGCATCACGGCGAAGACGGGGCCACCGAATGGCTGGAAGGGGTCAAATCCAACCTGGCCCGCAAGCCCCAGGGCAATGACCGCGCACAGGTCAAGGCAATCTGGGCCGGCGAATGTGACATCGCCATCGGCAACACCTACTACATGGGCCTGATGCTGAAGGACGACGAACAGAAGGCCTGGGCCGACAGCGTGCGCATCGTCTTCCCCACCTTCGAGGACGGCGGCACCCATGTGAACGTCTCGGGCATGGCAATGACCAAATCCGCGCCCAACCGCGAGAATGCCATCAAGCTGATGGAATTCCTGTCCTCGACCGCAGGCCAGGAACTCTATTCCGAGATCAACAACGAATATCCTGTCGACCCGAGCGTTCCGTCCTCGGAGTTGGTCTCCTCGTGGGGCAGCTTCACCGCCGATGACGTGAACCTCATGGATCTCGCCAAACTGCGCCCGGCCGCCCTGCGCCTGACCGAAACCGTCGATTTCGACGGCTGATCGCGGACCTGACCCGCGATATGCCCCGGCGTCCCCACCGCCGGGGCTTTTCTTTTTCTCCCAACCTGACAAGACTGCGCACATGAGCACAGACAACGCCCCCACCCCGCGCAAGATCATCATCGACACCGATCCCGGACAGGACGATGCCGTCGCCATCCTGCTGGCACTGGCGTCGCCGGAAGAGATCGATCTGCTTGGCATCACCACCGTGGCCGGCAATGTGCCGCTGGCACTGACCTCGAAGAACGCCCGCATCATCTGCGAACTGGTCGGGCGCAGCGACGTGAAGATCTATGCCGGGGCCGAGGCACCACTCGAACGCCTCCTGCGCACGGCAGAACATGTCCACGGCGACACCGGGCTGAACGGCCCTGCCCTGCCCGATCCGGTGATGCCGCTGCAGGACACCTCCGCGGTGGATTTCATTGTCGACACGCTGCGGCGCGAACCCGCGGGCAGCGTCACCCTGTGCCCCCTCGGCCCGCTCACCAACATCGCCATGGCGCTGCAACAGGCGCCCGACATCGCCCCCCGCATTGCCGGGATCGTGCTGATGGGCGGCGCCTATTTCGAGGTCGGCAACATCACCCCGGCGGCGGAATTCAACATCTACGTCGATCCCGAAGCGGCGCAGATCGTCTTTTCGTCCGGCGTGCCGCTCACGGTGATGCCGCTGGATGTGACCCACAAGGCGCTGACCACCGAACCGCGGGTCGAGGCCTTCCGCAACATGGGCACCCCGGTGGGCCGCGCCGTGGCCGAATGGACCGATTTCTTCGAACGCTTCGACATGGAGAAATACGACAGCCCCGGTGCCCCCCTGCACGACCCTTGCGTCATCGCCTGGCTGATCCGGCCCGAACTCTTTTCAGGACGCTTCATCAATGTCGAGATCGAGACCCAAAGCGCGTTGACCCGTGGCATGACCGTCGCCGACTGGTGGGGCGTCACCGACCGGGCGCCCAACGCCCTGTTCATCGGAGATGTGGATGCCGACGGCTTCTTCAAACTGCTGATCGACCGCATCGCGCGGCTCTAGGCGCACATTTCCGGGGCCCAACTTCTTCTTGGCCTAAATACTCTCGCCGAAGGCGTCCCGCCCCCTGCCAAAGGCGCATGGCATCCGGGGGCCGCAGAACCTATATCTTCTGTATCCCTTAGAGGCTCGCCATGACGCTCCAGATCCCATTCGACAACAGCTACGCCCGCCTGCCGGACCGATTCTATGTCCGGCAACCCGCCGATCCGGTGACCCGTCCCGGCCTGATCGTGATCAACGCCGCCCTTGCGGCGGATCTGGGGATCGAGGCCGAAGCCCTGGCCAGCGAGGCGGGTCTCGCCGTTCTCGCTGGCAACGCCGTGCCCGAGGGTGCGGCTCCGCTGGCGCAGGCCTATGCCGGGCACCAGTTCGGCGGCTGGTCGCCGCAACTGGGCGATGGCCGGGCGCTGCTGCTGGGCGAGGTTCTGGACCGAAACGGCAACCGCCGCGACATCCAGCTCAAGGGTTCGGGCCGCACGCCGTTTTCGCGCATGGGCGATGGCCGCGCCTGGCTTGGCCCGGTGCTGCGCGAATACGTGGTCTCGGAAACGATGCACGCCATGGGCATCCCCAGCACCCGCGCGCTGGCCGCCGTCACCACCGGCGACCGGGTGTTCCGCGAAGGCGGCGCAATGCCCGGCGCGGTGCTGACCCGCGTGGCCGCCAGCCATATCCGCGTCGGCACCTTCCAGTATTTCGCCGCTCGTGGCGATGAGGAGGCCGTGCGGCTGTTGGCCGACCACGCGCGGACCCGCCACTACCCGCAGGCCGAAACCGCGCTGGACCTGCTGAACGCGGTGATCGACGCGCAGGCCCGGCTGATCGCGAAATGGCTGGGCGTGGGCTTCATCCACGGGGTGATGAATACCGACAACATGACGATCTCGGGCGAGACCATCGACTATGGCCCCTGCGCCTTCATGGATCGGTTCGAGTCCGGCAAGGTCTTCAGTTCCATCGACCAGTTCGGCCGCTATGCCTACAACCGCCAGCCCGACATCGCGGTGTGGAACATCGCGCAGCTGGCCACCTGCCTACTGCCGCTGATCGACCCGGATCAGGATCGCGCGGTCGAGATCGCCACAAAGGCCGTGCACCGCTTCCCGGAGGTGTTCGCGCAGGAATGGCTGGCGGTGTTCCGTGCCAAGCTGGGGCTGACCGCCGATCCCGACGACGGGGATCTGGCCGAGGCTGACAGCCATCTGATCAACGACCTGCTGTCCACGATGGAAACCGGGCGCGCCGATTTCACCAACACCTTCGCCGGTCTGGCCACCGGCACCGCCGAGCAGGCCTTTGCCGACCCCGCCCCGCTGGCCCCGTGGCAAGCGCGCCATACCGCCCGGCTGGCGCAGCAGGGCGGTGCCGACACCGCGGCGATGGGTGCCGCCAACCCGCAGGTCATTCCGCGCAACCATATGATCGAGGCGATGATCTCCAGTGGCGTCGAGGGCGACCTCGCCCCCTTTCGCGCCCTGCTGGAAACCGTCACCCGGCCCTTTGACGCCGCACCCGAAAGCTTCACCCGCCCGCCCGAACCGGACGAGGAAGTGCGCCAGACCTTCTGCGGCACCTGAGCGGGGGTCCAGCGCACGTCTTCGCCTGAGCGCCGGTGCCGCAGGTTTAGAGGTGGAGACGGCGGCACAAATCCCGTAAGTCAGTGCCCATCGAAGCCACGAGACGACGCGATGACCGACACCATCACAGCCCGCTGCGAAGAAAAGGGCCTGCGCATGACCGAGCAGCGCCGGACCATTGCCATGGTTCTGGAGCGGACCTCGGATCACCCCGATGTGGAAGAGCTCTACACCCGCGCCTCGGCGGTGGATCCGCGCATTTCGATCGCCACGGTCTATCGCACGGTCAAACTGTTCGAGGAGGCCGGCATCCTCGAAAAGCATGAATTCGGCGATGGCCGGGCGCGCTATGAAAGTGCCGACCGCGATCACCACGATCACCTGATCGACATGAACTCGGGCGAGGTCATCGAATTCGTCGATGCCGAGATCGAGGAGCTTCAGGAACGCATTGCCGCCAAGCTGGGCTACGAGTTGAAGGGCCATCGGCTGGAACTGTACGGCGTGCCCAAAAAGCGCCCCGGCTGAGCGGTCCGCCGCCGTCCCCCGATCCGGTGGCTTGCAGCGCCGTCGCCTTTCGGCGATGTCGGACAGGCATTCGGCGCGCGCGGCAAGGGTCGCGATGGCGCCGCTCCTAACAACATGTGACGGCAATGGAAAACATCCGCGGCATCGTGCTGATGGTCGCCTCGATGGCGGGCTTCGCGCTGGAAGACATGTTCGTCAAATCGGTGGCGGACGGGCTGCCGGTCAGCCAGATCCTGATCCTGCTGGGATTCGCGGGCGCCCTGATCTTCGGCATCTGGGCCAAACTGCGCGGCGAGCGTCTTCTGCCGCCGGAAATCAAGAACCCCCTGATGATCCTGCGCAACCTTGGCGAGATGATCGGCACCGTGATGTTCGTAAATGCCATCGTGCTGATCCCGCTGGCCACGGCCTCGGCCATCCTGCAGGCCACGCCGCTGGCGGTGACGCTGGGCGCGGCGCTGTTCATGGGGGCCGAGGTCGGCTGGCGGCGCTGGTCGGCAATCCTTGTGGGATTCGCCGGGGTGCTGATGGTGGTCCGCCCCGGTCTGGCCGGGTTCGATCCGGCGTCGTTGCTGGCCGTTGGCGCGGTCTTCTGCCTTGCGGCGCGGGATCTGGCCACGCGCGCGGCCCCGGCGCATCTGTCCTCGCCGGTGTTGTCCTGCTGGGGCTTTGTCGCCGCCGGTGTGGCCGGTCTGGTGCTGATCCCGGTGTCAGGCGCGCCGCGCTGGCCTGCGCCGGATCACTGGCTGATGCTGGGCGGCGCCCTGGGCTGCGGTGTCGCGGCGTATTACGCCATCACGCTGGCGATGCGGGTGGGCGATGTGGCGGTTGTGACCCCGTTTCGCTATTCCCGCCTGATCTTCGCGGTCATCATCGGGATGCTGGTTTTCGGCGAACGGCCTGACCTGTGGACGCTGATCGGATCGGCCGTGATCATCGGGTCGGGGCTGTACACCTTGATGCGGGAACAGATGCGCCGCCGGGCCGCGCAGCGGGCGTTGGCTGGGCGGACGCCTTGATTGCGCTAACATGCCCCACAACTGACGCTTCCCCCGGCAGGGGCAGCAGGGTAAACAACGCGCAGATCAACTTGCGCACAGCGAAGGAACCGTCTTCATGAGCATCATCATCGACATCGTCGGCCGCGAAATCCTGGACAGCCGGGGCAACCCGACCGTGGAAGTGGACGTGATCCTGGAGGACGGCACCCTGGGCCGCGCCGCCGTGCCCTCGGGGGCCTCGACCGGCGCCCATGAGGCCGTGGAAAAGCGCGACGGCGACAAGTCCCGCTATTCCGGCAAGGGCGTGCTGGACGCCGCCGCCGCCGTCAATGGCGAGATTGCCGAAAGCCTGGTGGGCATGGATGCGACCGAGCAGGTCGCCATCGACGGCACCATGATCGAACTGGACGGCACCCCCAACAAGGGCCGATTGGGCGCAAATGCCATCCTCGGCGTGTCGCTGGCCGCTGCCAAGGCTGCGGCGGATTACACCGGCCAGCCGCTGTATCGCTATGTCGGCGGCACCTCGGCCCGGGTCCTGCCGGTGCCGATGATGAACATCATCAACGGCGGCGAGCATGCCGACAACCCGATCGACATCCAGGAATTCATGATCATGCCGGTCAGCGCGACCAACATCCGCGACGCGGTGCGCATGGGGTCGGAAGTGTTCCACACCCTGAAGAAGGAACTGTCGGGCGCGGGCTATAACACCGGCATCGGCGATGAGGGCGGCTTCGCACCGGGGCTGTCGTCGACCAACGAGGCGCTGGACTTCATCCTGCGGTCGATCGAGAAGGCCGGCTACAAGCCCGCCGAAGACATCTATCTCGCGCTCGACTGCGCCTCGACCGAATACTACCGCGACGGCAAATACGACATGAAGGGCGAGGGCAAGGTTCTCAGCTCGGCTGAAAACGTCGCCTATCTGGCCGATCTTTGCGCCAACTACCCGATCATCTCGATCGAGGACGGCATGGCCGAGGATGACTGGGACGGCTGGAAGGCCCTGACCGACGCCATCGGAGACAAGGTGCAACTGGTGGGCGACGACCTGTTCGTGACCAACCCGGTGCGTTTGGCGGATGGCATCAAGCAGGGCGTGGCGAACTCGATGCTGGTGAAGGTCAACCAGATCGGCTCGCTGACCGAGACCCTCAAGGCCGTCGATATGGCGCATCGCGCGCGCTATACAAACGTGATGTCGCACCGTTCGGGCGAGACCGAGGACGCGACCATCGCCGATCTGGCGGTTGCCACTAATTGCGGCCAGATCAAGACCGGCTCGCTGTCGCGCTCGGACCGGCTGGCCAAATACAACCAGTTGATCCGCATCGAAGAGATGCTGGGCGAAACCGCCGAATATGCCGGGCGGTCGATCCTGAAGTAATCCTTGCCGACATGGCACCACGAAGGGGGCCGCAATGGCCCCCTTTTGCATGTGTGGGAAAGGCAGGTTGGCAGACAGGCAGCGGGACGGGCGGTTATTCGAACCAGCCCTTTTCAACCTCGGGCAGACCCATCAGCGACTCTTCGGTGTGGCGTGTGACCAGCGCATAGTCGTCATCGCCATCCACCAGCGGAACGATGCGCACATTTTCCATCGGCAGCAGCACATGCTTGTCGCCGATGCCCAGGAAGCCGCCCACATCTGCGACGATGCCGACCATCTGGCCGCTGGAGTTCAGAACGATATCCTCGATCTCGCCAATGGCCTTCCAGCTTTGGACCGCAGCGTCGATGGGGCCATCGTCCTTCCACGGCACATCCGACAGGTCGGTGTAGATATTGCCGCCGGTGATGTCATCGGCGACGATCATCGTCGACGGGTCGATTTCCATGGTCGATTTGGTGTCGGCAACGACCGGCAGGGCAAAAGCAGCAAGGGCCAGGGCGGAAACGGTAAACTTTTTCATCGTGTACTCCTTTCGCTTTGTACAGGCTGACAACGGAAGACACCGGCAAAAGGTTCCGAAAAAATTCTTTTTTGTTTTCAAGGGGCCGCAGGGGATACTGTTGACCAAGGGTCAGGCTTGGCCAAGATATCGGGGGCACGGGACCGGGCGGCAACGCCGTGATGTGTCCGGCCAGCTAGGGAAAATATCGCATGGATCAGATGACCGCCGACCAGATCATCGCCGCGTTGAACCTGTCGCCGCATCCCGAAGGCGGTTGGTATGCCGAAACCTGGCGTGCGGCCAGCGGGCCGGGTCAGAGGCCGACCGGAACGGCGATCTATTTTCTTCTGAAAGCGAGCGAGCGCAGCCATTGGCACCGGGTGGATGCAACAGAGATCTGGCACCACTACGCGGGCGCGCCGCTGACCCTGCACCTGGCGGAATCCGAGGCTGGCCCGGCGACCGCGCAGACCCTGGGCCCCGATCTGGGCGCCGGGCACAGGCCGCAGGGGATCGTGCCGCCGCACTGGTGGCAGGCGGCGGAAAGCCAAGGCGGTTGGACGCTGGTGGGATGCACCGTTTCGCCGGGGTTCGATTTCGCCGGATTCGAACTGGCACCTGCGGGCTTCGACATTCCGCGCGGGGCCGCAAGTGACGTTTGAGATCACCCCTGCCGACTGGTCCGGGTTCCAGACCGTGATGGGCCCCAAGGGCGGTTGCGGCGGCTGCTGGTGCCGATTGTGGCGGGTGCCGAAGAAAGTCCATGACGCCGACAAGGGCGACGGCAACCGCGACGCCATGCGCGCCCTCTTCGACAGCGGCGCGGTGCCGGGTCTGCTGGCCATGGACGGAGCAACGCCGGTGGGCTGGATTTCGGTCGCCCCCCGGACGGAGTTTCCCGGGCTCAAGGCCTCGCGGATCCTGCAGCCGGTGGACGATCTGCCGGTGTGGAGCGTGTCGTGTTTTCTGGTCATGCCGCCCTATCGGCGGCAGGGGCTGTCCGTACACCTGCTGCAGGCCGCCTGCGCCTTCGCGTCTGAACGCGGTGCCCCGGCGATCGAGGGCTATCCCATCGACGGGAAAGACAAATACCCGCCGGTCTATGGCTGGACGGGGTTCGCCGGCGCCTATCGCAGCGCCGGCTTTACCGAAATCGCGCGCCGGTCTCGGACGCGGCCCATCATGCGCAAGTCGTTGGACTGAGCCTCAGGCCCCGCGCACATACTCTACAAGCTGGGTGGTGGAGCCGTCCTTGCCTTCGGTGGTGGCATGGCCTTCCAGCACCGGTTGCAGGGCGTTGGCCAGTTCCTTGCCCAGTTCCACACCCCATTGATCGAAGCTGTTGATCCCCAGGATCACCCCTTCGACATACACCCGGTGTTCATAGAGCGCGATGATCTGGCCCAGCACCTCGGGGGTGAGTTGCGGGTAGATCAGCGTTGTCGAGGGCCGGTTGCCCGGGAACACCCGGTGCCGGGCCTGGCGGTCAAGCTCGGCCCCTTGCAGACCGGCGGCGGCCATCATGGCGCGTGCTTCCTCCAGCGTCCGGCCGCGCAGCAGGGCTTCGGACTGGGCCAGGCAGTTGGCCACCAGCAGGGTCTGGTGATGCGCCAGATCGGGCTCATGCCCCTTGGCGCCCAGGATGAACTCGCAAGGCACAACGGCGGTGCCCTGGTGGATCAACTGATAGAAGGCGTGCTGGCCGTTGGTGCCGGGTTCGCCCCAGACGACGGGGCCGGAGACCCGCGTCAGGTCCTGCCCGTCCATGCTGACCCGCTTGCCGTTGCTCTCCATCTCAAGCTGCTGAAGATAGGCCGGCAGGCGCGACAGGCGCTGATCGTAGGGCAGCACGGCGCGGCTGCCGTGACCGCAGACCTGGTGGTGCCACAGCCCCACCAGCGCCAGCAGCACCGGCATGTTGGCGTTCAAAGGTGCTTCGCGGAAATGGGTGTCCATCGCCGCCCCGCCGGCCAGAAAGCGGCGGAAGTTCGACGGGCCGATGCCCAGCATCAGGGCCAGCCCCACCGGCCCCCACATGGAATAGCGCCCGCCGACCCAATCGGCGAAACCGAATACCCGCTCGGGCGGGATGCCGAAAGCGGCGGTACGCTCGGCCGAGGTGGAGACCGCGCAGAACTGTGCCGCCGGGTCGCTGACGGTTTCGGCCATCCAGCGGCGCGCGGTTTCGGCGTTGGTCATGGTCTCGATGGTGGTGAAGGTCTTGGAGGCGACGATCACCAGCGTGGTGGCGGGGTTCAGCCCGGCCAGCGTTTCGGTAATCTGGGCGCCATCCACGTTCGACACGAAGTGCAGCCGCGGACCGTCAGAATAGGGGCTGAGCGCGATGGCCGCCATGGCCGGTCCCAGATCCGAGCCGCCGATACCGATGTTGACCACATCGGTGATCGGCCCGCCCTGCCCCAGCATCACGCCGTTGCGCACATCCTCGGCAAAGGCGTCCATCCGCGCCAGCGTGGTGCGAATTTCCGGCATGATATCGGCGCCATCGACCATCAGGGCGCCATCGAGATTGCGCAGCGCCGTGTGCAACACCGCGCGGCCCTCGGTCTCGTTGATCTTTGCGCCGGCGAACATGGCATCGCGGCGGGCCTCGATCTCGGCCTCTTGTGCCAGGTCCAGCAGCAGGCCGCGCGCGGTGGCGTCGATGTTGGTCTTGGAATAGTCGAACAGAAGATTGCCCAGGCGGACGGAATACTCCGCTGCCCGGCCATTGCCGTCAAACAGCGACAGGATCGGCCGGGATTCGGTTGCGGCACGATGCTGTGCCAGTGCGTTCCAGTTATACGACATGACTTGTTACTCCGCCCAATGGACCGAAGCGGCCCCAAGAATGACAGATACCGGTGCCTGCATCGGATCATCAAGCGCCACGGCCTTTTCCAGCGCGTCGCGTTTGTCGCGCCCGGTAATCAGCACATGAACCGCCAGTGCCGATTTCAGCGCCGGTGCGGTCAGGGTAACGCGTGGCTCGGGCGCACCGGGGGCGGTCACCGCCATCAGCGCAGGCGCGTCATCGTCCAGGGCCGCGGCAAGCTGGTCCGAGCCGGGAAACAGCGAAGCGGTGTGCATGTCTGCGCCCATCCCCAGCAACAGCACCGAAATGGGCAGCAGCGGCGCGATGCGATCCGCCGCCTTGGCAACACCGGCGTCGGACAGGTCGCTGCCGTCGTAATAGCCGATGAACCGGGCCTTTGCCGCCTTGTCCTGCAACAGCCGTTCGCGGATCAGCCGGGCGTTGGAGCGGTCCGAGGTTTCCGGCACCCAGCGTTCGTCGGTCAGCAACACCTGCACGCGGCTCCAGTCCAGGTCCGCCGCACTGAGCGCGTCGAAGGCCGGACCCGGCGTGGTGCCGCCGGGCACCGCGAAGGTCACGGTGTCATGGGTCATCAGCGCGGTATTCAGATCGCCGGCCAGCTTGTGGGCCAGCTCGATCATCAGAAATTCCCGATCGGGATAGTCTTCCAGGTTCATCCCCTCAGCTCCCTCCATCTGCGCCCGTCACGGTGGATCAGTTCCAGCGCGCTTTCGGGACCGGCGCTGCCGGAATCATAACCGTCGGGCTGCTGATCCCCGTTTTCCCAGGCTTCGATGATCGGATCGGACCAGGCCCAGGCCGCCTCGACCTCGTCGCCGCGCATGAACAGGGTCTGGTTGCCCCGGATCACATCCATGATCAGCCGTTCGTAGGCGTCCGGGATGTCCTTCAGCTTGACGCCCAGGATTTCAGAGAACGTCATGTCGAGGGGCACATCCACCAGGCGCATGCCGCCCGGCCCCGGTTCCTTGATGGTCAGGCGCAGGTCGATGCCTTCGTTGGGCTGCAGGCGGATCGACATCTCGTTTGCCGCACTGCCGCTGTTCGGCCCGAAGATCGAATGCGGGGTTTCCTTGAACCGGATGACGATTTCCGAGGTGCGGTTGCGCAGGCGTTTGCCGGTGCGCATGTAGAACGGCGTGCCTTGCCAGCGCCAGTTCGAGATCTGCACCTTCATCGCCACGAAGCTTTCGGTGATGCTGTCGGGATCCTCCACGTCTTCCAGATAACCGGTCAGATCCTTGCCGGCGCGATACTGGCCGCGCACCACGTCCGTAGGCGGCACCGGGTCCAGCGCCCGGATCACCTTCAGCTTCTCGTCGCGGACCGCGTCGGGCTCAAACCGCGACGGCGGCTCCATCGCGATCAGGCACAAAAGCTGCATCAGGTGGTTCTGGACCATGTCGCGCATGGCCCCGGATTTGTCATAATAGCTGCCCCGCCCGCCAACACCGACGGTTTCGGCCACAGTGATCTGAACGTGGTCGATAAACTGGGCGTTCCACAGCGGTTCGAACAGGATGTTGGCAAAGCGCACGGCCATCAGGTTCTGCACCGTTTCCTTACCGAGATAATGGTCGATCCGGTAAATCTGACCTTCGTCGAAATAGGTCGCCAGCGCGGCGTTCAGCGCCTTGGCAGACTTCAGATCGCGGCCAAAGGGCTTTTCCACCACGATACGGCTGTCCTCATCGGCAAGGCCCTTGGTTTTCAGCCGTTCCGCGATATCCCCGAACAGCGACGGTGCAACCGAGAAATAGAAGGCCCGCACCACGCCGTCGCGCAACAGCCCGCGCAATTCCGCCCAGCCGTCATCGCCGGTGGCATCGACGGTGACGAATTCCAGGTGCCGCAGGAAGCCTTCGATCACATCATCGGGCTTGGATTCCAGATCGGCGAACTCCAACAGGGCTTCGCGCACCACTTGTCGATAGGCGGTCACATCCATTTGGGATCGCGCGGCCCCGATCAGCTTGGCATCCTCGGGCATCTGTCCCGAGGCAAAGCGGCGAAACAGACCTGGCAGGATCTTGCGGCGCGCCAGATCGCCTGTGGCGCCGAAAATCACCAGGTCGAAGCTGTCGACCGGTATCGTGCGAGAAACCATGGTACCCTTTCCCTCCCTGGAAAGCCCTTGTCGGGCAGCAGAGCATCCGCGCCCTGATAGCGCAAACATTTCCATTCCAGCGGTTACTAGCAGAACCTGAGATTATCACAAGCGTGTCACTCTATCGCTGCAATGCTTCCCATATGACTGACACAGCAATACAACGGTCATTCGAAAAAGTCGTGGGGCGAGTGGATGAAAGACGTTGCAGCGCAGGTACCGGGTAAGTTCTCCGATCCGTTCGTCACGGCGAAAGGCGAAACGCGCGCTTCGGTGGCGCTGCGCGATCCGCAGACGCTGTGGTTCAACACCGGCACCCTGTGCAACATCGAATGCGTGAACTGCTACATCGACAGCTCTCCCACCAATGATCAACTGGTCTATCTGACCGCCGAAGAGGTCGCGGAATACCTTGACCAGATCGCCACGCGCGGCTGGCCGGTGCGCGAGATCGGCTTTACCGGCGGTGAGCCGTTCATGAACCCGCAGATGATCGCCATGGCCGAGGATGCCCTTGGTCGCGGCTTTTCCGTACTGATCCTGACCAATGCCATGCGCCCGATGATGCGCCCGACGGTCCGGGCCGGTCTGACACGGCTGCAAGAGACGTTTGGCAACAAGCTGACCCTGCGCATCTCGCTTGACCACTGGTCGCCCGCGCACCACGACGAGGAACGCGGCACGGGCAGTTTCGACAAGACCCTTGAGGGCATGATCTGGCTGCGCGAGCAAGGCATCGCGATGGATGTGGCCGGGCGCACCATGTGGGGCGAGGCCGAAGCCGAAGCACGGGACGGCTTTGCCCGGCTGTTCGATGCCCATGGTTTCGACATCGACGCCACTGACCCCGGACGCCTGATCCTGTTTCCCGAGATGGACGCCAGCGTCGATGTGCCCGAGATCACGACCGACTGCTGGGACATCCTTGGCAAAAGCCCCGACGACGTGATGTGCGCCTCAAGCCGGATGGTGGTGCGCCGCAAGGGGTCGGATCATGCCACGGTGCTGGCCTGCACGCTGCTGGCCTATGATCCAGAGTTTGAATTGGGCCGCACGCTGGAAGAGGCCGAACAGCCGGTGCAATTGAACCACCCCCATTGCGCGAAATTCTGCGTGCTGGGCGGCGCCAGCTGCTCGGCCTGATCCCGCAGCCGACACGGCCACAGGACCGGCCAGCCAAAATGCCTCAGGCGTCGATCTGGGCCACCATGCGTTCCAGACGCTCCATCGCACGCACGCCATCGGCAATCTCCGGCACATCGCGCGCCTCGCCGCGCAGGACCGCCGCCGCATCGCGCAGCAACGCGGCATAACCCTTGTGATCCTCGTTCGCCGCGGCCGTGAAATTCGGCGTCCATGACAGGGTATCGCAGGCCGGGTTCAGGGTGGCACCGGGATCTTCGGCCTTGAAGGGCGGATCGCGGTAGAGGGCGACATTGATGATATTGTCCACGTGCAGGCGGGCGTGATCGCCGATGATCCGCAATTCCTCCATCGGGGTGCCGCGCGACTGGACCGTGCCCATCACCACATTGCCGATCACCCCGGCGCCGGTGGTGAAGTTGAGGTGCAGCAGCAGTTTTCCGGGCTGGGGAGAAACGCTGCGCACCTGCATGTCGCCAAAGTCTTCGCCTATGAACCACGGGATCAGATCCATGTAGTGCACGCAGTGATGCAGATAGAAGCCGGTGTAATCCGGCGCGCCCTCGAAATAGGTGGGCGCGGTCATATAGGTGCCGCCAAGGCCCAGAATCGCGCCGAATTCACCGCCTTGCAAGACGTTACGGGCGATGCGGTTTCCGGTGGAATAGCGTTTCATGAACCCCACGATCACCGGTTTTCCGGCCGCTTCGGCGGCACGGGCCACAGCGCGCGCGCCCTGGGCGGTGGCGGCGGGCGGCTTTTCCATGAACACCGGCAGCCCGGCCTCCAGCGCGGCGATGGCCGCGGCCTGATGCAGGTCGGGGCCGACCGCCATGCCGATGGCATCCAGACCGGGCGTGGCGATCAGGTCGCGATAACCGCTGTGACAGGCGGTGACCCCGTATTCCAGGGCCGTGCGGCGCAGCGCCGCCGCGTCGCGATCACAAAGGGCGGCGATGCGAATGTCGTTGCGCCCCAGTTGCGGCAGCAGCATCTGCCGTGCGTGACGGCCGCACCCGATCCAGCCGATATTGATCATTGGTCCACCCCTGCCAGTGTGAGCGCATGTCGGATCACCCCCAGCCCGGCGCGCAGCTTGGCGCTTTCATCCTCGCGCGGGGCGCGCCAATGGGCGATGGGCAGGGCGACGCGGTCATCGGCACGGCGGAACGGCTCCAGCGAGATCGGCCCGGAATAGCCCACCTGGTGCAGCGCCCGCATGATGGCCGGCCAGTCCATGTGGCCGGTGCCGGGATGGCCGCGATGGTTCTCGTTGGCCTGAAAATGCACGATGTGACCCCCGGCCAGCCGGATGGCGTCGGGGATCGAGCGATCCTCGATGTTCATGTGAAAGGTGTCCAGCAGCACGCCCAGCCCCGGATCGTTGACGGCCTGCACCACCTCGACGGCTTGCCGGGTGGTGGACAGGATGTCGGTCTCGAACCGGTTCAGCGCCTCGACCGCGAAGGTGATCCCGGCGGCGCGGGCAATCGGCGCCACCTGCGCCAGCCCTTCGACCGTGTGGGCAGCACGGGCCGCAATCTCGGCATCTGTGCGCGGCACCGGGGGTCGACCGGCAAAGACCATCGGTTCGCCATACAGCGGCCCGCCGACGATGGACACGCCCAGTTCCGCCGCCACCTCGACACAGTGCTTCAGGTAGTCCAGCCCGCCCTGCCGCTGCGCCGGATCGTCGGAAGCGATGGAACGTTGCGGCGTCACCCGTGCGGCCAGTACAAGAAACACGCCCGCCTCGGCTGCGGCGGCCTTCACATCGGCCAGAGGCAACGCATCCTCCGGCTCGGGCACCAGCAGTTCGATGAAGTCGAAGCCAAGCCCGGCGGCCGTCTTGAAATAGTGCAGGTCGCGGCCGGTGAACGGACGCGTGAACTGCATGGAGATGATGCCGATGGGATTGTCCAAAGCCTTGTCCTTTCCTAGCCCTTGACCGCGCCCTGCGTCAGCCCCGAGATCAGGCGCTTCTGTACCAGCAGGAACAGCACCGTGGCGGGCATGGCCCCGACGATGCCGCCTGCGGTCAGCAAGCCCCATTGCACTTCGTATTCGCCGATCAGCGTCTGCACCGCGACGGTGATGGTGCGCACGTTGCGCCCGCCCAGCGTGAGCGCATAAAGGTATTCGTTCCACGAGGTGATGAAGATGTAGATGCCGGTGGCGATGATCCCCGGCAGACACAGCGGCAGCACCACCCGCACCAGCGCCTGCATCCGGGTACAGCCGTCGGTCATCGCGGCTTCGTCCAGCGATCGCGGGATGCCGTTCATGTAGCTGACCATCATCCAGATCGAGAACGGGATCGCGATGGTGGAATTGGCGATGATCAGCGCCAGATGCGTGTCCAGCAGCCCCAGCACCCGCATCAGCACGAACAGCGGCAAGATCAGCAACACCAGCGGAAACATGTTGATCAGCAGGAATTGCAGCATCAGCAGCCGCTTGCCCGGAAAGTTGAAGCGCGAGAACGCATAGGCGGCGGTGACGCTCAGCGACAGGCCAACCAGAACGGTGCCGCTGGCCACGATCAGGCTGTCCAGCAGGTTGTCACCGAAGCCGACCGTATTGAACAGGCGGGTGTAATTCTCGATGGTGGCATTCCAGATCGACGGGCCTTCTGTGAACAGGGTGCTTTCGCGGCTGATCGAGGTCAGGAACATCCACAGGTACGGGCCCAGCGTAAAGGTCAGGATCGCCAGCATCGGCAGATCGACGGTCAGCAGGCGCTTGCCCAGCGACGGTTTGTGCAGCGCCATCAGGACACCGCCTTTCCGGTCCGCTTCAGATAGAACACCACGACCACCATCAACAGCAGGGTGAACAGCACCGCGATGGCCGAGCCATAGCCGAAGTCCAGATTGGTGCGCGCCTTCACGAAGGCATAGAGCGGCAGCGTGTAGGTGGCATAGCCCGGCCCGCCGCCGGTCATCACGAAGATCACGTCGAAACTGTTGGCGACCCAGATCATCCGCAGCAGCACGGCGGTCATCATCACCCCCGAGATGCCCGGCAGGGTGATGTAGCGAAACTGGTTCCAGGTGCTGGCGCCATCGATCGACGCCGCCTCGTAATAGCTGCGCGGGATGGATTGCAGCCCGGCCAGGATCATCACCGCGAAGAAGGGAAAGCCCTGCCAGGTCAGGGTCAGGATGATCGCCGCCAGCGCGGTATCGGGATCGGCCAGCCACGGGATGGCGCGCTGGATCAGGCCCAGCCGCAGTAGGAACTCGTTGGCGATGCCGTAGTTGCTGTCATAGATCCAGACCCACATCAGCGCGATCACCACCGAGGGCAACGCCCAGGGAATGATGATCAGCGCACGCGCGACGGGCCGCCACGGGAACGGCTGGTTCAGCAACAGCGCGGTGACCAGTCCCAGCAGCAATTGCGCGGGGATGGTGGTGGTCATCCAGATGATGGTGTGGCGCAGCGAAATCCAGAACACCTCGTCCTGAAGGGCGGCCTTGAAGTTGCCCAAGCCCACCCATTCGAAGTCATTGGGACGGAACAGGACATAGTCATGCAGGCTCATCCAGGCGGTCTGCACCATCGGAAAGAACACGATCGCAAGGGTGACGATCACCGCAGGCGACAGCATGGCATAGGGCAGGATCCGCCGCGACAGGGCCCGCGCGGGCGGGACATCGGCGTTCTGGACGGGGGGCAAGGATGCGTCTGTCATGACCTGCGGCGTTCGGGAAAGGAAGACAAGCGGCCGGGGCGCGACAGGCGCCCCGGCCAGGGGAGGACCCTATTTGCCGAAAAGCTCGGCAATCTCGGCATTCATCTCGGCGGGTGTGATGTCCCCGATCAGCACCCGTTGCATCGAGGTCGGCCAGACCGTGTTCACGAAGTCCGCCGTAGCCGAGCTGTTGGGCAACATCTGCGCGAACGGCAGACTGTCGACGGTGGCTTGCACGAAGCGCTGCGGATGCAGCGACCAGCTTTGGCTGTCGGCCTTGACCACGGGAAGCTGCCCGGTGGCCGCGTTGAACATGGAATTGTTGCCTGCCGAGGACAGGAAGCTGATCCATTTCCAGGCGGCCTCCTTGTCTTCGGCGTTGGCCAGGACGGCGGTGCTTTCGTCCCCGAAGGCGGTCCAGCGTCCGCCGCCGCATTCCGGCACCGGCGCGGCCGACACCTTGTCGCCCAGGGCTTCGACCATGCCGTTGGCCGAGCCGATGTGATGGATCGTCATGGCCGTCTTGCCGGCCTTGAAGCCACCAATGATCTCCTGAAAGCCGTCGTTGGGCGCGGATGGCGGGAAGGCCTCGTCGGTCTGGAACAGGTCGGCTACGAATTGCGTGCCAGCCACCCCCGCTTCGGAGGTCAGCCCATCGGTCAGGCTGACGCCCTCGCGACCCAACGTGAAGCTGGCCCAATGGTCGTGCCCGCCCTTGGCACCGCGAAACCCGAAGCCATAGACATCGATCTGGCCATCGCCGTCGGTGTCGCGGGTCAGCGCCTTGGCCGCATCGCGGAATTCCTCGCAGGTGGTGGGCACCGCCAGCCCCAGTTCCTCGAACATGTCGGGGCGGTAATACAGGTACAGCACCACGTATTGCACCGGCAGGTAGTACTGCTTGCCATCCGGTCCCTTGGCCAGCTCCAGCAGGTTGTCCAGAAGCTGGTCCCGCCCGTCCCAGCTTGCCAGTTCGTCGTCGATCGGAGCCAGCGCGCCCATTTCCACCAGTCGGGGCTGGGCGAAGGCCTTGACCATGGCCGCATCGGGCGCGTTGCCGCCGATGATCGCCGTGTACAACTGGTCGTAATAGCTGTTCCATGGCACGTTGTCGGCTTCGATCTTGATGCCGGGATTGGCCTCTTCAAAGGCTGCGATCAGCGCATCCATCGGGTTGTCGGCATTGTCGAAGTGATACCAGAACCGAACCGTGCTGTCGGCCTGCGCCAGACCGGCCACCAGCGCCAGTGCCGAGGCAAACCCCAGTGTTTTCGCGAGTTTCATTCGAAGTCCTCCCTTGCTAGTCCGCCCTTCTCAGGCGGTGATGTCCTGAAAGATCTGCCCGGCGCGGTCGAAAGCGCCCCGCGCTTCCGGCAGCGCCTGCCCCATCTGCATGAAGCCGTGCACAACGCCATCGATCCGGTCATATCGATCGTCCCGCCCCAGCCCGCGCAGGCGGGCAACCAACTGTTCGGTGTCCGACAGCAGCGGGTCGAGTTCGGCGGCATTGAGATAAAGCGACGGCAGCGCGGCCAGTTGCGCATCGCTTGCCCGCAGCGGGGCGACACAGGCATCGGCGCGCATATCGGGATCGGCGTACCAGTTCCAATAGCGATTCATCTTGTCCCGCGTCAGGCCCGGCCCTTCGCCATGCGCGACATAGCTTTCGGTATCGAAATCCGCGTCGTAGACGCCGTAGAACAGCAAGGCCGCGACGGGCAGATACTCTGCCGCGTCGATCATGCGCAGCATCGCCGCGAAGGCCAGGTTCGCGCCGGCACTGTCGCCGCAAATGCCCCAGACACGCGCGCTGTCTCGCCCCCGCCAGGCCGCCAGAACATCCTCAAGACCCGCCGGATAGGGGTTTTCCGGGGCCAGCCGGTAGTCCACCGTCAGAACCGGGCAGGCACAGGCCAGCGCCAGACGCCGGGCCGCGCCTTCGTGCGTGATCGGCGAGCAGAACGCCCATCCACCGCCATGCACATGCAGCAGCGCATGGGTGCCCTTGTCATTGGCGGGCACCACCCAGCGCGCCGGCAGACCCGCATGAAGCACATTGCGCGCCTCGGCCATTTCGGGCAGCGGATCGTTCCAGCGCAGGTTGCACAGGGCGGCCATCGTGCGCCCGTGCTGCGGCGCCATCCGGGTCGGATCGCCAAGGTCCGCATCCTCGCGGGCCAGGCGGTCAAGCACCCGCCGCATCGAGGGGCTGGGCTGGGTCATGTGGACACTCCCTGCAGGGTCAGGTCGGGACCGAAATCCACGATGGTCAGGATATGATGCGACAGCAGCCGGTGCAGTGCGGGCGCATCCCGCGCTGCCAGCGCCTCGATGATCGGCACATGGCGTTCGGCGGTTTCCTCCAGCGCGCGGTTGGGCTGGGACCGCTGGATCTTGTAACGGTGGTTGTGGATCAGGCAGCGGGTCAGGATCGGCGTCACCAGCGGCAGATCGGCGGTTTCGAACAGGCGCAGGTGAAAGGCCCGGTCATAGACCGAAAGCAGGTATTCATCCGCATCCCGCGCGGCATTGCGCATGGCATTCAGCAGATTGCGCAGATCGGCCAGCAATGGTTCGTCGGTGCGCGCGACAACGCGGTCCAGCGTGCTGCATTCCACCTCGTGCCGGATCCTCAGCAGTGCGGCGGCATCGTCGGCATTGCAGGGCGCCACATGAGTGCCGCGATTGGGTTGGCGGATCACCAGCCCCTCCTCGTGCAACTGCATCAGCGCCTCGCGCACCGTGCTTTGGCTGCATTGAAACCGCTGCGCCAGATCCAGCTCGGTCAGGGCCTTTCCGGGCGCCAGATCGCCCAGCACGATGTCCTTTTGCAGCGCCACGAACAGCGCATGGCTGCGGCGGCTGGACTGGCGCGGCACCAGCGTCGGGACCGCGGATGTGTCAAAGCTTTCGATGGCCATGGCCTGCGTGCGCTCCCCGTCGCCCGGTCAACGGGCTTGTTCGTGCATCTCATTATCGATAACATCCTTATTATCGATAACGCAAGGTTGCAGTTGGCTTGCACCCGGAAGGAGACAGCACATGGCGGACATCCGGCTGGAGGGGATCGTGAAGGACTACGGCGCTGTCCGCGCCATTCACGGCGTCGACCTGTCTGTAAACGATGGCGAATTCGTCGCTTTCGTCGGCCCGTCCGGTTGCGGCAAGTCCACCATGTTACGGATGATCGCGGGGCTTGAGGAAATCTCGGGCGGGATCCTGCGAATCGGCGGCCGCATCGTGAACGAGATCGAACCAAAGGGCCGTGATGTGGCGATGGTCTTTCAGGATTACGCGCTGTACCCGCACATGACGATTCGCGACAACATCGGCTTCGGCCTGAAGATGCGCGGCTGGAAACCCGCCGAGATCGCCGCGCGTGTGGCCGAGGCCGCCCGCATCCTGAAGATCGATGACTATCTTGACCGCAAGCCGGGCCAATTGTCCGGCGGTCAGCGCCAGCGCGTCGCCATGGGCCGCGCCATCGTGCGGGAACCCGCGGTGTTCCTGTTCGACGAGCCGCTGTCCAACCTCGACGCCAAGCTGCGGGTGGAAATGCGCACCCAGATCAAGCGGTTACATGCGATGCTTGGCACCACTATGATCTATGTGACCCACGATCAGACCGAGGCGATGACCCTGTCGGACCGGGTGGTGGTTCTGAAGGGCGGCCACATCGTGCAGGAAGGCCCGCCGATGGAGCTATACGCCCGCCCCAATTGCCGCTTTGTCGGCGAATTCATCGGCTCGCCGCAGATGAACATCTTTTCCGGCAAGGTGGATCGCAGCGGCGACCGCCCGAAACTGCGGTTCGGCGAGACGGCGCTGGAATTGGGCGCGGTGGCCGCGCAAGACGGCGACCGGATCGACGTGGGCCTGCGGCCTGAGCATTTCACATGGGCCGAGGCGGGCAAGGGGCGGATCGCGCCGACGGTGGATGTCTATGAACCCTTGGGATCGGACACGCTGGCGATCTGTCAACTGGACGGGCATGAACTGACCGCCCGACTGGACCCGCATATTCCGCTGGCCCCGCGGCAGCGGATTTCCCTGGGTTATGATCCGGCGGATCTGCATTATTTCGACGGCTCTACCGGCGCTCGGCTGACCTCCGAACCTGCGCCGGTCGCCTGACCCCTGCCCGTTCGGATCAGCCGTCCAACTCGGTGTCCAGTTCGGCATCCCAGTACAGGAAGTCCATCCAGGTGTGATGCAGATGGTTGGGCGGGAATTTTCGGCCCAGGTTGCGCAATTCCATCGCAGTGGGCGCGCGCACCGGCTTGCGCAGGGAAAAGCCCACTTGTTTGAGTGTCTTGGAGCCCTTGCGAAGGTTGCACCGCCCGCAGGCCGCAACCACGTTTTCCCAGCTTGTGATGCCACCACGGGCGCGTGGGATCACGTGATCGAAGGTCAGGTCGCCCTTGTCGCCGCAGTACTGGCATGAAAATTCATCCCTCAGAAACAAATTAAAGCGCGTGAAGGCCACGCGCTTTTGAGGTTTGACGAAATCTCTGAGGACAACAACCGAAGGGATCTTGATCTCGGTCGTGGGGCTTCGGACCACCGTGTCGTATTCGGCAATGATGTCCACCCGATCCAGGTAAGCCGCCTTCACCGCCTCCTGCCAGGGCCACAGCGACAGCGGGTAATAGGACAGCGGACGGTAGTCCGCGTTCAGCACAAGCGCCGGGTGGTGCTTGAGGTTCTGAGGTTCCCGAACGAAGTTGGTCCTGAATTCCACGTTCATCTGTGCGCTGATCCCTAGCCTGACCGGCGGGACGGCGCCAACGCCCCTTCGGCACCATGACTATATATGGCGTTCGCCATCCGACAACCCCCGCTAGATGCTGTAGAGGTCGCTTTCGGGATAGAGGGTCGCTGTAACGCGAATGTGACGCCTATTCAGGCAGTTCCAGACCCAGTTGCTTGCGGATGAAGGACAGCGACACGCCCAGACCGTCAGGCGAAATCCCGTGGCCGGTGCCTTTCATGACATGGGCGTAGACTTCGAATCCCGCGGCCGTCAGCGCATTTGCGGCTTCGGGCAGGGATTGTGGCGGCACCACGTCGTCCTGATCGCCGTGCAGCAGCAGCACCGGCGGGCGGCTCACCACCTCGGCGGCCAGCATTTCAGGCTCGACCAGGCGGCCCGAGAACCCCACGACGCCGGCCAGTTCTTCGGTTCGCCGGGGGGCCACATGCAGGCTCATCATCGTGCCTTGCGAAAAGCCCACAAGGATCATGCGGTTGGCCGGCAGGCCTTCGTCGACCAGCACCTGGTCGAGAAAGGCGTTCAGATCCTCGATGGCGCGGCCCATGCCCTGCATCGCCGCTTCCTCGCTGGAGCCGTCGATCCAGGGGATCGGGAACCACTGGAAGCCCGCCGGATTCATCGGGCAGACCTCGGGCGCGTTGGGCGCCAGGAACACGGCGTTGGGCAGATGCTGCGCCAGCGGCTCGGACAGGCCCAGCAGATCGTTTCCGTCGGCGCCATAGCCGTGCAGGAACACCACGATCGAATCGGCTGTGCCCGATGCCGCGTCCTTGCGGCCAAATTCCAGTACCCGTGTCATCTGATCCCCTCGCGATCCTTTGCCACCCGGTAGTAGGCCCACAGAAGCCGGGCGGCAACCGACCGCCATGGCGTCCAGGGCGCGGCCATCTCGCGCAGGGCCTTTTCGCTGGGGCGATCCTCCAGACCGAACAGCAGGCGCGCGCTTTCCTGCAGCGCCAGATCCCCCGGTGCAAAGACATCCGCCCGGCCCAGCGAGAACATGGCGTAGATCTCGGCGGTCCAGCGGCCGATGCCCGGCACCTCGACCAGCGTGGCGATCACCTCATCACAGGGGCAGTCGCGCAGGGCGGCATAGCGGATGCGCGCCTCGGCCAGCGCCCTGGCATAGCGGATCTTCTGGCGCGACAGCCCGCAGGCCCTCAAGTCTTCCTCGCTGGCCCAGAGGATCTTGCGCGGCCCGGTCAATCGCGCCGCCTTCAACCGGCCCCAGATCGCATCCGCCGCCGCGACCGAGACCTGCTGGCTGACGATGGCGCCCAGCAGCGCCTCGAACCCGTCCTTGCGGCGGCGCAGCGGCAACGGGCCGGTCAGGGCCAGCGCGTCGGCAAAGCGCGGTTCGATCCGGGCCAGATGCGCGGCGCCTTCTGCCACGCAAGCGGGCGTCATGATGATACGTTCGTCCATGTCTGCTCCCTGATCCAATCCAATGCCTGCGTGACCGAGGCCAGCACCCGGCCTTCTGGCTGCGGCGGGCGCGCGACCATGACGACCGGCAGGCCCAACGCGCGGGCCGCTTCCAGTTTGGCCCGGCCTGCCGCCCCTCCTGCGTTCTTGGTCACCAGCAGGTCGACCCGGAACCTGCGGAAAAGCGCGATCTCGGCGTCACGGGTGAAGGGCGGGCGTCCGACCACGTAGTCACCCCGCGGCCAGGGGAAGGGCGCGGGGGACAGATCGATGCGGCGGCAGATGACTTGATGCCGGTCCATCCCGGTATAGGCGTCCAGATGCTCTGGCCCCGTCGCCATGAACACCCGCGCACCCTCGGGCACCTGCGCGGCGACCTCGGCTTCGCTGGCCACCTCGGTCCAGCGGTCACCCGGTCCGGCCTGCCATGCAGGGCGCAGAACCCGCGCATGGGCGACGCCGTGCTGGCGGCACAGGCGCGCGGTGCGGGCCGCGATCCGGTGCGCGAAGGGATGGGTGGCATCCAGCACCGCCTGCACCCGGTGCCGCGCCAGATAATCGGCAAACCCCGCATCCCCACCAAACCCCCCGACCCGTGTCGGCAGCCCAAGGTCCGCAGGGCGCGCAGTGGTTCCTGCCAGCGAGGCGGTCGCCGCGATCTCAGGCATCCCGGCCAGTGCGCGGGCGACCTGCCGAGCCTCGGTGGTACCGGCCAGCAGCAGCAAGCGCAGGCTCATGTCGCCCCGGCCCGACCAAGGATCGTGCCTTTGCGGTCAATCACCACCACATCAGCCTGCACCGGCGCGTCGCGCAGCAGCGCAAACACGGTGTCCAGCGCCCGGTCGGCCACCACCTGTGCCAGCCCCGGACCGGCAATCTCCAGCGCCTGCAATGCGGTATTGGCGGCGGACACATCGGCCAGTCCGGCCTGCTGCGCCCAGCCGTTCAGCACCGCGAAGTCCACCTGGCTGCGGCCCGAATGCAGGTCCCGCGCCCCCTGCCCCAGCTTGGTCAGCTTGCCGATGCCGCCGCCGATTGTGATGCGCGCCACCGGGTGCCGTGCGAGGTATTTCAACAACCCGCCCGCGAAATCGCCCATGTCCAGCATGGCGTGATCCGGCAGACCGTACAGGCGCTGCACCGTTGTCTCGCTGGTGGCCCCGGTGCAGCCCGCCACATGGGTCAGCCCATCGGCTCGCGCCACATCGATGCCGCGATGGATCGAGGCGATCCAGGCCGCGCAGGAAAACGGTCGCACGATGCCCGTGGTGCCCAGCACCGACAGCCCGCCCTTGATACCCAGCCGCGGGTTCCACGTCTTTTGCGCCAGTTCCGCCCCGCCGGGGATCGAGACGGTCAGTTCCACATCGCCTCGCTGGCCAAAGCGCGCGGCCTGCTCGGCCACCACGCCCTGCATCATGGTCCGGGGCACCGGGTTGATCGCAGGCTCGCCCACTGCCACCGGCAGGCCGGGCATGGTGACCACGCCAACCCCCGCACCCGCACGGAAAACCACCCCCGCCCCCGGCGCCAACGCCCGCGCGCGCACGCGGATCACCGCGCCATGGGTCACATCCGGATCGTCGCCCGCGTCCTTCATGACCCCGCATTCCGCCCAATCCGGCCCCGTCGCGCAGTCCTGTAGGTCGAACAGCGGGGTTTCGCCCTTGGGCAGCACGATCCGCACCGTCGGCGGAAACGCCCCGCCCCACAGCCGTTCCAGCGCGCCCAGGGTGGCGGCGGTGGCACAGGCGCCCGTGGTCCAGCCACGGCGCAGCGCGGGAGGTGTGCGAGCGGTCATGCCAACGTGCCTACAAGAAAGGCAGGCCTGCGCGCAATCGACGGCGTTTCGCAACACCGGGGCCGCGACGGACTTTCCCAGCGGCGCAAGGGACGGCATAAGCAGGCCATGACCGACTCGCTTCAATTCCCCGATGGCCCCTGGCCCGAGCTTCTGCCCGGCTGGGTCTGGCTGTGCGGCACGGGTCCGGGCGATCCGGGCCTGATGACCCTGCATGCAGTGAACGCGCTGCGCCAAGCCGATGTGATCGTCTACGACGCCTTGATGAACCCCGAGATCCTGACCTGGGCGCGGCCCGAGGCCGAGCGTATCTATGCAGGCAAGCGCGGCGGCAAACCCTCGGCCCAGCAGCGCGACATCTCGCTGCAACTGGTCGAACTGGCCCGCGCAGGCAAGCGCGTGCTGCGGCTGAAAGGCGGCGACCCCTTCGTTTTCGGGCGCGGCGGGGAAGAGGCGCAGACCCTGATCCAGCACCAGGTGCCGGTGCGCATCGTGCCCGGCATCACCGCCGGGATCGGCGGGATGGCCTATGCCGGCATCCCGGTGACTCATCGCGATGTGAACCAGACCGTGGCCTTCGTCACCGGCCATGACCGGCAGGGGCTGGCCCCCGGGTCGGTCGATTGGCCATCGCTGGCGAAAGCGGCGCAGGTCATCGTGATCTACATGGGCATGAAGCACATCCGCGCCATTGCCGACGAGTTGATGGCGGGTGGACGCGCGCCGGACGAACCCGTCGCGGTGATCACCGCCGCCAGCCTGCCCGACCAGCGTGTGCTGGAAACCACCCTTCAGACCGCCGCGGACGATATTGCCGCTGCCGAGATGACCCCGCCCGCGGTCATCTGCATCGGCCGGTCGGTATTGATGCGGCAGGTGCTGGACTGGCAGGCACTGGCCGCGGGTGAGACACCCCGCAACCTGGATCCATTGGGACGCGGACGCCCTGCCGAGATGTCGTGACCGGCGGCACCGGCCTGATCCTGGCCGCCTCCTCCTCGGGCGCGGGCAAGACCACGGTGACGCTGGGCCTGTTGCGGGCACTGTCGCGGCAGGACCTGCCGGTGCGCAGCGCCAAATCCGGCCCCGACTACATCGACCCCCGCTTTCACGAAGCCGCCACGGGCCAGCCCTGTGTCAACCTCGATGCCTGGGCGATGTCGCCTGCACGCCTGCGGGCGCTGGCCG
Organism: Meridianimarinicoccus sp. MJW13; assembly: GCF_014901205.1. Lineage (GTDB taxonomy): Bacteria > Pseudomonadota > Alphaproteobacteria > Rhodobacterales > Rhodobacteraceae > Meridianimarinicoccus. The sequence continues at coordinate 182,297 of NZ_JACNMU010000005.1, forward strand.
CCGGACCGGGGCTGCTGTTGATCGAAGGGGCCATGGGGCTGTTTGATGGTGCGCCCCCAGACGGGCGCGGTGCCTGTGCCGATCTGGCCCGGCACCTTGGCCTGCCGGTGGTGCTGATCGTCGATGCCGGCCGCATGGCACAATCGGTGGCGCCGCTTGTGGCCGGCTTCGCAGGTCATGACCCCGAGGTGCGTCTGGCCGGAATTATCCTGAACCGCGTCGGCAGCCCCCGGCACGAATCGCTGTTGCGCCGAGCGCTGGCTCCGCTCGGTCTGCCGGTGCTGGGCGCGCTGCCAAGATTGCCGGGGCTGGAAACCCCCTCGCGCCACCTTGGGCTGGTGCAGGCGGCGGAACACGGTGATCTGGAAAGCTTCCTCGACCGCGCCGCCGACACCGTGTCCAGCCATTGCGACCTTGAGGCGCTTGTGGCCCTGTCCGCGCCTTTGCCATCCGCAAGCCCCGCGCCGCGCCTTTCACCGCCAGCGCAGACAATCGCGGTGGCACAGGATGTGGCCTTTGCCTTTGCCTATCCGCATCTTCTGGCCGACTGGCGCGCACAAGGGGCCGAGATCCGCCCGTTTTCCCCGCTGGCCGATGACCCTGTGCCCGAGGCGGGGTTTGTCTTTCTGCCCGGCGGTTACCCCGAACTGCACGCCGGGCGACTGGCGGCCAATACCCGCTTTCTGTCCGGTCTCAGGACCGCGGCGCAGGCAGGCACACCGATCTATGGCGAATGCGGCGGCTACATGGTGCTGGGCGACGGGCTGATCGATGCCCAGGGTGCGCGTCACGAAATGGCCGGGTTGCTGCGGCTTGAAACCAGCTTTGCCCACCGCAAGCTGCATCTGGGCTATCGCACGGTACAGGCCTCCCAAGGGCCGATGTCCGGCATCTGGGCCGCGCATGAATTTCACTACGCCACCACCGTGAAGGCCGAAGGCGCGCCGCTGTTCACGGCCAGAGATGCCGAAGGCACGCCCCTGCCCGACATGGGGCTGGTGCAGGGCGCTGTCTGCGGCTCCTTCGCCCATCTGATCGACCGGGCTTTTCCCGCCCCGGCGCAAGGTGTAATCCCCGACGCATGAGCACCGATATCCCCATCGCCAGCCCTGATAGCGACCGCCGCGCCAAACGCAACGTGGCGGTTCTGGTGGCCGCACAGGCCATCCTTGGCAGCCAGATGCCGATGATCTTCGTGATCGGCGGGCTGGCGGGGCAGATGCTGGCCCCCAACGCCTGCCTCGCGACGCTGCCCATTTCGCTGATCGTCTTCGGCTCGATGACCACGGCGCCCTGGCTCAGCCCGCTGATGCAGCGGATGGGCCGTCGCACGGGTTTCCTGATCGGCGCCATGGGCGGCATGATCGGGGCGCTGATCTGCGTGCTGGCGCTGTCGCAGGGCTCTTTCGCGCTGTTCCTGCTGGGCTCGTATCTGACCGGGATCTACATGTCGGCGCAGGGGTTCTACCGTTTTGCCGCCGCCGATACCGCCAGCGAGGCGTTCCGGCCCAAGGCCATCAGCTATGTCATGGCGGGCGGGTTGCTGTCGGCGGTGCTGGGTCCGCAACTGGTGAAGGTGACGACCAATGCCACGGCGATTCCCTTCATGGGCACCTATGCGCTGGTCATCGGCCTGAACCTTGTCGGCATGGCGCTGTTCTTCCTGCTCGACATTCCCAAGGCACCGCCACGCCGCGCCACCGATGCCCCGGCGCGCAGCTGGCTGGAGCTTCTGTCCCAGCCGACCATCGCGGTGGCCGTCATCTGCGCCATGGTTTCCTACGCGCTGATGAACCTGGTGATGACCTCGACCCCGCTGGCCGTGGTGGGCTGTGGCTTCACGGAAGGCAATGCCGCCGACATTGTCACCGGCCATGTGCTGGCCATGTTCGCGCCGTCGTTCTTCACCGGCCACCTGATCGCGCGCTTCGGTGCCACGCGCATCGTTGCCCTGGGTCTCGTGATCCTCGGCATCGCCGGCGTGGTCGCCCTGCAAGGGGTAGAGTTGGAGAACTTCTTCCTGGCGCTGGTCCTGCTGGGCATCGGCTGGAACTTCGGCTTCATCGGCGCCACCACCATGCTGGCCAGCGCCCATGAACCGCATGAACGCGGGCGGGTGCAGGGCATGAACGACGCGCTGGTTTTCGGCGGCGTGGTTCTGGCCTCGCTGGCCTCGGGCGGGTTGATGAACTGCTCGGGCGGCACGGCCGAGGCCGGGTGGAGCGCGGTCAACCTGGCCATGGTGCCCTTCCTGACCCTGGCCGGCGGCGCTCTGATCTGGCTGACCCTCAGACCGCAGGACTGACGCCGCACAACCGCTGCAAGGGGCCTGCCCCAGACGGGCAGGACAGGCCGCGCGGCCGCTAGATGCGCCGTGTCATGGAGGCCCGCAGCAGGGCCAGCCGCCGTGCCGCTTCGCTTTCGGCAAGCTGGCCGTCGGCGACCCGGCCCGGCACCTGTGCGGCCCGACCCAACACCACCGATGCGCGCCACCCGCTGAGCAGCGCGGACCGGGCCAGTCGATCCACAGCACCAAATCCCTGCCGCGCGCGGACCAGCCAGCCCAGCCCGTCGCGGGCCAGCGCCTGCACGGCCGCGGCACGTCCATCCGGCAGCGGCACACGGCCACGGGCTTCCAACTCGGGCACCGCCAGCAGCCATGCCGCCAGCCCCGAGGCCTGCCCGGCATCCCGAAACACCGGTTCCGCCGCGGCCTGCGCCCCCAGCGCCCGGCCCGCGGTCCAGAACAGCGCGCCCGAGGTGTCCTGCAGATACTGGTCAAAAGCCGCGCGATCTTCGAAAGGGTCGCGCTGCAGGTCCAGCCGTCGCGCCTCGACCAGCGGGATCAGAACCTTTGCCCCGTCTGCATCCAGCACACCGCTCAGGGGGGTGGCGACCTCATGCTTGCGCACGGTACCGCCCGCCACGATCTCGTCCAGAAGGTCACGCCACCATTGCAAGCGCATCTCGCCGATCATCACCTCGGCGCTGACCCAGGGCGCGCGGGCGACCTCAAGGTTGAAGGCATAGAGCGGCAGCAGCACCGGGCGCGCCGCCACGGGGGCCGCCAGAACCGCGCGAAACCGGTCGGGATCGCCGCGTTCCAGCACATCGGCGCAGGCTTGCAGGCTCATCCCCGGCCCTGCCGATCAGACCGGCGCGGCATCCGGCACCGCCTTGGACGCTGCCGCCACCGCGGCCCCGTCATGGGCCAGCTTCCAGTTGATCGCGTCCAGCAGCGCATCGAAGGACGCGTCGATGATGTTGGCCGAAACCCCCACCGTCGACCAGCTGTTGCCGCTGCGATCCACGCTGTCGATGATGACGCGGGTCACGGCCTCGGTGCCTGCGCCGATGATGCGCACGCGGAAATCGACCAGCCGCATGTCCTCGATCGACGACCGATAAGGCGACAGGCCCTGCACCAGCGCCGAATAAAGCGCGCTGACCGGCCCGCTGTCGCGGCCAAGGCTGTCGCTGCCGAAGGCGTGCAGGCGCAGCGCCTCGTCTCCGACCCGCACCTGAACCGAAGCTTCCGAGGAATGCTCGACCCCGCTGTCGGTCCGCCGCCGCGCGATCACCACGCGGTACCAGTCGACGCTGAAGTAATCCGTCACGCCGCCCAACTCCTGCCGGGCGATCAGCTCGAAACTGGCCTGCGCGGTGTCATAGGAATAGCCCGCCGATTCCTGCTCCTTGATCCGGTCCAGAATGCGGCCCAGGGCCGGCGTGCCGGGTGCCACGTCGAACCCGGCCTCGGCCAGCCGGCGGCGCAGGTTCGACTGCCCCGCCTGGTTCGACATCGGGATCACGCGGGCATTGCCGACGGTGCCCGGCTCGACATGTTCATAGGTGGTGGGGTCTTTCAGGATGGCCGAGGCGTGCAGCCCCGCCTTATGGGCAAAGGCCGACGCCCCCACGTATGGCGCGGATTTCTGCGGCACCCGGTTCAGGATGTCATCCAGCAACCGCGACACCCGTGTCAGGCTTTTCAGCCCGTCAAGGCTCACCCCGGTGTCAAACCGCGAGCGATAGGGATCCTTCATCAGCAGGGTCGGGATCAGCGACACCAGGTTGGCATTGCCGCAGCGTTCGCCCAGCCCGTTCAGCGTGCCCTGCACCTGTCGCGCACCGGCGTCGATGGCCGCCAGCGAGTTTGCCACCGCGTTGCCGGTGTCGTCATGGGTGTGAATGCCCAGCCGGTCGCCGGGAATGCCCGCGTCGATCACCAGCCCGGTGATCCGCCCCACTTCGCCGGGCAGCGAGCCGCCGTTGGTGTCGCACAGCACGATCCAGCGTGCCCCGGCCTCATAGGCCGCCCGCAGGCAGTTCAGCGCGTATTCCGGGTTGGACTTGTAGCCGTCGAAGAAATGCTCGGCATCGAACAGCGCCTCGCGCCCCTGCGCCACGATATGCGCGATCGAGCGGCTGATGTTGTCGAGGTTCTCCTCCAACTCGATGCCAAGCGCGGTGGTGACGTGGAAGTCATGGGTCTTGCCCACCAGACAGACCGCCGGAGTATTGGCGTTCAGAACCCCGGCCAGAACCTCGTCATTCTCGGCCGAGCGTCCCGCCCGCTTGGTCATGCCAAAGGCGGTCAGGGTGGCGCGGGTCTGCGGCGGGGCGGCGAAGAACTCGCTGTCAGTAGGGTTCGCGCCGGGCCAGCCGCCTTCGATATAGTCGATGCCAAGATCGTCCAGCGCCTTGGCGATGCGGATCTTCTCGGGGGTCTGGAATTGCACCCCCTGGGTCTGCTGGCCGTCGCGCAGGGTGGTGTCGAACAGGTACAGCCGTTCGCGCGGCGCGGTCCATGTGCGGTGGGTCGACATGGTCATGACAGGGCCTCCAGCTTGGCTGGATCGAAATCAATTGTTGGCTCAGCACTTGGTATACCACCCGCTTGGATACTGACCTTCAAACCTACACTCTCGAGTCTTCCCTTCAGTTTGTCAGCTTCTGCAAATCTTTTTTGGCTTCGCAGATCTTGCCAAACTCGCAACAATTCCCCGATCCGGTTAGCATGTTCTGGAGCATCAGAAATGCTGGCCATGATTGATTTGGTTCGGAACCAGTCAACGTCCTCCGCGGCAGGAAATCCCAAAAGCAGCATTGCCGCTTTCAGTTCATGAACTTTTCCTGCTCTCTGCAGGCCATGCATTTCAGCGATGGCACCTGCAGTGTTTAGGTCTTTTGCCAACGAATTCACTACAGCGTCAGGAGCAGTCTCTGATGGACTCACGTTGTCCGTTGCGGCGTACCATCCCTTAAGTGTCTGTACGGCAGCAGTGGCCTTCTTCGCGGTCCAGTCCATCGGCTTGCGGTAGTGGGTGGACAGGAAGACGAAGCGGATCACCTCGCCCGGCACGCCCTGATCCAGCAGATCGCGCACGGTGAAGAAATTGCCCAGCGACTTGGACATCTTCCTGCCTTCGACCTGCAGCATCTCGTTGTGCATCCAGACGCGGGCGAAATCGCCCTCGGGATGGGCGCAGCGGCTTTGGGCGATCTCGTTCTCGTGGTGCGGGAATTGCAGATCGTTGCCGCCGCCGTGAATGTCGAAGGTGGCGCCCAGCAGTTCCTGCGCCATGGCCGAGCATTCGATGTGCCAGCCCGGACGGCCCCGGCCCCACGGGCTGTCCCAGCCCGGCAGATCGTCGCTGGACGGCTTCCACAGCACGAAATCCATCGGATTGCGCTTGTAGGGCGCGACCTCGACCCGCGCGCCGGCGATCATGTCGTCGACCGAGCGGCCCGACAGCGCGCCGTAATCGGCATAGCTTTCCACGGCGAACAGCACATGGCCCTCGGCCTCGTAGGCGTGGCCCCTGGCGATCAGTTCCGCGCAGATGGTGACCATCTGGCCGATGTAGTCGGTGGCGCGCGGCGCGTGGGTCGGCTCCAACGCTCCCAACGCGCCCATGTCTTCCAGGAACCAGCCGATGGTTTCGTCGGTGATCTCGGTGATCGAACGGCCGGTTTGCGCAGCGCGCGTGTTGATCTTGTCATCCACGTCAGTGAAATTGCGCACATAGGTCACGTGTTCAGCACCATATTCCTGGCGCAGCAGCCGAAACAGCACGTCGAAGACCACCACCGGGCGCGCATTGCCCAGATGGGCGCGGTCATAGACCGTCGGCCCGCAGACATACATGCGCACGTTCCGGGGGTCCTGCGGAACAAAAGGCTCCTGCTTCCGCGACTTGGTGTTGTATAGGCTAATCTGGACCATGGTCGTCTTGCTTCCGGCGGCTGGTGGCGCGAGTTTCCGTGCGGGATTACCGGAGCCGAGCGTGAAAGAAAAGCCACGAGGCATTCGCGCCACCTTGACCTTTTCACAGGCGCTGCCACAAACGGCCCCATGGCTCAAGCAAACCTGACAATCAACCTCGACGCCGTGGCCGACAACTGGCGGGCGCTGGACGCCCGGACCGGGCCGGACACCGAAACCGCCGCCGTGGTCAAGGCCGATGGCTATGGCCTTGGGGCCGAGCGCGTGGCCGCCCGGCTGGCCGCAACCGGCGCGCGCACCTATTTCGTGGCCACTGCCGCCGAAGGCGCGCGGGTCCGCCAGACCGTGGGCGAGGTGCCCGCCATCGCGGTGTTCTCGGGGCATATGGACGGCGACACCGACCTGATCCGCGCCAACGACCTGATCCCGATGCTGAACAGCGCCGCCCAGGTAGACCGCCATCTGGACGCCCTGCCCGACGCACGCTTCGGCGTGCAACTGGACAGCGGCATGAACCGGCTGGGGATGGAGCCCGCCGAATGGGACAGCCAGAAAGCCCGCCTGCTGGACCGCGGGCCGTGGCTGGTGATGTCGCATCTGGCCTGCGCCGACGAGCCCGATCATCCGATGAACGCCCAGCAACTGGCGGCCTTCCGGGCAATGACCGACGGTCTGGGCCTGCGCCGGTCGCTGGCGGCCACCGGCGGCATCCTGCTGGGGCCGGATTATCACTTTGACCTGACCCGCCCCGGCATCGGCCTCTATGGTGGCGCGCCGTTCTCGGCCGCGGTCCCGGCGGTGCAATTGAGCATCCCGGTGATCCAGTGCCGCGATGTCGCCCTGGGCGAAACCGTGGGCTACGGCAATTCCTGGATCGCCTCGCGCCCCTCACGCATCGCGACGATTGCCGCGGGTTATGCCGACGGGCTGCTGCGGTCGCTGTCGGGCAAGGCCACGCTTTTTGCCCGGTCCACGCCCTGCCCGCTGGTGGGTCGGGTGTCGATGGATCTGCTGACCATCGATGTGACCGATCTGAAAGAAGACCCCGAAACGCTGGAAATCCTCGGTCCCTATCAGGGCGTCGATTCTCTGGCCGACGTGGCGGGCACCATCGGCTATGAAATCCTGACCTCGCTGGGAGCCCGCTATGACCGGCGTTACAACCGTTTCTGAGCCGCCGCGCCGGGGATATGGGGACACCCCCGTTGCCATGGCCCGCCCTGACCGAAAGCCTCCATCATGAACGCACTGGCCCCCGTTGCCGGGATCGGACGCAGCACGCTGGCCACCGTGGCCAGCCTTGGGCGGGTGTCGATCTTCATCGCCCAGACCCTGCGCCATATTGTGACGCCACCTTTCTATCCGCGCGAATTCTGGACGGCTGTGATCGCCATCGGCTGGCTCAGCCTGCCGGTGGTGGGCCTGACCGCCGTGTTTACCGGCGCAGCCCTGGCGCTGCAGATCTTCGACGGCTCGGCCCGGTTCTCGGCCGAGGCGGTTGTGCCGCAGATCGTCGCCATCGGCATGGTGCGCGAACTTGGCCCGGTTCTGGGCAGCCTGATGGTGGCCGCGCGCGTGGCGTCGTCCATCGCCGCCGAGATCGGCACCATGAAGGTGACCGAGCAGATCGACGCGCTGGTGACCCTGTCCACCAACCCGATGAAATACCTGACCGCTCCGCGCGTGCTGGCCGCCACCCTGACGGTGCCGCTGCTGGTGGCGGTGGGCGATGCCATCGGCATTTTCGGTGGCTATCTGGTGGGCACCACGCGGCTGGGCTTCAACGAGATCAACTACCTCAAGAACACCGTGAACTTCCTGGAATTCTGGGACATCGGCTCGGGCCTTGTGAAGGGCGCAGTCTTCGGCTTCATCATCGCGCTGATGGGCTGCTACTACGGCATGAACTCCAGCCGCGGCGCGCAGGGCGTGGGCAAGGCCACCAAGGCCGCCGTGGTGTCAGCGTCGGTGCTGATCCTGGCCTCCAATTACCTTCTGACCGAGGCGTTCTTCTCGTCATGATCCAGCTTGAAAACGTCCATAAATCCTTTGGCAACAACGCCGTGCTGCGTGGGGTGAACCTTGAGGTGCCCAAGGGCGAGAGCATGGTCATCATCGGCGGCTCGGGCACCGGCAAATCGGTGGCGCTGAAATGCGTTCTGGGGCTGGTCCGGCCCGACAAGGGCGTGATCCGCGTCGATGGCGAGGACATCACCCGCGCAGACCGGGACGAGTTCCTGTCGCATTTCGGCATGCTGTTTCAGGGCGGCGCGCTGTTCGATTCCATGCATGTCTGGGAAAACGTGGCCTTCCGCCTGCTGCGCGGCCGCCTGAAGAAACCGCGCGAGGAAGCCCGCGAGATCGCCATCGAGAAGCTGCGCCGCGTCGGCCTGCGTGCCAGCGTCGCCGATCAGTTTCCGGCAGAACTGTCGGGCGGCATGCAAAAGCGTGTGGGCCTGGCCCGTGCCATCGCCGCCGAACCGCAGATCATCTTTTTCGACGAGCCGACAACCGGGCTCGACCCGATCATGTCGGGCGTCATCAACGACCTGATCCGTGAAATCGTGGTGGAAATGGGGGCAACCGCCATGACCATCACCCACGACATGACCTCGGTCCGGGCCATCGCCGACAAGGTGGCGATGCTGCACGACGGGGTGATCCAGTGGACCGGCCCGGTCAGCGAGCTGGACAACACCGGCGATCCCTACATGCAACAGTTCATCAACGGCTCTGCCGAGGGACCGATCGAGGCGGTGCGCTAGCTTGATGGGAGGAAGAACAGGTTTCGATTATCTTTTTCTTGTTCGCAGTGGCAAAGCCTATCTGCGAGCGCTTGAAATCCTTGCAAAAGGCAACAGGCAGGCCGACAGTACATTTGGAAGCAAATTTCGTGACCTAGCAGTGGCAAAAGGTCCTGAGACTCAACTCTGCGGGCAAGCCACAGAACTCATCTTGAAGGCGGCTATCGAGGTAACGGGAGAAAAGGCATCACGCACGCACAATCTCGACGCACTTTCGGCACAATTCTTTAAGATTCACGGAACGCAAATATCTCGGTCGCTGGACGACGATGTACGCAGGGAGATAAAAAGAAGGTACAACATCTCGTCCAGTGAAGATGATGAAGTTCACTCATTCATCAATCAAATCAAGATCGTCAATGCGAGGTATGATCGCCCTTTCGACACGCGCTATCCAACAAAAGGCGCCAAGAAGGTACTTGATACTCTAGTCCTCGTGCCAGCGTTGTGGCGGCTTGTAAAGTTGACTGAAAACCTCCCGCCCCCGCTCTCGCACCTCAAGTGATCCGCCTTCTGGCCGCCGTAAACCTGGCGCTTCTGGTCGCCTTTCCCGTAGCCTGGGCCGCGCCGCTGTTGCGGGCCGGGCTGCTGCCGTTCTTCGGCATGTCCGAGGTGTCGATCCTGTCCGGCATCCGCGCGCTTTGGGGAACCGATCCGGCGCTGGCGGCGCTGGTGGCGGCGCTGGCGATGGTGGCACCCTACCTGAAGATCCTGACGCTGGCGGGCATCCAATGGGGCTACCTGTCGCGCCGCGCCCTGCCACTGGTCAAACAGCTCAGCCGGCTGGCGATGGCGGATGTGTTCCTGATCGCGCTGTATGTGGTGGTGGCCAAGGGCGTCGGCGTTGGCCGGATCGAGACCGCCTGGGGGTTGTGGCTGTTCACCGGCTGTGTCGGCCTGTCGTTGATGACAAGCTGGATGACCCCGAAAGCCCGCTAACCCGCCGCGCGCACCGCCAGCACCTGCCCGGCGATCTGATCGAGATGCTTTTCCCAGGTGCCGCAGCAACCGCCCCAGACATCCATGTGCGGATACCGCCGCGCCAGATCGCCCATCCGCGCGCCCAGATCCACCGGATCGCCTTCCTCAAGATGGTTCAGCTTGCACAGGGCAATCTTTTCCATCTTCGAGGCATTGGGCCGCACGCCACGCAGGCGCTGGATCCAGTCGCCGCCATCCAGCGCCGGTTCGAACTCCAAGGGGTGCGAACAGTTGATGGCGTAGAATTCGATCGAATTGTCGGTGGCCGCATCGATGGCCGGGATCGCCTCACCCAGGCTGGGCCCGGATTTCAGGCGCGCGGTGCTGTCCAGCGTCAGCATTACGCACAGCGGTACATCGTGGGCAGCAGCGGCGCGGGCCACGCCAATCGCCTCGGGCACGCTGTTGAAGGTCATGGCACAGGCCATGTCGACGCCCGCCCGCTTCAGCGTGGCCATCTGCACCGAATGATAGTCCTCGGCGCTGGCTTCGGTGATTTCCGCGTTCAGGGAATAGGCATCGCCGCGCGGCCCCACGATACCGCCAATGCGGATGTCGGGCAGACTGTCGGCGTAAGGGGCCGAAACCTCGCGCAGGAACGCGATGCAGGCGAGATTGGCATCGGCCAAGGCGTCCGAAGAATAGCCCAGTTTGGTCCCCCAATCCGGGCTGGCGCGGTAGTCCAGACCGGTCAGGTACACCGCCGTTTGTCGCTCGGCGGCCACGTCCAGCAAGGCGCGGTACATGCCCGACAGCACGCCCATGGCCTTGGGGTTGTCGAGCAACGGCAGCATGGAGAACTCGGGCAATTCGAACCCGTGCCGGTACATGATCTCGGTTTCGGTGCCGCCTTCGGTCAGGTAGATGCCACCGTCGGCCCGGCGGGGCAGGCCCTTGGATCTCGTCATGCGATTGCCTCCGGGCGATGTGCGACCAGCATGGCACATCCGCGCGATCCCGTCACCCTGTGCACCTGGGCCAGCCTTCGCTCTGGACGCGGGCGTGGGACTGGGCCAAACCCTGTGCATGGCGAAATCCCTTTCCTTTCACTGCTCCGACTGCGGGGCGAGCTTCAGCAAATGGTCCGGGCACTGCGATGGCTGCGGGGCGTGGAATACCATCGTCGAGGAAAAACCGCTGTCCACCGGTCCCGGCAAGGGACTGGGCGGCAAGCGCGGGCGCAGCGTGCCGCTGGTCGATCTGGACACCGAGGAAGCGCCGCCGCCGCGCACCCAGTCGCAGGTCGCGGAACTGGACCGGGTGCTGGGCGGCGGGCTGGTTCCGGCCTCGGCCACGCTGGTGGGCGGTGATCCGGGCATCGGCAAATCGACGCTGCTGCTGCAGGCGGCGGCGGCCTTTGCCCGGCGCGGCCTGTCCTGTGTCTATGTCTCGGGCGAGGAAGCCACCGCCCAGGTGCGGATGCGCGCCCGCCGTCTGGGACTGGGCAAGGCGAACGTGCGTCTGGCCGCCGAAACCGGGCTGCGCGATATCCTGACCACGCTGGAGGCGGAAAAGCCCGATCTGGTGATCGTCGATTCGATCCAGACCATGTGGCTGGACACGGTCGACAGCGCCCCCGGCTCGGTCAGCCAGGTGCGCGCTGCGGCACACGAATTGACCAGCTTTGCCAAACGCCACGGTGTCGCCGTCATTCTGGTCGGCCATGTCACCAAGGAAGGCCAGATCGCCGGGCCGCGCGTGGTCGAGCATATGGTCGACACGGTGCTGTATTTCGAAGGCGAGCGCGGCCACCAGTTCCGCATCCTGCGCGCCGTCAAGAACCGCTTCGGACCCGCCGACGAGATCGGCGTCTTCGAGATGACCGGCAAGGGGCTGGCGCAGGTGCCCAACCCCTCGGCCTTGTTCCTGCAGGATCGCGGCGAACCGGCGGCAGGCTCGGCCGTGTTTGCCGGGATCGAAGGCACGCGACCGGTCCTGTGCGAGTTTCAGGCGCTGATCGCACCCGCCCCCCACGGCACCCCGCGCCGGTCGGTGGTGGGCTGGGATGGCGGGCGGCTGGCGATGATTCTGGCTGTGCTCGAATCCCGCTGTGGCATCCCCTTTGCCGGGCTGGACGTCTATCTGAACGTGGCCGGCGGGCTGCGGGTGGCGGAACCTGCTGCCGATCTGGCCGTCGCCGCCGCGCTTCTGTCGGCGCGCGAGGACGTGGCATTGCCGCCGGAAACCGTGGTTTTCGGGGAAATCAGTCTCTCTGGGGCCATACGTCCGGTGACACAGACCGAAAACAGGTTGAAAGAAGCCCTGAAACTTGGTTTTTCCAAGGCTATCGTGCCGGGCGGCGGCAAGCGGCTGGCAGACAGCGGCGTCGCACTGCGCCCGATGGCGGATCTGACCGGGTTCGTCGGCGATGTTTTCGGAGCCGGATAGCGGCAAGAGGGAGTAACGGTATGGACGGGTTCACCATTGTCGACGGGGTCGTGGCCGCCGTTATCGTCGTCTCTGCCATACTGGCCTATTCCCGCGGCTTCGTGCGCGAGGCCATGGCGATTGTCGGCTGGGTTGCCGCCGCGATCGTGGCCTTTCTGTTTGCCGGGCAGGCCGAACCACTGATCAAGGAAATCCCCTATATGGGCGACTTCCTGCGCAGTTCGTGCGAATTGTCGATCATCGCCGCTTTCGCCGCGGTCTTCGCGCTGGCGCTGGTGGTGGTGTCGCTGTTCACGCCACTGTTTTCCACCGTCGTCCAACGTTCGGCCCTGGGCGGGCTGGACCAGGCAGCGGGCTTCGTCTTTGGCGCCCTGCGCGGCATCCTTCTGGTGGCGGTGGCACTGGTGGTCTACGACCGCGTGGTGGTCGCGCAGGAAATCCCCATGGTCGACGACAGCCGCACCGCACGGGTCTTTTCCGGCATGCGCGAAGACGTGGACGGAATGATTCCCGAGGACGCGCCGGGCTGGATTCTGATGCGCTATGAACAGCTTGTCGGAAGCTGTGGCGTGGATGCGTGATATTCGGGCATCTTGCGAACTGTCTTGTCTGTGATCCTTTCGTGACACCCGGCACCAATCGGTTTAAACGACGCCCATTGTTCAACGGAATCGGAGCCAGCGCCGAGATGCGTGACGAACCTTCGACCGGGACCGAAGGGCAGACGCCCTTGTCCCGAGATATCGAATTTCCTGCCCACCCTTTTGACCCGGTTGATGGCGACAAGCTTCGGGAAGAATGCGGTGTGTTCGGCGTGGTCGGTCTGGCCGACGCAGCGAATTTCGTGGCTTTGGGGCTGCACGCCCTGCAGCACCGCGGTCAGGAAGCCGGCGGCATCGTCTGCCATCACCCGGTAGAGGGCTTCAACAGCGCCCGCCGCTTCGGCTATGTGCGCGACAACTTCACTAAGGCGTCATTGATGGAAACCCTGCCGGGGCCACTGGCCATCGGCCATGTGCGCTATTCGACGGCCGGCTCCAAGGGCGCGGTGATCCGCGATGTGCAGCCGTTCTTCGGCGAGTTTTCCATGGGCGGCGCGGCGATTGCCCACAATGGCAACATCACCAACGCCGAAGCCCTGCGCAAGGAACTGATCGAGCGCGGCTCGATCTTCCAGTCCTCCTCGGACAGCGAATGCATCATTCACCTGATGGCACGCTCGTTGCAGCGCAACATCCCCGAACGCATGGAAGATGCCCTGCGCCGGGTCGAAGGTGCCTTCTCGATCGTGGCGATGACCCGCACCAAGCTGATCGGCGTGCGTGATCCCATGGGCGTGCGGCCGCTGGTTCTGGGCAAGGTCGGCGAGGGCTGGGTGCTGTCGTCGGAAACCTGCGCGCTGGACATCATCGGCGCCGAACTGGTGCGCGAGATCGCCCCCGGCGAAATGGTGGTCATCACCGCAGAAAACGGCGTGGAAAGCCATTTCCCCTTCCGCCAGCGCCCATCGAAGTTCTGTGTCTTCGAGCATGTCTATTTCTCGCGTCCCGATTCGATCATCGGCGGCCAGTCGGTCTATGAGACCCGCCGCCAGATCGGCGTGGAACTGGCCCGCGAAAACCCGGTCGATGCCGATCTGGTCTGCGCGGTGCCCGACAGCGGCACGCCTGCGGCCATCGGCTATAGCCAGGAAAGCGGCATTCCCTTCGCCATGGGGATCGTGCGCAACCAGTACATGGGCCGCACCTTCATCGAACCGACCGAGCAGATCCGCAACATGGGGGTGCGTCTGAAGCTGAACGTCAACCGCGCCCTGATCGCGGGCAAGCGGGTGATCCTGGTCGATGATTCGGTGGTGCGCGGCACGACCTCGCGCAAGATCAAGGAAATGGTCCTGGATGCCGGCGCCGCCGAGGTGCATTTCCGCATCGCCTCGCCGCCCACCGCCTGGCCGTGTTTCTACGGCGTGGACACCCCGCAGCGCGAAAAGCTGCTGGCGGCGACCATGAGCGAAGAGGAAATGACCCGGCATCTGCAGGTGGACAGTCTGAAGTTCATCTCGCTGGACGGACTCTATCGCGCCGTGGGCGAGACCTCGGGCCGCGACAACGCCTGCCCGCAGTATTGCGACGCCTGCTTCTCGGGCGACTACCCGGTGCGCCCGGCGGACATGATCGCCAAGGGCTTTGAACTGAAGGCCGCCGAGTAGCTTCGCAAGGGTTCGCAAACGGCAAAAGGGGGCGCTCCCGCCCTGTGTCGATGCAATGCATCTTCCCCGGTTGGGCCGCGCGCGGCGGCGCCGCGCGGTCGGTTCCGCACGGCACGCGATGCGCGGGGATGTCGATGGCGGATATTCCGCTCAGAGGCCCTAAGGGGCCCATGTGCCCCTGCGGCCCCTGCCCTGGGATCGTCACCGTGCCCCCGCCTCAAGGCCAAGCCGATCTGCGATCGGGCACCTGCGGCGCGCCCTGACCCAAGCTCAAAGAGGCTGCGACATGTGGTTGGTCTTGCGCTTGCCCGGCGGCGGGGGCAAATGGGGGGCATGGAACACCACAGTGATCTCAAGCCGGTGCTGGTCACCGGCGCCTCGCGGGGGCTGGGCGCCGCCCTTGCCCTGGAACTGGCCAAGCGCGGTCATCATGTCATCGCCGTGGCCCGCACCGTGGGCGGGCTGGAAGAACTGGACGACAAGATCAAGGCCGCGGGCGGTGCGGCGACCCTGGCGCCGCTGGATGTGACCAATGACGGCGCCATGCAGCATCTGTGCCGGTCGATCCACGACCGCTGGGGCGGGTTGGACATCTGGGTGCACACCGCCCTGCACGCCGCACCGCTGAGCCCGGCGCATTTCATCACCACCAAGGACTGGGACCGCAGTCTCGCCGTCAATGTCGACGCCACCCGCCGCCTGATCTGCTATGTCAGCCCGCTGCTGGGCGAGACCGGCAAGGCGCTGTTCTTCGACGATCCGCGGGCCGGACAAAAGTTCTTCGGAGCTTATGGCGCCACCAAGGCCGCACAAATGGCGCTGGCGCACTCCTGGGCGGCCGAAACCCCGAAGACCGGCCCGCAGGTGCGCATCGTGACGCCGCCGCCGCTGGCCACCGCGACCCGGGCCCGGTTCTTCCCCGGCGAGGATCGTGCAGGGCTCACGCCGCCCGCGCAGGCAGCCATGGATATCCTGGCTGAAATCTGAGGCCGCGTGACCACGCCTGCGCCCGGTCGGACCGCCCCGAACGCGCGACGGCTTTACCCGGCAGCGGCCTTCCCCTAAGCACAGGGTGCGTTTCCCCGACGCGTCCGGTTTCTGGAGTCTTCGCATGCGTATCCTTGTCACCAATGATGACGGCATCAACGCCCCTGGCCTGCAAGTGATGGAAGCCATCGCCGTCGAAATCGCCGGACCGCAGGGCGAGGTCTGGGTGGTGGCACCGGCGTTCGAGCAATCCGGGGTCGGACACAAGATTTCCTATACCCATCCCACGATGATCGCGCAGATGGGTCCGCGCCGCTTCGCCGCCGAAGGTTCGCCCGCCGATTGCGTGCTGGCGGGCATCTACGACGTGATGGCCGGGGCCGGGCCGGAACTGGTGCTGTCGGGCGTGAACCGGGGCAACAACGCGGGCGAGAACGTGCTGTATTCCGGCACCATCGGCGCCGCGATGGAGGCGGCTCTGCAAGGGCTGCCCGCCGTCGCCCTGTCGCAATTCTATGGCCCCGAGAACGCGGAACTGGACGATCCGTTCGACGCCGCCGCACAGCATGGCGCCGCCACCGTGCGCGCACTTCTGAACAACGGCCTGTGGGACGACGCGGCCTACCGGCTGTTCTACAACGTCAATTTCCCGCCCTTGCCCGCTGCCAGGGTCAAGGGGATGAAGGTCGCCGCACAGGGTTTCCGCCCCAACACAAGGTTCTCGGTCGAGCCGCACCAGGCCCCCTCGGGCCGCCGGTTCCTGTGGGCCAAAGGCGGACCGCAGGCGGTAGAAACCGGCGCGGGCACCGATGTGTCGGCCAACATCGCGGGCCATATCTCGGTCACGCCGCTGCGCGCCGATCTGACCGCCCATGACACCCTGGGCGCGCTGAGGGATCGGCTGGAATGACCGGCGCGGACGAGCGCATCCTGCAGTTCATCTACACCCTGCGCAGCAAGGGGGTAACCGATCCGCGCGTGCTGACCGCGATGGAGCGCACCGACCGTTCGGTCTTTTTGCGCGGCACCTTCGCCCATCGTGCCTATGAGGACATGCCGCTGCCGATCCCCTGCGGGCAGACGATCTCGCAGCCTTCGGTGGTGGCCGCCATGACCCAGGCGCTGAAGGTGGGCCCGCGCGATACGGTGCTGGAGATCGGCACCGGCTCGGGCTACCAGGCCGCCGTGCTGGCACGCATGGCGCGGCGGGTCTATACGGTCGAGCGGCATCGCCACCTGGCCGAGGCCGCCAAAGCCCGGTTTCGCGACCTTGATCTGTCCAATGTCACGGTGTTTGTCGGCGATGGATCGCACGGGCTTCCCGCGCAGGCGCCCTTTGACCGCATCCTGGTGACTGCGGCCGCCGAGGATCCTCCCGGCCCGCTCTTGGCGCAACTGCGCGAGGGCGGTATCATGGTGGTGCCCGTGGGGCAGTCCGACGCGGTGCAGACGCTGATCAAGGTGACCCGCACCCCCGAGGGTCTTGAGTACGACGAACTTGGCCCGGTGCGGTTCGTACCGCTGGTCGAAGGACTTGGTGAAGACTGAACGCGCCCGCACCAGAACGGGGCGGTTCCAGAGGATACGAGCATGATCAAGGTCACCACGGCCCGACACTTCACGCGATTGACCGCCACGCTGCTGCTGTGCGCGGGACTTGGCGCTTGCAGCACCCTGTCGGTGCCCGGCGCCGGCGACGTTCTGAACAACGGTTCGGCCACGACGCCAACCGCGCCACGCCCGGCGCCCGATGCGCGCGGCGTCATCTCTTATCCCGGCTATCAGGTCGCCGTGGCCCGCAATGGCGACACGGTCGCCAGCATCGCCCAGCGTCTGGGGCTGGATGCCACGGCGCTGGCCCGCAAGAACGGCCTGCCCGAGACCGCCGAGCTTGATCCGGGCGAGATCGTGATCCTGTCCAGCCGTGTGCCCGAAAGCGCATCTGGCAGCGTCGATGTGGCCACGCTGGCCGGTTCCGCGCTGGACCGGGCCGAGGGCAAACCGGCGGCGCAAAGTTCCTCGATCACCGCCGCCGGTCCGGAACCGCGCCGCCACACGGTGGTTGCGGGCGAAACCGCCTTCTCGATCGCCCGCAGCTACAATGTGTCGGCGCAGGCGCTGTCGGACTGGAACGGGCTGGATTCGAACCTGACGGTGCGCGTCGGGCAGATCCTGCTGATCCCGCCCGCCACCGGCCCGGCGCCGCAGCCTGAGGCCAATGCCGTGGCCACCCCCGGCAGCGGCAGCCCCACCCCGGTGCCGCCCAGTGCCGCGACCCCGCAGCCCGAAAAGGACCTGGCCCCGGTGGCCAGCGCCCCGATTGCCACCAGCAGTGTGGACAGCACCCCGGCCCCGGCAGCGCAGCAGCAGACCTCGGCCTCGGACACCGCCGCACTTCTGCAACCGGTGACCGGGCGGATCATCCGAGGCTATGCTCCGGGCAAGAACGAAGGGCTGGATTTCGGCACCGCCGCCGGCGCCTCGGTGCGGGCCGCCGATGCGGGCACCGTGGCCGCCATCACCCGCGACACCGACGAGGTGCCGATCCTGGTGTTGCGCCACGACAGCAACCTGCTGACGGTCTATGCCAATGTCGATGACATCGTGGTGGAAAAGGGCACCCGCGTGACCCGCGGCCAGAAGATCGCCAAGGTCCGCGACGGCGACCAGCCCTTCCTGCATTTCGAGGTGCGCAAGGGCTTCGAAAGCGTCGATCCGGTGCCGTATCTGTCCAATTGAGTCCTCGCGGCGCCGGGCAGGTGCCGCGCCAGAGGCACGCCGACGCAGCACCATGGGACAGTTGACGGCTGCTCCCGGTTTCAGCCAGTGCGCGAACCTGCGACTGCGTTTCATTCTAAGGTGATGTTTTTATTTGACATTTCCAAAACGCCGCGAGATACAGCGCGCATCGGGGAGTAGCGTCCGCCACCACGGCGGAGGCGCGTCAACATGCTCGCGGAGAGACCGCGTGGCGCGCCTGATCCATGGGATTTCGCGAGACTGTGGCGTAATGGCTCTGCGGGCGGAGTCCATCCAACGCCCGGATCAGCCCCGAGGAACCGTTACATGTCCCCGACTGCCATCGGCGTGCTTGCCGTCTCTATGTCCATGGATGCTTTCGTCGCTTCGCTGGGACAGGGCACATCCGAGCCGCGTCCCAGTTTCGCAATGACCCTGCGGACCGGGGTGATCTTCGGCCTGGTCGAGGCGCTCACCCCGCTGATCGGCTGGGCGGCAGGCATGGCGGCAGCCCGGCACATCGCTGTGATCGATCACTGGATCGCCTTCCTCCTGCTGGCCGGGGTCGGCGCGCATATGGCGCTGCAAGCCTGGCGCGACACCGAACACACCCCGCGAATCCGGTCCGTCTGGGCGACGGTGGTGACCGCGATGGGCACCTCGGTCGACGCGATGGCGGTCGGGGTCTCGCTCTCGTTTCTGCAGGTGAACATCCTTTGGATCGCCCTCGCGATCGGCGCGACCACCATGGTGATGAGTTCGACGGGGGTGCTTCTAGGCCGGTTGATCTGCGCGCGGTTCGGACGCATCGCCGAAACCCTGGGCGGGGTCGCCCTTGTTGCTATCGGCACGACGATCCTGTGGCAGCATCTGTCCGGCGCGGCCTGAGCCGTCGCCCGCAGGTCAGCGCCACGCCCTTGCGACCCGCCAGATCGGTGACGAATTGCCAGGCCACCCGGCCCGAGCGCGCGCCGCGCGTGGCTTGCCATTCGATGGCCTCGGCCCGCAGCGTGTCGTCGTCGATAGCAATGCCAAAAGCATCGCAATAGCCCCGGATCATGGACAGGTATTCGTCCTGGCTGCACGGGTGGAACCCCAGCCACAGGCCGAAGCGATCAGACAGCGAGACCTTTTCCTCGGTAGCCTCGCTGGGATTGATCGCCGACGAGCGTTCGTTCTCGATCATGTCGCGCGGCATCAGGTGGCGCCGGTTCGAGGTGGCATAGAACACCACGTTCGACGGCCGCCCCTCGATCCCGCCATCCAGCACCGCTTTCAGGCTCTTGTAATGCTCGTCATCATGGCTGAACGACAGGTCATCGCAGAACAGCACGAAGCGCGCGTCCGAGCCGCGCAGGATCGCCATAAGACGGGTGATGCTGGGCAGATCCTCGCGCTGGACCTCGACGATCTTCAGGTCATGGCCCTGGGTGCGCACCTCGGCATGGACCGCCTTGACCAGCGAGGATTTCCCCATCCCCCGCGCGCCCCAGAGCAGCGCGTTGTTGGCGGGCAGGCCGCGGGCGAATTGCAGGGTGTTGGCCAGCAGGGTGTCGCGCGACCGGTCGATGCCCTGCAGCAGCGGCAGCGCCACGCGGGCGACCTTGGCGACCGGCACCAGCCGGTCTGGCGCCACGTGCCAGACGAAAGCCTCGGCGGACAGGTCGGGCACAGCCCCCGGCGGCGGGCTCATCCGCTCCAGCGCGGCGGCGATGCGGGTCAGCGCGGCCTTCTTGCTCATGACCGCGCGCCGTCTTCCGGGGCTGCGTCGGCGTCGTCCTCGTCGTCCCACAGGCCCTGCGCCCGCAAGTCCGCCTCGCGGCGTTTCTCGACGTGTTTGACCAGTTGGATCGAGATCTCGTACAGCCCGTAGACCACCGTGAACAGGATCACCTGGGTGATGACATCGGGCGGCGTGACCAAGGCTGCCAGCACCAGGATGCCCACAACCGCGTATTTGCGCATGTCCTTCAGGCCGCGCGCCGAAACCAGCCCGGCCTTGCCCATCAGTGTCAACAGCACCGGCAGTTGGAAGCACAGGCCGAAGGCGAAGATGAACTTCAGCGACAGGTCGAGGCTTTCACGCACCGAGCCCAGGAAGACGGTCTTCAGTTCTTCGTTCGGGTCGGGCGCCGAGAAATCGCCCTGACCCGCCACCAGATTGGCCAGCGCCGGAATGGCGTCGGAAAACCCGATGAAGAAGTTCATCGCCAGCGGGGTGACCACGTAATGGGCAAAGGCCGCGCCCAGCAGGAACAGCACCGGCGAGGCGATCATGAACGGCAGGAAGGCGTCCTTTTCGGACCGGTACAGCCCCGGTGCCACGAATCGCCACAGCTGGTGGGCGATGACCGGGAACGACAGGGCAAAGCCGCCGATCAGCGAGATCCGGATCAAGACAAAGAACTTTTCCTGCGGCGCGGTAAAGATCAGCCGGGGATCCTCGCCTCGGGCGCGCAGCACATCGGCGATGGGTTCGGACAGGAATTCAAGCAGCGGCTCTGCCACGATGAAGCACAGGACCATGCCCACGAGAAACGCGATGACCGAGCGGATCAGCCGTGTGCGCAGCTCCGCAAGATGTTCGATCAGCGGGGCCGAGGTGTCTTCGATCTGGTCGTCTGTCATGCGGGTTTGGTGTCCGTCGTCTCATCGGCCGCAGCAACCGCAGGCGTTTCTTCGGGGGGGGTCGCAGTGTCCGCGGGCGGCGTCTTGGGCGTTCCGGTCGCGGCGGGCTTCTTCGCGCCAGACGACTTTGCGGCCGGCGTGTCCGCCAACGGGTCGTCGGGAAGCTCCAGATCCTTGGCCGCCTTGTTGATCGCGTCCAATCCGAATTGCTTGGGGTTGGTCGCGGCCTTCAGGCTGGTCTGGATATCCTTGACCCCGGCCTGATCGGCAGCGTCATCCATCGCGCGGGAAAACTCGCGCGCCATGGCCTTGGCCTTGCCGGTGAATTCGCCCATGCGGCGGAACAGGATCGGCAGATCCTTGGGCCCCACCACGATCAGCGCCACGATCCCGACAACCAATAGCTCGGTCCAGCCGATGTCAAACATGCGTCACACGTCCCGCTCGGGCCACCGGCCCTCAGACCTTGTCTTTTTCCGTCTCGGGGGTGATGTCGCGGGCCACGGTGTCATCCGCGTTCTCGATCTCTTCCGAGCCATCTTTCACGCCGCGCTTGAAGGCGGTGATGCCCTTGCCGACTTCGCCCATCAGGGACGAGATCTTGCCGCGTCCGAACAGGACCAGTACCACGACGGCAATCAGCAGCAGGCCGGGCAGGCCGATATTGTTCAGCATTTGTCAGTCTCCCTTGGCACCCGGTCGTTTCGGGCGCCCTTCTTGTGATGGATCGTGTCTAAATAAGATAAGCACGGGATCAAAGCCCCAAAACCCCCCGCAAGGGCTTTTCCCATCACGATGTCGCAGGGCGCGGACGGCAGAGCCGGGTCAAGGCGCGCCGCAGGCGCCCGCGCAACGCGCGGCCTGGCCTTGAGGCGGCTCTGGCGGCCCTCACCCTTGAACCGGCGCTTTCAGGGCAGACTTGGCCCTGAAACGCCTCTCAGCACTGTCATGACAGCCGCCATCCAAGGCCACCCCCTGCCCCGGATCACGCCCGCGCGGCGCAGCCGCGCCGGGCCCAACCGGCGCCCCGGCTGTGCCGGGGCAGAGGGCGGGAGCCCCCCTTTCGGGTCAGCTCTCCGCGTGGGCCGGGAAGACGTGACAGCGATCGCGGCGCATCATCAGCCACAGCGGCGTGCCGGCATTGGGCAGGAACACCCCCGGCACCACCGCCGACAGATGGGTGCCATCGAATTCCATCTCGAATTCCACAAGGCTTTCGCGGCCCAGATAGCGCGCCCGCACCACCGATCCGCGCGCCGGAACGCCATTGACCGGGGTCGGCGCCGGCCCGTGCCCGTTGCGGTCGAAGTCCAGCTTCAGGTGCTGCGGACGGATGATGATTTCCACTTTCGAGCCATCGGCATGCCCGGGGGCGAGGAACTCGCCAAAGGCGGTACGGGTCAGCCCGCCCGTCACCGTGCCCCGGATCACGTTGACATCGGAAAAGAACGCCGCCGCGGCCTTGTCCACCGGGGCGTTGTACAGGTTGTAGGGCACCCCCTGCTGCACGATCCGCCCGTCGCGCATCAGCGCGATGCGGTCGGCCATGCGCATGGCCTCTTCCGGCTCGTGGGTCACCATGACCACCGCGGTGCCTTCTTCCTTCAGCAGCGCCAGGGTTTCGTCGCGGATGCCGTCGCGCAGCCGGTTGTCCAGCCCCGAGAACGGCTCGTCCATCAGCATCACCAGCGGCCGGGGCGCCAGCGCGCGGGCCAGCGCCACCCGCTGCTGCTCGCCGCCCGACAACTCGTGCGGATAGCTGTCGATGTGCTGCGCCAGATGCACCCGGTCCAGCAGTTCCTTGACGCGGGCGTGCTTGTCATCCCTGCTGCCGCGCAGCCCGAAGGCCACGTTGGCGGCCACGGACAAATGCGGGAACAGCGCGAAATCCTGAAACATCAGCCCGACCGACCGCCCCTCGGGCGGCACCGAGACCAGCGGCCCCTCGACCTCGACCCCGTCGACGCGGATCACCCCGCGCTCGGGCGTCTCGACACCGGCCAGCATCCGCAGGGTGGTTGACTTGCCGCAGCCCGACGGCCCCAGCAGGCACAGAATCTCACCGGCATTCAGGCTCAGCGAGACATCATTGACCACCGCGCGGCCCGCGAACCGGCGATACAGCCCCTCGGCTTCAAGCCTTTGATGCACTGCTGTCATGGATGCGAAATCCGATCAAAACCCTCAAGAGCCCTTCGGCTAGCACCCCGCCTTCCCCTTCGCAACCCCGCCGCATTGCCGCGCCGCGGGGCTGTTTCAGGGACGCGAGGCCGCCGTCAGATGGTGGCGTTGATTGCGCCGCCGTCCAGCACGATGTTCTGGCCGACGATGAACCCGGAATGCTGCGAGCACAGGAAGGCGCACATGGCGCCGAATTCACCGGCGGTGCCATACCTGCGCGCCGGGATGGTCGCCTCGCGTTTCTTGCGGGCGGCCTCCATGTCGATGCCTTCGGCCTTGCTGACCCCGCTGTCCAGCGATTGCGCGCGGTCGGTGGCGTGGATGCCCGGCAGCATGTTGTTGATCGTCACCCCGTGCTGGGCGACCTGCCGCGCGGTGCCCGCCACGAATCCGGTCAGCCCGGCGCGCGCGGTGTTGGACAGGCCCAGCTGCGGGATCGGCGCCTTGACCGAACCGGAGGTGATGTTGACCACCCGGCCCCAGCCCCGATCGATCATGCCCGGCAGGGCGGCTTGCATCAGTGCGATGGGCGCCAGCATGTTGGCATCCACGGCGGCAATGAAATCATCGCGGGTCCAGTCCGACCACAGGCCCGGCGGCGGCCCCCCGGCATTGGTCACAAGGATGTCAATCTGCCCGGCCGCGTCCAGAACCTCGGCGCGGCCCGCTTCGTCGGTGATGTCGGCGGCCACCGCGATGACCTCGACGCCATGGGCCGCGCGGATCGCCGCTGCCGTGGCCTCCAGCGCTTCGGCGCCGCGCGCGTTCAGCACCAGGTTCACGCCGGCCGCGGCCAGCGCCTCGGCACAGCCGCGCCCCAGCCCTTTCGAGCTTGCCGTGACCAGTGCCCGTTTGCCCGCAATTCCCAGATCCATGGTGTCGCACTCCTTCATGATGTCGCCCTACAGGTAGCAGCCCTGCGCAGCGGTGCAACACACAGCTGACCCCGATTGCCCCGGGCAGGGGTAGCCACCGCCCCCAAATCGGTGGCGGGCAGGACAACGACAAGGATGGCGTGGCCTTCCGGGACTGAAGTCTGCGGACCCGCGGCTTTCTTGGGCTGGATCAAACCTATTCCAATCCCCGCACCCGCAATCTGTTCGGCGGCGGATCGACGGCGGTGCCCCTGCCCGGTGCCGGTCTAGGTCTGTTGACGGCGCTTGGGCTGCTGGGTTGGCGCGGGCGGCGGCGGCGGCAACAACCGCCGTCAGAACCCGCCGTTGCGCCGCAATTTCCGATAGACCTCCCGCGCGCGGGGTTCCCGGCGCTCGGCCCAGCCCTTGATGCAGCGGTCGCCCAGCAGATCTTCGGAGAAATCCAGTGTCCCGGCGATCCCTGCAAGGGTCTGGCGCGCTTCGGGGGTCAGGGCGTCCAAATCCGGGGTTTCGATCAGGCGGATGTAAAGTTCCCAGAACATCGCGGCTTGCGAATAGGCCAGATGGCGCGGCCCTGCGCCCTCCAGGGCGGCGATCCCGCTCAGATAGCCCTGCACCGAGGCCAGACGTTCCTCGACCGAGCGCGAGAACGACAGATGCGCCCCGCCCTCGGCCTGGCGGATCCAGCGATAGGTGATGTCCTTGGTCAGCGAGATGCCGCGCGCCACCGCGAACACCTGTTGCAGGAACAGCCGGTCCTCGCCCAGCCGCAGGGAACTGTCGAACCGCAGGTCGTGGCGCACAAGAAGGTGGCGGTCGATGAGTGTGTTGGCGGCAGAGTACAGAAAGACCAGACTGGGCATCTGGGCATAGCTGACGCTATACACCTCGGGCTGGTGGTACTGGTCCATCTGGTTGATCTGGCTGTGACCGTCGGGCGTGCAGAACAAATGTGCGCCGCGCGACACCTCGGCATCGGTTTCCAACAGCAGGTTCAGCAGCCGTTCCAGCGCGGTTTCTTCGACGTAGTCGTCGCCATCGGCGAAATAGACATAGCGCCCCTGCGCCGCATCCAGCCCCTGGTTTCGGCGTGCGGATGGCCCCAGATTGCGCCCATCCTGAGACACCTTCAGCCGGGGATCTTTCCGACAGTGGGATGTAATGATGCTGACGGTTTCGTCTTGCGATCCGTCATCCAGAAACAGCACTTCGAAATTGGGCTCGGTCTGGGCGCGAAGCGAGTCGATCAACCGCTCGACGAATGCGGCCTCGTTGTAGCAACTCACGATGACGGATATCAGCGGCTGACCTTGCCTCAGCGCAGGCATGTTCAGGTTTCGGGCCGTGGCATCGGTTGGTTGACCCGTCCCGCCGTCATTCGAAGCGGCCGGCGCCTGCGCCGCATGCGCCGTCGCAGCAAGACGCGAAACCTGCGCGGTCAGACCGTCCAGCTTGTTCCCCAGCGCACCCAGCATATCCCAGGTGAAGGGCTCCAACTCGCGGGGCTCGAAGGGAACCGGCGGCGGCAGGCCGCTGTCGTCACGATCCACCACATAGACCGACAGATTCTCATAGCGGGCGATCAGCACCGGGGCTTTCCAGCCTTCCAGCGCGCCCAACATGTCTTTCAGCGGGGCATGGAAATAGACGATGGGGCTTTGCGGCACCGGGTGGTCGTAGCCCGAAATCACGATCCGCTTGCTGGCGGCGCGGGCCAGCGTGTCGATCAGTTTCTCGGCGGCTTGCGCCGTGGGCGCGTGGATCAGAACCTCGAAACACAGGGCAGCCTCGGCCACGGATCCGCCGGAGACATCCAGCGGCGCCTGCCGAAACTCCCAGTCCGGGCGCTTTTCCCGCCCCAGTTCAAGTGCACGCGGCGCCTCGTCCACCCCGATATAGCGGCTGAAGTTCAGCAGGCGGACGACCTCAAGATCGCCGCAGCCGATATCCACCACCGACAGGCCCGGTGCGACCACGTTGCGGTTCAGAAGCTCGCGCTTGATGCTTTGAAACACACCGCGCGAGCCGACGCCGCTGCCCAGATCGGGATTGGTCCGATACCGGTAGTCCCAGAAATACCCGTTGTGATGCAAGCGCCGGATCTCGGCGCTCAGATCGGCAATCTCCTGCGCGTCGAGATCGGGAAACTGCGCCGGTTGAATCTGACCCGAAGGGCCCAGCAGTTGCGGCAGGGACTGCACACCGTCCGGAATATCCCCCTGCCCCGTGCCCGCCACGTCGCAGACCAGACGGCGTCCGCCCCCTTCGATCACGAAACCCGCATCCAGCGTCACCGGGCGGGTCAGCATCACGATGGGCGCCCCAGATATGGTGATCCCGCCGGCATCGGCGGCGGCGGTCGCGTCCGCGACCAACTTCACTTGCGCGTCCTTGGCCAGAGTCCAGTTTTTCTGCGCATCCTCCCGCAAGGCGGGATCGGGGATCACCACTTCGATCCGGGTCACGGATCCTGTCAGAAACCGGCGCAAGGCCGTGATGCTGACGGTGGCCAGATAGAGATCACCGGCCCCCTGCGTGATCTCGAACCGGAGGGTGACCGGAAGCGGGGTATCCGTCATGACTTGGGTTTCTTTCCCTTGATCCGATGGCGCAGGTTGCGTTCGAAATCGCGCAGGAACTTCGGCGTGCGGGATTTTCTGGCCTTGCTAACCGTGCCATCGCGGGGCTTCAGCACCTCGATCACCAGCCCGTCCAACTCGGTGCCGAAGGGCGTGGGCACCCGCGCCTCATGGGTCAGGACAAGGTTCTGCTTTTCCAGCAGGCGGATCACCTTGGCCCCCGTTTCGGCCCCCTCGCTGCCCGGCTGCAGGGCATCGGACCGTTTCGCAGTTGCAGCCAGAACAATCCCCCGTCCACCCGGCACCAGATTGCGCGCAACCTGTTGCAAGCCCGTGCCCGTCTGTTCGTCATCGCCAAAACCGGAGAACACGAACAGGAAGTCTACCGGCTTGAGCTTGGCGACGGCCCGCTTTGATGCGGCACTGTCCGCGGTCAGGACAAGGTTCGCGGCTGAAACAAGCGTTGCGCCGCGCAAGGCAACGGCCATGGTAAACGCACAATCCGAACCGCCGCCGACCACCGCGACACGCGCGGCATCAAGCCACGATGGCAACCGCGAAAGAGCGTCCAGTTCGGCCCCGAACCGCGCCGGAATGGTCGCCCTGTCCCCGTACAGATAGTGCAGCAGGCGCGTGGCCTCGGGCCGCGACAGGTCCAGCAGGTTGGATTCCGGCAGCCCGGCGCGTTTCAGCGCCAGGTACACGGGGCGGCCGGTAAACTGGCCAAGATGCAGGACATCGCGAAACACCCCGTCCTGGCGCAATAGATCCGCCAGATCGCCTTGATCCGACGAACGCGGCTCGCCCAACAGCAACAGTTTGTCGCCGGTCAGCTCCGCCAGCATCCGCACCGCCTGATCCGGCGCGTCGAACCCTGCTGCGTATTCGGCGAAGTCAAGGCACAGCACCAGATCCCCTGGCGCATCCGCGGCGCCCGTGGTGAAACGGGCCTCTGGCAGGCGCTGTCCGGCGACCTCGACCATCCGGGCGCGCCGGTCGAACCCGCGATAGCTGCGCGGGGTCAGGCCCTCCAGATGCGCCGCCGATCCGCAACAGACATCCGTCACGGTCTCGGCGGTTTCGATCCCCGCTGCCTGCAACAGCGTTTTCAATTGTGGCGCGTTCCTTGTGGTCATCGAAACCCCTGTCTCCAGCGACCGCCACGAACGGAAGCGCTTGTCTTCCCCCGGGTCCCAGTCCGTTTCCAGCCCGAGCGCGGACAGCCGGTCGTTCACCCGCATCACATCCCTGTCGATGGCCCGGATTCCACTGAGGCCAAGCAGACCCTTGTCGTCGAGATTGTTGTGGAAATGGATCGCCAGCGCCGGTTCGACGCTGGCATTCCGGCTTTCCGGATGCAGAAAATGGGTGGGAAAATTGAACCGCTCGTCCAGGCAATGGGCATGCAGCTTCAGATCGCGCAGGGCCAGGTAAAAGGAAATCTGGTCCACATGATGCGCGTGTTGCTCAAGGATTTTTGCCGTGCGCGGATCGCCCAAAAGACGCAGCGCCCAGTCCTGCCAGGCCGCGCCGAACTCTGCACAGAGGGCCACCGGCAGGGCATACAGCCCGCCATTGAAGTACCCCAGCGGCAGCGCGTGATGAAACAGCGAGTCATGCGCCAGCGCCTCGGGCGGGGCGACCTTGAACGCCTCCATCAGGGCGCGGATCTTGTCCAGCGGCGGGTTGGGGAAATCGGCGGTCTTGCCCAGGGCAAAACGCCCGCTGACCTGCCGGGCCTGCACCGCTTCGGCCGCAAGAGCTGCGCCGAACCGCCCCGTGGCAGCAATATCGCAGTCGTTCATCACGAGGATGTCGGCGCCGAAGTCCGCCGGGCTGAGCGGCTGCACCAGCTTGTTGCAGTACTTGCCATCACCGAAACGCGCCACCGGGACGATGTTGACCCCGCGCGCCGCAAGCTGCGGCAGGACATCCAGATCGGTCTCGACCGTGTGGACGAAAATTCTCTCGGGCGCGATGTTTTCAAGGTCCAGCAAACAGGTGACCCAGATCAGCGCCGACCGTTCGATCACCGGATTGCGATCCACGACACAGGAAAAGGCCAGGCTGGGCGCGGTGCCTTTGGCTTGCAAATCCTGCCTGGTGTCCAGCTCTTCCACGGCACATCCGATCGTCATGTTTTTGACACGTTTTCAGCATCTTGTCAGATACGGCCCAGGACCGCACTGCGGCATTGGCTCGCAATTCCCACCTCTGCTGAGTATCGTGTTTACGCAATTTGGGAAAGTGGGTAACTTGTCGGGATACCCGCCAGAACGGCCCCATGTTCCAACAAAGGCATCCCGATATTTCATGACAGGTCTGATCGTCGCCGGATTTCACCGAAGCGGAACTTCCTCGGTTGCGCAGCAACTGGCCAATTGCGGCTTGTCGCTGGGCGACGACCTGATCGGGGCAAATGAATTCAACCGCTTCGGTCATTTTGAAGACTGGCCCGTTGTGCGGTTTCACGATGCCATCCTGGCCCGCAACGATGCGGATTGGGCCCGTGTTCCCGACGGCCCGATCGACTTCACCCCGGAAGAGGCGCAATGGGCGCGCGACTATTGCGCGGCGCGCGACGCCAAGGAGCCGGTCTGGGCGGTCAAGGATCCCCGCATGTGCCGGTTCATGCGCCAGTGGCGGGCCGAAGTTCCCGGCCTGAAATTCCTTGTCGTCTACCGGCACCCGGTGGCAACCTCGCAGTCGCTGAACCGCCGGTCTGCCCTGTGGATGGCGCGCAGCCACAACACCGACAACATCGCGCGGCGGTTCTACCATGATCCCGACCTGGCCCTGAAGCTGTGGATCGAACACAACCTGCACCTGCTGGATCTTCTGGCCGAATATCCCGACGATTGCGTCGTGCTGGGCCATCATCACATTCTGGCGGGCATCAACCCGCTTCAGGTGGCCGAAGACCGGCTGGGCCTGTCGCTGGGAGCCGATACGGCGACCACGACCATCGACCACACGGCCCTGTCGAAGAAAGAACCTGTTCTGCCGGTGTGCGACAGCACCCTGATCGCCCCGGTTCTGGACATCTGGCAAAAGCTGGAGGACGCCGATTGGGCCACCGCGCAAGGGCATCCGCGCGAAGAGATCGCCTCGGCACTGGTGCATGATCCCACCGGCCTGAAGACCCGCGCCGGCATGGCGGACGTGCAATTGGCTGAAATCTACAAATCGCCGATCGGCGACTTGAGCGTTCTGAAAGGCGCCAAGGCGGTGGCCGAGAAGATCTCCCGACCGCCATTCAGCCTCTACTTCATGCGCAAGAAAAAATACCGCGACTTCGTCGAGAAGGTGACAAACCGGTGATCTATGTCTTTACAACCTGCGCCCTGAACTATTTCCCGAACGCCCGTATCCTGGCGCAGTCTGTCCGCAGGCACATGCCCGACGTGCGGCTTGTCTTCTGCCTGACAGACGCCGCACCCGAGGGGTTTGACGCGACCCAGGAAGGCTTCGACGAATACTGGACGCTGGAAGACCTGCGCCCGCAGATCCCGGATCTGGAACAATGGATCTTCCAGCACACGGTCATGGAGATGGCGACCGCGTCGAAGCCCTTCGTCCTGCACGCGCTGCTGGAGCGCGACGATTGCGATGGCGTTCTGTTCTTCGATCCTGACTGCGAAGTGCATTCCCCCTGCACCGAGATCCGGCAAAGCCTGTCAGAGAACTCCATCACCCTGACCCCGCACGCCTGCCTGCCCCATGAAGAGGACCCCTGGGTGTTCTTCGAGTTGAGCCTTCTCAAGGTCGGGGCGTTCAACCTGGGCTTCTTCGGGGTGCGCAACGACGAAGAGGGCCGCCAGTTCGCTCGCTGGTGGCGCCACCGTTTGCGTAACTTCTGCCTGATCGATGAATCGCGGCACCTGTTTACCGATCAGAAATGGATCGACCTGGTGCCGGTCTACTTCGACAGCGTCCGGGTGCTGCGGCGGCCGACCTACAACGTGGCCCGGTGGAACACGTTCCAGCGCAAGCTGACCCGTGGCGAGGATGGCACCGTGCTGGTGGATGGCGAGCCGCTGGATTTCATCCATTTCTCGGGATTTCTGAAGAAGGGCAGTTACGTGCGCGGCCTTTATGACGCGCAATCAGCCCAGTGGTGCGCCGAGATCGAGGTGCTGGATGCCTTGTCAGAGGACTATGCCAACCGCCTGGCGGCAGATCAGGCGCGGCCCGAAATGTCAGCCCCCTGGGGGCTGGGGCTTTACGCGGACGGCGTGGAAATCCCGCCGCGGCATCGCACGGCCTATCGGGTGTCACCGGACCTGCGGGCCGCTTTCCCGAACCCGTTCGAAGGCGGGGAAACCTTGCGCGCAAGGATGGCAACTGCGCCGACCGAACCGGCGCCCGCCAAGAAGAAAAAGAAGAAATCGGCCCTCAGCCGGCTGAAACGCAAGCTCGGCCTATAAAAGGATCCCCGTCGGGCTGCGTGCTGAAAGCCCCGCCCGACGGATGACGATCAACTGCCGTAGTAAAACTCTTCGTGCGAGATCTTGCCGTCGGTCACCGTGTAGACAGCCACTTCCTTCATTTCGTTGCGCTCTCCGGTGGCTTTCATGGTGGCATCCATTTCGAAGATCACCGCGAACTTGTTGTCGCCGTGCGGCATGGGATCGCTGACCGAGCCGCCATGGACCTCGAAATTCTCGGTCCACCAGGCGTGCTTGCCACGGATCGCCTCGACTCCGACCGCTTCGCGCCCGTTGCCATTGTCCATGGCCTCGACCGAAACCGCGTCGGGAGCGTAAAGCTTGTCCAGGTTTTCAGCCGCGCGGCCTTCGCGGCAGCCGGCCACAAGTTCTCTGGCAACGTCATTCATATCCATCTGCAATCCCTCCCTGATGTTCATGATGTGTTCCCAAGCATGACGTTGCGTCGGGACAATTTCAAGATATTAGACTCACGTTTGTGTGAAGGCCCCGGCACGGGTCATTCCAGCGCCTCCAGGATGGGCTGCCATTGCATCTGCAGAGGCTTGTAGACCGCTTGCGGCATGTCGAAGATGCTCAACCCCGCTTCGGCCAGATCACCATAGGCGGCCCGTTCGCCGATGCGGGCCAGCGGGGTCACGCCAAGGGTCTGGAAGAAGGCCTCCAGTCGCACCGCCGCGCGGGTTCTGGGCCGCAACCGCATCGCCACGAGGCTGATTCGCACCTTTCCCTTCCGGATGCGCTTGACCTCTGCCAGCTTGTCGAGAAACCGCCGGGTGCTGTCGGCATCAAACAGCGACGGCTGCACCGGGATCAGCACCAAATGGGCTTCTGCCACCAGGGCCTGCGCCCCGTCCCTCTGCATCGCGCCGGGCGCATCGACGATCAGCCAGTCCGTCTTTTTCGGGGCCGTTCCAACCGATTTCGCGGCACTCCAGTTCAGCCGGGTGACCGGGGCGGCTTCGGGCGGTCGGCGTTTCAGCCATCGTGTCGCCGATTTCTGCGGATCGGCGTCCGCAAGCGCCACCCGCGCGCCGCCATTGGCCAGCGCCGCAGACAGGGTAATGGCCACCGTCGTCTTGCCGCAGCCGCCCTTGCGATTGGCAATCAACACCGTCTTCATCCGGTCGCTCTCCCTGCCCCGTGTGGGATCGTAGACGCGGGCCGTTGAGGTGTGCAACGGGTCGCGGGATCCGGACGACAACGCAGGCGGTTGGGGAAGGCACCACTGCGTGGTGCTTTTTTTTTTAGTATTTTTGCCAAGAAGAAATCTGGTGGCCGTGGCACCCTTCCCCCCTTTGAATGAATGCACCGGGGTTTGGCGGATACCGGTTTCGGGCTGCTGCGCGCGGTGGCAGCGTTTTTCATGGCGCTGGCAACCGCTGCTGATTGCCCCGCCCTGCGAGCCTCGCTATATCGCGCCCATGTTGGACCGATCTCAAAATGCCCCAGACCTGCCGCCCGAAGTGGCGCGGCGCCGTACCTTCGCGATCATCTCGCATCCGGATGCGGGGAAAACCACGCTGACCGAGAAATTCCTGCTTTATGGCGGCGCCATCCAGATGGCCGGTCAGGTGCGGGCCAAGGGGGAGGCACGGCGCACCCGGTCGGACTTCATGAAGATGGAGCAGGATCGGGGCATTTCGGTCTCGGCCTCGGCCATGTCCTTTGATTTCAAGACCTATCGGTTCAACCTGGTGGACACGCCGGGCCACTCGGATTTCTCCGAGGACACCTATCGCACCCTGACGGCTGTGGATGCGGCGATCATGGTGATCGATGGCGCCAAGGGGGTGGAAAGCCAGACCCGCAAGCTGTTCGAGGTCTGTCGGTTGCGCGACCTGCCGATCCTGACCTTCTGCAACAAGATGGACCGCGAAAGCCGCGACACTTTCGATATCGTCGACGAGATCCAGGAAAACCTGGCCATCGACGTGACGCCCGCCAGCTGGCCCATCGGCATGGGCCGGGATTTCCTGGGCTGTTACGACCTGATCAACGACCGGCTGGAACTGATGGATCGCGCCGACCGCAACAAGGTCGCCGAGAGCATCGAGATCAACGGGCTGGACGATCCGCTGCTGGAGCAGCACATCCCGGCAGGTCAGCTGGAGCAGTTGCGCGAGGAGGTCGAGATGGCGCGCGAACTGCTGCCGCGCCTCGATCCGCAGGCGATCATGGATGGCACCATGTCGCCGATCTGGTTCGGCTCGGCGATCAACTCGTTCGGGGTCAAGGAACTGATGGACGGGATCGCCAGCTACGGCCCCGAGCCGCAGCCGCAGTCGGCGCAACCGCGCCAGATCTCGCCCGATGAGAAGAAAGTCACCGGCTTTGTCTTCAAGGTGCAGGCCAACATGGACCCAAAGCACCGCGACCGGGTGGCCTTCCTGCGCATGGCCTCGGGCCACTTCAAGCGCGGCATGAAGCTGACCCATGTGCGCAGCAAGAAGCCCATGGCGATCTCGAACCCGGTGATGTTTTTGGCGTCCGACCGGGAACTGGCCGAAGAGGCCTGGGCCGGCGACATCATCGGCATCCCGAACCACGGGCAATTGCGCATCGGCGATACGCTGACCGAGGGTGAAGCGCTGCGTGTCACCGGCATCCCGTCCTTTGCGCCGGAATTGCTGCAATCGGTGCGGGCGCTGGACCCGCTGAAGGCCAAGCATCTGGACAAGGCACTGATGCAATTCGCCGAGGAAGGGGCCGCCAAGATATTCAAGCCGATGATCGGCTCGGGCTTCATCGTCGGCGTCGTCGGCGCGTTGCAATTCGAGGTTCTGGCCAGCCGGATCGAGCTGGAATACGGGCTTCCGGTGCGTTTCGAAGGCTCACAGTTCACCTCGGCCCGCTGGGTGTCGGGGCCGCAGGCGGCGCTCGACAAGTTCATCTCGACCAACAAGGGGCACATGGCTACCGACAACGACGGAGACCACGTGTATCTGACCCGGTTGCAATGGGACATCGACCGGATCGAGCGGGACTATCCCGAGCTGACCCTCAGCGCGACCAAGGAAATGATGGTCTGACAGGCGGGGCGGCGGTCAGCCGCCCGGTTCTGCGCGCGCCGCGATGGCGCCAAGCTCATCCCGGACACAGGGGCGCAGGGCCAGCCCATCGGCGGCGGCCATATCCAGAAGCCGCCGCGCGTTCGCCCGATGCTTCAGGTTGGCCTTCTTGATGAAATTCACATCCCCCCGAAACAAGCCGTAGTAGGCGTGACTGTCCCAGGGGTTCAGCGCCGCCACCAGCGTCCGGGCAAAGGCCCGCAGGTCGCTGTCATCGGCCGTACCCGCCGCCAGCTGCTGCATCAGCCCGCCATGGGCCGGGCGCAGGCGGGCGTTCAGAACCGGCAGGCGGCGCAGGAAATCCTCTAGTTCGGGCCGCGGTAGGGCCGGGATTCGGGCTGCGATGGCGTTGTGATCCAGCAGGCAGTGCGGCGGGAACCCGGCGTCGGACATGGCCTTGCTGAAGCCAACCTCACCCCGTTCCAACACCTGCGCCTTTGCTGCGCTCAGCGGGTAACCGGCCCAGAAGCGGGCGAAGGCGGCGCTGTCCAGGACCTCTCGCGAGACGCGGAACAGGAAAGACGCCGCGTAAGTCTGCCCGCTCAACGCCGGATTGCGTCCGCGGCCGGGGCGATAGGGGAAGTTGCACAGGGCGGCATAGGGTGCGTCCAGCGCGTCAAAGGCCGCCAGCGTGTCCGGCCCATCCATGGCCGGCAGCCACAGCGTGTCATTCATCACCAGCAATTGCGCGGGCAGCGGGCCGCTGCCGCGCAGGTGGGCGATCCCGTCCCGGTAGCCGCCGAAGTCATAGCCGATGTTGGGTCGAGTCATCACCGCAATGCCCCGCGCCTGCAACGCCGCGAGGTCGGGTTCGGGCAGCGCCCCGTTCACCACAAAGAACAGCGCATAACCGTGCCGTGTCAGCGCATCGAAGGTTTCGGACAGCGACGCCGGCAGGCCACCGGGCTGATAAATCAGAACCAGTGCGATCCGATCCGTGCGGGGCTGACGGCCGGGACGCACGCGCACCATTCGGCGCGCCAGAACCGGCCAGAGCGGGCGCATCAGGGCCGTTTGCAGGACCCGGACACCACTGCGCACCTGACGTTGCAGCCGTTGACCCTCGCGCGTGAGCTTGCTTTTTTGACCCATCTACACGATGCCCCGGAATGAAATATGGAAAAGATGTACGGGCCGGAGCGCGAAGGAACAAGCTTTCGCAGGGGCGCGCGGCGGGCCGGTGCGGCGGCCTGAGCCCCGAAAGCCTCACACTATCCCTGAAATCCGCATAAAGTTGACCGCTCGCCAGAATTGGGGTACCACGCGGCACGGCGTCCTCGGGGCGCCTTTAACCTTGCTTGCTGGGGCGCCCGGAACATTGCGTCCTATACAAAAAAACGGGTGGCCCGATGCCATCCCTGGGATGCATATGACGAAATTCACAGACCTCAGCCTGGGGCCGAAGGTGCTCAAGGCAATCGCCGAGGCCGGATACGAGACCCCCACCCCCATTCAGGCCGGCGCCATTCCGCCCGCGTTGGAGCGGCGCGACGTGCTGGGCATCGCCCAGACCGGCACCGGCAAGACTGCGGCCTTCGTGCTGCCGATGATCTCGATGCTGGCGCGTGGCCGGGCCCGGGCACGCATGCCGCGCAGCCTTGTGCTGGCCCCCACGCGGGAACTGGCCGCCCAGGTGGCCGAGAACTTCGACACCTATTCGACCCACTTGAAGCTGACCAAGGCGCTGCTGATCGGCGGCGTGTCGTTCAAGGAACAGGACACGCTGATCGACAAGGGCGTTGACGTTCTGATCGCCACGCCGGGCCGCCTTCTGGATCATTTCGAACGTGGCAAGCTGCTGCTGACCGGGATCGAGATCATGGTGGTGGACGAAGCCGACCGGATGCTCGACATGGGGTTCATCCCCGACATCGAACGCATCTTCTCGCTGACGCCCTTCACCCGGCAGACCCTGTTCTTCTCGGCCACCATGGCGCCCGAGATCGAGCGGATCACCAACACCTTCCTGTCGAACCCGGAACGCATCGAAGTGGCCCGTCAGGCCACCGCCTCCGAGACCATCGAACAGGGCGTGCTGATGTTCAAACCCAGCCGCCGCGACCGGGCACACAAGGAAAAGCGCGATCTTCTGCGCGCGATGATCGACGGCGAAGGGGATAAATGCACCAACGCCATCGTTTTCTGCAACCGCAAGGTCGATGTCGATATCGTCGCCAAGTCGCTGAAGAAGCACGGCTATGACGCCGCCGCCATTCATGGTGATCTGGATCAGTCGCAGCGTACCGCGACGCTGCAGGGTTTCCGCGATGGCAACCTGCGGTTCCTTGTGGCCTCGGATGTGGCCGCCCGTGGTCTGGACGTGCCCGCCGTGAGCCATGTGTTTAACTACGACGTGCCCTCCCATGCCGAGGACTATGTCCACCGCATCGGCCGCACCGGTCGGGCCGGACGCGATGGCAAGGCGATGATGATCTGCGCCCCTGTAGACGAAAAGAATCTCGACGCCATCGAGAAGCTGATCGCCAAGGATATCCCGCGTATCGACGGCCCGGATCTGCCCGAGCCGCCAAAGCGCAAGCGCCGCGAACCGCGCGCCGAAGTGGTCGAAACGCCCGTTGTTGAAGCCACCGAAACCCGCGAAAAGCCCGCCAAGTCGGAAAAGCCTGCGCGCGAAGATCGCCCGCGCCGGACCCGTGGCGGCCGCAACCGCAAGGATCGCTACGACGACCGCGAAGACAGCAAGGTCGTGGGTATGGGCGACCACATGCCCAGCTTCATCGCGCTGAGCTTCGAGGAACGCCGCGCCGGCTGAGTGGCGCGCAAACATCTAACTGAGAATTCCAGGGGGCGGTCAATCTGAACAGGTTGGCCGCCCCCGATCCGTTTCGGGGCGTGCTGCCGCCGAGCGCCAAGGCCCGATGCCTTAGTACCCCTGCCACAGCCCCGGCGTTGCCAGTTCGATGCAATGGTCGTCCGGATCGCGGAAATAGAGACTGCGCCCGCCGCGCGGCCAGGCGACCTCGCTTTCGACCGGGATCCCCGCGTCCGCCAGCCGATCCCGCCAAAGACCAAGATCCTCGGCGCCGACGGCAAATGCCATATGCGCCGGCCCCTGCCCGTCGTGGGACGGGATGGTCCCGAAAGGGGTATTCACGTCTTGCGTGGTCGCGCCGCGCTGGAACAGCAGCAGCACGCCGCGTCCGTTCACATCCAGTGCCCGCATCCGCGGATCGGTGTGCAGCAGGTCCAGTCCGATGACCTCTCGATAGAAGGTCTCGGCCCGGTCCAACCGATCGACGTACAGGACGGTTTCCAGAATGGCGGTGGGGCGCAACATGACCCAAGGCTAAGGCGCTGCCCTGCCTTGGGTCAATCGCTTGCGATCAGTCGACCAGGCGGCTGATGACTACGGTCACTTCGGGCTTGCGGCCGATCTCGGCATTGGCCGAGTTGCGGGCGCCCCGGCGCAGGGCCTCGGTCAGCTTGTCGTCATCGGTCAGGATCGAATCATCGGCCCGGCCCATCACCTGATCCAGATCGTGCTCGAGCACCTCGGTCAGCGGTGTCCCCGAGCGGCCCTGTTTCGGCAGGCCCATGATCTCGCACCACGGTTCGCCCAGCGGCTCGTCGTTTTCGTCGAGGATCAGGGTCACGGTCACATGGCCGTTCAGCGCCAGCCGGATCCGGTCGCGCACGACGCCATCCAGCGCGCCGATCTGCACGGTGCCGTCCAGATAGGTGCGGCCGGTTTCGACGTATTCGACCACCTTGGGCTCGTTGCCCGCCAGATCCACCATGGTGCCATTGGGCGCTAGGACGCCTTTCAGCCCGGTTTCAAGACCCAGCTTCACATGCTCGCGCAGATGCCGGTGTTCGCCATGCATCGGGATCAGGAACTGCGGCTTCATCAGCGCGTGCATTTCCTTCAGGTCGGGACGGTTGGCATGGCCCGACACATGGTACTGGCCGGTGCTGTCGTCGACCACATCGACGCCCTTCTCGCTGAAGGCATTGATGATGCGCAGCACGCCGCGTTCGTTGCCGGGGATGGTCTTCGACGAGAACAGGAACATGTCCCCTTCCTTCATCGACATCCCAAGGTATTTGCCCCGCGCCAGT
Source organism: Meridianimarinicoccus sp. MJW13 (assembly GCF_014901205.1). Lineage (GTDB taxonomy): Bacteria > Pseudomonadota > Alphaproteobacteria > Rhodobacterales > Rhodobacteraceae > Meridianimarinicoccus. The sequence goes on from NZ_JACNMU010000005.1 coordinate 220,496, forward strand.
TGCGCCGAGGCCGCCCGGCGTTCGCCCTGGCTGCCGGTGACGATCAGCATCAGGCCTTCGCGCGGGATGTTGCCCGCTTCCTCGACCAGAACGGTCTTGGGAAAATCGTGCAGAACCCCGGTTTCCTGTGCCGCCGACACCATGCGCCGCATGGCCCGGCCCAGCAGAACCACCGACCGGCCCGCGGCCCTTCCGGCCTCGGCCAGGGTTTTCACCCGCGCCACGTTCGACGCAAAGGTCGTGGCGACCACCATGCCCGGTGCCGAGGCGATCAGCTTGGTGATTTCCTCGGGCAGCGTCGCTTCGGAACGGCCCGCATGCGGGCTCATCACGTTGGTGCTGTCGCAGACCAGCGCGCGCACGCCGGGCTTGGCCACTTCGGCCCAAAGCTCGGGATCGAAGGCTTCGCCCACCAGCGGGGTCTTGTCGAGCTTGAAGTCGCCGGTGTGCACGATCCGGCCCTTCGGGCTGTCGATCACCAACGCCGAGGTTTCGGGAATCGAATGCGACATCGGCAGGAAGGACACGCTGAACGGTCCCGCCTTCACGGACTCGGGCCAAGGCTGCACGATGCGGACCAGGTTTTCGGGCTGGCCCTGCTCCTCCATCTTGCGCTTGGCGATATTGGCGGTGAAGGGGCGGCAATAGATCGGCGCCTTCAGCTTCGACCACAGATGACCCACCGCGCCGACGTGATCCTCGTGCGCGTGGGTGATGAAAATGGCGTCCAGCCGGTTGGCCCGTTCTGCCAGCCAGCTGATATCGGGAAAGATCAGATCGACTCCGGGCGAGCCATCCATGTCGGGAAAGGTCACCCCCAGATCGACAAGGATGAAGCGTTCCTTGCCCTTGGGGCCGTAACCATACACATAACAGTTCATTCCGATCTCGCCGGCCCCTCCGAGGGGCAGGTAGATCAAGCGGTCCGCGCTCATTGGCCAGCGAACTCCTTATTGTAATTGCTAATCACCGTGAGCCCATGCATCGTGAGACTCTCGTCGAACTCGTCAAATAGCACGTCGCCTTGCTGGAACAATGGGGCAAGCCCTCCGGTGCCGATCACTTTCATGGGCCGGCCGTGTTCCGCCCGGATGCGGGCGATGATTTCCTTGACCAGACCTATGTACCCCCAGAACACACCTGACTGCATGCAGTCCACCGTATTCTTGCCGATCACCTGTCCCGGCATGGTCACGTCGATATGCGGCAGGGCCGCCGCGGCCTGGTGCAGGGCTTCCAGGCTGAGGTTCACCCCCGGCGAGATGACCCCGCCGATATAGGCCCCGTCCATGTCCACCACGTCGAAGGTGGTGGCGGTGCCGAAGTCGACCACCACCAGGTCGCCGCCATGCAGGTCGAACGCGCCCACGGTGTTGACCAGCCGGTCGGGGCCGACCTTGGTGCCCGCGTCCACACGCACATCGACCGGCAACAGGCAGTCAGGGCGACCGACGACCAGCGGGCGGCAATCGAAATAGCGCGAACTCAGCACCCGCAGGTTGAACACCACCCGTGGCACGGTGGACGAGATGATGACCTCGGACACGCTGGCGGTCAGCTTCTGCGAGGACATCAGCGAACTGAGCCAGACGAAATACTCGTCCGCCGTGCGGGTGTGGTTGGTGGCCATCCGCCAGGTCGAAACGAAGCTTTCACCGTTCCACAGGGTGAACACGGTGTTGGTATTGCCGCAGTCGATGGCCAGAAGCATGGCGCCCTCCGCGCTGGGATCAGAAAAAGATGTCGGCGGCGGGCAGGACCACCCGGCCCTTGGCACCGGTCAGAACCAGCGCGCCCGTCGCGTCGATATCGGTAAAGGTGCCGGTCAGGCTGTCCTTCGCGGTGCGGGCGGTGATGACCTCGCCCAGCTTGGCCGCATGATCCAGGAAGGCGCGCCGAAGCGGGTCGAACCCATAGGTGGTCAACCGCGTCTCCCAGGTGGCAAAGGTCGGTGCCAGCAGATCCAGGAACTCTTCCGGGCTGATGCGGATGCCCGTGGCCGACAGGACCGAAGTCGGCGCCAAGGCGTCGGGCTCCAGCGTTCCGGCGTCCGGTTCCTGCGCCAGGTTCACACCAATGCCCACGCACAGCGGGCCCGGCGCGCCGCCCTGCCCCGAGGATTCCAGCAAGATCCCGGCCACTTTGGCGCCGTTCAGCAGCACATCGTTGGGCCATTTCAGGCGGATGGCCTCGGGTCGGCGGGTGGCCTCGGCCAGCGCGTCCTGCAAGGCAAGGGCGGCCACGAAAGACCGCTGGGCGGCGGCGGCCGGACCGTCCGGCACGCGCATCACAAGCGTTGCGGCGAAATTGCCCTCGGCACTTTGCCAGGCACGCCCGCGACGGCCACGGCCTGCGGTTTGCCGCAGGCCGAGTATCCAGGTCGGACCGGAAAGTTCAGGGGCCAGACGCGCGGCCTCGGCGTTGGTGCTGTCCACCTCTGCCAGAACCCGGCGGCCTACCCCATCGGGCCATGGGGCCATGCTATTGAACCAGTGCGGCGGCGGCCGAAGCGGCCAGCGTTTCAACACCGAACAGGTTGATGACACCCAGCACCATGGCGGCGGCAGAACCGACAAGGAACACGGTCAGCACCGGCGAGTTGCTCTTGTCCAGCGGCTCCTGCGCCTCGCCGAAGTACATGTAGTACACGATGCGCAGGTAGTAGAACGCCCCGATCACCGAGGCGATGACACCGGCCACGGCCAGCCATCCCAGCCCACCTTCCAGCGCGGCCATCAGCACATAGTACTTGCCGAAGAAGCCCACCAGCGGCGGCACCCCGGCCAGCGAGAACAGCAGCACCAGCATCGCCAGCGCCTTCAGCGGCTCACGGTTCGAGAAGTCGTTGAGCGAGGTGATGTCGGTCACCGGCAGGCCGTTGCGGCTCATGGACATGATGAAAGCGAAGGTGCCGATGTTCATGGTCACATAGATCGCCATGTAGATCAGCATCGCCTGCACGCCGAAGACCGTGCCCGACGCCAGCCCCATCAGCGCATAGCCCATGTGTGCGATCGACGAATAGGCCATCAGGCGCTTGATGTTGGTCTGGCCGATGGCCGCGACCGAACCCAGGAACATCGACACCACCGACAGCAGCGCGATCACCTGCTGCCAGTCGCCGGTGGCATTGCCGAAGGCATCATGCACGACGCGGGCAAACAGCCCCATGGCCGCCATCTTGGGTGCGGTGGCGAAGAAGGCTGTGACCGGGGTCGGCGAGCCTTCGTAGACATCCGGCGTCCACATGTGGAAGGGTGCCGCCGAGACCTTGAACGCCAGCCCCGACATCAGGAACACCAGCCCGAACAGCAGACCCAGCGACATCTCGCCCTGGTGGGCGGTCTGGATGATGCCCGAGAAATCGGTGGTGCCGGCATAGCCATAGGTCAGTGACGCACCGTACAGCAGCAAGCCCGAGCTCAGCGCGCCCAGCACGAAATATTTCAGGCCGGCTTCGGTGGATTTCACGCTGTCGCGGCGCAGCGAGGCGACGACGTAAAGCGCCAGCGACTGCAACTCCAGCCCCATGTAAAGGGACATGAGGTCTCCGGCGGAGACCATCATCATCATGCCCACGGTCGCCAGGGCGATCAGCAGCGGGTATTCAAAGCGCAGCAGGTCGCGCCGGGCCATGTATTTCTCGCTCATCACCAGAACGGCGGCGGCGGCCAGCAGGATCACGGTTTTCGAGAACCGCGCGAAGGCATCGTCGATGAACAGCCCGCCGAAGGCCTCCTGCGTGGTTGCGGAACCCAGGCCGATCCAGACGGCCAGCAGGACGAACAGCCCGCTGGTCAGCCAGACCAGCATCGGCGCCAGCTTGTCCTTGCCGCCATAGGCCCCGGCCAGAAGCGCGGCCATGGCATAAACCGACAGGACGATTTCCGGAAGGATGATAGAGAGGTCGGAACCGATCATGATGCGTCCTCAGTGATGCGTGGCGACCTGGGTGGCGTCGACGCGCTCCAGGACGGCTGTCTGATAGTTCGACACGAGGTTCTCGACCGATGGGCCGATGATGTCGGTCACGAGGCTGGGATAGACGCCCAGCAGCAGGGTCATGGCGACCAGCGGGGCGAAGATCACCCGCTCGCGGCGATCCATGTCGGTGATGGACTTCAGGCTTTCCTTGATCAGCTCGCCAAAGACGACCCGGCGGTACAGCCACAGGGCATAGCCCGCCGACAGGATCACGCCCGAGGTCGCCACGACGGCCACCCAGGTGTTGGCCTGGAAGATGCCGACCAGCGTCAGGAATTCGCCCACGAACCCACTGGTGCCCGGCAGGCCGACGTTGGCCATGGTGAACAGCATGAAGATCAGCGCATAGGCCGGCATCCGGTTCACCAGACCGCCATAGGCGCTGATCTCGCGGGTGTGCATCCGGTCATAGATCACCCCGACACACAGGAACAACGCCCCCGAGATGAAGCCGTGGCTGATCATCTGGAAAATTGCGCCGTCGATGCCCTGCTGGTTGGCCGCGAAGATGCCCGCGGTCACGTAACCCATGTGGGCGACCGAGGAATAGGCGATCAGTTTCTTCATGTCCTCCTGCACCAGCGCCACCAGAGAGGTGTAGACGATGGCAATGGCCGACATCCACAGAACCAGCGGCGCCATGATGTCCGAGGCCACCGGGAACATCGGCAGCGAGAACCGCAGGAAGCCGTAGCCGCCCATCTTCAGCAGGATCGCCGCCAGCACCACCGAGCCAGCGGTGGGCGCCTGAACGTGGGCGTCCGGCAACCAGGTGTGCACCGGCCACATGGGCATCTTCACCGCGAAGGAGGCGAAGAACGCCAGCCACAGAAGCGTCTGCATGCCGCCCATCACATGGATGCCCAGCAGGTTGAAACTTTCCGAGCCGAACTGGTGGTTCAGCAGGCTGGGAATGTCGGTGGTGCCCGCGTCCAGCGCCATGGCGATCATGGCGACCAGCATCAGCACCGAGCCGAGGAAGGTGTAGAGGAAGAACTTGAAGCTGGCGTAGATCCGGTTGGCACCGCCCCAGATGCCGATGATCAGGAACATCGGGATCAGCCCTGCTTCGAAGAACAGGTAGAACAGCACCAGGTCCAACGCGCAGAACACGCCCAGCATCAGGGTTTCAAGCACCAGGAAGGCGATCATGTATTCCTTGACGCGCTTTTCCACCGTCCAGCAGGCACCGATGGTCAGCGGCATCAGGAAGGTGGTCAGCAGCACGAACAGCACCGAAATGCCGTCCACGCCCATCTTGTACTTCATGCCGAGGATCCAGTCGTGCTCTTCGACGAACTGGAAGCCGGGGTCGGCGGGGTTGAAGCCGCTCAGCAGGAACAGCGAGAGCAGGAAGGTCAGCCCGGTTGCCGCCAGCGCCACCCATTTGGCGTTGCGCTGCGCATCCGGATCATCGCCGCGCAGGAACACCGCAAGGATGAGCGCCGCAACCGCCGGAAGGAAGGTGACAATCGAAAGCAGGTTATCCATTACTCAGCCCCCCCGGTGAGGCTCATAAGCGTAATCAGCACCGCTACGCCCAGCACCATGGCAAAGGCATAAGTGAACAAATAGCCGGTCTGGGCACGTCCCGCGAGGCGGGTGAAGAAGGGGATGATCCCCATGGCCAACCCGTTGATGCCGCCGTCGATGGTGGCCCCGTCCCCGCGCTTCCACAGGAAACGGCCAAGGGCGAAGGTCGGGCGGATGAAGACGAAGTTGTAGATCTCGTCGAAGTACCACTTGTTCAGCAGGAAGTTGTACAGCGGCCAGTTGGTGGCAGCCAGCTTGGCCGGCAGATCGGTCCGGCGGATGTACATCAGCCAGCTCAGCGCGAAGCCCAGCAACATGGCGATGAAGGGCGATACCTTGACCCAGGTCGGGGCGTGGTGGGCGTCGTCGATCACGTGGTTGTCGGGGCCCATGTAGATGGCACCATATTGCAGGGGAGCGGCCGATGTGGCGACCACGGCATCTTGTGCAGCATCGGCCCCATGGCTGTCAGCGGCAGGCGCATGGCCGTCGGTCGTCCCGGCAGCTTCTACCGGCGCAGCGCCATGGTCGGCGGCAACCACCGTCTCGGCGTGGGGAATGCCGAACCAGGATTCCACCGCGTGATGATCGCCGAAGAAGGGCTTGTACCAGACCATGCCGGCGAAGATCGCGCCGATGGCCAGGATGCCCAGCGGCACGGTCATGACCTTGGGGCTTTCATGGGCGTGCGCATGGGTGTGGCTGTCGCCGCGCGCTTCGCCAAAGAAGGTCATGAAGATCAGACGCCAGGAATAGAAGCTGGTCATCGCAGCGGCGGCCACCAACATCCAGAAGGCGTATCCCGCCATCGGGTTGGTCCCGGCCCAGGCGCTTTCGATGATTGCATCCTTCGACAGGAAGCCGGCGAACCCGATGTAAGTCAGCGGAATGCCGACGCCGGTGATGGCCAGCGTGCCGATCATCATTGCCCAGAAGGTATAGGGGATCTTCTTGCGCAGTGCGCCGTAGTTGCGCATGTCCTGCTCGTGATGCATCGCGTGGATGACCGAGCCCGCGCCAAGGAACAGCATCGCCTTGAAGAACGCATGGGTGAACAAGTGGAACATGGCTGCCGAATAGGCCCCGACGCCTGCGGCGACGAACATGTAGCCCAGCTGCGAACAGGTCGAATAGGCGATCACGCGCTTGATGTCGTTCTGCACCAGGCCGATGGTCGCCGCGAAGAAGGCGGTCGAAGCCCCGATGAAGGTGATGAAGCTGAGCGTCGCCGGGGCGAATTCCATCAGCGGCGACATGCGGCAGACCAGGAACACCCCTGCCGTCACCATGGTGGCCGCGTGGATCAGGGCCGACACCGGGGTCGGGCCTTCCATCGCGTCGGGCAGCCAGGTGTGCAGGAACAGTTGTGCCGATTTGCCCATTGCGCCGATGAACAGCAGGAAGGCGGTCAGTTCGGCGGCGTTCCAGTCGCGCCACAGGAAGCTGATCTGGGTCTGCGCCAGTTCCGGGGCCGCGGCGAAGATCACGTCAAGCTGTACGCTGTCAGTCAGGAAGAACAGCGCGAAGATGCCCAGGGCAAAGCCGAAGTCGCCCACGCGGTTGACCACGAAAGCCTTGATTGCGGCGGCATTGGCCGAGGGCTTGCGGTAATAGAAGCCGATCAGCAGGTACGAGGCGACGCCCACCCCTTCCCAGCCGAAGAACATCTGGACCAGGTTGTCGCTGGTCACCAGCATCAGCATGGCGAAGGTGAAGAACGACAGATAGGCGAAGAAGCGCGGCTTGTAGACCTCGCCCTCTTTCCACTGCGGATCGTGATCCATGTAGCCGAAGCTGTAGACATGGACGAGCGTCGAGACGCTGGTCACCACGATCAGCATGATGGTTGTCAGCCGGTCCACCCGCAGACCCCAGTAGGTGTCAAGTGTGCCGGAGGAGATCCAGCGCAGCACCTCGATATGCTTGGTCATGCCGGTGGGCGCCAGGAACGCAGCCCAGGACGAGAAGCAGGCATAGATCAGCAGGCCGGTGGCGATGCGCATGGCGTTCTTTTCGCCCACGATGCGCCAGCCGAAGCCGGAAATGAGTGCCCCGAGCAGGGGAAGGAAGACGATGACCTGTTCCATCTGCTCAGCCTTTCATATTGTTGACGTCTTCCACGGCGATGGTGCCGCGGTTTCGGAAGAAGCAGACCAGGATGGCAAGGCCGATGGCGGCCTCGGCCGCGGCCACGGTCAGAACGAACAGCGTGAAGATCTGTCCGGTCAGGTCGCCCAGATAGCTGGAAAAGGCCACGAGGTTGATGTTCACGGCCAGCAGCATCAGTTCCACCGACATCAGGATGATGATGACGTTCTTCCGGTTCAGGAAGAGCCCGAAGATGCCGATGACAAACAGCGTTGCCGCCACCGTCAGGTAATGTTCAAGTCCGATCATCCGTGTCCCTCCGGGTCGTTGCCCGACAGTTGGTCTTGTCCGGTCCCGGTCGCTCCGGGGCCGCAGTTCTTCGGTCCGCCGGGTTTCAGGCGGCGGGCATTGGCGTTACAGCCCCTGCCCCGGTTTCATGTCCTTCAGCTCCAGCGCCTTGGCCGGGTCGCGGTACATCTGGGCCAGAACGTCCTGACGCTTGATGTTCGGGCGATGGCGCAGGGTCAGCATGATGGCGCCGACCATGGCGACCAGCAGGATCAGGCCCGCCAGTTGGAACAGCAGGAAATACTTGTCATAGATCAGCAGGCCCAGGGCTTCGGTGTTGTGCATGTCCTCGATCGCCGGGGCGACGTTGGCGCGCAGAGCTTCGGCATTATCTGCCGTTTCCCAGACCCCGAAGGCCAGCGCCAGTTGCATCAGGATCACCACCCCGATCAGCAACGCCAGCGGCATGTATTTCGCCATCTCGGCCTTCAGCTCGGCAAAATCCACGTCCAGCATCATCACCACGAACAGGAACAGCACGGCCACCGCGCCGACGTAGACGATGATCAGCAGCATGGCGACGAATTCCGCGCCCAGCAGGACGAACAGCCCCGCCGCGCTGAGGAACGCCAGGATCAGCCACAGCACCGAATGCACCGGGTTTTTCGAAATGACGGTGAACAGCCCGCCGGTGATGACGGACAGGGCGAAGCCGTAGAATGCGATATCAGCGACGGTCATGGTCGGATCCTTCCTTCGGCTCAGCGATAGGGCGCGTCGAGTTCGAGATTGCGCGCAATCTCGGCCTCCCAGCGTTCGCCGTTGGCGAGCAGCTTGTCCTTGTCGTAGTACAGCTCTTCGCGGGTTTCAGTGGCGAACTCGAAGTTCGGGCCTTCAACGATGGCATCCACCGGACAGGCTTCCTGGCAGAAGCCGCAGTAGATGCATTTGGTCATGTCGATGTCATAACGCGTGGTCCGGCGCGAGCCGTCCTCGCGTGGTTCGGCATCGATGGTGATGGCCTGCGCCGGGCAGATCGCCTCGCACAGCTTGCAGGCGATGCAACGCTCTTCCCCGTTGGGATAGCGGCGCAGCGCGTGCTCGCCGCGAAACCGCGGGCTGAGCGGGCCTTTTTCATGCGGATAGTTCAGGGTGGCCTTGGGCGCGAAGAAGTACTTCAGCCCCAGCTTCATGCCCACAAGGAAATCCTTGAGCAGGAAATACTTGCCGGCGCGGGTCCAGTCGATTGACGACATCTCAGCCTCCCACAACCCAGCGGGCATAGGCGCCGCCGAAAAGTTCGAATTTCGCGAAGAACGCCACAAGGACGACCCAGCCCAGCGACAGCGGCAGGAACACTTTCCAGCCCAGGCGCATCAGCTGGTCATAGCGGTAGCGCGGCACGATGGCCTTCACCATAGCGAAGAGGAAGAAGAAGATCGCCATTTTGCCGACCATCCACAGCGCCCCGTCGGGCAGGCCCGGAATGGGCGACAGCCAGCCGCCGAAGAACAGCAGCGAGTTCAGGGCGCACATCAGGAAGATGGCGATGTATTCGCCGGCCATGAACAGCAGGAACGGGGTCGAGGAGTATTCGACCTGATAGCCCGCCACCAGTTCGGATTCCGCTTCGGGAAGGTCGAAGGGCGGGCGGTTGGTTTCCGCAAGGCACGAGATGAAGAAGATCACCGCCATCGGCAGATGCGGCAGCCAGTACCAGTTGAAGAAGCCGAAGCTGCCATCCTGCGCCGCCACGATATCGCCAAAATTCATCGAGCCGGTCGAGATGATCACCCCGATGATGATCAGGCCGATCGACACCTCGTAGGAGATCATCTGCGCGGCAGAGCGCAGCGAGCCCAGGAACGGGTACTTCGAGTTCGAGGCCCAGCCGCCCATGATCACGCCGTAAACCTCAAGCGAGGACACCGCGAAGACGAACAGGATCGCCACATTCAGATCGGCCAGCACCCAATTGTCGGTGAAGGGAATGACGGCCCAGGCCAGCATGGCCAGCACGAAGCTGGTCATCGGCGCCAGCATGAACACCGTGCGGTCGGCCCCGGCGGGCACGACGATTTCCTTGACCACGTATTTCAGGGCATCGGCCACGGTCTGCAGCAGGCCGAAGGCGCCAACCACATTGGGCCCGCGCCGCATCTGCACGGCGGCCCAGATCTTGCGGTCGCCATAGACCAGAAACAGCAGCGAAATCATCACGAAACCAAGCACTGCAAGGCACTGGGCCACGATGATCACCGCAATCCCGGCGTTGGTCGAAAAGAAGTCATCCATCGGTGGTCACCTCCGGGGTCAGGGCAGCGGCGCGGCACGCGGATGCCTCGTGGTAAACAGCTTTTGCGACCTCAAAGCCAGCCGCCACAAGGGCGCTTGTGCGAGTATGTCGCGGGAGTTCGAAACGCGGCATCTGGGTCACTCCGCCGCCAGGGACGACGCGCCCCGCGCCTTGGCCGCCGCGCTGAGTTCGGCCATCAGGGCCGAGGCGCGGGCGATCGGGTTTGTCAGGTAGTGATCCTTGATCGCATTGCGGAAATCGGCCGATGCGGGGGTGTCCAGTTCGGGCAGAACCCAGTCGTTTTCCGGCACGGTGTCGATCTTCTTCAGATGCGGTACGTCCTTGACCAGGTGCTGGCGCAGTTGTGCCAGGCTGTCATAGGGCAGCGTCGCGCCAAGCTGCGCCGACAGGGCGCGCAGGATCGCCCAGTTCTCTTTCGCCTGTCCCGGCGGGAAACTGGCGCGGGCGGCCAATTGCGGGCGGCCCTCGGTGTTCACGAACAGGCCCGATTCCTCGGTCCAGGCGGCCCCCGGCAGGATCACGTCGGCGCGATGCGCGCCCCGGTCGCCGTGGCTGCCCTGGTAGATCACGAAAGGTCCGGCATCGATGTCGACCTCATCGGCACCCAGGTTGTAGATCACCTCGGCCCCGTCGATGGCGGCCAGCAGACCACCCTCGGTCACGGCACCCACATCCAGCGCACCGACGCGGGCGGCGGCGGTGTGCAGCACCAGGAATTTCGACTCGGTGGTTTCGGCGAATTTCATCGCCTGCGCCAGTACGGCAGCCCCATCGGCTTCGCGCAGCGCGCCCTGCCCGATGATGACCACGGTGTCCTTGCCGATGGCGCCGGAATGGTCTTCGTCCATCAGGCCCATCAGACCGTCGCGGCCCGTGCCCAGATGCGCGTAGTCATAGGTCAGATTGACGGCTTCCCCGATCACCCCCACCTTGGCACCGGCCAGCCAGGCCTTGCGGATGCGCGCGTTCAGCACCGGCGCTTCGTCGCGCGGGTTGGTGCCGATCAGCATGATCGCCTTGGCGGTGTCGATGTCCTCGATCCGGGCGGTGCCCACATAGGCCGACCGGTTGTCGGCGGGCAGACGCGCGCCATCGGTGCGGCATTCGACGGTGCCGCCCTGCCCTTCGATCAACTGCTTGAGCGCGAAGACCGCTTCGACCGGGGCCAGATCGCCCACAAGGCCCGCAACCTTCTTGCCCTTCATCGCGGCAGCCACGGCGGTCAGGGCTTCATCCCAACCGGCTTTGCGCAGCTTGCCGTTTTCACGAATGTACGGCGTGTCCAGACGCTGGCGGCGCAGCCCGTCCCAGACGAAGCGCGACTTGTCGCTCAGCCATTCCTCGTTCACGCCATCATGGTTGCGCGGCAGGAAGCGCATCACTTCCCGGCCCTTGGTATCGACGCGGATGTTGCTGCCTAGCGCGTCCATCACGTCGATGCTTTCGGTCTTGGTCAACTCCCACGGGCGGGCGGTGAAGGCATAGGGTTTCGACACCAGCGCGCCCACCGGGCACAGGTCGATGATGTTGCCCTGAAGGTTCGAATCCAGCGTTTCGCCCAGGTACGAGGTGATCTCGGAATCCTCGCCGCGCCCGGTCTGGCCCATCTGGCTGATGCCGGCCACCTCGGTGGTGAAGCGCACGCAGCGGGTGCAGGAGATGCAGCGTGTCATATGCGTTTCGACCAGCGGGCCGAGATCCAGATCGGTGGAGGCGCGCTTGGGCTCGCGGAACCGCGAGAAATCCACGCCGTAAGCCATGGCCTGATCCTGAAGGTCGCATTCGCCGCCCTGGTCGCAGATCGGGCAGTCCAGCGGGTGGTTGATGAGCAGGAACTCCATCACCCCTTCGCGGGCCTTCTTGACCATCGGCGAGTTGGTTTTCACCACAGGCGGCGCGCCCTCGGGACCGGGACGCAGATCCTTGACCTGCATCGCGCAGGAGGCCGCCGGCTTGGGCGGACCGCCCACAACCTCGACAAGGCACATGCGGCAGTTGCCCGCGATCGACAGGCGCTCGTGATAGCAGAAGCGCGGCACTTCGATGCCGGCCTGCTCACAAGCCTGGATCAGGGTCATGGCCGGATCGACCTCGACCTCCCGGTCGTCGATGATGATCTTGCGCAGGTCACTCATCCGCTTACTCCGCTGCGATGGGCGCACAGCCGCGGGATTTCCACAGCTTGGCGTCTTTCAGATGGGACCAGCCGAACGCGTGGTCGCTGTCCCCATGGGTTTCCTTGTGCTCCAGCCGGGCCAGAGCCTCTTCCAGTGTCGGGTGATGCCCCGCAGGCACCCACCACATGACGAAATGCTGTTGTCCGAGGATCTCGAACCACTCGGCGCGGCGCTCATAGAACTGCCGGTGCACGGTGTTGAACACGAAATGCTCAAGGCTGGGTGCGTCCTGCCAGACGGTCAGGTTGGTCACGAACTGCGGGTCATCGCCGATGCTGGTCTCGGTGTTGCCGGTGCCCGGTTCGCCCGAGCCTTCCATCATCCAGACAAATCCCGGCGAGCGTTTGCCCAAACCGTTGACCCGGTCCAGCGCAGTCATGAAATCGGCCACACGCGGATCATCGGTGGGCGCCAGAAGACGCCCGATGTTCAGCTCGGCAAGATGCTGCTGCGTCATGACAGGCCCCCGCACCACACGGGTCGCGCGACCCGAACCGGGTCGCGGACAGGCGGCAGGGCCGCGCGCGATATGTGGGCGGCGCGGATCACTCGGCCGCCACGGCACTCAGCCGGCCGGATTTCTGTGCCTTGATGCGATCTTCGATCTCGTCGCGGAAATTGCGGATCAGGCCCTGGATCGGCCAGGCCGCCGCGTCGCCAAGGGCGCAGATCGTGTGACCCTCGACCTGCTTGGTGACCTCGAACAGCATGTCGATCTCTTCGACCTCGGCCTCGCCCCTCACCAGGCGCTCCATCACCCGCATCATCCAGCCCGTGCCTTCGCGACAAGGCGTGCACTGGCCGCAGCTTTCGTGCTTGTAGAACTTGGCCAGACGCCAGATCGCCTTGATGATGTCGGTTTCCTTGTCCATCACGATCACCGCCGCGGTGCCAAGGCTGGAGCCTTTTTCCTTCAACGCGTCGAAATCCATGATCGCGTCGCGCATGTTCTCGCCGCGTACACAGGGCACCGAGGATCCGCCGGGAATCACCGCCAGCAGGTTGTCCCAGCCGCCGCGGATGCCGCCGCAATGTTTTTCGATCAGCTCCTCGAAGGGGATCGACATGGCCTCTTCGACGACGCAGGGATTGTTCACATGGCCCGAGATTGCATAAAGCTTGGTGCCCGCGTTGTTGGTGCGGCCAAAGCCCGCGAACCATTCCGGGCCACGGCGCAGGATGGTTGGCACGACGGCGATGGATTCGACGTTGTTCACCGTGGTCGGGCAGCCGTAAAGGCCCGCGCCTGCCGGGAACGGCGGTTTCATCCGGGGCATGCCCTTCTTGCCTTCAAGGCTTTCGATCAGCGCCGTTTCCTCGCCGCAGATATAGGCGCCAGCGCCGTGCGAGAGATAGAGGTCGAAATCCCAGCCCGAACCAGCCGCGTTCTTGCCCAGAAGGCCCGCGTCATAGGCCTCGTCGATGGCGTTCTGCAGGGCTTCGCGTTCGCGGATGTATTCGCCCCGGATGTAGATATAGGCCGCATGGGCGCCCATCGCGAACGAGGCGATCAGGCAGCCTTCGACCAGCGTGTGCGGATCGTGGCGCATGATCTCGCGATCCTTGCAGGTGCCGGGCTCGGATTCGTCGGCATTGACCACAAGGTAATGCGGGCGGCCATCGCTTTCCTTGGGCATGAAGGACCATTTCAGACCGGTGGGAAAGCCCGCGCCACCGCGTCCGCGCAGGCCGCTGGATTTCATCTGGTCGACGATCCAGTCGCGGCCCTTTTCAAGGATGCCCGCGGTGCCATCCCAATGGCCCCGCGCCTGCGCGCCCTTCAGGCTGCGGTCATGCATGCCGTAGAGATTGGTAAAGATGCGATCTTCATCTTTCAGCATTGCCGTCTCCTTACTTCCCGCCGCTTCGGGCGGCCCGGCGCGCACGCCAGATCTGTGTCGTCACGACGAGCGCCCAGATGAGCCCCGCCATCGCCGCGAAATCGAACAGGAACACATAACGATCCGGCAGTCCCAGGATCGGACCCAGCAGTTGGGCCCCCATCCAGAGCAGCATGGTGCCCGCAATCACCAGCGCCACGAGGCGCGATTGGCGGGCCAGATGCCGGTCGGTGTCGTGCTCCTTGTCAGCCATCCGCGTCCTTGATCAGTTCTTTCGCCTGCGCGACCCAATCATCGCGCGAGACACGGCCCTTGAAGGCGATCAGGTTCTCGTCCACCCAGGCAACCTCGGACTCGGTCCAGCTGGCGATCTGGTCGAAATGGTAGACGCCGATCTCGTTCAGCGCGTTTTCCAGTTTCGGGCCGATGCCCTTGATTTTCTTCAGATCATCCGCGCCGGTGTCGCGCGCACCGGTCAGCAGCGCCGGCTTGTCGCCGACCTGCGGATCAGCGGCGGGCGCCGGGATCGGGGCGCTGGGGGTGGGCAGCTTGAATTCGCGGTCGCTCCAGGGGGCGCGCAGGGGCACCTCGGTGCCGTCGATGCGTCTCACCGTATCGCCGATGTCCGTGGCCAGCGCGACAGACGCATTGGCGGGCAGCTTGTCGGCCTCGTGTGCGGTCAGCGAGGTCAGGCCCTTGAGCGGCTCCGACGCATAGCGGCCATTCTGCGGACCCGGCACCGGCACCTTGCCCGCGCGCAGGTCGTCCAGCAGTGCGGCGAAGCTCTCGGCGGTCAGATCTTCGTAATAGTCCTTGCCGATCTGGGCCACGGGCGCGTTGGCGCAAGAGCCGAGGCATTCGACCTCTTCCCAGCTGAGCTTGCCATCTTCGGACAACTCATGGGCGTTGGGGGCGATCTTGTCCTTGCAGACGGCGATCAGATCCTCGGCCCCGCAGATCATGCACGACAGGGTGCCGCAGACCTGCACATGCGCCACCGAGCCGACCGGCTGCAACTGGAACATGAAGTAGAAGGTCGCGACTTCGAGCGCCCGGATGTAGGCCATGCCCAGAAAGTCCGCCACATGTTCGATCGCCGGGCGGGTCAGCCAGCCTTCCTGCTCCTGGGCACGCCACAGAAGCGGAATGATCGCCGAAGCCTGACGGCCTTCGGGGAACTTGGTGATCTGCGCCTCGGCCCAGGCCTGGTTGGCAGGGGTGAAGGCGAAACTGTCGGGCTGGTCGGGATGAAGACGACGAAGCATGTCAGACGCGGTCCTTCGGAATCGGGCGGGAGGCTGCGCGGCCGCGGGGGACGCCTCCGGCGGGAGTGTTTTGGCCAAGAAGAAGGGGCAGGACGGCGCGCATCAGCGATCGATCTCCCCGAACACCACGTCGAGCGAGCCGATGATGGCGGCCACATCGGCCAGCTGGTGGCCGCTGGCCATGTAGTCCATCGCCTGCAGGTGCAGGAACCCCGGCGCGCGGATCTTGGAGCGGTAGGGCTTGTTGGTGCCATCGGCTACAAGGTAGACCCCGAATTCGCCCTTGGGCGCTTCGACGGCGGCATAGACCTCGCCCTCGGGCACGTGGAAGCCTTCGGTATAGAGTTTGAAGTGATGGATCAGCGCTTCCATCGAGGTCTTCATGTCGCCGCGTTTCGGCGGCGCCAGCTTGCCGCGGGCCATGACCTCGCCGGGCTCGTTGCGCAGCTTTTCGCAGGCCTGCTTGATGATCTTCAGGCTTTCGCGCATTTCGGCCATGCGGACGAGGTAGCGGTCGTAGCAATCGCCGTTCTTGCCGATGGCGATCTGGAAGTCGAACTCGTCATAGCATTCATAGGGCTGGCTGCGGCGCAGGTCCCAGGGCAGGCCCGAGCCGCGCACCATGACGCCCGAGAACCCCCAGTCGAGGATATCCTGTTCGGTTACGATGCAGATGTCGGCGTTGCGTTGCTTGAAAATGCGGTTCTCGGTCAGCAGACCGTCGATGTCGTCCAGCACGCGCGGGAATTCATCGGCCCAGGTGTCGATATCCTCGATCAGTTCGGGCGGCAGATCCTGGTGCACGCCGCCGGGGCGGAAATAGGCCGCGTGCAAGCGGGCGCCACAGGCCCGCTCGTAGAACACCATGAGCTTTTCGCGTTCCTCGAAACCCCAGAGCGGCGGCGTCAGCGCGCCCACGTCCATGGCTTGCGTGGTCACGTTCAGCAGGTGGTTCAGGATGCGGCCGATCTCAGAGTAGAGCACCCGGATCAGCGAGCCCCGGCGCGGCACCACGGTGCCGGTCAGTTTCTCGATCGCCAGGCACCAGGCATGTTCCTGGTTCATCGGCGCCACGTAATCGAGGCGGTCGAAATACGGCAGGTTCTGCAGGTAGGTGCGGCTTTCCATCAGCTTTTCGGTGCCGCGATGCAGCAGGCCGATGTGGGGATCGCAGCGTTCGACGATCTCGCCGTCCAGTTCCAGCACCAGGCGCAGCACGCCGTGGGCCGCGGGGTGTTGCGGCCCGAAGTTGATGTTGAAATTGCGGATCTTCTGTTCGCCTGTCTGGGCGTCGTCGAAATTCGTTCCGTCCATGTCCTCGCCCTCTCCTAGTCTTCGGCCCGGGCGGCCATCACCCAAAGCAGCACGATCAGCCCGAAGGGGATCAGCGCCGTCAACGCCCAATACGGGTTCACCCGGTAGTGGGGCAGCAGTTTGAAAAGCGGCACGATGGTCAGCGCGCTGAGCACCAGGAACCAGAGCATCTGCATCAGGCACCCTCCCCCGGACGCTTGGCGGCGACGCGTTTTTCGAAACGCTCTTTCCCGATCAGGCCGCGCAGGTGCCGGCCCTCGCCGATCAGGTCGTGACCATCGTGGCCGCGCACCTTGAACCAGATGAAATTGCCGTCGATCGACTGCACCTCGGTGTCCACCGTGACCGTCAGCCCCGGCGGGGTCGGTGCGCAATGGGTCAGATCGAAGGCGGTGCCCAGCGAGCATTCGCCGTCTTCGTAGAACGGCGCCAGCTGTTCGACGCAGGCCCATTCGAACAGGCCGATCATATAGGCGCTGGACAGCACTTCGGGCATGTCATCCATGACCCGCGCATCGGGGAACAGCCGCGGCACCACCTCTTCCGGGCGGATCACCCGGCTGAAGCTGGCGCGGGCGCCTATCTGGAGACCGGGCTTCATCAGGCGCCTTTCTTCTCGTCGCCGGGAAGGATGTATTCGGCCCCTTCCCAGGGCGACATGAAGTCGAACTGGCGGTATTCCTGCACCAGGTTCACCGGCTCGTAGACCACGCGCTTTTTCTCTTCGTCGTAGCGCACTTCGGTGTATCCGGTGGTCGGAAAGTCCTTGCGCAGCGGATGGCCGCGGAACCCGTAGTCGGTCAGCAGGCGGCGCATGTCGGGGTGGCCGGAAAAGATCAGCCCGAACATGTCGAAAACTTCACGCTCGAACCAGTTCGCCGCCGGATAGACCGACACCAGCGAGGGCACCATCTGATCCTCGCGCACGGCGAACCGTACGCGGATCCGCTGGTTCTGGTACATCGACAGGAAGTGGTAGACCACGTCGAACCGCTTGTCGCGCGCGGGATAATCCACGGCGGTAATGTCCACCAGCGACGAGAAGCGGCAGGTCTGGTCGGTCTTAAGATAGTCGCAGAAGGCCAGCAGCGAGGCCGGGGTCACGGTCACGGTCAGTTCGTCGAAGGCGATCTCGGTGCTGACCACGCAATCGGGGCGTGCCAGCTCGATATGCGCCGCCAGTTCCTGAAGCTGTTCGGTCATGTCCTTGGTCCTCTGGGCGATGCGCGGTTAGCGGATAAGGGTGCCGGTGCGGCGGATCTTCCGCTGCAACTGCAGGATGCCATACAGCAGCGCCTCGGCCGTGGGCGGGCAGCCCGGCACATAGACATCCACCGGCACCACGCGGTCGCAGCCACGCACGACGGAATAGCTGTAGTGATAATAGCCGCCGCCATTGGCGCAGGAGCCCATGGACACCACGTAGCGTGGCTCGGGCATCTGGTCATAGACCTTGCGCAGCGCCGGGGCCATCTTGTTGGTCAGCGTGCCCGCGACGATCATCAGGTCGGACTGGCGCGGCGAGGCACGCGGCGCTGTGCCGAACCGCTCCATGTCATAGCGCGGCATGGCGGTGTGCATCATCTCGACGGCGCAGCAGGCCAGCCCGAAGGTCATCCAGTGCAGCGAGCCGGTGCGCGCCCAGTTGATGATGTCCTCGGTCGAGGTCAGCAGGAAACCCTTGTCTTGCAGTTCCTTGTTCAGGCCCTGCGTGGCGACTTCGCGGTCCGGGCCCGCGGCGTTGGCTGCGGTGCTCACTCCCATTCGAGCGCCCCCTTCTTCCATTCATAGGCAAAGCCGATGGTCAGAACCGCAAGGAACACAATCATCGACCAGAACCCCACCATCGAGATGTCCTTGAAGGCCACCGCCCAGGGGAACAGAAATGCCACTTCCAGGTCGAAGATGATGAACAGGATCGCGACCAGGTAGAAGCGGACATCGAATTTCATGCGCGCATCGTCGAATGCGTTGAAGCCGCATTCATAGGCGCTGACCTTTTCGGGGTCGGGATTCTGCACCGCCAGCAGGGCGGCGGCCAGGATCAGGACCAGACCTAGTGCCACGGCAATGCCCAGAAAAACAAGGATGGGCAGGTACTCTCGAAGCAGTTCGTCCATACCGGATTGCCTCCCGCGTAGCTTTTACGACCGTTGTGGCCTTGGACTTACTCCCCCCCATCGGGGCGGTCAACTCGCCACCCAAATGGATATCCAGCTAAAATCACTATTAATCAATACCTTGTCGTTCGACCTTGGTGCTTAGCGCCGTAATGACGCAGGACCTTGAACCAATATCCCCGCGCGACTCGCCGTGCGCAGCCCAGGGCAAGCCCGCAACACCTGACGTTGACTCGGTTACGATGTGAAACCCACAGTGGTTAACAGGCTGCGCCCGGAGGTCCCATGAGCCCGCTACTCGGAATTGCCGTCAATATGCTTCCCGGACTGGCCAAGCGCCTGACGCGAGGTTCCAGACCCGAAACCCAGGATCTTGTAGAGACCGTCGTACGCGAGGTGCTGAACACGGACGATCCGCAGGAAGCCGCCCTGCGGTCGGAAGATCCGCAGCTGTCGGGCGAGTTGCGCCTGCGGCTGGCCGAAATCGAAGCCGCCGCTGACAAGGCCGATCAGGAGGCGCAGGAGCTGTTGCGCCAGGCCCAGCTTGAAAAGCTGCGCCTGGATATCCAGGCGGCGTCGGAACAGCGCGCCGGGCAGCTGGACGAACTTGAAAAGCGTCTGGACGACAAGCAGGACGCGCGATCCACCATGGTGGATCTGAACAAGTCGGGCAGCTATCTGGCCTGGGGTCCGGTGCTGGTGTCGACGGTGGTGGTGGTGGGGTTCTTCGTGACCCTGATCTCGCTGGTGTTCCTGGTGAAGAACGGCACCGCCAACGCCACCGAGGGCGCGGGACAGTTGATCCTGCAGATCCTCAACATCGCCGTGGGCGCGCTGACAGCGGGCTTTGCCACGGTTATCAGCTTCTGGCTGGGATCCTCGAACGGATCCCAGAAAAAGGACATCAACGCGGCGCAGGCGCAAAACACCGTTGCACAGATCCAGAAGGACAATGTGCGGGCCACGCAGGCGATGGTGGATGCGCAGAACAGGCAGACGGCCGACCTGATCCAGCGCATGTCTGCCGCGGCGAACCCGGCTCCGGTCATGGCTGCGGCCGCAGGCGGCCCCAAGGCCAAGGACGCGCGCCAGTTCGTCAAATGCCTGGACATCATCTTCATGCACGAAGGTGGCTATGCAGATCATCCCGAGGATCCGGGCGGCGCCACCAACATGGGCATCACCCACAAGACGCTGGCAGCATGGCGTGGTCAGCCGGTCACCAAGGACGACGTGCGCGACCTGACCCGCGAGGAAGCCGGAGAGATCTACCGGGCCAACTACTGGAACGCGCTGAGCTGTGACGGCCTGCCCGCCGGGGTGGATCTGGTGGCCTTCGATTTCGGCGTGAACGCTGGGGTTCGGCGGTCAGCCAAGCTGTTGCAGAAGCTGGTGCATGTGGAACAGGACGGTCAGGTCGGCCCGATCACCGTGGGCGCCGCAAAGACGCTGGAGGCCGAACACATCATCAACGCGTTCAGCGACGGCCGGATGGAGCATTACCGCAGCCTGAAAACCTGGGACACCTTCAAGAAGGGCTGGACCCGGCGCACCACCGAGACCCGCGCCACGGCTTTGGAAATGTCCAAGAACGGCTGAACCGCGTCACGGCGCGTCAGCCAACCATTCCCGGAAGTCCAGCACCCGGTCCGCGGTCATGCCCAGCTTGCAGTCGGCACCGATGAGGCTTCGGATCGTGCCCGAGCTGAAGCGCTGATACTGCCAGGCACACTCGGCATCACGATAATCCACCCAGGCCCGCTGCGCTTCCAGCAAGCGCGCGCTGTAGCCGCCCTCGGCCCCGGCATCCTGCGCATCCTGCGCCTCGGCCAGCGCCTGCACCTCGGGCCAATAGGCGTTCAAAAGCGCCTCCCAGGCCTCGATTTCCTTTCCCAGACATTCGACGTCTCCGGCGGTGGAGCTATCGCCGCTGGCCTCGGAACAGGCTGCGTAGACCGTTTCGACACAGTCTTGCTGATCGTCTCGCAGATCGCTGGCCTCGACGCAGGCGCGCAGGTCGCCCACGGCATCGGCATGGGCTGGGACGGCAAGACCGGCCAGAAGGGCGGCAAGGGCTAGGGGGGAGCGCATGGGCGACCTCACGGGGCTGTGGGTTCAAGGGGATGGCGGGCGGTGGATTGCACCGCGATCACCTCATCGCGGATGATGCGGGCAATCAGGGTGCAATCGTCAAGGCTGAAGGTCAGGGGCAGGCGCATGTCCAGAAGCCCCGCCAGTATCCGATCCGTTGCCGGTTGCCGGACGGGATCGGAATAGCTCCAGTGCTCATATCGCGACGTGAAGCCCGTGGGTTGCGGTGCGCCGAACCATTTCAACTCCACCCCCCGCGCCTTGCAGCGGGACAAGACCGCCGCGATGGCCTCGGGCGGCCAGTCCGGCAGGCGGAACTGGATCGATGAGCCGACATAGGCCTCGGCCTCGGGACGGGCGATCAGGGTCAGGCCGGGGGTGTTTCGCAAGCCGTCTTCCACCCTGCCATAGCGCGCGTTCCAATCAGCACAACTGGCATCCAGCGTAGCCAGCTGCGGGCGCAGAAGTGCGGCGCGCAGGTTGTCCATGCGGCACGACATGTTGGGGATTTCGGCCGGGTTGTCGGGATAGGCATCGCGCGATGGTCCCGCCGGGTGCCGGTCGAAGAACATATAAGCCCCCGACAGGATCGTGGCGCGGGCCATCAGGGTCGCATCGTCGCTGGTCAGAAAGCCACCCTCGCCCGAGTTCATGTGCTTGTAGGTCTGGGTCGAGAAACAGGCCACGCGGCCATGCTGGCCCGAGCGCACGCTGTTCCAGCGCGCCCCCATGGTGTGGGCGCAATCCTCGATCACCGTGACCCCGGCGGCGTCGCAGATCTGCATCAGCCGGTCCATGTCGCCCAGATGGCCGCGCATATGCGACAGCAGCAGCACCCGCGCCTGCCCGATCTTGGCGGACAGATCGTCCAGATCGATCACCAGGTCCCCGGTCACTTCGACGTACACCGGGCGGGCACCGACGGCAGCCACGGCACCCGGCACCGGCGCCAGGGTGAAGGCGTTGGTCAGCACCGCCTCGCCCGGCTGCACGCCTGCAGCCCGCAGCGCCAGCGCCATTGCCGCCCCGCCCGAGGCCACCGCCAGACAATAGCGCGCGCCCTGCCAGGCGGCGTATTCCTGTTCCAGCAGCCCCACCTCGCCCGGTTCCGCGCCCACAAGGTTGTAGCGGTGCAGCCGCCCCGATTGCATGACCCGCAGCGCCGCCTGCTGCGCGGCCTCGGGGATCGGGGTTTGCTGGGTGAAATTGCCGGTGAAGATTTCGGTCATGGCAGAACGCTCGCCCATGCGGCCGGGTCGGTCAAGGGTTGGCCGCGCTTACGCTGGGGCGGGAAGAAGCGGCGCCAGCACCGTTTCCAGATCGCCATAGCCGTTCAACAACGCCTCGGGCGCAAGATCGGACACCGCCATGCCGTCCGGGCCAAAGGTCACCAGAATGCAGGGAATGCCGGCCGCCCGCGCGGTGTCGCGGTCGGTCTCGGTATCGCCGATCAGCACCGCGCGCGCCGGATCGCCGCCGGCCAGACGCACCGATTCCCGGAACGGCAGCGGGTCGGGCTTGCGCACCGGATAGGTGTCGGCCCCCACCAGCGCGTCGAACAAATCGGCCACCCCCAGACGATCGAGCAATTGCCGCGCCAGCCCCTCGGGCTTGTTGGTGCAGATGGCGGTGCGATAGCCCGTGCTGCGCAACCGGGTCACGGCCTCTACCGCGCCGGGATACAGGCAACTGTGCGTGTCGATGGCCGCGCCGTAAGCCTCGAGCAGGATCGGGTATCCGGCCTCGATGTCAGCCGCGCCATAGCCCAGCCCGGCCCGGTCGAAGCCAAGCGACAGCATCGCCCGGCCACCGCGAAAGGCGGTGGCTTGATCGGCCTCGGGGCTGAGCAGATCACCAAGGCCCCGGGAACGGAACACGGTGTTGGCGGCAGCGATCAGATCGCCCGAGGTATCGGCAAGCGTGCCATCCAGATCGAAAACCACGGTCGGCATCGGCAACTCCTTCGTTGGTCCTGCGTGCGATACCGCGTGGCGGCCGTGATGGAAACAGCCCTGGGTTAATCTTCACGTTATACAACACAGGACTTGCCCAAGACGGCCATCAACAATACGTCTTTGGCATGACAGCCCCGTTGATAGATCCCTTCGCCCGCCCGATTTCATACCTCCGGGTCTCGGTCACCGACCGCTGCGACTTCCGCTGCGTCTATTGCATGGCCGAAAACATGACCTTCCTGCCGAAGAAAGAGCTTCTGACGCTGGAGGAGCTGGATCGCATGTGCACCGCCTTCATCGGGCTTGGCGTGCGCAAGCTGCGCATCACCGGGGGCGAGCCGCTGGTTCGGCGCGATATCCTGACTTTCTTCCGCGAGATCTCGCGCCATCTGGACAGCGGCGCACTGGACGAGCTGACGCTGACCACCAACGGCTCGCAACTGGAACGTTATGCATCCGATCTGGTGGCCTGCGGCATCAAGCGGATCAATGTATCGCTCGACACGCTGGACGAGGCGAAATTCGCCCGTGTCACCCGTTGGGGCCGCCTGCCCCAGGTGCTGCGCGGCATCGATGCGGCCCAGAAGGCGGGGCTGCGGATCAAGATCAACACCGTGGCGCTGAAGGGCTTCAACGAGGACGAATTGTTCACCCTCGTGGACTGGTGCGCCGCGCGCGACATGGATCTGACCTTTATCGAAGTCATGCCGATGGGCGATCTGGGCGACGAGGATCGCATCGGTCAATACTGGTCGCTGGAAGATGTGCGGGCGCAACTGGCCACCCGCAGCCCGCTGACCGACCTGGCCGAGCGCACCGGCGGCCCCGCCCGCTATGTGCGCCTGGAAGAGAGCGGCCAGAAGATCGGGTTCATCACGCCGCTGACCCACAATTTCTGCGAAAGCTGCAACCGCGTGCGGCTGACCTGCACCGGCGAGTTGTACATGTGCCTGGGGCAGGAAGACTGGGCTGATCTGCGCAAGCCGCTGCGCAACCATCCCAAGGACGACGCGCCGCTGCGGGCGGCCATCCGCGCCGCCATCGCGCGCAAGCCCAAGGGCCATGATTTCGACTATTCCCGGCAGGAAGTCGCGGGCCAGATGACCCGGCACATGAGCCACACCGGCGGCTGAGCCCGGCTCAGACCGCCGCCGCGCGCCCTTCCAGCCAGTCCCGGCAATCGGGCGGCAATTCGCGCGCCGCAACCTGATCGTAAAGTGTCAGGTCGTCCCCGGTCAGCACGTCCTTCCAGCGCCCGTTGGTGCCCTTGTTGATGAAGGTGCGTGCGCCATCCTTGAACACGGCCTCGTTCCCGGTCGAGATCTGCGTGGCGGCGCGGCGCATGGATTTGAAGCTGACCGCTTTGGCAATGTCGCGACACATCTCGCTGGAACAGGCGATGTTCAGATAGGCGGCGATCCCGGCAATCTCGGCGCATGTGTCGGCCAACAGGTCGTTGAAATGCACGAAGCGGATGTTGGGCAGGTCGCGGAAGGCCCACCATGACCGGATATGGGCCATGTTGCCCCAGAACGGATAGCCTTCGTTTTCCCACGCGAACCAGCCCCGGCTGATCCAGTCCCGAAAGCCCTGGCGGATATCCCCGTCACAGGGCGGCAGGGGCGCGCCGACAAGGTTCTCGCCCCCGGCAAGCTGTGCCAGCGCCATTTCGGTGTAGTTTGAGTAGTGGTTCCAGAACGACATGAACACATCGCGCGGGTCGCGCCCGATCACCAGATATTGCGCTTTGGTGTCGAAGGCGGTGCCATCCGCCGGCAGATGCGATTTCAGGCAGCGCCGGTGGGTCTGGGCCGCCAGTTTCGCAACAAGATCGTCAATCGGTGGCGGCCTGAAATCGACCCAAGGGGAGAACTCTCCCAGTTCCCGCGGTTGCAGATCCTGAAAGATCAGGTGCAGCACGATAGTCTGCGTCCAGGTGGTGCCGCATTTGTAGGGCGTGGTGATGATGATGTCGCCCGCGCGCCGATCGATCCTGTCCCAGCGCGTGCTGTCCAGATGGTGATTCTGATAGACGCGCGTGCGCCTTGGCAGGTTGGGCCGGGACATCGCGCTGTCTGGCCTAGGCCAGCGGCAAGCGCGCTTCGGCCAGTTCCGCCCACCACGAGCAGCCCGCCGGGATCGCCTCGTCGTTGAAGTTGTAGTCCGGATGGTGCACCGCCGCGGTATCGCCATTGCCCACCAGAACATAGGCGCCGGGTCGGGCCTGCAGCATATAGGCGAAATCCTCGCCGCCCATGACCAGCGGCGCCTCGCCGCAATCGCCCGACACCTTGCGCGCCGCTTCTGCCGCGAATTTGGTTTCGCGCGCGGCATTGACCATCACCGGGTAGCCTTCGATATAGGCAACCACGGCCCGCGCACCGGCAGCGGCTGCGATGCCTTCGGCCACCGCGATCAGCCGGTCGCGCACCTGCACCCGCACGCCTGCGTCCAGCGTGCGCACCGTGCCGCGCAGATCGACGTGCTGCGGGATCACGTTGTGCGCCTTCGAGGACGACTCGATGCTGGTCACCGACACAACCGCCTGATGCACCGGGTCGGTGTTGCGGCTGACGATGGTCTGCAGCGCCATCACGATCTGGCTGGCGGTAACGATGGGATCCACGGTGTCATGCGGCTTGGCGGCATGGCCGCCCTTGCCCTCCAACCGGATGTTGAATTCATCGGTCGAGGCGAAGAACGGCCCCGGCCGGATCGCGAAACTGCCCACGGGCTGACCGGGCCAGTTGTGCATGCCGTAAACCTCGTCGATGCCGTAACGGTCCATCACCCCTTCCTCGACCATCACCCGGCCGCCACCGCCACCCTCTTCGGCGGGCTGGAAGATCACCACCACGGTGCCGTCGAAATTGCGGGTCTCGGCCAGGTATTTCGCCGCCCCCAGCAGCATGGCGGTATGGCCGTCATGGCCGCAGGCGTGCATCGCCCCCGGCACGGTCGAGGCATAGTCCACCCCGGTCGTTTCCTGGATCGGCAGCGCATCCATGTCGGCGCGCAGCCCGATGACCCGCCCGCGCGTGTCGCTGCGCCCCTTGATGACGCCCACCACCCCGGTCCGGGCGATCCCTTCTTCCACCGTGTCGCAGCCAAAGGCACGCAACTGTTCGGCCACCAGCGCGCCGGTGCGATGGGTGTCGAACATCAGTTCGGGATGGGCGTGAATATCGCGGCGGATGGCGGCGATCTCGCCCAGCATTTCAGAGAAACGGTTCTTGATTGGCATGACGGCAGGCCCCCTTGTTCAGGATCAATCTAGGCCCGCTGCGGCCCGGTTGCCAGTGGGCGCGTGGGATGTCCCTAGTGAAAGCGCTTCTTGATCCGTTCCACCATGTACCAGACCAACGCGATGACCGGCGGAGTCACCAGCGCGGCCAGCCAGGTCTTGGACAGCCCCAGCCCATAGCCCAGCGGCCCGACGATATAGAGCGCAAGGTTGATCGCGTAATAGCTGATTGCCACCACCGACAGCCCCTCGACCGTCTGTTGCAGCCGCAATTGCACATCGGCGCGCTGGTCCATGCTTTCCAGCAGCTTCTGGTTCTGGGCCGAGCGTTCCACATCGACCCGGGTGCGCAGCAACTCCCCCGCACGGGTGGCGCGCTCGGTCATCCGGGTCAGCCGCGCTTCGCAGGACGTAACGGTGCGCATCGCCGGATCGAAGCGGCGCATCATGAATTCGCCCAGCGTCTGTTGGCCTGACCGGCGCTCTTCACGCAGCGCCCGGATCCGCTGGGTCACAAGCGCATCATAGGCGCGCGTCGCGCCGAAGCGGAAGCTGGCCCGCGCCGAGAGGTTCTCCAGGTCGGCCGAGCTTTTCAGCAGCGAATTCAGCGTGCTTTCCGAAGGCCGATCCTCGTTGCTCATATCGGCGATCAGGGTCGACAGGTCGTTCTCGACCGCGTTCATGTGCTGGTTCAACTCGCGGGCCATCGCCAGCCCCAGCATCGACATCGACTTGTAGGTCTCGATCTCGCACAGGCGCTGCACGATGCGGCCGATCCGGTTCGGGCCGGTTTCGGGCCGGGCAAACACCGCCATGCGAATATGGCCCTGCGTGTCGATGCGAAAGTCGCTGGCCACGATCGCCGCGTCGTCGACCACATGGCTGCAGGCGACGCTGTCATTGACGAACCACTCTGCCAGCTTGCCGTCCAGGTCGGTCTCGGGGGTCAGGGTTTCGACCCGCACCAAGGCCGAGGTCACACGCACGCCGGGAATTTTCTCCAGCCAGTCGGCGGGAAACAGGTGGAAATCCTGCCCGGTGAAGGGCACCGCCGCCAGCCCGTCCGAGAACAGGGTGTAGGACACGAACTCGGTATGGCTTTCCCATTTCAGCATGTGCAGGCCGATGGCGCCGAAATAATGTGTGGCGTTGGGCTGCGGATGCTGGGCACCGAAGCGGTCCAGAAGATCCAGCAGATGCGCGCGATCCTCGTCCCGATCCCGCGCGGCGGCGTTGTCGGGACGCTTGAACGCCAGAAACAGCGCACGGCTGGGCGCTTTCAGCGACGGAAACGGGCGCGCGTGCAACTCGTTGGAGAGCGCATAGCGCAGCTCATGATCTTTCATGTCGGGGTTCTCTGGCCTCGGCGGCAATGGCAGGGGCGGCCCCCGAAGGCGCCGCCCGTCCGGATCACTTGGGTTTCTTCAGCTCGGTCATCGCCTCGTCGACCTGACCCTTCAGCTGGGTATAGGCCTCTTCGTTGGCGTCGCGCGCGCTGTCGGCCAGCTTGCGCATCAGCACCAGGGCCTTTTCCACGGCCTCGCCATAGGCTTCGGTGCGTTTGGAAATCGCGTCCGGTCCGGTGGTCTCATCCATCCAGGCCGTATGTTCGCGTGCCGCGCTGGTCATCTGGCCGAAAACCTCCATCTGCTTTTCCAGCAGATCCTTGTAGGCAGCGGCTGCGGCCTTGTTGGCGTCAACCATGGCTTCGAAGTTCTTGCGGTTCATGTCGAACACACCCGACATGTCGAAGGCCGGGCTTTTCGCCGGTTCGAACGCCGAGAACATGCGGTTCGGATCGAAATACTTCTGCACGTCGTTCGGGTCGAACATCTTGAACATCTGGCTGAAATCGTATGGATTCTTCATCACGTCGGTTTTCCCCCATTCTTCCACGGGCATTCCGGAACCAGGTTCCGTCCCGCAGTGAACCATAAACAGCTTCGTCCCGCCAAGGCAGAGGAAGGCCCGTAGTGCGACAGAATCACACTGGCGCAAGCCGCCTGTTGCCCGTTTGCGAATTGCCGTATCCGCTGGGGCGGACCGGCCACATCCCGCGACCGGCGCTGGAGATTGCCCGATGATGACACCGCCCCTGCCCCTGACCCGCGACCTTGTTCTGGTCGGTGGCGGCCATACCCATGCGCTGGTTCTGCGCAAATGGGGCATGGCGCCGGTGGCGGGCGTGCGGCTGACGCTGATCAATCCCGGCCCGACCGCGCCCTATTCGGGCATGCTGCCGGGGCATGTGGCAGGGCATTACAACCGCGCCGATCTGGACATTGACCTTGTACGGCTGGCGCGTTTTGCCGGGGCGCGGCTGATCCTGGACGCGGCCACCGGCATCGATCGCGATGCGCAAGAGGTCCATGTCGCCGGGCGGGCGCCGGTGGCCTATGATCTGGTTTCGGTCGGCGTGGGCATCACCTCGGACATGCCGGTGCTGCCGGGGTTTGCCGAGCATTGCGTGCCGGCCAAGCCGCTGGGCCCCTTCGCGCGCCGCTGGGCCGCGTTCGTCGAGCAGACCGAGACGACAGGCACCCCGGCCCGCGTGGCGATCATCGGCGCCGGTGTGGCCGGGGTCGAACTGGCCCTGGCGATGGCCCACCGCCTGCACGCCGCCGGGGTTGCCGCGCCCGAGGTCACGCTGGTCGAGGCCGCCGCGCCGCTGGCCCTTCTGCGACCCAGGGCCCAGGCGCTGTTGCTGGATCGGCTGACCGATGCCGGGATCGCCCTGCGCGACAACTGCCGCATCACCCATGTCACCGAGGGCGCGCTGCATCTGGACGACGGCGGCCCGATCCCCTTCGATTTCTGCGTCGGCACCGCCGGCACCCGGCCGCATCCCTGGATCGCCGGGACCGGGCTGGAACTGACCGACGGCTTCATCAACGTCGGCCCCGACCTGCGCAGCCTGTCCGACCCGCTGATCTATGCGGTGGGCGATTGTGCCCATCTGACCCATGCACCCCGCCCCAAGGCCGGGGTGTTTGCGGTGCGCGAGGCGCCGATCCTCTATGACAACCTCAAGGCCGATCTGACCGGGCAGTCGCGCCGCCGCACTTATGCGCCACAACGCGACTACCTCAAGCTGATCTCGCTGGGCGGCAAGGACGCGCTGGTCGAGAAAGGCCCGGTGACCCTGGCCGCACCCTGGTTGTGGCGGCTGAAGAACAAGATCGATCAGGACTTCATGGAGAAGTTCCGGACCCTGCCTGCGATGGAAATCCCGCCCCTGCCCCGCGTCACCGCCGCCGGGGTGCGCGAGGCGGTGCAGTCGCGCCCGCCGCTGTGTGGCGGCTGCGGGGCCAAGGTCGGACCGGCGACGTTGGCCCAGGCGCTGGCCCGCCTGCCCGAAACCGGTCGCAAGGATCTGACCTCGCGCCCCGGCGATGACGCGGCGATCCTGGATCTGGGCGAAGGCCGGTTCCAGGTGCTGACCACCGATCACCTGCGCGCGGTGCTGCCCGATCCCTGGCGCATGGCACAGATCACCGCGTTGCACGCGCTTGGCGACATCTGGGCCATGGGCGCGGCACCGCAGGTGGCGCTGGCCAGCCTGACCCTGCCCGCCATGCGGGACGAGATGCAGGCGCGCACCCTGTCCGAAATCACCGAGGCTGCCAGTGCCGTCTTCCGCGCTGCCGGGGCCGACCTGGCCGGGGGCCACACCACGCAGGGTGCCGAGCTCAGCCTGGGATTCACGGTCACCGGGATTTGCGACCGCCCGCCGATCGAGTTGTCCGGCGCGCAGCCCGGCGACGCGCTGATCCTGACCCGCGCGCTGGGGTCCGGCACCCTGCTGGCCGCCGAGATGCGCGGGCTGGCGGCGGGGGCGGATATGGCAGCGCTTTATGCCACGCTGGTCCGGTCGCAGGCGGATGCGGCGGCACTGCTGGCACCGCTGGCCCATGCGATGACCGATGTGACGGGCTTCGGGCTGGCCGGTCACGCGCTGGCGATGGCGCGCGCCTCGGGTGTGGGCCTGACCCTCGATCCCGCGGGGCCGGCACTCTACACGGGCGCCGAGGCGCTGGCAGCCGGTGGTGTGCGATCGTCACTGTTCACGGCGAACCGGGACCACGCCTTGCCGTCGATGGAAGGGTTCGGGGATGGCCCGCGCAGCGCACTTCTGTTCGACCCGCAGACCTGCGGCGGCTTTCTGGCCGCAGTGCCTGCGGAGGCGGCAGCGGGCGCGGTGGACAGGCTGCAGGCCATGGGCCATGCGGCCCGGCAGATCGGATCGGTGGGCATCGCGCCCGCAGGGATCATCCGCGCGGCGCGCTGACTGCCTGCTCCAGTGCCGCCGCGATGCGCGGCAGGGCGTCGGTCAATCCTTCGGGGGTCAGCGTTTCCAGATCCACGCAGGCCTTCACTGCGGGGTCATGGCGCGCAGAGGACCGCCGGTAGCGCGGATCGTAGTGCTGCGCCATCAGCCCGGCGGCAACCTCGCCATAGGCCCCTTCCGCCACCTGCGCTTGCCAGGCCGCGACCTGTGCTGCCCCGTGCAATCGCTGAAGCTTGCCGATGGTGGCGGCGAAACGCGCCGGGGCGGCCAGTAGATCAGCATAGGCGGTGAGGAAGAAGTCGGCCCGTGCCGCCAGGGGCGCCGCCAGCCGCACGCGCGGTGCCGCGCACATGGCCGACCAGACCTGCGGCGGCACGATCAGGTTGCCAACCTTTGAGCTTTCGGCCTCGACCACCACCGGGCGGGCCGAATCGAACCCGCAAAGTGCCTGCGCGATGGCGCCTTCAAAGGCCTTCTGGCTGGGCTGCGGGTCCGCCCGTCCGCCGAAGATCGAGCCGCGATGCCGGGCCAGCCCCTCCAGATCCAGAACCTGCCAGCCAGATTGCGCCAGAAGCTGCAGCACCTCGGTCTTGGCGGTGCAGGTCATGCCGTCCAACACCACCAGCGGCGGCGCAATCGGCTGGTCATACAGCGCGCGCACCACCAGCCGGCGATAGCTGCGATAACCGCCCTCCAGCGTTTCGGCGCGCCAGCCGATTTCTTTCAGCAGCCAGCCGAACGTGCCCGACCGCTGGCCGCCGCGCCAACAGTAGACCAGCGGCCGCCAGCCGCCTTCGCGGTTGGCAAGCGGGCCTTCCAGATGCGCGGCGATATTGCGGATGACCAGGGCCGCGCCCATCTTGCGGGCGCCGAAGCGGCTTTCCTGCACGTACATGGTGCCGACCCGGGCGCGTTCTTCATTGTTCAGCACCGGCAGGCTGAGGGCGCCGGGCAGGTGATCCTCGGCAAATTCAGCAGGCGAGCGCGCGTCGATCAGATCGTCGAAGCCCGCCTTGGACAAATCGCGCAGATCATTAAGGAGAAAAGCCATACCTGCGCCTAGCACAGGCTGCCGTGACATGGGAAGCGGATGCGCCCGCCGCCCATTCGCCCATGGGCCGCAAAGCGGCGGGCCGGGCACCGCTTTGCGGCGCGTTTGAGTATTTTTGCCAAGAAGAAATGCGATGGTGCATGCAAGAGACGGGGCGCGCCCTGCATTGCAGCAGCGCGGCCCCTGTCGCTAGCCCATGGCCCGCAGCACCCGCGCGGGGCGGGCAGCCAGGGGTGGCCAGGAAAAGCTGATCCCGGCCAGCAGGGTGACCCCGATGCCGCCCAGCACGATGGCCAGCGCGTTGCCCGGATCAAGCTGGAACGAACTGTCCATGACGAAGACCATGACCGCCCAGGCCGCGGTGGCCCCGGCGACAAGTGCCACGGCCCCGGCCGCCGTGCCCAGCAGCAGCGCGCGCAGGGCAAAGCCCAACAGGATCTGCGGCCGGGTGGCGCCGAGGGTTTTCAGGATTGCGGCTTCGTAGATCCGGCCGCGCACACCGGCGGCGGCGGCACCGATCAGCACCACGAAGCCGGTCAGCAAGGTGGCCCCGGCGCCATAGGACGTGGCCGCCGCAAGGCTGCGCAACACGCGTGCCACATTGTCGATGGCGTCACGCACCCGGATGGCGGTGATGTTGGGATAGGCGCTGGCCAGGTCGCGCAGGATGGCGGCTTCGGCCTCGGCCTCGGCATAGACTGTCGCGATATGGGTGTGCGGGGCACCCCTGAGGGCAGCGGGGTTCAGCGACAGCACGAAGCCGATCCCGGCGTTGGAGAAATCCACCTCGCGGAAGCTGGCGATTTCGGCCTCGATGTCGCGGCCCAGGATGTTGACCGTCAGCCGGTCGCCCAACGACAGGCCCAACTCCCCGGCCTCTTCGGCGGCGACGCTGGCCAGCGGCGGGCCATCATAGTCCGCCGGCCACCAGTCGCCGGCCACCACCGAGGTGTTGCGCGGCACCTCTTGCGAATAGGTCACACCCCGGTCGCCGCGCAGCACCCAGTGGTCGCCGGCAACCTCGCGCGCGGGCAGGCCGTTGATGCGGGTGACGACGCCGCGCAGCATCGGGGCGCTGTCAACGCGGCTGACGGCGGGGTCGGTTTGCAGGCGGGCGAGGAAGCCCTCCATCTGGTCGGGCTGGATGTCGACGAAGAAATAGCTGGGCGCGATTTCGGGCAGGTCGCGCTGGATGGCGCCGCGCAGGTTGCTGTCGATCTGGCCCACCGCCGCCAGAACGGTCAGTCCCAGCCCCAGCGACAGCACCACGGCGGTGGCATCCTCGCCCGCGCCGCCGATGGCGCCCAGCGCGGTGCGCAGGGTGCGATGGTGGCGCAGCGCCTGCCGCTTGGCCAGCCAGCGCGCGCCGCGGCGCAGGGCCCAGGCCGTCAGGGCCAGCACCAGCAAGGCGGCGAGAATGGCGCCCGCCGTCCAGAGCGCCAGGCGCGGCACGTCCGACAGCGCGGTGGCCAGCCCGACAAGGGCCAGCAACAGACCGGCGATGACCAGCAGGTATCGCAGCCGTGGCAAGCGGGCGTCGGGACCGGAGGGATCGCGGAACAGGGCCGCGGCGCGCACGTCCTCGCTGCGCGCCAGCGGCCAGAGCGCGAAGACCAGCGCCGTCAGCGTACCGTACAGCGCCGCTTCGGCCAGCGGTCGGGGGCTGAGCCCGAAGGCCACCGGCACCGGCAGGCGCGCCTCGATCAGCGGTGCCATCGCCAGTGGCAGGGCCGCGCCCAACACGACCCCGGACGCAACGCCCAGCGCCGTGACCAGCCCGACCTGCAGAAGATAGATGGCAAAGATCGTGGTGCGATCCGCGCCCAGGGTTTTCAATGTGGCGATCACCCCGGTCTTGGAGGCCAGATAGGCGCGCACCGAGGCCGAGATCCCGACCCCGCCCACCGCCAGACCCGCCAGCCCGACCAGCACCAGGAAGGCGCTGATCCGGTCGACGAAGGCGCGCACGCCGGGCGCGCCGTTGCGGGCATCGCGCCAGCGCACGCCGCTGTCACGGAAGGCGGTTTCGGCGGCGGTTTCCAAACCGGCCAGATCGGCACCCTCGGGCAGATCCAGACGGTAGCGGGTTTCATACAGGGTGCCGTCGCCCAGCAGTCCCGAAGCCTCGAGCGCCGTGCGCCGCACGATGGTGCGCGGCCCCAGTGCGAAACCGGCCGAGGAGGCATCGGGTTCGACCTCCAGCGCGGCCATCAGCACGAAGTCCTGCACGCCGAGTTTGAACCGGTCGCCGGGGGCCAGCCCCAGACGGTCGATCAGCACCTGCTGCATGACCGCGCCGGGAAGAACCGCGTCGCCGTCCAGCGCCGTGGCCAGCGGCATGTCGGGCGACAGCGTCACAGCGCCGACCAGCGGATAGGCGTCGTCCACCGCCTTGACCTGTGTCAGCCCGCGTTCGGTCACGTCACCCCGTTCGACCACCGCCATGGAGCGAAAGTCATAGACTTCGGACAGGCGCAGGGCGCGCACTTCCATCCAGCGGCGTTCCTCGGGGAAGGCCGGGCGGTAGGTGAAGGTCATCTCGGCATCACCACCCAGGATGACCGCGCCTTCCGAGCGCAGCCCTTCCTGAATGGCACTGCGCACCATGCCGACGGCGGCAATGGCGGTGACACCCAGCATCAGGCACAGCAGGAACACGGCAAAGCCGCGCAATCCGCCGCGCAATTCGCGCCGCGCAATGCGGCTGGCGACGGCCAGGGTCATTCGGCGGCCCGCAATGCGTCTTCGCTTTCGATGCGGCCATCGCGCAGATGCACCACCCGGTCACAGCGGTCGGCCAGGTCCGGCGCATGGGTGACCAGCACCAGCGTCGCGCCATGGCGGTCGCGCAGGCCGAACAGCAGGTCCATGATCGCCGCGCCATTGGTGCCGTCCAGATTGCCCGTCGGCTCATCCGCCAGCAGAATTACGGGACGCGGGGCGGCGGCGCGGGCCAGGGCCACGCGTTGCTGCTCGCCCCCCGACATCTGCGCGGGATAGTGATCCATGCGGGCGCCCAGCCCGACGGCTTCCAACTCGGCCCCGGCACGGTCGAAGGCATCCCGATGCCCGGCCAGTTCCAGCGGTGTTGCAACATTTTCCAGCGCGGTCATGGTAGGGATCAGGTGGAAGGATTGGAACACCACACCCATATGCCCCCTGCGGAAGCGGGCCAATTGGTCCTCGTTCAGCGCCGTCAGATCCTGACCCAGCGCGTGAACCGATCCGCCGGTGGCGCTTTCTAGCCCGCCCATGAGCATGAGGAGCGACGACTTGCCAGATCCCGACGGCCCCACCAGCCCCAGCGTTTCCCCCCGCGCCACCTTCAAGGTGATGCCGCGCAGGATATCCACCGGCCCCGCATTGCCCTGCAGGGTCAGTTTGGCGTCGCGCAGCGACAGGACGGGTTCGGTCATGGGGCGGCTCCGGGGCAAGGGTCGTCTCTTGGCATATGGCGCGCGCAGCCGTGGACGCAAGTTCTTGGGCGCGCTTGTGCTGTCGCTGATCCCATTGGCCGCGGCGGCAGAGCCGGTCGTGGTGGCCGCCCTGGGCGACAGCCTGACGCAGGGGTACGGTCTGCCGGTCGAAGATGGGCTGGTGCCGCAATTGCAGGACTGGCTGGCCGAAAACGAGGTCTCGGCAAAGGTTCTGAACGCCGGGGTGTCGGGCGACACCACCGCCGGCGGGCTGGCCCGCATCGGTTGGACTCTGACCTCGGAAGTGGATGCGCTGATCGTGGCCCTTGGCGGCAACGACCTGCTGCGCGGCATCGATCCCCTCGCCAGCCGCGCCAACCTTGAAGGCATCCTGTCCGAGGCGCGCGGCCGCGGCCTGCCGGTATTGATGATCGGGATGGAGGCTCCCGGCAACTATGGTCCCGGCTACAAGGCCGCCTTCGACAGCATGTATCCCGATCTGGCCATGCGCTACGACGCGCTGCTGGTACCCGACATGCTGGCGCCGCTGAAGGCGCTTCAGGCCAAGGATCCGCAGGCGATGGCGCGCTACATGCAAGCGGATCGGCTGCATCCCAATGCCGAAGGCGTCCGGGTGATCGTCGAGACCATCGGCCCCGAGGTCGCCCGGCTGGTGGCGCGCGCCCAGCCCTGACCCGCGTCCTCCCGACCCCTGTCCGCGCCGCGCCAATGCGCTAGGTTCCCGGTGTCACGACGGCTTTTTCAGGACACCGCCCCGCCATGCTTCTCGACATTCGCGATTTGCGCAAGACCTTTCCCGGCGATCCCGCCCCGGTGACCGTGCTGGACGGCGTGTCGCTGGCGCTGGACGCGGGCGAGACGCTGGCCCTGACCGGGGAAAGCGGCAGCGGCAAGAGCACGCTTTTGACCCTGATCGCGGGGCTGGACCGGCCCGATGCCGGACAGCTGCGGATCAACGGCACCGAGATCACAACCCTGCGCGACTGCGCCCTTGCCGCGCTGCGCCGCGACACGGTGGGGCTGGTGTTCCAGCAGTTCAACCTGATCCCGTCCCTCACCTGCGGCCAGAACCTGAGCTTTCATGCCCGTCTGGCGGGCCGCGAAGACCGCGACTGGCAGGACCAGATCGCCACACGGCTGGGGCTGGCCCCGCTGCTGGACCGCTACCCCGAGCAATTGTCGGGCGGCCAGCAACAGCGCGTGGCCATTGGCCGGACCCTTGCGGCGCGTCCGGCGCTGATCCTCGCCGATGAGCCCACCGGCAACCTGGACGAAGACAGCAGCGAAGCGGTGCTGCAACTGTTCCTCGACCTGTCGCGCGACAGCGGCGCCGCACTGCTGATGGTCACCCATTCGCAGGTGCTGGCGGCACGGCTGGACCGGCGCGCGCATCTGAGCCACGGGACAATCGAATGACCGGCGGACGAGCGGGGTTGCTGGCGCTGCTGTCGCATTGGCGGCGGCATCCGGGGCAGGCCCTGACGCTGCTTCTGGGTCTGGCGCTGGCCACCGCGCTGTGGACCGGGGTGCAGGCCATCAATGCCGAGGCGCGCGCCAGCTATGACCGCGCCGCCTCGATGCTGGACCAGCAGGGCCGCCCGGTCTGGACCCGCAGCGACGGGGCCCCTGTCCGCCTCGACACCTATGTGACTTTGCGCAAGGCGGGCTATCCGCTGGCCCCGGTGATCGAAGGCACGACGCGGATCGGCGGCCAGACCGTCACGCTTCTGGGTCTCGATCCGCTGTCCGCCCCGATCCTGCCCGAGGCCGACGCCCAGAACACCGACGGCACAGACGGCCTGGCCGCCTTCATCGGCCCGCCCGGCCAGTTCTTCGGCGCGCCCGAAACGCTGGCCCGTCTGGATCAGACCGTCGCGCAAGCGCTGGTGCCCGCCTCAGATCTCGCGCCCGGCCTTCTGGTGGGCGACATTGGCACCGTGTCCCGCCTGCTGGATCAGCCCGACACCCTGTCGCGGATGATCGAGGTGACCGCCCTGCCCGCCCATCTGCCGCCGCTGACCGACCTGGCGCCGCAGTTGACGCGCAGCCAGCCCGACCGCCGCGCCGAGATCGCCGGGCTGACCGGCGCTTTCCACCTGAACCTGACCGCCTTCGGATTTCTCAGCTTCACCGTGGGCCTGTTCATTGCCCATGGCGCCGTCGGTCTGGCTTTCGAACAGCGGCGGGCCATGATGCGCACCCTGCGCGCGCTCGGGTTGCCCGCACGCACCCTGATCGCGCTGATGGCCGCCGAACTGGTGCTGTTTGCGCTGGTCGCCGGAACCCTTGGGGTGCTCCTGGGCTACCTGATCGCCGCCGCCTTGCTGCCGGATGTGGCGGCCACCCTGCGCGGGCTTTATGGCGCACCCGCCACCGGCACGCTCAGCCTGCGGCCGGGCTGGATCGGCGCCGGGTTCGCCATGGCCGGGCTTGGCACCACCATCGCCGCCGCCCAAAGCCTGACGCGCCTGTTGCGCTTGCCGATCCTGGCCAGCGCCCAGCCCCGCGCCTGGCGACTGGCCTCGACCCGCAACCTGCGGCGGCAAGCGGGGGCGGCCATCGGCCTGATCGCCCTGTCTGGTACGTTGGCGTGGCTAGGAGATGGTCTTGCAACCGGCTTCGTCCTGCTGGGTGCGCTTCTTCTGGGCGCGGCCCTTCTGCTGCCCCCACTGCTGGCCGCAGCGCTGGCCCGCGCAGTAAAGGCCGCCCGCCGCCCGCTGCCGCAATGGTTCTGGGCCGACAGCCGCCAACAACTGCCCGGCCTGTCGCTGGCCCTGATGGCCCTGTTGCTGGCGCTGGCGGCCAACATCGGCGTTTCAACCATGGTCGGCAGCTTTCGACTGGCCTTCACCGACTGGCTGGATCAGCGGCTGGTGGCCGAGGTCTATGTGGACACCGGTACACCCGAAATGGCCATGCGTCTGCGCCCGGTGCTGGACAGCGCCGCCCGCGAGGTTCTGCCGCGCGTGTTCCACGACACACGGATCAATAACCATCCCGGCGCGGTCCAGGCCCTGAGCCCGGCGGCCAGTTGGCGACAGACCTGGCCCTTGCTCGATGCAACCCCCGATGCCTGGGAGGGTCTTGCGGCAGGCACCGGCGCCTTCATCAACGAACAATTGCACTACCGGCAAACCCTCGCCCTGGGCGACGAGGTGCGCATCGACGATACCGCATATACCGTGCTGGGGATCTATCCCGACTATGGCAACCCGTCGGCCGAGGCGCTGATCGGGCTGAAGGCGTTCCAACAGCAGTTTCCCGAGGTGCCAATCATCCGCTTCGCGCTGCGGATGCCGCCCGGAGATGTGGCGGCCTTCTCCGCCCGTTTGCGCAGCGAATATGGTCTTCCGGCGGCGCAGATCATCGACCAATCCGCGCTCAAGGCCTCGGGCCACGCGGTCTTCGAACGCACCTTCGCGATTACACGGGCGCTGAACCTGCTGACGCTCGGGGTGGCCGCGCTGGCCATGTTGACCAGCCTTCTGACCCTATCGACCCAGCGCCTGCCACAGGTCGCGCCGGTCTGGGCCCTGGGCCTGCAACGCCGACATATCGGCGCGCTGGAACTGCTGCGCAGCGCGCTGCTGGCCGCCATGACGGCGGTTCTGGCGATTCCGGTCGGGCTGTGCCTGGCCTGGGTGCTGCTGGCGGTGGTCAACGTCGGTGCTTTCGGCTGGCGCCTGCCCATGACGGTGTTTCCCGGCGACTGGATCAGGCTGACAGCCCTGGCCATCCTGGCCGCGCTTGCGGCGGCGGCCCTCCCGGCCCGCAAGCTGGCCAGCCAGCCGCCCGTGGTTCTCATGAAGGGATTTTTCAGTGACCGCTGACCCGACGCTGCCAATCGTGCCCCAAGACCCAACAGCGCATGCCGCCAGCCGCCCCCCGGTCCGGCGTCCGCTGCGCACAGGACTTCCATTCTTCTTGGCAAAAATACTCACTGCCCTGCCCCAGGCCATCCGCGCCCTTGTCTGCGCATGTCTGACCCTCGTCCCCCATGCCCTGCCCGCCACCGCCCAGGGATTTGCCGGCATGGGCAGTGACGCCGACGGGTTCCAGCTGCCCGCTCCCGGCCGGGCCTTTTCCTTCCCACAGGACCACGGCGCCCATCCCGGATTTCGCATCGAATGGTGGTATGTGACGGCCAATCTCGAAGACGCCGAGAGCCGCGCATTCGGGGCGCAATGGACACTGTTTCGCGCCTCCCTGTCCCCCGATCCGGGGGAGGGCTGGACGTCCTCGCAGATCTGGTTCGCGCACGCCGGTCTGACCGATGCCAGCCGCCACTTTACCGCGCAGCGTTTTGCACGCGGCGGGATCGGGCAGGCCGGGGTCATGGCCCAGCCCTTCCACGCCTGGATCAACGACTGGGCGATGATCGGCCGGGACAACAGCGCAGAGGCGCTGGACAACTTGCAGATACAAGCCCGCGGCGCGGACTTCGCCTATGATCTGGCACTGGCTGCCGAGGGCCCGTTGGTGACCCATGGCGAAGGCGGATATTCTGTCAAGTCACCGCGCGGGCAGGCCAGCTATTACTACTCGCAGCCGCACTACCACGTCACAGGCATGCTCGATCTGCCCGAAGGCCCGGTCGCCGTGACCGGCACCGCCTGGCTGGATCGGGAGTGGTCGTCGCAGCCGCTGGCCCCGTCCCAGACCGGCTGGGACTGGTTCTCGCTGCATCTGGAGGATGACACCAAGCTGATGGTCTACCGCCTGCGCGATGCCGAAGCGGCGGATTTCGTACCCGGCACCCACATCCTGCCCGATGGCACGGCGCAGCACATTCCCGACGGGGCGATCACGCTGACACCCGAAGGCACGGCACAGGTCGCCGGGCGCGAGATCCCGGTGCGCTGGCGCATCCAGTGGCCGGACAAGGGCTATGACCTGCACACGGCCCCGCTGAACCCGCAAAGCTGGATGGACACCAACGTGCCCTACTGGGAGGGTCCGGTGACGGTGCAAGGCAGTCACAGCGGCAAAGGGTATCTGGAGATGACCGGCTATGAGTGATCCCTGGACCGACCTTGACGCCTATCACCAATGGGTCTGGCAAAAGCTGCAAGACGGGCCAAGGCGTCCCGATGCCCCGGCCCGGCTTCTGGCGCTGGCCACGGCCTCAGCCGACGGGGCCGCCGCGCGCATGGTGGTGCTACGGGCGGTCGACGCGTCCGCGAGGATGCTGGAGATTCACACCGACCTCAGGTCCGCGAAGGTCACCGAGATCCGGGCCGATCCGCTCGCGACGCTGCTGCTGTGGGATCCGGCGGATCAACTTCAGGCACGTCTGAACTGCGAGATCACTCTCGCCACGGGGGCCGAGGTGGCGCCTCTCTGGGCGGCCATTCCGCAACAGGCGCGCCGGATCTATGGCGGTGCTGCGGCCTCGGGGACGCCCTTGACCCGACCAGAACCCTTGCAAGCACCCGATGGGATGGCGCAATTCGCGGTCCTGCGCTGCAGGGTGACCGGCATTGACGCCCTGCACCTGGGGCGCGATCTGCATGCCCGCGCCCGCTGGCGCCACCAGGACGGCTGGCACGGCCAATGGATCGCCCCCTAGCAGCAGACCGGTTTCAGGGAACATTAACCTCGCAGCGTTTAGTTCAAATGCGTGCTGATTTTTCCTGTCCTGATGCGAGCGTGTTGTTCCCCATGTCTGCGCCTGTTGCCCGCCTGACCCGTCCCGCCGCCCCGCCGCCCTTTGCCTGGCTGTCGGCCTATGCCAGCCGCACCGATGTCACCCTGGCGGATGAGGCCTTCCACGCCCACGCCGTGATCCGCCTGCCCGACCGTGTGTTGCGCGGACCGCAGGCGGTGATGGCCGATGCCATGGCGCTGCGGGCGACGCTGACCGGCTGCGCAGTTCTGGGAGAGGAGGCGATCTCGGTCGATACCCGGGCTGGTCCCGGCGCGGACACCGGTGGCATGGCCGTGGCCACGCGCGCCACCCTGCAAGCCAGCCATGGCGGTGCCGGCCTCTGGGGCGCTGCCACGGGCAAGCCGGTGCAGATGCGGGTGTTGGCCGAATGCTGGCAGACCGAGGCCGGGATCCGCGACGCCTGGATGATCCGCGATACCGCGGCCCTGTTGTGCCAGATCGGGGCGGGCGATCCGCGCGGCTGGCTTGAGGCGCAGGTGCAGGCAGGCACCGTGCTGCCCGCGCCCCTGACCCCCGAAACCGACCCGGAACCGGCCTATGGCGACCGCGGCCCCGCCGGGCCAGAGGCGGACGGACTGGCCGAGATCCTGGACCGGGTGCTGGGCGGCGAGATGTCCTGCATCGGCGACCACTATGCCGAGGGTTGCGAGGCCACCTATCCGGGCGGGCATTCCGCGATTGGCCGGGATGCCGTCGAAAGTTTCTGGACCGGGTTGCGCAGCGCCTTTCCGGCGGCCAGTTTTCGCATCGATCATCGCATGGGCCATGCCCCGGCCCGTGGCGCGGCCTCGGCGGCGGTGCGATGGTCGCTCTATGGGCGGCACGACGGGTTCGGTCGCTTTGGGGCGCCCAGCGGGGCCTATGCCTATGTCATGGGTCTGACGCAGGTTGAGTTCGGTCCAAACGGGGTGCGCCGTGAATGGACGCTGATCGACGACGTCGCGATCTGGACCCAGCTTCTGGCCCCCCGCCCCGAGGCGCGTGAGGCCGGCTAATCCGGGCAGCGGATCCAGCGCGACCATCAGTCGGGTTTGCACGGCCTGCGCAGGATGGCTGTGCCGTGAAACGCCATGCCCATCGCGCCATCCTGACACGCGAGCAGCGCTCCGCCCCCCTTGCGCGGGTTTGCTTTCGCGCTGCCCTTGTGAAACGCTGGTTCCCTCACCGGGGGCCACGCCATGACCGACAGCTTTCGCCAAACCGTCAATGCCATCTGCGCCGGGTGTCCGGGTGCCGTATGCTCGGATCCCTGGGGCGGCGGGCATGATGCCTGGAAAGTCGGGGACAAGATGTTCGCCTGCCTCGGTGCCGTCGATCCCGGCGTGTCGGTGAAATGCGCCGATGTCGAAACCGCCGCCATGCTGATCGACGCGGGCGTCGGCACGCGCGCGCCCTATTTCCACAAAAGCTGGGTGCGCCTGCCCGAGGACTGCCCGCCGGACGAATTGCGGCACCGGATCACCCTGTCCTACGACCTGATCCGCGCCCGCCTGCCCAAGCGCGTGCAGAAAGACCTGCCACCGCGCACCGGCGGCGACTGACCGCGATGGCCCCCGGTACCGCCGCCGGACAA
This sequence comes from Meridianimarinicoccus sp. MJW13, assembly GCF_014901205.1. Lineage (GTDB taxonomy): Bacteria > Pseudomonadota > Alphaproteobacteria > Rhodobacterales > Rhodobacteraceae > Meridianimarinicoccus. The sequence continues at coordinate 262,730 of NZ_JACNMU010000005.1, forward strand.
CCGCCCGGCTTGGCGCCCGGACCACTAGCGCTAACAAAAACCCGCCCCTCTGGCTGGACGCGCCGGGTTCGGGCCTCTATCACATCCCCATGGACGACTTGAGGCAACATTTCCCTGTCGGATCATTGCATCCGGCCGGTAACAAGCGGGATGTGGCATGACCAAAGCCAAAAACGCATGAGCACGACATTCGACGACCTTCGGGGCGCTTCGGTCTTTCTGACCGGCGGCGGCGCGGGCATCGGCGCGGCCCTGACCGACGGCTTTCTGGCGCAGGGCGCCAAGGTGTTCTTCGTGCAACGCTCGGATGCCTCGGACTTCTGCGCCGCGATGGAGGCCAAGCACGGCATTCGCCCCGGTTTTGCCGCCTGCGATGTCACCGACATCGACCGCCTGAAAACCTGCATGGACACGGCCGCAACCGAAAACGGGCCGATCACGGTTCTGGTCAACAACGCCGCCAACGACCTGCGCCACAAGGCGCTGGAGGTGGATGAAGCCTTCTGGGACCAGACACAGGCCATCAACCTGAAGTCCTATTTCTTCGCCTGCCAGCATGTGCTGCCGGGGATGATCTCGGCGGGCGGCGGGGCCATCGTGAACATGTCTTCGATCAGCTACATGATGGGGGCCGCCAACCTTGTGGGCTATACCACCGCCAATGGTGCGATCACCGCGATGACCCGCTCGCTGGCGCGCGAATTCGGTCCGCAGGGCGTGCGCGTCAATGCGCTGGCGCCGGGCTGGGTCTTTACCGAAAAACAGCTTGAGATGTGGGCCGATGAAGCCAGCGTCACAGCGCATCTGAACCGGCAGTGCCTGCCGCACCGACTGGAGCCTCAAGACATGATAGAGCCCGTGCTTTTCCTGGCCTCTGACGCCAGCCGCGCGATGACCGGACAATGCATTGCCGCCGACGCCGGCGTGGTGGTCAGCGGATGAGCCGGATCGACTGGATCGCCGCCGACTGGGGCACTTCACATCTGCGAGCCTGGGCCATGTCCGGCACCGAGGTCGTCGCCGAAGCCAAATCGGTCAAGGGCATGGGCAAGCTGACCCGCGACGAGTTTGAACCGGCGCTGCTGGAATTGATCGCGCCCTGGCTGGGCGAGGCCCCGATGCAGGTCATCGCCTGCGGCATGGTGGGCGCCCGCCAGGGCTGGGTCGAAGCGCCTTATGCAACGGTGCCCTGCCTGCCCGTTGCCGCGGCCCCGATGAAAGCCCCGGTCAGCGACCCGCGCCTCGACGTGCGCATTGTCGCCGGGTTGCGCCAGGACAAGCCCGCCGACGTGATGCGCGGCGAGGAGACCCAGATCGCCGGGTTCGTGGCGCTCAACCCCAACTTCGACGGGGTGATCTGCCTGCCCGGCACCCATACCAAATGGGCCCATATCTCGGCCGGGGAAGTGGTCAGCTTCCAGACCTTCATGACCGGAGAGATGTTCTCGCTTCTGGGCACCGCCTCGGTCCTGCGCCATTCGGTCGGCGCGGAGGGCTGGGATGACGACGCCTTCGTCGAGGCACTGGACGAGGCCCAGTCCCGCCCCGAACGCATGGCCGCCCGGCTGTTCGGCCTGCGCGCCGAGGCGCTGTTGCACGATCAGCGCCCCGAAACCGCCCGCGCCCGCCTGTCGGGCTATCTGATCGGCGCCGAACTGGCCGCCGCGCGCCCCTATTGGCTGGGCCAGCAGGTTGCCGTGATCGGCGCCCCCGCCATTGCCGCCCCCTATCTGGCCGGGCTGACACGGCAGGGGCTCGCCCCGATCCAGGCCGCCGCCGACCCCATGACACGCGCCGGGCTGATGGCCGCGCGCAAACTCGCATCGGAGACCCCCTCATGAGCCGCCCGCTGATTGCCATTCTGCGCGGGATCACCCCGCCCGAAGCCCTGCCTGTCACCGAGGCGCTGATCGCGGCCGGGATCGACCGGATCGAGGTGCCGCTGAATTCCCCCGACGCGCTGACCAGCATCGGCGCCATGGCCGCGCGGTTCGGCGCGCAGGCGCTGATCGGCGCGGGGACCGTTCTGGACACCGCCGCCGTGCACGCGGTGCGCGATGCCGGCGGCCGGATGATCGTGTCGCCGAACTGCGATCCCGGCGTGATTTCCGAAACCAAGGCGTTGGGGATGGAAAGCTATCCCGGCGTGTTCACCGCCACCGAGTGTTTCGCGGCCCTGAAGGCGGGCGCCGATGGGCTGAAGATCTTCCCGGCCTTCAAGCTGGGACCGGACGGCCTGGCGGCCCTGCGCGCGGTGTTGCCCCCCGATGCGCCGGTGTTCGCCGTGGGCGGCGTCGGCCCGGCTGATTTCGCCGCATGGCGGGCGGCTGGCGCGGATGGGTTCGGCATCGGCACCGGGATTTACAAACCCGGCCGCAGTGCCGCCGATGTGGCCGCCCTGGCCGCCGAACTGATCGACGCCTGGGACGGCACCGTCCGCGCCTGACACCCGCAACCGGGCAACACAACGGAGAGACCCCTCATGGCCACGACAGACCCCGGTATCGCCCCCTTCGGAACGCTTGCCGACGGCACGGATGTGCAAAAGGTCACCCTGAACGATGGCACGCTGAGCGTGGCGATCCTGACCTTCGGCGCCATCGTGCAGGATGTGCGTCTGGCCGGGGTGCCCCACAGCCTGACCATCGGCACCGAGGATATGGCAACCTACGCGGGGCCCATGGCCAGCGCCGGCGGGCTGATCGGGCCGGTGGTCAATCGCATCTCGGACGGCAGTGCCGACCTGGACGGCAAGACCTATCGGTTCGAGCGCAACCAGGATGGCCAGCACACCTGCCACGCCGGCGCGGCGGGCACCCATCGCAAAGTCTGGACGCTCGCGGAGCGCACCGACACCCATGTCGAGCTGACCCTGACCCTGCCCGACGGTGAGGGCGGGTTTCCCGGCACCCGGACGGTCACCGCGCGCTATGCGCTGACGGCCCCCGGAACGCTGGAAATGCAGGTCACCGTCACCACCGATGCCGCCACATGGATCAATTTCGCCAATCACAGCTACTGGAACCTGGATGGGACCGACACCTATGCAAGCCATCGCCTGACCATCGACGCGGAGCGCTATTGCGTGCCCGGCCCCGGCGACCTTGCCACCGGGGAGGTGCGGTCGGTTGCGGGCACGCCCTATGATTTCCGGCAGGAGCGCACCCTTGCACCCGGGCAGGATGCCAAGCTGGATCTGAACTTCTGCCTGGCGGAGGCGCGCCGCACGCCGCGACAGGTTCTGACCCTGACCGGCGCAAGCGGGGTGCGGATGGAACTGGAAACAACCGAGCCCGGGGTTCAAATCTATGACGCCGGTGGCATCCGCACCGGGGGCGCGGTGGGCCATCACGGCAAGACCCATGCGGCCTATTGCGCGCTGGCCATCGAAGCCCAGGGCTGGCCCGACGCGCCAAGCCACGCGGCGTTTCCCTCGACCGTGCTGCGCCCCGGAGAGACCTATGCGCAGATCACGCGCTGGCGGTTCGCGCAAACCTGAGCGCGGCGCGTCTGGCGGTCGGAGCGGTTTGAGTATTTTCGCCAAGAAGAAAGTGGCCGGGGATTGCCATTGGTGCGCATTATGGCGTCCGGACCAGTACGGGATATCCGCTAGGGCTTGCGCCCGCAGACCCGGCGACGCAAGGTTTTCTCCATGCAACAGTGGATCGACACAGTGGTGACAGCGGGCCTGGGCGGGCCGGCGTCATGAGCGGGCCGCGCTGGATCACCGCCGAACCGCTGACGCGGGGCGGATTTGCGCGCTACGGCGATGTGCTGGAGGCCAGCGGGGCGCCGGATCGCTGGATCAACCAGGGGCTTTGTGGCCGCTATCACGATCACGCGCTTCTGGACTTCGGCGCGGACGGGCGCGCCGGGATCAGCCTGTTCAAGGCTGTGCCGCGCAACATGCCCTACACGCTGGACCTTGTAGAGCGGCATCCCGAGGGCAGCCAGGCCTTCCTGCCCATGTCGCTGGATCCGTTCCTGGTGACCGTGGCCGAGGATGGCCCGAACGGGCCAGAGGGGTTTCGCGCCTTCCTGACCGAACCGGGACAGGGGGTGAATTTTCATCGCGGTGTCTGGCACGGGGTGCTGACGCCGCTGTCCGGGCCGGGGCTGTTCGCCGTGGTCGACCGCATCGGGCCGGGCCGCAATCTGGAAGAGGTTTCGCTGGACCCGCTGGTTCTGGTGACACGCGGCTAGCGGGGGGGCAGATGTTCTATATCCCCTCTGACGGCCACGGCCTGCCACACAACCCGTTCAACGCCATTGTGACGCCGCGCCCCATCGCCTGGGTCTCGACCCGCGACGGTGAGGGCCACGATAACCTTGCGCCCTATTCCTTCTTCAATGCGGTGGCCTATGCGCCGCCTCAGATCATGTTCGCCTCGACTTCGGAAAAGCCCGACCGTGAAGGCACCAAAGACAGCGTCGGCAACATTCGCGACACCGGGGTGTTCTGCGTCAATATCGTGGAACACGCGATGGGCGGCGTGATGAACGCCAGTTCAGCGGCGTTGCCGCGCGGGGAAGATGAATTCGTGGTGGCGGGCGCGAACAAGGCACCTTGTGCCACCATCGATTGCCCACGCGTCGCTGAAGCGCCCGCCAGCCTGGAATGCCGCCTGATCCGGATCCTGCAACTGCCCGGCAAGGCCAACTTCACCGTGTTTGGCGAGGTCACGGGCGTGCATCTGCGCGATGATTGCCTTGTCGACGGGCGGTTCGATGTGACCCGCTACAGGCCGCTGGCGCGGATGGGCTATCGTGACTATGCCGCCATCGACGCGGTCTTCGAACTGGCCCGTCCCGACGACTGATACGCAGCGATTGCCCGCACCCGACCCCGGTGCCATAGTTCCCCCGGAACAGTCAGAAGGGACCCGTCAGGATGAGTGAAACGGTTATCGGTGTGATCGGCGGCTCGGGCGTTTACGAGATCGACGGGTTGCAGGACGCGCGCTGGCAGGCGGTGGACAGCCCCTGGGGGACGACTTCGGACCAGATCCTGACTGGCAGGCTCGACGGGGTGAAGATGGCCTTCCTGCCGCGTCATGGTCGGGGCCATGTGCATTCGCCGTCCACCGTGCCTTACCGTGCCAATATCGATGCGCTGAAGCGGCTGGGGGTCACCGATGTGATCTCGGTTTCGGCCTGCGGCTCGTTCCGCGAGGAGATGGCGCCGGGCGATTTCGTCATCGTCGACCAGTTTATCGACCGCACCTTCGCGCGCGAGAAGTCCTTCTTCGGCACCGGCTGCGTGGCGCATGTGTCGGTTGCCCATCCCACCTGCCCGCGACTGGGCGATGCCTGCGCCACGGCGGCGGAAGCCCAGGGCGTGACCGTCCATCGGGGTGGCACCTATCTGGCGATGGAAGGGCCGCAGTTCTCGACCCTGGCCGAAAGCCGGATGTACCGCGAGGCCTGGGGCTGCGACGTGATCGGCATGACCAACATGCCCGAGGCCAAGCTCGCCCGCGAGGCCGAGCTGTGTTACGCCTCGGTCGCGATGATCACCGACTACGACAGCTGGCATCCCGATCACGGGGCCGTGGAAATCACCGAGATCATCGCCACCCTGACCGGCAATTCCCAGAAGGCCCGCAACCTGGTGGCCGCCCTGCCCGGCCTGCTGGGTGCGGACCGCGCGCCCTGCCCCCATGGCTGCGACCGGGCGCTGGAATATGCGGTCATGACCGCGCCGGACAAGCGCGACCCGGCACTGCTGGCCAGGCTGGACGCGGTGGCGGGCCGGGTGCTGGGCGCATGACACCTGCGACCCTGCCAACGGTTGGCGCAGAAGGTGCCGCCCCTTATCCCGTTCGGGGTGCTTCTGCCCGGGCGCCGAAGAAGCAGAGGATCTGGCGATGACCGAGACCGTGCAAGACTTCATCCGCACCATTCCCGACTTCCCGCATGACGGGATCATGTTTCGCGACGTGACCACCCTGTTTGGCCATCCGCGCGGCTTTCGCATGGCGGTGGACCAGTTGCTGTCGCCCTATGCCGGACAGCGGATCGACCTGGTGGTGGGGCTGGAAGCCCGCGGCTTCATCTTGGGCGGCGCGGTGGCGCATCAGCTTTCGGCCGGCTTCGTGCCGGTGCGCAAGAAGGGCAAGCTGCCGGCCGCGACCCTGTCCGAGGACTATACGCTGGAATACGGCAGCGCCACGGTCGAGATCCACGATGATGCCATCGCCGCGGGCCAGACCGTGCTGATCGTCGATGACCTGCTGGCCACCGGCGGCACCGCCGAGGCCGGGATCAAGTTGGTGGAACGGCTGGGCGGCAACATCATCGGCTGCGCCTTCGTGGTGGACCTTCCCGATCTGGGCGGCCGCGCCCGGCTTGAGAAGATGGGGATGCCGGTGCATGCCCTGTGCAGCTACGCCGGGGACTGACCGGCGCGGTGGCCGCCGGGAAACCTGAAGGCTTGCCATCGCGGACGAAGGGGGCAGCGCACTGGGACAACGCCCAGAAGTCTGAAGCCCCTTGCTGAGGAAGGGAAGCTGCTATTCCGCCGCCAGAACCGCGCCCGGGTTCATGATGCCGCGCGGGTCCAGCGCCCGCTTGATCGCCCGCAGGGCCGCCAGTCGCGCCGGATCGCCATAGCGTTGCAGATCGTCCACCTTCAGACGCCCGATGCCATGCTCGGCACTGACCGAGCCGTCGAATTCGTGCACCAGATCATGGACCGCGCGCATGATGGCGCCCTTGCGGTCCTTGTAGGTCTCGCGCGCCTCGCCCATGGGCGGGAACACGTTGTAATGCAGGTTGCCGTCGCCCAGATGTCCGAAGCAATTGACCCGGAACGGTCCCAGCGCCGCGATCACCTCATCGCCCCGTGCGATGAAGTCGGGCAGCGCTGCCAGCGGCACCGACACATCGTGCGACGAGATCGCGCCGATCTTCTTGTTGGCCTCGGGGATGCTCTCGCGCAGGGTCCAGAACTCGGCCCGCTGGCCATCGGACAGGGCGATGCGGCCATCGCTGACCAGATCGCGCTCGAAGGCGGCCTCAAAGATCGTGGCCAGCGCCTCTTCGGGATCGCCGGGACCGGTGAAGCCAAGTTCGACCAGCACCGACCATGCGGGCGGCGCATCGAAAGGCTGGCGCACTTGCGGCATGGTTTCAGCCAGGAATTCCAGCCCCTGCTGCGACATCAGTTCGAAGGCGCTGATCGCCTCGCCCACCTCGGCGCGGGTCAGGGCCAACAGGTTCAGCGCGGCCTGCGGATCGGGCACCACGAAGATCGCCGTGGCCTCGGCGCGGGGTTTTGGAAACAGCCGCAGCGAGGCCGCCGTGATGACCCCGAGCGTGCCCTCCGAGCCGATCAGAAGGTTGCGCAGATCATAGCCGGTGTTGTCCTTGCGCAGCGCGCTCAGCCCGTGCCAGATCGATCCGTCCGGCAGCACCGCCTCAAGACCCAGACACAGGTCGCGGGCATTGCCATAGCGCAGCACGTTCACCCCGCCTGCATTGGTCGCCAGATTGCCGCCGATCCGGCAGGAGCCCTGCGCGGCAAGGCTGAGGGGGAACAGCAGGCCGGCGTCGCGCGCGGCGTCCTGCACGTCCTGCAGGATCGCGCCGGCCTCGGCCACCAGCACGCCAGACGGCGCATCCAGCGACCGGATCGCGGTCATCCGTTCCAGCGAGAGCAACAGCGGCGCCGGGCCATCGGCCATCACCTGCCCGCCCACCAGACCGGTGCCGCCGCCGTATGGCACCACCGGCACCGACAGGTCAGAGGCCGCGCGCACCACTTCGGCCACGCCCTCGACCGTGTCCGGCGCGACCACGGCGCAGGCATGGCCGATGTAGGCCCCACGGGGTTCTTCCAGATAGGCAGGGCCCAATGGACGAAACGCCGCCTTGGGAAGGGTCCGGTTCAACCTGTCCAACACTTGGCGGGCCGCAGGAGAAATGTCAGTCATCGTCACTCAAATACGCCGGTTGCAAGACCATGACCGTAGGCCGTTGCGGCAAGCTGCGCAACGAGACTTCAAGGTCCGGGCCACCCACACGATCGATCTCGAACTTGTCCTGCATTCCGGCAAGGAACACCGACAGGGTGCCGTCGCCGAACCAATGCATGGGGATCACGATCGACGCGCGCAGCCGCGTCAGAACCCGGATCATCGACGGCAGGTCCAGCGTGTTGCCGCCATCCACCGGCGCCATCACCACGTCCAGGCGTCCCAGCGCCGCGAATTGCTCGTCGGTGGGCACGTGATGCAGATGGCCCAGATGGCCGATGCACAGGCCTGCGACCTCGAACACGAAGATGGAATTGCCGTCCTCGCCGCTTTCCACCCCGCCCGACCACGACCTTATGTCGGTGGACACCGACCGGACCAGCATCTCGCCCAGATCCAGGTGATGATCCGCCGGCCCGCCATCGGGGTTCCAGCCCGGCAGCACATGGGGAATGCGCGGATCGGGCAGTGCTGTCCAATGGGAACTGTGGGCGCGATTCATGGTCGCCACGTCGGGCACGAAATCGGTGTTGCCCAGAAAGCCGGTGTAGTCGGTCACCGCTGTCGTCCCGCCCTTCCCCCGGATCAGGAAACTGGCGTGGGCGACATAGCGCAGGCGTACGGTGTAATCCGGCAGCGGATCGGTAAAGGCCGCGCGATACAGGTAGACCCCGCCGGGCAGGTTCTGAACCAGCGAGATGCAATGGCTGGGGCGGCGATCCTGCGCCTGCAGCGGGTTGGCCAGCAACAGGATCAGGGCAAGGGCAAGACGGATCAGGGGCATGGGGGCGACCTCCGGGCTGTATGCCGAAAGGGTAGCACGAATTGCCCCGGCGTCACGTTGCGGAGGAGCGTCCCCGCCGGTCGCCGCGCAGATTGGCGTAAAGCACATGGTTGCGCCAGCGCCCGTTGATCTGCAGATAGCTTTGCGCAACGCCCTCGTACTTGAAGCCCGAAACCTCCAGCACCCGGCGCGAGGCGGCGTTTTCCGGCAGGCAGGCGGCTTCGATCCGGCTCAGGTCCATCTGGGTGAAGGCGTGATGGGTGACGGCGCGGATTGCCTCGCGCATGTAGCCCTGTCCGGCGAATCTCTCGGCGATCCAGTAGCCCAGCGTGCCGGCCTGCGCCGGGCCACGGCGGATGTTGTCCAGGGTCAGCGCGCCCAGCAGCGCACCGCTGTCGCGGTCGGTCAGAAACAGCGGCAGGGCCGTGCCGTTCGAGATGCTGCGCTGCACCCAGTGGATACGGTTGGAAAAGCCACGCTTGGTCAGATGGTCGGCGGACCAGGTCGGTTCCCAGGGTTTCAGGTAGGCGGCGCTTTGGCGGCGCAACTCGCACCATTCGACAAAATCGGCCATCGCCGGAGGCCGCAGTCGCATCCGTTCGGATTCGATCTGAACCTGACGCCGCGCCAGCCGGATCATGCGGCCAGCCGGGCCCTGAGATCATCCAGGCGCGGCGCATTGCCCACCGGGCCATAGAGCGCCTGCGCCACCGGGGCCTGCGACACCAGACGGTTGCCATAGTCGCGCAGCTTGTCGGCATTCACCCCGTCGATCAGGGCAATGGTTTCCTCAAGATCGGGCACCCGGTCCCAGATCGACACCAGCCGCGCCAGCCGTTCGGCGCGCGACGACGGGCTTTCCAACCCCATCAGCAAGCCCGCTTTCATCTGGGCGCGGGCGCGGTTGACCTCGTCGGGCCGCAGCCCGTCGGCGGCCTTGCGCAACTCTTCGATGGTCAGTTCGGCCAAAGCACCCACGTCGCCTTCGCTGGTGCCCGCATAGATCGTGGTCATGCCGGTGTCGGCATAGGCCGAGGCCTGCGCGAAGATCGAATAGCACAGCCCGCGCTTTTCGCGCACTTCCTGGAACAGGCGCGAGGACATGCCGCCGCCAAGCGCCGTGGCAAAGACCTGCGCGGTGTAGATCTCATCCTCGCGGTAGCTGGGGCCTTCCAGCGCCAGGGTGAAATGCACCTGCTCCAGCGCCTTTTCCTGCCGCTTTTCGCCATAGGCAAAGCGTGCCGGTTCCGGGGTGCTGGACAGAACCGGTGACAGATGGCCGAACAGACGCTCGGCCTCGCGCACGATGGCGTCGTGATCCACCGCCCCGGCCGCCGAAAGGATCATCTGCCCCGGCCCGTAGCGTTCACCCACGAAGCCGAACAGATCCTCGCGCGAGAAGCCTTCCACATGGGAGGTTTCGCCAAGGATGGTGCGGCCCAGCGGCTGGTCGGGATAGGCGGCTTCCTGAAGCCAGTCGAAAACGATGTCGTCGGGGGTGTCCAGTGCCTGCCCGATCTCCTGCAGGATGACGCCGCGCTCGACCTCGATCTCGGCGGGATCAAACACCGGGTTCAGCACGATGTCGGAAATCACGTCCAGCGCCAGCATCACGTCTTCTTCAAGGATGCGGGCGTAATAGGCGGTCATCTCGCGCGATGTATAGGCGTTGATATAGCCGCCCACATCCTCGATCGCCTCGGCGATTTGCAGCGGACTGCGGGTCTTGGTGCCCTTGAACGCCATGTGTTCGAGGAAATGCGCGATGCCATTCTGCTCGGGGCGCTCGTGGCGGCCGCCGGCGGCGATCCACAGCCCCAGCGAGGCTGATTTCAGCCCCGCCATCCGTTCGGTGACGATACGAAGCCCGTTGGGCAAACGATGGATCTGAACAGTCACGCGGAAATCTTCTCCTCAATCAATGCCTCAAGCGCGGCCAGATCATTGGTACAATCGGTCACGCGTTCCGGACGCTCATACAGGTCCGCCATGCGCTTGGGAAGTGCCGGGCTGACGCCGCAGGCGGCCTCGACCGCAGCGGGAAATTTCGCCGGATGCGCGGTGGCCAGGGTGATCATCGGCACCCCCGGCCGAACGGCCTCTTCGGCCACTTTCACACCCACCGCGCTGTGCGGACACAACACCTCTCCGGTATGCACAAAGCTGCGGGCGATGGTGGCGGTGGTTTCGTCTTCCGAGGCGCGACCGCTGTCGAAATGCTCCCTCAGGAACTCCAGCGCGCCCTGGCTGACGCGGAATTCGCCGCCCTGCCCCAGATCGGCCATCTGCTGGGCCACGGCCTCGCCGTCGCGGCCATAGGCATCGAACAGGACCCGTTCGAAATTCGACGACACCTGGATGTCCATCGACGGGCTGATCGAGGGCACCACGGCTTCCTTGGTATAGGCCCCGGTTTCCAGCGTGCGGTGCAGTATGTCGTTCTGGTTGGTGGCGATCACCAGCCGGTCGATGGGCAGGCCCATCTTCTGTGCCACGTAGCCTGCAAAGATATCGCCGAAGTTGCCGGTGGGCACGGTGAAGCTGACCTTGCGATGCGGCGCGCCCAGAGCGGTCGCCGACGAGAAGTAATAGACAACCTGCGCCAGCACCCGCGCCCAGTTGATCGAGTTCACCCCGGCCAGTTTCACCCGGTCGCGGAAGTCGAAATCGTTGAACATGTCCTTCACGCGGGCCTGGCAATCGTCGAAATCGCCCTCGACGGCGATGGCGTGGACATTGCTTTCCGACGGCGTGGTCATCTGGCGGCGCTGCACTTCGGACACGCGGCCCTGAGGGAACAGGATCACCACATCCACCGCGTCCAGCCCCCGGAATGCCTCGATCGCGGCGGAACCGGTGTCGCCCGAGGTCGCGCCGATGATCGTCACCCGCTCTCCGCGGCGGCCAAGGGCCACCTCGAACAACTGGCCGATCATCTGCATGGCGAAATCCTTGAAGGCCAGCGTCGGACCGTGGAACAGTTCCAGCAGGAAATGGTCAGGACCCAGTTGCACCAGCGGCGCGCGGGCGTCATGGCCGAAGCCGTCATAGGCGCGGGCAATGATCTGGCGGAACTCGTCGTCGGTGAAGCTGTCGCCCAGGTAAGGTTTCATCACCCGGAAGGCGATTTCCTCATAGGGCTGGCCGGCCATCGCCGCGATCTCGTCTGCGGTGAAGGTCGGGATGGTTTCGGGCACATACAGACCGCCGTCGCGCGCCAGCCCGGTCAGCATGGCCTCTTCGAAGCTGAGGATCGGGGCCTTCCCCCGGGTTGAGACATACTGCATCGGTCAGTCCTTCTTGGTGCGGCGGCGCTGGCTGGTCACGAAAAACGCGGTCATGGCGATCCAGACGACGGCCAGCAGGAACCAGGTTATGGCGTATTGCAAGTGGTTGTTGGGGATGCCGGTGGCGGTCACCGGCAAGGGGGTCACGGCAACCGGATCTTCGTCGCTGGACCGACTGACCAGCAGCACCGGTTCGGTGTTCAGATGGGCGGCCATAGTCGCGATCTCGCGGGCAAACCACATGCCGCCGGCGATGTCCGGATCCGGGGTGAAGCCGTCAACTTCGTCGGGCCAGTGCAGGTTGCCGGTGATCGTGGCGCTCACGGACGGGCGCACCAGGTCGCGGTCGGTCAGGCGGATGAAGCCGCGATCCAGCAGGATACGGCGGCCCTCGGTCTCGAACGGGGCAATGACACGGAACCCCGGCCCCACCAGTTTCATCGAGGATTGCACAAGGATTTCATCCGGGCCGATCACGCCGGTGGCGGTCACCGGCAGATACTTGTCGCGGGTTTCCTCGGGCTGTGCGGGCAGCGCCACCGGTGCCGCTTCGATGCGCCCTTCGATCTCGGCCAGCACCGATTGCTTCCAGCCCAGCCGTTGCACCTGCCAGACGCCCAGCCCGACCAGCACGGCCGCGCCGGCCAAGCCGAAGATCAGGGGCAGGATCAGTCGTCGCATCGGGCAAACTCCGGAACCGGGAAACGGGACGGGGCGCGAACCCACCGGCCCGCGCCCCGCTTTAGGCGAATGTCACGAGGGGGTTCAACCGCCCCAGATATAGACTGCGGCGAACAGGAACAGCCAGACCACATCGACGAAGTGCCAGTACCAGGCGGCGGCTTCGAAACCGACGTGGTTCTCCGGGGTGAAATGGCCGCGATAGACGCGCATCAGGCAGACGAACAGGAAGATCGTGCCGATCAGAACGTGCATCCCGTGGAAGCCGGTCGCCATGAAGAAGTTGGCACCATAAATGTTGCCCGAGAAGCCAAAGGCCGCGTGGCTGTATTCGTAGATCTGGAACACGGTGAACAGCGCGCCCAGGACAATGGCCAGGATCAGGCCCGACTTCATGTCCTTGCGGTTGTTTTCATGCACCAGCGCGTGGTGCGCCCAGGTGGCGGCACAGCCCGAGCACAGCAGGATCAGCGTGTTGATCAGCGGCAGGTGCCAGGGGTCGAAGGTCTCGATCCCCGCCGGCGGCCAGACACCGTCGATCGCCGGGCTGTCGGGGCCCATCGGGTACAGCGCGTGCTTGAAGAAGCTCCAGAACCATGCGGCGAAGAACATCACTTCGGACATGATGAACAGGATAAAGCCGTAGCGCAGGCCGATGCGCACCACCGGGGTGTGATCGCCGACACCATTTTCGGTCACGGTGTCAGACCACCACCCGAACATCGTGTACAGCACGGTGACGAAGCCGATCAGGAACATCCAGGGGCCCATACCGTGCATCCACAGCACCGCGCCCATCAGCATAATGAAGGCACCGGCTGCGGCCACGAGCGGCCAGATCGAAGGTTGCAGAATGTGGTAGTCGTGGTTCTTTTCGTGGGCCATTTTGAACTCTGTCTTTCCGGTCCGGGTCTTCAATTGACGGTTGACGAGGCGGGGCCGTCAAGACGCGCCTGCACGTCCTCGGGCAAATCGGTTTCGTAGAAGGTATAGGAAAGCGTGATCGTGTGAACGTGTTTTGCGTCCCGATCCGTCACGATTTCAGGGTCGACGTAGAAGGTGACGGGCATCTGCACCCGTTCACCCGGCTCCAGCACCTGCATCTCAAAGCAGAAGCAGTCGATCTTGGTGAAGAAGCCGCCCGCCGAATAAGGCGCGACATTGTACGAGGCCGTGCCTGCAACCGGGTGGTCGGTGGGATTGTAGGCCTCGTAGAACGCCAGGCCGGTTTCGCCGATCTTCAGGGTCATCTCGCGGGCCACGGGTGTGAACTCCCACGGCATATCACGCTCTTTCGAGGCGTCGAATCGCACGGTGATGGTCCGATCCAGAACCGCGTCAGATCCGGAGTCCGCGACGCCGGTGGTGCCGCCAAAGCCGGTCACCCGGCAGAACCAGTCGTAAAACGGCACCGAGGCCCAGGCCAGGCTGCCCATCAGCACCACCACGCCCACGGTCAGGGCGACGGTCTTCTGCGGGCCTTGCAGGCTCATTTCTCGGACTCCGGCACAAGTTCGGGACGCGGCGCGTGATCGAACGCCTGCACGCCGCCGCCATTGCCGATCTTGGCAAGCGTCAGTCCGAAGACCACCGCGACGAACGCCAGCAGGGTCAGGCCAAGGCCCAGGTTGCGACCACGACGGCGGGTGTGCAGTTCATGTTCCCTGCCCAAAGCCATCAGAACACCTCCCATCCGGCGCGCACCAGGCTGGCATCCACCAGCAGGGCGCCGAAATGCGCGAAAAGATAATAGAGCGACAGGCGGAAGAAGGATTTCTCGACCTTGTAGCTGTCGGCCTCGGCCTGTGCCTCGGTCCGCCGCGCGATGCCGATGGCGCCTTTGACGAAGGCGGCGTTCATCACCAGCGCTGTGGCCAGGTACACCGGCCCACCTATCGATGTCAGCGCCAGTCCCAGCGCCACCGGCACCAGCAGCACGGTATAGACAAGGATATGACGGCGCGTGGCCGGGCGACCATGGGTCACCGTCAGCATCGGCACCCCGGCATCCTTGTAGTCGGACTTCATGAACAGCGCGAGCGCCCAGAAGTGCGGCGGCGTCCACATGAAGATCAGCGCGAACATCAGCACGCTTTCGACGGCAATGCCGCCGGTGGCTGCAGCCCAGCCGATCATCGGTGGGAAGGCCCCTGCCGCACCGCCGATGACGATGTTCTGCGGGGTCCAGCGTTTCAGCCACATGGTATAGATGACCACGTAGAAGAAGATGGTGAAGGCCAGAAACAGACCGGCGAACGGGTTTGCGGCCAGCCCCAGCATCACCACCGAGATCCCCGACAGCGCCAGACCGACGGCCAGCGCCTCGTCCTCGCGCACCTTGCCCGAGGGGATCGGACGGCTGCGGGTCCGGCGCATCACGCGGTCGATGTCGGCATCCCACCACATGTTCAGCGCGCCCGAGGCGCCGCCGCCCAGGGCGATGAACAGGATCGCGGTAAAGGCGACCATCGGATGCATCTGCCCCGGCGCCACCACCAGCCCCACGAACGCCGTGAACACCACCAGGGTCATGACCCGGGGCTTCAACAGCGCCACATAGTCGCCAAAACCGGCTTCGCCGGTTTGGGGAGAGGAGAGAGAGGAAGTCGCGTCGGTCATTCAGGTCTCCGGTACCTGCCCGGACCGCTGCCCGGACAGATCGTTGAAGTCAGGTTTCGGCTCAGCGCGCGGCCACGTTGTAGGTCGCGGGCAGGCCTGCGAACTCTTCCTTCGCGCCTTCCAGCCAAGCGGCATAGGCCTCTTCGCTGACGGCTTTGACGGTGATCGGCATATAGGCATGATCCTTGCCGCAAAGCTCCGAACACTGGCCGAAATAGATGCCTTCCTTCTCGACCGAGAACCACAGTTCGGCCAGACGGCCCGGCACCGCGTCCTGCTTCACGCCGAAGGCTGGCATTGCCCATGCGTGGATCACGTCGGCACCGGTGACCTGCATGACGATGGTCTTGCCGACCGGAACCACAACGGCGGTGTCGGTGGCCAGCAGGTACTCATCCTCGGCATAGCCGTACTCGGCCAGATCTTCCTTGGCCAGCAGCAGCGAATCGAAGCTGAATCCGTCATCAACGTATTCATACCCCCAGTACCACTGATACCCGGTGGCCTTGATGGTGATGTCGGCTTCCGGAATTTCCTGCTGTTTGAACAGGATCGGCAGCGAGAAGGCGCCGATGAAGACCAGAATCAGGATCGGCACGATGGTCCAGGCCACTTCCAGCGGCGAATTGTGGGTAAACCCTGCAGGTGTCGGGTTGGTTTTGGAATTATAGCGCACCATCACGTAGATCAGCAGCGCGGTCACGAAGATCACGATGGCGGTGATGATGACCAGCAGGAACCCGTCCAGCCATTGCAGTTCGCGGGCCAATTCGGTCGCGGCGTCCTGAAAACCGATCCCCCCCGGCGCCGGTTTCCCGATCGTCGGCAAATCGCCCAGAACGTCCTGCGCCTGCGCGGCCGTGGCGCCAAACGCGGCGAAGGCACCAGAAATAAAGCCAAATTTTGGCAAAGAGTTAAGCATGTTCTCTTCCTGTTGATTTCGCACAGAGAGGCTGTTCATGATCGCCCGGCCCTCCCTGCCGCAATCACCCATTGCTGTGACGCATCCAAAAACCATATTTGCATACAGCGAACAAGTCTCGGGCAGTGCGTCATTTCCGACATCTTGATCGGGATCAAATACAGGAATGCTCAGATATGAAAACCGGAAATTTTGAACCCTTCGGAATGCTGCTGGATCAGGATACCGCCCTGCGGCACGTGCAGGCCGCCACACGCGGCGCCGATGACGGCGAGTTGTTTCTTGAACGCAGCCGGTCCGAAGTGCTGAGCTTCGATGACGGTCGGCTGCGCACCGCAAGCTACGATGCCTCGGAAGGATTCGGCCTGCGCGCCGTGCAGGGCGAAACCGCCGCCTATGCCCATTCCACCGAAATCTCGGAAGCTGCCCTTGGCCGCGCCGTCGAAACCGCGCGGCTGGCCACCGGTGACGGCGGCGGCACGCTGGCCGACGGACCCGCACGCACCAACCGGCGGCTCTATACCGATGACGATCCGCTGACCGAGACCGGCTTTGCCGCCAAGCTGGCCACCCTGCGCGAGATCGACGCCTATGCCCGCGACGCCGATCCGCGCGTGGTGCAGGTGTCTGCCACCCTTGCCGCCAGCCTGCAGGAGGTGGTGATCCTGCGCCCCGACGGCGCGCTGTTGAGCGACACCCGCCCGATGACCCGGCTGAGCGTGTCGGTCATTCTGGAAGACAACGGCCGTCGCGAAACCGGCAGCCATGGCGCCGGGGGGCGCAGCGCGCTGGCGCTGCTGACCGATCCTTCCCATTGGCAGGGGGCCATCGACGAGGCGCTGCGCATTGCCCGCGTGAACCTGTCTGCCGAACCTGCGCCAGCAGGCATCATGGACGTGGTGCTGGGACCGGGCTGGCCGGGGATCCTGCTGCACGAGGCCATCGGTCACGGGCTGGAAGGCGATTTCAATCGCAAGAAAAGCTCGGCCTTCGCCGGGCTGATGGGCCAGCGCATCGCGGCCCCCGGCGTGACCGTGGTTGATGATGGCACCCTGCCCGATCGCCGCGGCTCGATCAGTTTCGACGACGAGGGCACGCCGTCGTCGCGCACCGTGCTGATCGAGGATGGCATCCTTGTGGGCCTGATGCAGGATCGTCAGAACGCCCGGTTGATGGGGGTGCCCCCCACCGGCAACGGACGCCGCGAAAGCTATGCCTGCCCGCCGATGCCGCGGATGACCAACACCATCATGGAGGCCGGCGACGTCGCCCCCGCCGACATTCTGGCCGGTCTGAAGGATGGCATCTATGCGGTGGGCTTCGGCGGCGGTCAGGTCGACATCACCAACGGCAAGTTCGTGTTTTCCTGCACCGAGGCCTATCGCGTCCAGAACGGCAAGATCGGCGCGCCGGTCAAGGGGGCCACACTGATCGGCGATGGCGCCACCGCGCTGCAACAGATCCGCGCCATCGGCAACGATCTGCAACTGGATCCCGGCATCGGGACCTGCGGCAAGGCCGGGCAATGGGTGCCTGTGGGCGTCGGCCAGCCCACCGTGCACATCGGCGGGTTGACCGTGGGCGGTTCGGCCGCCTGATCGCGCCACGGCGGGCCGGGTCGGGAATCCCTGACCCGGTTTTCGTCCATGATGGTCAATAAGTCGGTTTCGAGCCGATTTGTTCCGGCTTTCTTCACCCCACGTTAACTCTGCGGCTTCATGTATGAACCTACCCCTTGGGTGGAGCCGCGATGACGCAAGAGCTGTTTTCTTCCACAACCACACCCCTCACCCCACCAAAGCTGGAAGAAGACAGGTTGTCGTGGCTCCGCCTTTTTCGATCCCGGGGGGTCGGGGTGCACACCTTCTTTCGCCTGATGCAGGAGCATGGCTCTGCCGACCGCGTGCTGGACCGGCTGCCGGACCTTGCCGCCAAGGCCGGGGTGCGCAAGTACCAGCCGGCCTCGGACGCGCTGGTGCGGGCCGAATACCGCGACGGGGTCCGCATGGGCGCGCGCCTGATCTGCTTTGGCGACGCCGACTATCCGCAAGCCCTGTCCGTCATACCCGACCCGCCGCCGGTGATCTGGGTCAAGGGCCGCTGTGAGCTGTTTCATGACCCGATGGTCGCCATTGTCGGCGCCCGCAATGCCTCCTCGCTGGGGGAGCGGATGACGCGCAAACTGGCGCTGGACCTGGGCGCGCACGGGTTTGCCGTGGTCTCTGGTCTGGCGCGCGGCATCGACACTGCCGCCCATGAGGCCGCGCTGGACACCGGCACCATCGCCGTTCTGGGTGGCGGGCTGGACGTGGCCTATCCGCGCGAGAACCAGCGCCTGCAGGATCGTATCGCCAGGGCTGGGCTGCTGGTGTCGGAACAACCCATCGGCACCACGCCGCAATCGCGCCATTTTCCCCGCCGCAACCGGATCATCACCGGCCTGTCGCTGGGCACCATCGTGGTCGAAGCCGCCGCGCGGTCGGGCAGCCTGCTGAGCGCCCGCAATGCCGCCGACCAGGGGCGCGAGGTGATGGCGGTGCCGGGCCATCCGATGGACGGGCGCGCCTCGGGCTGCAACATGCTGCTGCGCGATGGCGCGACACTGGTGCGTTGTGCCGAAGATGTGATCGAAGCCCTCGAAGGCTGCGCGCCGGCGGCCAACACGCCGGTGGCGCCCCGGCCCGCGCAGGACGCCCTGCCGCTGCCCTGCCCGCCCGATCCGGAGCCGGCCCAGATCCCCCACGATGTGCAGTCGGCCTTGCTGAACCGCCTGGGTCCCGTGCCCACGGCCGAGGATCAACTGGTGCGTGATCTGAACCTCGCCCCCGGCGCGCTGGCCGGCGCTGTCCTGGACCTGGAAATTGCCGGCAAGATCCAGCGTCACGCCGGTGGCCTGATCTCGCGCTGCTGAGGGTCCGGCGGGCCAACTGTCCCATATCCGCCTCATTGACAACCCTGCACCCTAGCCCACATCTAGCGGTCATCCTTTGAGTCTGCCCCAGTTTGGAGCCCCCGCGTATGCCGGTCGTTGTCGTCGAGTCCCCTGCCAAAGCCAAGACAATCAACAAATATCTGGGCGATGACTTCACCGTTCTGGCCTCTTACGGCCATGTGCGCGACCTGCCGCCCAAGGATGGCTCGGTCGATACCGACAATGATTTCGAGATGATCTGGGAGATCGGAAGCGACTCGCGCAAGCACGTCAAGGCCATCGCCGACGCCCTGAAGGACGACGACACGCTGATCCTCGCGACCGACCCCGACCGCGAGGGCGAGGCCATCAGCTGGCACCTTCAGGAGGCCCTGACCAAGCGCAAGGCGATCAAGAAAACAACCGCCGTCAGCCGCGTGGTCTTCAACGCGATCACCAAATCGGCCGTCACCGAGGCAATGAAGAACCCGCGCGAAGTGGATGCGCCGCTGGTCGAGGCCTATCTGGCCCGCCGCGCGCTGGACTATCTGGTAGGCTTCAACCTGTCGCCGGTGCTGTGGCGCAAACTGCCCGGCGCGAAATCCGCCGGCCGCGTGCAATCGGTCTGCCTGCGCCTGATCGTCGAGCGCGAGATGGAGATCGAGGCCTTCAAGCCGCAGGAATACTGGTCGGTGCGCGCCATACTGGAAACCCCGCGCGGCCAGAGCTTGGAAGCACGCCTGACCATTCTGGGCGGCAAGAAGCTGGACAAGTTCGACCTTGCCACCGCCGAGGCCGCCGAACTGGCGGTCCACGCGGTGACCTCGCGCAGCCTTTCGGTGCAGTCGGTGGAGGCCAAACCGGCCAACCGCAACCCCTCGGCGCCCTTCATGACGTCGACCCTGCAACAGGAAGCCAGCCGCAAGTTCGGCTTCGGCGCGCGGCAAACCATGAGCCTTGCGCAGCGCCTGTATGAAGCCGGCTACATCACCTACATGCGGACCGACGGCATCGACATGGCCCCCGAGGCGGTGATGGCGGCGCGCGACGCGATCAAGGATCGCTACGGCGAGAACTACCTGCCCAAGTCGCCGCGCATGTACAAGAACAAGGCCAAGAACGCGCAAGAAGCGCACGAGTGTATCCGGCCCACCGACATGACCCGCGATGCGCGTGCGCTGCGCGTCACCGACACCGACCAGCGCCGCCTGTATGACCTGATCTGGAAACGCACCCTGGCCAGCCAGATGGCCGCCGCCCGGATGGAACGGACCACCGTGGACATCGGCAGCGACGATGGCCAGGTCATGCTGCGCGCCACCGGCCAGGTCGTTCTGTTCGACGGTTTCATCAAGGTCTACGAAGAAGGCCGCGATGACGTGGCCGACGACGACGACAAGCGCCTGCCGCAAGTGGCCCAGGGCGACGCCATGAAGCTGTCATCCGCTGCCCTGATCGCCGATTTCGACAAGGCCGCGGGCAACAGCGACGATGTGACCGAGGCCCCCGATGGCCCGCGCCGCGCCAAGAACGCGGTGCTGTCCGAAGACGGCGCGGTTCTGGGCCAGCAGCATTTCACCCAACCGCCGCCGCGCTATACCGAGGCGACGCTGGTCAAGCGCATGGAAGAACTGGGCATCGGGCGGCCCTCGACCTACGCCTCGATCGTCACCACCATTCAGGACCGCGGCTATGTCACCAAAGATCGCAACCGCCTGATCCCCGAGGACAAGGGCCGGTTGGTGACGGCCTTCCTGATGAACTATTTCCGCAAATACGTGGGCTATGACTTCACTGCCGACCTGGAATCGCAGCTTGATGACGTGTCGGCGGGCGAGCGCGCCTACAAGGAAGTGCTCAACCAGTTCTGGCGCGATTTTTCGGCCGCGATCTCGGAAACCGCCGAGTTGCGCATCACCGAAGTGCTGGAGAAGATCAACGAGGTGCTGGAGCCGCATCTCTTCCCGCCCAAGGAAGACGGCACAGATCCGCGCCTGTGCCCCAATTGCGGCGCCGGTCGCCTGTCGATGCGCACCGCGCGCTCGGGCGGCGCCTTCATCGGCTGCTCGAACTACCCCGAATGCCGCTACACCCGCCCCTTCGGACCGCCGCTGGAAGGGGAAGAAGCCGAACGCGCCATCCCGCCCGAAGGCAAGCTTCTGGGCACCGACGAAGGGGATGAAATCCGCGTTTTCAAGGGCCGCTTCGGGCCTTACGTCCAGCGCGGGCCGGTGACCGAGGACGTTCCCAAACCGCCGCGCCAGTCGGTGCCCAAGGGCTGGTCGCCCGAAGAGCTGACGCTGGACCAGGGGGTGAAGCTTTTGTCCCTGCCGCGCGAGATTGGCCCGCATCCCGAAGACGGGGTGACGATCTGGTCCAACATCGGGCGCTATGGCCCCTACCTGAAACATGCCGAAACCATCTCGCACAAGGGTGGCACCAACGCCAATCTTGATGATGTGGAGGAGGTCTTCACCATCGGCATGAACCGCGCGGTGGAGGTTCTGGCCTCGAAACCCAAGCGCGGCAAACCGGCGGCCACCAAGCCGCTGAAGGAACTGGGCGAACATCCCGACGGTGGCCCGGTGGCGGTGATGAAGGGGCGCTATGGACCTTATGTCAAATGGGGCAAGGTCAACGCCACGCTGCCCGAAAGCATCGAACCCGACGCCATCACCATGGATCAGGCGCTGGAACTGATCGCCGCCAAGGCCGCGAAATCCGGGGGCCGGAAGCGGGCAACCCCCAAGAAGAAAGCCGCTGCCAAGAAAAAACCGGCAGCGAAGAAGGCTCCAAAGAAGGCCGCAGCGGCCCCGAAGACCGACGAGGGGTGAGCGCGCCTGCAAGGCGCCCTTTGCCCCAAAGTGGCCCTGCCGGCAAAACCACCCGGCGGGTCGCGCCCCGGCCCAACCGCCATTGGGGGTGTTCCGGGCCGTTGTGCTTGGCCCTTACTCTGACACCCAATGCGCTAATATAATTGCGCAACAGACCCGCCGCGGCGCAGCATTGCGTTGACACGCCCCAAGCAGAACGTCACAACGATTGGGAACTGAAGGTGGAAGGGACGTTTTTTCCATGAAGAAAGTCTATGACTCGGCGTCTGAGGCGCTGGATGGGGTGCTGTCGGACGGCATGCTCATCGCCGCCGGAGGCTTTGGCCTTTGCGGTATTCCCGAACTACTGATCGACGCCATCGTCGACAGCGGCGTGAAGGATCTGACCATTGCCAGCAACAATTGCGGCGTGGATGGATTCGGGCTGGGCAAGCTGCTGGACACCAAGCAGATCCGCAAGATGATGAGCTCTTACGTCGGCGAGAACGCGGAATTCATGCGCCAGTATCTTTCGGGCGAGCTTGAGCTGGAATTCAACCCGCAAGGCACGCTGGCCGAGCGGATGCGGGCCGGTGGTTGCGGCATTCCGGGGTTCTACACCAAGACCGGTGTCGGCACCGTCATCGCCGAAGGCAAGGAAGTGAAGACCTTCAATGGCGAGGATTACATCCTTGAAGAAGGCATCTTTGCCGATCTTTCGATCGTCAAGGCGTGGAAGGCCGATGACACCGGCAACCTCGTGTTCCGCAAGACCGCGCGCAACTTCAACCCGCCGGCGGCCATGTGCGGCAAGATCTGCGTGGCCGAAGTGGAAGAGATTGTGCCGCGTGGCTCGCTCGACCCCGACAACATCCACCTGCCGGGCATCTACGTGCACCGGGTCATTCAGGGCGAACACGAAAAGCGCATCGAACAGCGCACCGTGCGCAAGCGCGAGGAGGCCTGAGGCCGGTGCAGATCGACGATCGTCTGGGCACATTCGACGAGATTCTGGCGGCGGCCGCGGCCCATGCCGCCACGCTGACGTCGATTCGCGCCCTGATTGCCGATCTGGACCCTGACGCCACCGAAGCAGCCAGCCGCAAGGAGCGCAGCGTGTGGTGGGGCGCCGGGCCGGGCAAGATGACCCATGGCTACGCCTATGCCATGCCGCACAGCGCCCATGTGAACCTGGGGTTCTTTCACGGAACCAGCCTGCCGGATCCGGATCATCGCCTTGAAGGCACCGGTCAGGCGCTGCGCCACGTCAAGTTAAAGAGAGAGGCCGAGGTTGCCGATCCGGCAATCCGGGCCCTCGTCATCGCGGCCCGGGATGAGCGTCGGGCAACCACTGCCCGCATGGCGCATCGGGCAACCACTGCCCGCGCGCAAAACCGGGCAGCAGATTGATACTTCAACGGAGGGCAAGACAATGCCTTGGGATCGCAACCAGATGGCCGCACGCGCGGCACAAGAGCTTGAAGACGGCATGTATGTGAACCTCGGCATCGGGATCCCGACGCTGGTGGCCAACTACGTGGGCGACAAGGACATCACCCTGCAGTCCGAAAACGGCATGCTGGGCATGGGCCCTTTCCCCTTCGAGGGCGAGGAAGACCCGGACCTGATCAACGCCGGCAAGCAGACCATCACCGAATTGGCGCGCACCTCGTATTTCGACAGCGCGACCTCTTTCGGGATGATCCGCGGCGGCAAGATCGCAGCGGCGATTCTGGGCGCCATGGAAGTGGCCGAAAACGGCGATCTGGCGAACTGGATGATCCCCGGCAAGCTGGTCAAGGGCATGGGCGGCGCCATGGATCTGGTGGCCGGGGTCGGCCGCGTGGTGGTGGTGATGGATCACACCAACAAGCATGGCGACAGCAAGGTGCTGAAGGAATGCACCCTGCCGCTGACCGGTCGGGGTGTTGTGGATCGCATCATCACCAACCTTGGCGTACTGGACGTGGTCGAGGGCGGCCTGAAGATCGTCGAACTGGCCGAGGGCGTTACCGACGACGAGATGCGCGCCGCAACCCAGGCCACGCTGGTCAACTGATCTCAGGCCCGGCGGCGGGCATCCGCCCCGGCCTGCGTTTCGGACGCGCCCCTTGCCGGGCGCGTCTTTTCCGTTTCGCGCATCCAGACCGCGCGTGACGCCAACTGCCCAAGGTTTGGCCCGCAGTCAGTCGCGCCCTGCCCGGCGATCATGGCCATGGGCACCTGCAACGGCAGCCACAGCGGCGGCGGCAACAGGGTCATCCGGCCGCCGTGGGTGCGCAGCCGCCGCTTCATGCGCGGCGCGCCGCCCACCATCCAGCATTCGCGCGCGGCAAGGCACAGCGCCTCCCCGCTGCGCCGCCCGCCAATCAGGATAAAGCCTTTCGATCCGAACAGCGCGGGCAGCAGATGCGCCTGCCGGGTCCGGTCCAGCGGCATGTCGGCATCCGATCCCAGCACCTGCGCCTCGATCCCAAGGAAATCGGCCAGCGCCGCCAGCATTCCGGCCTGCGCCTGCCCCATCAGGTAGGTGGTCCCGCCCAGCCTTTGATGCACGGCGATCTGCGACAGCAGGTCCCGGTTCAGCGCGACCGGCACCTCGAGATCGGGCAGCGCCTCGGCCAGTGTGATCGCCGTCAGATCGGCGCGCCGCCCGTGCCAATGGCGGCGCGTCATCCACGGCGCGCGGCGCAGGGTGGTGCGCAGGATGCTGTCACACAGCCCCCGCTGCAACAGCGCGCCATCCACATCCACCACCAGCGGCAGCGGCACGCGCTGACCCATGGATCCCCTGATCCCGAACATTGTCCCACCTTTCTGCGCGTCGGCCCCCGCCGCATCTCGCGCATCACCCGGTCTCAGGGTTAGGGTGCAAGGGTTGTGACTGTCTTACCAAAAGGCGCCGGACATGCTGCCCGCCCCGTTAACGTCATGGTTTGGTAAACGCGGCTGGACCCTGCATCCGCATCAGGCGCGCATGCTGGCACAGGCGTCAGACCCTGCCCTGCTGCTGGTCGCCCCCACCGGCGGCGGCAAGACGCTGGCCGGGTTTCTGCCCACACTGGCCGAGTTGACCCAAGCCCCGCGCACCGGCCTGCACACGCTCTATGTCTCGCCGCTCAAGGCGCTGGCCGCCGACATCAAGCGCAACCTGACCACGCCGATCACCGAAGCTGACCTGCCGATCCGGGTCGAGGATCGCACCGGTGACACCACCGCCATGCAGAAAAGGCGACAGCGCGCCGACCCGCCGCATATCCTGCTGACCACACCTGAAAGCCTTGCGGTAATGCTGTCCTACGAGGACGCCCCGCGCATCTTTGCCGGGCTGCAACGGGTGATCGTGGACGAAATCCATGCCCTGGCCGAATCGAAACGCGGCGACCAGTTGATGCTGGGTCTGGCCCGGCTGCAAAGCCTCTGTCCGGACCTGCGCCGGGTCGGCCTGTCGGCCACGGTCGAGGATCCCGCCGCCATTGGCCGCTTCTTGGCCGCGCATCCGCAACCCTGCGAGATCCTGACCGCCGATCCCGGCCCCGATCCGGATATCGCCATGCTGGATCTGCCCGAGGCCCCGCCCTGGGCGGGCGGTGGCGGGCGCTATGCCATCCCGCAGGTGCTGGCAGCGGTGAAGGCGCATAAAACGACGCTGATCTTTCACAACACCCGCGCGCAGGCGGAGATCTTCTTTCACCACCTGTGGCTGGCCAATGACGACGGCCTGCCCATCGGCATCCATCACGGCTCGCTGGCCCGCGAACAGCGCCAGAAGGTCGAGGCCGCCATGGCCGCCGGGGCGCTTCGGGCCATCGTCTGCACCGGCTCGCTCGATCTTGGGATCGACTGGGGCGACGTGGATCTGGTGATCCAGATCGGTGCCCCCAAGAACGTCAAGCGACTGGTGCAGCGGATTGGGCGCGCCAACCACCGCTACAACGCGCCGTCAAAGGCGCGGCTGGTGCCCGCCAACCGGTTCGAGGTGGTGGAATGCCAGGCCGCACTGGCCGCCGTACGCGACCATGATCTGGACGGCGACCCGCGCGGACGCGGCCCGCGCGACGTTCTGTGCCAGCAGATCCTGATCGTGGCCTGCGCGGGCCCCTTCGACGCCGATGCCCTGTATACAGAAGTCACCCGCGCCGGCCCCTATGCCGATCTGACCCGGCCCGAATTCGACGCCTGCCTGGAATTCTGCGCCACCGGCGGCTACGCCCTGCGCGCCTATGACCGCTGGCAGCGTCTGCAACAACGCCCCGATGGGCACTGGCAACTGCGTGACCCCCGCGCCGCCCGCCAGATCCGCATGAACATCGGCACCATCCAGGATACCGACACCCTGAAGGTGCGCTTCCGGCACAGCCGCGGCGGCCCGCCGCTGGGCGAGGTCGAAGAGGCCTTTGCCGCCACCCTCACCCCCGGCGACACCTTCCTGATCGGCGGGCGCACCGTGCGCTATGAAGGGCTGCGCGAAATGGTGGTCGAGGTCAGCCGCGGCGACGGGCGCAAGCCGAAGCTGGCGGTCTTCTCGGGCACGAAATTCGCCACCTCGACCCAGTTGTCGGCCCGCATCCTGTCCATGTTCCGGCAGGCCGACTGGCCCGAACTGCCGGCTCACACCGCGCAATGGCTGGCCCTGCAACGGCAGGTCTCGGCCCTGCCCGAGGCCGATCGCCTGCTGATCGAGAGCTTCCCCCATGATGGCCGCGCCCATACCTGCGTCTACGGCTTCGCCGGGCGCAACGCCATGCAGACGCTGGGCCTGCTGCTGACCGGCCGGATGGAGGCCATGGGCCTCGCTCCCATGGGCTTTGTCGCCAGCGACTACGCGGTGCTGATCTGGGGGCTGGATCCGCTGACCGACCCCGCCCCGCTGTTTCAGGGCGACAACCTGCGCGCTGGGTTCGAGACCTGGCTGGCGGGCAACGCGGTGATGAAACGCACCTTCAAGGCCAGTGCGGTGATCTCGGGCCTGATCGACCGCCAGACCATGGGACAGCGAAAATCCGGCAGGCAGGCGACATTTTCGTCCGATATCCTGTACGATACCCTGCAAAAATACGACCCCGACCATCTTCTGATGCAAATCACCCGTGAAGAGGCCCTGCGCGGGTTGGTGGACTTCGGCCGTATCGAGGAGATGATCGCGCGCACGCACGGTCGTATCGACCATCGCATGCTGGACCGGATCACCCCGCTGGCAGCCCCCTTGCTGCTGGAGGTTGGCAAGGTGCCGGTGCAGGGCGCCGCGCAGGACCGGCTGCTGGCCAGCGAGGCCGAGAAGCTGCTCAGCGCGGCGGGGCTGGTGCCGTGAGCACATCGAATCTCTTGCACAAGACCCTGCGCCGATGTCAGAACGAAGCATGAACGATCATCACTTCTCCTTCCATGGCGCGGCCCTGCGCGCCCGGCCGTCTGGCGCGCTCTGGTGGCCCGCCGAACACCTGCTGGTGGTCTCGGACCTGCATCTTGGCAAATCCGACCGCATCGCGCGGCGCGGCGGCTCGATGCTGCCGCCCTATGAAAGCCACGACACGCTGGCACGGCTGGAAACCGAGCTGGACCGCACCGGCGCCCGCCGGGTGATCTGCCTGGGCGACAGTTTCGACGACCGCACCGCGGCGCGGGATCTGGAAGAATATCTCACCCTCTGGCTCACCCGCCTGATCGCCGGGCGCGACTGGACCTGGGTCGAGGGCAACCACGACCCAGGCCCGCTGGACCTGCCCGGCACCCATCGTGCCGAAACCAGCCTCGGCTCCCTCAGCTTTCGCCATATCGCCACCCCGGCCACTGGCGAGGTCTCGGGCCATTACCATCCCAAGGCCCGGCTGGGGCTGCGCGGCACGTCGGTTTCGCGGCGCTGCTTTCTGGTCGACAGCGTCCGGATCATCATGCCGGCCTTCGGCACCTACACCGGCGGCCTGCCCAGCACCGCGCCGGAACTGGAGCAATTGATGGGCCCCGACGCCCGCGCCATCCTGACCGGCAGCGCCGCCCATGCCGTTCCCATGCCCCGCCACAAACAGAAGGCTTGCCCCGCATGACCACCACCCTGCCCCCGGCCGTCGCAGAGGCGATCCGCGCCAGCTTCGTTCGCCAGACCCTGATGCAGAACTTTGGCGCGCAGCTGACCGGCCTCGCCCCCGGCCACTGCGAAATCACCGCGCCGATCCTGCCGACGGCGCTGCAGCAGCACGGGCACGGCCATGCCGGGCTGACCTTCGCGCTTGGCGACAGCGCGGCCGGCTATGCGGCCCTCGGCATTCTGCCCGAAGGCAGCGAGGTGATGACGGTCGAGATGAAGATCAACCTGCTCGCCCCGGCGCGCGGCAAGGCCCTGATTGCCACCGGCAAGGTCATCCGCGCGGGCCGCCGGCTCACCGTGGTACAGGCCAGCGTGGCCGCCCTGCGCGAGGACGGCAGCACGGTCGAAATCGCTCTGCTGCAAGGCACCATGATCCCGGTGCCGCCAGCCTGACGCGCGTCCGCCCTACACTTTCTTCTTGGCAAAAATACTCCCGCCGGAGGCACCTCGGCCCACCAGACACTCCGCACCCCGACCAAAGCGGGCCAACAACGCCACAGGCTCAGGCGGTCAGCCCCTCGGGCTCGGGCAAGCCCGCGGCCCGGCAAGTCGCGGTCAGGGTGTTGGCCAGCAGGCAGGCGATGGTCATCGGCCCGACCCCGCCCGGCACCGGGGTGATCGCCCCGGCAACCTCGGCGCAGCTGTCGAACTGGCAGTCACCCACCAGCCGGGTGTTGCCTTCGCTCTTCCCCGGAGCAGGCACGCGGTTGATGCCGACGTCGATCACGCTGGCGCCGGGCTTGATCCAGTCACCCGGCACCATCTCGGGGCGGCCCACGGCGGCAACCACGATATCGGCGCGGCGCACCACATCGGGCAGATCCTTGGTGCGCGAATGCGCGATGGTCACCGTGCAACTGTCACCCAGCAGCAATTGCGCCATCGGCTTGCCGACGATGTTCGAGCGGCCGATCACCACCGCGTCCATCCCCGACAGCGATCCGTGATGTTCGCGCAGCATCATCAGGCACCCCAGCGGCGTGCAGGGCACCATCGCTTTCTGCCCGGTGCCCAGCAGCCCCACGTTCGAGATATGGAATCCGTCCACGTCCTTGGCCGGATTGATGGCGTTCAGCACCGCCTCTTCGTCCAGATGCGCCGGCAGCGGCAATTGCACCAGAATGCCATGCACCGAGGTGTCGGTGTTCAACTGCGCGACCAGCGCCATCAGGGTCTCCTGATCGGTCTCGGCCGGCAGCCTGTGTTCGAAAGAGGCCATCCCGACCTCCACCGTCTGCTTGCCCTTGGAGCGCACATAGACCTGGCTTGCAGGATCTTCCCCCACCAGCACGACGGCCAGACCGGGGGTCAGACCGTGAACCTCTTTCAGCCGTGTCACATGCTCGGCCACCTGGCCCCTGACCTTGGCCGCAAAAGCCTTGCCGTCGATGATCGTCGCTGCCATCTTGCGTCCCTTTCTCGCCACCGCCGGCCTCAGTCCGGCCCGCGTCCAAAAGCGTCGGGGTCGCCCGGCGCCCGTACACTTTCAGCCCGCGTCGCCGCCCAGAACCCGGGCCTCGCGGGCAATCGACCAGTCGATCAACTGCCGCCAGAGCGCCTCCAGCAGATCGGGATCGACCCCGTTGCGCGTGGCCTCGGCCCGCACCTTGGACACCACGTCCTCGACCCGGTCGGGAATGCGGGCGGGCAAACCCTCGGCAGGTTTCAGCGCGATGGCGCGATCAATACAGGCCTGCCGCCGCGCCAGCAGTTGCACAAGCTCGCGGTCCAGCCCGTCGATGACCACCCGCAGCTCGGTCATGGTCTGGCAGTCGGCAGGGTCTTGCATGGGGTCAGCGCTCCGAAACTGGCTTCTGCCCGGTTCTACAACGCTCCCCACCGACGTACCACCGGCCAAATCGCTCAGAACAGCCCGTCGATCTGGCCGGCATCGTTCAGCATGATGGCCTCGGCGCTTGGCACGCTGGGCAGGCCCGGCATGGTCATGATCTCGCCGCAGATGACCACGATGAACCCGGCCCCGGCGGACAGCCGCACCTCGCGCACCGGCAGCGAATGGCCGGTGGGCGCGCCGCGCAGGTTCGGATCGGTCGAGAAGCTGTACTGGGTCTTGGCCATGCAGACCGGGAGGTTTCCGAACCCGGCGTCTTCCCAGACACGCAACTGGTCGCGGATCTTCTTGTCGGCCATCACCTCGTCGGCACGATAGATGCGCTTGGCGATGGTTTCGATCTTCTGGAACAGGCGCATGTCGTCAGGATAGAGCGGCGAGAATTGCGACACGCCGCTGTCAGCAACCTGGGCCACCCGCTTTGCCAGCTCGGTGATTCCGGCCGAACCCTCGGCCCAATGCTTGCACACATGCGCCTCGGAGCCTTGGGTGTTGACGAAGTCCAGCACGGCCTGCACCTCGGCCTCGGTATCGCCGGTGAAATGGTTGATCGCCACCACCACCGGCACGCCGAAGGATTTCAGGTTGCCGATGTGACGGCCCAGGTTGGCGCAACCCGCCTTGACGGCCGCGACGTTTTCGGCCCCCAGGTCGGCCTTGGCCACACCGCCGTTCATCTTCATGGCCCGCACCGTCGCCACCAGCACCACGCAATCGGGTGCCAGCCCGGCCTTGCGGCACTTGATGTTCATGAATTTCTCGGCCCCCAGGTCGGCGCCGAACCCCGCCTCGGTCACCACGTAGTCCGCCAGTTTCAGTGCCGTGGTCGTGGCCACGACCGAGTTGCAGCCATGGGCGATATTGGCAAACGGGCCGCCATGGACGAAGGCCGGGTTGTTTTCCAGGGTCTGCACGAGGTTCGGCTGCATGGCTTGCTGCAACAGCACCGTCATCGCGCCATCGGCCTTGATATCACGGCAGTAGATCGGCGTGCGGTCGCGGGTATAGGCGACGATGATGTCGCCCAGCCGCCGCTGCAGATCGTCCAGATCGGTGGCCAGGCACAGGATCGCCATGACTTCCGAGGCCACGGTGATGTCGAACCCGGTCTGGCGCGGAAAGCCGTTCGAGACCCCACCCAGCGAGGTCACGATGTCCCGCAGCGCCCGGTCGTTCATGTCCATGACCCGGCGCCAGACCACCCGGCGTTCGTCGATCGCCAGCTTGTTGCCCCAGTAGATGTGGTTGTCGATCATCGCTGACAGCAAGTTGTGGGCCGAGGTGATGGCATGGAAATCGCCGGTGAAATGCAGGTTCATGTCCTCCATCGGCACGACCTGTGCATAGCCGCCGCCCGCCGCGCCGCCCTTCATCCCGAAACACGGTCCCAACGAGGCTTCACGGATGCAGATCGCCGCCTTCTTGCCGATGGCGTTCAGCCCGTCTCCCAGTCCCACGGTGGTGGTGGTCTTGCCCTCGCCCGCCGGTGTCGGGTTGATGGCGGTGACGAGGATCAGCTTGCCGTTCGGGCGGTCATGTACCCCGGCGATGAAGTCCGCCGCGACCTTGGCCTTGTCGTGGCCGAAGGGGATCAGACTGGTCTCGGGAATGCCAAGCCCTGCCCCGATCTCCTGAATGGGTTTCTTGCTGGCTTCCCGTGCGATTTCGATGTCGGTCTTGAAACCCATGTCCTGTTCTCCGCCCTGATCACTCCGGCGCATGCGCGCCCTTGCGTCCAACCATAGAGCCACTGGCATCCAGCACGGAAGTACATTTCCGACATGGCGAAATTGGGATGCGCCAGAATTGCCCGCCACGCCCGGCGCCGGCGCAAAAAAAAGACCCCCCGCGGCCCGGCAGGGCAGCGAGGGGTCGAATTTCGGGATCCGGCGTCGATCAGCTGGAGGGTTCAGGCTCCATCCCGTTCTCGCCGCCGGGCTTGTTGCGCGGCTTGGTCTTGGGAATGGCGGTGATCGACGGCGCATTGCCCGAAGGCGTGTCGTCGTCATCCTCGCCCCGGTTCAGCGGCTCGCCCGCCATCGCCTTGGTGATCTCGGACCCGGTGAGGGTTTCGTATTCCAGCAGCGCTTCGGCCAGACGATGATGCTCTTCGGCATGTTCGGTCAGGATGCGCTTGGCCTCCTCATAGCCTTCGTCCACCAGCTTGCGCACTTCCTCGTCGATCCGCCGCTGGGTTTCCGGCGACACGTTCGACTGGCCCTGATAGGGGCCCAGGAAGCTTTCCTGTTCGTTGGCATAGTCGATGTTGCCCAGGTCGTCCGAAAAGCCGAACTGCGTGACCATGGCCCGCGCAATACGCGACACCTGCTGAATGTCCGAAGCCGCGCCCGAGGTCACGTTTTCCTTCCCGAAGATCAGTTCCTCGGCCACCTTGCCGCCCATCGCCATGGCGATCTTGGACTTGTACTTGGTGTAGGTGACGCTCAACTGGTCCCGTTCCGGCAGCGACATGACCAGACCCAATGCCCGGCCGCGCGGAATGATCGTCGCCTTGTGGATCGGATCATGCTGCGGAACATGAAGCCCCACCACCGCGTGCCCAGCTTCGTGATAGGCGGTCAGCTTCTTTTCATCCTCGCTCATGACCATGGATCGGCGCTCGGCCCCCATCATCACCTTGTCCTTGGCGCTTTCGAAATCTTCCATGGTCACGAAACGCCGTCCGATGCGCGCCGCCATCAGGGCTGATTCGTTTACAAGGTTCGCCAGATCGGCGCCCGAGAAGCCCGGCGTGCCGCGCGCGATGATGCGCAGATCCACGTCGGGGCCCAGCGGTACCTTGCGGGCGTGAACGCCCAGGATCTTCTCACGGCCCTTGATGTCGGGATTGGGCACCTGCACCTGGCGGTCGAAGCGGCCGGGGCGCAGCAGCGCCGGGTCCAGAACGTCAGGCCGGTTGGTGGCCGCGACGATGATGATGCCCTCGTTGGCTTCAAAGCCGTCCATCTCGACCAGCAGCTGGTTCAGGGTCTGTTCCCGCTCGTCGTTGCCGCCGCCATAGCCCACGCCACGGGACCGGCCCACGGCGTCGATCTCGTCGATGAAGACGATGCAGGGGGCGTTTTTCTTGGCCTGTTCGAACATGTCACGCACACGCGACGCGCCGACACCGACGAACATTTCCACGAAATCCGAGCCCGAAATGGTGAAGAAGGGCACGCCCGCTTCGCCTGCGATGGCCCGCGCCAGCAGCGTCTTACCGGTGCCCGGAGGGCCGACCAGAAGGGCGCCTTTCGGAATTTTGCCGCCCAGACGGGAAAATTTCTGCGGATTGCGCAGGAATTCGACGATTTCTTCCAGTTCTTCCTTGGCCTCGTCGATGCCCGCCACATCGTCGAAGGTGACGCGTCCGTGCTTTTCGGTCAGAAGCTTGGCCTTGGATTTGCCAAAGCCCATGGCCCCGCCGCGTCCGCCGCCCTGCATCCGGTTCATGAAATAGATCCAGACGCCGATCAGCAGCAGGAATGGCAGGAACGTCATCAGCAGGGTGGTAAAGCCCGACTGTTCCTGCGGGCGCGCGCTGACGGCCACTTCGTTGACGATCAGCATGTCTGCGACCTGGCTGCCCTGGGGCACGATCGTGACGTAGTCCTGCCCGTCGTTGCCGCGGAACAGAACCTTCTCGCCATCCAGGGTGACAGAGCTGACCTCTTTGTTTTCGACGGCCTGCACGAAGTCGGAATAGCTGATCGACCGCGACGACATCGTCGACTGGCCACCCGAGAACAGGTTGAACAGCGCAAGAATCAGCAGGAACAGCACCACCCAGAAGGCGATATTACGAGCGTTTCCCAAGGGGATCTCCTTTGTGGATGCGGCAATGGCCGCAAGTCTTCCCCTTAAGATAAGGAACCCACGCGCCAGTTCAATCAGGTTTCAGCACTGCAGCGAACGCAGAGACCCTTGATTGGGCCGTAGCGCGCCATTGAGGCGCCCCTGTCCGGGCCCCCGGAACCGCCGGCGCGGCCAGCAGATCGCCGTCCCACCACAGGCCCGGAAGCGCCTGCGCCACGGCGAAGGGAAGCCCCATTTCGCGCCATTGCGGGAAGCGCGCAAGGCCGGGTTCGCCCAGTGGCGCGACGGTGATCTCCGGGTCGAAAGCCCCTTCGATCTTCCAGCGGCCATCCCACAGGCCGACCGGCAGCGGTTCGGGGGCCAGGGCGGCGGGTTCGCGGGTGATCCACAGACGCCCGCGCGCCGGCACCAGAAGGCAGCCGTGCAGCGTCGCAACCCTGCCCGCGGTCGCCTGTGCCTCGGCCTGTTGCAGGGCCGACAGGCGGGGGCGGTAGGCGGTGCCAGCCAGGGTGCACAGCGCCCCGGAGAGCAGCCGCCAGCGGGTCTCGTCGGGCAACCCCGCCAGTCCGGCGGCGTCAAGATGCAGCACCCCGGCCTCAGATCCGGCCAGCCGTTCGGCCGCCGTGACGGCCAGATCCGCCAGAACCGCGCGGGCAGCGGCCATACGGGTGGCGGTTTCGGCCAGCCGATCGACCTCCAGCCCCGGCAGCGGCGGATCGGCCAGCAGCGCCCGCGCCCGCACCCGGTCGAAGCGACGATCGGCATTGCTGGGATCTTCCGCCCAGGGCTGATCGCGCCGGGTCAGTTCATCCCGCAATTCGTCCCGCCGGACCTGCAACAGCGGGCGCAGCCATGTGACACCCCGCGCCGCATCGGGACGGCTTGGCGCCATCGCCGACAGCCCGTCAACGCCCGAGCCGCGCGCCAGCCGCAACAGCACGGTTTCCGCCTGATCGTCGCGGGTGTGGGCCAGCGCCACCTGCGGGATGCCGCGCTGCCGGGCCCAGCCGGCGATCAGGTCCAGCCGCGCGGTGCGGGCGCGCGCCGCCAGATTGCCGCTGTCGCCGTCTGCGTCGGTCCAGCGCAGGATGTCATGGGGAAGGCTCAAATTGCGGGCGGTCTGCTGCACCAGTGCGGCCTCTTCGGCGGCTTCGGGGCGCAACCCGTGATCCACGGTGACCACAGCAAGGTCGCAGGGATGCCCGCGCGCCCAGTCGGCCAGCAGATGCAGCAGCGCCATGGAATCGCCGCCGCCCGAGACCGCCACGCCGATCCGTTGCGGCGCGCCCTGCGGCAGCGCCGCCAGCGCCGCCGCCAGCCGCGCCGCTGGTGTCACGAGCAGCTCAGGCCGCTCAACCGCGTTTCGGCCTGTGTGGCCGCCGTGGTGCCCGGAAACCCGGCCACGACCTGGCCCAGGGTGATGCAGGCCTCAGGCGTTTGGCCCAGCCCGGCCAGCGTATCGCCCAGCTTGAACAGCGCCTCGGCGGCAAGGCCGGGGTTTTCCAACTCGGCCAGCGTGTAGCTTTCCAGATAGGCGCGCCCCGCCTGCGTGGGATTGCCAAGGGCCGCCAGCGCATCGCCCCGGAACAGTTGCGCTTCGGCGGCCAGCGGGCTGCGCGGATAGGTGTCCACGAAACGGTTCAGCGCTTCATAGGCATCGGCGGGGGTGCCCTCCTTGGCCAGCTTCAGCGCGGCGTCGAAATCGGCCTGCTCGCCCACCGCCAGTTCGACTTCGGCGGGCGGCGGCACCGGATCGTTGGGCAGGGGCAGTTCGCCGCCCAGCGGCGGGGTCTGGCCCACGGCGCCCAGATCGCCGCCTTCCAACTCGGTCAGGCGAAACTCCAGATCGCCGATGCGGTTGGTGCCGTCCTGCACGATGCGGTCGATGCGATGCACCATTTCCTCGCTCTGGGCGGTCAGGCGCTGCAACTCGGCCTCGATCGCGTCCAGCCGGGCCAGCGGCCCCTGCCCCAGCCCGCTGCCGCCCATGGCGGTGCCGGTGGTGGACAATTCGCGCTGCAGGCTGTCGATCTCGACCTTCAGCACGGTCAGATGCTGGCGGATGTCGGCCAGCGTTGCCGCCCGATCCTGGGCCAGCAGCACGCCGGGCCAGAGGATCAGGGCCAGCGCGAAGGCGCGGATCATGAGGTGCCCCCGGCGGTCAGCACCGTGACGGCGCGGCGGTTTTTCTCATAGCAGGCCTCTTCCGAACAGACCTCCAGCGGGCGTTCCTTGCCATAGGTCAGGGTCCGAATGCGGCCCGGTGCAACCCCGGCCTCGACCAGCTGGTCACGCACGGCGGTGGCGCGGCGGGCGCCCAGGGCCAGGTTGTATTCCCGCGTGCCCTGTTCATCGGCGTGGCCTTCGACCACGGCGGTATAGGCCCCGTTGGCAGTCAGCCATTTGGCCTGCTGGTTCACCGTGGCACGGGCGCCGTCGGTCAGCACCGCCTGATCGACCGGAAACAGCACGCGGTCACCCACGGTCTGCTGGAAATAGGCCACCGAGCTTGGGTCGGCGGTGCTGCCCGGCGCGGCGGTCTGCCCCGTGCCCGAGCCGCCAAACGGATCGGAACAGGCGGCCAGCGCCACCAGTGCGCAAAGGGGAAGCAGTCGGGCAAATCGGGTCATGGGACAGATCCTGAAATCAAGCGGTGACATTTGGCGGGCAGGCTAGCAGCGCGCGGTGCGGATGCAAATGCGCAGGTTATTCAAGAAGCGGCGACCAGGCCGGGTCCGAGGCCGCGCCGGGGGTCTTGACCCGCCGCAGGTTGCGCCCGGTGATATCTACGGAATAGAGCGATGGCTCGCCCCCCGCGCCGGCGGTTTCGCGGGTGAACATCACCACCCGGCCATTGGGCGCCCAGGTCGGGCCCTCGTCCAGGAACGAGGCCGTGAGCAGCCGTTCCTCGGAGCCGTCCACCCGCATCACGCCGATGTGGAACCGGCCCCGGTTCTGCTTGGTGAAGGCGATCAGATCGCCGCGCGGCGACCACACCGGCGTGCCATAGCGGCCCTGCCCGAAGGAAATCCGCCGCGGCTCCCCACCGCCCGCCGGCATGACGTACAGTTGCGGGCTGCCGGAACGGTCGGATTCAAAGACGATCTGCGACCCGTCCGGGGAATAGCTGGGCGCGGTCTCGATCGACGGGGCGGTGGTCAGGCGTTTTCTCTCGCCACCGCTCAGGGGCAGCGAGAAGATATCGGTGTTGCCGCCGACGGCCATCGAGAACAGCACGCTTTTGCCGTCCGGCGCATAGCGCGGCGAGAAGGTCATGCCCTCGGGCTGGCCTTCCAGCGGGCGGCTTTCCAGCGTCCGGGTGTCCAGCCGCGTCACTTGCGGAAACCCCGTGGCGTAGGAGGTATAGAGCACTTCCGAGCCATCCGCCGAGATCCGCGGCGCCAGCACCAGAGTCTGGCTGTCGGTCAAAAAGCCCTGGTTCTCGCCGTCGTAATCCATCACCGCCAGCCGCTTCTGGCGGGCGTTCTTTGGGCCGGTTTCGGAGACAAAGACCAAGCGGCTGTCGAAATAGCCGCCCTCGCCGGTGATCCGCGAATAGACCTGATCGGCGACCTTGTGACCCAACCGCCGCCAGGCATTGGCGGTGCCGGTGAATTGCAGCCCCTCGCCCAGGGGCGCCTCGGAAAACGTATCGAACAGGCGGAACTTCACGGTGATCCGGTCGCCCTGCACCGTCACTGCGCCGACGACCAGACCCTGCGCATTGATCGCCTTCCAGTCGGCGTATTGCACCGGCGCGTTGAAATTGGTGACCTGCGAGATGAAGGCGGTTTCGGAAATCGGCCGGAACAGCCCGCTGCCCTCCAGATCCGACGCCACCACGGCGGTGATGTCGCGCGCCAGTTGCGGGGCGGCGTTGCCCTCGACCACGAAGGGCGCGATGGCGATGGGCAGCGGCTCGATCACGCCTTCTGTGATCTCGATCCTGAGTGGTCCCTGCCCGGTCTGGGCATGGAGCGGAGCGGA
Source organism: Meridianimarinicoccus sp. MJW13 (assembly GCF_014901205.1). Taxonomy (GTDB): domain Bacteria; phylum Pseudomonadota; class Alphaproteobacteria; order Rhodobacterales; family Rhodobacteraceae; genus Meridianimarinicoccus. The sequence goes on from NZ_JACNMU010000005.1 coordinate 300,463, forward strand.
GAACAGGGTCAGAAGGGTGGAGGCCAGAACGGCCAGAACACGGGTCCGGGTCATTTGCGGCGCATCCTTTCGGGGTTGAAGGTCATCTCGATGGTTTGCCACTGGTCATACTTCTCGGGCGGCAGGTCGAACGGCTGACAGCGCAGGATCGCGCGGCGCGCGGTCTCATAGGCTTGCTGGGCCGCCGTTTCCCCGCCCCCCTCGTACGACACCATCCGCAGGTTCGAGGGGCGTCCGTCAAGCCCCATCTCCATCGCGACCACCACCGTGACCTTGGCCGCATCGGTGCCCAGCGAGGAAAAATTCCAGCATTGGCCCACGGCCACGCGCAGTCCTTCCCGCTCGCCCTGCGTCAGCGGTGGGCCGGAGGCGGCGGGGGCCGTGGCGGTCTCGGCCTCGGTTTCCGGCGCGGCCAGCGCCTCGGCCAGGGCTGCAGCGACGGGGTCTTGGGCAGCGGGCTGTTCGGGGGCGGGGTCGGCGGGCGCGGGATCGGGCTGCGGATCCGGCTGCGGCGGGCGGCGGCGCGGCACCTGCACGGTGACCGGCGCCAGCGCGGTCTCTGTAGCCTCGGTTACGATCTCGGGGGCGGCGGCTTCGGGGGCTGTGGCCTCCTGCTCTTCGGCCTCAACGGCCTCGGGGGCGGGATCGGGGACGGCTTCCACCGCCTCCTGCCGCTCGGGGGCTTCCGGCAGGTCCTCGGGCAGTTGCGGCTGCGGCACGGGCGCGACCCGGTCCACCGGCGGCGGTGCGGGCAGATCGGGCAATGGCTCGGCCTCGGGCAGCGGCTCCGGCTCCGGCGCGGGATCGGAGGGCGTCGGTGTCTCGGGCGGCGTATCGGCGGCCGGGGCGGCAGGGATCTCGGGGGCCGAGGCAGCCTCGATCGGCGCCGGGGTGTCCACCAGCGCGCCGGGGCTAAGGGCGGCGGCATCGATCAGGGTCACGTCGACCGCGCCCAGCGGTTCGGGCGGGGTCTGCCCGGCAAAGGGCCAGCCCACCAGCGCCACGAGGATCAGCGCCCCATGCCCGCCCAGCGAGAGTTTGAGACCGGTCTGCATCGGCCCTACTGGGCGTCCGGAGAGGTGCCGTCCAGCAAGGGCCCGCCGGGATCCGTCACCAGCCCGATCTTGCCGAAACCGGCAGCGTTCAACGCCCCCATGACCTGCATGACCACGCCATAGTCGATACCGCCATCGGCGCGCAGGTAGATCTGGTCATCGCTGCGTTCGGCGGCGATGGCACGCAACTTGGGGATCAGCTGGTCGGCCGGGGTCTCGGTGGTCTGGATCATCAGGCGGCCATCGCTGGCGATGGTGATGGTCAGCGGTTCTTCGTCCTGCGCCGGCAACGGGGTTGCCGCTGTCTCAGGCAGTTTGATCGGGACGCCAACGGTCATCAGCGGCGCGGCCACCATGAAGATGATCAGCAGCACCAGCATGACATCGACGAAGGGCGTGACGTTGATTTCGGAAATCGGCGCGGCAGAGCGCGCCCGGCGGCGCCGGCCCTTGCGGGCGCTGGGGCCGCCATCGTCAAGAAGCTGGGCGCCCATGCTCAGGCACTCTCGCGCGACAGAAGCGTGGCGAATTCATCGGCGAACACCTCGTAGCCGCCCACCAGCCGCGCGCTTTCGGATGTCAGCTTGTTGTAGAAGATCACCGCCGGGATGGCTGCCAGCAGGCCGATGCCGGTGGCCAGCAGCGCCTCGGAGATGCCCGGCGCCACCACCGCAAGATTGGTGGACTGGCTGACCGCGATCTGTTCGAAACTGTGCATGATGCCCCAGACCGTGCCGAACAGCCCGATGAAGGGCGCGGTCGAGCCCACGGTGGCCAGGAACGGCAGACCCGCGTTCAGACGCTCGGCCTCGCGCGCGATGGCCACATCCATGTTGCGGTCGATGCGCATCGAGGCGCCGGGGATCATCGCGCCGTCGGTCTTGTAGCTGCGCTGCCATTCGGTCATGCCGGCCACGAAGATCCGCTCGGGCGCGTTGCGCGGCTTGTCGGCCACGTCGGAATAAAGCCCGTCCAGCGGCTCGCCCGACCAGAAGGCGCGGTCGAATTTCTTCGCGGCGCGCTTGGCGCTGCGGAACGCAAGATGCTTCTGTATGATGATGGCCCAGCTGTAGACCGAGGCGGCCAGCAGCAGCAGCATGACAAGTTTCACCGTCAGGGTGGCGCGGGCGAACAGCGCCCAGAGCGTGAAGTCGATCGGGTCCATGAATTCTGCCTGTATTCGCGCGGCTCTGCGGCCGGTCGGGTTGCGCCAGTCTACTCGAACCGGGCAGACTTGGCTATGACAAGCGCGTTATTCAAGCACCCGGTCCAGGCGCGCGCAAAGATCCGCCGGAACACGGGTGGGCCTGCCGTCCTCGGTCATTGCCGCAAGGGTGACCTGCGCCTGAAACAGCGTCTCGCCGCCGCGCAGTACGGCCTGGGTCATGAAGATGCGCGCGCCCTTGATAGCCGAAAGGTGGGTTTCCACGGTCAGCAGATCGTCGAAGACGGCCGGGGCCAGATAGTCGGCCTCGACCCGCCGGGCGGCGAAGACGACGCCGGTCTGCGCCTTGTAGACCCCCTGATCGACACCCCTTGCGCGCAGGAACTCGGTCCGGCCGCGCTCGATGAATTTCAGGTAGTTGGCGTAATAGACGATGCCCGCAAGGTCGGTGTCTTCATAGTAGACGCGGATCTGGATCTGGTCGGCGGTCTGGGTCACGCGGGGGCCTCGGTCGGGTCGGGATGGATCTGGGCCAGCGACAGGTCGCGGCCCGCTTCGGTGGGCACCAGAACGCAATCAACGCGCCCCAGCACCGGGTACAGGGCCTTTTTGACAGCATGGGTGGCCGCGTCAACCCGCCGGCCCGTGACCGGCCGGGCGGGCCGCACATACAGGATCATCTGGAATCGCCGACCCTGCTTGATCAGGGATATCTCACAGATGGACAGGCCCAGCGACTCCAGCGCCGGGATGATCGCGGTTTCGGCGGTGGCCAGAACATCCGGCGCGGCGGTGACGCCCGCCAGTTCGGACAACCCGCCACGGAATTCGCGCCAGTACAGGCTGATCGAGATGCCGCACAGGAAGATGACCACCAGCGAATCCATGATCGGCGCCACCCAGGCCAGCGGCGTTGTGGACAGATACGGCCCCAGCGACAGCCCGGCCCCGGCGGCCAGCGTGATGAACCCGTCATAGCGTGCCGCCAGCATCTCCAGCCGCAGTATGTCGCTGATGCGTCCGCTGCGGATCCAGGCGAAGTAGTTGATCCCCGCCAGTCCCAGGCAGGTGGCGCAGATCCCCACGAAATAGACGACGATCACGTCGAAATGCAGCGGCGGCATCTCGGCCCCGGCGGCGTAGCGGGCGATGTTCATGCCCGCACTGGTGATGCCGAACATCACCAGCCCCAGCAGCAGGAGCGAGCGGAAGGTCTGGTAGATGGATTCGTCCACCGCGTAGCCCATGGGCCGGGTGTCATCCGCCCCGCGTCGCGTGTTGCCGCTGATCCGGATCGCGACGATGGCCGACAGGAACCCGACCATCGAGAACAGTCCGTCCACCAGCAGCGCCTGCGAGTTCGACAACCACGCCGCCAACACGCCCGCGATGGCCATGCCGAGATTGGCCCATTTGCCAACCCGCAAGGCGCGCTGTTCCAGCCGGAAGGCGGCGGTTTCTGCCTGCATGGTGTGTGCTCCCCAAAATTCAGCGCAGGCTACGGGGCGCGGGCCGGGCTGGCAATCTGCGACCGCTCAATCGGACTTGATCAGCCCCGAGAACCCGGCCACCGCCAACAGCGACAAACCCCAGCCCGCGATGATGTGGAGCCAGAGATAGGCCCGTGCCAGCGCCCCGATGGGCAGGCGCTCATCAGGGATCCAGTAGCCCTGCATCTCAAGGTCCACCACCGGCAGCAGCATGTCGGCGGAATAGATCCACGGGTTGAACGTGGGATAGCCAAGGGCCGCCTGTTTCGAGGCAAAGCAATCGAATTGCGATTGCCCCGGCCCGGCCCGCCCGTCGACCGGGTCGCGGCCGCCGGGAAGCATCACCTGCTGATCCGCCTGCGTTGCGCACAGCACCCAGTCCGGCGAGCGCAGAGATACCGCGTCATTGGGCTTCAGCGCCTGCGCGTTGAACGCCGCGCCGAACACCCAAAGGCCCAGACCCCAGAACAGCGCCAGACACAAAAACGCCTGTAAAGGCCGCTGCCCATAGGCCACCGTGTAGCGCAGAACCCAGTCCCAGCAGTGCGCCGCGAAGGCATCTTCAAACAGATTGGCCATTTGCAACCGCTGGCGCCGATCTGCGCGCTGCAACCGCTCTTTCTCGATCAGAACAAGGCGCGCATCGTCCCGGTGGCCCATGTCGCGCAGCACTTTGGCCAGCTGTTCATAGGGTTGGGGTTTAAAGGGTTTCCCTGCCCGGTTCTGGCGGCGCAACCACTCCAGACGGTCCTTGGCCGAGAGCGACGTAGAGTAGATCGCATCATAGCGAAACCCGTCCAAATCCAGATTGCCCGCTTCCGGCCAGCAATGCAGATCATCCACAATCGCAGAGACACGCGCATTCGTCAGAACAAGGCTCTCGGCAACCATCCCATCGCCCCGCAGGATAAAGCCGCCCTTGGCTTCCACCCCCTGTACCATCAAGGCTGCCTTGTTTTTTCCCGTGGCGAATTTCCCGCCGGTGCAGTCAAAATCCCCGCCCAGCGTGGCTCTGTCAAAGCACAACAGACCTTTAATTGTCACGTCTCGAAGAAAGACGCCGCATTTAGCCTCCAGCCCAGCTGCGATAAGAGCGTTCCCACTGTTTCCCGCCGAAAATTGCCCGCCGGTACAAATCAATTGCCCGCCCAGCGTTGCCCCCAAAATGGTCATCTCGCCTGTGCTGGTCACGTCCTGCAAAAAGATGCCGCCTTTGATCTCGAGACGATCGGCGCGCAATCCTTGTGCCAAATGGCTGCCGCTCAACCCCAGATTGGGGAGCGTTGCATCCCTTGCAATCACAGGGTCGGGGAACCGGCAGTGATGCAGCAACAAATCACCCTGCAAGTTGCAGCCTGTCAGATCCAGCCCCGCAGTTTCGGCCTCGGGCGTTGGGTCATCCCCGTCGATGAAGGCCCCGGAAATCCACAACCCGCGGGGACTGAGCCGACATTTTTTACAGCCCCCCAACGCAAGATAAGCAATGAAACTGACGCGAATGCGCACAGCGTGCGAGGCATCCTCGGGCGGCAATTCGGTTGAGATGATCAAAAAATGCCCGGTGTGCACCTCGTCCCGCAGTTTCTGTTCTGCGGGCCACAGCTCTCCGAATTCCGCCAGGGTGCGTTTCATCGGGTCTGCATCCGGGCGAACAAGCGCAGGGCGTGGCTAGGGTCCTGGGCCGTCGCGGGCAGCACCGGGTCATAGGCGGCGCGCAGCAGGGCGCCGATTTCGGGGCGCAGGATGGTGTGGCCGGTGTCGGGCACCACCGCCAGCGGCGACATTTGCCGGAACGCGGTGTCGGACCACAGCAGCATCGATTGCACCACCTGGCTGAGCGCCAGGGTCTCCGCCGGCACCGCCGAAAGCTCCGCATCCATGCGCAGGAAGACGAAGCACGCCTTGATCGCGCCGTCCGTGTCGAAGCGGAAGATGCGGTACTGGTTGGCGCCGGTCTTTTGCAGCCTATCGACCAGCGGGCCGAGGTCGGGGATCATCTTGTCGAGGTTGGGCGTCTCGACCAGTTCTTCCCAGTCGCGGAAGAAGAAGAACATCAGGTTGGCGCCAAGCTCGGGATCGGTCTCGGCCAGCCTGTGATCGGCCAGGGCAACCACGGCCTCCAGCGCGCCTTTCAGCACCGGCAGGGTCTCTTCGGTCACGCCGAAGATCACCGGCGCGATGGGGCGGCCCCAGCGGGCGAAGGCAAAACTGTCGTCGGAACGGGTGAACAGGGCGGTCAGGGCTTGCGGTGTCATGGCCGCGTTATGCGAAGGCGGGCGCGGTCTGGCAAGCGGGGTGATCTTGGATTTCGTGCCTCCGGCGGGAGTATTTCCGCCAAGAAGAAGAGACGCGGGGCGCGCGTCAGATTTCCAGCAGGCCCTGATCGGGGGCGCGTGGGGCTTGCAGGCCCAGATGCTGCCAGGCCCGGCGGGCCAGCATGCGGCCACGCGGCGTGCGCTGGATCAGGCCTTGTTGCAGCAGGTAGGGCTCGATCACCTCTTCCAGCGCATCGCGGCTTTCGGACAGCGCCGCAGCCATGGTTTCGATGCCCACAGGGCCGCCGCCATAGTGCTCGGCGATCAGGGTCAGGTAGCGGCGGTCGGCGCCGTCGAGCCCCAGGTGATCGACCCCGAGGCGGGTCAGGGCGAGGTCGGCGATGGCCCGGCTGAGGCGGCCGTCGCCTTCGACCAGCGCGAAATCCACCACCCGGCGCAGCAGCCGTCCGGCGATGCGCGGGGTGCCACGGGCGCGGCGAGCGATCTCGCGCGCGCCTTCGGGGTCCGAGGGGATGCCCATCAGGCGGGCGCCGCGTGTGACGATCTGGTGCAGCTCGTCCTCGGTGTAGAATTGCAGCCGCGTCGGGATGCCGAAGCGGTCGCGCAGGGGCGTGGTGAGCAAGCCGAGCCGGGTGGTGGCGCCGACCAGGGTGAAGGGCTGAAGTTCGATCCGGACGGTGCGGGCGGCGGGGCCTTCGCCGATCACCAGATCCAGTTCGAAGTCTTCCAGCGCCGGGTAGAGCACCTCTTCCACTGCCGGATTCAGACGGTGGATCTCGTCGATGAACAGGACATCGCGGCTTTCGAGGTTGGTCAGGATCGCGGCGAGATCGCCGGCCTTGGCCAGCACCGGGCCGGAGGTCATACGGAAATTCACCCCCAGTTCACGGGCGATGATCTGGGCCAGCGTGGTTTTTCCAAGACCGGGCGGGCCGTAGAACAGGGTGTGATCCATCGCCTCGCCGCGCTGGCGAGCGGACTGGATGAAGACATGCAGGTTGGCGCGCGCCTCGGCCTGGCCGGTGAATTCGTCCAGCGATTGCGGGCGCAGGGCGCGGTCGGCGTCTTCGGGTTGGGGGTCTGGGCGCAGGGTGGGGTCCGGGGCCTGGGTCACGCGATCACTCCTTCGGGGCCAGCAGGCGCAGGGCGGCGCGGATCAGGGCGGTGGTATCGGCATCGGGCGCCTCGCCACTGGCCTGGGCCACGGCGGAGGCGGCTTCGGACGGGCCATAGCCGAGGTTGGTCAGCGCCGAGAGTGCGTCGGCCTGGGCGGAAGCGTCGATGGACGGCGCGGGGGCTGCGGGCGCGGGGGTTTCTAGCACTGCCGTGTCTGCCGTGGAGGGCGTGGTGGCGGGCTGGGCGCCGGCGCCGCTCATCGCCATCACCGAAGGGGCCTTGTCCTTCAACTCGTTCACCACCCGTTGCGCGATCTTCGGGCCAACGCCGGGGGCGGCCTTGACCGCCGCCGCATCCCCAAGCGCGATGGCCCGGCTGACCCCGTCAGGCCCCAGAGTGCCGAGGATCGCCAGCGCCGCCTTGGCACCCACTCCCTGCACCGTCAGCAGCAAGCGGTACCATTCCTTTTCCACCAGGCTTTCAAAGCCGAAAAGCTGCAGCAGATCCTCGCGCACCAGAAGATCGGTGTAGAGCGACACGAAGGCCCCCCGTGCGGGCAGCGTCGCCAGCGTGCGATCCGAACAATAGACCAGGTAGCCCACCCCGCCGACGTCGATCATCACGTGATCGTTGCCGCGATAGGCCAGTTGCCCCGACAGCCGCCCGATCATGCGGAGGCCTTGCGCAGCGCGGCCTCGAGCCGGCCTGCCGATTGCAGGTGATGGGCGTGACACAGCGCGATGGCCAGCGCATCGGCGGCATCGGGGCCTTCGGGTTCGACGCCGGGAAAATGCAGGCGGATCATCGCGCCGATCTGGTCCTTGTGGGCGTGCCCCACCCCGACCACCGCCTTTTTCACCGCGTTGGGGGCGTATTCGCCGATCGGCAGCCCCGCCTGTGCCGGCACCAGCAGCGCGATCCCCCGCGCCTGCCCCAGCTTCAGCGTGCCCACCGGATCGCGGTTCACGAAGGTCTGTTCGACCGCCGCATGGGTTGGTGCATAGCGCAGCAGGATGTCCGTCAAATCGATGTGCAGGCGCAACAGGCGTTCAGCCAGACTGCCCTTGCCCGAAACCAGCGTGCCGTTGGCCGCGTGGCGAATCCTGGTGCCCTCTACGTCGATGACGCCCCAGCCGAGTCGCCTCAGCCCCGGATCGATCCCCAGAATGCGCATCTGCCTGCCCGCTCGTTGTTATTTTGGCACGCATAGCACGAAACAAGAACATCTGTAAAACGGATTGCCCGCAGGCTTCGACGCGACGTTACCTTTCCGGCGCAGTCTGAAACCGACATCCCGGCGGGAAACCGGGTCTGAAAACGACATTTCCAGACCTGGATTTAGGGCCAGTTTTCAATGCTCTTAGCGCCAGAAACAGCCCTGCCTTTTCTGCATGACGGGCATGCACAAAGCGCCGGTTGCCGGGGTGCGCAAGTTTTCCTATCTGGCGACTCGAGAACGATGAATACCTCACCACTCTGAAAACTCTAGAAGGATGGTCTGTCATGGCCTACGTACAAGCACACGCCCTGCCGCAAGTTTCCGGTTCGATCTTTTCCCTGCCGACACACCTGGTGACCCGTTTCCACGCCTGGAATCAAGCCCGCCAGACCCGCAATGCCCTTATGCAACTGACGGACCGTGAACTGGCCGATGTGGGCCTGACCTATGCCGATATCGAGAAGGTCGCGCGGAACACCGTCCATGTGTGACCGGCTGCACCACACTGATTGCCGGAGACAGGCCGCGGGATAACTCCTCGCGGCCTTTTTCTTTGTCTTACACCGCGCGTTGCAGGGTCAGGGTGGTCCAATCGCACTCGATGTCGCGCTGGGTCAGGGCAAAGCCTGCGTCCTCATAGGCCTCGATCACCGCATCGGCCTGCGCGTTCAGGATGCCCGACAGGATCGCATGGCCACCCGGCGCCACGGCGCCGCCCATGTCCGGCGCAAGCGCCAGAAGCGGGCCCATCAGGATATTGGCAAAGACCAGATCGAAGGGTGCCTCTGCCGCCAGATCGGGATGATCGAACCCGGCGGCCTCGACGCAGATCACCCGGCCTTCCAGCCCGTTGGACACCACGTTCGCCGCCGCCACCTCGACCGCCACTTCGTCGATGTCCGAAGCCAGCACCGTGATCGGCCAGACCCGGGCCGCGGCCATGCCAAGAACGGCGGTGCCACAGCCGACATCGGCGACCTTCTGGCAGGTCACACCTTGTTCCAGCAGGCGATCCAGCGCCTTGAGGCAGCCCAGCGTGGTGCCGTGATGGCCGGTGCCGAAGGCCATGGCGGCCTCGATCAACAGGCCGATCCGGCCTTCGGGCAACTTGTCGGCATCATGCGAACCGTGCACGAAAAAGCGCCCGGCCTCGACCGGTGCCAACTCGCGCTTCACCTTGGCCACCCAGTCGGTTTCCGGCACTTCCGACACGGTGAAGGGCCGGGCCCCGAAGGCGGCGGCCGCCAGCGCCAGCGCCACATCGTCGGGGGCCTCCAGGAAATAGGCGCCGACCTCCCACAAGCCCGAGCCGTCTTCCATTTCGAACACGCCGACGCCAGTGGGAATGGGGTCGATGTCTTCCAGCATCTCTCCCAGAGCCTGGGCGGCATCGCGGCCCTTCAGGGTGGTCAGGGCGGAATAGGTGATCATGGGGCGCTCCGGTGCGTTGGGGTCAGAGGGGCTATAGCGGGCGGGCCGGTACCCCTGCAACCCGCTGGCCGGGCGCCACATCGCGCGTGACGACCGCGCCCGCACCGACGACGGCACCGTCGCCCACGGTGACACCGGGCAGCAGGGTCACGCCGCCACAGATCCAGACATCTTCTCCCAGCGTGACGGGAAAGGCCCGTTCGATCCCCTCGCGGCGGCGGGTCGGATCGGGGTGATGCTCGGCACAGTAGATCTGCACCCCCGGTCCCAGCATGGTGCCTGTGCCGATGCGCACCGGCGCGCTGTCCAGAATGGTGCAGCCCGCGTTCATGTAGACCCGATCGGCCAAATGGATGTTGCGCCCGTACGAGCAATGAAACGGGGCTTCGATGAAGACCCTCTTACCAACCTCGGCGAACAGCGCGCGCAACCAAGGGGCCATGGCGCCGCGTTCATCCGGCGCCAGGGTGGCGTGCTGGTGGCAGGCCCGGCGCGCCTCCTGGCGCAGGGCCTCGAAGGCCTCGCCAAGCGCATTGTACCAGGTGCCATCGGCGACCCGCGCCAATGGCGTGACGTCAGACACCCGTGCCAATCGGGCAGGCAACCCCGGTGCCGCCCAGCCCGCAATAGCCACCGGGGTTCTTGGCCAGGTATTGCTGGTGATAGTCCTCGGCATAATAGAACACGGGCGCGGTCAGGATCTCGGTGGTCACGGCCCCGTACCCGGCCTGGGCAAACCGCGGTGCCACGGCTTCGCGACTGGCCACCGCCGCCGCTTGCTGGGCCGCGCCATAAGTGTAGATGCCCGAGCGATACTGGGTGCCCATGTCATTGCCCTGCCGCATGCCCTGGGTCGGATCGTGGCCTTCCCAGAACACCTGAAGCAGCGCCTCATAGCTGATCACGGCGGGATCAAAGATCAGCCGCACCACCTCGTTGTGGCCGGTCTGGCCGCTGCAAACTTCCTGGTAGGTCGGGTTCGGCGTGTGGCCGCCCGCATAACCGACCATGGTCAGCCAGACGCCGTCAGCCTGCCAGAACAGACGCTCGACGCCCCAGAAACAGCCCATGCCAAACATCGCCTCGGCCATGCCCTCGGGCACCGGCGCCTTCAGCGGAATGCCGGACAGGAAATGGGTCTGCGCGGTGGGGATCGGCGTCTCGCGCCCCGGCAATGCCGCCTCGGCGCTGACCATCTCGGACTTCTTGCGGAACAGGTTCATCATCGCGACCTCCCTTGGATCAGCCGTAAGAATAGGGTGCCCGCCCCCCGCCGCCAAGCAGGCGCCGGTCACAGGGACGTGTGCTCGCTCCGCCGCCAACGTGGCAACAGATGCGCCTCGGACAGGGGGACGATGGTCAAACGCATGGCCGCCCCCCGCGTCGGGCGCTTCCGTGCCTTCTTCTTGGCGAAAATACTCCCCGCCGGAGGCGTCCTGCCCTCACAGAAAGCTCTGCGGATCGATATCGATGCGCAGCCTCAGATCACCCTTCAACGGAAACTGTCCGGCCCATTGCGCCACCGCCGCCTGCAAGGGCGCGCTGCGCGCCGCCTTGACCAGCAGCCGCACCCGGTGCCGCCCCCGGATCCGGGCAATGGGCGCGGGCGCCGGCCCATACAGTTCCGCCCCGATGGCCGCCAGCGGCCCGTTCTGCCGCGCCAGCGCGTTGCCCAGGTCGAACACCTGCGCCAGGTCGGGGCCCGAGATCACGATCCCCGCCATGCGCCCGAACGGCGGCATGGACAGGGCCTGTCGTTCCGCCGCCTCGGCCCGCCAGAACGGCTCATCCGCGCCCGACAGGATCGCCTTGATGACCGGGTGCTCGGGCTGGAAGGTCTGCAACAGCGCCTGCCCCGGCCGGTCTGCCCGCCCGGCCCGGCCCGCCACCTGCCGGATCAACTGGAACGTCCGCTCCGCCGCGCGCAGGTCCGAGCCCTGAAGGCCAAGGTCGGCGTCGATCACCCCGACCAGCGTCAGCAGCGGAAAGTTGTGCCCCTTGGCCACCAGCTGGGTGCCGATGATGACGTCGGCCTCCCCCGCCGCGATGGCGCCGATCTGTTCCTTCAGCGCCCGCGCCGAGCCATACAGATCCGACGACAACACCGCGACGCGGGCGTCGGGAAAGGCCGCGATGGCCTCTTCGGCCACCCGCTCGACCCCCGGACCCACCGCCGCCAGCTTGCCCTCGACATTGCACGACGGGCAGGCGTCGGGCAGCGGACGGCTTTCACCGCATTGATGGCAGATCAGCCGTTTCTGGAAGCGGTGTTCCACCATGCGCGCGTCGCAATGCTCGCAGCCGATCTGCTGGCCGCAGGCCCGGCACAGGGTCACCGGGGCATAGCCGCGCCGGTTCAGGAACAGCAGCGCCTGTTCCCCCGCCGCCAGCCGCGCCTGCACCGCCTGCCGCAGGCTGGGCGACAGCCATGTGGAGGGCGCCAGATCCTCGGCCCGCATGTCGATCGCCGCCATCTCGGGCAGCACGGCGGCGCCGTAGCGCGCCGTCAGCACCAGCTTGTCGTATTTGCCGGTCTCGGCATTGACCCAGCTTTCCAGCGACGGCGTGGCCGAGGCCAGCACCACGCGCGCCCCGCAGATCGCCGCCCGCAGCACCGCCATGTCACGGGCCGAATAGATCGCGCCGTCCTCTTGCTTGTAAGACGTGTCATGTTCCTCATCGACCACGATCAGCCCCAGATCACGGAACGGCAGGAACAGGGCCGAGCGCGCCCCCACCACCAGTTGCGCGCCGCCCTGCCCGACCATCTTCCAGCAGCGTCGCCGCTCGGTCTGGGTGATGCCGGAATGCCATTCGGCGGGCCTGGCGCCGAAACGGTCCTCGACGCGGGTCAGGAATTCGGCGGTCAGCGCAATCTCGGGCAGCAGCACCAGTGCCTGCCGCCCGGCTTTCAGACAGGCGGCGACGGCTTCCAGATAGACCTCGGTCTTGCCCGAGCCGGTGACCCCTTGCAGCAGCGTCGTACCGTATTCGGCCTCGGCCAGCCCGACCGACAGCTTTGCTGCGGCATCGGCCTGATCCCCGGTCAGCGGCTTGCCGGGGCGGGTGGGATCCAGCACCGGATAGGGCAGGTCGCGCGGGGTTTCGGTTTCTTCCAGAACCCCTTGTTTCACCAGCCCCTTGATGACCGAGCCGCTGACGCCGGCGGCCTGTGCAATCTCGCTCTGGGTCAGGGCGGCCCCGCCGAAATCCTCCATCGCATCCAGCACCCGCGCGCGGGCATCTGTCATCCGGTCCGGTTCGCCATGGCCAAGCCGATAGACCTTGCGGCGGCTTTCGGCATGCCCCAGCCCCGGCGCGCGGGTGGCCAGCGACAGCATCGCGTGCATCGGTGTCAGGGTATAGTCGCCGGCGCGGGTCAGGAAGGTCTGCATGTCCTCGGTCATCGGCGCCACGTCCAGCCGACCGAAGATCGGGCGCACCTTTGCCAGATCATAGCCGCCCTGCCCCGGCCCCCAGACCACGCCCAGAACCCGACGCGGGCCCAGCGGCACCTCGACGAAATCGCCCACGCTACAGCCGCCCTCGGGCGCCTTGTAGTCCAGAAACCGGTCCAGCGGCTGGGTCGTCAGCACCGAAACCAGCGCGCCGGGGGGAAAGATGTCTTGCCGCGTCATGCCCTTTCCTTAGCCCCGCCCGTGCGGCGCGGAAAGCCCACATTGGCGCGGCGGCCCCCGCCAGGGACCAAGGCCCGACGGAATGCCGGGAAAAGGCGGGACAGGGGATTTGGGGATGTGCTACCTTGCTGCAAAACAAGACGAGGCAGACATATGAGCACCGACACCCTGGCCAGCGCCGAAACGGCGCTGCGCGACCTTATCGTGGCCGATCCCGAACGCGTCCTGAACGATCCCCATATCCTGCAGGCGTTGCTGCGGGCCGAGGATCAGGCCCGTGGCGGCAACGTGGTGGACATGCGCGGCATGACCATCTCGCGACTGGAAGACCGGCTGGCGCGGCTGGAACAGACCCATCAGTCGGTGATCACCGCCGCCTATGACAATGTGGCCACCACGGCACAGGTGCATCGCGCCATCCTTGCCATGATCGAGCCGCTGGACTTCGATGCCTTCCTCGGCACGCTGGACACCACCGTCGCCGAAACCCTGCGCCTGCGCGCGGTGCGGCTGGCGCTGGAAAGCGAGGATCGCACCCCTGACAGTGATCTCAACCCGCTGACCGGCACGCTCAGCCTGCTGCCGCCGGGCTATCTGGACAGTTTCGTCACCGAGGGCCGCCGGATGCGCAACCGCCCGGTGATCCTGCGGCAGGTGACGCAAGGCGCGGTGTCGGTCTATGGCACGGCTGCCGCCGACATCCGCTCCGAAGCGCTGGTCTGGCTGGATCTCGGTCCCGACCGGGTGCCCGGCCTGCTGGTGCTGGGCGCGCAGGAGCCCGAACATTTCGCACCCGGACAGGCCACCGACCTTCTGGAACTGTTTGCGCGGATCTGCGGGCGTCTGGTCCGGGGCTGGCTGGGGTGAGCCTGATCAGCCCCGGCGTTTCGGATCTCATCGCGACATGGCTGGACAGCCTGCGCGCGCTGGATGATGCCTCGCCGGCCACGATCACCGCCTACCAGGGCGATCTGCTGGGATTTGCCGCCTTCATGGGCAGCTATCACGGCGCGCCCGCCAGTCCCGCCACCCTGCGCGGCACCGATCTGACCGCCATGCGGGCCTGGATGGCCCATGAACGCGCCCGTGGCCTGTCGGCCCGGTCGCTGGCCCGCGCCCTGTCAGCGGTCAAAAGCTTCTTTGGCTGGTGGGCGGAGCGGGACGGGTTCGACCCGTCCAACGTGCTGTCCACCCGATCCCCCCGGCACCGCCGCAAACTGCCGCGACCGCTGGTCGAGGATGCGGCCAAATCGCTGATCTCGCAGGTGGAATTGCAGGCTCCGCAGGACTGGGCGGCGGCCCGTGACGTGGCGGTGGTGACGTTGCTGTACGGCTGCGGGCTGCGCATTTCCGAGGCCCTGTCGCTGACCGGCCGCGATGCCCCCCTGCCCGAGATGCTGCGCGTCGTCGGCAAGGGCCGCAAGGAACGGCAGGTGCCGGTCCTGCCGGTGGCGCGTCAGGCGGTGGAGCACTACCGTCGGCTCTGCCCCCATGATCTGCCCCCCGACGCACCGCTGTTCCGTGGGGTGCGCGGCGGCGCGCTGTCTGCCGGGATCATCCAGAAAGCTGTGCGCGCGGCGCGGCAGCAACTGGGCCTGCCCAGCACCGCGACCCCGCACGCGCTGCGCCATTCCTTCGCGACCCACCTGCTGAACAAGGGCGGCGATCTGCGCACCATCCAGGAATTGCTTGGCCATGCCTCGTTGAACACCACCGAGGCATATACCGCGGTCAACGCGGCGCGCTTGATGGATGTCTATCGAAAGTCACACCCGCGCGCCTGACCTGACGCCACCGCCGGACTGCGGGACGTCAGCGCGCCGCGTCCATCAGGCGGCGCATCTCGCGAATGGCCGGCTCCAGCCCCAGGAAGATGGCCTCTCCGATCAGGAAATGACCGATGTTGAGCTCCATCACCTCGGGCAGCGCCGCGATGGGCTGCACGGTGTCATAGGTCAGCCCGTGGCCGGCGTGAACCTCCAGCCCCTGCGCCTTGGCATAGGTCGCCATCTCGGTCAGGCGGGCCAGTTCCGCGTCGCGTTCGGCAATCCGGCCTTCGGCGTGAAAATCGCAATAGGCTCCGGTGTGCAGTTCGATGACTTCGGCGCCGATGCGCTGCGCGGCCTCGATCTGGGCGGCGTCGGCGGCAATGAAGATCGACACCCGGCTGCCTACAGCGCGCAGCGGCGCGATATACGCGGCCAGCCGCGCCTCTTCGCGCCGCACATCCAGCCCGCCCTCGGTGGTGCGTTCTTCGCGCTTCTCGGGCACGATGCAGACCGCGTGCGGCTTGTGGCGCAGCGCGATGGCCTGCATTTCATCGGTCGCGGCCATCTCGAAGTTCAGCGGCACGGTCAGGCGATCGGCCAGCGCCGCAATGTCGGCGTCCGAAATATGGCGGCGATCCTCGCGCAGATGCGCGGTGATGCCATCCGCGCCCGCCGCTTCCGCCAGAAGTGCTGCCCGCAGCGGATCGGGATAGGCACTGCCGCGCGCGTTCCGCACGGTGGCCACATGGTCGATGTTCACGCCAAGGCGCAATGGGGTCCGGGACATGGGATCCTCCCTCTGTGTCGAGTTCCCTTTTGAGGGAAATCAGCCGCGCCTGAAAGACTAGAGTTGCCGGCGCGGCACGCCATAGACGCGACGGGCGCGGCGTTTTTGATAAGCCGCGATCACCGGGCGGGACAGAAAATAGGCCAGCAGAGCTGCGACCAGACCGGGGATCAGCCCGCCCACAAGATAGGGCAGGAACACACCTTCGAAGAACAGCATCAGCCGGTCCCAATGCGGTTCGCCCCCGCTGACCAGAAGGCGCAGGTTGGTCCACAGTTCGGAAAAGGCGCGCGAGAAGGTCTTCAGCACCTGCGGCAGCGGCACGCGGGATTCGGACCCGAAGAGCAATTCTCCGGTCTCGATCGACAGGGCGGCGATCAGTGGAAAGGTCAGCGGGTTGCCCACGAAGGTGGACAGCAACGCCGCCAGAACATTGGCGCGCAGCAGAAAGGCCAGCAGGGCGGCGATGAACATGTGCAGGCCGAAGAACGGTGTGAAGGTGACGAAGACCCCGGCGGCAATGCCACGGGCAATGCGGGCGGGCGGATCGGGAAGACGGCGCAGGCGGTGCGAGATATAGCTGATGGCCCGGCTCCACCCCCCGCGGGGATAGACCGAATCCTGGGCTATTCGCCAGATGCTTCGCTTGTTCCGCCGTTTGAACACCAACAGACGGCTCTCCCCAATCGTCTCAGATGGTCACGCATCGATCCCTGCGCGATACCGGGTGATGGCCGCGACGTTGCTTTCTGCCTCCAGCGCGGTCATGACCCTGTGCAGATGTTCGGTATCGCTGAGTTCCACCTCCATCCGCATCCGATAGTAGTCCGGCTTTCGGTCTACGAAAACGAGATTCGAGATGTTGGCTTTCTGTTCGCCGATCAAGGTGCAGATCCGTCCCAGAACCCCGGCATCATTGCTGAGCGTGACGTCGAAGGCCGACGGGTGTACCGCCGCATGGGGGCCGCTGTGCCAGCGCAGGTCGATCCAGCGATCCATCTCGTCCTCGAATTCCACCAGACAGGGGCAGTCGATGGCATGGACGACGACGCCCCGGCCCGGCCGCGTGATGCCGACGATGCGTTCGCCGGGCACCGGTTGGCAGCAGGGGCCGCGATCCCAGTTCTGGTCCGGGCTGAGACCGATGACCGCGCGCCGGGTCTCGATCTCGTCGCCGCGATATTCGCTCAACTCGGGATAGAGGATTTCGACGACGCGGCGGGCGACGATCTCGCCGCTGCCCAGACGCGCCAGAAGCTCTTCGCTATCGCGCCCCAGTCCCAGCCGCTGCGCGGCGGTGGTCAGGGCCTTTTCGGTAACCCGCTTGTCGACCTGTTCGAAGGCCACGCGGGCCAGTTCGCGGCCCAGCTTGACAAAGCGCGACCGGTTCTCGGCGCGCAGCGCCCGGCGGATGGCGGATTTGGCCTTGCCGGTGACGGCGATGTCGATCCAGGTGGCTTGCGGGCTCTGGCCCTCGGCGGTGATGATCTCGATCGACTGGCCGTTGCGCAACTGGGTCCACAGCGGCACCCGCTGGCCATCGACCTTGGCACCGACACAGGCCGAACCGATGCGGGTGTGGATGGCAAAGGCGAAATCCAGCGGCGTCGCCCCGCGCGGCAGTTTCACCACATCGCCCTTGGGCGTGAAGCAGAACACCTTGTCGGGGTACATCTCAAGCTTCACCGCCTCGAAGAACTCGTCATCGTCGGCGGAGGCTTCGAAATGTTCGGCCAGTTGCGCGATCCACGACTGCGGATCGACGGCAAAGGGGTTCTCGGCGCGCTGGCCATCCTTGTAGGCCCAATGGGCCGCGACCCCGGCCTCGGCCACATCGTGCATCGCGCGGGTGCGGATCTGCACCTCGACCCGCTTGCCGTCGCGGCCCAGCACCGTGGTGTGCAGACTGCGATAGCCGTTCTGCTTGGGCTGGCTGATATAGTCCTTGAACCGGGTCGGCACCGCGCGCCAGCGATGGTGGATCGCGCCCAGCACGCGGTAGCAATCCATCTCGTTGCTGGTGATCACGCGGAAGCCATAGATGTCGGACAGGCGCGAGAAGCCGATTTCCTTCTGCTCCATCTTGCGCCAGATCGAATAGGGCTTCTTGGCGCGGCCGATGACCTCGGCCTCGATGCCGTATTCGGTCAGTTCGGCAACCATGTCCTCGTAGATCTTCTCGATGACATTGCCGGCTTTCTCGCGCAGCTTCAGAAAGCGGCGGATGATGGCGGTCCGCTGTTCGGGGTTGAGCACCTGGAAGGCCAGATCCTCAAGCTCGTCCCGCATCCCCTGCATTCCCATGCGGCCGGCCAGCGGCGCATAGATGTCCATGGTCTCGCGGGCTTTGCGCGCCTGCTTTTCCGGCGGCAGCGACTTGATGGTGCGCATGTTGTGCAGGCGGTCGAACATCTTGACCAGCACCACGCGCAGATCCTTGGACGTCGCCATGAACAGCTTGCGGAAGTTTTCGGCCTGCTTGGTCTCGGTGGAACTGAGCTGCAGGTTGGTCAGCTTGGTGACGCCATCGACCAGCTCGGCAACCTCGGCCCCGAACAGACGGGTGATGTCGCCGTGGGTGGCCTCGGTATCCTCGACCGTGTCGTGCAGGATGGCGGTGATGATGGTGCTGTCGTCCAGATGCTGACGCGCCAGCATGTCGGCGACGGCGACCGGGTGCACGATATAGGGTTCGCCCGAGCGGCGGAACTGCCCTTCATGCACCTTGCGCGCATAATCATAGGCCAGACGCAGCTTGGCTTCATCCGTCCGCGGATTGTATTCCTTGACACGCGCGACAAGATCGTCGACCGGGATCAGACTTTCCTGCACGACGCGCGGTGTCCTGTTGTAAGTGTCAGCCGTTTTCCTGCGCCTGCATCAGCGCGCGCAGAAGCTTTTCTTCCGACATGTCTTCTTCTGCGGGTTTGTCGGCTTCGACCCCCATCAGCAGCGACATCTGATCGTCTTCCGGCTCATCGACCTCGATCTGGGTCTGATGGCTTTCGATCATCCGCTCGCGCAGATCGTCGGTATTCTGGGTTTCCTCGGCGATTTCGCGCAGGCTGACCACCGGGTTCTTGTCGTTGTCCCGATCGACGGTCAGCGGTGCGCCGCTGGCGATTTCGCGGGCGCGATGCGCGGCGAGCATGACCAGTTCGAACCGGTTGGGAACTTTGTCAACGCAGTCTTCGACAGTGACGCGAGCCATCGGAATCTCCTCGGGGGCATTTCGGCAAGCCTGTAACCTATGCAAGATCGCAAGGGGTTGCAAGCGCAAAGGAACGGTCAGTCTGTCCAGCCGATCGGCGTGATCCCGGCCCTGCCCTGCGGGCCCAGATCGGACAGCATCCGGGCCACGCTGCGGCCCAGAACCGGGTGTTGCCAGTCAGGCGCAATGTCGTGCATCGGCACCAGAACAAAGCCGCGATCCTGGATGCGCGGATGCGGCAGCACCAGACGATCGGGCGCGGCCTGCGCCTGCAGGTCCGGCGACAGGCCCGACCAGTGCTCAAAGGTGGCGCGATCCGGTAGAATACTGTCGTCATATGCAAGTAGATCAAGATCGATACCCCGCGCACCCCAGCGCTCATCGCGCGTTCGACCATAACGGGATTCAATCTCGTGCAGTCGCGCCATAAGCGAGTTTGCGCTCAAGCGGGAATTCACTTTTGCGACAGCATTGACATAGTCCGGACCAGCCCCATCTGGGAAGCACGGAGTTTGATAACAATCACTTAGCGCCTCTAATTGCGTGAAACCACTGTCAATTTCCCGCAAGGCCGCCTGCAAGGTCCGCCGTGGCGAACCGGCGGTCGACGGCAGGTTGGCACCAAGAGCGACGAAGATATTCATGACGGTATTGTGAAGTTCGACTTGCGGCGCTACCATTTTTCGCTACCTGTTCAAAGGGTGCTTTCGGACACCTGTTACTCAAACGAAGTCACTATAGAATATGCGGGCAGGCGACCAGCAACTGCCATTCCGCATCAATTTTGGGAAGGAACTATTATGTTCTATCGCGATGAACGGCTTGCCTTGTTCATTGATGGTTCGAATTTGTACGCCGCTGCCAAGTCCTTGGGCTTCGACATCGACTACAAGCTGCTGCGGCAGGAATTCATGCGCCGTGGCAAGCTTCTGAGAGCTTTCTACTATACCGCGCTTCTGGAAAACGACGAATACTCGCCGATCCGCCCGCTGGTAGACTGGCTGCACTACAATGGCTTCTCCATGGTGACCAAGCCCGCCAAGGAGTACACCGACTCGATGGGGCGCCGGAAGGTCAAGGGCAACATGGACATCGAACTGACCGTCGATGCCCTGGAACTGGCCCCGCATGTGGATCACATCGTGCTGTTTTCCGGCGATGGCGATTTCCGGCCGCTGGTCGAGGCCCTGCAGCGCAAGGGCGTGCGAGTGTCGGTCGTGTCGACGATCCGTTCGCAGCCGCCGATGATCTCGGACGATCTGCGCCGCCAGGCCGACAATTTCATCGAACTGGACGAGTTGAAGGATGTGATCGGCCGCCCCCCGCGCGAGCCTCGGGAAACCGGCTTTCAGGACGCGGCCCAATCCGAAGACGCCTGATCCCGCCCCCTGACCAGAAAAACGCCCGGCACCAGCACCGGGCGTTTTTTTTCGTTCCGCCGCACCCTTCGGTCAATTGGAAATACGCGCGTCTTCCACCGGGTAGCCCAGCCCGCCCTGGAAGTCATAGCCCAGGTGGCATTCGTTGCAGGCGGTCATCACGTCCAGCCCCATGGGCGCCCCGGATGGCGCGACGGCCATATAATACCAGTCCAGCGTTTCAGGCGAGGTGCCCGCCGCAACCTTCTGCATCAGGAACAGCGGTCCGGGCGTGACCTTGCCCGCCTCGCTGACCGAAAAGCTCTCCTTGGCAATCACCGTGCCCGCCGGGATCACCGGATCTTCGGCATATTGCATGTAGGCCTCAGCGCCGGTGTCGTTGACGAAAGTCAGCAGGAACCGCTCGCTGTGCATTCCGGGCGCGGCGGGAAAGGCCGACGCCGCAGTCCAGCCGCGATAGTCCGCCACGAACTCTGCCGGGATCCAACGTTTCGGGCCGCTGTCATAGCCCGCCTTCAGCCCCTCGGCGATGCAGTCATAGACTTCCGCCGCTTCCTCGCCGGTCAGGTCATAGCCGGATTTCCCCGGATCGCAGTCTTGCGCCCTGACCCCGCCGGACAGCCCCAGCACTGCCAGCCCTGCCACCGTCATCACCTTGATCGTCGCCATCGGTCATCCTCCAGTTTCCCCTTGGTCAAGGCTCTGCCCCTGTGGCCGTTTCCGCAAGTCACGCCGGATCACAACCAGTTGCCTCCAGGCCCCCGCGCACGCCGCCCCGGCACCTGTCGTGCTGGACGCGCGCGGCGCGGGGGCCTACATGAAAGAAAAACGGAGTCCGCGATGACCAAGCCCCCCCTGACCATCCTTCTGGCCGCACCGCGCGGTTTCTGCGCGGGCGTGGATCGCGCCATCAAGATCGTCGAGATGGCGTTGGAGAAATGGGGCGCGCCGGTCTACGTGCGCCACGAGATCGTGCACAACAAATACGTGGTCGACGGGCTGCGGGCCAAGGGCGCGGTCTTCGTGGAAGAACTGGACGACTGTCCCGACGACCGCCCGGTGATCTTCTCGGCCCATGGCGTGCCGAAATCGGTGCCCGCCGCCGCCGCCAAGCGCGAGATGATCTTCGTGGATGCCACCTGTCCGCTGGTCAGCAAAGTGCATATCGAAGCCGCCCGCCACGCCGAGACCGGCCTTCAGATCATCATGATCGGCCACGCCGGCCATCCCGAGACCATCGGCACCATGGGCCAACTGCCCGACGGCGAGGTACTGCTGGTGGAAAACGTCGAACAGGTCGCCCATGTGACCCCGCGCGACCCGTCGCAATTGGCCTTCGTGACCCAGACCACACTGTCGGTGGATGACACCGTCGACATCATCGCCGCCCTGCGCGCCCGGTTCCCGGCCATCGTCGGGCCGCACAAGGAAGACATCTGCTATGCCACCACCAACCGGCAGGAGGCGGTGAAGGCCGCCGCCCCGCGCGCCGATGCGCTGCTGGTGGTGGGGGCGCCGAATTCCTCCAACTCGCGACGGCTGGTGGATGTGGGCGCGCGCGCGGGCTGCGCCTATGCGCAACTGGTACAGCGCGGCAGCGACATCGACTGGCGCGCGCTGGACGGCATCCGCACGCTGGCCATCACCGCCGGGGCCTCGGCCCCCGAAGAACTGGTGACCGAAGTCATCGACGCCTTCCGCGACCGTTTCGATGTCACCGTCGAACAGGTGGAAACGGCGCGCGAGGATGTCGAGTTCAAGGTGCCGCGCGTGCTGCGGGAACCTGCATGAACACCATCCCCCGCTCTGCCCTGATCCTTGGGCTTGCCGGGGTGCTGCCCTTTGCCTGGGGCGCGCTGACCGAGATCTTCCCGGCGCTGTTCGACTGGGGCCAGTCCGCGCTGGGGCCCCGTTTCGTGGGCCAATACGTGCTGGTGTTCTACGGCACCATCATCCTGTCGTTCATGTCCGGCGTGCTGTGGGGGTTTGCCACCCGCGCGCAGGGCGGCACGGCGATGCTGGGCTATGGCCTCAGCACCCTGCCCGCGCTCTGGGCGTTCTTCTTCGTCGGCGGCGGGGCCGAACGCGCCACATGGTTCCTGATCGCGGGCTACCTGGGCCTGCTGGGGCTGGATCATCTGTTTTCCCGCTGGGGGCTGACGCCGGACTGGTGGACCCGGCTGCGCAACCTTCTGTCCGCGCTGGTTCTGGCCTGCCTGACGCTGGGCCTGCTGTTTTGACCGGAGGGCCCGACCCGGAAACCCTGGCGGTCTATGACGACAAGGCCGAAGACTACGGCACCCGCTTTACCTGGGACAAACCCTATCCGCGCCTCGATGCCTTTCTGG
This sequence comes from Meridianimarinicoccus sp. MJW13, assembly GCF_014901205.1. Taxonomy (GTDB): domain Bacteria; phylum Pseudomonadota; class Alphaproteobacteria; order Rhodobacterales; family Rhodobacteraceae; genus Meridianimarinicoccus. The sequence goes on from NZ_JACNMU010000005.1 coordinate 323,347, forward strand.
ACGAGGTTGCTCCGGGCGGGCGCATTCTGGATCTGGGCTGCGGCGTCGGCACCGCCTCGGCCCGCATGCGCGACCGGGGGTACGACGTGGTGGCGCTGGACCCCTCCGAAGGCATGGCGCGGGTGGCCCACGAACGGCACGGGCTGACGGTGTTGCCAGGCGATTTTGACCATGTGCCCGACCTGGGCCGGTTCGATGCGGTCTGGGCGCATTTCAGCCTGTTGCACGCCCCGCGCGCCGATCTGCCCCGTCACCTGGCCGCGATCCACGCCGCCCTGCCGCCCCAAGGCCCCTTTCTTGTTGCCATGAAAACCGGTACCACCACGGCCCGCGACCGGCTTGGCCGTCGCTATACCTATGTGACGGAGACCGAATTGACTGGCTTGCTGACAGACGCAGGGTTTACCCCGTCCCAGATCGCCCATGGCGCCGACGAAGGCCTCGATGGCACCGTTGCCCCCTGGATCATGGTGACCGCCCATGCCTGAGATCTTCGCCTATACCGACGGCGCCTGTTCCGGCAATCCCGGCCCCGGCGGATGGGGCGCGCTGCTGATCGCCCGCGATGGCGACACGGTGGTGCGCGAGCGTGAACTGACGGGCGGCGAGGCCGACACCACCAACAACCGGATGGAGCTTCTGGCCGCGATCCACGCGCTGGAAGCCCTGTCGCGGCCGTCGAAGGTCACGGTGATCACCGACAGCGCCTATGTGAAAGGCGGCATCACCCAGTGGATGTTCGGCTGGAAGAAGAATGGCTGGAAGACCTCGACCCGCAAGCCGGTGAAGAACGAAGACCTCTGGCGCCGCCTTGACGAGGCCCGCACCCGTCACGACGTGACATGGGAATGGGTCAAGGGCCACGCCGGGCATCCCGAGAACGAGCGCGCCGACGAATTGGCCCGCGCAGGCATGGCGCCCTACAAGCCGGCCCGGAAGGCCCGGACGTGACGCCCCCGGCGCTGCTCGACCTGGCCTCGGTGGCGGTATTTGCCCTGACCGGCGCGCTGGTGGCCAGCCGGGCGCAACTCGACATCGTGGGGTTCCTTTTCATCGCCTGCCTGACAGCGGTGGGCGGCGGCACGGTACGCGACCTGCTGATCGGACACGACGCGGTGTTCTGGATCGCGTCGCCAAGGCCGATCCTCGTGGCAAGTGCGGCGGCGGTGCTGGTGTTCTTCACCGCGCATCTGCTGGAAAGCCGATACAAGGTACTGATCTGGCTGGATGCGCTGGCCCTGTCGGTGGCGGTCTCGGCGGGCATCGCGGCGGCCAAGGCCACCAGCCAGCCGACGCTGATCCTGCTGTTGATGGGCATCACCACCGGCTGCATGGGCGGGTTGATGCGCGACGTGGTCTGCAATGAGGTGCCGCTGGTCCTGAAGGCCGGAGAGCTCTATGTGACCGCCGCCTTCGCGGGGGCGCTGGCCTCGGTGGTGACGGCGGAACTGGGCGGCACCGGCTGGGCACCGCTGGTGGCCTGCACCGTGGTGACCTTCGCGCTGCGGGCCGGCTCCATCGCCTTCGGCTGGCGCCTGCCGGCCTACAAGCCGCGCGCCCCCAAAGGACCCTAGCTCAGCACCTCCGGCAACGGCGCCCCGCGCAGGAACTCATCGGCCACCATCGCCCGCTTGCCCTGCCGCTGCGCTTCCAGCACCTCGATGGCGCCGGTGCCGCAGGCCACGGTGAATCCGGACAGAACCTGCCCCGGCGCGCCCTGCCCCGCGACAACCCGGCTGCGCAGCAATTTCACCCGCGCGCCCGCGACGTCGCACCACGCACCTGGAAACGGCGACAGCCCCCGGATCTGCTGATCCACCTCTGCTGCCGGACGGTGCCAGTCGATCCGCGCCTCGGCCTTGTCGATCTTGGCGGCATAGGTGACCCCCGCTTCCGGTTGCGGTACCGGGACCAGGTCCGGCAGACGCTCCAGCGCCTCGACGATCAGCCGCGCGCCCATCCCGGACAGTCGATCATGCAGATCCGCCGTGGTCTCCTCGGCGCCGATGGGGGTGGCGTCACGCAACAACACCGCGCCGGTGTCCAGCCCTGCATCCATCTGCATGATGCAGATACCGGTCTCGGCATCCCCCGACAGGATCGCCCGATGGATCGGCGCGGCCCCGCGCCAGCGCGGCAAAAGCGAGGCATGGATGTTCAGGCATCCCAGCCGGGGCGCGTCCAGAACCGCCTGCGGCAGGATCAGCCCGTAGGCCACCACCACCGCCACATCGGCGTTCAGCGCGGCAATCGCGGCCTGCGCCTCGCCCCCCTTCAGGCTGACCGGATGGCGCACCTCCAGCCCCATCTCCACGGCCCGCGCATGGACCGGCGTGGGGCGATCCTTCTTGCCCCGGCCCGCCGGGCGCGGCGGCTGGCAATAGACGGCGGCCACCTCGTGCCCGGCCTCCACCAGCGCCTCCAGCACCGGCACCGAGAACTCCGGCGTTCCCATGAAGATCACCCGCATCCCAGTCTCCTATCCGGCGCGCTTGCCAGCGCGTTTCAACAGCATGGACCGTTTGGTCCGGCTCAGCCGATCAAAATACATTTGCCCCGCCAGGTGATCGATCTGGTGCTGGACCGAAGTCGCCCAAAGCCCCACGAAATCGCGTTCCTCGACAGCGCCTTCGGCATTCAGGAAGCGCACGGTCACCGCACGCGGCCGCGAAATCGTCGCCCAGACACCGGGCAGGTTGGGGCTGGCCTCGTCGTGCTGACGCGGCTCGACGCTGGCGTGCAGCACTTCGGGGTTGGCCATGCACACCGCCTGCCCGCGCGCTTCCGAGGCATCCACCACCGCCAGCCGCTGCATCACCCCGATCTGGCAGGCCGCCAGCCCGACCCCGGGCATGGCGTCCATGGTCTCCACCATGTCCGCCCAGATCGCGCGCACCGCCTCGGTCACTTCGGGCACATCGGCACAAGGGGTGCGCAACCGCTTGTCCGGCCACATCACGAACGGTCTGACAGCCATGCGCCCCTCCATTTCTTCTTGGAAAAAATACTCACAGCCCGACGCGGACCGCCGCCACGGCGCTAGAACCGCGCGCGTTCCCGCTTCAGCTTGACCATCTTGCGGGTGATCAATTGCCGTTTCAGCGGCTTGAGATAGTCGATGAACAGCTTACCATCCAGATGATCGATCTCGTGCTGCACGCAGGTCGCCCACAGCCCGCCGAAATCGCGGGTCTGCTCGGCCCCGTCGCGATCGATCCAGCGCACGGTGACCTCGGCGGGCCGCGTCACTTCGGCGAATTGCTCGGGGATCGACAGGCAGCCTTCCTCATAGGTGTTCAGCTCGTCCGAGGCCGCCAGGACCTCGGGATTGAACATCACCGTGGGCTGCGGTGCCGCACCTTCTTCCTTGACGCAATCCATCACGATCAACCGCGTCAACTGGCCGATCTGCGGCGCGGCCAGACCGATGCCCGGCGCGTCATACATGGTTTCCAGCATGTCGTCTGCCAGCTGGCGCAGCTCGTCCGACAGGTCGGCCACGGGGGCGGCCAGCTTTTTCAGGCGCGGGTCGGGATGGATCAGGATCGGCTTGATGGTCATGACGCTCATTTAGGACAAGGTGCCCCGGCGTGCAATCGCCCTTGCGCCCGCGCGTCAGATCCCTAGCTTGCGCGCATCACCCGACCGCCGAGGATCCCATGCCAGACGACCACGCCTTCGACCCGCACTTTGACACCCTGATTGACCGCCGCGGCACCCATTGCGCCAAATGGGACGGGATGGAAAGCGCCTATGGCGTCTCCCCCGACGACGGGTTGGCGATGTGGGTTGCGGACATGGATTTCGCCTCTGCCGACCCGATCCAGGCCGCGGTACAGCGCATGGCCGACCATGGCGTGTTTGGCTATTTCACCGATGACAGCGCCTATCGTGCGGCCATCTGCTGGTGGATGGAAAACCGCCACGGCTGGTCCATCGATCCGGCGGCGATCCTGACCACCCATGGTCTGTGCAACGCGGTGGGTCTCTGCGTCGATGTCTGGAGCGATCCGGGCGACGCGGTGATCCTGTTCACCCCGGTCTACCACGCCTTCGCCCGCGTCATCGCCGCTGCCGGACGCCAGGTCACCGAATGCCCGCTGGTCCAGGAAGACGGCCAATACGTCATGGACTTCGACGCCTACGAGTCCCTTTTGACTGGCCGCGAGAAGATGCTGATCCTGTGCTCGCCGCACAATCCCGGTGGCCGGGTCTGGACGCGGGACGAGTTGCGGCAGGTGGCTGCCTTTGCCGAAAAGCATGACCTGCTGGTGATCTCGGACGAGATCCACCACGACCTCGTGTTCCCCGGCGCCGAACATGTCGCCTTTCCGCTGGCCGCGCCCGGGCTTCAGGCGCGCACGGTGATGCTGACCGCCGCCTCCAAGACCTTCAACACCGCCGGTGCCGAAACCGGCAATGTCATCATCGCCGATCCAAAGCTGCGCGCCGATTTCCAGGCCCGTCAGAAGGCGCTCAGCCTGTCGCCCAACGCCTTCGGGCTACACATGATCACCGCCGCCTACAGCCCCGAAGGGGCGGCATGGGTCGATGCGCTGGTGCCTTATATTGATGAAAACCGCCGCATTTTCGATGCCGGCGTCAACGCCATTCCGGGGCTGGTGTCAATGCCGATGCAGGCCACCTATCTGTCGTGGGTGGATTTCTCGGGCACCGGCATGAGCCGCGCGGAGTTCACCGACCGGGTCTACAAGCAGGCGCGCATCGCGGCCAATCAGGGCACAACCTTCGGCACCGGCGGAGAGAGCTTCCTGCGCTTCAACATCGGCACCCAACGTGCGCGGGTGGTCGAAGCGGTCGAACGCCTGCAGGCGGCCTTTGCCGATCTGCAATGAGCGCTGCGCCGGGCGTCACAGATGCCCGGCCAGTTCCTCCAGATGGGGGATGAATTCGACACAGAAGATCAATTCGATGGTGTCGGGATCGTAGAAGGCATTGGCCTCTTCGCAGACCATGACCCAGACGTCGATATCCTGCTTCAACCCGAACAGCGCGTTGAATTCCGCAACCTCGGAGCCGATGACCTCTGCCATCCAGCCCTCGCTGCCGTCCTCGATATGCAGCTGCAGTTGCCCCGGTCCGTCGGCGATTTCCTCCAGCGCGACGCCCCAGCTTTCGGCGGCCATGTCGAACTCTTCCACGCAATATTCGGCTCGTTCTTCCGGCAGAGCCAGATCGCGGGCCAGATCGTCGCGCACCTCTGGATTGGCGCCGTAGAACAGGCAGGTGGTGGTGTAGAATCTTTGCTCATCCACCCCGTGGACATCCCACCAGGCGATATCGTCGCCGGTCGCGTCGCGCAGTTCCGCCTCGGCCAGGAACCCCAGCGCCGCGTCATAGGCGATGGCCTGGGCGCTGTCTTCCTCGAACAGCGCGTCGATCATCAGGATCGAGAACACATCGGCCGCATCTTCCTCTTGCCCGAAGATCGGCAGCGCCAACTGATCGATCAGGGCATGACCGATCTCGTGGTAGAAAATGCTGATGAGATTGGCCTCGACGAAGGCCGCAACAGCCGAATCCGCGGAATCCGCTCGCGCCGCCCCCCCGCCAAGCAAAGCCGAGGCCAGCGCCGCCGCTGCCAGCACCGCCTTCATCAGGCCGCCCCCGGCGTCCGGACCCGCGGCCGCAGCACATGCGGCACGTCCGGATCATACAGGGCGCTGTCCTTGAAATCGGCGACCTCGCCCAGCACCGGGCCGACCATGATCAGCGCGGTGCGGGTGATCTTCTCGGCGCGCACCTTCTGCTGGATGTCCGCCAGCGTGCCGCGAATGAACATCTGGTCGGGCCAGCCGACGCGATAGGCCACGACCACCGGGCAATCAGACCCGTAGTGCGGCGTCAGCACCCGTTCGATCTCGCGCAGGGCACGCACGCCCAGATGAATGGCCAGCGTCGCGCCGGTGCGGGCGAAATTCTCCAGCGTTTCGCGCGGTGGCATCGAGGTCGATTTCATCGACACCCGGGTCAGCACGATGGATTGCGCCACCTCCGGCACCGTCAACTCCTGCCCCAGCGCCGCGGCCGCAGCGGCATAGGCGGGCACACCGGGGATCACCTGATAGTCGATGCCATCGGCGCGCAGCCGCCGGATCTGTTCGGCAATCGCCCCATAAAGCGACGGATCGCCGGAATGCACCCGCGCCACGTCCTGACCCTTTTCATGGGCCGCGACGATCTCGGCATGGGTGTCGTCCAGCGTCATCGGCGCGGTGTCCAGAACCCGCGCGCCCTTGGGGGCATTGGCCACCACCTCGGCCGGCACCAGAGAGCCCGCGTAGAGGCATACCGGGCAGGCGGCGATCAGGCGTTGCGCCTTCAGCGTCAGCAGCTCGGGATCGCCCGGCCCCGCGCCAATGAAATAGACGGTCATCTGTCGGTTCTCCCGGCTGAAGGGCGTGCAAGGACGCTTGGCGCTGCGCTCAGATCGCCTTGGCGCGCGCTTCGTCCATGTAGATATCGCGCAGGCGCTTCGCGATCGGCCCCGGCGCGCCATCGCCCAGCGCGGCGCCGTCGATCTCGACCACCGGCGTCACGAAGGTCGTGGCCGAGGTGATGAAGGCTTCGGCGGCGTTCTGGGCTTCCTCGATGGTGAAGGGGCGTTCCTCAACCACCATCTGGGCCTCTTCGGCCATGCGCAGAACGGCGGCGCGGGTGATGCCGTGCAGGATGGCGTTGGAGAGTTGCCGGGTGACGATCTTGCCGTCTTTGGTGACGATATAGGCGTTGTTCGAGGTGCCCTCGGTCACCACGCCCTCTTCCACCATCCAGGCATCATCGGCCCCGGCGGCCTTGGCCATCATCTTGCCCATCGACGGGTACAGAAGCTGCACGGTCTTGATGTCGCGGCGGCCCCAGCGCTGGTCCTCGATCGAGATCACCTTTAGGCCGGTTTCGGCCTTGGGCGAGCCCGAGATGTTCATCACCAGCGTGAACAGCACGATGGTCGGCTTCGGATCGGCGGGATAGGCGAAATCGCGATCCGCGGCGCCACGGGTGATCTGCAGATAGACGCCGCCCTCGTCCAGACCATTGCGGGCGATCAGCTCGCGATTGATCTCAAGCAGTTCTTCGGTGGTGACGGGATTGGGCATGTCCAACTCGTCCAGCGAGCGTTGCAGCCGCCTGGCGTGGCCATCGAAATCCACCAGCTTGCCATTCAGCACCGAGGTGACTTCATACACCCCGTCCGCGAACAGGAACCCCCGGTCGAAAACCGAGATTTTCGCGTCCTCTTCAGGCAGGTATTCGCCGTTGACATAGACGATGCGACTCATGGGGTCCTCCGGGATCTGTGTGGGCCGTTGCGTCGGGTTACCGTGGCAGCGCCACAGCGTCCAGCCCCTGCAGAGCGCGAAGCGGCGGATGCATGGTCAGAGCGCCCCGACCCAGGCCGCGATCCGCTCGGACGGCTCCGCGCCGACATGGCGGGCCGCCTCGCGGCCACCGTGGAACGCAATCATTGTTGGCAGACCCTGGATACGAAACCGCCATTCCGTGGCGGGGCTGGCCTCGGTGTTCAGCCGCACCATCCGCACCCGCCCGTGCACCGCTTGCGCAGCCGAGGCGAATTGCGTCTGCATCGTCGCGCAGGGGCGGCACCAGGGTGCCCAGAAATCGACCACGATCGGCAGGGTGTCGCGGCGCACGGCCCGCTCCAGCGTGCTCAGATCAACCTCGCGCACGCCATCGGGCATCAGCATGTCACCGCACAGGATGCAGCTGGGGGCACGGTTCAGGGCTGCGGTGGACAGCCTGTTGAGATGGCTGCAGCTCAGACAGGTCAGTTGCATCGAATGCGGCATGAAATTGTCCTTGGGTCAATCTCTAACCTAGATGCGAATTGGGGCATGCCATTCAATCGCGCTTAGGTATTGTTGGCCTATCCATTCGAATAGTCCCGGCACCCGGACCTTCGGCCCGGCAGCATCCTATTCGGGCGGGGTGAACCTGTCCCGCGCCGCCGTCACCTCGGCCCGCGTGACACAAGCTTCCAGATGATCGTTGACCAGCCCCATCGCCTGCATGAAGGCAAAGGCGGTGGTCGGGCCGACGAACTTCCAGCCGCGCGCCTTCAGTGCCTTCGACAGCGCCACCGATGCCGGACAGGTGGTCACCGATTGCGGCGGCCAGACCTCGGCGCGGGGCGGCTCGAACCGCCAGAAGAACGCGGCAAGACTGCCCTCGGCAGCCACCATCTCGCAGGCGCGGGCGGCATTGTTGATGACCGCCTCGATCTTGCCGCGATGGCGGATGATGCCCGCGTTGTCCAACAGGCGTTCGATCTCGGCGGGGCCATAATCGGCCATCTGGTGAAAGTCGAACCCGTCGAAGGCGGCGCGGAAATTCTCGCGCTTGTTCAGGATGGTGCGCCAGCTCAGCCCCGACTGGAAGCTTTCCAGGCACAGCTTTTCGAACAACCGCCGATCCTCGACCACCGGAAAGCCCCATTCGCGGTCATGATAGGGAAAGAACTCGGCCACCGTGCCGCACCAGCCGCAGCGTGGGTGGCCATCGGGGCCGGGAACGGTCTGGGGCATGACACCTCGCACAGCGATACAGGGAACTGCCGCATCCTGCGGCGCGACGGGTTGGGCCGCAAGCGGCTTCAGACCTCTGCCGACAACTGTCGTGCCACTGCGGCAAAGCCACGGGCATCGACCACCGCCTCGCGGACCAGCCAGTCGAAATGCCGGGTCAGGCTGCGCATCCGTTGCCGTTCGCGGAACGCCAGATAGAACCGGCCCACATAGAGCACCGCCAGATGCGGGCCGAATATGGTCATCGGTGCACTGAACACCCGGCGGGCATCGAAAAGATACACCCGCAGCGACGGAAACAGCGTGTCGCAGCGATCCGCCATATGCGCCAGCAAGTCACGGCGCAGGTCTGGCGCCAGCCCCGCGTAATAGCCGGTGCCGCTGGCCAGACTGCGCAACTCGTGCTCGGGGATCGCGATCTCATAGTCCGAGCCGGTCTCCTCGGCCCAGGTCAGGAACTCCGAGGCGATCTGCACCGCCTGCTCCGGGGTCTTTCCCATCTGGGTGTCGTACTCCCACCGCAACACGGCTTCGGTCTTGAGCATGTCCGGCAGGGTGGCGGGCACATGGCGGATCTTGAAGCCGCGCGCCTCGCGATGCCACGCCATGATCTGATCGTCCGCGACCGAGCGTTCCGCCCCGGTCATCGCCATCGCCGCATCCAGCAGATCCCCGGGGCGTTCGGGATGATCGCTGAGCCCCAGCAGCCAGTCGCAACTGACCCGCAGCACCGCCGCAAGATCGGCCAGCAACGCGCCCGAGGGCAAGCGCGCCTCCCCCTCTTGCAACAATTGCCCGATGGTGGAGCGATCCGCCGCGACCGCCCGCGCCAGCGACGATCGGTTCAGACCGTCGCGCGCCATGGCCTCTTGCAGGCGGGTGCGAAACAGGGCGGCGCGGTCACGTTTGTCCATTTTCCTCAACCTTGGTGATTTCCATCCCCATCCTGAGGGTTTTGCAGACAACCGCAAGAATTCCCGGCAGCACTGCCGCGCGCTACTCTGGCCCGGTATTCTGCTTCATGAGGTTCCCCGTGTCCGACACCCCCCTGCGCACGCTTGCAAAAACGCTGACATGGCAAGGTCTTGGCCTGCTGTCCATGACCCTGATCGGTCTGGCCATCACTGGCTCTGTCGCGGCTGGCGGCACCATCGCGCTGATCGGTGCCGGGGTTGGTACGGTGTGCTACGTGTTGCACGAACGGCTTTGGGCGCGGGTGCGCTGGGGCCGTAGCGAGGCCGGGTCTCAGCCCTGCAACATCGCCCCGATCTCGTCCAGAAGCGCCTGAATTTCCTGTGCGGCGGGGCCAGAGGCCGTCTTCTCGGTCACGCCGGTGCCTTCGCCCAGAACCTCGGCAAAGATCACCCGGTTGGCGATGACGGTTTCGGCGCGCGGCGCCGACAGGGCGCTCAACTCTTCCGAAACCTCTGCCGTCAACCGCGCCCGCGCGGCGGCGCGGTTCAGCACCAGCATCACAGGGCGGTCCACCCGTTCGGCCAGTTCGAGAATGCTTTCGGTCGCCCACAGGTCCACATGGCTGGTTGCCACCGGCACCAGCACCAGATCGCTTTCGCGCAGCGCCGGGCGCAGATCGCTGTCGATCTTGGGGGGTGTGTCGATGATGACGAAATCGTTGCGGTCGCGCATTTTCTCGGCTTCGTACCCGACGCCCCAGGCACTGGCGGTGCCAAAATCCAGCCCCGCCTCGCCGCCCATCGCCTCGCGCCGGGTCATGAACCAGCGGCCCAGCGAACCCTGCGGATCGGTGTCGATCACCGCCACGCTGTGCCCGCGCCCCACCAGCGCAATGGCCAGATTGGCCGCCAGCGTGGTCTTGCCCGACCCGCCCTTCTGCTGCGCCACCGTGATGACCGTTCCGACCATGCCTGCCCCCCTGATCCCGGCCCTGTCTGCGCGGGCCTTTCCTCAATGATTAGGGACAGAAACCGCACAGGTCTACCCTGGTGGTGCGGTCAGGGGCGGCCAATGCTTGGGGTGGGAAAACAAGCCACTAATGACACCCACCTACTTGGCGTACTTGCAGGCCCGATCCTCGGTGGCATGTTCGACCTTGCCATGACCGGGCTTGAAACCGGGGCGAGGGCCGCCGCCCGTGTTCACCACATTGTAGTGCAGCATTTCCTGAGCCGTCAGCCAGTAGATGCACACATGCGGAACCTTTACGGTGAAAGAGATCAGCGATGGCGCCACGCCCATTTCCATCATGTAGTCGATCCAGCGCGCGGTCGCGGACGCCGCGTAGTTTTCCATCTGGAAGATGACCTCGGTCACCTTTCCCTGGGCCACCTGCTCTTCGTATTTCTTCTTCAGCTTGTCGGACCGAAAGACGGAAAACATGTGCACGCCGACGGAAAGCGGCGAATCCACGAAGCGGACCGGGGCGCCCAGGAACGCGTCCACACAGGCGCTGGCGCAGATGGCGCCGTCCGGCACCCGCCCGATCAGCCCGCGTTGCCGCATCAGCCGGCCGATCCCCTGCCCCGCGTCGACCGACCCGCCGCCGGAATCGAACCAGACCTCGTCGACGGGCCCCTTGCTCAACTCGGTTGCGAAACGGTCGTCGTCGCCCGAGCTGAACGACCCGTCGAGATACAGGATCCGCACGCCGCCGCCGACCTGACGGCGCTCGAACTCCAGCGCCGCCGCCGGTCCCGCACCCAGACCGGCCACAAGCAGCGCGACGGCGGCAAACTGCTGGATCAGACCGCGCGCCATCCGCCGCCCTGTTTGCAATAGCGCTGGTTCTGCACGATCTCGCCCTTGCCCGGCACAACCGCCACTTCGCGCACCATGTAGCAATTGTCGCCGGCCCCTGACGTGACCTGAGAGCCGCCGCTGGCCCCCGTGCCGCTGCTGCTTTTCCAGGTGGTCTTGGCCGGGGCCGCGGCACTTTGGCTTTCCAACTGCTTGGCGCGGTCGCTGGCCTGCTTGGCGGCGCGTTCGGCGGCGGCCGCTTCCTGCGCGGATTTCTGCGCCCGCGCGGCGTCGGCCCTGGCCCGTGCCGCGTCCGCCTCGGCGCGCGCGGCGCGGGCTTCGGCGGCGGCCTGTCCGGCGCGCGCCTCCTGCAGGCTGAGCGCCGCCTGCGTGGCTGCCGCCGCCTGCTGCCGGTCGCGTTCGTCCAGCCGCGCGCCGATCTGCCCGCCGATCTGGGCCCCGGCCAGCGCCCCGAAGGTGGCCCCGATGGCCCGAGACTGGTTGTCGCCGCCCACCGCATCGCCCAGCAGAGCCCCAAGGCTTGCCCCCGACACACCGCCAATCAGCGCGCCGGTCTGCTGCTGGTTCTCGCAGCCCGCAACAGCCGCTACAAGCGCCCCTGCAATTCCGATCCGGTAAAATGACAACATCTTTCAATATCCTGTTCTGATGACGAAGCGTCAGCCGAGTCCGCCACAAGTGATTTGAAAAGTAAACAGGGCGCGGCGTGTCGGGCAGGTTTCAGAGCGATCGCGCCCGCGCAGCCCCCTGTCCCGCCCGCATCCCGAGGATGCGCGCGGGTTCCAAGCGCCGAGGCGCACACCAAGGCGGCAGCCCCAGGTTCACGGTCCACTTCGCACAACCGGCAGGCCCGGCGGCACCGCCGGGCAGCCCCCGCCTCGGGCAGGTGCAGCCCTTGGGATTTGGGGTATGTATGCAGGCGTGTGACCACAACCAACGCTGCGGATCGGTGGGCATTGTGATCGGTCGGTGTTGGCGGAAAGCGGACCTTAGCCACTTTATTCAGCATAGATTGCTTCAGCGATGTCCCCGAGAGGCCCAAGTTCTACAAAGAACGGGGCCAACTCCCCGAAATGCTGCCGTCTTGGGCGAAGGACACAGCGGTGTTCCTTTTGGTATGAATAAGAAAAGTGTTTCCAAAACTCTTGGTTCTGGCCTCCAGGGATATCGTTGTAAGGATCGTAATAATATACTTCACCTTCTAAAAACTGCCACGTCGGAAACTGTTCCAACATTGCCCTCTTTAATCGTTTCACAAACTCAGACCTGTTTTTTACAATCAGAGCAGCGTCTGCCTCAAAGTCTGTCGGCATTCGCCTGTCTATTTCTTTGCAGCTTGAGAACAAAAAGTAATCGTCAACCATAAATTCCATTGGGATGAAGCCATTCTGAATCTTCATCGTCATCCCTCGCGCTTCGACGATGTCCCCTCCTTTCAATAGATCGGAAAGAGCCTTCAACTTGTATGGTCGCGCGGTCTCAAGGTCCTTGATAGCTTTGATGTAACTACCCTTTGAATATTCACTCGCAGGTGAAATTCGGAACCTACCAAATTTCAACATGTCCTTCACATACACCGCTTTCGAGTATTTAACGATCCACTTTCCGGGGATATGCCTTCTGTCCCCGAACATCCTGCATCCGAGAGGAATCCCGTCTCTGAAGTATGCACCTATTGGATAGGTGGATTTTCTTATTACATCAGGCATTAGAGCGCCTCGCCAGTTAGTTTCTTCAATAATCTCAGTAAAGAACCGCATGAACCGAGCGCCGTTTTCCATACCTGGCGTGGGAACTATTTTGCAGTCAGTCGAAATATCGACAATGTTCGATATTAGGTCAGAGAAGCGTTCAATAATGTGTTCGTCTGTCTCTAGAATCAAATATGGATAGTTGTAATATTCACGCCGCCAGACTTGGTGTCTGGGAAGACTGTTGCCATTCTTCTTTGCTTCTTGCGCTAACTCTCGTTCTCGCTGCTTGAAAAACTGATAGGGTCCGAATGCTCGCCCTAGAATGTCTTTTTCGTCCACTACCATTCACCCTCTTCTGAAGCTTGGCACGAAACCTAAAGCCATCGGGAGACACTGGAAAGTAAATTGCGAGGTAGTTTTCTGGAATGCTGCACCATAACATGAAGCATCGGGTCCAACGGCAGCTCAGGGCCGGAGGCGGCCTTCCATCCCTCACACCCCCACAACCTGTTCCCTCTGGAATCTCCCGCCAGATCGGCTATGTCAGGGCAGATTTGCGGGCGCAGCCTCCGCACCCCCTCTCAGGACTGACCCGACGCCGATGACCGAGCTTTCAAAGATCCGCAACTTCTCCATCGTGGCCCATATCGACCACGGCAAATCGACCCTTGCCGACCGGCTCATCCAGATGACCGGCACGGTGGCCGAACGCGACATGCAGGAGCAGCTTCTCGACAGCATGGATATCGAGCGCGAGCGCGGCATCACCATCAAGGCCAACACCGTGCGCATCGAATACCCGGCGCAGGACGGCCAGACCTATGTTCTGAACCTGATCGACACGCCGGGCCATGTGGATTTCGGCTATGAGGTCAGCCGCTCGATGCGGGCCGTCGAAGGCTCTCTGCTGGTGGTGGATGCCTCGCAAGGGGTCGAGGCGCAGACGCTGGCCAATGTCTATCAGGCGATCGAGGCGGATCACGAGATCGTGCCGGTGCTCAACAAGGTCGACCTGCCGGCGGCCGAACCCGACCGCGTGCGCGAGCAGATCGAGGACGTCATCGGGATCGAGGCCCATGACGCGGTGGAAATCTCGGCCAAAACCGGCCTCGGCATCCCCGACGTTCTGGAAGCCATCGTCCAGCGCCTGCCCGCCCCCAAGGGCGACCGCGACGCGCCGCTGAAGGCGATGCTGGTGGACAGCTATTACGACGCCTACCTCGGCGTTGTCGTCATCATCCGCGTCATCGACGGGGTCATCAAGAAGGGCGACCGCATCCGCATGATGCGCACCGGGGGCACCTATGGCATCGACCGGCTGGGCGTCTTCAAGCCCGCCATGCAGAACATCGCCGAACTGGGCCCGGGCGAGATCGGCTTCCTGACCGCCTCGATCAAACAGGTGCGCGACACCCGCGTCGGCGACACCATCACCCACGAGAAAAAGCAATGCGCCACCGCCCTGCCCGGCTTCAAACCGGCGCAACCGGTGGTCTTCTGCGGCCTGTTCCCGGTGGACAGCTCGGAATTCGAGGACCTGCGCACCGCGATCGAGAAACTGGCCCTGAACGACGCCTCCTTCAGCTACGAGATGGAGACCTCCGCCGCCCTCGGCTTCGGCTTCCGCTGCGGCTTCCTCGGCCTTCTGCACCTTGAAGTCATCCGCGACCGGATCGAGCGGGAATATGACATCGAGTTGATCACCACCGCGCCCTCGGTGGTCTACCACATCTACACCCGCGACGGCGCAATGAGCGAGTTGCACAACCCCGCCGACATGCCCGACCCGGCCACCATCGACCACATCGAGGAGCCGCGCATCAAGGCCACCATCCTGGTGCCCGACGAATACCTCGGCGACGTGCTGAAACTCTGCCAGGACCGGCGCGGCATCCAGTTGGACCTGACCTACGCCGGCTCCCGCGCCATGGCGGTCTACGACCTGCCCCTGAACGAGGTCGTCTTCGACTTCTACGACCGCCTGAAATCGGTGACCAAGGGCTATGCCTCCTTCGATTACCAGCTGGAAGGCTACCGCCAGGACACCCTCGTCAAGATGCAGGTGCTGGTGAATGACGAGCCCGTCGACGCCCTGTCGATGATGGTCCACCGCGACCGCGCCGAGACCCGGGGCCGCGCCATGTGCGAAAAGCTGAAAGAGCTGATCCCCCGCCACATGTTCAAGATCCCGATCCAGGCGGCCATCGGCGGCCGCGTCATCGCCCGCGAGACCCTGTCGGCCATGCGCAAGGACGTGACCGCCAAATGCTACGGCGGCGACGCGACGCGAAAGCGCAAGCTGCTGGACAAACAGAAGGCGGGCAAGAAGAAAATGCGCCAGTTCGGGAAAGTTGAGATCCCGCAGCAGGCGTTTATTTCGGCGTTGAAGATGGATGAGTAATGGTCAATTTTGCTAGGCCTCAATATACATCGAGCCGCATTAGAGCGGCGGGAAAAAGAATTTCCAAAGACAGAGGAACACTCGAAGATAGTCTTGTCTTAGAAAATTTTAGGGGGTCTCATGCCTATATTCTCAACACTTTTCAAGCCAACATCAGAAACCACTCGCGCGGCATCGCTAGATCAGTCGGGCAAAGACTTAAACGGCGCAATACTATTCTAGACAAGCTGAAGCGCGAACCCAATATGCCTCTATCGGCAATGCACGATATTGCCGGATGCAGAATTGTTTTTGAGACGATCGAAGAATTAAAAAAGGTCAGATCTTCCATGCATTCTGCGCGATGGAAGCACTACCTTACTCACGAACCGGACCGCTACAACTATATTGACAATCCCAAGATTTCGGGCTACCGGGGTATCCATGACGTGTACAAGTATTCCGCCACTTCGATTGGCGGTAGACCTTGGAATGATTTAAAAGTAGAAATCCAGTATCGCACATTGCCTCAACACGCGTGGGCGACAGCCGTTGAGGTTGCCGATCTAATAACCTCTAATCGGATAAAATTTACTGACGCAAAAGATCACTATCTAGAGTACTTTCAATTAGCTAGCGAAATTATATCTAGATCGGCCGAAGGTTCGGCTTCTTGCAGGCCGGAATTAAAAAACAGAACACTGAAAAACCGGTTTACAACACTGGATAAAAAGCTAGGCCTCCTACAGACCTTCGATAATCTTCGCGGGTCATCACAAAAAGCGATACGGCTTCGCAAGAACACGTTGTTGATATTCAAGTTCGGCGATAAAAATTCGGGCGACGGCTTGGAAATGAAGACATATGAGAATGTTAATAGAGCAATCGAAGCTTATGATGAGCTAGAAAAGTTCTATGGAGATAGCGCAGATATCGTCCTAGTGCGGGGTGAAAGCGAGGCCAACATCCGTGACGCATTTCGAAACTATTTCTCTGATGCTCGTGCGTTTGTAGATTTAGTTCAATCCGGGATCCGACACCTTTGACACTGGGTCTTTGGCCGTTGTGAAAACTGTTTGACCCACATCAAACCCAAGCCATTCATACATCTATATGCTCGCAGGCGACTCAACCGTGGAGATTCCCCATGTTCCGACTCGCCCTGCTTTTGCACATCGTCATCGGCGCCACCCTTGCGGGCACGGCCATCGTCGTCGCCCTCGTGCTGGGCTATGACACGCTGACCCCGATCCTGATCGCCGCCGGCCTCGGCTTCCTTGCCGCGATCCCGGCCAGTGTCGTCGTAGCCCGCGCCCTGTCCTGACGGACCCGCGCCGCGTCGCCGCCCGTTCGCGCCTCAAACGCTCCCCCGTTTGGCGGGAAAACGCGCCACTGGCGCCTTTTCTGGTCCGCCGCACCGTTTGCGGGACGGCGCCTTGGGGCTCCGCCCGTTCGCGCCTCAAACGCTCCCCCGGAGCGTTTGCGGGACGGCGCTCACTCTTGGAAAAATACTCCCGCCGGAGGCATCCGGCCTCTGCCAGATGCGCCCCGGCGGGATCGCTTAAGCCTCCGCCGCTTCCGGGTGGTGGTACAGGAAATGCCGCAGGGTCGCCATCAGCGCCCGTGCGTGATCCTTGTCGCCCGCCTTCAGCGCGGCCTGCACATCTTCGGTGATCTTTTGCTTCACCCCCTGCGGCCCGCCGTGGTGGTGCATGGCGTATTCGCCCTCCAGCGCGGCGGTCAGGATGTCGGTGTGGTCGTGCTCGGCCAGCGCGTCGATCTCGTCGCGGGTCAAACAGGTCATGTCTTCGATGTCGTCGAGGGAAATCATGGCAGCCTCCTCTTCCTCTGCCCTCCAGTGTACCAGCCCGGCCCGCAGCCCGCGTTGATGCCGGTCAAACCGTCACCGGTCCAATTGTCCCGGCCCGGTTCAGCGCCCTTGCCTTTCCCGGCCCAGCGCGGCACGGCCCCGGTATCCCCGGCCCCGAAAGGACCCGCCCATGCCCTGCCCGCTTTGTTCCGCCGACACCGATCTGACCCCGCATGTGCCCGGCCCCGAGGGCACGCCGTTCCAGGCGGTCGCCCTCTGCGCCCCCTGCCTTGCCCAGATCACCGGCACCGACGCGCCGGACCCGGCCCATTGGCGCGCCCTGCCCGCCACCATGTGGTCCGAGGATCCGGCGGTGCAGGTGCTGGCCTGGCGGATGCTGGACCGGCTCAAGGCTGAACCCTGGGCGCAGGACGCGCTGGACCAGCTCTGGCTCGATGACGACACTTGCGCCTGGGCCGAAGCCGGTCGTCACATCGACGCGCCGCAGCATCGCGACAGCAACGGCGTGCCGCTGGCCACGGGCGATACCGTGGTGCTGATCAAGGATCTGCCGGTCAAGGGCGCGGGCTTCACCGCCAAACGCGGCACCGCCGTGCCCCGGATCTCGCTGGTTCAGGACAATCCCGAACACATCGAGGGCCGCGTCGACGGTCAGCGCATCGTGATCCTCACCCAATTCGTGAAAAAGCGTTAATCGGCATCCTGCAGGAATTGCTCCAACCGGTCGCGCACCGCCTCGGGCATCGGCGCCGAGGCGCGCGTGGCCGGATCGAAGAACACCTCGACCAGATCATAGGTGGCGTGCAGCACCCCGGTTTCCGCATGCAGCATCCGCAGGTGGAACCCGCAACTGCGGGTGCCCAGCCGCGACACCGCCCCGTCGATCAGGATCAGGTCGCCCGCCACCAGCTCCTTGACGAAGCCGGTGGTGGCCTGGGCGGTAACGCAATGCACCCCGTGCTCGGCCATCATCTCGGCATAGGACAGCCCCATGCAGGTCCAGATGTGATAAGTGGCATCGTCGAAGAACGGCGCGTAGTGGCGCACGTTCATATGTCCGAAATGATCGTGATGCCACGGATGCACCACGCCGCGAAAAAGCTCCAGCCGTGCCATCGGCCCCCCTGTTCTTGCCTGTCGCGCGGCCCGGATCCGGGCCGCTTCGGCCTACCCTAGCGGCGGTGGTGGCCCCGCGCCAACCCCGCACCCGGCCATACACCCGCCATACCTTTTCCAGACGCTTTCCAGACGCAGGATTCGTCCCCTCCCACGGGCGCGCCGCCTTGCCCCGCCCCGGAAACAGCGGTACACCGCGCCGAATTCGTCATTTCGGAGTCTCCCCCATGTCCGCGCCCAAGAAAGTTGTTCTGGCCTATTCCGGCGGCCTCGACACCTCGATCATCCTCAAATGGCTGCAAACCGAATACGGCTGCGAGGTGGTCACCTTCACCGCCGATCTCGGCCAGGGCGAGGAACTGGACCCGGCCCGCAAGAAGGCCGAACTGCTTGGGATCAAACCCGAAAACATCTACATCGAAGACCTGCGCGAGGAATTCGTCCGCGACTTCGTCTTCCCGATGTTCCGCGCCAATGCAGTCTACGAAGGGCTGTATCTTCTGGGCACCTCGATCGCCCGGCCACTGATCTCCAAGCGCCTGATCAAGATCGCCGAAGCCACCGGCGCCGATGCGGTCGCCCATGGTGCCACCGGCAAGGGCAACGATCAGGTCCGGTTCGAGCTGTCAGCCTATGCCCTGAACCCCGACATCAAGGTCATCGCCCCCTGGCGGGAATGGGATCTGTCGTCGCGCACCAAGCTGCTGGAATTCGCCGAAGCACATCAGATCCCGGTGGCCAAGGACAAGCGCGGCGAGGCACCGTTTTCGGTCGATGCCAACCTGCTGCATACCTCCTCTGAAGGCAAGGTTCTGGAAGATCCGGCCGTCGAGGCGCCCGAGTATGTCTATCAGCGCACCACCAGCCCCGAGGATGCGCCCGACACCCCCGAATACGTTGAAATCACGTTTGAAAAAGGCGACGCCGTGGCCATCGACGGCACCGCGATGTCGCCCGCCACGGTGCTGACCAAACTGAACGAGCTGGGCGGCAAGCACGGCTGCGGACGGCTTGATCTGGTGGAAGGCCGCTTCGTCGGCATGAAATCGCGCGGCATCTACGAGACCCCGGGCGGCACCCTGCTGCTGGAAGCCCATCGTGGGATCGAGCAGATCACGCTGGACCGCGGTGCAGCGCATCTGAAAGACGAGCTGATGCCGCGCTATGCCGAACTGATCTACAACGGCTTCTGGTTCGCGCCCGAACGCGAGATGCTGCAAGCCGCCATCGACAAGAGCCAGGAACATGTGTCCGGCACCGTGCGGCTGAAGCTCTATAAGGGCGCGGCCACCTGCGTGGGTCGCTGGTCCGAGCAGTCGCTCTATTCCGAAGCGCATGTGACCTTCGAAGACGACGCCGGTGCCTACGACCAGAAGGACGCGGCGGGCTTCATCAAGCTCAACGCCCTGCGTTTGCGCCTGCTGGCCACACGCAACCGCAAAGGCTGAGTCCCCGGGGCCACGCGCCCCCCATTCCCGCCGCGACGCCTCTGGTCAGCGCCGGATGCCTCCGGCGGGAGTATTTTCGACAAGAGTGAGCGCCGTCCAGCAAACGGTGCGGCGGATCAGAAAAGGCGCCAGTGGCGCGTTTTCCCGCCAAACGGGGTGCGTTTCAGGCGCGAACGGGCGGAGCCGCAACCGTCATGAAAAGGCTCTGCCGGTTTCTGCCCGGAATTTCCTGCCTGCGCCTTGCGTGGCGTCGCGGAACCAGCGAGAACAGACAGGCAACACAGGATCACCCGATGCCCAAAGCTCCGCCCCGTGCCTGGCAACGCATGCTCTCTGGCCGCCGTCTGGATCTGCTCGACCCGACCCCGATCGACATCGAGGTCGAGGACATCGCCCACGGGCTGGCCTTCGTGGCGCGCTGGAACGGCCAGACCGTGGGCGACTACCCCTATTCGGTGGCCGAGCATTCGCTGCTGGTGGAGGAAATCTTTGGCCGCATCGCGCCCAAGGCGCCGGTCAAATGGCGGCTTGCAGCCCTGCTGCACGACGCTTCGGAATACGTGATCGGGGACATGATCTCGCCAGTGAAATCCGCGGTCGGCCCCGGCTATGGCGAGATGGAGGCACGGTTGACCGCCGCCATTCACACCCGGTTTGGATTGCCGGCGGACTTGCCGGTCTCGGTAAAGAAGCAGATCAAGCGTGCCGACCGGGTCTCGGCCTGGCTGGAAGCCACGCGGATCGCCGGGTTTTCAGAAGCCGAGGCAGCGAAGTTCTTTCGGCCGCCCCCGCCTGATCTGATCGACGGGCTGGAAGTTTGTTTGCGCCCGCCGATCGAGACCCGCGCGGCCTATACCGCTCGTCACTCGGCGCTTCTGTCGCGTCTCTGAGCGTTCTTCACCGGGCTCCGCCCCAGTGGACGGCTGTGCCAGAGAAACTCGAAATCGAGCCTGCGGACTTCGCCTCGGTGCGCCCTGCGGCGCAGTTCGTCAGGGTCCAGTGCGCCGGGATTACGCGTTGCCGTGCGCAGGCTGTGTGCGAGTATGCCTAACATCGATCATCTCCGTTCCTTGTGGATGCACCTAATATGCCTGCCTCGGGTGAATTCCCGAAATCTCAATTGTTTTTGGGATGTAAGTTGAGCTAACAACTTATATGAACTGGAAAGACATTCCTTCCCTGTCGGCCCTTCGCGCCTTCGAGGCCACGGCCCGGCACGGCAGCTTTTCGGCGGCCGCGCGCGAGTTGAACGTGACCCATGCCGCCATTGCCCAGCATGTGCGCGCACTGGAGGCCGATTTTCGAACCCAGCTTGTGGTGCGCCAGGGCCAGGGCATGGCGCTGACCTCGCCGGGGGAGCACCTGGCCAGGGATCTCTTTGAAGCTTTCGGCACCGTGGCAAGTGCTGTCACACGGCTGCGGCAGGCCGAGGACGACCGCCCGGTGCATGTGACCCTGACGCCGTCATTCGCAGAAAGCTGGCTGATGCCGCGTCTGGGCGGCTTCTGGTCCGCCTATCCCGAGATCGACCTGATCCTGCATCCCAGCACCCAGGTCAGCGACCTGCGGCGCGACGAGATCGACCTTGCGATCCGCTTTGGGCACGGAAACTGGCCCGGACTGGTCATCTCGCGCCTGCTGGAATCGCCTTTCGTGGTGGTCGCCAGCCCGGCCTATGCGCAGGGCGCGCAGACACTGGCCGATCTGGGCGACCCGCGGCAGCACAGCTGGTTCTTCCCTTCGGTGGCGCGGGAACTTCAGGTCTGGGGACTGGCGCTGGGGCTGGATTTCGAGAATATCCCCTACCGCGACCTGCAAAGCACAACCCTGGTTCATGCTGCCGTGCGCGAGGGCTATGGCCTGTCGATCCAGGCCCAAAGCCTGGTGGAGCGAGAGATCGAGAACGGCAGCCTGGTGGCGCTGGAACAGGGCGATGCCGCGGGACTGGGGTACTATCTGGTGACGCGCAACGGCCCGGTGCCGCCGAAGGTGCAGCAGGTGATGGCCTGGCTCAGGCGCCAGGCCAAGGGGGTCTAGCGCGGGCTGCGCTTGGCAAGAATCCGCTGCAGGGTGCGGCGGTGCATGTTCAGGCGCCGTGCGGTTTCCGACACGTTGCGGTCACACAGCTCATAGACCCGCTGGATATGTTCCCAGCGCACGCGGTCGGCAGACATGGGGTTTTCCGGCGGCGGCGGCAGTTCATCCTGCGGCGCCAGCAGCGCATTCATGATGTCATTGGCATCGGCCGGTTTCGACAGATAGTCGGTGGCGCCGATCTTGACCGCGGCCACCGCCGTGGCGATGGCGCCATAGCCGGTCAGAACCACGACCCGGCAATCGGGCCGTTTTTCGCGCAGAACCTCAACCACATCAAGTCCATTGCCGTCTTCCAGGCGAAGATCGACGACCGCATAGGCCGGCGGGCGGGCGGTGGCGATGGCCTTGCCGGCGGCGACCGAACTGGCGCCTTCGGCGGCAAAGCCCCGCTTTTCCATGGCTCGCATCAGGCGCCGCAGAAACGGCTCGTCGTCGTCCACCAACAACAGCGAATTATCTTCACCGATTTCACGCAGCTGCGTTTCCGACATGAGCCTCTCCCGATCTGTAGGTCAATTGGGTCTAGCGCCTTGGTTTCGAAACGTCAATTTACTCACATGCCGCCTGTTGCATCTACGAAGCAGGCCACGCGGTCCGCCATCTGTTCGGGCGAGACATCGCGACGGAAGAAATCGACGAAACCGTGCTCTGGCATCACCAGATAGGTCATGGTGGTGTGATCGACCAGGTAGTAGGGATCATCCTTGTCGCCGCGCGCCTGATAGTAGGTCTTGTAGGCCTGGCTGGCCGCCTTGACCTGCTCCGGGGTGCCGGTCAGACCGATCATCCGCTCATGCAGGTTGAAGGCGAATTCGCCGACAACTTCGGGGGTATCGCGGTCCGGATCGACCGAGATGAAGACCGGCGTCACCTCGATGCCGCGCTCGTCCAGGATGTCCACGGCCTCGACATTGCGGGAATTGTCCAGCGGGCAGACGTCCGGACAGAAAGTATAGCCGAAGTACAAAAGCGATGGTTCGGTGATGACATCGGCATCGGTCACGGTCTGACCGTCCTTGTCCAGCAACGCGAAGGGACCGCCGATATCGCCCCCGGCAACCTGCCCTTCGCGGCATTGCGCGAACAGGTCCTGATCCGCACGCGGCAGCAGGACAAAGGCCACGCCCACCCCCAGAAGAACGACCACGAGAACAGAGGCGAGGATGGCGAAGAGCCGGGTCATGACTTTGGTCCTTTCACATTCGGAATCCGGTTTGCATTGCCGATGCGGCCTCGTAACCTCTGGCAACGCGCAAGGCCAGCTTCGGAACAGATATGACATCAGAAAGCACGCTCAACCCCTTCAAGTCCGAGGCGCGCAGCCATTGGATCCGATTGCGCACCCTGATCGTGCTGCGCTGGATCGCGATTTGCGGACAGTTGGCGACCATCACCTTCGCCCAGATCCTTGTGGATATAGATATCCCGCTGGGCCTTTGCTACCTGGCGGTCAGCGCCTCGGTCCTGTCCAATTTCGTCGCCATGTTCGCCTATCCCCAGAACAAGCGTCTGACCGAGGGCGAAGTGGTGTCGATGCTGCTGTTCGACATCTCGCAATTGTGTTTCCTGCTGTATCTGACCGGCGGGCTGAACAACCCGTTTGCCCTGCTGGTGCTGGCCCCGGTGACGATCTCGGCTTCGGTGTTGCGGCTTCAATCGACGGTCATTCTGGGCGGATCGGCGCTGGTTCTGATCACGCTGGTGGCACTGTTCCATGTGCCTCTGCAAACCCGGCAGGGCGAGGTGATGGAGATGCCTGGGTATTTCCTGTTCGGCTTCTGGATCGCCATCGTCACCGGGCTGAGCTTCATCGCCGGCTACGCCCGCCGCATCAGCATCGAGATCCATTCCATGTCCGAGGCGCTGCTGGCCACCCAGATGGCGCTGTCACGGGAGCAGAAGCTGACCGACCTGGGCGGAGTGGTCGCGGCAGCGGCACATGAACTGGGCACGCCGCTGGCCACCATCAAGCTGGTCAGCTCGGAACTTCTGTCAGAACTGGAAGATCCGGATCTGAAGGCCGACGCCGAACTGATCCGCGACCAGGCCAACCGCTGCCGGGATATCCTGCGATCGATGGGGCGCGCCGGAAAGGATGACAAGCATTTGCAATACGCACCCATCGACACCGTCATCCGCGAGGCCGCAGACCCACATACGGCGCGCGGCAAGGCGATCCATTTCACCGCCTCGCCGGATGTGGATGGCGACAGCCAGCAGCCCACGATCACCCGTCAGCCCGAGATCATTCACGGGTTGCGCAACCTGACACAAAACGCGGTGGATTTTGCCCATCGCAACGTCTGGATCGATGCCCGATGGAATGCCCGCACCATCCGCGTCAAGATCAGCGACGATGGCGACGGCTATCCCGCGCAGGTCATCGGGCGGCTGGGCGACCCGTTCCTGCGCCGTCGCAGGTCCGAGGCCGAACAGGCCAAACGCCCGGAATACGAAGGCATGGGGCTGGGGCTGTTCATCGCCAAGACCTTGCTGGAACGCACCGGGGCGCATCTGGATTTCTACAACGGCTCGGACCCGTTCCTGATGTCCAACGAGCGCCCCGAACGGTCGGGCGCAATTGTCGAAGTCAGCTGGCCGCGCGAACAGGTTTCGACGGCCGAGGACGAGAAACTGGGTGCTTTGGGCCACAATCAACGAATAGAAACGTGATTTCTTGATGATTTCCTTACCCGTAAAGACGGTTTAACTTTCCGTTAATTGGCTGTGGTCAGTCTTTTTCTGAAAGAGAGGCTTATTTACGCGCCTCGCGGGATCGGAATGCTTAATCTGACGACTCTTCTGGCCAGCACGGTAAGCTGCGTGGTCACGGGCATCGCTGTCTATGTGCTGGCGCGCAAGCCCGGCGGCGCGCAGGTGCCGCCGCGGCCGCTCCTGTCGGACACGCGGGCCGATGACGTGGTGTTCCTGTTTCGCGGGCGCCTGCTGGTGGATGCCACCGACGCGGCGCGCACGCAACTGCGCTCGACCCCCGTCGAAACCGACGACCTGGGACGCTTCGTTCTGACGTTTTCGCATCGCTTCGAAGGCATCGAAACCGCCCTGCGCGACGCGACCGAGACCGAAGGCTTCCAATTGGCCGAGGTGCCCGACGATCCCGACAGCCTGCGCCTGGTCGGCGAGGTTGTGGACGATTGCCTGCGTATCCGCCTGGAGGATCCGCTGCGCGACAGCCGCTCGGAAACCCTGGCGCATTACAGCATGGCGGCCATGCGCGCCGAATTGTTCACCTTGCGCACCATCGCCGAACGCTCGCCGATCCCGACATGGAAAAAGCGCGACGACGGGCTGATCATCTGGGCCAACAGCAGCTACATGACACTGGCACAGGCCGTTGCCGGGGACGATGAACTTTCGGCGTGGCCACCGCCCGATGTCTTCGAATCGGTACCGATCCCGGAACCTGAAGCCGCCGACCTGTCGCCCGTCCGAATTTCACTGGCCACCGATGCCGACTCGGAAGCCTGGTTCGACGTGATCGTATTGCCGGGCGAGATCGAAACCCTGTTCTTCGCCCTGCCCATCGACAAGCTGGTGCACGCCGAAAACGCCCTGACCGAATTCGTCCAGACCCTGACCAAGACCTTCGCGCATCTGCCCATCGGGCTGGCGATCTTCGACAAGAAGCGCAAGCTGGCGCTGTTCAACCCGGCGTTGGTGGATCTGACCGGGCTGCCGCCGGACCAATTGTCCAGCCAGCCCTCCCTGCATGGATTTCTGGATGCCCTGCGCGACCGTCAACGCATTCCCGAACCCAAGGACTATAAAAGCTGGCGCATGAAGATCGCGCAGCTTGAGGCCGACGCTGCCGACGGCACCTTCGAGGAAACCTGGCATCTGCCCAGTGGCCAGACCTATCGCGTGTCGGGCCGCCCCCACCCCGACGGCGCGGTTGCGTACCTGTTCGAGGATGTGTCCTCGGAAGTGTCGATGACGCGCAGCTACCGGTCCGAAATCGCGCTGAGCCATGCGGTGCTGGATCATCTGGACGCGGCGGTGGCGGTGTTCTCGTCCGCCGGGGTGCTGAAACTGACCAATCAGGCCTATGATGACCTGTGGAACAACGGCATGGCGCCGGCCTCGTCGGAAACCGGCATTGGCGAGGCCATTCGGGACTGGGCCACCCGATCCCTCTCCGGCGCGGGGCTTGAGGCGATCCGCGCGCTGGTGCTGCAATCGGGTGATCGCAGCCCGATCTCCCGCCCCTTGCTGCTGCGCGATGGCACGCCGCTGGTGTGCCGCGCCCAGCCGATCACCGGCGGCGCCACGCTGGTGATCTTTGACCGGGCGCATGACCTGACCAACCTTCAACCCGATCCTGTGGCCCAGGAACCCGGCCCGCCGGGACAGGCGGCCGTCTGAGCGCGGATCGCGTCACCGCCTCGCACTTGCACGCACAACCCGCTAGGCTTGTCGCATCGGTGCTGGTGGAGTTGATGTGATGTTCGCGCGACTGAAGACAATCTGGGCGATTCTCAAGGGAATGCAGAAGCGTATCGTCGCCGCCAACCTGACACTCGTGGCGGCGGGCGGCGCGTTCTTCTCGATGCTCTCGCTGTTTCCCGGTCTCGCGGCCGTGGTCACCTTGCTGGGCCTGGTTGCCAATCCCGCCATCGTCGAACAGCAGCTTTCCATCGTGGCCGATTTCGTTCCCAAGGAAGCCTTCGATCTGATCAAGGACCAGGTGTTGCGGATGTCGTCGTCCGGATCATCAACGCTGGGATGGGCGACACTGGTGTCCATCCTGACCGCCCTGTGGTCGGCGCGCCTGGGGACAGATGCCATCATCAAGGCGTTGAACGCGGTCCATGGCACGCCCATGCGCAGCGGATTGCGCACCTATGCGGTGGCGTTGACCATCACGTTGGTCCTGATCCTGGTGGTCATCGTGGCGATTCTGGCCATGGTGGTTTTGCCTGTGATCCTGGCATTTCTGCCGCTGGGCCCCTTCACCGGCCTGGCGCTGGACACTGCGCGATGGGTTCTGGCAGTGGCGGTGGTCTTTTCGGGCATCTGGGTGCTTTATCGCTTTGCCCCCACCGGCCAGGCCGCAGGTGTCAAATGGCTCAACGGTGGTGCGGTCCTGTCGGTGCTGGTCTGGGCCGGAGGAACCCTCGCCTTTTCGTACTTCCTGCGCAATTTCGGCAAATACAACGAAGTCTACGGATCTATCGGTGCCGTCATCGCGCTGCTCATGTTTCTATACATCACGATTTTGACCGTCCTTCTGGGCGCGGCACTGAATGCCGAACTGGCAGCACTGCAAAAGAAGAAAGCGCAGGAATCACTTGTCTCTGCGCCGCAGAAAGACCCGTCTTCACCCTCGGCGCTCGGCCCCCCGGCTCAGCCGGACCCGCAAGAAAGTCCGCAATCCTGAAATGTTCGTAGCCAGACGTGACAGCGCCGCCACTTGCGCGGATCGTGACGCCCCGTACAAGGATGGCCGGAACAAGTTAACGAGCATCCCATGACCCAGTCTTCCCATGCCTTCGTGATCCTGGCTGCCGGCAAAGGCTCCAGAATGCTGTCGGACCGGCCCAAGGTGCTGCACCAGGTGGGATCGCTGCCGCTGCTGGGCCACGCGCTGCGCAGCACCGAACCGCTGAACCCGGCCCACCTGATCGTTGTCGCCGGACATGGGGCCGAGGCGGTGGAGGCGGCAACTGCCCGTCTGGCCCCCGCCGCCCGGACCGTGCGCCAGACCGAGCAGTTGGGCACCGCCCATGCGGTCGATCAGGCGCGCGACCTGCTGGCGGATTTCGACGGCGATGTGACGGTGCTCTACGGCGATACGCCCTTCATCCGCACCGAGACGCTGGAACGGATGAATGCTGCGCGACAGGACGGTGCGGACGTGGTCATCCTGGGCTTCGACACCCCCGATCCCGGCCGCTATGGCCGCCTGATGATCACCGACGGCGACCGGTTGCACCGCATCGTCGAATTCAAGGACGCCTCCCCCGAAGAGCGCGCGGTAACCCTGTGCAATTCCGGCGTTGTCATGGCCCCCGCCGCCCTGCTGTTCGATCTGATCGCGCAGGTGGGCAACGCCAATGCCTCGGAGGAATACTATCTGACCGACATCGTCGGGCTGGCCAACGACCGGGGCCTGACCTGTCGGGCCGTGACCTGCGATCCGGCCGAGACACTGGGCATCAACACCCGCGCCGAACTGGCCGGGGCCGAGGCGGTGTTTCAGGCGGCCCGTCGGGCCGAGCTGATGGCCGCAGGGGTCACCCTGACGGCACCGGAAACCGTTTTCCTGTCAGCAGATACCAGAATCGATCCGGATTGCGTGATCGAACCCAATGTGGTTTTCGGCCCCGGCGTGACGCTGGCCCCGAATGTGACCATCCGGTCGTTTTCGCACCTGGAGGGCGCGACAGTGGCCTCGGGCGCCGTTGTCGGCCCCTATGCGCGGCTGCGCCCCGGCGCGCGCCTGTCCGAAGACACCCGCGTCGGCAATTTCGTCGAGGTCAAGAATGCCGACCTGGCACGCGGCGTGAAGGTCAACCACCTGTCCTATATCGGCGATGCCGAGATCGGACCGGCCAGCAACATCGGCGCGGGCACCATTACCTGCAACTACGATGGCTTCCTGAAGCACAAGACCAGCATCGGGGCCGAGGTGTTCATCGGCTCCAACACCATGCTGGTGGCGCCGGTCAGCATCGGGGACGGCGCCAACACCGGGTCGGGGTCGGTCATCACCCGCGACGTGCCCGAAGGCGCGCTGGCCATCGCCCGCGCCCGGCAGGACAACAAACCCGGCCTTGCCACCCGCCTGCGCGACATGCTGCGCCAGAAAAAAGCAGCCCTGGCGGCTGCGAAACCGGAGTAAACCTCATGTGCGGTATTGTCGGAGTTCTTGGACAGCATGAAGTCGCACCGATCCTTGTCGAAGCCCTGAAACGGCTGGAATATCGCGGCTATGACAGCGCCGGGATCGCCACGGTGCGCACCGGCGGCACGCTGGACCGGCGCCGCGCAACGGGCAAGCTGGTCGAATTGTCCGACCTGCTGGTGCATGATCCGCTGCCCGGAAAATCGGGCATCGGCCACACCCGCTGGGCCACCCACGGCGCGCCCACGGTCGGCAATGCCCATCCGCATCTGGCAGGCCCGGTGGCCGTGGTACACAACGGCATCATCGAGAACTTCCGCGAGTTGCGCGCCGATCTGGCCCGCGACGGCTATGCCTTCTCCACCGACACCGATACCGAAACCATCGCCCTTGTCGTGCAGCGCCTGCTGGACCAACAGGTGCCGCCCGTCGAGGCCGCCAAGCAGGCCATCGGCAAGCTGGATGGCGCCTTCGCCCTGTGCCTGCTGTTCGCGGGCGAAGAGGATCTGCTGATCGCTGCACGGCGCGGGTCGCCCCTGGCGCTGGGGCACGGCGACGGCGAGATGTTCGTCGGCTCGGACGCCATCGCGCTGTCGCCGCTGACCAACCGGATCACCTATCTGGAAGAGGGCGACCTGGCGGTGATGACCCGGCAAGGCGCCGAGATTTTCGACCAGGACGGCGCGCCCGCCCATCGCGAAACCCGCATCTTGCAACTGGACAGCACCTGGATCGAGAAAGGCGGCCACAAGTATTACATGGCCAAGGAAATGTCCGAGCAGCCCTCGGTCATTGGCGACACGCTGCGGTTCTACATGGGCGATGCCGACGCCGGAATCACCCTGCCCGGCGATCTGGATTTCACAGGCCTGGACCGGGTGACCATCGTGGCCTGCGGCACCGCCTATTACGCCGGGCTGACCGCGAAATACTGGTTTGAGACACTGGCGCGCCTGCCGGTCGAGGTCGATATCGCATCCGAGTTTCGCTATCGCGAACCGCCGCTGCCCGAGAAATCGCTGTCGATCTTCGTCTCTCAGTCTGGCGAAACCGCCGACACGCTGGCCGCCCTGCGCTATGTGGCCAGCACCGGCGGCAAGATCGCCTCGGTGGTCAATGTTCCCGAAAGCTCCATCGCGCGGGAAAGCGACGTGGTGCTGCCGACCCAGGCCGGGATCGAGATCGGCGTCGCCTCGACCAAGGCGTTCACGTGCCAGTTGACCGTTCTGGCCGTGCTGGCGCTGAAAGCCGCGCAGCAACGCGGCACGCTGACCGACAAAGACCTGCGCCTGCACGCCGCCAACCTGCGCGCCCTGCCCGGTGCCATGAACCAGGCGCTGGCGCTGGCGCCCGAGATCGCGGCCCTGGCCAACGAACTGGCCGAAGCTCGCGATGTGCTGTTCCTGGGGCGGGGGGTGATGTATCCCACCGCGCTGGAAGGCGCGCTGAAACTGAAGGAAATCAGCTATATCCACGCCGAAGGCTATGCCAGTGGCGAGTTGAAACACGGCCCTATCGCCCTGATCGACCCCAATGTTCCGGTGGTGGTTCTGGCACCGCGCGATGCCTTGTTCGAGAAAACCGTGTCGAACATGCAAGAGGTGATGGCGCGTCAGGGCAAGGTCATCCTGGTGTCCGACAGCGCCGGGTTGGACAGTGCCCGCGAAGGCGTGTGGAAATGGATCCGCATGCCCGAGGTCGACCCGGTATTCTCGCCCATCCTGTATGCACTGCCGGTGCAGCAGCTGGCCTATCACACCGCCGTGGCCAAGGGCACCGACGTGGACCAGCCCCGCAACCTGGCCAAATCCGTCACCGTCGAATAGGCGCGTTTGCCAAGCTATTCCGGGGGCTTGCCACGCGGGCGGGGTGTCGCCGCGCGACTCTGCGCCCACTGTGCGGCCGCCGGTGTGGCATGGCATGTTGCGCGCCAAGGGCCATTGGGCAGCACGAGACCGGATGTGACATGAAACGACATTTCCCCGCGGTGGGCGCAACTGCAACCGCGCTGCTGGCCTTGTTGGCCGGCGTGCCGACCCACGCAGAAGACACCCAGCAATCGACGCCGCCCGAAGCAGCCCCCGCCGCGTCCGACACGTCGACGGCATCAAAGGACTATGGATTTGGCGCAGGCTCGATGCTGGTGGTGCCGATCCCGGTCAATAGCCCGACCTTCGGCACCGGCCTGATCCTTGGCGCGGGTTATGTGTTTCAGGAAGACGAAAAGTCGGACAATTCATTCATCGGCGTCGGGGTCTTTGCCACGAACAACGGCAGCCGCGCGGGCGCCATCGGCACCAGCCTGTCGCTGGATGAAAAACGGCACAACGGCATGCTGTACCTGGGTGCTGCCGATGTGACCTATGACCTTTATGTCGACGGCGATCCGCTTGAGATCAATCAGGAAGGCGTCGCCCTGAATGCCGAGTACCGATTTGGCTTCACGCCGCACCTGTCCGCCGGTCTGAGCTTCCGTTACCTGGAAAGCCGCGTGAATGCGATCGGCAATGCCACCCTGCCCCCCGGCATCCAGGATCTGACCGACATCACACTGGCCTCGCTGGGCCTGGTGGCGCAATGGGACACCCGCAACGACAGCCTGTACCCGTCCGAAGGCGGTCTGGCCGAGTTCAATTTCCTGACCAACCAGGTCTCTGGTGGTGCCAGTTTCAGTTACCTGAAATCCACGCTGGCGCTGGATCACTACTGGTTGCTTGGCCCGCAAACCGTTCTGGCCGCCAACGCCACGGGATGCCTTGTCGAAGACGAAGCGCCGTTCTTCGACTCCTGCCTTCTGGGCAGCCAGATCCGCGGGTTTTCGCTGTTCCAATACTACGGCAACCAGATGGTCACGGCGCAGGCCGAGTTGCGCCAGAATTTCAGCAAGCGCTTTGGCGGGGTGGCCTTCGCAGGCGTGGGCGAAACCCTGAGTTCGCTTGAGTTCGGCAGACGGACCCTGACCCGCGACAGTGACCTGCGCTATGCTGGTGGGCTGGGGCTGCGCTATCGCGTGTCAAAGGATTTCCCGATCGATCTCTCGCTGGATGTCGCGATCAACGATCTGGATGAGAAGAACATCTACTTCTACGTCGGCCAGGCGTTCTGAGCCTTCGGCCGCGTCCGAACGGGCCCTTCCGCGCAGACCGGAGGCCCGACATCGCGGGCCTCCGGTCCTGAATCCGCGGGTCGTTAGCCCTTCGATCCGGCGCAATAGGCTTGCAGCGCGGCTTCGCAGCCCTCCGACCAGATCAGGCGCAGCCAACGGTCAAAGGCCTGTGCGAAGGGAAGCTGCTCGGCAAGGTCGCCGTACAGGTGATGCTGGGTCAACCAGGTCTGCGGATGCTCCCTGGCCGCCTTTGCGGCCCGGACCAGATCGTCCCAGAACGGATCGTTGGGCTCGATCGCAGTGCCATCTTCCCGCGCGCCGTAGCACATGCGCGCCCAGAGTGCTTCGACCAGGGCCAGACCCTGGATCGAATTGCCGGTGGCCAGTCCCTTGCGCACCAGGGGCAGAACGAACCCGGTGTGCCGCGACGAGCCGTCGAAGGCCACCCGCCGTGTCGTGTCGACGATGGCCGGGTTGCCGAAGCGGCGTTCGATCAGGTCTACATAGGCTTGGGGCGTCATGCCCGGCACCGGGGCCACATGGGGCGCGATTTCCTCACGCTGTACCTTCCGGAAATAGGCCGCAATAGAGGGATGCGACATGCAGCCCGAGATCGTCGGCACCGACAGGATCTCGCCGGGGTTGGCGATGATCTGGTGTCCCGCGTTCAGGATGCGCAGCTTCATGGTTTCATAGTCATGAACCTGGTTGGAGAACGTCGCCCCGGCCTGATCCCAATCGGGACGGCCCGCGCAGAAGTCATCCTCGATCACCCACTGGCGAAAGTTCTCATGGGTCACGGGGACTGCATCGTCGATCCCGAAGCGGTGCGCCTGGGCGATCTCTTTCTCGCCGGTGGCGGGAACGATGCAATCGACCATCGAGTTCGGGAAGGTGCACTTGGTGTCGATCCAATCGGCAAGCGCCGGATCGGACATGCGGGCCAGCGAAACGACGGTCTGGCGCATGACGCGACCGTTGGCCAGAAGGTTGTCGCAGCTTAACCCGGTGAAGGGGCCGATGCCGTTGTCACGCCTTTGGCGCAGGGCTTCGATCACGGCACCAAACGCGGTACGCGGTGTCCGGGGATTTGCCGCGTCATGCTGCATGTCCGGGTGCGCGCCGTCAAAGGCACTGGTGGCCGGATCGACATAGTAGCCGCCTTCGGTCACGGTCAGGGCCACGATCCGGATTGCCGGGTCGACCATGCGGGCGATCAGCGGCGCATTGCCTTCGCTGATCGGCAGATAGTCGATCATCGAGCCGATGACCTCGGCCGATGATCCGGAAGGGTCCAGTTCGATCAACGTGGTCAAGCAATCCTGCGCGAGAAACTTTTCGCGCATCACGGCATCGTAGGGACGAACGCCCGCACCGACGATGGCCCAGTCCTGCGCGGCCCCCGCCTGCATCAGGCGATGCAGGTACCAGGCCTGATGCGCCCGGTGGAAGTTGCCGACGCCGATGTGCACGATGCCCGCGGTCAGCTTTGATCGGTCGTAGTGCGGGCGCAAGATCGCGGCCGGCAACCGGGACAGCGTTTCATTCGAGAGTGAGATCAGCTCATCCATTGTCCACCATCCACGTTGTAGCATTGCGATACGATGTAGTCGGACTCATCGCTGGCCAGGAAAATCGCCATTCCGGTCAGGTCTTCAGCAGTACCCATGCGACCGCAGGGAACCGCGTCTCCGACTTCTTTCTTCTTCTGGCCGGGGGCCTTGTTCTCGTGCTTGGCAAAAAACGCGTCGACCTCGTCCCAGTGCTCGCCATCGACCACACCGGGGGCGATGGCATTCACGTTGATGCCGTGCTGGATCAGGTTCAGCCCCGCCGATTGGGTCAGACTGATGATCGCCGCCTTGCTGGCGCAATAGACGGCAACCAGAGGCTCGCCCCGGCGTCCAGCCTGGCTGGCCATGTTGATGATCTTGCCGCCTTTTCCGCGCTCGATCATGTGGCGTGCCACCGCTTGCATGGTGAACAGCGCACCAGAGACATTGATGTCGAATGCGCGCGCGTAGTCGTCGCGGGTAATCTCGACAATCGGCGCCGCCGTGAAGATCGCCGCGTTGTTGATCAACACGTCGATGCTGCCCAGCGTGTCAATGGTTGTGGCGATCGCGGCATTGATGCTGTCCTGCCGGGTCACATCCATTTCGACCGCAATGGCTGCCGAGCCGATCTCTGCCGCCGCTGTGCGCGCACGCGCAATGTCGATATCGGCGATGGCGACCCTGGCGCCTTCGCGGACATAAGCCTTGGCGAAAGCCAGGCCTATGCCGCGGGCGGCACCAGTGATCAGCGCGTTTTTCCCCCCAAGCCGTTTCACGGCAACCGCAACCCGTTCTCGTCGAACTTGTGCAGCTGCTCCATGTCAGGCGTCAGGAAGATGGTGTCGCCGTGCCGGACCGGAATGTCACCGGAGATCCGGACCGTGAACAGGTCTCCCAACCCGGTCTCGTGGACGTGGATATAGGTGTCCGAGCCGAGGTGTTCGGCCACACCGACGGTGCCCTTCCAGGTGCCTTCGGTCTTGCTGACCTGAACATGCTCTGGACGGATGCCGATGGTGTGCACGCCGTGCTTCTGCGCTTCGGGACCCTCGATGAGGTTCATCTTGGGCGAGCCGATGAAACCGGCAACGAATGTGTTGCGCGGCTTGTGGTACAGTTCCAGCGGGCTGCCGACCTGCTCGATGAAGCCGGCACGCAGCACCACGATCTTGTCGGCCATGGTCATGGCTTCGACCTGGTCGTGGGTCACGTAGATCATCGTGGCCTTCAGGCGCTCGTGCATCTCGCTGATTTCCAGCCGCATGCCGACCCGCAGGGCCGCATCCAGGTTGGACAGCGGTTCGTCGAACAGGAAGGCCGAAGGCTCGCGCACAATGGCCCGGCCGATGGCAACCCGCTGACGCTGGCCGCCCGACAACTGGCCCGGACGCCGATCCAGATAGTCGGTCAGGTTCAGCGCCTTGGCAGCCGCCTCGATCCGGCGGTTCTGTTCGTCCTCGGGCATCTTCGCCATCCGCATCGGGAAGGCGATGTTCTTGCGCACGCTCATGTGCGGATACAGCGCGTAGGACTGGAAGACCATTGCCAGGCCGCGCTTGGCGGGTGGCAGGTTGGTGGCGTCCGCGCCGTCGATCGCGATATGGCCCGAGGTGATGTCCTCCAGCCCCGCGATCAGCCGCAGCAGGGTAGACTTGCCGCAGCCCGAAGGCCCGACGAAGACCGTGAACTCGCCATCTTCGATGGTCAGGTCAAGGGGCGGGATGACCTGTACGTCGCCGAAGCTCTTGGTCACCTGGTTCAGTTGAATTTGTCCCATTGGTCAGTTCCTTACTTGACGGCGCCGAAGGTCAGGCCGCTGACGAGTTGCTTCTGGCTGAACCAGCCGAGAATGAGGATAGGCGCGATGGCCATGGTCGAGGCTGCGCTGAGTTTTGCGAAGAACAGGCCTTCCGGGCTGGAATAGCTGGCGATGAAGGCTGTCAGCGGCGCTGCTTTTGCCGCGGTCAGGTTCAGCGTCCAGAAGGCTTCGTTCCAGGCCAGGATGAAGTTCAGCAGCATGGTCGAGGCGATGCCCGGAATGGCCATCGGTGTCAGGATGAACAGGATCTCGTCCTTCAGACCGGCCCCATCCATGCGTCCGGCTTCCAGGATCTCGCCGGGGATCTCCTTGAAGTAGGTGTAGAGCATCCAGACGATGATCGGCAGGTTCATCAGCATCAGCACGATGATCAGACCGGCGCGGGTGTCCAGCAGCCCCATCTTGATGAAGATCAGGTAGATCGGGTACAGCACGCCGACCGCTGGAAGCATCTTGGTGGAGAGCATCCACAGCAGGATGTCCTTGGTCTTGCGCGACGGCACGAAGGCCATCGACCAGGCCGCCGGGACGGCGATGATCAGACCGAGGATGGTCGAGCCACCCGCGATGATGATCGAGTTCCACAGGAAGCGCGCGTAGTTGGAGCGTTCCAGCACAACCCCATAGTTTTCAAGGGTCCAGTCGAAGGCGAGGAATACGGGCGGATCCGCGATGGCCGTGGCTTCGGTCTTGAAGCTGGTCAGGATCGTCCAGAGGATCGGAAAGAAGATCAGCAGGCCCACAGCCCAGGCGGCAGTGGTATTGATGATCTTGCGTTGTTGGGTAACGGCACGTGCCATGATGTTATCTCCTCACGCGTCCAGGTTCTTGCCGACGATGCGCATCAGGAAGATGGCAACGATGTTGGCCAGAATGATTGCATAGACACCCCCTGCGGATCCGAGCCCGACGTTCTGGCTTTCCAGCACGCGCTGGAAGATCAGGTAGGTCAGCGTCCGGGAGCCGAAGGCGCCGCCGGTGGTCACGAAGATCTCGGCGAAGATCGACAGCAGGAAGATCGTTTCGATCAGGATCACGATGGTGATGGCCCGACCCAGGTGCGGCAGCACGATATAGTAGAAGCGCTTGAGAACCGGGGCCCCGTCCATTTCGGAAGCTTCGAGCTGTTCTCCGTCCAGCGACTGGATCGCCGTCAGAAGGATCAGGGTCGCAAAGGGCAGCCACTGCCAACTGACAATGGTGATGATCGAGAACAGGGAAGCGTCACTGAGCCAGACAACAGGCTCGGCACCAAAGAACTTCCACAGATGCGCGAACAGGCCGTTGACCGGGTCCATGAACATGTTCTTCCAGACCAGCGCGGAAACGGTGGGCATCACGAAGAAAGGCGCGATGACAAGGATGCGCACGACACCCTGCCCCCACATGGGCTGGTTCAGCAGAAGTCCCAGCAGCACACCGAAAACCACGGTGATCAGCAGGGTGCCGCCCACGATGATGAGGGTGGCCTGGACACTGGGCCAGAAGGCGGACGAGGTCACGAACCGGACGTAGTTGTCGAAGCCGGCCCAACCAAGGTCACCTCCGCGCAGCGGCAAGTATTTTTTGAAGGAAAAATAGAGCGTCATGATGAGGGGCACGAGCATCCATCCTAGAAGAAGGACGACGGCTGGTGCCAACATCATGCGCGCTGCGGATCGGGAGTGCTGGGTCGCCATGACGCAAAACCTCTCTACTCACGCAAGGTGCATGTTGAACGCGGGTGAAAACTGTAAAGGGTACAAGATGGGGGAGAGGGGCGGGCTGGCCGCCCCTCGATCTTGGAAGTCGGGGACTTAGTAGCCTGCGGCTTCCAGTTCTTCGGATGCGATCGCCTGGGCTTTCTCAAGCGCTTCTTCGGCGGTCTGCTGACCGGCAAGTGCGGCCGAGAATTCCTGGCCGATCTGACCGGCCAGACCTGCCCATTCCGGGATGGCGGCGAACTGCACACCAACGTACGGAACCGGGTCAACGGTCGGGTTGTTCGGATCAGCCGTCAGGATCGATTCCAGGGTCATCTTGGCAAAGGGGACTTCCTGGTACTCGGGGGTCTCGTACAGCGAGGCACGGGTTCCCGGAGGCACGTTGGCCCAACCTTCGTTCTCGGCGACCAGTGCAAGGTAGTCTTTCGAGGTCGACCATTCGATGAAGGCCATCGCGGCGTCTTCGTTCTGGGTGCCGGCCGGAATGGCAAGCGCCCAGGCCCAGAGCCAGTTGGAGTTCTTGCCCATGCCGGCATTCGGTGCCAGCGCGAAGCCCACCTTGTCCGCCACGCTCGAGTCGTTCGGGTTGGTCACGAAGGACGCCGCAACGGTCGCGTCGATCCACATGCCGCATTTGCCCTGCTGGAACAGCGACAGGTTTTCGTTGAAGCCGTTCGACGATGCGCCCGGAGGGCCCGCTTCGGTCATCAGGTCGATGTAGAAGTTGAGCGTGTTGGACCATGCTTCGCTGTCGTACTGGGGACGCCAGTCTTCATCGACGAAGCGGGCACCAAAGGCGTTCGACATCGCGGTGAGGAACGCCATGTTCTCACCCCAGCCGGCCTTACCGCGCAGGCAGATGCCGTAGATCTCGTTTTCCTTGTCGGTCATGGCAAGCGCGGCTTCCCGGATGAAGTCCCAGCTGGGCGCATCCGGCATTTCCAGGCCTGCTTTTTCCATCAGGTCGGTGCGGTACATGATCATCGAGCTTTCGCCGTAGAACGGCGCGGCATACAGCGTGCCGTCGTGGCTCAGGCCGTTGGCCATGGCCGGCAGGATGTCGTCAGCGTCATATTCGGGCGGCAGACCGTCCAGCGAAACCAGCCAGCCGTTGGCAGCCCAGATCGGCGTTTCGTACATGCCGATGGTCATGATGTCGAACTGGCCACCTTTGGTGGCGATGTCCTGGGTGACACGCGTCCGCAGCGTGTTTTCGTCCAGGGTCACCCACTCGACGTCATGGCCGGTTTTCGCGGTGAAATCGTCTGTCAGACCCTGCATGCGGATCATGTCGCCGTTGTTGACCGTGGCGATGGTGATTGTGTCAGCGAAAGCGCCGCTTGCCATGATGGCGGCGACGGCAGTGGCCGTGCCAAGTTTAGCCTTGGAATACATCGTGTCCTCCCTTGATCGGATGCAAGGTCAACCTAAGTCGAATCGGGACGCGCGGTCAACAAAAACTTTACGCGCGGAAACTTTTTGTGGATCAGGCCGAGTCCCGCATGACGAGCTTGCCTTCCACCAGAATGGACCTGCGCTCCCCCGCTTCTTCTCCGCCCTCGATACGCTCAAGCAGGGCCGCCACGCTTTTCTTGGAGATTGCCGTGTAGTCCTGGGAAACCGTGGTGAGTGGCGGACAGGTATAGCGCGCAAACGGGTGGTCATCGTGACCGGCAATACGCAGGGCGTGACCAGACCCGCGCCCGACGCGCAGCCCGCGCTGGTACGCCGCCGCCAACAGGCCGATGGCAAGGCGATCGTTGCTGCACAGGATGGTATTCGTCGCGAATCGCCCCTCGGCGATGGCCCGCCCGCCCTCGCGGCAGCCGATCTCCTCAAAGTCCCAACCCAGGCCCGGCGCCTTGACGACATTCACCGCGTGGCCATGGCTTTCCATGGCCTTCACATAGGCCGCGCGGCGTTTGTTGGAGTTCGGGTTGGACGGCGTCTCCATCTCGAACAGGCAGGGAGGCTCCCCTGTCCGGCACAGGTATTCCACAATCATACCAATACTTTGATCGTTGTTCGACCCGACAAAATCTTCGCCGATATCATCGATGTAGCTGTCAAACAGGACCGTTGGCACCTCGTCGCAGAACCTTTCAACAACGGATCGGTCCGACGATCGACCCAGCGGTGCCAGCAGAACACCCGCCGGCTTCAGGCCGCGCAGGCTGTCGAGAATCGCTGCCTCGTAGGCCGGGTCGCCGTGAGAGCTGAACAGGATGGGCGACAGACCCTCGGCAATGCAGGATTGCTCGACGTTCCGCGCAATCTCGCCAAAGAACGGGTCCGCCAGATAGGGCACCACAATACCCACGATCTTGGTCAGGCGCCGGTTCTGATTCATTGCAAACACGTTGGGACGGTAGTCATATTTGTCCAGCGCCGCCTCGATCCGCGCCCGCGTCGTCGCCCGAACGCTTTCAGGATCGTTGAAGTACTTTGACACTGTAGGCCGGGAAATCCCGCTGACGGTGGCAAATTCTTCCATGTTCTTGATCTTGCGGCCACGCACGGGATCACCCTTTGACTTTTCTTCGCAAAACAGGCGCCCATCGAAGGACGGGAGATGACAACACGCGGGCCGCCTTAACTTGTCTCGCGTAAACTTATACATGACACTAGGTCTGCTTACACACTTTGGTCAAGCTTTTCGAGTGTATGTGCAAGCAAGGCTTTTAGTGCATTGAAATAACGATAAACAATTCGGCCGAGTCACGTAAAGGTTGCAACGTAAACAGCCTCTCACCTGCAGAATGCACCGCCTTCAGTCTTGGGCCGCCCCAGAATTTGTTCCGGAGTTGACAAGCATGGCAAGAAAAGCTGAAAAAACTAGCCTGACACAGATTGGCACAGCAGATGTACCCTATCGAAATGCGAGGAGAACAGGTCTGATCCGCGCCGGGCTTGCCGGAGGCTGGTTTGTCTTAGTTGCGCCGCCATGTCTGGTGTTTCAGAGCCGCGTAGAAGTTCACTTCGGCTTCGGCTGGCGGGATATTCCCGATAGGTTGCAGCAGTAGGCGATTGTTGAACCAATCGACTTGGGACCTGTCGCGGAATTGTTCCGCTCCTTTGACCGCGTATCGTGTCGCAAAGGAGAACAGACATGGCATCACGACCGAGCCCGGAGTTCCGCGCAGAAGCAGTTCGAGTCGCATTGACGAGCGGGCTTTCCCGCAAGCAGGTTGCCGCTGACTTCGGTGTTGGCTTTTCAACGCTAAGCCGATGGATCCAGCAGGAACGCAAGAACCCCGAGAAGCCAACAGCGCAATCCGACCTTGAGCGCGAGGTCGCAGAACTGCGCAGAGAGAACCGGCAGCTCCGGGGGGAGAGGGACGTTCTAAAAAAAAGGCAACAGTGTTCTTCGCGGAGAGAATGAGGACATGAATGCCATCGGTCCGAATGAATGCCCGAACAACGAGGTTTGCCTTCGTTGAAGAACACCGCAACGAAATCCCGGTGGCCCGGTTGTGTAAGATCATGGATGTCAGCCCTCGGGGATATCGAGCCTGGCGTCGCCGTCCACTCTGCAACAGCCAGCGCAATGACATGGTGGTCCTGGCCCACATCCGCGAGCAGTTCGCCCTGTCCCTGGGCAGCTATGGCTGGCCTTCGAGGCTCAGGCTGCATAAGTGAGAAATCGGAGCGGCATCAAAGCGTGACAGGTCCAGTGCGAACGGTCGCGAGAGGTCGTTGATGACAAACAGACTTTCCGCTCATAGCCTGGCGGCATGTCGAACGGGCCCTGGACAGATGCAGAAAACGACCTGATCGTCGCGGATTACTTCGCGATGCTGGCTGAGGACATGGCGGGCCGTCCATACAACAAGGCTCAGCACCGACGCAGTTTGATGCCCCTTTTGCGGAGCCGAACTGAAGGCTCGATCGAGTTTAAGCATCAGAATATCAGCGCGGTGCTGAAAGGGCTCGGCGAAGATTGGATCCCCTGCTACAAGCCAGCGTTCAATTTCCAGATGACCTTGGTAGATGCTGTTGCGCGCTGGTTGGCATTGAACCCGGCTTGGCTTTGGCGGATACCGGCTTCGCGAACAGCAAATGGTATGCGCGAGGCTGCGCAGATCTGGATTGGGCCGTCACCGACGCTGTCCAACCAGCCGCCGCCGCAGGAACTAGAACAGATGTTGCATGTCGCTAAAAAGTTCGACGTGGCGGGTCGGGATGAACGCAACCGCGCCCTCGGACGTGCGGGAGAAGAGCGCGTCGTTGCACACGAACGTTCTGCGTTGAAAATGGCCGGTCGAGATGATCTGGCGCGCAAAGTGCGGTGGATTTCCGAAGAGGATGGTGACGGTGCCGGGTACGACATTGCCAGCTTTACGCCGGACGGACAGGAGCGTTTGATCGAGGTGAAAACGACAAATGGCTGGGAACGAACGCCCTTTTACATTTCCCGCAATGAACTGGCGGTCGCCGAAGAGCGCCGGTCAGAATGGTGCTTGTTCCGCCTCTGGAATTTCTCGCGTGAGCCGAAAGCATTTGAGTTGCGCCCGCCGCTAGATGCCCATGTCTCGTTGACCGCGACGGCCTTTCAGGCGAGCTTTCATTGAGGTTCAAATTGTTGCTCAACCTACATTCTCACTCGTTGCCGCTTGGATGTCGAAGATGGCGGCAGTCAGCGACAGACGCGCTAAACATGCAGGCGCAACGGCATGAACGGTTGACCTTCGCGGCATTAGGCATGAACGTCCAGCGCAGCGCAGGAGCGGACGTCTGTAAGCGGTGTCTCCGCCCCACGTTGCCGCGGATGGCATGGGCTGCGACGTGGTCCCCATCACATGATGGGGAGTGCGTTTCGCAATGTGTGCTACAAATTTGTTTCTCAAATCTCTGGGCGTCGAGATTTACGCGTCGGGCCATCGCCGGTGGCCGGATGAGGTTAAGGCGTTGGCTGTCTCGATGACCTCGGAGAAGGATGCCACGGTGAATGCCGTGGCGGAGCGCTTCGGCATTCTGCCCAATCAACTCTCGGCCTGGCGGTGCGAGGCCAAGCAAGGCAAGCTGGTGCTGCCCGCAACCGAAGTTGAGGACGCCGTCTTCGCGCCACTCATCGTCTGCGAGGTGGCCGAGGAAGATGGCTGTCCAGAGGAGGCCGCGCATATGACCCCGGTCAGGATCCTACATGGTGCTGTCGTGATCGAACTCGCGCATGACATTCCTGTGGCCCGGATCGCGGAGATCGTCCACGCGCTTGAGGCGCGCTCATGCTGATGCCCTCGCAGGGCGTGCGGATCCTGGTGGCGACGAAGCCGGTCGACTTCCGGAAGGTGCATGACGGTCTCGCGGCGCTGGTCCAGTCGACGCTTGCCGAGGATCCGTTCACCGGCACGGTCTTCGTGTTCCGGTCGAGGCGCGCCGACCGGTTGAAGATCCTGTTCTGGGACGGCAGCGGGCTCGTGATGGCCTACAAACCGTTGGAAGAAAGCCCCTTCACCTGGCCGTTCGCCATTGTCTCTCTGACCAATGGCGTTCCAATGGCTCACTCCGCGACGGAGCCATGACGCTGAACAGGGCGCAGTTCGAGGCCCTGTTTGCTGGCCTGGACTGGCGCCGCGTGCGGTCCTTGGAGGTGCGCCGACCGGCTGTGGCTGAGTGACTCGACCTGTTGAATAACCGGGCATCGGCGCCCCGAGCACGGTATAATCCGGCCATGCCCGACGCCCCGCCCATCGACCTGTCCACGATCCCCGAGAGCCAGCGCGCCGCTGTTCTGGCGGTGCTGCAGGAGCGCGATGCCCTGAAGGAAGCCAATCGGCGGCTCGAGCATCTCGTGGCTGAGTTGAACCATGTCGTGCATGGCAAACGGTCCGAGAAGCTGAGCAAAGACGACCGGCAACTGGCCTTCGAAGACCTGGAAACCGCCGTCGCCGAGGTCGAGACCCGCAAGGAACAGGCTGCGCCATCAGCCACAACGCCGCGCCGGTCACGGCAGCGCAACCTCGGCCATCTGCCTGCGGGTCTGCCACGCATCGAGCGTATCATCGAACCGGCCAACCTTGAGTGCCCCTGCGGTTGCGGCCGCATGCACCAGATCGGCGAAGATCGCACCGAGCAGCTGGACATCATCCCGGCGCAGCTTCGTGTGCTGGTCGACATCCGGCCGAAGTATGCCTGCCGAACCTGCTCGGACGGGGTCACCCAGGCGCCGGCCGCGCCTTGGCTGATCGAGGGCGGTCTGCCGACCGAAGGCGCTATCGCGCATGTCCTAGTGTCCAAGTTCGCGGACCACCTGCCATTCTACCGCCAAAGCCAGATCTTGGCGCGCTCCGGCATCCAGATCGACCGCAGCACATTGGCGGATTGGGCCGGCACTGCAGCCTTCCACCTCGGCCCGGTGGTCGATCGGCTCACCGAGCATATCAAATCCTCCGGTATCTGAAGGCAACCCTCGAAGCTATTGCCGCCGCTCACCCGGCCAGTAGAATCGACGAACTGCTTCCCTGGAACTTCACCCCGTCAAGCTTAACACGGGTGAGCCGCAGACACCG
The DNA here is from genome assembly GCF_014901205.1 of Meridianimarinicoccus sp. MJW13. Lineage (GTDB taxonomy): Bacteria > Pseudomonadota > Alphaproteobacteria > Rhodobacterales > Rhodobacteraceae > Meridianimarinicoccus. Next base: position 366,771 of record NZ_JACNMU010000005.1, read on the forward strand.
CTTACGGACAACGTGTTCCGTTCTTCGTCTTTCCCATAACCCAGTATCCTTAATTCTGGGTCTCCGGTAAAACCGGGGCGGTTCAGACCACTTGAACGCAGTGCGTAATGTCGACTTGGGATCGTCCTTACATGAGCCGACGTCAGTAATCGTCGCTTTTCAGACGCTGGTTCAAGGTGCATCATTTGAAAGAATGCGCGCCGAACCGTATCCGGAAACTGCCTTCGATTACAGGGTGCTTGCTTTCGAGCCGTGGCATTGATTCCATTGGATATTTGTTGTCAGACTCGTCCAACGTTGATGTGGCGTTGATGTAAAACGCGACATCAAAAACTTGATCGGCTGGAGCCGACTTCAAGTCTTTGATATTCTGTTAAATTTTTGGTTGCGGGGGCAGGATTTGAACC
>NZ_JACNMU010000006.1 GCF_014901205.1 Meridianimarinicoccus sp. MJW13
CCGGGAAACTCCCTCTTGCGGCGCAAGCCGCGCCCTGGATATTGAGGCGCGATCAATTCGGGAAAGGATCTCTCGTGCGCGCCCATCCAACCACGTCCGACCTGCAGGCTCAGGACGCAGCCCATCACATGCATCCCTTCACCGACGACGCCGCGCTGGCCAAAAAGGGCGCGCGGGTCATCACCAAGGGCGAAGGCGTCTGGCTGACAGACAGCGACGGGCGCCAGATGCTGGACGGCATGTCCGGGCTCTGGTGCGTGAACATCGGGCACGGGCGCGCCGAACTGGCCGAGGTTGCGGCCGCGCAGATGCGCGAACTGGCGTTTTCCAACACCTTCTTCCAGACCACCCATCCGCCGGCCATCGCGCTGGCGGCCAAGCTGGCGGACCTGGCGCCCTGCGATCTGAACCACGTGTTCTATTCCAGCTCGGGCTCGGAAGCCAATGACACCAATATTCGCCTTGTCCGGCACTATTGGGCGTCCAAGGGCAAACCGCAGAAACAGGTCATCATCTCGCGCAAGAACGCCTATCACGGCTCGACCATCGGCGGTGCCTCGCTGGGCGGTATGGCGGCGATGCATGCGCAGGGCGCGCTGCCGATCCCGGGGATCGAACGGATCGGCCAACCGCATTGGTACAGCGAAGGCGGCAACATGACGCCCGAGGAATTCGGCAAGGCACGGGCGCAAGAGCTGGAAGAGGCCATCCATCGCATCGGTGCCGACACGGTCGCGGCCTTCATCGCCGAGCCGATACAGGGCGCCGGTGGGGTCATCATCCCGCCCGACAGCTACTGGCCCGAGATCACGACGATCTGCAAAGTCCATGATCTGCTGCTGATCGTGGACGAGGTCATCACCGGCTTTGGCCGCACCGGCAACTGGTTCGGCTCGCAGACCTTCGACCTGAAACCCGATATCATGACCATCGCCAAGGGGCTCAGTTCCGGCTACATGCCCATCGGCGGCTCGATGGTCAGTGACGAGATTGCCGATGTGGTTGGCCAGGCGGGCGATTTCGCCCATGGCTATACCTATTCAGGGCATCCGGTGGCGGCGGCGGTGGCGCTGGCCAACCTTGAGATCCTGGAAACCGAAAAATTGATCGGGCGGGTGCGCGACCACATCGGTCCCTACCTGACGCGCGCCTGGGCCGGGCTGGAAGATCACCCGCTGGTAGGCCGGGCCGAGAGCTGCGGGCTGATGGCAGCCCTGGCCCTGACGCCGGACAAGGCGCGCCGGGCGGCCTTTGCCGCGAACGAAGGCGTCGTCGGCGAGATCTGCCGCGACCGGGCCTTTGCCAACGACCTGGTGATGCGCCATGTGGGCGACCGGATGATCATTGCCCCGCCCCTGACCATCACCGAGGACGAGGTGGACGAGTTGATCCGGCGTGCCACCAGGGCGCTGGATGAAACCCATGCCATCGTTCAGCAGGCCGGGTTGATGGCAGTGGCCTGACGCCGATCAGGCCGGTTGCGGTGCGTCTCGCGGGACGCGCCACATCAGGAACAGTGCGGGCACGGTCAGCAGGCTCATCACCAGGGCGACGGGCATGGGCGATGCGCTGCTGAAGGCCAAAGTGACCGGGATCGTGACCAGGGCGGCACCCACTGTCGACAGGGCCGCAATGACCGATGACGCGGTCCCGGCCAGATGTCCCAACGGCTCCAGCGCCAGCGCGTTCAGATTGCCCAGCACGAAGGACACCAGCAGGAACACCGAGGTTGCCCAGAGGTAATACGCCGCGAATCCGGCCGTGCCGGTGCCAAGGTTGGCCAGACCGCTGCACAGGAACAGTACCGAACAGGCAAACTGCACGCACAACGCGTTGCGGATCACCTTGCGCATCCCGGCCCGCATCACCACCTTCGCGTTCACGAATCCCATGAACGCGCCGAAACAGGCGATCAGCGCGAACCACGCCGGAAACTCGGCCCCCTTGCCGTAGATCTGGTCGAAGGAAGGCTGGATCGTGGACAGGTTCCCGAACAGCATTCCGAACACCAGAATCTGAACCAGGATCGACCGGCGCACCACGTCATGCGACAGGGTCTCGCGCGCGCCGTCCAGCGTGCGCCCGAAGTTGAGCGGACGGCGATCTGCCGGGTCGAGGGTCTCGGGCTGGCGCAACCCGTACCACAGGCTGACCAGAACTGCGAAGACGATGAAGGCCAGGAAGATGGCGCGCCATCCGGCCACCGCAAGGATCAGCGCCCCGGCAGCCGGCGCAATCGCCGGCACCAGGGCGAAGACCATCATGATGAAAGACATCAGCCGCGCCATGTCGCGCCCGGAATGGCGATCTCGTACCACGGCCGTCGCGACGATGCGCGGCCCGGCGGCCCCCAGCCCCTGGATCACCCGCGCCAGCAACAGCATGTTCATGGAGTCGGCTGTTACGGCCAGCGCCGCGCCCGCGCAATACAGCGCCACGAAGGCGAACAGGACCGGCTTGCGTCCGTAGGCATCGGCAAGCGGCCCCACGAACAGCGTGCCCAATCCCATGCCCAGGGCAAAGAAGGGCACCGTCAGGCTGGCGCGTTCTGGCCGGTCGGGCGACAGGGTGGCGCCGATCTCGGGGATGGCGGGCAACATGGCGTCCAGCGAAAAAGCCACGATGGCGACGATCATCGCCATCATGGCCACGAATTCCACGCGCGAGATGGGGCGTCGCTCGGGACGCTGGGGGTGGGTCATGGGTTGGCCTGTCTGTGCTGCGACGGGCCGGAGGGGCGGCTCGTGCGATCCTGGCGGAAAAATGAACCGCTCGGTTCAGACATACGGCCAAGCAGACGGGAAGCTCAAGCCCCCCGCATGCACAATATTCGGTGCGTTCCCGCACAATGTCTTTCGGGCACCGGATTGCGCAACGCGATCCGATGCCCGGACCAACGTGTCAGCTGGCGGCTGCGGAAAGCTCGGAAATCACCTTCTGCCACAACTCGGTGGGCTGGGCGCCGGGCACCGCATGTGCGCCGCCGACGATGAAGGTTGGGGCAGCGGTGATGCCCATCTTGCGGGCCGCTTCATCGCCTTCGCGGATGACCTTCACATCGACGTCGCTTTTCAGCAGCTTCAGGATCACGGCGGCATCCAGGCCGCATGCATCGGCAATGTCGCTCAGAACTTCGATATCCCCGATGTCGCGGCCCTGTTGGAAATAGGCGGCGAACAGCGCGTCGACCACAGCGTTCTGATGGCCCTCGATACCGGCCCAATGGATCAGCCGATGGGCGTTCAGGGTGTTCGGCGTGCGCTGGATGGCGGCGAAATCAATCTCGATGCCCTCGGCCTCGGCGGTTTCGGCGATCTGGCCATAGACCCTCAGCGCCCCGTCGCGCCCACCGAACTTGGCCTCAAGATAGGCGCGGCGATCCATGCCCTCGGCGGGCATGTCAGGGTTCAGCTGGAACGGATACCAGGCAATCTGGAACGGGTGATCTGGCTGGGTAGCCAGGGCGCGGTCCAGCCGGGTCTTGCCGATCAGGCACCAGGGGCAGATCGGGTCGGAGAATATCTCGAGTTTCGTCATTGTGGCCCTTCATAGGCGTCGCGCAAGGCGCGGCGCAGGATTTTTCCGTTGGCCCCATGCGGCAGGGCGTCCAGTTTCCGGTACAGCTTCGGGCGTTTGTAGCGGGCCAGACGGCTTTCCGCAAATGCGGCGAGTTCGTCCTGTGGCACCTCTGCCGGTCCGGTGTAGAACGCGGCGATTCCAGTAACGCCGGGTTTCAGCAGCACTTCGACAACGGCGACCTCGGTCAGGCAGGGATGGGCGCGCAGGGCGGTCTCGACCTCGATGGGCGAGACGCGGTAGCCGCCTGCGTTCATCATGTCGTCGGCGCGGCCCAGATAGGTGATCGCGTGATCGGCAGCCATGGAGCCTTGATCCCCGGTCAGAAACCACTGGCCATCCCGGGTGAACCGGGCGCGGGTGTCGGCCTCGGCGCCCATGTAGCCCAGCATCAGGCCGGGGTCGCTGTGATGTACGGCAATGGTGCCGGGGGTATCGAACGCGACGGGCACGCCTTCCGCGTCCAGAACGGCCAGCCGCCGCCCCGGTTGCGGATAGCCCAGCGTTGCCTCGGGGGCGGGATGCGTCGGCGCGCCGGAGATGAAGGTTGAACATTCCGACATGCCAAAGGCTTCGTGGATGGCGGTGCCGGTGGCGGCTTCCCACCTCTGGCGGATCTGCGGCGACAGTTTTTCACCCGCTGACAGGCCGTGGCGCAGGCGCGGCATCTGCGGCAACGGTCCGGCAGCCAGCATCTGGCGATAGACCCCCGGTGCCGCGGCAAAGATCGTGGCCCCGTGCCGCGCCAGAAGCGCGGGCAGATCGGCGCTGGCCTGCCCGGCTTCGGGGATGATCGCGGTGGCCCCCATGGCCCAGGGGTCCAGCAGGCCGGTGCCCAGCGTATAGGTCCAGTTGAAGGCGCCGGCGTGAAACACCCGGTCTTCGGGGCGCAGATCGTACCAGCCCCGCACCATCATCTGCCGCGCCCAGACCGCCCGATGCGCATGGATCACCGCGCGCGGCACCCCGGCGGTGCCCGAGGTATAGATGATGTAGGCGGCCCGGTTCGGATCGCCCATGTCGAAGGCGGCGGGCGGATGATCGGCCAACGCGTGAAACGCCGCTTCGGTCAGCACCGGGCAGGGCAGCGGGTCAGGCAGGGCCACGCCCGCGCCCGCGATGATCAGGTCCGGGGCCAGCCCGGCGCAGATTGCGGTGATCTCGGGCGTGGTCAGCTGGGCCGAGGTCGGCACCGGCACCATCCCGGCGGCAATCGCGCCCAGATAGGCCAGCGGGAATTCCACTGTGTTGCCCAGACGCAGCAGGATACGCGCGCCGGGCCGCAGCCCCTGTGCCTGCAAGCCCCCGGCAATGCCCAGCACACGGGCCTGCAACTCTGCAAAGGTCCAGACCGTGTCCTGGTCTGGTCCGGTCAGGATCAGCGCCGGTGTGTCGCCACAGGCCTCGGCCCGGCGCAACACATGGGCGGCCAAGTTGAACGGGGTTGGGCAGGGCGCAAAGGGGCCCTTGTCAAACAGTGAGGTCATGGGGCTGGCCTAGGGTGCGGTTGCGCCAGACGCAAGCCGGGCGGCTGCGTGCGGATGTCACGGCTCGGGCGGCAGGTATGTCTCCCACATCACATCCAGCGCCGGATCATGATGCAATTCCGTGGGGAACGGTTTGCGCGTAGTTTTCCAGCCGGTGGTGGTGCCCCGGCAATGCATGTGCCGAAAGTCCTTGGACACGGTGAACAGGTTCTGCAGGAGACCGCCCACCTGGTGCGGATCCCAGACCGCCAGCCGGTCGATGATCCCGCCCGGCACGATGCACCATTTGCGATTACATTTCTTGTTCGGCTTTGTGCGAAAGCGATGGTCGCGCTGCAGGGCCGGGATCTCGGATTCCGAGGCCGGATAGCCCCAGAACCCGAAGACCGTGGTCATGCCCAGCGGATTGGCGCGGGTGACCTCGAAAATGGTGCGATCCTCGGGGCCGTGCACGATTTCGTCGATGTCTACGCTCAGCACCGCCGCCGCGCGGGCCAGTGCATCGCTGCGCGCAAGGTTCAGCATGGTGCTTTGGAAAAAGCGCGGGTTGCGCTCGCCCTTGCGCGAGGCGGCCATGGTCGGGCCATAGGGGAAGGGCGCGGAATAGATCAGCCCCTGTTTCAGACCGGGAATGTCGCGCAATGCGGCGGCCAGATCCTCCAGCGGATAGGCGTCAGACCCGTTGTCGATCAGCACAACCCCCTCGGCCCCGTGCCGGTTGACGTTGTAGCGCACCCAGTCGCGCACCCAGGGGATGGCGTTGTTCTTGTTCAGCGCCAACAGGCAGTTCAGCCCGGCAAAGCGGTCGGTCTGGGCTGCGCGCACCGGGATGTCATAGGTCCTGGTTCCCATGTCCACCGCCAGCGCGCCTTTGGCGCCGGTGACCCGGATTTGATCGGTGCGCTTCCAGACGTGCCGCTTGATCCGGGTCACCGGCTGCCCGTTGGCCCGGAGCCCGGCCTTGAACGGCGCCCACAGGTTCAGCATCGGCGGAGCGTTCAGGATGATCTGGCGGCCATCCGGGGTGCGGACAGCGTCGTAGATCAGGGTCAGCCGGTCGTACCGCTCAAGATACTTCTCGGGCCGGTTGCCTTCGGGCCGGGTGTAGTCGCGCACCAACCCGGCGGCGGGGTCCAGCGCAAAGCCGGTCAGCGGAACGACTGTGACCTCGGCCATGACCCGCTACTCCTGCCACCACCAGACGTCGGGTTGCCAGCCGATCCAGTCGCCGTAGATCGGCAACGTCTCGGGAAACTGCAACTCGGCGGCATGGGCAATGCGGGACCGGTCGGAATACCACAACGGGATCACGTAGCGGCCCGTGGTCAGCACCCGATCCAGCGCGCGGGTGGCAGCGATGAAATCCTCGCGGCTTGTCGCGTTCAGCATGGTCTCGATCATCGCCTCGGCAGCGGGCGAGTTCATCCCCATCCAGTTGCGCGAGCCCGGTTCGGTCACGCCGCGCGATCCCCAATACAGCATCTGTTCGTTGCCGGGGCTGAGCGACAGGCCCCGCGTATAGAAGGCCATGTCGAAGTCATAGGCATTGGTGCGTTCACGAAACTGTGCGCTGTCGATGGTGGTGACCACCGGGGTGATGCCCAGCCGTTCCAGCGCCTGCACGTAGATGTTCACGATAGCCTGGAAGTCGGCCTCGCCCTGCCGCATGACGATCTCGAAGGTGAACGGCTCGCCATCCTTCATCAACACGCCGTCGACGGGGTCCCAGCCAGCCTCTTCCAGCAGCGCGACAGCGGCGCGGATGTTCTTGCGGTTGCGCGCCGAGCCATCGCCCACGGGCAGGGCATAGCCGTCAAGTGCGCCGGGCAGGAGATCGTCGGCGAATGGTTCAAGCAATTCACGGACGCGGCCCTCGGCCGGGCCGTCCTGCATCGCCAGTACCGAATTGCCGAAATAGCTGGGAATGCGCGGATCGCGGCCGCCGGTCTGGGTCTGGGCGATGAATTCATAGTTGAAGGCGTGCAGCAGCGCCTCGCGCACGCGCCAGTCGGCAAAGACTTCGGACCGCGTGTTGAACACCAGTCCGCTAATGCCGGTGGGCCGCTGGTGCGGGATTTCCGATTTCACCACCGCGCCCGATTTCACCGCCGGCCAGTCATAGCCGTCTTCCCAGCGGGCGGCATCGCCCTCGCGGTAGGAGTTGAGGACTCCGGCCTTGAAGGCTTCGAACATCACACCGCCATCGGCGAAGAAGTCATAGCGGATCTCGTCGAGATTGTGACGCCCGGCATTGAACGGCAGATCCTTGCCCCAGTAGTCCGGGTTGCGCTTCAGCACCAGCTTGCGCCCCGGTTCGGCCTCGGCCACGACATAGGGCCCGGTGGCGATGGGCGCGATCATCGAGCTTTCGGCGAAATCCAGACCTTCCCATTGTGCCTTCTGAAAGATCGGGCGCAGGCCCATGATCAGGGCCAGTTCGCGGTCGGGCTGATTGAAGGTGATGCGGACACTGCGCGGGCCGGTGGCCGCGATGCTGTCCACCTTTTGCCAGGACGAATGAAATCTCGGGTGACCCTGGGTGCCGAGGGTTTCGAAGGTCCAGATGACATCTTCCACCGTGACCGGGCTGCCATCGGAGAATTTCGCCTCGGGGCGTAACGAAAACTCAACCCAATCGCGGTCAGGTCCGGTCTCGACTGATTCGGCCAGAAGGCCATAAAGCGTGAACGGCTCGTCGTAATTTCGGCCCATCAGGCTTTCGAACACATGCGCGCGCACACCCCAGGGCGCGCGACCTTTCAGAATGTGGGGGTTGAGAGAATCAAACCCGCCGGTTTCCCCGAAGACGATCCGGCCGCCTGTGGGCGCATTCGGGTTGGCGTAGGGGAGGGACACAAAATCCGGTGGAAGGGCCGGGTCACCATACATAGCTATGCCATGTTGGGGTTCAGCGAAGGCGGCGCCTGCAAATGCAATCGCCATGGTTGCGCTGCGTGTTGCGCGCAGCACAAGAGAAGTTATCGGGGACATCGGTTTTACCTGCTCGTTCTAACCTGCTGCTGAAATTATCAAACTTTAGAGACCAATCAAATTTTTTGGTTGGAGCCCGTTGGCGAATTGCTTATATTGAACTCACTGCTCGATAGGTTTCTTGCCTGTATGAAACCTGCCTCAATGACTTGCGCCCGCCTTGTGCGGGCGCTTTTTTTTGACCTGCGGCATCGCGGCGCAAGTTTCGTCTGGCCTTCGCAGGCGCAGGATATAGCCTCTCGTCAAACATAACAGACGAAAGGACGTATCATGTCGCTGAAGGGAAAAACTGCTGTCTTGACAGGGTCAAACTCTGGCATCGGGCTGGGCATCGCCATCGAACTGGCCAAGGCCGGGGCGGATGTGGTGCTGAACTCGTTCACCGACCGGGACGAAGATCATGCACTGGCCGAAAAGATCGGGGCCGAGCACGGTGTGACGGCGCGCTACATCAAGGCCGACATGTCGGTGGGCGACGAATGCCGCGCCCTGATCGAACAGGCGGGACGCTGTGACATTCTGGTCAACAACGCCGGCATCCAGCATGTCGCGCCCATCGATCAGTTTCCGCCGGAAACATGGGATCGGATCATCGAGATCAACATGAACTCGGCCTTTCATACAACCGCCGCCGCGCTGCCGAAGATGCGCGAGTCCGGGTGGGGTCGGGTGGTCAACATCGCTTCGGCGCATGGGTTGACCGCATCGCCCTTCAAATCCGCCTATGTGGCGGCCAAGCACGGGGTCGTGGGCATGACCAAGGTTGTCGCGCTGGAAACCGCGCAGGAACCGATCACCGCCAACGCGGTCTGCCCCGGCTATGTGCTGACCCCGCTGGTCGAGGCCCAGATCCCCGACACCATGAAGGAATACGACATGAGCCGCGAAGACGTCATCAAGAACGTCATGCTGCAGCGCCAGCCGTCCAAGGAGTTCGCCACCGTCGAACAGATGGGCGGCACCGTGGTGTTCCTGTGTTCCGACGCTGCAGCCCAGATCACCGGCACGACCATCAGTGTTGATGGCGGCTGGACGGCCTTGTGATGCCGTCGGACGGGATTGAAGACGACGGCGAGGGCGGCGCGCGGCTGGTTCTGGACAACCGGCTGCTGCCAAACTCGCATCTGACTCGAGTCAGCCTTGAAAGATCGACCTTTCAGCGCTGCAAGCTGTCGGAACTGGCGCTTGACGACGTGGATCTGTCCGGCACATCAGTCCGCAACGCCAACATGTCCAAGATGTCGATCACCGGGGCCACCCTGCAAGGCGGGGTGATCGACAACGTGGACCTGCGCGACCTGCGGATCACGAACGCCAACATGATCGGCATGACGATCGACGGCGTCCGTGTCAGCGATCTTCTGGCCAAATGGAACGAGGGCAAGAAATGAAGAAGATCAATCTGGCCTTGCAGGGTGGCGGTGCGCATGGCGCCTTCACATGGGGGGCGCTTGATCGCCTGCTGGATGAAGAGGATATCGAGGTCGAAGCGATCTCGGCCACCTCTGCCGGCGCCATGAATGCCACCGCGTTCAAGGCCGGATGGATCAGCGGCGGGCGGGACGGGGCCAAACAGGCGCTGGCGGACTTCTGGCTGCGGCTGGCCGGTATCGACGGCCATGTGGCCGAGGTGATGGCCGACTGGCTGCGGCTGGTGGCCCCCTCGCCGGCGATCCTGTCGCGGATGCTGGAATTCAGCCCCACCGCGCTGGCCACCGAAGGGGTCACCCGGGCGTTTTCGCCTTACCAGTTGAACCCGACAGGCTATCATCCGCTGCGTTCGGTGGTGGACGAGATGATGGCGGTGGGCGATGTCTGCAAGGATACCGGCCCGAAGCTGCTGATCGCAGCCACCAACGTGCGCACCGGACGGGTGCGGGTGTTCAGCGGCGAAGAGGTCACGACGGATGCGGTTCTGGCCTCGGCCTGTTTGCCGACGGTGTTTCAGGCGATCGAGATCGACGATCCCAAGACCGGCCGGCGCGAGGCCTATTGGGATGGCGGCTATATGGGCAACCCGGCGCTGTTTCCGTTGTTCTACCGGTCGTCCTGCCGCGACATCCTGATCGTGCACATCAATCCCATCGTGCGCGAGGACCTGCCGTTCACTTCAACCGAAATTCTGAACCGGATCAACGAGATCAGCTTCAACAGTTCCCTGATGAAAGAGCTGCGTGCCATCGATCTGGTCAACCGGCTGATCGAGGAAGGGGTTCTTCCCAAAGGCCGGATGACCGAGAACCGCCTGCATTCGGTAGCGGATGACGATTTCATGACCCAGCTTGGGGTGGCGTCAAAGACGACACCGGCACGAGCCCTGATGGTGCAGTTGAAGGATGCCGGTCACGCGGCCATGGATCGCTTCCTGATCGCGCACAAGGGGGATATCGGCAAACGCTCCAGCATGAACATGCGGGCGCTGTTTGACGGTCCTGCCACGCTTGACCCCCGCTAGATCCGTGCCATCTTGACGGGGTGCATGGCGCGTTGCATCACGGTGCAAACGAAACTTGGAGTTTGCCTCATGCGTATTCTGGCCCTGATCGCCGCCCTTGTGACCCTGACTGCCTGCAACACCGTCGAAGGTGTCGGCAAGGACATTCAAAGCAGCGGCGAAGCCATTGAAAAGGCGGCGAAGTAAGCCTTTGAACGCGGGTTGAGGCGTCCGGGCGGGAGTCTTGTCCGTCAGGGCGCGCTCAGCAACAGGCCTGCCGCCAGGGCCCACATGACCAGCGCGATGCCAAGGTCCAGAACGCGCCAGGCGCGCGCGCTCTGCATGACCGGGGCCAGCAGCCGGGCACCGTAGCCCAGGCTGAAGAAGAACACGAACGAGGCCGAGACCGCGCCGACCCCGAAGGCCAGTTTCTGGCCCGTGTCCGGGTATTGTGTCGACACCGCCCCGATCAGCGCCAGCGTATCCAGATAGACATGCGGGTTGAGCCAGGTGAAAGCCGCCCCGGTGGCCAGAACCGCCCCCAGAGAGGCGGATTTGCCTGCAAGTGTCATCGCATAGTCGCCGCGCCAGGCCGCCCACAGACGCATCGCACCATACACGAACAGGAACGCCGCACCCGCCAGCGCCATCAGGCGCGGGAAGCCGGGCAGGTGGTCGGCGATGGCGCCGAACCCCGCGACGCCCGCCGTGATCAGCAGGGCATCCGAAATCGCACAGAACAGCACCAGCGGCAAAACATGCGCCCGCAACAGCCCCTGGCGCAGAACGAAAGCGTTCTGCGCGCCGATGGCAAGGATCAGGGAAAACGCCGTGGCAAAGCCGACGACGGCAGGGGCCGCAGTCATCGCCAGCTTTCAGGTTTGTCCTTGGCCGGCTTGCGCACCAGCGGCGCGCCTTCGGCATCGGTCTTTTCGGCCGGGTAGACCAGACCGGCCGAGATCACCAGTTTGGCGGCATCCTCGATGCCCATGTCCAACTCGATGACTTCCGAGCGCGGGAAGAACAGCAAGAACCCGGACGTGGGGTTCGGCGTGGTGGGCACGAAGACGCTGACCAGTTGTTCCGAGCCGCCGGCGATGCGGTTGACCTCGCCCTTGGCCATGGTCGAGATGAAGCCCACGGCCCAGATCCCCCGGCGCGGGTATTCGATCAGGCAGGCTTTCTCGAAATTGCTGTCCTGCTGCGCAAAGACGGTTTCGGCGATCTGCTTCAGCCCGTTGTAGATCGACCGCACCACGGGCATCTGATCGACCAGGCCCTCGGCCCAGGCCAGCAGCGACCGGCCGATCAGCCCCTTGGCGATCCAGCCGATCATGACCGTGAAGACCAGGAAGAAGATCACGCCCACGCCGCGCAGGTTGATGCCGATGTATTGCTCGGGCCGCCAGACCGACGGCACCAGCGGCAGAACCACGCCGTCGATCCAGCCCACCACCGACCACAGGAAATAGGCGGTCAGTCCGATGGGGGCGATGACCACGATCCCGGTCAGGAAGCTGGAGCGCAACCGGGCAAGCAGGCCGCGTTTGCGGCGATCGTGGTCGTGGTCGTGCGGGTCAAGCATCAGGCTTCGGGACTTCTTTCAGGGAACGCACTGAAGATAGGGTTAGAGTGCGGTCGAATCTAGTTGGCAGGCGCAGGCATTTCTCGGGCGATGCGCGCGGCCAGACGGGCATTGTTCAACACCAGGGCAATGTTTGCAGTCAACGATGCGCCATTGGTCAGTTCGAATATCCGCTGCAACAGATAGGGCGTCAGCCCCTTGGCACTGATGTTGTGGGTGCGGGCATCGGCCTGGGCCTGGGCGATCACCGGGGCCAGAACCTCGGCAGGGATCTCGGCGGATTCCGGGATTGGCTGGGCCACCAGTTGCCCGCCGGGCAGGCCAAGCGCGTGGCGCAGCACCTGGGCGCGGGCGATCTGGGCCGGATCATCCATGCGCAGCGGCGCGGGCATACCCGAGTTGCGGGACCAGAAGGCGGGCAGGGTGTCTTGCCCGACGGTGATTACCGGCACGCCGAGGGTTTCCAGAACCTCGAAGGTCTTGGGCAGGTCAAGGATGGCCTTGGCACCCGCACAGACCACGGTCACCGGGGTTTGCGCCAGCTCCTGCAGGTCGGCGGAAATGTCATAATGCTCGGCCAGACCGGGATGCACGCCACCGACCCCACCGGTTGCAAACACGCTGATGCCCGCCAGCCGCGCGCAGATCATGGTGGCCGCGACCGTTGTGGCGCCGGTGCCGCCTGTGGCCAGGCAGGCCGCCAGATCGGCCCGCGACAGCTTGGCGACATTGCGGGCCTGGGCGAGCTGCTCAAGCGTGTCGTCGTTCAGGCCGATATGGATCTTGCCGTCCAGCACCGCCATCGTGGCCGGAACCGCGCCATTGTCGCGCACCGCCTGTTCCACGGCGCGGGCCGTTTCAAGGTTTTGCGGATACGGCATCCCGTGGGTGATGATGGTGCTTTCCAGCGCCACCAGTGCGGCGCCTTCAGCGCGGGCACGGGACACTTCGTCGGAATACACAAGCGGCAGGGCGGAGAGATCTGTCATGCGATGTCCTGTCCAGAAACGAATGTAGCAGCGGCCTGAAGGGCGGCTTCCAGCGCAAAGGCGCGTTTGTGGCCGGCGGCTTCGGCCGCGATATGGCTGGCCATGAAGGTGTCGCCCGCGCCGGTCACGCAGCGCTGTTCGACGATGGGGGGATGTGCGGTCAGCACCTCGTCGGGGCTGGCATCGGTGGCCGGTCGGGCGCCATCGGTCACCAGAACCCGCGCGCTGCCATTGGCAACCAGCGCCGCCGCGGCTTCGGCGGACGACCGGAATTCGGTGTCATACAGAAGCCCGGCTTCTTCACGATTGATGTACAGCGTGGCCTTGGGTGCAGTCAGGAAAGGCCGCAGCCGCTGGGCCTTGCCGGGGGACGCCGGCACGATGCGCAGGTCGGCGTCGGCAAAGACCGGATCCTCGGCGATCTCGGCCAGCACGGCCTCGGGCAGATTGCCGTCCAGCACCATGACGCCGCGATAGGGCGCCTCGGAACTTGCCAGACGGCCATCGCGGAAGGGCGCCAGAATCTCGCCACCGGCCATTTCCAGGGAATGAGCATCGGCTATGGCCGCGATCAGCCCGTTGGCGCCTTCGACAGCCATGTAGCGGTCGGTGGGCAGATCGGCGCGGCGCAGCACCATCGAGGTATCCACCCCCTTTTCGCGGCAGGCCTGCATCAGTTCTTCGCCGTTGCGATCGGTGCCGATACAGGTCAGCACGGTTGGGCGCGCGCCGAAGCGGACCAGCGTTGCCGCCACGTTCATCGCCACGCCGCCGGTCTGGCGGGTGATCGTGCCGGGGCGATCGTCGCCCAGGCGCATCGGATGGGGATGCCGACCGACAAAATCCCAGAGCACCGAGCCGATACAGGGTATGAGAGACGTGTTCTTAGCCATGGCGCTAGTGAAGCCAATGAGGGCCGGATTGCAAGCGCGGCTTGGACAGATTGCGCGGGTTGACGCCAGAAACCCCGGTGTTGCGGAAATCCACCCCGGTCGATGTCGCTGGCTGCGCCGGGCGCTTGCAATCCCGCCAGCCTTGCTTTAAGGGCACGCACACTTCGCAGGTGGGGCTGGGCCTCTTGGGGGAGAAATCCTCAAAGGTCCGCCGGTTGGGCAAATGCCCCTTGATCCCCGCCGAGGCGTAAACCGGAAAGGATATGGATATGTCGCCTGATTTTACCATGCGCCAGCTGCTTGAAGCTGGTGTGCACTTTGGTCACCAAACCCAACGCTGGAACCCGCGCATGGCGCCGTTCATCTACGGCGACCGCAACGGGATTCACATTCTCGATCTGACGCAGACCGCGCCCATGCTGGACGCCGCGCTGAACGTCATCAAGGAAACCGTCGCCAAGGGTGGCCGGGTTCTGTTCGTCGGCACCAAGCGCCAGGCGCAAAAATCGGTCGCGGAAGCCGCCGAGAAATGCGCCCAGTACTACATGAACCACCGCTGGCTGGGCGGCACGCTCACCAACTGGAAAACCGTTTCCAACTCGATCAACCGCCTGAAGGCGATCGACGAGCAGATGGAAGTCGGCGCTGCTGGCCTGACCAAGAAAGAGCGTCTGGGCATGGAGCGCGAGCAGGCAAAACTGCAGGCCTCGCTGGGCGGGATCCGCGAAATGGGCGGTGTTCCGGACCTTCTGTTCGTCATCGACGTCAAGAAAGAAGATCTGGCGATCAAGGAAGCCAAGAAACTGGGCATCCCGGTCGTGGCCATCGTCGACACCAACTGTTCGCCTGAAGGCGTGGACTACATCATTCCGGGCAACGATGACGCGGCGCGTGCGATTTCGCTGTACTGCGATCTGGTGGCCCGTGCCGCGCTGGACGGTATGACCGCACAGATGGGCGCAGCCGGGATCGACCTGGGCGCCTTCGAAGAGGGCCTGGAAGAAGAAGCGCTGGCCGATGCCGGCGCGGCTGTCGAACCGGCCGCCGAAGAGCAGCCCGCCGAGGGCTGAGCCCCGTCGTCACAGAACTGTCACTCGCCGCGGCCGGTCCGCGGCGGGAAACCCTGCGAGATTTAGGAGAGCCAGACATGGCAATTACAGCAGCACTGGTCAAAGAACTGCGCGACAGCACCGGCGCCGGCATGATGGACGCCAAGAAGGCCCTGACCGAAACCAATGGCGACATGGAAGCAGCCGTCGACTGGCTGCGCACCAAGGGTCTGGCCAAGGCCGCCAAGAAATCGGGCCGCACCGCCGCCGAAGGTCTGGTTGCTCTGGCCGTCGAAGGTGGCAAGGGCGTCGCCGTCGAAGTGAACTCGGAAACCGACTTCGTCGCCAAGAACGCTGAATTCCAGCAGATGGTAAAAGCCATCGCCGACGCTGCGCTGAACGTGTCGGATATCGACGCGCTGGCCGCCGCGGATCTGGGTGGCAAGACCGTGGCCGACACGCTGACCGCAAAGATCGCCACCATCGGCGAGAACATGACCCTGCGCCGCATGGCCAGCGTCGAAGGCAACACCGTGGTGTCCTATGTGCACAACGCGGCCGCCGACGGCATGGGCAAGATCGGTGTGCTGGTGGCGCTGAGCGGTGACAACGAAGCCTTCGGCAAGCAGGTTGCGATGCATGTAGCCGCTGCCAACCCGGCGTCGCTGTCCGAGGCGGATCTGGACCCGGCCGTGGTCGAGAAGGAAAAATCGGTGCAGATCGAGATTGCCCGCGAAAGCGGCAAGCCCGAAGGCGTGATTGAAAAGATGATCGTCGGCCGCATGAAGAAGTTCCTGTCGGAAGTGACCCTGCTGGGCCAGGCTTTCGTGGTGAACCCGGATCTGACCGTGGGTGACGCTGCCAAGGAAGCCGGCGTGGAAATCACCGGTTTCGTGCGCCTGGAAGTGGGCGAAGGCATCGAGAAGGAAGAAGAAGACTTCGCAGCCGAAGTGGCCAAGGCCGTTCAGGGCTGAGACGGTTTTCCGGGGGGCGCTGTCGCGGCGCCCTTCGCCTGAAATCGAGACAGACAGTCAAGGGGCGGTTCGAAGTAATTCGAACCGCCCCTTTATCGCTTTCGGAAGCTGTTGCTTGTGGGGATGGGTACAGCCCCCGTTCACGGTTTTGCCCGGACAGCGACGATGAAAAACCACCGTCATCCAGACGCTTCGGACGTATCCGAAGAACCGGGGCTCCGATCGAAATTGCGAAAGGACGCCCCGGCATATTCCCCGGTTGTAAAACCGCCAGCGTGGGAACCCGTAAATTTTCGCGCATTTCACAGGATTTTGAAAGTGCGGAATTCCCGACCGGGCAGAAATTCCCAAATTTCCCGTAAAAAGTGTGCGGACATCAAGCCTTTGCGTCGATCAAAAATATCTGGTTCTTGAGCGAAGCTTTCATGACCGCTTGTGCGGTGGTGTCGACCTCAAGCGCTTCTCGCGCGAGTCTCAGGTGTTTTTCCACAGTGGCCGGGGTGAGTCCGATGATCGTGGCGATGTCCTGCGTGGTCTTGCCGTCGCCCACCCATTCCAGAACTTCCCGCTGCCGCTTGGTCAGGGCCCGGCGCGAGCCGTTGTGCGGCAGCGAGGTCAGCTTCAAGTGCGCCACATTGCACAGCGCCTCGATCTGGCGGCCATGTTCGCTCCAGACCGCGTCGACCTGGTCCTGCGACCGTCCTTCCCGTGCGGTCAGCGCCATGGCCCCGCGATAGCGGTACGAGATATGCGGGAAGCTGATGGTATAGCCGGCCGTGATACCCATCGACTGGTTGAACATCACGACCTTTTGTTCGGCAGGGGTCATACTGTGCCGATGATCGCGAATCCAGCTCCAACTGCAGGCGCCGACGTTCTCGCTGGACCAGCGCACCATGGGGGCGTGGAAATACATCGCCTCACCGACAAACCGGTCGGTGTACCGGGCTTCATGGTTGGTCAGGATCAAAAGATCCTGGGGATCGCCGAAGCCGCTTTGGGTCTTGTAGCGGGTGAAGCCGTACATCAGCCGGTCGAACCCGTAGTCGCCCAGCCGCACCACCAGACGATCCCAGACGTCTTCCACCGCGGTGGCGTTGATGAAAACCTCGATGTCGTCCAGAAGCGTCATGTTGTGGCCTCGATATGTGCCAGAAGTGCCCGGATGGCCAGGTCATAGCCGGCCGGACCGAAGCCGCAGATCTGACCCACGGCCACCGGCGCGATCCAGGATTTGTGGCGGAAACTCTCGCGGGCGTGGATGTTGGACAGATGCAACTCGACCACCGGCAATTCGACGGACTGGATGGCATCCATCAGGGCAATCGACGTGTGGGTCAGAGCGCCGGCGTTCAGGATGATCCCGTCGCGGGTGGTGCGCGCTGCGTGGATCTGATCGATCAGCGCCCCTTCGTGGTTGCTTTGATAGCAGGTGACCTCGGCCCCGAGGGCCGCACCGGTCTGACGGCACAGATCTTCCACATCGGCCAATGTCGTCGCGCCGTAGACCTCGGGCTGGCGAATGCCCAGCAAGTTCAGGTTCGGCCCGTTCAAGACAAGTAACTGTTTCATTCCACACCCTTTGCTGCGGATCATAAGGCTGCCCGAGGGAAACTGTCGAGAGGCCGCATGCCTGGAAGCGACAATTAACATTTCAATGTTCACGTCGGAAGTGGTCGGCGTGCGCCCATCCGTGACCGCGCGTCAGGGCAATCCCGAAGGCACGAGGAATTGAAAATGTTTTCGTCAACTTTGAGGCTCTTGCCATCTTCGTGGGCAGAGCGGCCCTTGCAGCCCCCCAGAGCCGCGACTAAGACTCCCCAGAGACAAGCGGCGCAGCCCCGAGCAGAAGGCACTTCCCATGCAAGATCCCTATGAGACCTATATGAACACCCTCGTGCCGATGGTGGTCGAACAGACCTCTCGCGGGGAGCGCGCCTATGATATTTTCTCGCGGCTGTTGAAAGAGCGGATCATCTTCCTGTCCGGCCCGGTGCATGACGGTATGTCGAGCCTGATCGTCGCCCAGTTGCTGCACCTTGAAGCGGAGAACCCGTCCAAGGAAATCTCCATGTATATCAACAGCCCAGGCGGTGTTGTGACCTCGGGCCTGTCGATTTATGACACCATGCAGTACATCAAGCCGGCGGTGTCGACCCTGGTGATCGGGCAGGCGGCGTCGATGGGATCGCTGCTGCTGACCGCCGGGCAGAAGGACATGCGGTTCTCGTTGCCCAACAGCCGGGTGATGGTGCACCAGCCCTCGGGCGGCTACCAGGGGCAGGCCACCGACATCATGATCCACGCCCAGGAAACCCAGAAGCTGAAAACCCGGCTGAACGAGATCTACGTGAAGCACACCGGGCAGGATATCGCCACCGTCGAGGCAGCACTTGAGCGTGACAACTTCATGTCGCCTGCAGATGCCAAGGACTGGGGTCTGATCGACGAGATTGTGGAAAGCCGTGCGGCGCTGCCGACGGACAAGGACTAACCCCTTCGGGCCCGGTGCGGACCGTAAGGAAATTTGACATTGTGGGCGGCCTTGTGCTGACCTAACCTTGCTGAGTGTGCGGCCCGGCCGCACGCCAGCCTGCCACGTAAAGTGGCGTCGGAGGATATGGATGGCGAACAATTCGAGCGGCGACAGCAAGAACACCCTCTATTGCAGCTTCTGCGGCAAAAGCCAGCATGAGGTTCGCAAGCTGATTGCCGGTCCGACCGTGTTCATTTGCGATGAGTGCGTCGAACTGTGCATGGACATCATTCGGGAGGAAACCAAGACCTCCGGACTGAAGTCCTCGGAAGGTGTACCGACGCCGAAAGAGATCTGTGAAGTTCTGGATGACTATGTGATCGGTCAGTCGCATGCCAAGCGCGTGCTGTCGGTGGCCGTCCACAACCACTACAAACGACTGAACCACGCCGGCAAGTCCGAGGTGGAGCTGGCCAAGTCGAACATCCTGCTGATCGGTCCCACCGGTTGCGGCAAGACGTTGCTGGCGCAGACGCTGGCGCGCATTCTGGATGTGCCTTTTACGATGGCCGATGCCACGACACTGACCGAAGCCGGTTACGTGGGCGAGGATGTCGAGAACATCATCCTGAAGCTGTTGCAGGCGTCGGAATACAATGTCGAACGCGCACAGCGCGGCATCGTCTATATTGACGAGGTCGACAAGATCACCCGCAAGTCGGACAATCCCTCGATCACCCGTGACGTTTCGGGCGAAGGTGTCCAGCAGGCGCTGCTGAAGATCATGGAAGGCACCGTGGCCTCGGTTCCGCCGCAGGGCGGCCGCAAGCATCCACAGCAGGAATTCCTGCAGGTGGACACCACGAACATCCTGTTCATCTGCGGCGGTGCTTTCGCGGGGCTCGACAAGATCATCGCGCGCCGCGGCAAGGGCTCGGCCATCGGCTTTGGTGCCGATGTGCGGGACGAGGAAGGCCGGGGCATCGGCGAGATCTTCCAGGAGCTGGAGCCGGAAGACCTGCTGAAATTCGGTCTGATCCCGGAATTCGTCGGGCGTCTGCCGGTCATTGCCACGCTGCAGGATCTGGACGAGGACGCGCTGGTCACCATCCTGACCCAGCCGAAGAACGCGCTGGTGAAGCAGTACCAGCGCCTGTTCGATCTGGAAGAGACCAAGCTGTCCTTCACCGACGATGCGCTCAGGGCGATCTCGCGCCGCGCGATCCAGCGCAAGACCGGCGCGCGTGGCCTGCGTTCGATCATGGAAGACATTCTTCTGGACACGATGTTCGACCTGCCGACCGCAGAAGGGGTCGAGGAGGTTGTGGTCAATGAAGAGGCGGTCAATTCCGATGCATCGCCGCTGCTGATCTATGCCGATCGCAAGGAAGAACCTGTCTCGGCGGGCTGAGCGTCGCATATGATGACATGAAGAAGGCGCCGCAAGGCGTCTTTTTTATTGGAAAAACTTTGGATTGGACGTGGGGCTTCCGGAAAGGAAACGGGGCACGATTGCTGAAAATCGCGCCCCGTGCCGGTGCATGAAATGCACCAGCCTCCCCACGGCCCGAAACTGACATGCGAGCGAACCTGCGGCCACCGTGCGTGCGTATAGCGCACTGCTCTTTTGAGAATCCTCCTATCCTTTCGTATAGTCTGTGGTGCCGGGGGGCGGGTCGTTCCGGACTGGCCCCGCGTCTATATTGGCTCTGGACCTGCGCCTCTGTCTGGGCCATGAACGAGCAAAGAGCAGAGGTATCCCATGGCCATTCTTGACACTCTCCTCCGGTCCGTCACCTGGTGGAACAGCCAGACCATCGGCACCCAGTTGTTCACCCGCCGCAATGGCGTGAAAGTCGGTGAAGACGAACAGGGCAACATCTTCTACGAAACACGTGACAAGGCGCGTCGCTGGGTGATCTTCAATGGCGAAGCCGAAGCCAGCCGTGTGTCCGCCGAATGGCACGGATGGCTGCATCACACATGGGATCAGCCGCCGACCGAGTCGCCGCTGCCCCGCAAATCATGGGAAAAGCCGCATCAGGAAAACCTGACCGGCACCGCGATGGCCTATGCGCCCGTGGGCTCCCTGCGTCGCGCCGATCCGGTGGCGCGGCAAGACTACGAAGCCTGGTCGCCGGAATAACGCGCGGAGCATACCCCCATGTCTGAAACGCGAGCAGAGCTTGCCGTCGGTGCCCTGGTCCTGGCCGTGGCGGTTGCATTCGTGGCCTATGCCGTCACGTCCGTTGGCGCGGTGCAATCGCGCGCCGGATACGATCTTGTTGCCAGCTTCCGCTCGGCCGAGGGGATCAGCGTCGGCACCGACGTGCGCCTTGCCGGGGTCAAGATCGGGTCGGTTACCGATCTGTCGCTGAACCCCCAGACCTTCCGCGCCGATGCCAACCTGTCGATTCAGGACCACGTGATCCTGCCCGACGACAGTTCGGTCATCATCGCGTCCGAAGGGCTTCTGGGCGGCAATTTCGTCGAGATTCAGCCCGGCGGATCGCCGTTCAACTATGAATCCGGCGACGAAGTCTCCAATACTCAGGGCGCCATCAGCCTGATCGAACTGCTGTCCAAATTCGTCGGGGGCGGCGACTCGTGAAAGCCCTTCTGACGGGGCTTTTCACCCTCGCTCTCGCCAGCACGGCGCAGGCCGAGCAGGTTGAAAATGGGCGTGTCGCGGAATTGCGCGCGCTTGATCGGCTGTCCGGCGAGTTGAATGAATTCAAGGTGCCTGCGGGATCAGAGGTGGTCCTGGATCGCCTGCGGATCGGCGTCATCGAATGCCGCTATCCGGTCAACAACCCTGCCGGCGACGCCTATGCCTTCCTGCTGATCCGCAGTACCGAAACCGGCGATACGCTGTTCGAAGGCTGGATGGTGGCCTCGTCCCCGGCGCTGAACGCCTTCGATCACATGCGTTACGATGTCTGGGTCATCCGCTGCACCAACTCCTGAGGTGGCGGTGTTTCCGGGGTGCTGAAATCCGCAGGTCGCGCGACTGCGGTCTCCAGGCGCTGGTGATACTCGGCGCGTGTGATCTCGACCGCACCCAGCCGGGACAGATGCGGCGTTATGAACTGGGTGTCGAACAGGGTGAACCCGGCGTGCGCCAATCGGTCGACCAGAAAGGCCAGCGCTGTTTTCGAGGCATTGTCCCGCCGCGAAAACATGCTTTCGCCGAAGAACGCCCCGCCCAGGGCAACCCCATACACACCGCCAATCAACTGGTTGTCCTGCCAGATTTCCAATGAATGGGCGTGGCCCATGCGGTGCAGTTGAAGATACAGATCAAAGATCGTGGCGTTGATCCAGGTTTCAGGCCGGTCCGCGCAAGCCTCGACCGTGGCCGCGAAGTCGCGGTTGATCGACACGTCGAACCCGCTACGCCGAACATGGCGTGCCAGGGACCGCGACATGTGGAACTGATCCAGTGGCAGGATCCCGCGATGGCGGGGATCGACCCAGAAGATCTCGGGGTCTTCGCGGGATTCCGCCATGGGAAAGACGCCCAAGGCATAGGCCTTCAGCAGGATGTCCGGGGTGATGTCACGGCGATCCATGGCGCGGGCCAACCTTTCGCCGCCCGTTGCGCACCGATGCGCGGGGCGGCGAAAAAGTCAGGCGTTGCTCGTCAGATCCGCGCGTTCAAGCCAGGTTTCCAGCCAGTGAATGTCATAGTCACCGGTCAGAATGGCCCGTTCGCGCAGCAGGTGGCGGAACAACGGCAAGGTGGTGTCGATGCCGTCGATGATCAATTCGCTCAGGGCGCGGTCCAGCCGCGCGATGGCCTCGGGCCGATCCCGACCGTGGACGATCAGCTTGCCGATCAGGCTGTCATAGTAAGGCGGGATCGCATAGCCGTTGTAGAGGGCGGAATCCATTCGTACGCCCAATCCGCCCGGCGCGTGATAGGCCGAGATCCGGCCCGGACAGGGGCTGAAATTCGGCAACTTCTCGGCGTTGATCCGCACTTCGATGGAATGGCCGTTGATCTGCAGATCGTCCTGCGTGAACGACAGCGGCAGACCAGAGGCGACACGGATCTGTTCGCGCACCAGATCGACACCGAAGATCGACTCGGTCACCGGGTGTTCCACCTGCAGACGGGTGTTCATCTCGATGAAGAAGAACTCGCCATCCTCGAACAGGAACTCGATGGTGCCGGCGCCGGCATAGTTGATGGCGGCCACGGCCTCGGCGCAGACCTTGCCGATACGGGCGCGGGTCTCGGCATCGATGGCGGGGCCTGGGGCTTCTTCGAACACCTTCTGGTGCCGGCGCTGCAGCGAACAGTCACGTTCGCCCAGATGCACGGCGTTGCCCTTGCCGTCGCCAAAGACCTGCACTTCGATGTGGCGCGGCTTGCCGAGGTATTTTTCAAGATACACCTCGTCGTTGCCAAAGGCCGCCTTGGCCTCGGACCGCGCGGTGCTGAACGCGTTGGACATTTCTTCGGCCGAACGGGCCAGTTTCATGCCGCGTCCGCCGCCCCCGGCGGTGGCCTTGACCAGAACCGGATAGCCGAACTCCTCGCCGATGCGCAGGGCGTCCTCAAGGGTGGGCACGCCGCCATCGGATCCGGGCACGCAAGGCACACCCAGCTTCTTCATGGTGTCCTTGGCGGTGATCTTGTCGCCCATCAGGCGGATATGCTCGGGGTCGGGGCCGATGAAGGTCAGCCCGTGATCCTGTACCGCCTGAACGAATTTTTCGTTCTCGGACAGGAAGCCGTAACCGGGATGGATCGCCTCGGCGCCGGTGATCTCGCAGGCCGAGATGATGGCGGGGACCAGCAGATAGCTTTGGTTGGCAGGGGGCGGGCCGATGCAGATGGCTTCGTCGGCCATGCGCACATGCATGGCATCGGCGTCGGCGGTGGAATGCACGGCCACGCTGGTGATGCCCATTTCACGGCAGGCCCGGATGACTCGCAGAGCGATTTCGCCGCGATTCGCGATAAGGATCTTCTTGAACATGGGACGGCTCACTCGAGAATGACGAGCGGAGCGCCGAATTCTACCGGAGATCCATCTTCGACCAGAATGCGCGAGATGGTCCCGGACCGCGGGGCGGGGATCTGGTTCATGGTCTTCATGGCTTCGACGATCAGCAGGGTCTGGCCTTCCGATACGGTCTGGCCAACGCTGATGAAAGGTTCAGAACCCGGTTCGGCTTGCAGATAGACCGTGCCCACCATCGGCGAAGTCACGGCACCGGGATGGCTGGCCGGATCGGCCGCAGCGCCCGCATCGGGGGCCGCGCTGGCCGCAGCGGCGGCGGCCGGGGCAGCGGCAGAGGCCGCAGGCGCTGCCGCAACAGGCTGGACGATGTTCTGGACAGGGGCCGCTTGCAGCACGCGGGAGACGCGGACATTCAGGGCGCTGTCTTCGCCGTATTCGCGTTTGACCTGAAGCTCGGTCAGGTCGTTTTCCCGCAAGAGCTCCGCAAGTGCGCGAATGAATTCAACATCATCGCCGTGGGAATTGCCTGTCATCTTACCCTCGCTTTTGGTCGGTCTGGTTCGCCGGTTCATTGCCGTGCCAATGCCGCGTCTTACACCTTAACGCATTCGGTGAAAAGCGATGCGCTGCAATATTCTCCAGCGGTCGGGGTGTGGTTTGCCGCAACAGAAGCCTTGATTTTTCGATCTTTGCTGGCAACGCTGCGAGCTTACCCTGTGTGTCAGGCATGACCTTGGCCACCGGGAAGCCGCCAAGCGGGATCAAAACCCGTCGCAACACAAGGATTCGGGGAGTTAACGATGTCCAATTCCGAGACCACACCAGGAGTGGTGCCCGGTCGTCTGGCCGACGCCGCCTACAAATCGAATTTCGACGATCTTTACGGGCCGCTGGATGCGCATGAGGCGGTGGTGGCTGCCGATCGCTGCTATTTCTGTCACGACGCGCCTTGCGTGACGGCCTGCCCGACCTCGATCGACATTCCACTGTTCATCCGCCAGATCCAGACCGGGATGCCGAAGGCCGCCGGGCGCACGATCTTTGACCAGAACATTCTGGGCGGCATGTGCGCGCGGGTCTGTCCGACGGACATCCTGTGCGAGGGCGCCTGCGTGCGTGAAGCGGCCGAGGGCAAGCCGGTGCTGATCGGTCGGTTGCAGCGGTTTGCAACTGACACGGTCATGGACAGCGGCGCGCATCCCTACAGCCGCGCCCCGTCGACCGGGTTCAGGGTGGCCGTGGTCGGGGCCGGTCCGGCCGGTCTGGCCTGTGCGCATCGTCTGGCCATGAACGGCCATGACGTCGATCTGATGGACGCGCGGCCCAAGCTCGGCGGGCTGAACGAATACGGCATCGCCGCCTACAAGGCACCCGACGGTTTTGCGCAGGCCGAGGTGGATTGGCTGATGCAGATCGGCGGCATCACCATGCGCACCAATGTGCGACTGGGCCGCGAATTGGCCCTGTCCGAGCTTCAGGATGACTACGACGCGGTGTTCCTCGGGGTCGGTCTGGCCGGTGTCAACGCGCTGCGGGCCGAGGGCGAGGAGCATGACAACGTGCATGACGCGGTGGATTTCATCGCCGAGCTGCGGCAGGCCCCGGACAAGAGCAAGATTCCCGTGGGCCGTGACGTGGTGGTGATCGGCGGCGGCATGACCGCCGTGGATGCCGCCGTGCAGTCCAAGCTTCTGGGGGCGGAAACCGTGTCGTTGGTCTATCGCCGCGATCAGGCGCAGATGGGCGCGTCGGAACATGAACAGTTGCACGCGGCCTCGAAGGGCGTGCGCATCATCACCGGGGCGGCTCCGCTTCGGGTGCTGGGCGACGGCGTCGTCACCGGGGTCGAATTCGCCTATACCGAGCAGGGGCCGGAGGGGCTGGTGCTGACCGACAACACCTTCCACCTGAAAGCGGACCAGGTGTTCAAGGCCATCGGCCAGCGCCTGGACGAAGCGCCGGGCGGGCTGCAACTGGATGGCAGCAAGATCACCGTATCCGGGGCGGGGCGCACCTCGCTGCCCGGCGTGTGGGCCGGGGGCGACTGCGCCGCCGGGGGCGATGATCTGACCGTCACCGCCGTGGCCGAGGGCCGCGACGCTGCCGAGGACATTCATGCCACGCTGATGGGGCAAGCCTCCGTCGCCGCCGAATAAACAGACAAGGCCCCGTCAGCGGGCCGGGCGCCAAGGCGCCGCAACCGGGAGAATACCATGGCCGATCTGTCGACCGACTTTCTGGGCATCAAGTCACCAAACCCGTTCTGGCTGGCCTCGGCGCCGCCCACGGACAAGGAATACAACGTGCGCCGCGCCTTCGAGGCCGGCTGGGGCGGAGTGGTCTGGAAGACCCTCGGCCAGGATCCGCACATCGTGAACGTGAACGGCCCGCGCTATGGCGCGGTCTGGGGCGCCGACCGCCGCCTTCTGGGGCTTAACAACATCGAGTTGATCACAGACCGCCCGCTGGACGTGAACCTGCGCGAGATCAAGGCGGTCAAGCGCGATTACCCCGACCGGGCGATGATCGTTTCGCTGATGGTGCCCTGCGAGGAACAGGCGTGGAAGGACATCCTGCCGCTGGTCGAAGACACCGGTGCCGACGGAATCGAGTTGAACTTCGGCTGTCCGCACGGGATGAGCGAACGCGGCATGGGCGCCGCCGTGGGGCAGGTGCCCGAGTACATCGAGATGGTGGCGCGCTGGTGCAAGCAGAACACCCGCATGCCGGTGATCGTGAAGCTGACCCCGAACATCACCGACATCCGCTATCCGGCGCGTGCGGCCAAGGCGGGCGGCGCCGATGCGGTCAGCCTGATCAACACGGTCAGTTCGATCACGGCGGTCGATCTGGACAGTTTCAGCCCCGAGCCCTCGATCGACGGCAAGGGCAGCCACGGCGGCTATTGCGGCCCGGCGGTCAAGCCCATCGCTCTGAACATGGTGGCCGAGATCGCCCGCGATGCCGAAACCCACGGTCTGCCGATCAGCGGCATCGGTGGCATCACCACCTGGCGTGATGCGGCAGAATTCATCGCCCTTGGCTGCGGCAACGTGCAGGTCTGCACGGCGGCCATGACCTATGGCTTCAAGGTTGTTCAGGAGATGGCCGCAGGCCTGTCAGAGTGGATGGACGAGAAAGGCTATGCCTCGATCGCCGATTTCCAGGGCCGCGCGGTGCCCAATGTGACCGACTGGCAGTATCTGAACCTGAACTACGTGGCGAAGGCGAAGATCGACCAGGAGTCCTGCATCAAGTGCGGCCGCTGCTATGCCGCCTGCGAGGACACCAGCCACCAGGCCATCGCCATGTCCGACGACCGGGTGTTCACGGTGAAGGACGACGAATGCGTGGCCTGCAACCTGTGCGTCAACGTCTGCCCGGTGGACGGCTGCATCACCATGGAACAGATGGCGGCAGGCCAGACCGACCCAAGGACCGGACAGGTGGTCAGCGATGACTACGCCAACTGGACGACCCATCCCAACAATCCCGGCGCGGTCAAAGCGGCCGAGTAGCCAGCCCCACAGGGCGCCCGGATGCATGTGACAACGGCCACGCTGGCAAGCGTGGCCGTTTTCGTTGTCGATCCGAACCCGTGCTCAGACCTTCATGTTCAGCGTCGCGCCATCGGGCAGGGCCATGGTGCTTTGACCGTCGGCCATGGGCGAGGACTCGGCTGCGCGGGCGCTTTCTTCCTGCAGGTTCTGGAAGATCTCGCGCAGATGCTCGAACCCCTTGGTGATGTTTTCCATCCGGTCGAAGGCGCGGACGTTTTCGGTCGCACCGGTGACGCGGTTGTCATAGCGGTCGCTGTCGGCGTGGGTGCTGGCGTTGGCTTGTACGATGATTTCGGCCATGGGGGAGACGATCTCCTGATGCAATTCGACCACGGGCACGGTGGCTTTGGCCGCAACGGCCATCGGACGGGCCGCAACAGGCATCACGCGACGGGCAGCGGGTGCATAGGCGGCGGCGGTGATGGCGATTGCGGTCATGTCGAAAACTCCACTCGTGCTTGTCTAAACTTTGAGTAGATTACCGCATCCATTCGACAGATGGGGCGGAAGGTGGAGTTGAGGTTAATTTTAGCGGTATTTGTCGAGGAGACCGTTCAAACCCGCGCGCAGGTCAGCCGGGCGAAACGCCGATGCCCTTCAGGATGATGCGGCGCACGTTGGTCTTGGCCACCTCCCATTGCGCGTCGTCCAGCGGCGCGCCGTTGTTCAACGTCTCGATCTGGTGGCCGAAATCGGCGTAGTGCTGGGTGGTGGCCCAGATCATGTAGAGCAGATGCCGGGGATCGACCGGGTCCATCCGGCCTTCGGCAATCCAGCTTTCGATCAGTGCGATGCGCCCGTCGGTCCAGACGTTCAGGGTTGATTCCAGCCATTCCTGGATGACCGGGGCGCGGTGCATGACTTCGGAGGCCCAGACCTTGGACCCGGCGGGATGGCGGCGCGAGATTTCCATCTTGGCATCGATATAGGCGCCGATCCCCTCGGCAGGCCCGTCCGAGTTTTCAAAGACATTGGCCGCGTCCAGCCAGACCTGGAAGATCGTCTCGACAACCCGTCGATACAACGCGTCCTTGGTCGGGAAATAGTAATGCAGGTTGGCTTTCGGCAGCCCGGCCACATCCGCGATCAACTGCATGGTCGCCCCGCCATAGCCGGCCTCGGCAAAGACCTTTTCCGCCGCTTGCAGAATCAGCGCCTCGTTCTCGGCCCGAATGTTTTTCTTGCGATTGGGGGCGGTGTCGGCCACGTCCCTCGGCCCTCCTGTAATCTGTTGACCGGTGCGAATTGCTGTGCTTCGTTGATCCTGACCATATGGTCAGGAATTCCGTTGGCGCAAGCGCCGCGATCCCTGACCCCCCAAGACGCAGGAGAGCCCCATGCCCGCCCCCGGAGAAAACCTGAAGATCAACGGAGAGCGGCTGTGGGACAGCCTGATGGAGATGGCCAAGATCGGCCCCGGCATTGCCGGCGGCAACAATCGCCAGACCCTGACCGACGCCGATGCCGAAGGCCGTGCCCTGTTCCAGACGTGGTGCGAGGATGCCGGGATGACCATGGGCGTCGATCAGATGGGCACCATGTTCGCCCGTCGCGAGGGCACGGATCCCGACGCGCTGCCGGTCTATGTCGGCTCGCATCTGGATACTCAGCCCACGGGCGGCAAATACGACGGGGTTCTGGGCGTGCTGGGCGGGCTTGAGATTATTCGCAGCCTCAACGATCTGGGCATCAAGACCAAACATCCCATCGTCGTGACCAACTGGACCAATGAGGAAGGCACCCGCTTTGCCCCGGCCATGCTGGCCTCGGGCGTGTTCGCCGGCATCCACACCCAGGACTGGGCCTATGAGCGCGAGGATGCCGAGGGCAAGACCTTTGGCGACGAACTGGCGCGCATCGGCTGGAAGGGCGAGGAAACGGTCGGCACCCGCAAGATGCATGCCTTTTTCGAGCTGCACATCGAACAGGGTCCGATCCTGGAAGCCGAAGGCAAGGATATCGGCGTGGTCACCCATGGCCAGGGGTTGAGCTGGACCGAGGTGACCATCACCGGCAAGGAATCCCACACCGGATCGACCCCCATGCCCATGCGCCGCAACGCGGGACTGGCCATGGCGCGGGTGCTGGAACTGGTCGATGAGATCGCGCTCAGCCATGCCCCCGATGCGGTGGGCGCGGCGGGTCACATCGACGTCTACCCGAATTCGCGCAACGTGATCCCCGGCAAGGTGGTGTTCACGGTCGATTTCCGCTGTCCCGACCTGGCGGTGATCCAGGACATGGAACAGCGGCTGATCGACGGCGGCAACGAGATTTGCGACGACATGGGCATGGCCATCGAGTTCGAAAAGGTCGGCGGTTTCGATCCGGTCAAATTCGACGCGACCTGTGTTGCCGCCGTGCGCAATGCCGCCGAACGGCTGGGCTATTCGCATCGCGACATCATCTCGGGCGCGGGCCATGACGCCTGCTGGATCAACCGCGTCGCACCCACGGCCATGGTGATGTGCCCCTGTGTCGATGGGCTCAGCCACAACGAGGCCGAAGAGATCAGCCCCGAATGGGCCGCTGCGGGGGCAAATGTCCTGTTTCACGCGGTGGTTGAGACCGCTCAGATTGTAGAGTGATGCGCAGCGTGCGCCGGCACCCCCTGTCAAGTCGTGAACCCATGCCGCAGGTGGCGCGCCGCATGGCTCGGGCGGCTTCGGGTTTCGTGGTATATTCATCGTGTGGCCTTGAAGGAGGCAACGATGAAACACTGGACTGCACTCCTGTGCGGGGTTCTGGTTTCGGCACAAATGGCCGTGGCCGAAGATCGGCGGACCAATACGGCCCCACCCCGTGCAACACCCACCATCCTGCACCCCGTGCAATACGGACAATGCTGGCAGCAATACGGCCCCTACGCGACGCAAAATCGCGCGTGGGAGGTCTGGCGGCAGGCACGGTCGCAGGGATACGAAGTCAGCAACGGCGTGACCCCTTGCTGGAGCGATGGCGTCCGAGGGTATTGTTTCCGCATCTATTATGCGTGCTGACCCTTGCGGCGGGCCTGCCAGCCAAACCTGCCCCGGCCCGGATTGCGCGGCGCGGGCGCGGTCGGGGCTGGGCTTTTGACGGCTGGGGCGCCCAGAATGGGATCAGGGATGTATCCCATTATTATTCGCTTTTATACAGTGTGTTGCGCGCCAATTCTAAAGTAGAACACACGCGAGTCCTGAGCATTTTCAAGGACTCTGCAGTGCACGGCGCGTGGGATGCGATCGACATGCAGTACAGTGTGCTGCCGGTCTCGCAGCAGCAACGTGCCTGCATCTGACGCTGCCCTGCGTGAAGTTCCGGCTGCATTCTATTGGCAGGCGGCCAGAACTGCGGAAGGGCCGCCGGTCAAAGGGGCAGAGCGTACGTCTTTTGCTGTAATGGATCGCATGACGGGCCGCGCGCCGTCAGGGTTTCGCGACTGGGCCATCCTGCGCGGGGGCGGGGCCTTGCCCTTTGATCCGCGCGGTGATGATGTGGACACAACAAGGCGCCGCACAGATCGAAGCGGCCAAAGCAAAACGGGGAGCATCTGGGATGAGCAAGGTCATCAAGGGCGGCACTATTGTCACCGCAGACCGCCAGTATCAGGCGGATATCCTGATCGAAGACGGGATCATCAAGGAGATCGGCGAAAACCTGTCGGGCGATGAATACATCGACGCCGATGGCGCCTATGTCATTCCCGGCGGCATCGATCCGCATACGCATCTGGAAATGCCTTTCATGGGCACCACCGCCGATGAAACCTTCGAAAGCGGCACATGGGCGGCGGCCACCGGCGGCACCACCATGCTGGTGGATTTCTGCCTGCCCGGCGAAGATGGCTCGATCAGGAACGCGATCAACGAATGGCATCGAAAGTCGACGCCGCAGATCTGTTCGGACATCGGTTATCACATGGCCATCACGGGTTGGAACGAGAACATTTTCAACGAGATGAAAGACGCCGTTGAGATGGGCGTCAATTCGTTCAAGCACTTCATGGCCTACAAGGGCGCGCTGATGGTCGAGGATGACGAGATGTACGCCTCGTTCCAGCGCTGCAAGGAGTTGGGCGCACTGCCCATGGTGCATGCCGAGAACGGCGACATCATCCAGGAGCTTCAGCAGAAATACCTGGCCGAGGGGATCACCGGCCCCGAAGGTCACGCCTTTTCCCGCCCACCCGAGCTGGAGGGCGAG
This sequence comes from Meridianimarinicoccus sp. MJW13, assembly GCF_014901205.1. Taxonomy (GTDB): domain Bacteria; phylum Pseudomonadota; class Alphaproteobacteria; order Rhodobacterales; family Rhodobacteraceae; genus Meridianimarinicoccus. The sequence continues at coordinate 31,173 of NZ_JACNMU010000006.1, forward strand.
GCCGCCAACCGCGCCATCATGATCGCCGATGCCGTGGGCACGCCGCTGTATATCGTGCATGTGTCTTGCGAGCAGGCGCATGAAGCCATCCGCCGCGCCCGCCAGAAGGGTCACCGGGTCTATGGCGAGCCGCTGATCCAATTCCTGACGCTGGATGAAAGCGAATACTTCAACAAGGATTGGGAGCATGCTGCACGTCGCGTGATGTCGCCGCCATTCCGCTCAAAGGAACATCAGGACGGGTTGTGGAACGGTCTGGCGGCTGGCTCGCTTCAGGTGGTGGCCACGGACCATTGCGCCTTCGGGACCGAGAAGAAGCGCATGGGGGTCGACAATTTCACCCTGATCCCCAATGGCACCGGCGGCTTGGAAGATCGACTTTCGGTGCTCTGGACCACCGGGGTGGAAACCGGGCGCATCACGCCAGAGGAATTCGTCGCCGTCACCTCGACCAACATCGCCAAGATCCTGAACATCTACCCCAAGAAAGGCGCGCTGGTGCCGGGTGCGGATGCCGACATCGTGGTCTGGGATCCGAAGATCTCGAAAACCATCTCGGCCAACTCGCAGAAATCCATCATCGACTACAATGTCTTCGAAGGCTTCGAAGTGACCGCACAGGCCCGTCATACCCTCAGCCGGGGCGATGTGATCTGGAGCTGGGGCAAGAACAGCACCCCGCAACCGGGCCGGGGCCGTTTCGTGCCGCGCCCGGCGTTCTCCTCCGCCGCGGCGGCGCTGAGCAAGTGGAAGGCGCTGAACACCCCGCGCAAGGTCGAACGCGATCCGCTCAACATCCCGTCGGGGATCTGAACGCGGATGCTCAGCCAGACCGAGATCGACGGGTTCGCCGCGCCCGATGCCGCCCCCGAAGCGGTCATCGAGGCGCGGGATTTGCAACTGGTGTTCGAGACCAGTGATGGCCCGGTGCAGGCCTTGAAGGACATCAACCTGACCATTGAGAAGGGAGAGTTCGTCAGCTTCATCGGCCCGTCGGGCTGCGGCAAGACCACTTTTCTGCGCGCCGTCGCGGGGCTGGAAAAACCCACCGGCGGCACCCTGACGGTCAACGGCATGACACCGGACGAAGCCCGGCGCGCCCGCGCCTATGGCTATGTTTTCCAGGCGGCGGGCCTGTATCCGTGGCGCAGCATTGCCCGCAACGTCCGCCTGCCGCTGGAAATCATGGGTTATTCAAAAGCGGATCAGGAAAGCCGCGTCAAGAAAGTCCTGCAACTTGTTGATCTGGAGGGGTTCGAGCGCAAATACCCCTGGCAGTTGTCCGGGGGAATGCAGCAGCGGGCCTCGATCGCGCGGGCGCTGGCTTTCGACGCCGAGATCCTTCTGATGGATGAGCCCTTCGGCGCGCTGGACGAGATCGTGCGCGATCATCTGAACGAGCAATTGCTGGCGCTTTGGGCCCGGACGGAAAAAACCATCGGCTTCGTCACCCATTCGATTCCCGAAGCGGTCTATCTCTCGACAAAGATCGTGGTGATGAGCCCGCGTCCGGGTCGGATCACCGACGTGATCCCCAACACCCTGCCGAAGGAACGCCCATTGGACATTCGCGACACCCCGGAATTCCTGGAAATCGCCCATCGTGTCCGCGAAGGGCTGCGCGCCGGACATGCTTATGACTGAGGGGTCCAACTGATGCGCCAGTCGATCCTGCCGGTTCTGACAGTTGTGCTGATCATTCTCGGCATCTGGTATCTGGCCGCCGCCTGGATGAATGCGACCTGGACGCTGCAACAGGCCGAACGGGCCGAACAGACCCTCACCACCGTCGAGGTCTTGCAAGACACCATGCAGCAAGATCGCCCGAAACTGCCAGCCCCGCACCAGGTGGCGGTGGAGCTTTGGGAAACCACGGCAGAAAAGAAGATCACCTCCAAGCGCAGCCTGGTTTACCACGGCTGGATCACGCTTTCGGCGACGCTGCTGGGCTTTGCCATCGGCACGGGGCTGGGCATTCTGCTGGCGGTCGGGATCGTGCACAACCGGGCCATGGACATGAGCGTCATGCCCTGGGCCATCGCCAGCCAGACCATCCCGATCCTCGCCATCGCGCCGATGATCATCGTGGTGCTGAACTCGGTGGGCGTGACGGGCTTGCTGCCAAAGGCCTTCATCTCGGCCTACCTGAGCTTTTTCCCGGTGGTCGTCGGCATGGTCAAAGGCCTGCGCAGCCCGGCACCGATGCAACTGGACCTGATGCGGACCTACAGCGCCAGCCAAAGTCAGGTGTTCTGGAACCTGCGCCTGCCGGCCTCGGTACCATTCCTTTTCACCTCGCTCAAGGTTGGCATCGCCGCCAGCCTCGTGGGCGCCATTGTCGGCGAACTGCCAACTGGCGCCGTGGCGGGCCTCGGCGCGCGGCTTCTGGCCGGATCCTACTATGGCCAGACCATCCAGATCTGGTCGGCGCTGATTGCGGCAGCCGTGCTGGCGGCCTCGCTGGTGGGGATCGTGAGCCTGTTGGAGCGTCTCACCCTGCACAAGATGGGGATGCGCACATGAAGCGTTGGAATGTGAGTATTTGGACCACGAAGAATGACCGAGAGCGCACTTTCTTCTTGGATGAAATACTCCCGCCGGAGGCAAGAAAGTTCAGTGTCCAAACGGAGGAGGCGCGGTGATCCTGGCTTTCGGCGCAATCCTGTTCTGGGTGTTGGCATGGTGGGCCAACATCCGGCTGGCCAATTCGACGTTGGCTGATACCCGCTTTGGCATGGCGGCCGTTCCGATCCTGTTCGGCGTAACCTTGTTGGTCTTGTGGGAAGGGCTGGTGCGCGGCCTGAGTGTGCCCGGCGTTATCCTGCCGCCGCCGTCAATGATCGCCGCGCGGTTTGCGGCATCGACCTCCATCCTGTGGGCGGATTTCCGGCAGACCTTCATCAAGGGCGCGCTGTCGGGCTATGTGATCGGCGTTGGCGCGGCGTTTGCCATGGCCATCGCGGTGGATCGCTATGAGTTTTTGCGGCGCGGTCTGTTGCCGGTGGGCAGCTTCATCGCCGCGCTGCCGGTGATTGGCACGGCGCCCATCCTGGTGATGTGGTTCGGGTTCGACTGGCAATCCAAGGCCGCCGTTGTGGTGGTCATGGTGTTCTTTCCAGTGCTGGTGAACACCGTGCAGGGCTTGACGTCGGCCGAGCGGATCCAGCGGGATCTGATGACGACCTATGCGGCCGGGTATTGGCAAACCCTGTGGAAGCTGCGCTTGCCCTCGGCGTTGCCGTTCATTTTCAACGGGTTGAAGATCGCGACCACGCTGGCCCTGATCGGCGCCATCGTGGCGGAGTTCTTCGGCTCTCCGATTGTCGGCATGGGCTTTCGGATTTCGACCAGTGTCGGCCAACTGGCGCTGGACATGGTCTGGGCCGAGATTGCCGTGGCGGCGTTGGCCGGGTCGGCGTTCTATGGGCTGGTGGCGTTGGCCGAGCGCCTGCTGACATTCTGGCATCCGTCGCAGCGGCGACAAAAAACGTAAAAAAAAACCAACCAACAGGAGAGACAACATGAAAAGAAATCTGGCAACGGCTGCGGCCCTCGCACTTGGGCTGAGTGGTGGCATGGTGCAGGCCGATGATGATGTGACGCTACAATTGCAGTGGGTCACGCAGGCGCAATTCGCAGGCTACTACGTGGCGCTGGACAAGGGATTCTACGAGGAGGAGGGCCTTGACGTCACAATCAAGCCGGGCGGTCCCGACATTGCGCCGCCGCAGGTTCTGGCAGGCGGTGGTGCCGATGTCATGCTGAACTGGATGCCTTCGGCTCTGTCGGCGCGGGAAAAGGGCTTGCCGGTGGTCAATATCGCCCAACCTTTCAAATCCTCGGGTCTGATGCTGACCTGCTGGAAGGACACCGGGATCGAAACACCGGAAGATTTCCGCGGCAAGACCATTGGCACCTGGTTCTTCGGCAATGAATACCCGCTGCTGAGCTGGCTGTCGCAGCTTGGCATTCCGATGGATGGCTCGGACGAGGGCGTGACCTTGCAAAAGATCGGGTTCAACGTCGATCCGCTGCTGCAACGGCAATCGGATTGCATCACCACCATGACCTACAATGAATACTGGCAGGTGATCGACGCGGGCGTCTCGGAAGACGAGATCGTGACCTTCAAGTATTCGGACCATGGCGTCGCGACGTTGGAAGACGGCATGTATGTACTGGAAAAGAACCTTGAGGATCCGGCCTTCGTGGACAAGATGGTGCGCTTTGTGCGGGCCTCGATGAAAGGCTGGAAATGGGCCGAGGAGAACCCCGAGGACGCGGCCATGATCGTGCTGGACAACGATGCGACGGGAGCGCAGACCGAAAAGCACCAGGTGCGGATGATGGGCGAGATTGCCAAGCTGACCGCGGGGTCGAATGGGGCGCTGGATCCGGCGGACTATGAACGCACGGTTTCGACCCTGCTGGCGGGTGGATCCGATCCGGTGATCTCGAAGCAACCGGAAGGGGCCTGGACCCATGCCATCACCGATGCTGCCCTGAACTGAGGCGGCCAGTGACGAAAAAAGCGGGCCTTCGGGCCCGCTTTCTGTTTGGAACAGTCTGAAAAGACTGGCTCAATCGCAGGCGCGCACGACCACGTCTTCGCCGTTGCCGGTATGATACGCGCATTCGTTGGTCTGCTGGTTGCGGGCATATAGTGCGCCTGCGGTGGCGGCGGCCGCGCCGGCCGCGACGGTCCAGGCCGTATTAGCCCCCAGCGCGGTCGCGGCAATGGCACCGATCGCGCCTGCAGCAACGGCCGTGCCAGCCTGGTTTTGTGCATTGGGGTTGTCGCAAGCCGATACGACAAGTGCCGAGACGAGGGCCAGCGGCAGTACGAAGGAACGGATCATTGGTCTCTCCTGTGTGTTCGCGCAAAGCCTAGGGCGGTCAGACAGGGGAAACAACCATTTGTGAGCGCATGTGCGCGCAGCTTACCCTACGGCGGCAGCGGTCCTGCGCCGTTTTCGCAGGCCGCGCAGGGCCAGGAGTGCGCCGGACAGTAAAACGAACCCTGCCGGCAGGGGGACAGCCGACATGCGCAGGGTGTCGACCGTGGTGTAGGCCAGGTCGCGGAAAGCATACAGCGAGGTGTCCGAGAAATAGGTGGGCCGGTTCAGAAATCCGGTCAGGATCTCATGCGCCCCGCCGGCGAACCGCGGTGTCGAGACCTGTGACCAATGCGCGTGATCGGTACCGCTCATGCCGGTCTGGTATTCGACCGGCACGAAAGTGGCCGAAATCCCGAACTCCTGCTGGTACTTGGCCAGGGCGGCACTGCCCGTGTATTGGCCCGGCGCATTGGCCTGGTCGTAGATTGCGAAGCTGCCATCGAAGAAGGCCGGGTCCCAAAGCGTGCCGAAGCCCAGAACATGGGCCATCTCGTGCAGCACGACCTTCTGAAAAGTGCCAGTGACCAGCAGGTTGGTTACATCGGCGGCGTCGAATTCCATGATGCCGTCGGTCACATAAGTCAGCTTGTCGCCGCCGGTGCTGGAATAAGTGACGACATGCCGGGGCCCGGCTTGTCCCACGATACCGCCGACGCCGTCGATGGCCTTTACGCTTGCGGTGATATCCACAGCGGAAATATGGGAGCCCGGGTTCAGCGGATCGATGATCGGCCCCGGCAAGTGATAGCCGGTGATGAAGGACTCATAGAAGGTTTCCGAGAACTGGTAGGCGTTCTGCACCATCAGAGATTGGGTGCTGCTCAGTCCTGTCAGGGAAAACCCGACGTTGATGTCGAAATGCGATCCACCTGAAAAGGGACCGCCCGGAACCGGCGCGCTGTCGGTGGGCAGCGAGGGGGTGGCCGGGGGGTGGTGCGCCTCGATCAACGGCCGCGTGATCTCGGCCGGCGGCAAGGGCAGGGTGGTGGAGGCGCACGCCAAGGTTGCGCCAAGGGAATGAATGGCTGCGATCAGAAGTTGAGCACATTTCTTATGCTGAATGCACATTTGAAGAACTCGGTGTCATAATGATGCCCATAACGTGCAACTTGTCCTGATTCCGGTCAATGTGGGTTCATGGCGCAGGTGGTGGATTTTCGCCGATCTATTTCTGGACCGGAAACTGACGCAAGGTCACAAGCAGCCCGAAGCGTGCTGAACCTTGCCGGGGCGGTTGCCTGCTTCTTGGCTTGCCTTCAGTCCTTGTTTGTCAAACAGTTGCAGGCAGCCATGCCGCGTTTTCCGTGCCGTTTCGGAGCTGTCTTCCTGCGGCCAGGGAAACGCCGCTTTGGGCTGATCGAGGGGGAGCCAAGCCGATGCCACGCAGTGCGCTGACCGGAACACGTATCCGTGAACGGCGGACGATGTTGGGGATCAAGCAGGCCGATCTTGCCCGCACGGTCGAAATTTCGCCCTCCTACCTCAACCTGATCGAACACAACCGGCGCCGGATTGGCGGTGCCTTGCTGTCGCGCATCGCGCGCACGTTGAAGGTCGAGGTGGCGAACCTTACACAGGGCGCCGAGACCGAGCAGGTCGATCAATTGAGTGCCGCCGCCGCCGCCCACCCGGAAGTCAACGCCGAGATCGATCGCATCGACGAATTCGTGGGCCGCTTCCCCGGATGGGCCGCCCTGATGAGTGCCCAGCAACGGCGGCTGGTGCAGTTGGAACATCACGTCGCCAGCCTGGTGGATCGCCTGGCCCACGATCCGTTCCTGTCGGATTCCCTGCATGACATCCTGTCGAAGGTCTCGGCGATCCAGTCGACCGCGTCGATCCTTGTGGAAACCGACGATCTGGACGAGGTCTGGCGGCATCGCTTTCATCGCAACCTGCATGCCGACAGCGGCAAGCTGGCCGAGGGGGCGTCGTCGCTGGTGGACTATCTGGATGCCGAGGGCGACGCGGAACTGGGGATGGTCAGCCCGCAGGAAGAGCTTGAATCCTTCCTCAACAGTCGCGCCTTCCACATCGACGGGCTTGAGACCGAGGTGCCCGATCTGGCCGAGACCATTCTGGAACAGGACAAGGCCATCACCTCGCTCGCGGGCAAGGATCTGGTGCGCACCTACCTGTGGCGGTACCGCGACGAAGCTCTGGCCATGCCGCTGGAGGCCTTCACCGAAGCCGCCGAGGAGCTTGGCTATGATCCGGCCCGGCTGGCCCAAAGGTTTGAATGCGATATCCCGGCGGTGTTCCGGCGCCTGGCCTCGATGCCCAGTGATCAGGGCAGCAGGCGCATCGGTCTGGTGGTCTGCGACGGGGCCGGGGCGCTGATCCTGCGCAAGGCGACCGAACTGCTGCCGCTGCCGCGGTTCGGGGCGGCCTGCGCGCTCTGGCCGCTGTACCGGGCGTTGACCCGGCCGATGGCGCCGGTGCGCGCGGTGCTGGAACATGCGGGGCGTCCGGGCCACCGCTTCCTGTGCTATGCCATGTCGCACGCCAGTTATCCGCAGGGCTTCGGGGGGCCGGCGGTCTACGAGGCCTCGATGATCCTTGTGCCTCCGGCGCTGGTGGAACCGACCGACGCGGAAGGACCGGTCGAGGTCATCGGCACCTCGTGTCGCATCTGTGCGGTCGAAAATTGCGCGGCACGCCGCGAACCTTCGATTCTTTCCGATGGCTTTGACAGCGCAGCGCAATTATCCCAATAGTTTGTAGGGAAGATACCGTATACGGTGCTGCCCATTGGGGGATACCATCATATGAGCCATCACGTGCTTCTGATCGAGGATGAGCCGAACATCATGGAAGCGATCCGCTTCTTCCTGTCGCGTGATGGCTGGAAGGTGTCGTGCCACTCGGACGGGGCAACGGCGGTGTCCGAGGTCAACCGGATCACGCCCGATGTCGTGGTGCTGGACGTGATGCTGCCCAACCGCAGCGGCTTTGACGTGTTGAAGGAGTTGCGCGCCGCACCGGACACGCGCGACCTGCCGGTGCTGATGCTGACGGCCAAGGGCCAGACCAAGGATCGCGAGCGGGCCGAACAACTGGGCAGCAGCGGCTTCATGACCAAGCCGTTTTCCAACGCCGAGGTGCTGGAAAAGCTGCGCAGCATGGTCGGGCATGCCTGACGATACCAAGCAACTGTTTCTGGCCCGCGACACATTCATGCGGCGCCGGGTGATCGACGCATCCCGCCTGTTGCCCTTGCTGGGGCTGTTCCTGTTTCTGATCCCGCTGCTTTGGGATGATGTCGGGTCGGGCCGCGAGGCCTTTTTGGCGGAAAAGCTGCTGTATATGTTCGCGGTGTGGTTCAGTCTCGTCGCCGTGGCGGCGGTGCTGGCCTTCAAGCTGCGGCCAGGCGATCTGAACGTGCCGCGCGGGCTTGAAGAGGTGGACCGCGAGGCGGAGATCGACTGAGATGTTCGCCTTCGACATCCTGATCGAGGTCTGTATCGGCTACGTGGTGCTGCTGTTCCTGGTGGCTTACGTGGCCGACCGGCGCGCCCGGCAAGGCAAGATCGGCTGGCTGCGTTCGCCGCTGGTCTACACCCTGTCCCTGTCGATCTATTGCACCGCCTGGACGTTCTACGGCGCGGTGGGCTACGCGGCGCGGTCGGGCATCGAATTCCTGTGCATCTATCTTGGTCCGTCCCTTGTGATGATCGGCTGGTGGTGGGGCCTGCGCAAGCTGGTGCGCATTGGCCGGATGCAGCGGATCACTTCGATCGCGGACCTGATCTCGTCACGATATGGCAAATCGGCGATGCTGGGCGGGTTGGTGACCCTGCTGGCGGTGATCGCCACCACGCCCTACATCGCCCTGCAGTTGCAATCGGTGACGCTGTCCTTCGGTGTGTTCGCCGCCGCGTCCCCCAGCGACTGGCCGGTGCAAAGCCAGCACGCCACGGCGATCTGGGTGGCGGTGGGGCTTGCCGTTTTCACCATTGTCTTCGGCACCCGCAATCTTGATGCCAACGAACGCCATCACGGCGTGGTCATGGCCATCGCGGTCGAGGCACTGGTCAAACTGGCCGCCCTGCTGGCGGTGGGCGCCTTCGTGGTTTGGGGCATTGCCGACGGCCCGCGCGAAATCATCCAGCGCATCAACGAGTCGCCCATTGCCATGGCGCCGAACCAGTCCAGCCGCTGGCTGGCGCTGATCTTCCTGTCGGGCGCGGCCTTTCTGTGTCTGCCGCGCATGTTTCAGGTGCTGGTGGTGGAAAACGATGACGAGCATCATCTTTCCACCGCGTCCTGGGCATTTCCGCTGTACCTGGCTCTGCTCAACCTGTTCGTCCTGCCGATCGCGGCCATGGGGCTGGCGGTGCTGCCGCAGGGATCGAACCCGGATCTTTTCGTGCTGACCCTGCCGTTGTCGCAGGGCCAGAACTCTCTGGCGATGCTGGTATTCCTGGGCGGGTTTTCCTCGGCCACTTCGATGGTAATCGTTGCGTCTATTGCCCTGTCGACCATGGTGTCGAACCATGTGGTCATGCCGCTCTGGCTGAGCATCCGCCGGCAGGGGGCCACCGTTTCGGGCGATGTGCGCGAGGTCGTGCTGATGTCGCGGCGGCTGTCGATCTCGGCGGTACTTGGGCTGGGCTATGTCTATTACCGGTTCTCGGGCGGCGGCGAGGCGTTGGCCTCCATCGGGCTGGTGTCCTTTGCGGGCGTGGTGCAGGTGTTGCCGGCGCTGGTGGGCGGCGTGTTCTGGCGCGGGGCGACGCGGGTGGGCGCGGCCCTTGGTGTATCGGTGGGGTTCGTGGTCTGGCTCTATGTCATGTTCCTGCCCAGCTTTGGCCCCGACGTCCTGCTGTCGGCCCGGATGATGCTGGAAGGCCCGCTGGGCATCGGCTGGCTGCGGCCGCAGGCGCTGTTCGGTCTGCATGATGTCGATCCCCTTGTGCACGCGCTGTTGTGGAGCATGGCGTTCAACACCACCGCCTTCTGCATCGGGTCGTTGCTGAGCTTTCCCAACCCGTTGGAACGGGTGCAGGGGGCGCAATTCGTCAATGTCTTCGACTACACCGCCAGCCATCGCGGCTGGAGCCGCAGCAATGTCGATGCCGAGGATCTGCTGATCATGGCGCAGCGCATCCTTGGCCCCAGCGAGGCGCAGGCCCTGTTCCAGGCGGCGGCAGATGCGCAGGGCAAGCAGGGTTATCTGCCCGAGATCACCCCGGATTTCATCGACAGTTTCGAACGCGTGCTGGCCGGATCGGTGGGCGCTGCGACGGCCCATGCCATGATCGGCCAGATGACTTCGGGCTCGGCCCTGTCGGTCGAGGATCTGATGGCGGTGGCCGATGAAACCGCGCAGATCATGGAGTATTCCAGCCAGTTGGAAGCCCAGTCGCAAGAATTGTCGCGCACCGCCGGACAACTGCGCGACGCCAATGAAAAGCTGACCGCGCTGTCGGTGCAGAAAGATGCTTTCCTGAGCCAGATCAGCCATGAATTGCGCACGCCGATGACCTCGATCCGCGCGTTTTCCGAGATATTGATGCTGGGCGACGCGCTGGATGCCGAGGAGAAGGCAAAATACTCGAAGATCATTCACGACGAGGCCCTGCGCCTGACCCGGTTGCTGGATGCGCTTCTGGATCTCAACGTTCTGGAACACGGCCATGTCACCATCGAGCAGGAGCGTGCGGTTCTGCGCGACGTGATCGACCGCGCGGTCTTCGCAACATCGGCTGTGTCGGCGGATCGGGTGTTCACCATCGATCGCAACGAAGCGCGCGAGGCCGTGCAGATCTACACCGATCTCGACCGTCTCAGCCAGGTGTTCATCAACCTGATCGCCAATGCGCGGAAATACTGCGATGCCCCGCGCCCACGTCTGACCATTCGCGTGGTGCGGGTGGATGGCGGTCTGGCGGTGGATTTTGTCGACAACGGCAGCGGCATTCCGGCGGAAAGCCAAAGCCTTATCTTCGAGAAATTCTCGCGGCTGTCGGATCAATCCGCTGCTGGCGGGGCCGGTCTCGGGCTGGCCATCAGTCGCGAGATCATGACCAAACTGGGCGGCTCGGTCACCTATCTGCCGGGGCAGGGCGGCGCGGCGTTTCGGGTCATTTTGCCGAAACTGCCCATGGAACGCGCCGCCTGAGCCGGATTGTTCAGGAAAAACTAACCCCGGCGGGACAAAGTGGCGGCAACCCCTCTTGCTGCTGGATGCATGATGACTGATCCCGCCCCTGTGTTGAAACGCATGGCCAAGCTCTCTCGGCTGACGCCGGGGGATCAACCGATGACGTTGCCCCGCGCTGCGGCGCTGGCCGTGTCCAAGGCCGGGCAGGATGCGCTGAAACTGCCGTTGGCGGTTCTGGGCACCGAGGTTGGGGAGATGACGGTAGAAGCCGTGGCCGATCATGCCGCGGATGCCGTGTTGCTGGTGGCCTTGCGGGGGCCGGGACAGGCCTGGGGCATGGCGGCGCTCGACAACAGCCTTCTGACCGCCATCCTTCAGGCGCAAACCGCGCGCCGGATCACCGACGAAGAACCGCCCCTGCGGGTGGCCACGCAAACCGATGCGGTGCTGTGCCGACGGTTCCTGACCATGTGTCTGGACGGTCTTGCGGAACGGCTATTGGGGCTGCCGGACGGCGACTGGGCGCAAGGCTTCCTGCCGCGCGATCAGGTGCACAGCCATCGCCGCCTGCCGCATCTTCTGGCCGATGTGCCGCATCGCGTGCTGGGGCTGGACGTCGACATTGCCCAGGGCAAGCGCAAGGGGCGGTTGACCCTGATCCTGCCCTTGCGGCCCGTGGCCACCGAACAGCCCTTGCTGGCCGAGGATCCCAAGCCTCGCCCGGATCACTGGACCGCCGACTGGCAAGAGCGCATCCTGGACGCCAACGCCACGCTGGAGGCCGTTCTGATGACCGTACGCCTGCCGTTGTCGAAAGTGTCACGACTGGCGCGCGGCGATACCTTGCCGTTTTCCGAGCAGACGCTGGACCGGCTTCACCTCGTCGGCTCTGACGGTCGCAAAGTGGCCAGGGTGATGCTGGGCAAGAGTGGAGAGTTCCGGGCCGTCAAACTGGCCGGGAAAGGCGTGACCGCTCCACAAGTCAGCGCCGTGCGCAAGGCGCCAGATGTGCCACCGAAAGGCGACACCGGGGGAGGGGAGCTTGTCCCCGTACCCCCGGCGTCAGATTAACCGGCGGTTTGCGCGGCCGCTTCGAACTGCGGACGGAACGCGCTGTGATCGTAGCCCACGGCGCGCGTGGCCGACAGCACGCCATCTGCGCCAAGCTGGGGCGCCATGATCAGTGACCAGACGATGGCGCACCGGTTGCCCGAGGCGCAATAGGCCAGAACCTTGCCTGCGGTCATCCCGTCCTTCTGCATCGACAGATTGTCCGCTGTCATGCCGGAATGGCGCACCGGGTTGACCACATAGGTCAGACCGGCAGCCTCGACCGCTGCGCGCATGGCGGCATCCTGCAGCTCCGACGCGATCTCTTCGTCGGGGCGATTGTTGATGACCGTTGTGAAGCCCTCGGCCTTGATGGTGGCAAGGTCGTCGGGCGTGATCTGGGGCGAGACAGCATAGCTGTCAGAGAGTGTCTTGATGTTCATGGCGGGCAGGTTAGGCGCTCGCATTCAGCGCGTCCAGACGCATCCGCACATGCGGCGCCGCCCACATCCCGGCAACCATCGCCAGCACGAAAATCCAGACCCCCGGCCCGCCGAAACTGAGCGAGGCCATGGCCGGTCCCGGACACAGACCAACAAGCCCCCAGCCCATACCGAACAGGATTGAGCCCAGGATCAGGTTGCGGCCCAGTTTCTGTTCGGGCGGCGCCGGAAACTGGCCGCCCATCAGCGGGTTTCGCCCGCGTGCATAGATCCAGGCTACGGCCATCGGCAGGATCGCCCCGCCCATCACGAAGGCCAGCGTCGGATCCCATTGCCCGAAGATGTCCAGCCACCCCTGAACCTTGCGCGTGTCGGTCATGCCGGAAACCAGAAGCCCGGTGCCGAACAGGCTGCCGGCCAGTGCTGCAAACAGGTTGCGCATCAGATCACTCCCAGAAGATGGCGGAACACCACGACCGTCAGGCCGCCAGCGCCGATGTAGAATACGGTGGCCACGATTCCGCGCAGCGACAACCGCGAGATTCCGCAGACCCCATGGCCCGAGGTGCAGCCGTTGGCCACGCGAGTGCCGATGCCGACCAGAAGCCCGGCGGCCACAAGGGCGGCGATATTGCCGGTCACGGCGGTTTCAGGCACGAATCCGAACACATGGGCAATGATCATTGGCATGCCCACCAATCCGGCCAGGAAGGCCAGACGCTCGTTGCTGTTGGCGCGGCCCGATCCGTCTACCAGCCCACCAATCAGGCCGCTGGCCCCCATGATCCGGCCGTTCGCCAGCAGAAAAACTGCACCGGCGGTTCCGATGATCAGTCCCCCGATCAGTCCGAAAATCCATTCGACAGGCATTGCCCATTCCCTTCGATGTCCTGGTGGTCCCGCCACCTGTCAGAGTGCACGACGTGCGCCGTTCCCCTCATATGCAAACTTTGCTATGCATTGCAAGGTTTCATAAACTTTTTTGCAGCAGTTTGACGCTAATCAACTTCCACAAACGGCGCGTATGCTAAACAGCAATCTGCAAGCGCTGAAAGAGCCGCCAAAGCCGCGCCCGGCTGTCACATTTCAGGGCAGAACGGCTGCGACTAGCGGCTGACACGGCAAAATCCGCGACCGGCGTGCCTGATTCATGCAGGCTGGTCGTCACGCAAGCGATGAGATACCGATCGCGTCGAAATACCATAAGGGAGAGTACGACATGGCCACCCAAATTCTGACGCAGAAGATGGAAGTGTTGCGCAGCAAACTGGCGCAGCCGCATACGCAGCTCAAGGATCTTCACGACGAAGTGCGCGTTATGGTCGATATCCTGAAAACCTCGCACGAGCCGGTTCCGGCAGACCTTCGCGAGGCCATCGAGACGCTTGAGGCCGAGATCCTGGAAGAATTCTACGACAACCTGCCGGTCTGAAGCCGGCCGGCTGCCAAGAGAATCGGCATCATCCCAACATGATGCCGATGACCACGCACATCAGCCCGATGGCCGAGACCATCAGGGCCGCCATGTTCAAGGCGACCACCGTTTTCAGCCTTGCGCGCAGTTCGTCATCTGGCAGCCCGGCCCGTTTGGCCTTCGTTGCGATGAAAATGCAGGTCATCAGCCCTGCCACGCCCAGCAGGGAAATTCCCGCTCCGATCCAGATCAGAATGTCCACGGCACAGCTCCATTAGTTGCGTGCCGGGGGTAGCGCGGTCTTGGCCAATGTTCAACCCGCATGGCCTTGCGGGCCATGGCGCGCAAGGGTATCCCTGCGCCCTGACAACCCAGAGGGCAAGATGAGCGCGACCGACACCGATACCGATGCAAACTACCGTGTAACAGCCGACGAACTGCGCCAGTTTATCGAGCGTTTCGAACGGCTTGAAGCCGAAAAGAAAGACCTGGCAGAGCAGCAGAAAGAGGTCATGGCCGAAGCCAAGGCGCGCGGCTATGACACCAAGGTGATGCGAAAGGTCGTCGCGTTGCGCAAGCGCGACAAGGACGACATCGCCGAGGAGGAAGCGGTTCTGGAACTTTACAAGGAAGCGCTGGGAATGTGAGCGGCACGCGGGGCAGGAACTGACGGATGGCGCAGGCACTGGGGATGAAAATCCGCCGCGCGGGCATCGATGTGTGGTCGGTGGGCGCATTGGTGGTGGCGGCTGTGGTGGCCGCCCCGCTGATTGCCGTGGGCTGGCTGGCGCTGACCCCCGGCAATGGCATCTGGATGCACCTGTGGTCCACCACCCTGCCGCGCTACCTGTCCAACACGCTGTTCCTGATGATCGCCGTCGGCCTGACCACGGCCGTCACCGGCACGGTCACCGCGTGGCTGATCACCATGTACCGCTTTCCCGGCGCCCGCTGGCTGGAGTGGCTGCTTCTTTTGCCGCTGGCGATCCCGGCCTATATCGGCGCCTATGCACTGACCGATCTTCTGGAATACGCAGGCCCGGTGCAGACCGGCCTGCGGTCGCTGTTCGGCTGGAGCAGTTCGCGCGACTATTGGTTCCCCGAGGTTCGGTCGCGCGGCGCTGCGGTGCTGGTTCTGGGGGCGGCCCTGTACCCCTATGTCTATCTTCTGGCCCGCGCCGCCTTCCGCGAACAATCGGTCTGCGCTTTCGACGTGGCGCGCACGCTGGGGGCCGGCCCGGTGCGCCGGTTCTTCCGCATCGGTCTGCCGCTGGCCCGTCCGGCGATCGCCGCTGGCACCGCCATCGCCATGATGGAGACCGTCAGCGACTTCGGCGTGGTCGAATATTTCGCGGTTCAGACCCTGACCACAGGCATCTTCACGACATGGCTGGAGGCCGGAAATCCCGGCGGCGCCGCCCAGATCGCCATTGTCATCCTGACCCTGGTGTTTTTCCTGGTCGGGCTAGAGAAGTCCAGCCGCCGCCGCAGCCGGTTCTTCCGTTTGTCGCGCCAGCAACGCCCGCTGCAAAAACAATCCCTGACCGGTCTGCGCGCCTGGATTGCCACCGTCGTCTGCGCCGCACCGGTGCTGGGTGGTTTTGGCCTGCCCATCAGCGTCATCGGCCTTCTGGCGCTGCGCAACGCGGCCGAGTGGAAAGATCCGGCACTTTTGCAGGCCCTGGGCAACACGCTGCTGGTGGGCGGTAGTGCGGCCATCCTGACTGTCTCGGCGGCCTTGTTCATGGTGTACGGCGTGCGCCTGTCCGGAAATCGCTTGCCGCGCACGGTGCTGCCGGTCACCACCCTGGGTTATGCCGCACCCGGCGCTGTGCTGGGCTTGGGCATCCTGATGCCGCTTGCTGCTGTCGATCATCGCCTTGCGGACCTGATCACAAGGGTCACTGGCCATGATCCGGGCCTGTTGCTGACAGGGTCCGCCTTCGCGGTGGTGCTGGCCTATGCAGTTCGCTTCTTTGCCATCGCGCAGGGGGCGGCGGACAGCGCCCTTGGGCGGGTGTCGCCCAGCCTGCCCATGGCGGCCCGCTCTCTGGGGCGTACGGCGGGCGGCACGCTGAGGCATGTCCATCTGCCGATCATCTCGGGTTCCATCGGCACCGCGCTGCTTCTTGTCTTCGTCGACTCGGTCAAGGAACTGCCGGCGACCCTGCTGCTGCGCCCCTTCAACTTCGACACGCTGGCCACGCGCGTCTACGGTCAGGCCTCGCTGGAGCGCATCGGCGACGCCGCCCCGCCGGCCATGCTGGTGATCGGCGTTGGCCTGGCCGCGGTGCTGGTTCTGGCACGGTCAAACAAGTAGGCGCCGTAGGTGCAATTTTTCCTTGCCACGCCAAGGGAAACTCGGTACCCACCGCGCGCACGGAGCCGGTCTAGCTCAGCTGGTAGAGCATCTGATTTGTAATCAGGTGGTCGGGGGTTCGAGTCCCTCGACCGGCACCATTTCACCCTCCCATATCAGCCAAAGACCCCCACGAATCCCCATTTTGAATAGGGCTTCGTCTTTCATGATGTGCGGCTGCGTCCGATCTTATCCGATGACATACCCCGGATTGGGGGGGACGTTCGGGGTGCGCGGGATTGCGCTGCGGCGCGCGCGCAATGCCGCTTGTCGATGGCAAAATTCGAAATCGTCCCAACAGGTTGAATTCCTATTGGGGGGCCGTCCTTGGTGACTTTCAGGTTCCGGTCAAGGCGCAGAACTTGGGACGGCCACATCCTGAACGCCTTGGCCTTTCTGGTCAAATGCCCCTTGGCAGCCGCGCATAATGCTGTGTCATTCCGTTCGGACAAATCGTCTGCACAGCCCCGGACGTCAGCCTAGTTCGCAATGGTCTGGACCGACGCCACAGTGGTCAGCGATCCGAACACCGCCGAGACGGCCTTGTTGAACTGGCTGATCGGCGCTTCGGTGACATAAATGGTGTCTTCATCGCGGATGGTGAAATTACGGGCTGCGAACAGGCCCTCGCCACTGGTCAGGTTGAAGATATAGGCCACCTGTTTGGCGCCTTGCAGGGCCTTCTGCCCGGTGACCCGGCGCGCCACGAACTCGGGTTCTTCGCGCAGGACGAAGATGCCCGTGGGATCGGCGGTCAGGGTGGACAGGCCACCCACCTGCGCCAGGGCCTCCATCGCCGACAGTTCCTGGCTTTCAAAGCGGATGCGGCTTTGGCGGCCGGTGGCACCGAGGGCGACGTAATAGCGCTCGTCGGCCTCCACCAGGATGCGATCCCCGGCGCGCAGGGCAATGTCATTGGCCGGGGTCTGGAACAGCGAGTTGAACCAGACGCGGCCCGACAGGTTGCCGCGCAGGACCGTGACCTGGGCGATCTCGGGTTCGATGGTCACACCACCGGCGCGTGCCAGCATCGACGACAGCCGCCGGGTTGGCCGTTCGATTGGGTAGACGCCCTGGGCCCCGACGTTGCCCGAGACCGAAACCGTTGCACCATCACCCGCGGCCCGGCTGATCAGGATCTGCGGATCGGGGGTCTGGGCACCCAGGATCTGGCTCAACTCGTCGCGCAGTTCCTCTGGGGTCTTGCCGGCGGCGGTGACGCGTCCGGCGTAGGGGACGAAGATCTTGCCTTCGCCATCCACCTGGATCTGGGTCAGCGGGGCAGGGGTGCCCGCGACTTCCAGCAGGCCCTCCTGCACGTTTTCCCAGATCATCATGCCCAGCGTATCGCCGGGCCGAATTTCATCGGGTTCCAGAACCGGCGCATTGCGGAAGGAGGCCGAGAATCCCAGCGGCGGCGTGTATTCCGCCGCCCGCGCGATGCCCCGGTTGACCACGACGATATAGGTGTCGCCGTCGCGCTGGACCGAGCTTTCAAAAACTTCGTCCTTGGTCGGCCCTGTCCGGGGGATGGCGCCGTCGCAGGCCATCAGCCCCGTCAGCGCCAGGACAGCTACCACATTTCGTACGAAGTTGCGCATCATACCCACGACCTGCCTCAAATCCACTGTCGCGACCCTGACAAGTTTTTTCCTGATTGGCCAGTTCCGCGCCGCGCCCTGCGCTGGAATGACCGGGAACTGTGGCGACATGGAAACGCATGTCTTGCACCGGCGGCGCGCCAGAAGTAGGTCGGCACGGGCAGGATCGCACAAGGGAGATCAGACATGTTCACCGGCATCATCACGGATATGGGCGAGGTCGTCTCGGTCGAACAGGCGGGCGATCTGACCGCGCGCATCGCGACCTCTTATGATCCCGACGGCATCGACATCGGCGCTTCGATCGCTTGCGACGGCGTTTGCCTGACGGCCACCGCCACCGGCCGCACCGACGACGGGCGTGGCTGGTTCCAGGTCGATATCTCGGCCGAGACCGTATCCAAGACCAACATCGGCGCCGGCGGCTGGGCCATCGGCAAGATCCTGAACCTTGAACGCGCGCTGAAGGTCGGCGACGAATTGGGCGGGCACATCGTGTCGGGCCATGTGGATGGCGTGGCCCGGATCGTGGCCATGGCGGACGAGGGCGACAGTACCCGCGTCACCCTGCGTGCGCCCGAGGCACTGGCCCGCTTCATCGCGCCCAAGGGATCGGTGGCACTGAACGGCACTTCGTTGACCGTGAACGAGGTTTCGGGCTGCGATTTCGGCATCAACTTCATCCCGCACACCAAGACCGTCACCACATGGGGCCGGGCACAGGTGGGCGATCCGGTCAACCTTGAGATCGACACATTGGCCCGTTACGTCGCCCGTCTGCAGGACTGGGCGTAACGCGGCGATCCCCCCTATCCCCGGCTCTGGCCAATCGCATGGCACTGGGGTAAGAGCACCGTCTACGGAAAACGGAGTGACCATGTCCGAGACCGAAACCCATTACCGGGACGCGATTTCTTCGGTGGAAGAGATCCTTGAAGACGCGCGCAACGGGCGCATGTTCATCCTTGTGGACCACGAAGATCGCGAAAACGAAGGCGATCTGGTGATCCCGGCGCAGATGGCAACGCCGGAAGCCATCAACTTCATGGCCACCTACGGGCGCGGGCTGATCTGCCTGACGCTGGCCGGCGAGCGTGTCGATGCGCTGGATCTGCCGCTGATGGCTTCGGACAATTCCTCGCGCCATGAAACCGCCTTCACGGTGTCCATCGAGGCGCGCGAAGGGGTGACCACGGGTATTTCGGCCCATGACCGGGCGCGCAGCGTGGCGGTGGCCATCGATTCCACCAAGACAGCTGCCGATATCGCGACGCCGGGTCATATCTTCCCGCTGCGGGCGCGTGACGGGGGCGTGCTGGTGCGAGCCGGCCATACCGAGGCCGCCGTGGACGTGGCCCGTCTGGCCGGTCTGAACCCCGCGGGCGTGATCTGCGAGATCATGAACGACGATGGCACCATGGCCCGTTTGCCCGACCTGGTGTCCTTTGCCCAGAAGCACAACCTGAAGATCGGCACGATCAGCGATCTGATCGCCTATCGCCGCCGCCACGACAATCTTGTCGCCGTCACCGAAGAGCGGACCGTCAGGTCGGAATTCGGCGGCGACTGGACCATGCGCATCTATGCCGACACCGCCCATGGCGACGAACACATCGTCCTGATCAAGGGCGACGTGTCGGGCGATGATCCGGTGCTGGTGCGGATGCACTCGCTGGATCCGATGCTGGATGTCGTGGGCATGGGTGAACCGGGTCGCGCCAGTGAGTTCGGCAAGGCCATGAACGTGATCGCCCAGGAGGGCCGAGGCGTTCTGGTTCTGCTGCGCGACACCACCATGAAATTGCACACCGAAGATGCGTCCTCGCCCCAGACCCTGCGTCAATACGGACTGGGCGCGCAAATCCTGTCGTCGCTGGGCCTGTCTCGGCTGATCCTGCTGACCAATTCGGCCAGGCCGAAGGTGGTTGGGCTGGACGCCTATGGCCTGAGCATCGAAGACACCCGTTCGATCCCGCTGGAGTAAGCCCATGGCCGGACAAGCCCATGAATCCCTGCCGACGCCTCGCTTCGAGGATGACACGCCCAAGCTGCTGATCGTGGTGGCGCCCTACTACCGCGAGATCGCCGATCAACTGGTCGCTGGCGCCCGCGCCGAGATCGAGGCCGCCGGGGGCAGCCATCAGACCATCGAGGTGCCCGGCGCGCTGGAAGTGCCAACCGCCATCCGCATTGCCTTCAATGCCGACAAGTTCGACGGGTTTGTCGCCCTTGGCTGCGTGATCCGGGGCGAAACCACCCATTACGACACGGTCTGCAACGACAGTTCCCGCGCCATCACACTGCTGGGCCTGCAAGGCGCCTGCATCGGCAATGGCATCCTGACCGTGGAGAACATGGACCAGGCGCAGGCTCGCGCCGAAGTGGCCGGCCAGAACAAAGGGGGCGGCGCGGCGGCTGCGGCGCTCCACCTGATCGCGCTGACCCGCGAGTTCGGCTCCTCCAACAAGAAAGTCGGGTTCCGCCCGGAATGATCTGAACGCACATGACCACTGACACGTCTCATAATCTGTCCGGCAACCAGCGGCGCAAATTGCGATCGGCAGCCCGGTTCTTTGCCGTTCAGGCGTTGTTCCAGATGGAAACCACCGGCCAGACCTCGGAATCCGTTACGGCGGAATTCACCCACTACCGTTTCGGCGAGGAATTCGAAGATTTCGACATGGCCGAAGCCGATGCCGGGTTGTTCCGCGCATTGGTGACGGATGCGGTGAACTGGCAGGCCAAGATCGACCAGATGACCGACCGGGCGCTGGTGGCGAAATGGCCCATCGC
Source organism: Meridianimarinicoccus sp. MJW13 (assembly GCF_014901205.1). Lineage (GTDB taxonomy): Bacteria > Pseudomonadota > Alphaproteobacteria > Rhodobacterales > Rhodobacteraceae > Meridianimarinicoccus. The sequence continues at coordinate 51,837 of NZ_JACNMU010000006.1, forward strand.
GCGCATTGACCCGACCCTGCGGGCATTGTTCCGCGCCGCCGGGGCCGAGCTGTTGGAGCATGACACGCCACCCAAGGTGGTCATCACCGAGTTCGTGATCGTGGCCGAAGCCTTCTTTCCCGAGACCAAGGAACCGAAGTTCGTCAACGCCGTGCTGGACCACATGGCGCGCGAGGCCAAACCCGAGGCGTTCTGAGGCCGCTGGCTGCTTTTCCGGGCGGTCCCGCGAAATTGAACGGGAAAGACTGGCAGACATATCGACTGCGCGCTATGTTTGGCGTGCCAGAGGAAGGAACATCCCATGCCGCATCTCGTCCGTCTCTACATCAAGCAGGTTGCCATCGGCTATGCGATCTCGGCCGCTTTCGTGACCATGCTGCTGTATTTCAACGTCGCGAACCTCTGGCATCTGGTCACCCATGTGAATGTCGGGTGGATCGCGGTTCTGATGCTGTGGGTGTTCAACGGGATCGTCTTCGCGGGTGTGCAATTCGCCCTGTCGCTGCCGCGCGGCCATGGCGAGGAAGCGGACAGTGGTGGCAAGCACGATGCCCTGCCGGTGCTTCTGGCCGAACCCGTGCCGATCGCGGTGACCCCGCATCAGCACCGCCAGCGCTGAGCAACTCCAGAGAGACAAACGAAAAAAGCGGTCCCGAAGGACCGCTTTCTTGCTTTGTGACGGGCCCGCGCGCAACCGTGGAGGCGTATATTCCCGAGAACCTGTATATACAGGTGGGCGTCAGGTAACGAAGCCAGGGCCTCGCCAGAGCCAACTCCCTCGGAATTGATTAAGGCCACCGGAATGTTGCCACAGACACGGGAAGGGCAGCACCCGCCTTTGAGTATCTAGGCCGCTGGCTGGGCTTCTGCAAGGGGCGTGTCGTCCGATAGCTGCCGAAGGTTCATCAGGAACCCGTGCCAGCCCTTGTCGAGCGCCAGCAAAAGGCCAAATCCATCCCCCGTATCGGGCAGGCCGGAATGGCTCAGGCTCAAACGGGTGCCGCCTGCGACGTCCTCAAGCCGCCATTCGACGGTGCTCATGGCGCCATTGGCGGGGCCAACGGTGAAGGACCAGCGCAGATAGTCGTGCGGGCGGGATTCCTCGACCGTGCCCCAGCACATCCGCTCGCCATCGGTCTGGCTCGACAGGGTATAGGCGGCGCCTGCCACCATGTCGGTGTCGGAGGGGTGAAACCATGTGCCAAGCTTCTTGGCGTCTGTGAGATAGGTCCAGACGGCCTGTTTGGGCGCGGACAGATAGATGGATTTCTCGATGGCAGCGGTCATGGGGCGTGTTCCTTTTCAATGGCGGTTTTCAGGGCGTCCAGACGGTCATCCCAGAAAGCGTCGAAATGGGCGAACCAATCAATGACGGGGGCAAATCCATGCCGGTTCAACGAGTTGATCCGCGTTCTTCCAGCGGTTTCAACCGTGATCAGATTGCCTTCCTGCAAGATCGTCAGGTGCTTTTTCACGGCCGCGCGGGTGATGTCGAAATTCTCGGCGACCTCGGCAATGGTCATGCCGCGTTGACTGAGCAGGCCGAGGATCTCGCGCCGGGTTGGATCGGACAGGGCCCGGAAACAGGGCTGGGCATTTTGCATGGCGCCTCCTTATGAAACCTTGCGGTATCACTTAATACGAAACCGAAAGGTATTACGTCAAGGGTTTTTTGCCTTGCCGGATGTTCCTGTAATGTTCATTCTGGTTGCATGGACATGCAGCCCGACACCCTGACCCCCGGCCAACTGCTGGCCCGCGGCACCTGCCGTCACCTGCGCCGGGCCCATGATTTCACTTGTGTCGAGGAAATGACCCTGAAAACCCGGCTGCGGGTCGATGTCATGGCGATAGGTCCGAAAGGCGAGATCTGGGTCGTCGAATGCAAATCCGGGCTGGCCGACTATCGCGCCGACAGCAAGTGGGAAGGGTATCTCGACTATTGCGACCGGTACTTCTGGGCCGTGGACAGCGATTTTCCGACCGAGATCCTGCCGGCGGAAACCGGGTTGATCATCGCCGATGGCTATGACGCCGAAATCCTGCGCATGGGGCCGGAAAGCAAACTGGCCGGCGCCCGCCGCAAGGCCCTGACTTTGCGCCTTGCGCGCACCGCCATGACCCGCCTGCACGGGTTTCGCGATGGCGACTTCGGGGGACGTTAGGAGGTCTGTGCCGCTGCCTGAGCCGCGGCTGCCAGGATTTCCTCGGCAATCTCACGCGCTTCATCGACTTCGAAATCCATCGGAATCTCGATGCCGTCGCTTTCCACAAAAATCCGAACCATCCCCTGATCGGTCGGTCCGATCTGCAGATTCGCGGCAATGTCGCGTTCGTTGTTGATGCCCATGGACGCCTCCTGATGCCCGTTCGCTACCTGCGTTTCCGGGGCGAGGCAAGGGGATGATGTTTTCCCCGCAAAATGCGAAAAACCGCGCGGCGCCCGCTTGCAATCGCCCAGACGCGGCGATAAACCCTCGCAACGTGCCGCCTTAGCTCAGTTGGTTAGAGCGCTGGATTGTGGATCCAGAGGTCCCCTGTTCAAGCCAGGGAGGCGGTACCATCCCCCTATATCCATCACTTCCCGGTTGCCGTCGCCGCAGCAAACGCTATCCCTGTGGTAAAGCAAGCTCAAGGACATGCCCATGACGACCGGTTCCCAATCTACCCCGCGCTATCTTGACCGAGGCCACCTGAAAGTCGATCCGACCCTGACTGCCTTCCTGGAAGAGCAGGCCTTGCCGGGAACGGGTATCAGCGCCGAAGCATTCTGGTCGGGGTTTGCGGATCTGGTGGCGGAATTCGGGCCGCAGATCCGCAGCGCATTGGCGCATCGCGCGGTGGTTCAGGAAAAGCTGGACGCCTGGCATCGCGATCATCGCGGCACGGCGCATGATGCGGAAGCCTATCGTACTTTCCTGACCGAGATCGGGTATATCGAGCCCGAAGGCCCGGATTTTACCATCGGCACCGAGAACACCGATCCCGAAATCGCCGCGATCGCAGGTCCGCAACTGGTGGTTCCGGTGACCAATGCCCGTTTTGTGCTGAACGCGGCCAACGCGCGATGGGGCTCGCTTTACGACGCGCTCTACGGCACCGACGCCATGGGCGATCTGCCGAAGGGCGGCGGTTTCGACGCGGCGCGCGGCAAGAAGGTGATTGCCTGGTCCAAGGCCTTTCTGGATGACGCCGTTCCGCTGGCCCAAGGCAGCCACAGCGACTGTGACGGTTATTTCGTGAAAGATGGCCAGTTGCAGCCGGCCCTGGCAGATCCGGCGCGTTTCGTGGGCTATCAGGGATCGGCCGAGAACCCGACCTCTATCTTGTTGCTGAGCAATGGCTTGCACATCATTCTGGATGTAAATCGCGACCATTCGGTCGGCCAGCTGGACAGTGCGGGCATCAGCGACCTGCGGCTTGAATCCGCCATGTCTGCCATCATCGACTGTGAAGATTCCGTGGCCGTCGTCGATGGCCCGGACAAGGCGCAGGCCTATGGCAATTGGCTGGGGTTGATGAACGGTGCGCTGACCGCCAGTTTTTCCAAGGGCGGCAAGGAGGTCACCCGCAGTCTGTCCGATGACCTGAGCTTTATCTCGCCGGACGGGTCCGAGGTGGCGCTGAAGGGCAGGGCGCTGCTGCTGGTGCGCAACGTGGGTCACCTGATGACCACCCCTGCGGTATTGGATGCCGAGGGGCAGGAAGTGTCCGAAGGGCTCATGGATGCGCTGATCACCGTTCTGATCGCGATGCATGACCTGAACGGCGCGCGCCGCAACTCTGCTGCCGGTTCGGTCTATGTGGTCAAACCCAAGATGCACGGTTCTGCCGAAGTGGCGCTGACCGATGCCATGTTCACCGCCGTCGAAAAAATCCTCGGCCTGCCGCAATATACCGTGAAAATCGGCATCATGGATGAGGAACGCCGCACCAGCGTCAACCTCAAGGAATGCATCCGCGCCGCCCGCAACCGGGTCGCTTTCATCAACACCGGGTTCCTCGATCGCACCGGCGACGAGATCCACAGCGGCATGGAGGCCGGGCCGTTCCTGCGCAAGGCCGAGATGAAAACCGCGCCGTGGCTGCAGCACTATGAAGCGCGCAACGTCGAGATCGGTCTGGCCTGCGGTTTGCGCGGCAAAGCGCAGATCGGCAAGGGCATGTGGGCCATGCCCGACATGATGGCTGACATGCTGGAGGCCAAGATTGGCCATCCGAAAGCGGGTGCCAACTGCGCCTGGGTGCCATCGCCCACCGCCGCCACGCTGCATGCCACCCATTACCACAGGGTGAATGTCGCGGCCGTTCAGGATGAGATCGCCAAGCGCCCGCCGCAAGGCACCCTTGACGGCCTGCTGACCGTGCCCATCCGCGATGGTCAGAACTGGTCCGAGGCCGACATCATCGCCGAGGTGGAAAACAACTGTCAGGGCATCCTTGGCTATGTGGTGCGCTGGGTTGATCAGGGGGTCGGCTGCTCGAAGGTGCCCGACATCCACGACGTGGGCCTGATGGAAGATCGCGCCACCTGCCGGATCTCCAGCCAGGCGCTGACAAACTGGCTGCACCACGGCATTGTCACCCGCGCACAGGTCGAGACGGCCCTGCGGAAAATGGCCAATGTGGTGGATCAGCAAAACGCGGGCGACCCGGCCTATCTGCCGATGGCGCCCGCTTTTGATGGCCCGGCGTTCCAGGCCGCTGCGGCGCTGATCTTTGAAGGCACAAGCCAGCCCTCGGGCTATACCGAACCCTTGCTGCACAAGTTCCGGGCGGTGAGGAAAGCCCTGTAAGGCTTTCTTCCGATTGTAAATATCTCTGCCAAGGGCAGGGTGGATGATGGAGGCGCTACGCCTCCATCGCTTCCAACTCGTCGATCAGGTCCGAGATCATCTGCAGCCCCTTGTCCCAGAAGGCAGGATCCGTGGCATCCAGACCGAAGGGCGCCAGCAATTCGGTGTGATGCTTCGATCCGCCCGCCTTGAGCATGTCGAAATACTTGTCCTGGAAGCCCTCGGCACCGCTGGCATAGACCGCATACAGCGCATTCACCAACCCATCGCCGAACGCATAGGCGTAGACGTAGAACGGTGAATGCACGAAGTGCGGGACATAGGCCCAGAAGGTCTCGTAGCCCTCCATGAAATTGAACGCTTCACCAAGGCTTTCCGCCTGAACGCTCATCCACAGCGCGTTGATGTCGTCAGGCGTCAATTCGCCCTCGCGCCGGGCTGCGTGCAGCTTGCACTCGAAGTCATAGAAGGCGATCTGCCGGACCACCGTATTGATCATGTCCTCGACCTTGCCGGCCAGCAGAACCTTCTTCTGTTCGGGGCTGTCGGCTTCGTCCAGCAGCTTGCGGAAGGTCAGCATCTCGCCGAACACCGAGGCGGTTTCGGCCAGTGTCAGCGGTGTCGAGGACAGCAATTCACCCTGATCGGCAGCCAGAACCTGATGCACGCCATGGCCCAGTTCATGCGCCAGTGTCATGACATCGCGCGGTTTTCCCAGGTAGTTCAGCATCACGTAGGGATGCACATTGGTAACGGTGGGATGGGCGAAGGCACCGGGGGCCTTGCCCGGTTTTACCTCGGCATCGATCCAGCCCTTCGCAAAGAACGGTTCGGCAATCTCGGCCATGCGCGGATCGAAAGCGGCATAGGCTTCGGTCACGGTGGCTTTCGCGGTGTCCCAGTCCACCAAGGTGGGGTCTTCCATGGGCAGCGGCGCGTTGCGGTCCCAGACCTCCAGCACGTCCAGACCCAGCCACTTGCGCTTCAACTCGTAATAGCGATGCGACAGTTTGGGGTAGGCGGCCACGACCGCATTTCGCAGGGCCTCGACAACCTCGGGTTCCACATGGTTGGCCAGATGCCGGCCGGTCTGCGGCGTCGGCATCTTGCGCCAGCGATCCTCGATTTCCTTTTCCTTGGCCAAAGTGTTGTGAACACGCGCAAAAATCTTGACGTTCTCGCCAAACACCCGCGCCAGTTCCCGCGCCGCGGCCTCGCGTTTGGCGCGATCCTGTTCGGTCAGAAAGTTCAGCGTGGCCTCAAGGTTCAGCGTCTCGCCATCGATGACAAAGTCCAGATCCGCGATGGTTTCGTCGAACAGCCGGTTCCACGCCGCCGCACCCACGGCACTTTGATCGTGCAGGAATTTCTCCAACTCGTCCGACAACTGGTACGGCTTCATGGCGCGCACCCGGTCGAAGATCGGCTTGTAGCGGGCCAGATCCTCGTTCTCGTCAAACATCGCCGCCAGCTTGTCGTCATCCAGCCGGTTCAGTTCCAGCGTGTAGAACACCAGTTGCGTCGTCATCGTGGTGATGCGGTCCTGCATGTCGGCCATGAACTTGGCGCGGTCGGCATCCACGGTGTTCTGGTAATAGCGCAGCCCGGCATAGGACATGACCCGGCCAGCAACTTGGCTGATCTGCTCGTCACGCTTCACGCAGGCCAGCATGCCGTCGGCGTCCAGTGTGTCGAGCTTGCCGTCATAGTCGGCCGCGAATTCCGCGCAGGCGGTCTCCAGCCATTCCAGATCCTCGCTCAACGCGTCGCAATCGGGCGACTCGTAGAGATCCCGAAGGTCCCATTCCGGAAGCTGTCCAAGCGGCGAAGCCCCTTGATCGGCGTGCGCATCGAATTGGCGAGTGGGAAGTGTCGGCATTGGATCCTCGAAGATTGTGTCGATCCTACATATGAGCGGCGGCGGCCGGATCACAAGGTCATCTGCGTGCAGGCGCAAGTCCGGGACACCTAAAACAATTACATAACTCAGGTTATAGATATAGGGCCTGGGGTCTTGGGGGCCGACGATGGCGCCCTGCGAGACCCGTTTCCGTATCCCGCACAGCCGTGATGGCTGTCAGATGTCCTGGCCCTTCAGAACGCGCAACCGCTGGATCAGGCTCGACGTGTCCCAGCGACCGCCGCCCAGCGATTGCACATCGCCGTAGAACTGGTCCACCAGCGCCGCAACCGGCAGGCTGACGCCCATGTCCTTGGCCTGTGCCAAAGCAATCCCTAGATCCTTGCGCATCCAGTCCACCGCGAAGCCGAAGTCGAACGCTCCGTCGACCATGGTGTCCGCGCGGTTGGCCAACTGCCACGAGCCACCGGCGCCTTGCGCCACCAGCTTGGCGACTTTCTTGGCATCCAGACCGGCCTCGCTCGCCATGAACAGCCCCTCCGAGATGCCCTGGACGATCCCGGCGATGCAGACCTGGTTGACCATCTTTGTCAGTTGACCGGCGCCGACCTCGCCAAACAGTTCGGTGGCTTTCGCGTAGGCCGACATCACGGCCTGCGCGCGGTCGAAATCCGATTGGCTGCCGCCGCACATGATCGCCAGTTGGCCGCCTTCGGCACCAGCCTGGCCACCCGACACCGGCGCGTCGACAAAGCCGATGCCCTTGTCCGCGCCAACGGCTGCCAGTTCGCGGGCGACGGCGGCCGACGCCGTGGTGTGATCCACGAACAGGCTGCCTTCGCGCATCCCCGCATAGGCGCCGTCGTCGCCCAGAACCACCGATCTGAGATCGTCGTCGTTGCCCACGCAACAGAACACGATTTCGGCTTCCGCGGCGGCAGCCCGGGGTGTGTCGGCAGCGGTGCCTCCGTACTGCTCTGCCCAGGCTGCGGCCTTGGCGGCGGTGCGGTTATAGACGGTGACCTGATGGCCTGCTTGCTGAAGATGTCCGGCCATGGGAAACCCCATGACTCCAAGACCTAGAAACGCGACGCGTGACATGCTGGTTCTCCTTGCCTGACTGATCCCTGACATCGCGCCAGCCCATGGAAAGGTCAAAATGTTTTTTCCGGGTGAGACCGGGATACATCTTTTTCAAGGGAAATCGTACGGGGTCCAAGTCGGCGGTTTACAGCCCTACGAATCCACTTCACTAACGGGGGAATACCGCCTGTTGACCAAGGAATTGTCATGCGCCGACTTGTTGTGAACACCTTGACAATGGCCATTGTGGCCGTCCCTGCCCTTGCGTTCGACAGTGTCACGGTGACCGTCAGCGGAATTGCCGACGAGGACAAGCGCGAGGCCATCGAAGAGCGGCTCAAGTCGGTGGCATTGACCTCGCAGGCGCTGGAACAGGAAGAAAGCGACGCCGCGGTGATTTTCGGCAGCGCGCGGTCGGATTACTCCCGCATGGTCAGTGTCATGTACGGCGAAGGCTACTTTGGGCCTTCGGTGTCGGTGAAGATCGACGGACGCGAAGCGGCGGATATCGATCCTTTCACGCTGCCCCAGTCCATCGATAATGTGACCATCGCGGTCGAGGCCGGTCCGCAGTTCACCTTCGGCAAGACCAAGGTCGGACCCCGCCCTTCCACCGCAACCGCCAATCCGATCGTCGAGGGCTTTGTGCCGGGGGCTGTCGCTCAGGCCGATCTGGTGGTGTCTGCCGCCCGGGCCGGGGTTCAGGAATGGAAGGTGGATGGCCACGCCAAGGCCACCGTCAAGGATCAGACGATCATCGCCAATCACCCCAAGCGCCAGTTGAATGCCGAGGTCGTTCTGGCCCCCGGCCCGCTTCTTCACTTCGGCACGCTGAGCATCACCGGCGAACGGAACGTCAGCAACAAGCGCGTGCGCCAGATCATGGGCTTTCCAGAGGGCGAAGTTTACAACCCGGACGAATTGCGCGACGCGGTCAACCGTGTCCGCCGCACCGGCACCTTCAGCACGGTGTCGGTCCGCGAGGCCGAAACGCCCAATCCCGATGGCACGCTGGACTACCAGATGACGCTGATCGAGGAAAAACCACGCAGGTTCGGGCTGTTGGCCGAATACGATACACTTGATGGGTTCACGGTCGGCGGCTACTGGATCCACCGCAATCTGTTCGGCGGGGCCGAACGTCTGCGGATCGATGCCGAGGCGGCCAATATCGGCAGTGACAAGCTCAGCGACGCGGGGGGGATCGACTACACCGCGTCGTTCCGCCTGACACGGCCCGGCTCTTTCGGTCACGACAACGACGCCTTCGCCTTTGCGACCTATGAAGACACCAACGATCCGGATTACTCCGAAAAAGCCTTCAGCTTCGGCGTCGGTGTCACGCGTTATTTCAACGAAGATCTCTTTGGCCAGGTTGCCGGCGGTCTGCGCTATTCGCATTCGGTGGATGTGTTCGGGGATCGCGAATTCTACCACGCGATCCTGCCCGCGCGCCTTGAATGGGACAAACGCGATGATCCCGGCGATGCGACAAGGGGCTTCTATCTGGATACGCTGGCCACACCGTACCTGGGCCTGAGTGACAGCCAAAGCGGCATGGTCGCTTCGCTTGACGCGCGCACCTACCATGGCTTCGGAGAATCCAATTCGTTCGTCATGGCCGGGCGGCTGTTGCTAGGCACGGTCGTTGGCTCGGACCTGGATCAGACGCCGCCGGATTTCCTGTTCTTCTCGGGCGGCGCCGATACGGTGCGCGGTCAGAAATACAAAAGCCTCGGGGTCGATGTGGGCGCCAGCGAACAATCGGGTGGCCGCAGCTTCGTGGGTCTCTCGGCCGAGGCGCGCGTCAAGGTCACCGCGTCCATCGGCGTTGTGGGCTTCATCGACTATGGCTTTGTCGGACCGGACAGCTACCCCACCGACGCCGGGGACAGCCAGTCGGGTGTGGGCATCGGCGTGCGCTATGCCACGCCGATCGGTCCGTTGCGGGTCGATCTGGCCACGCCCTATACTGGTCAGGTGAAGGAATTCTCTTCGGTCGCTCTTTATATCGGCGTGGGACAGGCATTCTGATGACAACTCGGCGCATACTTCCCCCGATCATTCTGGCAGCCGTAGCGTCCACCGCGCCCATGGCGCTGGCACAGGACGACGGCACCAACGACGATGCCAGCTTTCTGGAAAACCTGATCCAGAACGCGCTTGGCGGCGAAGGCCGCACGGTGCAGGTGCGCGGGCTTGAGGGGCTGCTCAGTTCCGAAGCCCGCATCGGCCTGATCGAGATGTCCGACGATGACGGCGTGTTCCTGACCGTGCGCGACATCGTGCTGGACTGGCGCCGCCTGGCGCTGGTGCGGCGGCGGCTTGAAGTCAACGCGCTGACCATCGGCACCGTCGATTTCGTGCGTCCGCCCCTGCCTGGCCCCGAACAGCCGCCCGAACTGGCCGCCGATCCCGATGCCCAGCCCGAGCCGTTCGCTCTGCCCGAGCTGCCGGTGTCGGTCGATGTGAAACAACTGTCGGTCGGCGGTGTGCGCATCGGCGAGCCGGTGCTGGGCCAGCAGGTCGATCTGTCGGTCACCGGCAATGCCCGGTTGCAGGAAGGCGAAGGCGCGCTTGAACTGGCGATCTTCCGGATCGACGGGCAAGAGGCCTCGATCCGCGTCGCCGGCGGTTTCGAGAACGAATCCCGGCGTCTCTATGTCGATCTCGACGTGTCCGAGGCTGACGACGGTCTGATCACCACGCTGGCCGGTATTCCCGGCACGCCGCCGTTGGAACTGACGCTGAAGGGCGATGCCCCGATCAGCGACTTTCAGGCGGTACTGGAATTGCGCACCGATGACATCGTGCGCCTGGCCGGCGACATCGGTCTGCGCGAAGTTGCAGGCGACAGCCCCACGCCCGACCGGCTGATCACGGCGGATGTGGGCGGTGATGTCGCCGACTTGTTCCTGCCCGAATATCGCGACTTCTTTGGCGATGAGATCACGCTGAAACTCTCCGCCCGTCAGGGCGAAGCCGTCGGGCTGGATATCGAGGATCTGGACCTGAACACGCGCGGCCTGCGCCTGACCGGCGAGGTTGACCTGTCGCCCGAATACCTGCCGGTGACCGCCGATCTGAAGGCCAATCTGGGCACCGAGATCGGCCTGCCGGTGGTGCTGCCCCTGCCCGGCCCGCCGGTTCTGGTCGACAACGCCGATCTTGAGATCACCTATGACGAGGCCGCTGGCGATACCTTTTCGCTGGATCTGGTCGGCACTGGCTTCATGCAGGCGCAGGGCTATCTGCTGGATCGCGTGGCGCTGCAGGCCGCGGGCCAGTTGACGAAATCCGCGCCGACCACAGTGGACGAGGTGCAGGCGCGGGTTGACGCGGAAGTGTCGGGGTTCTCGACCACCGATCATGCGCTGTGGCAGGCGACGGGCGATGACTTCACCCTCGGCGCGCTGATCGACTGGGATATCGACGGGCTTCTGACGCTGCGCGACTTCCTTGTCTCCGCCGGCGACATCACCGCGCAGGGTCAGGCCGATGTGGCCGGTCTGTCGGAAAGCCGCCCGCAAATTTCGGCACAGCTCGACGCCGCGGTCGGCGATCTGGACCGGTTCTCGGCCCTTGTGGGCGAGGATCTGTCCGGCGCCATCGACACCGGGCTGACGGCCGAGTTCAACACCGTGACCGGCGAAGGCACTGTCACGCTGGACGGCCAGACCCGCGATATCGTTGTGGGCACCTATGACAGCAACGACCTGCTGGCCGGACTGGTGGATCTGAAGGTGGAGGCCGCGCGCGGTGCCGACGGCATCTCGCTGGACAACCTGTCGATCAGCGGCGAGCGTCTGGATCTGGCCGGCACCGCCCATATCGCACCGGATTTCTGGCCGCAGCATGTGAAATTGACCGGCCGGGTCGGCTCGGGCAACGGCGTTCCGGTGGACCTGCCGGTGCCGGGGCAGGAAATCTCGCTGGGCCGGGCCGATCTGGATGTCAGCTATGACGCGGACACCGGTGACCAGTATGCCGTGACCCTCGCGGTCGAGGACTTCGCCCAGGCCGGTGTCATGGAATTGCAGGATCTGTCCCTGACCGCCGATGGCGCCCTGTCGCGCGACGGCAGCACGGTGACCGGCGCGACCTCGGATCTGGTGGCGGCCCTGAAGGGGGTCAGCGCGCAGGATCCCGAAATCTCGAAAGTTCTGGCCGACGGCGCGGATCTGAAAGCCAAGGTCGACTGGGTCGCCGACGGCGGCCTGCTGAACCTGTCGGGCTTCGCGTTGCGCTCGGGCGAGGTCAATGCCACGGCCGAGGTCAAGGTCACCGATCTGGCCGGCGAGGCGATGACGGTGGACAGCACCTTCGATCTGGTCTCGGGCCCGCTCAGCCGCTTCGCGGCCCTGTCGGGGCAGGACCTGACCGGCAGCGTCTCTGCACGCGGCACCGCGGCCTATGCGCTGGACACCGGGTTCTTCAACGTCGACGCCAATGCGCGCGCGCAGAACCTGGGCATCGGACAGCCGCAGGTCGACCAACTGGTTGCCGGTGAAACCACCCTGATTGCCCGCGCCCGCCGCGACGAGGACGGGCTGGTACTGGACACGGTCAAGCTGGACGCGGCGCAACTGAACCTGAATGCCGACGGCAACATGGTGAACGATATCACCACCATCAACCTGACCGCCGGATTGAAGGACGTGGGTGTTCTGACGCCCAGCTTCAACGGTCCGCTCAACATCGTGGCCACCGCAACCGGGGCTGGCGGCGGCTGGGGCGTGGACGGCAAGATGGATGGTCCGGGCGGATCGACCGCGACGGTCACGGGCGATGTGATCCGCGCCGATGGCACCATGGATCTGGAAGCCGTGGGTGCGATCCCGCTGGGGCTGGCCAACGTGTTCCTGCTGCCGCGCACCATCGACGGGCTGGCCCGCTTTGACCTGAAGGTCCAAGGCCAACCCGGACTGGATGCGGTCAACGGGACCGTCACGGTGGCCGGCGCACGTCTGACCGATCCGGCCACGCGCCTGACGCTGAACGACATTGCCGTCCAGCTTGGTCTGGCCAACAGCACCGCCAATCTGGATGTGGGCACCAACCTGTCGTCGGGGGGCCGCATCACGGTGACCGGGCCCATCGGGCTGGGCGATGGCCTGCCCGCCGAGATCACCGCGCGGCTCAGCCAGATCCATCTGGAAGATCCGACGCTGTATGATCTCAACCTGAACGGCGAGATCGACGTCAACGGTCCGCTGGCCGGGGGCGCGGCGATCAGCGGCGTGATCAATGTCGGGCGCAGTGTGCTGCGCATTCCCGGCGGTCTGAGCGGCGCCGGGTCGATCCCGGACATCCAGCACGTCGGCGAAGGCGCCAAGTCGCTGCAAACCCGCATCCGGGCCGGTCTGGTCGAGGAAGAGGACGACGGCAACGGCGGCGGTGGCGTCGCCTACCCGCTCGATATCCGCATCTCGGCGCCGAACCAGATCTTCGTGCGCGGGCGGGGCATCGATGCCGAAGTGGGCGGAGAGATTCAGATCGGCGGCACCACTGCGTCGGTCGAACCCAACGGCAGCCTGAAACTGATCCGCGGGCGCATGTCGCTTCTGGCCCAGCAACTGGATTTTGAAGCGGTCGATATCTCGCTGCAAGGCGATCTCGACCCAGACATCCGCATGATCGCAACTTCGGACAACGGCGACATCAACGCCAAGATCCAGATCGTGGGGCCGGCTTCGGATCCCGAACTGTCCTTCACCTCCGAGCCGGAACTGCCCGAGGACGAGGTGCTGGCGCAACTGTTCTTCGGCAAGCCGGTGCAGGACCTGACACCGCTGGAACTGGCCCAGCTGATCGGTGCCATCAATACGCTGACAGGTGGCAGCGGCGGCGTCTTTGGCCGCATTCGCGATGGCATCGGGGTCGATGATCTGAACGTGTCGACGGACGAAGAAGGCAGGACCGAGGTGACGGCGGGCAAGTACCTTACCGACAAGATCTACACCGACGTCACCGTAGGCTCCGATGGCAATACCGAGCTGGAGTTGAACTATGAAATCAACGACAAGCTGACGGCCCGCGGCGGCTTTGACCGCAAGGGCAACACCGCCCTGGGATTCCGCTTCGAGCTTGACTACTAAGGTCACCCCCTTCGGGGGTATCCCATCAAAAAGCCCTCCGGCGCGTTGTGCGCCGGAGGGCTTTTTCCTGTCGCGGTGTGGGGCGTCTCAGCCCAAGGCGTAGCCCGCGCCGCGCACCGTGCGCACCGGATCGCCGCCGCCGAACTGGCACAGCGCCTTACGCAGGCGGCCGATGTGTACATCCACCGTGCGGGTGTCGACATAGATATCCCGCCCCCAGACACGATCCAGAAGCTGTTCGCGGCTCCAGACCCGGCCAGGTTTTTCCATGAAGGTGGATAGCAGGCGAAATTCGGTCGGTCCCAGCTTCAGCGGATGGCCATCGCGAAACACCTTGTGGCTTTCCGCGTCCAGCGTGATGTCCTCGAACTCCAGCACCTCGCCCACGGTCGCGGGCCGGGTGCGCCGCAGTTGCGAACGGACGCGCGCCATCAACTCGATCACCGAATAGGGTTTGACCACATAGTCATCGGCCCCGGTTTCCAGACCGCGCACGCGATCCACCTCTTCGGACCGCGCCGACAGCATGATGATCGGCACGCCTCGGGTTTCGGGCCGGGTCTTGAGCTGGCGGCAGACCTCGATGCCCGAGACATTGGGCAGCATCCAGTCCAGCACGATCAGATCCGGCGCCTGCTCTTTCACCAGCATCAGCGCCTCTTCCCCGTTCTCGGCCCGTGCCACGGCATAGCCTTCGGATTCGAGATTGTAGGCGAGGATTTCCCGCTGCGCCGGTTCGTCCTCGACGATCAGCACCATGGGTTTGACAGAGGCAACCACCTATCCCTCCGTCGGCGTAGTGATAAAGGCGGTGTGATCGGCCTTGGGGCGCACCTCTGTCGGCACTTCGCCGGACACAAGATAGATGACCTGATCGGCGATCGAGGTCACATGGTCACCCATGCGTTCGATGTTCTTGGCGATGAAATGCAGATGCATGCAGCCGGTGATGTGGCGCGGATCTTCCATCATGTAAGTCAGGAACTGGCGGAACATGGCATTGTACATCTGATCCACGTCGCCGTCGCGCACGCGCACGTCCTGCGCCAGATCCACATCACGATGGATATAGCTGTCCAGCGCATCCTTCAGCATCAGTTCCACCGCCTGTGCCATGCGCCGCAGGTCCGAGGTCGCGCCCTCGATCGGCGTCATCTGCGCCAGCACCGAGGTCCGCTTGGCGATGTTCTTGGCATAGTCGCCCATGCGTTCCAGATTGCCGCTGATCTTCATCACGGTCAGCACCGTGCGCAGATCGCCCGCCGCCGGGGCGCGCAGGGCGATCAGCCGGGCCGCTTCGGTGTTGATGCGCTGTTCCAACTCGTCAATCTGCAGGTCCTGCCGGCGCACCGCGGCGGCCAGCTCCTCGTCGCGATTTTCCAGCGAGGTGGCGGCGTCCAGGATGGCGGTTTCCACCAGTCCGCCCATTTTCATGATATGGGCCTGAACGGCTTCGAGTTCCCGGTCATAGACCGAGCTGATATGTTCTTCGATCACGACAGTTGTCCTTATCCGATACGGCCGGTGATGTAACTTTCGGTGCGCGGGTCTTTCGGGTTGGTGAAAATGTCCCCTGTCTTGCCGAATTCCACAAGTTCGCCCAAGTGGAAAAACGCGGTGCGCTGGCTGACACGCGCGGCCTGCTGCATCGAGTGGGTAACGATGATCACCGAGAAATTGGTGCGCAACTCTTCGATCAGTTCCTCCACCTGTGCGGTGGCAATCGGGTCCAGCGCCGAACAGGGTTCGTCCATCAACAGAACCTCGGGCTCGGTCGCCACGGCGCGCGCGATGCACAGGCGCTGCTGCTGGCCGCCCGACAGGCCGGTGCCCGGCGCATGCAGACGATCCTTGACCTCGTCCCAGATGGCGCCTCGTCGCAGGGATCTCTCGACCACCATGTCCAGATCGGCCTTGCTGTCCACCAGGCCGTGGATGCGCGGGCCATAGGCGATGTTGTCATAGATCGACTTGGGGAACGGGTTGGGTTTCTGAAACACCATGCCGACCTTGGCGCGCAGTTGCACCGGGTCGACCTTGCGGTCGTAGATGTTCTCGCCATCCAGCGACAGCTTGCCCTCGACCCGGCAGATGTCGATGGTGTCGTTCATCCGGTTCAGGCAGCGCAGGAAGGTGGATTTGCCACAGCCCGACGGGCCGATGAAGGCAGTGACCGTGTTGGATTCGATTCGCACGTTCACATCCTTGATCGCGTGATTGTCGCCGTAATAGACCTGCACGTTCTCGCAGTCGAACTTGATCGCTTGCGTGTCCACGTCGCGCTCCACAATTCTCATGTCGTTCATTTGTCGGTACTCCAATTACCAGCGGCGTTCAAACCGGCGGCGCAGGATGATGGCCAAAGTGTTCATGAGCACGAGGAACACCAGCAGCACGATGATGGCGCCAGACGCGCGTTCAAAGAAGGCGGGGTCGGACCTTTGGGTCCAGTTGTACACCTGGACCGGCAGGGCCGTGGCGGGATCGAACAGACCTTCGGGCGGGGCCGCGGGATATTCGCGCACGAAAGCCACCATGCCGATCAGCAGCAGCGGCGCGGTTTCGCCCAGGGCCTGCGCCAGCCCGATGATGGCGCCGGTCAGGATGCCCGGCATCGCCAGCGGCAGGATGTGGTGAAACACCGTCTGCATTTTCGAGGCACCCAGGCCAAGGGCGGCATCGGCAATCGACGGCGGCACCGATTTCAGCGCGGCGCGGGTCGAGATGATGATCGTCGGCAGGGTCATCAGTGTCAGCACCAACCCGCCCACGATGGGCGCCGATTGCGGCAGATGCGCGAAGTTGATGAAGATCGCCAGCCCGAGGATGCCGAAGACGATGGACGGCACGGCAGCCAGGTTCGAGATGTTGACCTCGATGATGTCGGTCAGCCAGTTCTGTGGCGCGAATTCTTCAAGATAGATCGACGACGCCACGCCGATGGGCAAGGCCAGGCACAGCACCACCATCATCATGTAGAGCGAGCCGAGGATCGCAACGCCCAGCCCCGCCGCTTCGGGCCGCTGGTCCGAGGCATCCGGCGCGGTCAGGAAGGCCCAGTTGAAGCGGGTTTCCATCATGCCTTCGGCCACCATGGCGTCGGCCAGATCCAGCTGCTGAACCGAAATGTTGTTGTCCATTTCGGCAGATTCGTGGGTGACGCGGCCCTTGAAATAGCCGTCGATGCGGCCATTGGCGAGAAACTCGAAGCTTTGGGTGGTGCCGATCAGCTCGGGGTTGGCGCGCACGAAGCGCAGAAGCTGTCCCGGCGCCTCTTTCGAGATCATCGCGCCGACCATCTTGTCGGTCAGCCCTTCAATGTCGCTTCCCAGTTCGGTGGCGACGGTCTGGGTGGCCTGCTTGATCAGCGGTGCCACGGCAAAGGTGGTCAATTTGGCCATATCTGCCGGATCGCGGTTGCCGTTCTTGTCCAGCTTGTCGGCGCGCAATTCCACATCCATGACCACATAGGTCTGGCGGAAGGCCGGCATCCCCTGGCTGAGGATCGAACTTAGCAGCACGATCAGCGCCATCAGCCCCAGAAGCACGGCGCTGAGACCGTAGAAGCGAAAGCGTTTCTCGGCGGCATTGCGGCGGCGGGTGCGGGCGCTGACCTCATACAGCGAGGTCGTCTTGCGCGCCGGAGATGCGGGCGCTGCGGTCACATCGGTCATTCGTACTGTTCCCGATAGGTGCGGACGATAATGAGCGCGAGCACGTTCAGCCCGAGCGTGATGACGAAAAGCGTGATCCCCAGGGCAAAGGCCACCAGCGTTTCGGGCGAAGCGAAATCGGTATCCCCGGTCAACTGGCTGACGATCTTTACGGTGACCGTGGTCATGGCCTCGAACGGGTTCAGCGACAGCCGGGCGGCGGCCCCTGCCCCCATCACCACGATCATGGTCTCTCCGATGGCGCGCGAGGCTGCCAGCAGGATCGCCCCGACGATGCCCGGCAGGGCCGCCGGAATCACCACCTTCTTGATGGTTTCCGACTTGGTGGCGCCCAGCCCGAACGAGCCGTCGCGCATCGCCTGCGGCACCGCGTTGATGATGTCGTCGGACAGCGATGATACGAAGGGGATCAACATGATGCCCATGACAAGCCCGGCGGTGGCCACCGACGAGGCGCTTTCGCCCAGTCCCATCGGGATCGCGAAAACATCGCGCAGGATCGGGCCGACGGTGATCAGGGCAAACAGTCCGTAGACGATGGTCGGGATGCCGGCCAGAACCTCCAGCAGCGGCTTGGCCACGGCGCGCAGTTTCGGTCCGGCGTATTCCGCCAGGTAGATGGCCGCGAACAAGCCCACGGGTACTGCCACCATCAGCGCGATGAACGAGACATAGAGCGTGCCCCAGAGCAGCGGCAGCATCCCCAGATCGCTGTCACCGCGAAAATTCGGGGCCCAGTTGGTACCGAAGAAGAACCGTGTCCAGGGGTACTGACCAAAGAAATTGCGGGCCTCGAACAGCATCGACAACACCAGGCCGATGGTGGTCAGGATGGCGATGGAAGAAGCCAGGATCAGGATGACGCGGATCATCTTTTCGACCCCGTCGCGGGCGCGGTAGCCGCGCTCGATCCGGGCATGGGTCACATAGAAGGCAGCGCAGGCGCCGGCCAGGGTCAGCACCGACAGCGCGATGTTGTTGCCATCCGCGACGCCCATCAGCGCGCGGCCCAGGGCGGCGACGACCATGACGAACAGCCCGGCCAGAAAGGTCGCAAGCCCGACGTTCCAGCCATGATAGGGCAGCAGCGAATGCATCACCCGGTTGCTGCCACCCGAGACGGAAACCGCCTTTCGGTGACCCATGATGTATCCCAGCACCGACAGGGTGACGAGGATCAGAAAAAGCCAGGTTCCGGGCATTCATTCCACCAAAACTGTCAGGATCAACAAGGGGAGCGGCGCTGGCGCGAACCGATCCCCCCGGTGTTCGGGTTTGCGTCCGGTTACGAGCCGGTTGCGATGGTCTCTTCCGCAGCGATGGCGGTCTGGGTGTCGGCCAGGTCCGGATCGGACACCAGACCGTATTCCGCCAGCGGGCCATCGGGGCCGGCCACGTCGTCCATCAGGAAGAATTCGGCATATTCCTTCAGGCCGGGGATCGTGCCGATGTGCTGTTTCTTCACGTAGAAATACAGCGGGCGCGACACCGGGTAGTCGCCCGAGGCGATGGATTCGGTCGAGGGGACGACGCCGGACATGGTGGCAACCTGCAGCTTGGCGGTGTTGTTCTCGTAGAACGACAGGCCGAACACGCCGATGCCTTCGGGGTTCGAATCGATGCGCGCCAGCGTCTCGGTGTAGTCGCCGTCGATATCGACCGACACGCCGTCGGTGCGGATCGCGATGCAGGATTTCTCGGCGGCTTTCTTGTCGCCGCCGGCGGCCGCCTTGAACGCCTCGAAGTCGCCGGTTTCCTCGCAGCCCGCCAGGATCACCTTGTCTTCAAAGACTTCGCGGGTCCCGTGCTTGGTGCCGGGAATGAAGGCCGCGATCTTCTGGGCCGGCAGATCCGGGTTCACCTCGTTCCACATGGTGTAGGGGTTGGCGACGACCGCGCCGTCAACCACGATCTCGGCAGACAGCGCCTTGTACCAGTCAACCGGGGTGAACGCGAAGGCATTGCCGTCGATGGCCGAGGCAAAGACAATGCCGTCATAGCCGAAACGGATTTCCATGATCTCGGTCACACCGGCATCGGCGCAGGCCTTGACTTCGTTTTCACGGATCTTGCGCGACGAATTGGCGATGTCGATTGTGTTGTCGCCGATGCCTTCGCAGAATTTCTTCAGACCGGCCGAGGAGCCGCCCGATTCCACGACCGGGGTCGGGAAGTCGAAGTTTTCACCAAAGGCCTCCGCCACGATCGAGGCATAGGGCAGAACGGTGGACGACCCGGCAACCTGGATCTGGTCACGGGCGGCTGCGGCGGTGGCGGAAACGGCAGCGATCGCCAGCGCCGAGGCGGTCAGTTTCACGAAGGTCATGGATTGCTCCTGATTGAATATTCGCCAGGCGACCCTTCCACAAGGATCTCCCTGACGCGGGGCGTATGCCATCCGGGTCGAGCTTTTGTGACGGTTCGGTAACTGTTTTATGACAAACGCCGGGGCTTATCCGTGACCTTGGGTCATTTGCCCCGAACCGGCAGGCTGATCCGAAACCGGCTGCCCTTGCCCGGGGTGCTGTCGATCTTCAGGTGACCGCGATGGCGGTTCATGATGTGCTTGACGATGGCCAGCCCCAGCCCGGTGCCGCCCGCCGATTGCGCCCGGTGATCGTCGGCGCGGTAGAACCGCTCGGTCAGTCGGTGCAGGTGGATGGTGTCGATCCCCGGCCCCTCGTCGGCCACGGTCACAGCCACCGCGGCCGAGCCGAGATTCGGATCGCGGGCCACCAGTTCGTACTGGATATGAATCACCCCGCCCGCGCCGCCGTACTTGATGGCGTTCTCGATCAGGTTGGTGAACACCTGCCGCAACTGGTCCGCATCGCCGCGCACCTGTGGCAGGTCTGGTGCCGCGCCGATATCGAAGACCACCCCGGCGGCTTCGGCCAGGGGGCGCAGGCTCAGGCAGACCGAATCCACAATGTCCGGCAGCGACTGCAATTCGGTGGGCCGCACCCGTTCCTCGGATTCCACCCGCGACAGCGACAGCAGGTCGTCCACCAGCCGGTTCATGCGCTCCGCCTCGCGCGCCATGATTTCCAGAAACCGGTCGCGTGCGGCGGCATCGTCCCGGGCCGGACCGCGCAGGGTTTCGATAAACCCCACAAGGGCGGTCAGCGGCGTGCGCAATTCATGGCTGACATTGGCAACGAAGTCGCGGCGCATCTGGCTGGCGGTTTCGATCGAGGTCACGTCCTCAAGGCTGGTCAGCACTGCCGACACCGGGGTGCTTTCGATCGGCGTGCAGGTGACGCGATAGACCGTTTCGGTGGCCAGATCCTTGTGCACGAAGCGCGCGTGATGTGGGCGGGCATCCTGAAACGTGCCGGCGATGGCGTCGGTCACATCCGGATGCCGCAGCACCGTCAGAAAGTGCCGCCCGACCATGTTGCGTCCCAGCAGCTTTTCGGCGCGCGGGTTCAGGGCGACGATGCGTTCGTCCTGCCCCACAAGGATCAGCGGCAGCGGCACGCCGTTGAGCAGCGCCGATACATCGGTCACCGCAAGGTTGCCGGCCTGTTTGGGCCGAAACGTCTCTGCATCCTGCGGGGATCGCGCCATGGCCGTCTCCTGCGTGGTGTTGCCTGCCGTCAGGGGCGGGTCACTCGGCCAGCGGGTCCAGCCCGTCGCGGAAGCGGCGCATGTTGGCCTGGTAGCCTTCGGCCGAGCGGGTCAGTCCGGCAATGGCGTCCTCCGTCAGGTCGCGCACGACCTTGGCCGGCACCCCCATTACCAGCGATCCGTCGGGAATATCCTTGCCCTCGGTCACCAGTGCCCCGGCGCCGATCAGGCAGTTGCGCCCGATTTTCGCACCATTCAGCACCGTGGCGCCCATGCCGATCAGGCTGTTGTCGCCGATGGTGCAGCCATGCAGCATCGCCTTGTGGGCCACCGTGCAATTGCGCCCGATGGTCAGGGGATAGCCCATGTCGGTGTGCAGCACGCAGTTTTCCTGGATGTTGCTGCCCGGTCCGACGTGGATCAACTCGTTGTCGCCGCGCAGGGTGCAGCCGAACCAGACCGAACTGCCGCTGTCCAGCCGCACCTTTCCGATCACATTGGCCGTCGGGGCGACCCAGACATCGCCATCCTCGGGCAGCACCGGGGTTTCACCGTTCAATGCATACAGGGTCATAGCCGCTCCTCGAATTCCGTGTTGAGCCCGCGCACGAAGGCTGTCAGGCCAGGCCGCCGGATGCGCTTCAGCCGTTCGGCCGTCACGATGGCCTGCACTTCGGCTTCGGCGATGTCGATATCCTCGTTCACCAGCACATAGTCGTATTCGGCCCAATGGCTGATTTCGTCACGCGACCGCTTCATGCGGCCCGCGATCACCTCGTCACTGTCCTGACCGCGGCTGTTCAACCGGCGCTCCAGCTCGGCGATGGAGGGCGGCAGCACGAAGATCGACACCACGTCCTC
The DNA here is from genome assembly GCF_014901205.1 of Meridianimarinicoccus sp. MJW13. Classification (GTDB taxonomy): domain Bacteria; phylum Pseudomonadota; class Alphaproteobacteria; order Rhodobacterales; family Rhodobacteraceae; genus Meridianimarinicoccus. The sequence continues at coordinate 73,780 of NZ_JACNMU010000006.1, forward strand.
GGCCCGCAGCGAATTGCGCACCTGCTGTCCGCCCTGCCAGTCGATGTCGAGAAGGATGTCCCGGCCCGTTTCCAGCGCGGCCACAACCGGCGATTTCGGGGTGCCATAGAAATTTCCGAACACCTCGGCATGTTCCAGAAGCTCGCCCTCGGCCACCATGCCGCGGAACTGGTCGTGGCTGTGGAAGAAATATTCCCGCCCGTGTGCCTCGCCCGGACGTGGGGCGCGGGTGGTGGCCGAGACCGAAAAGCCGATCTCGGGATCCCAGGCGCGCAGGCGCTTTGCCAGGGTGGATTTCCCCGCGCCCGAAGGCGATGACAGGATGATCAGCAAACCGCGACGCTGGGACATGGGAACCCTTCTGGCTGGACAAGTCGTGCGGCAAATGACGCGGAATAGCCTGTGGGGTCAAGCCCGCGCAAGCGCCCTGCACGTCCCGGTGCCGGGTGACACAGGCAAACGGAGTTGGCCCCCGCGCCGGACGGTAATCCCAATAAATTAACCAGCGCGTCAAATTGAACAACACATTGAGTGAAATCTGTGTCAAATATCCCCCGCCCCCGGCAGGAAATCGACCTCGCAGCGGGGTGGGCAAAACGAGTCTGCAAGGTCAGGGGACTGTGATATGCATGGGGAAAGCGACTTCGGCACAAACATGACAAATGTCGTGCCGTTTGGAATAGGCACCGCTGACATGAAACATCCGGCGCTGGCACAGATCGAAGCCTATTGGGAAGCCCTTCGCGGTGATCGTCTGACCCCGTTGCGGTCCGAGGTTGACCCGCGCGGCATTGATCGCGCGCTGGAACATGCCTTCATCCTTGAGCGTATTGCCCCCGGCGTGGCCCGGTTCCGGCTGGCCGGGATGCATCTGAACGATCTGATGGGCATGGAAGTGCGCGGCATGCCCGTCACCGCCTTCATCGCCCCGAAAGCCCGCGACCAGATCAGCGATGCGCTGGAGCATGTGTTCGAAGCCCCGGCCCGCGCCCGTATCCGGCTGACCGGCAGCGCCCCTGTCGGCGCCTCGAAGGCCGAGGCCGAGATGGTGCTTCTGCCCCTGCGCAGTGATCTGGGCGACATCAGTCGTGCGCTGGGATGTCTGGTGTCACAGAGGATTACCGGAAAACCGCCACATCGGTTCGGCATCGCCTCGGTCGACCTGGAGCGTCTGTCGGACAGCGATGTTGAGGTGCCGGAATACCGCCAGGCTGCCAGCGACGAACCAGCCCCGGCGATGCAGGAACGTCAGGCGCCCTTCGCATCACCGCACCCCGCGAAAAACGACGCGGCAAAGGACACGGCGGGCGACGGACCGGACGGCGCCCGGCATCTGCGGCTTGTGCACAATCGGGACGATTGATCCGATCTGACCACGCCCGACACCGAAAAAAGGCGGACCCGAGGGGCCCGCCTTTCTTGTGTCACGATGGCTAAGGGTCAGAGCGCGGCAGCCGCTCCGGACCCGCCAGAGGTCGAGAGTTCTTCGGCCACAAGGAACGCCAGTTCCAGCGATTGCGAGGCATTCAGGCGCGGATCGCAAGCGGTGTGATAGCGCGAGGACAGGTCATCCTCGGTCACGTCGCGCACGCCGCCGGTGCATTCGGTCACGTCCTTGCCGGTCATTTCGAAATGCACGCCGCCGGGATGGGTGCCCTCGGCCTTGTGGATGGCGAAGAATTCGCGCACTTCGCGCAGCACGCTGTCGAAGGGCCGGGTCTTGTAACCGGTCGCCGACTTGATGGTGTTGCCGTGCATCGGGTCGCACGACCAGACCACGTTGGCGCCTTCCTCCTGCACGGTCTTGATCAGTCGCGGCAGATGCTCGCCCACGCTGCCCGCGCCGAAGCGGGCGATCAGGGTCAGACGTCCGGCTTCGTTATTGGGGTTCAGCTTCTCCATCAGCACCTTGAGATCTTCAACGGTGGTGGTGGGCCCGCATTTCAGACCGATGGGGTTTTGTACGCCGCGGCAGAATTCCACATGCGCGCCATCGGGCTGACGGGTGCGGTCGCCGATCCACAGCAGATGTCCCGAACCCGCCACCGGCTTGCCGGAGGTGGAATCGATCCGGCACAAGGCTTCTTCGTATTCCAGCAGCAGCGCTTCATGGCTGGTGTAGAAATCCACCGTGTGCAGGGTCGGCGCCACTTCCGATGACACGCCGGCGGCGTTGATGAAGTCCAGCGCATCCGAGATGCCGTTGGCCATCTCGCTGTAGCGGTCGATCTCGGCCTTGTCGGTGAAACCCAGCGTCCAGGCGTGCACCTGGTGCATGTCCGCATAGCCGCCCTGGCTGAAGGCGCGCAGCAGGTTCAGCGAGGCCGCGGCCTGGGTGTAGGCCTGCAACATCCGCCGCGGATCGGGAATGCGCGCTTCCGGGGTGAAGTCGATGTCGTTGATGATGTCGCCACGGTAGGATGGCAGTTCCACACCACCGATGGTTTCCGTCGCCGCCGAGCGCGGCTTGGCGAACTGCCCGGCCATACGGCCGATCTTGACCACCGGCACCTTGGCGCCCCAGGTCAGCACCATCGCCATCTGCAGCATCACCTTGAAGGTGTCACGGATCGAATCCGCGCTGAACTCGCCAAAGCTTTCGGCGCAGTCGCCGCCCTGCAACAGGAAGGCCTCGCCGCGTGCGACCTTGGCCAGTTCGGACTTCAGCGTGCGCACTTCGCCGGCAAAGACCAGCGGCGGATAGCTTGAAAGCTGGCTTTCAACGGCTGCAAGCGCATCTGCATCGGTATAATCCGGCATCTGCACCCGGGGCTTCGTTCTCCAGTCTGATTTCATCCATGAGTTGGTCATGGGAGCCTCCGCTATATCTGGCCCGAGTTGTTTGAGCCGGCTCTGCCTATAGCCGCTAACATTGGAAATGAAAACACGCTTGCAGCGGCTGATTGCTGCGGGCGCGGGGCGTCTGGGCGGAATATTCAAGCTTCCTCTGGACCCGGCCTTCCAAGTCAGGCTTCTATACGGCACCAAGACCGGCCAGGAGCGTCCCATGACCTCACCCCTACCGCCCACCGAGACGCGGCGCTTCGTCTTTGTTCTATTGCCGAAATTCAGCCTGCTGGCCTTTGCCGCGGCAATCGAGGCGCTGCGCCTGGCCAACCGGACGGCGACCCGCGAGGTGTTTTCCTGGAGCCTGGTGGGCGAGGATGCGGGGACCGCCACCTGTTCGGCGGGCACCAGCTTTGCCCTTGATGGCGGGCTGGAGGAGTTGCGGCGGGAAGATGTCATCGTGCTGTGCGGCGGTCTGGATATTCAGGACGCCAGCACCAAGCGCCTGCTGAACTGGTTGCGACGCGAGTCGCGGCGCGGCTGTACAGTGGCCGGCCTGTGCACCGGCGCGCATGTCATGGCCCGGGCCGGGTTGCTGGACGGGCGCAAGGCCACGATACACTGGGAAAACTACGACAGTTTCGCCGAGGATTTCCTGGATGTGGATCTGACCAAGTCGGTCTTCGTGATGGATGGCAACCGCTATACCTGTGCCGGGGGCACCGCGGCCATCGACCTGATGCTGAAACTGGTGGCCAATACCGCCGGCAACGATATCGCCTCGAACGTGGCGGACATGCTGATCTATTCCTCGATCCGCACCGATCAGGACACCCAGAGGCTGTCGATCCCGACCCGGATCGGGGTGCGGCATCCCAAGCTGGCGGCGGTGATCCAAGAGATGGAACAGAACATCGAAGAGCCGATCAGCCCGTCGATCCTGGCCCGTGACGTGGGCCTGTCGACGCGGCAACTGGAACGGTTGTTCCGGCGTTATCTGAACCGCTCGCCCAAGCGATACTACATGGAGTTGCGGCTACAGAAAGCGCGCAACCTGCTGATGCAGACCGATATGAGCGTCATCAATGTGGCGCTGGCCTGCGGGTTCACCTCGCCGTCGCATTTTTCCAAATGCTACCGCGCGCAATACGAGACCACGCCCTACCGTGAACGCGGGGCGCAGGCGGCGCAGGAAGACTGATCCGCCTCCGGCGGGAGTATTTGTGCCAAAAAGAAACAAGGGTCACTCCGCCGGAGTAATGCGGTAGGCGGTGCCGTCGTTTTCCGACAGGAACCAGAGGCTGCCGTCCGGCGCTTCGCGAATGTCGCGGACTCGGCCAGTCTGCGGCGCCGATAGGCGTTCGGCCTCGGTCCGGGTCTCGCCGTCGATACGGCTGATCATGTCGAATTTCAGCGAGCCCGCGAAGATGTCGCCACGCCATTGCGGCCAGAGCTTGCCGGAATAGATCACCAGCCCGGACGGCGCGATGGAGGGATCCCAGTAGTGGGCGGGCTGCGCCATCCCCGGTTTCACGGTGCCTTCGCCGATCCTTGCGCCCGAGTAGTGGCGGCCATAGGCGATCACCGGCCAGCCATAGTTGGCGCCCTTGCGAATGCGGTTCAGCTCATCCCCGCCGCGGGCGCCATGTTCGGTGATCCAAAGCTGGCCGCGCGCATCCAGGGCCGCACCCTGCGGGTTGCGATGGCCATAGGACCAGATTTCAGGCCGGGCGCCGGGGGTGGCGGTGAATGGATTGTCCGCCGGGGCCTGCCCGTCGCGGGTCAGGCGCAGGACGGTGCCGTTGTGGCGCGACAGATCCTGTGCGGCGGCGCGGTCGCCGCGATCGCCAATGGTCATGAAAAGGGTGCCATCGGGGGCCTCGACCAGACGCGCGCCGAAATGGCGGCCGCCGGAGCTTCCCTTCGCGATCTGGAACAGCTGCTGCACTTCCGTCAGGCGCGTGCCGTCCTTCGTCAGACGCCCGCGTCCCAGGGCCGTGCCACTGCCGCCCGGCTGGGGCTTGGCATAGGTAAAGAATACCTCGCGTCGGGTGGCGAAATCGCGCGGCACGAGGATGTCCAGAAGGCCGCCCTGCCCCGGTGTCGCGATCTTTGGAAGGCCCGTCACCGACGTCGCGCGGCCCTCGCGAACGTGCAACAAGCGCCCGTCGCGTTCGGTGATCAGCAGGCCGCCTCCGGGCAGGAACCCAAGCGCCCAGGGCATGTCGAGACCAGTGACCATCGGTGTGAGCGTCAGGCGACCGGCGGAACTGTCCACCGTTTGGGCGGTCGCAGAGAGGGACAGCCCGAGACCCAAAGTCACGATGGCGAGAAGGCGGAAGGAATGTCGAAGCGCGATCATACCCGGAATCTAGCCCCCCTGGCGGTGCATGACCGCAAACATTCCCGTGAGGACCCAACGGAAGCTTCCGTTGCGGAGACTTCCCATTTCCGCAAGGTCGGACTAGCGTCTGAGTCGTAGGCTTCACGTTCGAAGACTCCAACACGGGAGAAAAACATGAAAAAACTGCTGACGGCCACCGCCGTAACGGCATTGACTGCCGGGTCCGCTTTTGCAGCCGGCGAAGAAATCAAGATCGGTGTTCTTCTGGGCTTCTCGGGTCCGCTGGAATCGCTTGCCGGGCCGATGGCCGGTGGCGCGGAACTGGCGATTGCCGAAGTGAGCGAGAGCGGCATGCTGATGGATGGCGCCAAGGTCACGCCGGTGCGCGGCGATTCCACCTGCGTGGACGCGGCTGCGGCCACGGCGGCTGGCGAACGGCTGATCACCTCGGATGGGGTGGCTGCGATCATGGGCGCGATGTGTTCGGGCGCGACCGGCGCAGTGCTCAGCAACGTGGCCATGCCCAATGGCACGGTGATGATCTCGCCCTCCGCGTCTTCGCCCGGCCTGAGTGCCGCAGAGGACAACGGATTGTTCTTCCGCACCGCGCCCTCCGATGCCCGCCAGGGTGTGGTGATGGCCGACATCATCACTGAACGCGGCATTTCGGAAGTCGCCGTGACCTATACCAACAACGACTATGGCAAGGGGCTGGCCGACAGCTTTGCCCAGGCCTTTGAAGCCGCAGGCGGCACCGTGACCATCGTCGCACCGCATGACGACGGCAAGCCGGACTATTCGGCCGAGGTTGCCACGCTGGCCTCCGCCGGCGGTGAAGCGCTGGTCGTGGCCGGCTATGTGGACGAGGGCGGATCGGGCATGATCCAGGCCTCGCTCGACACCGGTGCCTTTGACCTCTTCGTGCTGCCCGACGGCATGGTCAGCGACAAGCTGGAAGAGAACTTCGGCGATGCCATCGAAGGATCCTTCGGCCAGGCGCCGGGATCGAACTCGGACGGCGGCGCGCTTTACGAAGAGATGGCGACAGCCGCCGGTGTCGACGGTGCCTCGGTTTATTCCAAGGAAGCCTATGATGCGGCGGCCTTGATCTTGTTGTCCATGCAGGCCGCGGGCTCGACCGCAGGCGCGGACTTCAAGTCCAAGATCATGGAAGTTGCCAACGCTCCGGGCGAGCCGATCCTGCCGGGTGAACTGGCCAAGGGTCTGGAAATCCTGAAGAATGGCGGCGACATCGACTATGTCGGCGCCTCTGCCGTGGAACTGATCGAACCGGGCGAAGCCGCTGGCGTCTACCGTGAAATCGAGATCAAGGACGGCAAGGTCACGGAGGTCGGCTTCCGCTGAGGGAAATTTGGCATGGCGTCCGACGCGACGCCATGCCATACGCCGCCCCCAAAGAGCTAGAACCAACAAGGGCGCGCCATGATAGCAGTCGAAAATCTGCACAGGCATTTCGGAGGGTTTCGGGCCGTTGACGGCGCGTCCCTGCGTATCCAGGACAAGTCGATCACCGGATTGATCGGGCCAAACGGCGCCGGTAAATCCACGCTTTTCAATGTGATCGCCGGTGTTCTTCCACCGACGTCGGGCCGTGTGACCATGGCGGGCGCGGATATCACCGGCCTGCCGCCGCACGAATTGTTTCACAAGGGGGTGCTGCGCACCTTCCAGATCGCGCATGAGTTCAGTTCGATGACCGTGCGTGAAAACCTGATGGTGGTGCCCGGCGCCCAAGCCGGTGAGACCCTTTGGAACGCCTGGTTCCGGCGCGCCGCAATCGCGCAGGAAGAAGCCACGCTGCGCAAGCAGGCCGACGAGGTGCTGGAATTCCTGACCATCGACCATCTGGCCGAGGAAAAGGCCGGCAACCTGTCGGGCGGGCAGAAAAAGCTGCTGGAGCTGGGCCGCACCATGATGGTGGATGCGCGCATCGTCTTTCTGGACGAGGTTGGCGCCGGGGTGAACCGCACCCTGCTGAACACCATCGGCGACGCCATCATTCGCCTGAACAAGGAACGCGGCTATACCTTCTGCGTGATCGAGCACGACATGGACTTCATCGGCCGCCTTTGCGACCCGGTGATCTGCATGGCCGAGGGCAAGGTGCTGGCCGAGGGGACGTTGGATGAGATCAAGGCCAACGAACAGGTGATCGAGGCCTATCTGGGCACCGGCCTGAAGAACAAGGTTCAGGCGGAGGCCAGCACATGAGCACACCTTTCCTGAATGCCGACAGCATGACCGGCGGCTATGGGGCCGCCGATATTCTGCATGGGTGCACGTTGTCCGTGGACAAGGGCCAGATCGCGGTGATCGTCGGGCCCAACGGCGCGGGCAAGTCGACTGCCATGAAGGCCGTGTTCGGGATGCTGAACCTGCGCGAGGGCAAGGTAACCCTTGGTGGACAGGATATCACCCATCTCAGCCCGCAGCAGCGGGTACATCTGGGCATGGGGTTCGTGCCGCAGACCCACAACATCTTCACGTCGATGACGGTGCAGGAAAACCTGGAAATGGGGGCGTTCATCCGCACCGATGATTTCCGCGGCACCATGGACCAGGTGTTCGAACTGTTTCCGATCCTGCACGAAAAACGCAATCAGGCCGCCGGGGAATTGTCCGGCGGGCAGCGTCAGCAGGTGGCGGTCGGTCGCGCGCTGATGACCAAACCCACCGTACTGATGCTGGACGAACCCACGGCCGGGGTCAGCCCGATCGTGATGGATGAATTGTTCGACCGGATCATCGAAGTGGCGCGCACCGGCATTTCGATCCTGATGGTCGAACAGAACGCGCGCCAGGCGCTGGAGATTGCCGACAAGGGCTATGTTCTGGTGCAGGGGCGCAACCGCTACACCGATACCGGGGCCGCCTTGCTGGCTGACCCGGATGTCCGCAAGAGCTTTCTGGGCGGATGACCGGCATGGGAGTTGTCATTGCAGCAGGCGCGCTTGCGGGCACGCCATCGGTGTCGGGGGCGGAGTTTCCGCCTGTCGGCACCCGCATGACCTGCACCTTCACCGAGGCCTGCATCGACCGCCGCCCTTGTTTCGACAGCCGGGCGCAGGTTGCGATTCAGGTGGTGGACGACGCGCTGGCCCTGCTGGATCTGGGCGAAGGTCAGCTGCGGCCGGCCCGCATCCTGCGCGAAGGTGTCTGGACCAGCTATCAAACCGAACCGGATCGCGACCACGGGTTGCGCACCCAGATCCTGGACATGGCCGAAGACGGGCGTGCATCGCTGGTCGTCTCCAGCCCCGGCGAGGCCGTGGGTATGCTGAGCCGCACCGGCACCTGCATCCGCCTGCCCGCGTCAGAGGAGACCACCCCATGACAGTCTTTCCTTTCCGCCCTGCCCTTGTCGCTGCAAGCCTTGCCCTGGCTCCCGGTCTGGCCGCCGCACAAAGCGTCGAGGTCGAATGTGTCTTTACCCTGGAGTGCTATGAGGCCGAGGCCTGCAACGAGGCCAACTTCAACCTGCGCGTCGGCAAGGGCGACAGCCCAACCGAAGCCGTGGTGCGCACGCCGGCGGAAACCTTTTCGGGCAATGTCGAGGGGCATGACAGCACCTCGCTGGTCTGGACCACCCGGACCGCCACCACCGCCCAGATCCTCAGTTGGGGCGCAGACGGCAGCGCCCGCTATACCCTGCATCTGACAGACGGCCCGGCCGTGGTCTCTTATCACGGGCATTGCGAGGCAAAATGACCGACTTCCTCAACGCCTTTATCGTTCTGGCCAACTTCGTGCTGGTGCCGGGCATCGCCTATGGCAGCCAGCTGGCGCTTGGAGCGCTTGGCGTGACGCTGATCTTCGCGATACTGCGGTTCACCAATATCGCCCATGGTGACACCATGGCTTTCGGGGCGATGATCACCATCTTCGTGACCTGGGCGCTCCAGGCTGCCGGGGTGTCGATCGATCCGCTGCCGACGGCCTTGCTGGCCCTGCCCGTGGGCATTGCCGCCACCGCCGTGCTGGTGCTTGCCACCGATCGGTTTGTTTACCAGTTCTACCGCAAGCAAAAGGTGGAACCGGTGATGCTGCTGATCGTATCGGTCGGCGTGATGTTCGTGATGAACGGGCTGGTGCGCTTCATCATCGGCCCCGACGATCAGCGTTTCACCGATGGCGAACGCTTCATCATCTCGTCCCGCACCTTCAAGGAAATGACCGGCCTGGCCGAAGGGCTGGCGATCAAGACCACGCAGGGCATCACCGTGGTCACGGCGATCCTGACCGTGGCGGCGCTGTTCTGGTTCCTGAACCGCACCCGCATGGGCAAATCCATGCGCGCCTATTCCGACAATGAGGATCTGGCGCTGCTGTCCGGCATCAACCCCGAACGGGTGGTGGCGGTAACCTGGGTGATCGTGGCGGCGCTGGCGACCATCGCGGGCGTGCTTTACGGCCTTGATAAAAGCTTCAAGCCCTTCACCTATTTCCACCTGCTGCTGCCGGTCTTCGCCGCGGCCATCGTCGGTGGTCTGGGCAATCCGCTGGGCGCGATCGCCGGCGGCTTCGTCATCGCCTTTTCCGAGGTGACGCTGACCTATGCCTTCAAGCGGGTGATCGGATACCTGGTGCCGGAAGGGATGGAGCCCTCGGGTCTCGTCCAGCTTCTGGCCACCGATTACAAATTCGCGGTCAGCTTCGCGATCCTTGTGATCGTGCTGTTGTTCAAGCCCACGGGGCTGTTTGCGGGGAAAAACACATGAGCCAGACAATGCGTGGCACGCTCCTGTTCCTGCTGGTGGCAGGCCTCATCCTGGCCACCGGGTTTTTGCAAAGCTGGAACTCGGCCCTTCTGATCCTGAACATGGGGTTGATTTCGGCGATCATGGCGCTGGGGGTGAACCTGCAATGGGGGTTCGCCGGTCTCTTCAACGTCGGCATCATGGGCTTTGTCGCCCTGGGCGGTCTGGCCGTGGTGCTGACCTCGATGCCTCCCGTGGGGGCTGCCTGGGCGGCGGGCGGGGCGCGGATGCTGCTGGCGCTGGCCGTGGGCGCCGGGGCCATCGTCGCGGCCATCTTCGCTTGGAAGTCCGTCACGCCCGGCCGCAAGCGGGCGCTGGTCATGACGGCGGTTCTGGTCGTTGGTTACATCGTGTACCGGCAGTTGTTCGATCCGGCCCGCGCCGCGATCGAGGCGGTGAACCCGACCCTAGAAGGCTACCTTGGCGGCGCCGGTCTGCCGGTGGTGTTCTCCTGGCCCGTGGGCATGGCGCTGGCGGCCGGGGCGGCCTGGCTGATCGGCAAGACGGCGCTGGGGCTGCGCTCTGACTATCTCGCCATTGCCACGCTGGGGATCTCGGAAATCATCATCGCTGTGATGAAGAACGAGGACTGGCTGAGCCGCGGCGTCAAGAACGTCAATGGCTTGCCCCGCCCGATGCCTTATGAGGTCGATCTGCAAAACGATCCCGGCTTTGTCGAGGCCGCCACGGGCTATGGTCTGGATCCGGTGACCGCCTCGACCCTGTACGTCAAGGCGGGCTACAGCCTGTATTTCACCGTCGTCCTGATCCTGCTGCTGGTGCTGGCGCAATTGGCCCTGCGGTCGCCCTGGGGCCGGATGATGCGCGCCATCCGCGACAACGAGGTGGCGGCGGCGGCCATGGGCAAGAACATCAAGAAGCGGCACCTGCAGATCTTCGTTCTGGGTTCGGCGGTTTGCGGTCTGGCGGGGGCGATGATGACCACGCTGGACGGCCAGTTGACCCCGGCCACCTATCAGCCGCTGCGCTATACCTTCCTGATCTGGGTGATGGTGATCATCGGCGGCTCGGGCAACAATTTCGGCGCAGTTCTGGGCGGGTTCCTTGTCTGGTTCCTGTGGGTGCAGGTCGAGCCGCTGGGACAGGTGTTCCTGCAGGTGGTCACCAGCCCGCTGACCGATGGCAGCCCGCTGAAAGAGCATCTGCTTGATGGCGCGGCCTACATGCGGCTTCTGACCATGGGGCTGCTGCTGCTGGTGGTGCTGCGGTTCAGCCCGCGCGGGTTGCTGCCGGAACGCTGAGCCTGCCCCGGCCATCTGCAGGCCTGCCTTTGCCTTTGCCTTGCCGGGCGGTGGGGTGCTGGGACGCTATTTGGTCACGCGCCCGGTGCCCAGCAACGCCCGGTCAAGGCATTGCGCGTAGACCCATGCCGTCTCCTCGACCCCCAGCCGGTTGCAGAGGCGCTTTGATGACGCGTTATCGGCGCGTACCCCGGTGATGAACCCGCGCGCGCCCTCGACTTCCCACATGTGGCATAGGGCCATCGCCCCCAGCAGCAAGGCGATCTTCTGGCCGCGCCGGTCTGGCCGTGTGGCCAACATCCCCCAGAACACGTCCCCCGCGTGCAGCGCGTCGGGATGATGCAGGCCGAAAGCCGAAGCCGTGGCCACCGGCGCGCCCGTCGGGTCCAGTGCGGCCAGCGTCAAGCCGCGCCGTGCTACCCCGCGCATCACGCTGCCCGGAACCGGCATGAGACCGCAGTCTTGGCAAAGTGCCGCGACATCCGCCACCACCTTCGTGTCGCTTGCCCGGTCCAGCCGGCACAGGCTCAGATCGGCAGGCATCTCGTGCTTGGCCAGTACGGCACGGCTGGCCGCATAGGCCCTCTTGCCACCGCGGAAATGCTCGTGACGGTCGGTGCCGAAACCCAGGGCTTGCACCTGGGAAAACAACGCATCGCACTCCGTCTTGGGTAAGTAGTAGCACACCCCGGCGCCCTGCAACCGTGCCAGGCTGATCAGCAATTCGGCCGTGTCCGCGACAGGCGTACTTAACGCCACCAGTCGGCCATAGCTTGCAAAGCGGGGATCCGATGACAACAGACGCCAAAGATCGGCACTGCGCCGCATCAAACCGACCTGCGCGGGGGTGCCGAAGTATTCCTCTTCATAGACCATGCGTCATCCCCTCCCCGTCGCGCCGTGGTCCCAGACTAGGCCAAAGCCGCGCCAAAACGAAAGGGCCGGCATTGTGTGAAATGCCGGCCCCTCCGCAAACCCATTTCGTGTTGATCAGAGCTTTTTCACGGTCCGTTCCCAACGTCCGTAAACATAGAACAGGAACGCCAGGGCACTGGAGCCTGCCATCAGGTACAGTCCGGTAAATCCGGCCAGACCCATGAGCGTGGGCCGGGTAAACAGGCTCCACCACACGGTCAGGAAGGTCATGCAGGCAAAGCCCGTGAACAGCAGCAGCACCGACCAGCGATTGCGGCGATAGAGCAGCCAGGCACCGGCAAGGCCGCTCCAGACCGTGACGGCCCAAAGCACGCTCAGCCACAGGGGCAAATCGCGAACGAATTGCAGCAACTCGGCGCTGTAGAAGTTGAGATAAGCCGCGATCCCAAGCTTGACCGCGACATAGTCGAGGACGGCAAGACCATAGAAAATCAGGGCCGCGATGGCGACAGGCCAATGGTGCCAGGGGGCTTTGCTGTTGGTCATAGAACACTCCACGAAGACTTGCGCGAGGTTCCCCCGCACAGGCGTCAAAGTCCAGCCCTTTGCCCGCGTCATGGCGCCTCTTGTGCGCCCGTTTCTGTCTCAATGGTGAGATGGACCTGTCCGCGACGCATTGCAATTCGATACCGTCAACCGTCGGCCCCAGGGGGAAGTGGTACATGGACAACAGATTGCACGTCTTGGTGGTGCAGGTCCGTTTCCAGTCCCGCCATTCTGCAACTTCAAGAAGATTGTCCCGGACCGTACTGGCCAGTCAGACAGAAGGCCGCCCCCCGATCCGCGACACCGCTTGCCAGGCAACACCGACAATGGCGGCATGATGGAACCGGCAGCCGATGCGCGAGACCGCGCTCTGGCCTGAATTCAACCGAAGTCATCCCGGCGCTTCGGCATTGGCAATCGGCAGCGCGAACGTCAGGCTAGCGCCGGTCTGCGACGGATTGATGCCCAGCGTTCCACCGTGGCGAACAGCAATAGACAATGCGATTGCCAGTCCCAAGCCGCTGCCGTTCGAAGGCTCGATCTGCGAAAAGCGGTCAAAGACGGATTGTGCCGCTTCCGGCGACAGGCCACGACCATCGTCCTCAACCTTGACGGTTGCCAATGCGCCTTCACGCCCGGTCTGGACGGCAATCCGGGAAAGGCTGACCCCGCCGTGTTTCTGGGCGTTGTCGATCAGGTTCTTCAATGCTTCCGACACAAAGAACCGGTCGGCAAAAACCGGAAGCGGCGTGCCGGCCGGTTTCAATTCGAACTCGAGACCCGAACCGAGAATCGCCGGCGCCAGATCCGCGCAGGTCTGTTCAACAAGGGCGCCGAGGTCGAAAATCTCCAAGGCATCTTCCCCATCGCCGTTCTGCAACCGGTCCAGCGACAGGAGCTGTTCGGTCACCCGCGCCGCGGAATGCGCTGCAAGCACAAGCTCATCCAGCCGTTGCCGCCGCTCGTCATCACTCATCGCATCGCGGGCGGCCTCGGCCATCGACTGCACTGCGGCGGTCGGGTTTCGCAACTGATGCGCTGCATTGGAAATGAAGACCTGGTGTTCCGAGATGTTTGCCTCGACCTTCTGAAACAATCGGTTCAGCGTCTCCACGATTCCACGGGTTTCGTCAGGAACAGCGCGCTTGATCGTGCTGAGATCGTTTGGAGAGCGGGCGGCAATGGCATCCTCAAGATCGACCAGAGGCCGCAACCCGACCCTGACCCCGAACCAGACCACAAGCGCAAGCGTCGCCAGAAGCGCGACAATCAGCGCAACGGCCCGCAGTGCCAGTTGGTAGGCAAAAGCATTGCGATCGGCAATGCGCTGCCAGACCGTCACTGTGGCATCACCTTCAAGATTGCCTATTGTCTGGCGCTCGGTCAGACGAAGGACGCGAACGGGCTCGCCGCGATAGGTCGCCGCAAAGAAGACCGGGCGATAGTTGTTCCCGTCCACGGACCCGCCGGTTGGCGGATAGGCGTACCCCGCGACGTAGATTCCGTCCGGGCCAGTGGCGTGATAGAAGACCTCTCCGCCCGAAACATCCGTGATCAGATCCCGGGTCGAGGGCAGCAACGCGTCGCCCTGGGAGATCGCTACATCGCGGGAAATCGCAAGGCCGGTCGACAGCAGCGTCCGGTCGAACAGTTCCGAGGCAGTGTCATGGGCTACCGTGTAGCGCCAAAACACCAGCAGCACGGCCATGAGCACGAGCGGCGTCAGGATCAGCGCAAAAAGCCGTTGCCGCAAGGAGAGCGTGCCGCGCATCAGCCTTCAACGTCAAGCATGTAGCCCAACCCGCGCGCGGTCTTGATGGACACGCCGCGCCCGGCCAGCCGACGGCGCAGGCGGGAAACATGCGGTTCGATTGCCCGGTCGTCCACGTCGGCGCCAACCCCGTAGACATGGTCTGTCAAATGCGCCTTCGAAACCAGACGGCCACGGCGCTCCAGCAGGCATTCGAATGTCGCCAGTTCCCGGCGCGGGATCTCCAGGACCTCGCTATCTGCCATCACTTGCCGGGCCGTGCGGTCAAACTCCAACCCGCCAATGCTTTCACGGGCGCCATAGTCCAGGTTCCGGCGTCGCGACAGGGCGCGGATCCGGGCCTCCAGTTCGTCCATTTCGAACGGTTTCACCAGGTAGTCGTCAGCGCCCAGGTCAAGCCCGGCCACCCGGTCGGAGGTTTCGGTGCGGGCGGTCAGCAGGATCACCGGAACCCCTTCGCCCCGCGCGCGCAGGCCCCTGAGAACCTCCAGCCCACTCCGGCCCGGCAAATTGATGTCAAGCACGACAAGGTCGGCCCCTTGTTGTGCCAGAAATGTGTCTGCGTCGTTTCCATTGTGGATCACGTCCGCGGAATGGCCGCGGTCGCGCAGCCGGTAGGCGATGGCATTCGCCAACGCCTCGTTGTCTTCCACGATCACGATACGCATTTTCCCTCCCACAAGCTTCGCGCAAGCTTGGCCCCTCATTTTGACCCCATTGAAGCGGGAATCAAATCCCGAATCTCTAATGAGCCCGGTGGTGAGAGGAACACCACCGCGGTTGACTGGTCACATCGGAGGACACCAATGACCCAATTTGCTTTCACTCGCCGCGTCGTTCTTGGAATGGTTGCAGCCGCTGCACTCTCCGCTCCGGCTGCCGCCGAAGTGGACTTTTCCGGCAAGACCATCGAATGGGTCATCCCCTTCTCGGAAACCGGCGGATCGGCCAAATGGGCGAATTTCTTCGGCCCGCTCCTCTCCGAGGCGCTGCCGGGCAACCCGACCGTTGTGGTGAAATTCATGCCCGGCGCAGGGTCCACCAAGGGCGCCAACTGGTTTCAGAACGAAAAGCACAAGGACGGAACGCTGCTCTTTGGCACGTCCGGTTCAACCCAGTTTCCCTACCTGCTGAACGATCCGCGCGTGCGTTAAGAATACAAGGACTGGATCCCGGTCATGGCCTCGGGCACGGGCGGCGTGGCCTACCTGAATCCGGAAGATGGCGCCAATTTCGATGGATCCGCAAACGCCCTGAAGGACACCAACTTCATCTTCGGATCGCAGGGGGCGACACGCCTGGATATCGTGCCGCTGCTGGCCTGGAAGATGCTTGGCATGAACGTCGAACCTGTGTTCGGCATCAAGGGGCGCGGCGACGGCCGGCTGATGTTCGAACGTGGCGAAGCCAACATCGACTACCAGACCTCGTCAAGCTATATCGGCGGATCGATGGCGATGGTCAACGATGGCAAGGCCGTCCCGATGATGACCTGGGGCGCGCTGGATGCAGATGGCAATATCGTCCGCGACCCGACTTTCCCGGACATCGCCACTTTCAAGGAAGTCTGTGAGGCGACCGACGGATGCGAAACGTCCGGCGAGACATGGGACGCCTGGAAGGCCTTCTTCATCTCGGGCTTCCCCGTCCAGAAGCTTGCCTTCCTGCCCGGTGACACGCCGCAGGATGTCGTTGACACGTACACCGCCGCCTTCAACGAGGTCATCGCGCGCGCCGACTTCGCCGAAATCTCGGCCAAGCGGGTCGGCGAATACCCCGTCTTCGTGGGCCCTGATGCACAAAAGGCGTTGGAAACCGCGATTTCGGTATCCGACGATGCGAAGGCCTACATCGTCAACTGGCTCGCCGAAGACTACGGCGTGACGCTCAAGTAAGACCCTCTGCTGCGCGACGCCGGCCGGACCTGTCCGACCGGCGTTGGCTTCCCCATTTCCATTCCACATACAGAAAGCGGCTCCATGGAGATTTTCGCGAACGCCCTTCCTGCGCTCGGTGAAGCGTGGGGGCTCATCCTGCAACCCATGGTCCTGGGCTATCTTGTGCTTGGTGTCGTCATGGGCCTTGCGGTCGGCGTATTCCCCGGACTTGGTGGCATTGCCGGGCTCTCGCTGCTGCTGCCTTTCATGTTCGGCATGGACCCCATCCTGGGGCTGGCGCTGATGATCGGAATGGTGGCCGTTGTTCCCACCTCCGACACGTTTGCCTCGGTGCTCATGGGAATCCCGGGCTCTTCAGCCTCACAAGCCACGGTGCTTGACGGATTCCCGATGGCCAAGAACGGCCAGGCCGCCCGCGCGCTGTCGGCCGCTTTCGCATCCTCGCTGTTCGGTGGCCTCGTCGGGGCGGCGTTCCTGACGGTCTTCATTCTGGTTGCGCGGCCCATCGTGCTTGAGTTCGGTCTGCCGGAAATGCTGATGGTCACCATCCTTGGCCTGTCCATGGTCGCGGTGCTTGCAGGGCGTTTCGCGCTCAAGGGGCTTGCGGCCGCAGGGCTTGGCCTGATGATCGGCACAATCGGCGAGGCTGACGCCGGAGGCAGCCTGCGCATGGCAAGCTACGACATTCCGTATCTGACGGACGGCCTGAAGCTTGTGATCGTCGGCCTGGGCATCTTTGCCATCCCCGAAATCGTTTCCTTGCTGCGTCAGGACCGTTCCATCGCCAAGGGTGCGGAACTGGGCGGGGGCTGGCTGGACGGTGTGCGCGACTGGTTCGCCAACATCTGGCTCTCGGTCCGCTGTTCCATCATCGGTGTCGTTGTCGGCATCATCCCCGGTCTCGGAGGGTCCGTGGTCGACTGGATCGCCTATGGCCACTCCGTCCAGACCACGAAAGACAAATCCAATTTCGGCAAGGGCGAAGTGCGCGGCGTGATCGGGCCGGAAAGCTCGAACAACGCCAAGGAAGGCGGCGGTCTTGTTCCGACGCTGCTTTTCGGCATTCCCGGATCCGGGTCCATGGCGATCTTCATTGGCGTCGTCGCGCTGCTCGGATCGGGCGAGATCGAGGTTGGTCCGGCGATGCTCAAGGACAACCTTGACATCACCTATTCCATCGTTTGGCTGCTGGCTCTGGCAAATGTGGTGGGGACGATCCTCTGCATCGCGCTTTCGGGTGGGATCGCCCGGATGACGACAATCCGCTTCACCTACCTCGCGCCGTTCCTGTTCATGCTGATCAGCTTCGCGGCATTCCAGTCCGGTCAGAATTTCGAGGATTTGCTCGCCCTGTTCGTCATTGGTCTGATCGGGATTTTCCTGCGCCGGTTCGACTGGTCGCGTCCGGCCTTCCTGATCGGCTTCGTGCTGTCGAACCCGGTGGAACAGTTTACCAACCAGGCGTTCCAGATCGCATCCTTCCGGTTCCGTAAAAGCTTTGAAGAGGGCATCGACTATATCTTCAGCCCGATCGTGATCATCCTGATCATCATCACCGTGGTGTCGGTCGTTCTGGGCCTGCGTCAGGCGAAAAACATCATGGCGGAAGGCGATGTTCAGTCTGGAACCAAGCGGGCTCCGATGGTCTTCCTTCTGATCATTGCAGGCTACCTGCTGGTGGCGTTGATCAACGCCAACATGATCCCGGACTACAACATGACCGACAAGATCATCCCGATGGTCATCGGATCCTTCGCGCTGGGTTGCTGCCTGATCCTGCTGGTCCAGATGATCCGCCGCCCGGAAAGAGACGCCATCTTTGCGGATAAGGAAGTGGCCGGAGAAGATGCGGACGCACCCTATGGCCTTTGGTCCACGCTGGCCTGGTTTGGTTCGCTGATCGTCGGCACCTTCTTCGTTGGCTTCATCATCGCGCTGCTTGGGTTCCTGATCACCTTTTTGCGGGTCCGCGCGGGTGCCGGTTGGGGCAAGACCCTGATCCTGACCGCCTGTGGCATTGCCTTCATGTGCCTGATGGCCGGCGTCCTGAACCGCGATTTCCCGCCGGGGCTGTTGCAGCACTATGTCCCGCTTCCCTGGCCGCTGGGAGGGGAGTGACCCATGACCCAGACAGGTATACCCTATATCTTCATGCGTGGTGGCACGTCCCGTGGACCCTACTTCCGCCGCGAGGATCTTCCCGAAGATCGCGAGATGCTCGCAAAGGTGCTGATTGCTGCGGTCGGTTCGGGTCATGCGCTCAACATCGACGGAATCGGGGGCGGTGCGGCGGTGACCACCAAGGTCGCCATGCTGTCGCAATCCAAGGATGACTGGGCCGATATCGACTATTTCTTTGCTCAGGTGTCGGTCGAGGATCAGATGGTCGATTTCAAACCCACCTGCGGCAATATCCTCTCGGGGGTAGGTCCGGCCGCCATCGAGATGGGACTTGTCGATCCGGCCGAGGACGTGACCGAGATCCGCATTCGCGCAACCAACACGGGCGCGCGCGTGGTGGCAAGGGTGCGCACGCCGGGTGGGCGCCTCTCCTATGAAGGCGATACCGAGATTGCGGGCGTGCCCGGTGTCTCCTCCCCTGTGCAACTGACCTTCATGGGCGTCGTCGGCTCGGCGACCGGGGCCTTTCTGCCGACCGGAAACCTGCGCGACGCATTTGACGGTCTCACGGTGACTTGCATGGATGTCGCCATGCCCGTGGTCCTGGCCCGTGCGGCCGATTTCGGGCTGACGGGATACGAGAGCGCCGAGGAGCTTGACGAAAACCGCGCGTTCTTTGACCGGATGGAGGCAATCCGGCGGAAGGCCGGCTCTGCGATGGGCATGGGCGACGTGTCGCAATCCGTCACGCCGAAATTCGCCATTCTGGCCCCGGCCCGTAAAGGCGGCACCATTGCAGCCCGGTATTTCATGCCCTGGAAGACCCACCCGACCATGGCGGTGACCGGGGCGCAATGTATCGCCTCAAGCGCGCTGACGCCCGGTACCGTGGCTGACGGGATGCTGGACCGCCCCACCGACGGCCCTGCAGATGTGGTCATCGAACATCCTTCCGGCACGATCGAGGTACTGGTCGATTTTTCAAGCGACGGCGGGTTCACCCTGAACGCGGCCGGTCTTGTCCGGACCGCCCGCAAGCTGGCCGACGGCCAGGTCTATGTTCCCCGCGCGGTCTGGGCGGGACCGGAGGTTGACGCATGAACACCCGGAATATCCTCTTTGCCTTCAATGGCTTGTCCAGTGCCGAGACCGCGTTGCGCTATTCCGCTCACACTACCAGGGCCAAAGGCGCGCATATGACCGCCCTTGTCGCCCATTCCGGCCATGAAACAGACGACAGCCATGCCGCCTGGATGCCGGCAAAAGCGTGCGAGATCATTGCGGCGGCCAAGGCCGAGATCATTGACGACATTCGTGGGAAGTTCGATGTGCTGTCTGGCGACCTCGGGCTGGACGATCGGCTGCACTATACCGATGTCACCGGCGCGCTTTCGTCGCTGCATTGAAGGGCAAGGGATCGATGAAAGTTCATATTCTCGACGATTGGTTCGATACGCTGCGGGCCCTGCCCTGTTTCCGCAAACTGGATGGCCATGATGTCACCGTCTGGACAGATCATGTCGAGGATATCGACACCTTGGCTTCAAGGCTGTCCGGGGCCGAGGCTTTGGTGCTGTTTCGCGAGCGTACCAAGATCACCCGCGCGCTGTTGGAGCGCCTGCCCCATCTGCGGCTGATCAGCCAGCGCAGCGTCTACCCGCACGTGGATGTCCCGGCCTGCACCGACAACAACGTGCTGCTCTGTTCCAACATGCATGCGGGCACACCCTCTTATGCAGCTGCTGAGTTGACCTGGGCCTTGATCCTGGCGGCGATGCGTCAAATCCCGGCACAGGTGGCTTCGGTCAAGGCCGGGACATGGCAGATGGGCGTGGGGAAGACGCTGCGCGGGCGGCGGATCGGGCTCTATGGTTACGGTCGTATCGCGCGGGCGGTGGCAGGATATGCGCGGGCCTTCGGGATGGATGTTGTCTGGTGGTCTTCGGACGCGGGGCGTGCCAGGGCGCGCGCCGATGGCGAGATGATTGCAGACAGCCGCGAGGCCTTTTTTGGGTCCTGCGACGTGGTCTCGGTGCATGTCCGGCTGAAGCCCGAAACACGGGGCATCCTCACGGCTGCGGATTTCGCGGCAATGCGTTCCGATGCGGTCTTCGTCAACACCTCGCGCGCCGGGCTGATCGCACCGGGTGCGCTGAAGGCGGCGCTCGACAAGGGGCACCCGGGCACGGCTGCGATCGATGTGTTCGACAGCGAACCGCTGACCGATCCCAAGGATCCGCTCCTTGCCCATCCCCGCCTGATTGCGACGCCGCATATCGGCTTTGTGACCGAGGACGAATTCGATCTGCAGTTTGCCGACATCTTCGACCAGATCAACGCCTATGCTGAAAAAGCGCCGATCCACATGGTCAACCCCGAGGTCTGGGATGCTCAGCGCGGCTGATCCAGACCCTCGGCAATCCGCACCGCATGTCGGAATGCAACCACGGCCGGCCTGTCGGCCTGCCCGATGCGGGTCAGCAGCCCGACCGGCCGTACGATCCCCGGCGCTGGCAAATGACGAATGACGATGCGATCCACGTATCCTTCGGTCATGGCTGATTGCGGAAGGATGCCGATCCCGCTCCCGGCCGAGACCAGTTCCAGCATCGTGCTGGTGCGCTGGACCTCATAGGTCCAGAAGTGGCCCAACCGTGCCCGTGCCATGGCGTCGTCAATGAGCATCCGGTTGCCGGTACCCCGCGCCGGCACGATCAGCGACTGGTGCGCAAGATCCTTCCAGCCGATCTTTTCGGCCTCCCCCAGGACGTGTCCCGCCGGAAGGGCCAGCACCATCGGTTCGTCGAACAGCGGCTCGAAGGCGGAACCCGGCTCTCCGACCGGAACCGAGCAGATCCCGAAATCCGCGTCCCCCTGCGCAACGGCCTGGGCGACTTCGGTGGCGGCCATGTCGAGAAACCGGATCCGGGCGGCATTCCCCGCGTCCCGAAAACAGCGCAGTGCTTTGGGCAACAACCGCTCAACGACCGTGGGAATGATGGCGACGGTCACGACCGCATTGCGTTGGTATTCCAGCATCACGCTTTCATCGCGCAACGCCAGCGTGGTCTCGCGCGCGTCGTCGAGGATGGCTTGCGCCCGCGCCTTCAGCCGCTTGGCCGCCAGCGTCGGTTTGACCGCCCGGGTTGTCCTTTCGAACAACTCGGACCCGAGCGCTGTCTCAAGCTTCTGGATCCGTCGCGTGATGGCCGACTGGGACAGGCCAAGGTCGCTGCTCGCGGTATGGAAAGAGCCGCTCTCCAGAACCGCGAGAAAAGCCTCCAGATCGCCAAAATCGAAATTGATGTGCATAACGCAATAATCAACCGAAAACCGTCATTGGTCAAATTAAAGCGCGCCTGCTACTCAGATCGCAGCAAGGGAAAAGACCATGACCAGCCAATATGACATCGCGGTGATCGGCGGCGGCAACGCAGCGCTTTGCGCCGCCATGACAGCGGCAGAGGCCGGCGCGCGGGTGCTGATCCTTGAAACCGCGCCCAAGGCCTACCGGGGCGGCAACTCGCGCCACACGCGTAACTTCCGCTGCATGCATTCCGGACCCCTCGGGCCCTTGGTGGAGGACTACAGCGAGGAAGAGTATTTCGCCGATCTGCTCAAGGTGACCGGGGGCAAGACCGATGAACACCTCGCGCGCCTCGCCATCCAAACGTCCCAGGAATGCCTTCCATGGATGGAGGCGCACGGAGTGCGGTTCCAGCCGTCGCTTTCCGGCACGCTGTCCCTGGCGCGCACCAATGCCTTCTTCATGGGCGGCGGAAAAGGCCTTGTGAATGCCTACTACCGCACCGCGGAAGGCCTCGGCGTCGACGTGATCTACGAGGCCCATGTCACCCATCTGGAACTTAAAGGGGACCGGGTCACACGCGTCGAATACACCCATGACGGGCAGGATCACCGGATCGAGCCCAAGGCGGTGATCGTGGCATCTGGCGGGTTCCAGGCTGACACCGATTGGCTCACCCGGGCATGGGGCAAACCGGCCAAGAATTTCCTGATCCGCGGGACGCCCTACAACCGGGGCGTCGTATTGGCAGACCTGCTGGCCCAGGGGGTAAGCCAGGTCGGCGATCCGACCCAGTGCCACGCCGTCGCCATCGACGGCCGGGCGCCGAAATTCGACGGCGGCATCGTCACCCGGCTTGACTGCGTGCCCTTCTCCATCGTCGTCAACAAGCACGCCGAACGGTTCTATGACGAGGGCGAGGATGTCTGGCCGAAGCGCTATGCGATCTGGGGCCGGTTGGTCGCCAATCAGCCCGACCAGGTGGGATATGTGATCATCGACGCGAAGTCGCTGGAACTCTTCATGCCTTCGGTGTTTCCGCCGCTCAAGGCGGACACGCTGGAAGATCTGGCCGTCCAGATGGACCTGCCGCCGGACAAGCTGCGTGCGACGGTCGAGGACTTCAACAGCGCCTGCGGCGATACCTCGTCTTTCCATCCGACGGAACTGGACGGCGTGGCGACGCACGGCATTGCGCCGCCGAAAACCAACTGGGCCCGTCCGATCACCGAGCCACCCTTCTATGGTTATTCGCTGCGGACCGGCGTGACCTTCACCTATCTCGGGCTGAAGGTCGACGAAAATGCCCAGTGCTCTACTGCCAATGGCCCGATCCGAAATCTTTGGGCGGCTGGAGAGACAATGGCCGGTTCGATCCTGGGCCAAGGCTATCTTGCAGGATTCGGCATGACCATCGGAACCGTCTTCGGACGCATCGCAGGACGGGAAGCTTCGAACCATGTCGCTTGATCTTATTCAGGAAGCCCGCCGCCAGGCGGAAATCTGCAACGCGTGTCGCTATTGCGAGGGCTATTGCTCGGTTTTCCCGGCGTTGCATCAGGAGCGTTTCTTTTCCGACGGGAACCTTACCCAGCTCGCCAATCTCTGCCACAATTGCCGCGGCTGCTATTACGCCTGCCAATACACCGCGCCGCACGAATTTGACCTGAACCTCCCCAAGGCCCTGGCCGAGGTCCGTCGGGAAAGCTGGGAAAACCATGCCTGGCCCGCCCCGGTCGCGCGCGTGTTCCAGGCCAACGGCACATTGATTGCCGCCGCTTGCGTTCTTGGCTTTGCGCTGCTGTTCCTGGCGATGCGGGCGATCGGCTCGGCCGGGGGCGACGGCTTCTACGCCGCGCTCTCGCACAATGCGATGGTGGCCATCTTTGCCCCGGCCTTCCTGTTTCCGCTGGTTAGCCTTGTCCTGAGCCTGCGCCGCTACTGGAACACGGTCGGCGGCGAACCTGTCCGCCTGTCGCATGTGACCGCTGCAGTCGGCATGGTCGCAAAGATGAAAGACCTTGCCGCTGGACATGGCGACGGCTGCAATTTCGAGGAAGAGGACCGTTTCTCTCAGTCTCGACGCTATGCCCACCAGTTGGTGATGTACGGATTCCTGCTCTGTTTCGCGGCCACGAGTGCGGGCACTGCCCTGCACTATGTCTTCGACCTGCCTGCACCCTACGGCATCTTTTCACTGCCGAAGCTCCTTGGGATTCCCGGTGGCCTGATGCTGGCCTGGGGCACCGCCTGGATGGCAAGGCTCAAGCTTGCGGCCGACCGCGATGTAGGGGACCCATCCGCATGGGGTGGAGAGATGGGTTTCGTCCTGCTGCTGTTCGTGGTCGCGGTCAGCGGGCTTGCGCTCTACGTCCTGGGCGGTACCGGAATGATGCCACTCCTGCTTGCCCTTCACCTTGGTGCTGTGCTGACCTTCTTCCTGCTGACGCCTTTTACCAAGATGGCCCACGGCTTCTATCGCCTCGCCGCTCTGGTCCGGGATGCACAGCGGGTGCAGGCGCGTGGCGCAACTGCCCCGACGCGGGCCCAGCAGGCCAGCGCGCGGTCATGACGAGGGTGGAACCGGATCGCGGCCGAGTGGTGCGTGCTGCAACGTGCGGCGGTCCAAGTTGAGGGTTGGGGGGGCGCGCCTTCGCCCGCTGGTGGCGACGCTCGCGATTGCGGGCCTGGGCGTCACCGTCTTTTCCCTGGCCGGCCTGCCGCTGCCCTTCCTGCTTGGTCCGATGTTCGCGTGCCTTGGCTTCGCCCTGCTCGGCGCCCGGTTGCAGGGGCCCGGTGTCATCGGCACCATGTTCCGGACAGTGCTGGGGGTCGCCGCCGGATCGGCGATTTCACCCGATGTCGTGTCTCAGGTTCCGGACATGTTGCGGTCGCTTGCGCTGGTTCCGTTCTTCGTCGGAATCATCGCGCTGACCGCCTACCCATTGCTGCATTCCGTCTTCGGCTACGACCGGGTGACGAGCTACTACGGCGCCATGCCCGGCGGCTTTCAGGATATGGTGGTCTACGGTGAAGAGGCCGGGGCCAACATGCGGGTGCTTTCACTTATTCACGCGACGCGGGTTCTGCTGCTGGTGAGTCTTGCGCCGTTCGCGCTCAGCCAGATCTGGGGCGTGGACCTGTCCGCCCTCCCCGGCGTACCGGCCAGTGCCATCCCGGCCCGGGAAATCGCCTTGATGGTCGCTGCGGGACTTGGTGGTTGGCTGATCGCAAAACGCCTCGGCATCTTCGGTGCCTCGATCATCGGCCCGCTTGTTGTTACGGCGTGCCTGTCTCTTCTGGGGCTCATCACGCATCGCCCGCCAGCCGAGATGGTCTGGGCGGCGCAGTTCTTCATCGGGCTTGGTGTGGGCGCGCGCTATGCGGGTGTGTCGCTACTGGAACTGCGCCATACGCTCCTTGCCGCCATCACAAACGGTTTGCTTCTGGCCGCCGTCAGCGGCGTCTTCATCGCTGGCGTCGCAATACTTGGCATCGCCCCGGGACTGGATGCCTTTCTGGCATTCCTGCCGGGCGGCCAGGGCGAAATGGTTGTGCTGTCAATTATCGCCGGTGCCGACCTGACCTATGTCGTCCTCCACCATGTCTTCCGCCTCGTGCTTGTGATCACCTGCGCGCCGGTCGCGATCAAGCTGTTTCGGCAACCATAGAACCCTCTGGCCCGATCCTTCGGCGTCTCTTCCACGATCCACAGCGGCGCCCCGCAAGGGCCTGCATCACCGGCAAAGCGTGGTGCCGCGATGCAGCATCCGACTCGGCGTGCGGACCCCCGAAATTTCGAACAATGCGCGCCAATAGTCGATCAAACCGAAGATTGCGAGCTTTCGAGAAATCCCACGACACAAGGAATGTAGGCGTCTGGAGGCGATAACTTCAAAGGATTTGCCAATAGGGAAAGATACCTTTGGTACCCGAGGCCGGACTCGAACCGGCACGCCTTGCGGCGGGGGATTTTGAATCCCCTGCGTCTACCATTCCGCCACTCGGGCCCGGACCGCGTAAGGGGTGCGGTCTGTGCCTCCCCGGTCTGGCAGGTTCAAGCGCGATGCTCAACCGGCCAGGGCCGTGGAAAATGGTCGGGACGGCAAGATTCGAACTTGCGACCTACGGTACCCAAAACCGTCGCGCTACCAGGCTGCGCTACGCCCCGACACCGGCAGTGCTTATCGCCGGTTGTCAGAAATGAAAAGACCAAATCACGGGCAAGGCCAGGCCGCCGTGGCAGGATCGAAGGCGGGATGGCGCATCTCGGTTCCGGGGGCCAGCCCAAGGACGCCGCTCAGACCGCCGTTGATTTCAAGCACGGCAAAAATGTCGTCGCCGCCGGGAATACCGGTTTCATCCAGCGGGATGGCGTTTTGGTGGATGCGGCGTACCCGGCCATCGTCCCCCACAAAGATCATGTCCAGAGGGATCAGGGTGTTGCGCATCCAGAAAGACACTCGCTGGGGGTGTTCATAGACAAACAGCATCCCGGCCGACCGCGGCAGGGATTCGCGATGCATCAGCCCTGTTGCGCGTTCCTGACGGTCGTCGGCAACCTCGACGGAAAAGCTGGCTTGCCCCCAAGGTCCGCGCAGGTCGACCCGGTCCGGCGCGCAGCCCGGATCGGCCAGAGCCGGGGCCGCAGCAACACTGGCCAGAAGCAGGCCAAGCAGCAGGCGCATCGGCTTCATTCCTCGCCGGGTTGCAGGGCGAATTCCCACGAAGTGACCAGAACCGCCATCAGCCCCCGCCGGCCTTCGACCACGCGCACGCAAACCGCCTCGCCCGGTTGCAGATCGGCCAGACCGGATCGGCGCAGAACCTCGATATGAATGAAAATGTCGCCGGCCTTGCCGAAGGCATTGGCAAAGCCGAATCCCTTGGACTTGTCGAACCATTTCACGCGCGCCGGTTCCAGTGGTCCGGCCTCGGCATCGTCGAATTCCTCGGCATGGAAAGTGCCATGCGCCTCGATCTCGGTGGTCAGCGGCGGATCGATCCGCAGAACCTCCACCGCCTGCCGCCCGCGCGGCGTTTCATGCACGGCGATTTCGACCACGGCCCCGTCGGCAACAGAGCTTTGCCCGAAGTTCCGCAGCACATTTGCATGCAACAGGATGTCGGCCCCACCCGCATCCGCGACGACAAAACCAAACCCCTTGGCCGGGTCAAACCACTTGACCTGGCCAATCAGGATTTCGGTTTCGTCTTCGGAACTCATATCACTAAATGGCATACTGTTCTTTTTCTATCAGATTGGGCCAGGCTATTGTTTTTGGTCTATAAAGCTGCGTCGTCCAATAACCTATCCCGGTACGTGTTCAAGGTGAACAGTCTAGGGGCTTAACCGATTGACCGTCCAACTGCTTCCCTCCTTCTCGCGCCGCCATTGAAAGCGGTTGTGCAATCTGAACTCTCCATCGGCCCAGAACTCGATCTCGACAGGGGTGATCCTGTAGCCGCCCCAATGGGGCGGACGTTCGGGATGTGGGCCAAGCTTTAACCCCAGACGCGCCACGTCGGCCATCAGGCTGGCCCGACTTTTCAGCGGCTGCGACTGTTGCGACGCCCAGGCGCCGATCCGGCTTTGCAGCGCGCGCGAGGCGAAATAGGCATCCGACTGTTCCGGCGACACCTGTTCCACCGGTCCCCGAACGCGGATCTGCCGCTTCAGCGTCTTCCAGTGAATGACAAAGGCCGCCTTGCCCGTCGCCGCAATCTCCTGGCCCTTGGCGCTGTGATAATTGGTGTAGAAGACAAAGCCGTTGTCTTCGATCCCGCGCATCAGCACCACCCGGACGTTGGGCAGGCCCCCGGCATCGACCGTCGCCAAGGCCGCGGCATCGGGATCGGCGACCTCGTGCTTGCGGGCCTCATCCAGCCACTGACGCGAAATCGCGAACGGATCCTCACCGGAAAAAATGCCGGACCTTTCACTCATCGGCTGCCCCCCCCACGGAACATACACGAAACCTTTCGCCGAAACTTCGACGATACTAGCACACTTGCCTAGGCAATACCTTGCCGCTTCACAGCCTTGAAGCCCCGCCTTTGATCGCCTAAACGACCTTAACCTCTATCGTGCGCGGAGAATAAAGAATGTCAACTAA
Organism: Meridianimarinicoccus sp. MJW13; assembly: GCF_014901205.1. GTDB lineage: Bacteria > Pseudomonadota > Alphaproteobacteria > Rhodobacterales > Rhodobacteraceae > Meridianimarinicoccus. Next base: position 101,586 of record NZ_JACNMU010000006.1, read on the forward strand.
ACTCATGCAAGGAAAGCGTGGCCTGATCATGGGTCTGGCCAATGACAAATCGATTGCATGGGGTATCGCCAAGACCTGTGCCGAGCACGGGGCGGAGCTGGCGTTCTCCTATCAGGGCGGTCCGCTGAAGAAACGGGTCGAGCCGCTGGCGGCTGAGCTTGGCTCGGATCTGGTGCTGGAATGCGACGTGGCCGACCCGGCCTCGCTGGATGCGCTGTTCGCGACGCTGGAAGAGAAATGGGGCAAGCTGGACTTCGTGGTCCACGCCATCGGCTTTTCGGACAAGAGCGAGCTTCGGGGCCGCTATGTCGACACCAGCCCGCAGAACTTCCAGACCACGATGGATATCTCGGTCTACTCCTTCACCGCCGTGTGCCAGCGGGCTGAAAAGCTGATGACCGACGGCGGATCCTGCCTGACCATGACCTATTACGGCGCCGAAAAGGTCATGCCGCATTACAACGTCATGGGCGTGGCCAAGGCGGCGCTTGAAGCCTCGGTGCGCTACCTGGCCGAGGATCTGGGCAAGGACGGCATTCGCGTCAACGCGATCTCGGCCGGCACCATCAAGACCCTTGCTGCCAGCGGGATCGGCGATTTCCGCTACATCATGAAGTGGAACGAATACAACGCGCCGCTGCGCCGGACCGTGACCCAGGAGGAGGTCGGGAAATCGGCGCTGTACCTGCTGTCCGACCTGGGCTCGGCCACCACTGGCGAGGTGCTTCATGTAGACGCGGGCTATCACGTGGTCGGCATGAAGGCCGTTGACGCGCCGGATATCACCAAGGGATGACGCTGGTCGCCTTCCTGACCGTTGCCACGCTGCATTTGCTGGCGGCCATCAGTCCGGGGCCGGCCTTCGTGATGTGCCTGCGGGTCTCGGTCGCCGAAGGGTTCCGCCCGGCGGTGGCCCTGTCGCTGGGCATGGGTCTGGGCGCGACCCTCTGGGCCTTCGCGGCACTGGCCGGACTGGCGGTGCTGTTCGAGGTACTGCCCATGGCCCTGACCGTCCTGCGCTTTGCCGGGGCGGCCTTCCTGATCTGGCTGGCGGTGATGATGTGGACCCACGCCCGCACGCCCCTGCCGCAGGCCACGCGCGACGTTCCGGTGCGCGGAAGTGCCTCGGCCTTCCGGCTGGGGATCATGACGCAACTGGCCAATCCCAAGCCCGCCGTCTTCTTCGGCGCGGTTTTTGTCGGGCTGGTGCCGGGGGATACCGCGCTGAGGGTCAAGGCCCTGCTGTTGGCGGTGGTCTTCCTGAACGAGGCGCTGTGGTACATCGCGGTGTCACGCCTGATGTCTGGGCGCCCGGCCCAGACGATTTATCGCAAGGCCAAGGCCCATCTGGACCGCCTGTTCGGCGGGCTGATGGCGGCGCTGGCCGTGAAACTCGCAGCCGGGTAGGAACCCCGGACAAGGGAGGTCGAAGATGACGGATCGTCTGCCACATGAGAAAGGGTTCCACATCAGCTGGGACCAGATCCACCGCGACAGCCGGGCTTTGGCCTGGCGGCTGGACAAGCGCGGCCCGGGCCCGGACGGCGGCTGGAAGGCCATCGTGGCGATCACCCGCGGCGGCATGGCCCCGGCGATGATCATCGCGCGGGAACTGGATATCCGCACCGTGGATACGATTTCGATCAAGAGCTACGACAACCAGACCCAAAGCGACACGCAGGTGCTGAACACCCCCGATGCCGATCTGATGGGCGACGGCACCGGTATTCTGGTCATCGATGACCTGGTGGACAGCGGCAAGACGCTGGAGGTCGTGCGCGCCATGTACCCCAATGCGCATTTCGCTACCGTCTATGCCAAACCCAAGGGCGAGCCGATGGTGGACACCTTCATCACCGGGGTCAGCCAGGACACCTGGATCTTCTTTCCGTGGGACATGGCCCTGCAATATGTCGAGCCGTATCGCGGCACCTGACGCCGCCCCCACCCGCGCGGGATTGCACGGCGCCGCGACTTGGTTGCTGGTCCCCCAGAAAGGGCCTACACCCGGCTGAACACTAGAGACAGGGCAGATCTCATGGCTAAAAAAGGCAAGGCCTCGCAACTCGTGGTCTGGGTGCTGATGGCGATGCTAATCGTCGGGCTTGCAGGCTTCGGCGTGGGCAATTTCGGCGGCACCATCACCAATGTGGCGACGGTTGGCGAAACCGAGGTGGACATCGATACCTACGGCCGTGCATTGCAGCGCGACATGCAGGCGTTGGAGGCCGCCACGGGACAGACCGCCTCGATGGCCGACCTTCAGGCACAGGGCCGCGACGTGGCTGTGCTGCAAGGGCTTCTTGGCACCGCCGCGCTGGATGAGGCCACCCGGTTGGCCGGCCTGTCCGTGGGTGACGCGCGCGTCGGCGCCCAGATCCAGGACATCGCGGCGTTTCAGGGTCTCGACGGCAAGTTTGACCGCGAAGCCTATGAATTTGCTCTGGATCGCAACCAGATGTCGGTGGAGCAGTTCGAGGATTCGGTGCGCCAGGACCTGTCCCGCAACTTGTTTCAGGCGGCACTGGTCTCGGGTCTTGCGCCGCAGCCTGCCTATGCCGACGCGATCTATCGCTTTATTGCCGAACGCCGGACACTCAGCCTGATCCGCCTGACAGAGGACGATCTGGACGCCCCGGTGCCTGCCCCCGATGCAGCCGCGATCCAGGCGCATTACGAGGCCAACATCGACGCCTACACCCTGCCCGAGCGCAAGGCGATCACCTATGCTTGGCTGACCCCCGAGATGCTGGCCGAAACCATCGAGATCGACGAGGCCGAGCTGCGGGCCGCCTATGACGCCCGCGCCGAGGAGTTCAACATCCCCGAGCGTCGTCTGGTGGAACGTCTGGCCTTCTCCGACGACGCCGCCGCACAGAAAGCCATGGCCGCGATCGATGCCGGCACCGCCGATTTCGACAGTTTTCTGGCCGAGCGCGATCTGACCGTGGATGACGTGGATCTGGGCGCCGTCTCCCGTGACGATCTGGGTGCGGCTGCCGAAGGGGTGTTCGCCCTCTCGGAAGCCGGTGTCGTCGGCCCCCTGCCCACCAACCTTGGTCCGGCGCTGTTCCGCGTCTCGGCCATCCTGTCGCCGCAGAACACGACCTTCGACGAAGCCCGCGACATGCTTGCAACCGAATTGCAGGTCGAAGCCGCGCTCAGCCAGTTGGACAACGAACTGGAGCCGCTGGAAGATCTGCTGGCGGGTGGTGCCACGCTGGAAGAACTGGCGTCGGAAACCGCGATGGACCTGGGCACAGTGGAATGGTTCGGACCCGCATCGGAGGGGATCGCCGCCTATGCGACCTTCAACGAGTTGGCCGCGCAGGCGACCCCCGACGACTTCCCCGAAGTGCGGCAGTTGGACGACGGCGCGCTGTTCGCGATCCGCGTCGACGAGATCATACCGCCGACGGTACAGCCACTGGACGAGGTGATCGACGCGGCCACATTGGCGGCCCGCGATGCCGCCGTGCGCGATGCCCTGCGCGCCCGTGAAACCGAGTTGGAAGAGGCCTTGGCCTCGGGCCTGTCTGCCACCGATCTGGGGCTGGAGCCGGTGGTGGTGGACAACATCACCCGCACCTCGGTCCCCGAAGGGGTTCCGCTGGAAGCCTCAGAACGCATCTTCACGCTGGAAGAAGGCGAGATCGAGGTGATCGAGGATGGTGCCGCACTGGTCCTGATCCGCATCGACGAGATCCTGCCGCCCTCGGCGGATGATCCCAATGCCGCCATGCTGCGCCAGGCCCTGGGCCAGCAAGCCAGCGAACAGATGGCACAGGACGTTCTGAACGAGATCGCGCGGGCCATGGAAACCCGTGTCGGGATCACCATCAACCAGGCCGCCCTGAACGCGGTGCATGCGCAACTGCCATGAGCCTGACCCCGTCTTTCGAGGCTTTCGCCGAAGGCCATGCTGCCGGGCACAACCAGCTGGTCTATACCCGGCTGGCCGCCGATCTGGATACGCCGGTGTCGCTGATGCTGAAGCTGGGCGACGCGGGCACAGACACCTTCATGCTGGAATCCGTCACCGGCGGCGAGGTTCGGGGACGCTATTCGATCATCGGTCTGAAGCCCGACCTGATCTGGGAATGCCGCGGCACCCAAGCCCGGCTGAACCGCGCCGCCCGCTATGACCGCGACGGCTTCGTGCCCGAGACGGCCGCGCCGCTTGAGTCCCTGCGCGCGCTGATTGCCGAAAGCCGGATCGAGATGCCCGACGATCTTCCGGCCTCGGCCGCCGGGCTGTTCGGCTATCTGGGCTATGACATGATCCGGCTGGTAGAACACCTGCCGGGCGTCAATCCCGACCCTTTGGGCTTGCCCGACGCGATGCTGATGCGGCCCTCGGTCGTTGTGGTGCTGGATGGCGTGAAGGGCGAGGTCACGGTGGTCTCGCCGGTCTGGACCCGTGACGGGCTGTCGGCCCGCGCCGCCTATGCCCAGGCCGCCGAACGCGTCATGGACGCGGTGCGCGACCTGTCCCGCCCGGTCGCTGGCGAAAGCCGCAACCTGGGGGCATCCGTCCCCAGCGCCGAGCCGGTGTCGAATTTCACCAAGGACGGCTATCTGGCCGCGGTCGAGAAGGCCAAGGATTACATCCGCGCGGGCGATATCTTCCAGGTGGTCCCGGCTCAGCGCTGGACCCAGAAATTCGACCTGCCGCCCTTCGCGCTGTATCGGTCCTTGCGGCGCACCAACCCGTCGCCGTTCATGTTCTTCTTCAACTTCGGCGGCTTCCAGGTGATCGGCGCCAGCCCCGAGATCCTGGTGCGGGTCTTCGGGCGCGAGGTCACCATCCGCCCCATCGCCGGCACCCGCCCGCGCGGCGCCACGCCCGCCGAGGACAAGGCACTGGAGCGCGATCTTCTGTCGGATCCCAAGGAGTTGGCCGAGCACCTGATGCTGCTGGACCTGGGCCGCAACGACACCGGACGGGTCTCGAAGATCGGCACCGTGCGGCCGACCGAGGAATTCATCATCGAACGCTACAGCCACGTCATGCACATCGTGTCGAACGTGGTTGGAGAGTTGAGCGAAGATCATGACGCCCTGTCGGCGCTGCTGGCCGGGCTGCCGGCGGGCACCGTGTCGGGCGCGCCCAAGGTCCGCGCGATGGAGATCATCGACGAGCTGGAACCGGAAAAGCGCGGCATCTATGGCGGCGGCGTCGGTTACTTCGCGGCCAATGGCGATATGGACATGTGCATCGCCCTGCGCACCGCCGTTCTGAAGGATCAGAACCTGTACATCCAGGCCGGTGGCGGCGTGGTCTACGACAGCGATCCCGAGGCCGAATGGCAGGAAACCGTCAACAAGTCCAAGGCCATCCGCATGGCGGCCGAGGATGCCGCGCGGTTCGACGGCTCCAACAGCTAGACTAACGCGTCAGCCAGGACAGGGGCACCGGGGTCATCCCGGCGCCCTCTTCCGCCAGCCAGTCGCCAACGGCTTGCAAGACGGCGGGATCCTCGCCCAGCAGCACCGCCACCCGGCCATCACGTTGGGCGCGCAGGCGCAGGGCTTGCAGGGTCTCGGGCGTCACCGCGTCTGCGTCGGTGAACCGGCGATAAAGCGGCACCAGCGTGGACGGATAATTCGGAACCGAGGCTTGCGTGGTGCCATCAAGGCGGACCTGTTCCAGCCCCGCGGGGGGTCCGATTGCATCGCTTTGCGCGACGCTCATCACCCAGTCCGGCAAATCCGACGCGGTACCTTGCACAATGAACGCCACCAGCGGACCATCGGGCCGCCGCCAGATCGGGGCCGGCGCAGGAAGGTCCACAATCGGTGGGGTTGCCAGGGACACACGGCGCATTTGCGACAGGCCCGATGTGGGAACCTCCGCGACCGAAGAGGCGACCATCACCGCCCTGACAGGGTCCGGTGCCTGCGCGATCACCGCAAGCTGAGACAGCCCGCGCGCAGGCAGCCCCTTTTGGGGTGTGACGACGTCAAGTGATGGGGATGCATGGGGCCTGGGTTCCAGAACCGGGCCGGCGGGCTGTATCAGGTCGGGCCGGGACGGTTCGGCAACATCCAGGGTGACCGGTGCCGGGTCCGCAGGGGGAAATGCGGCGGGCAGCGCCTCGGTAATGGCCCCGACGCCATCTTCCAAGACGCGCGGGTCTTGGGGGCGTTCCGGCACCTGATCAGAAAGTGTCACGGCCTGGACGACCGATCCGACAGGCACCGCAACCTCGGCCAGCGGCCCCCGTTCCACGGCGATCGCAGGCGTGCCAGTCACAGCCACAGACAGCACATCCAGCGGAGGCTCAAGTTCCCCGAAGGCCACGGCAACGGGATCGGACGGTTCAAAGGCCGCGACAGGATCATCGCCGCGCTGCGATTCCAGCACCAGGGCGGCCGTGAACAGGATGATCCCGCCCACGATGACGCCCCAGAAAGCTCCTGTCAGAAATCCGCGTCCCACGCCTGCCCGTGCTCCGATCCTGCTTTGTCCCCACTGGTAGCGCCTTGTTCCCCCCTTGACCACCCGCGCCTTAACTGGGCAGATGTGCCAACCTTTGAAGGACCGGGGACATGCTGCTTCTCATGGATAACTACGACAGTTTCACCTATAACCTCGTTCATTATCTGGGCGAACTGGGTGCCGATGTGACAGTGCATCGCAACGACAAGATCACGGTCGAGGATGCCCTGGCCCTGAACCCGTCGTCCATCGTGCTGTCGCCCGGCCCCTGCGACCCGGCGCAGGCAGGCATCTGTCTGGATCTGACCCGTGCCGCCGCCAAGGCCGGGGTGCCTTTGTTGGGGGTCTGCCTTGGTCATCAGACCATTGGCGAGGCGTTCGGCGGCAAGGTCGTGCGCTGCCACGAGATCGTGCACGGCAAGGCCGGCACCATCCTGCACGCGGGCAAGGGCGTGTTCGCCGGCCTGCCCTCGCCGCTGTCCGGCACCCGCTATCATTCGCTGATCGTCGACCGCGACAGCCTGCCCGAGTGTCTGGAAGTCACCGCATGGCTTGAGGATGGCACCATCATGGGGGTGCGCCACCGCGATCTGCCGGTCGAAGGCGTGCAGTTCCATCCCGAGAGCATCCGCTCCGAGCATGGGCACGCCATGCTGAAAACCTTTCTCGACAGTGCCAAGGTACCCGTATGAGTGACATTCTGAGACCGCTGATCGGCCAAGCGGCCGATCGCCCGCTGACCGCTGACGAGGCTCTGGCCGCCTTCGAGACCCTGTTCGACGGCACCGCCACGCCCAGCCAGATCGGCGGCTTCCTGATGGCGCTGCGCACACGCGGCGAAACCGTGGACGAAATCGCCGCTGCCGCCGCGGTGATGCGCGCCCGCTGCGCCAAGGTGGCCGCACCCGAGGGGGCAATGGACATCGTCGGCACCGGCGGCGATGGCATGGGCACGCTGAATATTTCCACCGCGACGGCTTTCGTCGTGGCGGGTGCCGGTGTGGCGGTGGCCAAGCACGGCAACCGCAACCTCAGTTCAAAGTCCGGCGCGGCGGATGCGTTGGGCCAGTTGGGCATCAACGTGATGATCGACGCGCAAGCCACGGAAAAGGCTCTGGAACAGGTTGGTATCTGCTTCATGATGGCGCCCATGCATCACCCGGCGATCAAGCACGTCATGCCCACCCGGCAGGAACTTGGCACCCGCACGGTATTCAATCTGCTCGGCCCGCTGACCAATCCCGCAGGCGTCAAACGGCAGTTGACCGGCGCCTTTTCCCGCGACTGGATCCGGCCGATGGCGGAAACGCTGGCAGCGCTTGGATCAGAGCGCGCCTGGCTGGTGCACGGCAGCGACGGCACCGACGAGTTGTCGATCTGCGGCGAAAGCTATGTTGCCGCGCTGGAAGACGGCCGCATCGAAGATCGAACGGTGCACCCCGAAGACGCCGGCCTGCCCGTGCATCCGTTCGAGTCGATCCTCGGCGGTTCGCCCGAGGAAAACGGCGTGGCGTTCCGGGCGTTGCTGGACGGCGCGCCGGGGGCCTACCGCGATGCGGTCTGCCTGAATGCCGCCGCGGCCCTGGTCATCGCCGACAAGGCCGCCGACCTGAAAGACGGCGCACGGCTGGCTCAAGAGAGTATCGACAGCGGCAAGGCCCTGAAGAAAATACAGGACTTGGCACGCATCACCACGGAGCTTGCCGCATGACCACCACCATTCTGGACAAGATCAAGGCCTACAAACTGGAACATGTGGCCGCATGCAAGCGCGACCTGTCGATGGCCGAGCAGGAGGCCCGCGCCCGCGCCGCCAACCCCACGCGCGGCTTCGCCAAGGCGCTGACAGAGGCACAGAACAACGGCTATGGCCTGATTGCCGAGATCAAGAAAGCCAGCCCCTCCAAAGGGTTGATCCGCGCCGACTTTGATCCTCCCGCGCTGGCCCGCGCCTATGAGGCCGGCGGCGCAACCTGCCTGTCGGTGCTGACCGACGGCCCGTCCTTTCAAGGCGCCAACGGGTTCCTGACCGCCGCCCGCGATGCGGTCTCCCTGCCCGCGCTGCGCAAGGACTTCATGTATGATCCCTATCAGGTCGCCGAAGCCCGGGGTCTGGGCGCCGATTGTATCCTGATCATCATGGCCAGTGTCACCGACGCCCAGGCCGCAGAACTGGAAAACGCGGCATTCGGCTGGGGCATGGATGTGCTGATCGAAGTCCATGATGCCGAGGAACTGGAGCGCGCGCTGGCGCTGAAATCTCCGCTGATCGGCATCAACAACCGCAATCTCAAGACCTTCGAAACCTCGCTGGGTACCACCCGCGATCTGGCGCCACGCGTGCCGCGTGACCGGTTGGTCATCGGGGAATCGGGTCTGTTCACGCAGGCGGATCTGGCATCCATGGCCGAGGTCGGCGTGCGCACCTTCCTGATCGGCGAAAGTCTGATGCGGCAGGACGATGTCACCGCCGCCACGCGCGCGCTGTTGTCGGACCCGGTGAGCGCATGAGCGGGCTGACCCATTTCGATGCGCAGGGACAGGCGCATATGGTGGATGTTTCTGAAAAGCCGGTCACGTCGCGCACAGCCGTGGCGTCCGGTTGCGTGAAGATGACGCCGGAAACCCTTGCAATAATTACGGAAGGCCGAGCGAAAAAGGGCGATGTTCTGTCGGTGGCGCGGCTGGCTGGGATCATGGGCGCGAAAAAAACCGCCGAGTTGATCCCTCTGTGCCATCCACTGCCCATCACCAAGGTCGCTGTTGAACTGACCCCGGACGACAGCCTGCCCGGCGTGCGGATCGAGGCCACCGTCAAGACCTCGGGCCAGACAGGGGTGGAGATGGAAGCGCTGACGGCGGTCTCTACCGCCGCGCTAACCCTGTATGACATGGTCAAGGCGGTCGAGAAATCCATGGAAATCCGCGATATCCGGCTTGAAATGAAGGACGGCGGCAAGTCCGGACGCTACGAGGCGGGCTGAAAATGATCTCTGTTTCCGAGGCGCTGACCGGCATCTTCGATCTGCTGACCCCCTTGCGGGCGGAAACCGTGCCGCTGCGCGCGGCTTCGGGCCGGGTTCTGGCCGAAGACGCCGTGGCCGGGCGGGACCAGCCGCCCTTCGATGCCGCGGTGATGGATGGCTACGCCGTGGCGGAGGCAGGATCGCTCGTCGGGAAAACGCTGCGCGTGGTGGGCGAAGCCGCCGCCGGGCACGCGCTGGACCGACGGATCGGTCCGGGCGAAGCCGCGCGGATCTTCACCGGGGCCCCCATGCCGCCCGACGCCTGCCGCGTCATCATGCAGGAAGACACGCGTGCCGAAGATGGAACCGTCGCGATTGTTGAAGACGACCCGGAAAACATCTTCGTCCGCCCCTTGGGCAGCGATTTTCGGTCCGGGGATCACCTGAAGGCCGGGCGCCGCCTGACGCCGATGGACGTGGTGCTGCTGGCCGCGATGAACCTGGCCGAGGTGCGCGTGACCCGCCGCCCCACCGTCGCGATCCTGTCGACCGGGGATGAGCTGGTCCTGCCCGGCGAAACGCCGCGCGCCGATCAGATCATCGCGTCGAACGGCTTTGGGCTGGCCGCGCTGGCCGAACAGGCCGGGGCCGAGGCGCGGCTTCTGCCGGTGGTGCGGGATCGGATGGAGGCGCTGGAGGCGGCGTTTGACCTTTGTTCCGGCGCCGACCTGATCGTCACCAGCGGCGGTGCCTCGGTCGGCGATCATGACCTGCTGGGGCGGGACCTGTCGGCCCTTGGGCTGACCCGAAACTTTTACAAGGTCGCCATGCGGCCGGGCAAGCCGCTGATGGCTGGCAAGTTGCGCAGCACGCCGATGATCGGCCTGCCGGGTAATCCCGTGTCCTCAATGGTTTGCGGGATGATTTTCATGCAGCCCGCACTTCATGCGCTGGCCGGACTGCCGCCGCAACCTGCACGGAGGGATCGCTTGCAGCTGGCCGTCGATCTGCCCGAAAACGGCGGTCGCGAACACTACATGCGGTCACGGCTTGGCCCTCAGGGCGTCACGCCCTTCACCAGCCAGGACAGCAGCCTGCAAAAGGTCCTGTCCGAAGCCGACGCGCTGATCGTGCGCCCGCCGCATGATCCGGCCCGCAAAGCCGGGGAATATATCGAGACCGTTCCGCTGCGCCCGTGATTGACACAAAACGTGAACACCTGTAGAACGGATCTCAGAAAGAAACGTTTCCTCAAGGCGTTAGGCGGAGCAGCCCCATGTTGACCCAGAAACAGCTGGATCTTCTGCAATTCATACACACGCGATTGCAGCGGGAGGGCGTTCCGCCCTCCTTCGACGAGATGAAAGAGGCGCTGGATCTGCGCTCAAAATCCGGGATCCATCGGTTGATCACCGCGCTGGAAGAACGTGGGTTCATCCGGCGACTGGCCCACAAGGCGCGCGCGATCGAGATCGTGAAACTGCCCGAAAGCCTGGAGAACAAATCCTTCCGGCCCAAGGTCATCGACGGCGACAGGCCGGACGGGCCACGACCGCGCGGTTCCGTATCGGTCGAGGGCAGCGCGGGGAACCTCGTGCCACTGCTCGGCAAGGTGGCGGCCGGGGGGCCGATCCACGCGATTTCCGAAGCCAGGGCGGAAATCACCGTGCCGCCCAACCTGCTGGCCGGAAATGGACCGCATTATGCGCTGGAGGTTGACGGGGATTCGATGATCGAGGCCGGCATCAATCCCGGCGATGTGGTTATCATCCGCGAAGGCACCATGGCCGAGAACGGCGATATCGTCGTGGCGGCGTTCCAGGATCACGACGAATACGTGGTGACGCTGAAAAAGTTCTTCCTGCGCGACAGCCGGGTGGCGCTGAAAGCCGCCAATCCGCGCTATGAGGATCGCATCCTGCCACGCGATCAGGTCGAGGTGCAGGGCCGCCTTGTCGGCTTGATCCGCAGCTACTGACCGGGCGGCGCGTTCAGCGCCAGCCGCACGGATTCGACAATTCTCAAGGCCTGCGCCGGATCCTTCTGACCGGCACGGGTCCACAGGCGGTTGCCAGCCCGCACCTTGGCGGCTTCGACGCGCCAGGCGTCTTGCTGTCCCCAGATGGCCAGCGCGCCGCTTTTTCGCAGTGCATCGGGATCGAGGATCAGGCACGGGCCGGAAATCTCCCGTGTCGGGGTGACAAGCATCTGCGCGCTCGCACACGCGGCCGAGCGCCCTGAGGCCCATCGCATCTGGGCGCTGTTCACCGGCACGACCATCGCCTTGCCGTCCAGGTCCGCCTGCGCACGGTCATAGGCTGCGATCCGATCCCGATCCTGACCATCGTTTTCCAGCCACGCCAAGGCAGCATATCCGTCGCCGCGCGGCTTGTTGAGCGCGCGTCCCGCTTGCGTCATCACCCCCACCAGTCCCCCGGTCTCGGCGATCAGCAGAAAGGGCCTTTCGACCCGGCTCCACACCCCGAAGGCCAGCGCGATCACCGCCAGACCTAGCACCGCCGACCGGGTGCGCCACAGCATCAGCCACAAGGCCCCAAGGGCAAAAACGGGCAGGAACATCGCGGGTGGGCTGGGCACGAATTTCAGGGCGTTCTGCAGACCCGCCACATGCCCGGCCACCGTCAGTATCCAGGTGATGCCCTGCCCCATGATCCACAATGCGGGCTGGGCCATCCCGACCAGCCCCAGCACCCCGGCCAGCACTGCCGCCGGCGCCACGACACTGCCCATCACCGGCACCGCCAGCAAGTTGGCGATCAACCCGTACGAGGCAATCTGGTTGAAATGCGCCGCCGCAAATGGCGCAGTCGCCAGCCCGGCCACGGCGGAAGACAGCACCAGCGTGCCCACCACCCGCAAGGGCCGCCAGACCCGCGGCAGATCGACCGCGCGCAGCCACCCGAAGGTCCAGACCAGCGCGGTCGTGGCCGCAAAGGACATCTGGAACCCCGGCCCCATCAGGGCCTCTGGCCTGAGCACCAGCACTATGGTGGCCGCCAGCGCCACGGCGCGCAGGGTGATGGCCCGCCTGTCCGCCAGCACGGCGGCCAGCATCACCGCCACCATGATGAAAGCCCGCTGGGTCGACACAGACCCCCCCGACAGGGCCAGGTATCCGGCGGCGGCCAGCAGCGCACAAATCGCCGCGATCTTCTTGCCGGGCCATCGCAGGGCCAGCGGCGGGACCAGCGCGATGGCGGCCCGCACCGCGCCGAAAACCACGCCGGTCAACAACCCCACGTGCAGCCCCGAGATCGCCAGAAGATGCGCCAGGTTGCTGTTGCGCATGGCATCCATCGTCTCGCGCGACAGGGCGGAACGGTCGCCGGTCACGATGGCGGCGGCCATGGCCCCGGCCTGTCCGGGGATGCGCGCCTGGAGCCGCGCCGACAGGGAAAGCCGCACCTGCCCCAGCCAGACCGCCGGGCTGCGGGCATCGGGCCGCGCGACGACCAGAACCGGGTTGCGGGTATAGCCCACCGCGCCGATCTGCTGAAACCACGCGTGGCGGCGGAAGTCGAAGCCCCCCGGCTCGACCGGTGCCGAGGGCGGGCTGAGGTGGCCGGTGGTCATCACCCGCAATCCCGTCTCCGGCTCAACATCATGCGGCAGCCCGTGCAGCGAAATGCGCACCCGCGCCGGTGTACGATGGCGGGACAGATCGCCCAGCGTGACCTGATCCAGCGTCAGTCGCAACTTGTCACTGATCGACCGATCGATCTGTACGATACGTCCCTGGATCGGGCCGTAGAAGCGGTATTCCAGCACCGGTGCGGCCACCAGATGTGCGCGGGTGCCAGCCCAGCCAAAGGCCAGAAGCATCAGCGCAAGGGCGGTCCAGAGTGGCCCGGTGGTCTCGGACCCGCGTCGCGACAGGATCGCGGCCAGCAGACCCAGCCCGGCGGCGATCCCCAGACCCGCTACCGAAGGCTCCTGTGGCACGGCGAAATACGCGCCGATGCCCACGGCCATCGCCACCGGCACCCAAAGGAACAGATGCCCGCGTTGCGCCGCGATCTGGATGGCGATCGGATTGCCTGTCACTGGCCGGTCCGCCCGGGCATGGTCTTGCACCTCCGTTGCTCCGCAACTGTTTCCGGTCGTGGTTGCCATGCGGTTAACGGCGCTTCGGCGCGTGCGGGTTTACCCCCCTTGGCATCCGCTTTAAGGGACATCTCAGCAGCCAAGGAGCCCCAGATGACCGCCCCGCATGTCGTGACCCGTTTCGCCCCGTCCCCCACTGGCTATCTGCACATCGGCGGGGCCAGAACCGCGCTGTTCAACTGGCTGTACGCGCGCGCCCGTGGTGGCCAGTTCCTGCTGCGGATCGAGGATACCGACCGCGCCCGATCGACCCCCGAGGCGACGCAGGCCATTCTGGACGGCATGTCCTGGCTGAAGCTGGATCATGACGGCGAGGTCATCAGCCAGGCCGCGCGCGGCGACCGCCATGCCGAGGTTGCCCATGCGATGCTGGCCTCTGGCCATGCCTACAAGTGCTTCTCGCCGCAGGAAGAGATCGCCGCCTTCCGGGATGCCGCCCGTGCCGAGGGCAAATCGACCCTGTTCCGCTCGCCGTGGCGCGACGCCGACCCGGCCACCTTCCCGGACGCGCCCTATGTGGTCCGCCTGAAGGCTCCGCGCGACGGAGAGACGGTGATCGACGATCAGGTGCAGGGCAAGGTCACCTTCCGCAATTCCGAGCTGGACGACATGATCTGCCTGCGTTCGGACGGAACGCCGACCTACATGCTGGCCGTGGTGGTGGACGATCACGACATGGGCGTCACCCATGTGATCCGGGGCGACGACCACCTGGCCAATGCGGCGCGTCAGACACTGGTTTATCAGGCCATGGGCTGGCCGCTGCCGGTCTGGGCACATATTCCGCTGATCCACGGCCCTGACGGCAAGAAACTGTCCAAGCGTCACGGCGCGCTTGGCGTCGATGAATACCAGAAGATGGGCTATCCCGTCGAAGGCATGCGCAACTATCTGTCACGGCTGGGCTGGAGCCACGGCGACGACGAGGTTTTCACCACGGCACAGGCGCTGGAGTGGTTCGATCTGGATGGAATCGGCAAATCCCCGGCCCGGTTCGACTTCAAGAAGCTGGAAAACATCTGCGGTCACCAGATGGCCATGACAGACGATGCTGCACTGTTGCATGAAATTGAGGCATATTTGAATGTGACCGGGGCAGATCGCCTCACGCCCACTCAGGTCGAGGGTCTGGGGGCTGCGCTCTATTGCCTCAAGGATCGCGCGAAGACCATACCGCAACTTCTTGAAAAAGCGCATTTCGTACTGGCGGAGCGGCCCCTGGAACTTGACGCGAAATCGGCCAAGACGCTCGATCCGGTATCCATTGGTATACTGAAAGAATTGACGCCGCATCTGCAAAATGCTAGTTGGTCGCGCAATGCGCTGGAGGAAACTGTAACAGCGTTTGCAGAGGCAGGGGACATCAAGATGGGCAAGATCGCACAGCCTTTGCGGGCCGCGCTTTCTGGTCGCGCTGTATCCCCAAGCGTTTTTGACATGATGCTGGTCATCGGGCGGGACGAGACTCTGGCCCGGCTGGCAGATGTGACTGGCTAAGGCCGATTTCCGGCCTTGGTCACCGACAGACACGAGCGATACGACTAGCGCGTGCCGCGCGTCATACAAAGGGACAATCATGGCTGACACGACTAAGACCGCGACCCTGAGTTTCGGCGACACCACACTGGAGTTGCCGCTTCACTCGCCCTCCATCGGGCCGGATGCCGTTGACATTAGCTCGCTCTACGGTCAGGGCCACGTCTTCACCTACGATCCGGGGTTCACCTCGACTGCGGCCTGCCGTTCGACCATCACCTATATTGACGGCGAAGAAGGCGTGCTGCTGCACCGGGGCTATCCGATCGACCAACTTGCGGCCAAGTCGCACTACCTGGAAGTCTGCTATCTGCTGCTGTACGGCGAACTGCCCACGGGCACCCAGCTGGAAGACTTCGAGCGTCGTGTCACCCAGCACACCATGCTGCACGAGCAGATGCGCAACTTCTTCTCGGGCTTCCGCCGCGACGCGCATCCGATGGCCATCATGGTCGGGATCGTTGGCGCAATGTCGGCCTTCTACCATGACAGCACCGATATTGCCGATCCGTGGCAGCGCGAAGTCGCCTCGATCCGCCTGATCGCCAAGATGCCGACCATCGCTGCCTGGGCGTTCAAGTATCACGTGGGCCAGCCCTTCGTGTATCCGCGCAACGATCTGGACTATGCCTCGAACTTCCTGCGCATGTGCTTTGCCGTGCCCGCCCAGGAATACGAAGTGAACCCGATCCTGAGCCGCGCCATGGACCGGATCTTTACCCTGCACGCCGATCACGAGCAGAACGCCTCGACCTCGACCGTGCGTCTGGCCTCTTCCTCGGGCGCCAACCCGTTCGCCTGCATCGCGGCCGGCATCGCCTGCCTCTGGGGTCCGGCCCATGGCGGCGCCAACCAGGCCTGCCTGGAGATGCTGAAGGAAATCGGCACCCCGGATCGCATTCCGGAATACATCGCCCGCGCCAAGGACAAGAACGATCCGTTCCGCCTGATGGGCTTTGGTCACCGCGTGTACAAGAACTTCGACCCGCGCGCGAAGGTGATGAAGCAATCGGCCGACGAGGTGCTGGATCTGCTGGGCATCGAGGACAACCCGACCCTGCAGGTGGCCAAGGAGCTGGAAGCGGCCGCCCTTGCCGATCCGTACTTCGCCGAAAAGAAGTTGTTCCCGAACGTGGACTTCTATTCCGGCATCATCCTTGAGGCCATGGGCTTCCCGACCTCGATGTTCACCCCGATCTTCGCGCTGTCGCGCACCGTGGGCTGGATCTCGCAGTGGAAGGAAATGCTGGGCGATCCCGAGCAGCGCATTGGCCGTCCGCGTCAGCTTTACATGGGTGCTACCGAGCGTGACTACATCGACGTGGAAAACCGCTGATCCAGCGGCCCCGCGACCAACAGGAAAGCCCCGGCATCGGCCGGGGCTTTCTCGTTTCCGGGCTCAGCCCGCGTCGGGCCTGATCCCGGTAGGCGCCCCGTCGATTGTCTGGCGGTTCTTGCGCTCTTGATAGGCCTGAGTGCCGTCCGGGCCAAGTGCAACGAAATGCGCGACCAGCTGGTCGTCCGCGCGATCTTCGACAAAGTCCATCAGCGGCACCCCCATCCCGCACGAGCTTTGCACCAGATCGATCCGCAGATCGAAGACCTGCCGGGCGCCCGCCACGTCCGGGAAATGGCCATAGGCCCAGTCCCAATCCGCATCGAAATCATGGATCGCGCGCGCCTGTCCATAGACCCGCAGGATCAGCGGCTTGCCGTCGAAGGCGCACCACATCAGCGTCATCCGGTTGGTATCGCGCAGGTGGCCTGCGGTTTCATTGCCGCTGCCGGTCAGGTTCAGCCACAACAGCCGGTTGTCATCCAGCACCCGCAGGCTGTCCATGCCCTTGGGCGAGACGTTCACCCGCCCCTCGCGCGCGGCGGTGCCCACGAAAAAGATGTGCTGCCGGGCGATGAATGTCCGGAATGCTTCGGTCAGGCGGGGAAACTGCTTTGCCATCTTGGGGCCTTTCACACTTGTTCAGCACCAGCCCTACCGCATTCGCCGCAGGCACAGAACCCTTGCCGCCTTGCCGCCGCGTCCTGCTTTGTCTAGGTAGACCGCGATTCCACGACATTCCTGAAAGGCGCGCCCATGATCCCCCGCTATTCCCGTCCCGAGATGGTCGCCATCTGGTCCCCGGAAACCAAGTTTCGGATCTGGTACGAGATCGAGGCCCACGCCTGCGACGCCCAGGCCGAACTGGGGGTGATCCCGAAGGAAAACGCCGAGGCCGTCTGGAAAGCCAAGGACGTGGAATTCAACGTCGACCGCATCGACGAGATCGAGGCCGTCACCAAACATGACGTCATCGCCTTCCTGACCCATCTGGCCGAGATCATCGGCAATGATGAAGCCCGCTTCGTGCATCAGGGCATGACCAGTTCCGACGTGCTGGACACCTGTTTCAACGTGCAGCTGGTCCGCGCCGCCGACATCCTGATCGCCGACATGGAAAAACTGCTGGCCGCCCTGAAGCGTCGCGCGATGGAACACAAGATGACCATCCGCATCGGCCGCAGCCATGGCATCCATGCCGAGCCGACCACCATGGGCCTGACCTTCGCGCGCTTCTACGCCGAGATGGATCGCAACCTGAACCGCCTGAAGAAAGCCCGGATGGAGATCGCCACCGGTGCCGTCTCCGGCGCGGTCGGCACCTTCGCCAACATCGACCCGGCGGTCGAGGAACACGTCTGCGCCAAGCTGGGGCTCGAGGTCGAGCCGATCTCGACCCAGGTGATCCCACGCGACCGGCACGCCGCCTTCTTCGCCGCCCTTGGCGTGGTGGCCAGTTCCATCGAGAACGTCGCCACCGAGATCCGCCACATGCAGCGCACCGAGGTTCTGGAAGCTGAAGAGTTCTTCTCGAAAGGTCAGAAGGGCTCTTCGGCGATGCCGCACAAGCGCAACCCGGTGCTGACCGAGAACCTGACCGGTCTGGCCCGCCTGGTGCGCATGGCCGTGGTTCCGGCGATGGAGAACGTGGCGCTCTGGCACGAGCGCGACATCTCGCACAGCTCGGTGGAACGCAACATCGGCCCCGACACCACCATCACGCTGGATTTCGCATTGGCGCGCCTGACCATGGTGATCGACAAGCTGGTGATCTATCCCGACAACATGATCGCCAACATGAACAAGTTCCGCGGTCTGGTGCATTCGCAGCGCGTGCTGCTGGCCCTGACCCAGAAAGGTGTCAGCCGCGAAGACAGCTATCGTCTGGTTCAGCGCAACGCCATGAAGGTCTGGGAACAAGGCGCTGATTTCATGGAAGAACTGAAGGGCGATCCGGATGTGACCGCGGTGATGTCCGTGGCCGAGATCGAAGACAAGTTCGACCTTGGCTATCACACCAAGCACGTCGATACGATCTTCAGCCGCGTCTTCGGTTAGGCGAAAATTTTGAAGCCAGCGCCCTTCGTGCTACATTCTCCGTCGTACAACGAAGGGAGTCGATCATGAAGATCAAGACAGCAATCGTGGCCTTGGCGCTGGCCACCCTGCCCGGGCTTGCCGTGGCGGACTATTGCCAGCACGGCAAGGAACAGCGGGCGTCCTCCTGTGCCCAGGGCTTGACGTGGGATTCCGCGACGCAACGCTGCACCCCCGGCACCACAAGCTGATAATCTGCCGCAAGTAACGGCAGATTAAACCTGTTGAGACTAGGCTCGGCCCACCTGCAGAACGCGGAGGGTCCATGTCTCAACCTGTTGTTTCCCAGTCACCTGTTTCCAGCCCTGCTGGCGCTCCGCCGATACCGGCCCGCCGGCCCCGGCAAGTCCTGACCAAACGGCAGAAGGCCGCCGTTATCGTCCGGCTGCTTCTGAAACAGGGCGCGAAATTCTCGCTCGACGATCTGCCCGAGGCGCTGCAGATCGAACTGACCCATGAAATGGGCGCCCTACGCAGCATCGACAAGGACACCCTCGATGCGGTGGTCGCGGAATTTATCCAGGATGTGAACGACGTCGGAGCGGCCTTTCCGGGCGGAATCGAAAACGCGCTTGAGTTGCTCAACGGCGCGCTCAGCCCCGATGCCCTGCGCCGTCTTCGGTTGCAAACCGGTGTCGTAGTTCAGGGCGATCCCTGGAAGATGATCGAAGGGCTGGAGGTGCCGCAACTGGCCGAGATCCTGCAAAAGGAAAGCATCGAAACCTCGGCCGTGGTGCTGGCCAAGCTGCCGGTGCCGACCTCTGCCGCGATCCTTGGCCATCTGCCCGGCGAATTGGCGCGGCGGATCACCTATGCAGTCTCCACCACAGGGGCGGTCGATCCTGAAACCGTGCGCACCATCGGCCATGCGATCGCGACCGAGATCGCCACGGCAGAACTGAAAGCCTTCGAGGAAGAACCTGTCAGCCGGGTTGGCGCCATGCTGAACTTCTCGCGTGCCGAAACCCGCGACCGGGTGCTTGACGGGCTGGTGGAGGAGGATGAGAGCTTTGCCACGCAGGTTCGCAAGGCCATCTTCACCTTCAACGACATCGAGACCCGGATCACTCCGCGCGACGTTCCCAAGATCACCCGCGCCGTGGATCAGCAACAACTGGTGATCGCCATTGCCGCCGCGCTGGCGTCCGAGAAAGAACAGGCGTCGGCCGAATTCATCCTCAACTCAATCTCCAAACGCATGTCGGAACAGATCCGCGAGGATGCCGAGGATCTGGGCCGGGTCAAACCCGAAGACGGGGAAACCGCCATGGCTGCGGTGGTCGGCGCCATCCGCGATATGGAGCAGGCTGGGGAACTGACCCTCATCGCCCCCGAGGGATAGGCGCCGCCCCGTTGCCCAGCCTTGCCGACCCGCGTATAGCATCGGCAACGGCTGGGATCGGAACGGGAACACCATGGGGAAGAACCGCAAGGATGACGCGCCCAACCCTTTGCATCGCTGGGCTATTCTGGCGCTGGTACGCGCACCGCTGCTGCTGCCCTACGGCCTGCGCGGGCCGGTGGTGGGCTGGCTGATGTCACGCATCGCGGCCCCCATCGCGCGCTATGATCAACGGGTCATCGACAACCTGAACTACGTTCTGCCGGATATGGACCCGGCTGAGGTCAAGCGCCTGTCGCGGGCGGTCCCGGCCAACACCGGACGCATGTTGATCGAGATTGCCTCGGGGACAAAATTTACCGACCGGATCTCCAAGATCGAGATGCAGGGTCCCGGCCTGCCCGCGTTGGACCAGGCCCGCGCCGAGGGCCGGCCGATCATCGTGGTCTCGGGCCATTTCGGCAATTTCGACGCCGCCCGCGCCGCATTGGCGCAACGCGGCCACCAGATCGGCGCGCTCTATCGTCCGGTGGACGATCCGGTGCTGGACACCGAATTTCACACCGTGCTCAGCCGCATCGCCGCCCCGGTCTTTCCGCGCGGCCGCAAGGGTCTGGGCGCGATGTTGCGATTCCTGCGCAAGGGCAACACCGTGGCCATTCTGTTGGATCAGTTCGTCCATGAAGGCGCCGAAGTGAATTTCTTCGGCAAGCCCGCCCCGACCTCAACCTCTGCGGCCGAGATGGCGCTGAAGTACGGCGCGCTGCTGATCCCGGTCTATGGCATCCGCACAAAGGACGGGTTTGACATCATTGCCGAGGCACCAATCCCGCCCAGTGATGCAATCACCATGACCCAAGCCATCAACGACAGTCTGGAGGCGCGGGTGCGCGCGCATATGGATCAATGGTTGTGGATTCACCGGCGCTGGAAGCCCGAGCTTCAGCGCACGCGGGCCGCCGCGAAAACCGGCCCCGGGCCGTCAGCCTGAAGCAAGACCGCGCCTTCGTCATCACCCGGATAGGGTGCCTCCAGCCGGGCCGGCGCGGTGCCTTCCCATTCGGCCAGCGGCGTCCATTGGGTCACGATGTTGACATAGTCCATCACGCGCCCCGTGTTTTCGCCGCCCCGGATCGTGACGCGGGCATGGGGGGTGAAGCGCACCAGGACCACGCGCACGGCGCCCGGCCCCTTGCCATGCGGCGCCATCGACACTTCCAGCCGATCCCCGGTGCGGGACACCGACAGTTCGGCCTGCTTGGCCAGGGTCTTGTGGGCGTTGATCGCGGCCATGGTCTCGACCGGCTTGAACCCGGCAATATCGGTCTGCCCGCCGATGATCATCTGCGGTGTATAGATCATCGACCGGCCCGCATGATGCGCGTAAGCCTTCTGTCGCTTGGTGAATTTCGGCGAGGCGAACTTGTCCGGCCAGCCGATATAGTCCCAGTAATCCACATGCAGGGCCAACGGCAGCACGTCCTCGCGCGTGGACAATTCCATCAGCAGGGCGTCGGCGGGCGGACAGGAGGAACATCCCTGCGAGGTGAACAGTTCCACCACCACCGGGCCGGGTTGAGGCTGCGCCGCCACCGGGCTGAGCCATCCCGAAATCACCACCAGCAAAACCGCCAACCGCATCATCATGTCCCGTTTCGTCCCCACACTGTAAGGGTGCACATTAGGCCAGCCCTTGCTTGTGAGCCAATCACCGTTTCGCGAGAGAAAAAGCGTCGCACTCAGGCGGGGTTGCACATTGTGTGCATTGGTATACAAAGCGCGCGAGACCCCGCGCAACGCCGCTCCGACTCGTCGGGGCGGACCGCGATCAGCAAGAGCCCGTCAGATATTGGGAGGCCAGATTCCATGACCGTCATCGTCGGCAAAGACACAGCCAAGACGCGTAAGACCCTTACCGTCGGCGACAAATCCATCGCATATTACTCGATCCCCGCCGCGCAAGACGCAGGCCTCGGGGATTTTTCCAAGCTTCCCGCCGCGCTGAAAGTGGTGCTTGAGAACATGCTGCGTTTCGAAGACGACGGTTTCACCGTCTCTGTCGACGACATCAAGGCTTTCGCCGAATGGGGCGCCAAAGGTGGCAAGAACCCCCGCGAAATCGCCTATCGCCCGGCCCGCGTTCTGATGCAGGACTTCACCGGCGTTCCGGCCGTGGTTGACCTGGCCGCCATGCGCGACGGCATCGTTGCCCTGGGTGGCGACGCCAACAAGATCAACCCGCTGAACCCGGTCGATCTGGTCATCGACCACTCGGTCATGATCGACGAATTCGGCAATCCGCGCGCCTTCCAGGTGAACGTGGACCGCGAGTACGAGCGGAACATGGAGCGTTATACCTTCCTGAAATGGGGTCAGAGCGCCTTCAACAACTTCCGCGTTGTGCCGCCGGGAACCGGCATCTGCCACCAGGTGAACCTGGAATACCTGGCCCAGACCGTCTGGACCGACGAAGACCAGAACGGCGAAACCGTCGCCTACCCCGACACGCTGGTCGGCACCGACAGCCACACCACAATGGTCAACGGCCTGGCCGTTCTGGGCTGGGGTGTCGGCGGGATCGAGGCCGAGGCGGCGATGCTGGGCCAGCCGATCTCGATGCTGATCCCCGAAGTCGTCGGCTTCAAGCTGACCGGAAGCATGATGGAAGGCACCACCGGCACCGACCTGGTTCTCAAGGTCGTCGAACTGCTGCGCGCCAAGGGCGTTGTCGGCAAGTTCGTCGAATTCTACGGTGACGGCCTGGATCGTCTGCCGCTGGCCGACCGCGCCACGATCGCCAACATGGCGCCGGAATACGGCGCAACCTGTGGCTTCTTCCCGATCGACGACGAAACCCTGCGCTACCTGCGCAACACCGGCCGCGACGAAGATCGCGTGGCGCTGGTTGAAGCCTATGCCAAGGAAAACGGCTTCTGGCGCGACGCCGATTATGCCCCGATCTACACCGACACGCTGGAACTGGACATGGGCACCATCGTGCCCGCGATCTCGGGCCCGAAGCGCCCGCAGGACTACGTGGCCCTCGACGCCGCTGCGCAGACCTTTGGCAAATACATTACCGGTCAGCGTCCCGGCTGGAAAGCCGACGACGAGGACAAGAAGGAGTGGACCGACGAAGGCGGCGCAATCGCACCGCGCAACATCCCCGGCGACAAAGGCAAGCACAAGCGCGCCAAGGTCAAGGGCGAGGACTACACCATCCACGATGGCACAATCGTCATCGCTTCGATCACGTCCTGTACCAACACCTCCAACCCCTATGTCATGATCGGGGCGGGCCTCGTTGCTCGCAAGGCGCGTGAACTGGGCCTGAACCGCAAGCCCTGGGTCAAGACCTCGCTGGCGCCGGGTTCGCAGGTCGTGTCGGCCTATCTCGAGGCCGCCGGCCTTCAGGAAGATCTCGATGCGATCGGCTTCAACCTTGTCGGATATGGCTGCACCACCTGCATCGGCAACTCCGGTCCGATCCAGGCCGAGTTGTCCGAAGCGATCAACGAATGCGACATCATCGCGACCTCCGTTCTGTCGGGCAACCGGAACTTCGAAGGCCGGATCAGCCCCGATGTGCGCGCCAACTATCTGGCCTCGCCGCCGCTGGTCGTCGCCTATGCCCTGGCCGGGGACATGAACATCGACCTGACCACCCAGCCGCTGGGTCAGGACAAGAACGGCAACGACGTCTACCTGAAAGACATCTGGCCGACCTCGAAGGAAGTCGCCGATCTGGTCGAAGAAACCGTGACGCGTGACGCTTTCCAGTCGAAATACGCCGATGTGTTCAAAGGCGACGAGAAGTGGCAGGGCGTCGAAACCACCGACAGCCTGACCTACGACTGGCCCGCGACCTCGACCTACGTCCAGAACCCGCCGTACTTCCAGGGCATGGGCATGGAGCCGGGTGTGATCTCGAACATCGAGAACGCCAAGGTTCTGGCGATCCTGGGCGACATGATCACCACCGACCACATCTCGCCCGCCGGGTCGTTCAAGGACACCACCCCGGCCGGGAAATACCTGATCGACCGTCAGGTGCCGGTACGCGAGTTCAACTCCTACGGCTCGCGCCGCGGCAACCACGAGATCATGATGCGCGGCACCTTCGCCAACATCCGCATCAAGAACGAAATGCTGGACGGCGTCGAGGGCGGCTACACCAAGGGCCCCGATGGCGAACAGACCTCGATCTTCGACGCCTCGATGGCCCATCAGGAAGCCGGCACCCCGCTGGTGATCTTCGGGGGCGAACAGTACGGCGCGGGCTCGTCGCGTGACTGGGCGGCCAAGGGCACGGCTCTGCTGGGCGTCAAGGCCGTGATCGCGGAAAGCTTCGAGCGTATCCACCGCTCCAACCTGGTGGGCATGGGCGTCATCCCGTTCGAGTTCACCGGCGGTGATACCCGCAAGACGCTGGGCCTGAAGGGTGATGAAACCGTGTCGATCTCGGGTCTGGACACGATCCAGCCGCTGCAGGACGTGCCCTGCACGATCACTTACGCGGATGGCACCACGAAGGTCATCACGCTGAAGTGCCGGATCGATACCGCGGTCGAGATCGAATACATCGAGAACGGCGGTGTTCTGCACTACGTGCTGCGCAACCTCGCCAAGTCGGCCTAAGACACGAAGGGCGGTCCGGAGCTGAAACTCCGGGCCGCCTACGCAGCGCAGTAGATACTGAAATGTCGATCAGGCACCGTTCCACTGGACGGTGCCTTTTCCGTTTGGGGCATTGTCAGTCGGCAAGGCGGGCGGGAATCCCGCCCGGCGATCATGATCGCGCGCAAACACGCTGGTCATTTGCCAGCGGCCCACCCGATTTAAGGAATTGTGTCATGTCGCGCGGCACCCTGACCCGCAGCGTGCCCGGTCCGAGACGGATGTCACGGACCTGTTGGAAGGGGAGCGCGCGCGGCTGCGACGCGCGGTTTGACCAGGCTCAGTTCGCCGCCTGCTCCATCGCGGGTCGGATGGTGCTTTCCAGCGCGCGTTCGGTCACCGGACCGGCAAAACGGGTCACGATACGGCCGTCGCCGTCGATGACAAAGGTCTCCGGCACGCCATACAGGCCCCACTCCAGCCCCATGCGGCCCGACCCGTCAGCCCCGACCGTGGTATAGGGATCGCCCAATTCGGCCAGAAACCCCAACCCCTTGGCATCGGTATCCTTGTAGTTCACCCCGTGAATCACCACGCCCTCGGCGGCCAGCGCTTCAAGGATCGGATGCTCCACCCGGCAGGGCGCGCACCAGCTGGCCCAGAAGTTCACCAGTTTCACGCCGGGCTCCTGCAGCATCTCGGCGGTAAACACCGGCTTGTCGCCCAGTTGCGTGACCTGCACCACAGGCGCGGCCTTGCCGGCCAGCGCTGTCGGCAGGGCATCGGGGTTTTCCCGCTGCATGCCGAAGAAGAACAAGGCGGCAAGTCCGGCGAACACCACCGGCGGCACCACCATCAGGGGAGACATCCTAGCCATTGGTTTTCCTTTGCCGATCTTCCACTTGCCGAAGGGCGTCGCGCAGCCGGGCATTCCGGCGCAGGCTCAGCACCACCAATCCGACCAAAAGGCCCAGCGATACCGCGTAGGCCGAAATGACCTCGGCGGCGTATTTTCCCAGTTCGGGCATCATGCCATCCGCTCCCGGTTCAGCAGGGCTTTCAGGCGACGGGCGCGAATCTCGGTCCGGGTGCGCAGCAGCACCAGCGCCAGGAACATCAGGACAAACCCGGCGATGCAGACCAGAAGCGGCAGATAGAAGACGTCGGCCACGTTCTCTTCCTTGTCCAGCGACAGCGAGGCCCCCTGGTGCAGCCCCTGGTTCCAGAACAGCACCGCATAGCGCGACAGGATGGCAAAGACCGACCCCACAAGGCACAGGACCGAGGTCAGATCGGCCGCCGTGTCGCCATTCTCGACCGCTTCCCACATGGCAATATAGCCCATGTAGAACAGCGCCAGGATCAGAAAGGATGTCAGGCGCGGGTCCCAGGCCCACCAGGTGCCCCACATGGGCTGTCCCCAGATCGCCCCGGTGATCAGCGCGATCACGGTAAAGGTCAGCCCCACCGGAGCCGCGGCGCGCGCCGCCAGGGCGCTGACATGGTGACGTCGGATGATCCAGACCAGCGACGCCACCAGCATCATCAGCCAGGCGTTGATCGCCATCAGGGCGGCCGGCACATGCAGGTAGATGATCTTGACGGTCGAACCTTGCCGGTAATCCTCGGGCGTGAAGAAAAAGCCCCAGATCAGCCCGACGACCAGACATGCCAAGGAAAGCCCGGCAACCCAGGGCAACAGCCGAGACGACAGCTGCATGAACCTTTTCGGATTCGCGAATTCCCAGAACGACATGTCAAAAACCGGTGCTACAGAGTACGGGTCTGTTCTATGCAAGCCCTCTTGTTAGCGCAAATTGATGCGCAGGGCTGCGGCTGCGGCAAAGGGCATCAATGCCAGCGTTCCGGCGCTGATCCCGGCCAAAAGCACCAGTGGCGTGCCCACATCAAGGCCCGCGGCCCCCTGCGTGGCGACTTGCGCGCCGAAGATCAGTGTCGGCACGTAAAGCGGCAGGACCAGAAGTGACAGCAGCAGGCCGCCCCGTTTCAGCCCGACAGTCAGGGCTGCCCCGAAGGCACCGATCAGGCTCAGCGCCGGGGTGCCCACCGCCAATGAGATCACCAGCCAGCCAAAGCCCGCGGGCGGCAGGTTCAGCAGAACCCCCAGCCCCGGCGCCAGAAGGGTCAGCGGCAGACCGGTGGTCAGCCAGTGCGCCAGCGCCTTGACCACGGAGACGCCTTCCAGGGGGACCGGCGCCGTGGCCAGCAGATCCAGCGAGCCGTCTTCGAAGTCCAGCGCGAAAATGCGGTCCAGCGACAGCAGGCACGACAGCAGCGCGCCGATCCACAGGATGCCCGGCGCGATCCGCGCCAGCACATCGGCCTCTGGTCCCACGCCGAAGGGCACCAGCACCGACAGAACAAGGAAAAACGCCAGCCCAAGGCCAAACCCGCCCCCGGCCCGCACCGCCAGCACGAGGTCACGACGCAGCAGCGCGATCATTCGAAAGCCTCCTCGAAGCCGCCGGCCGACATCCGGCCAATGGCGCGATAGGGCGACAGGTCCAGCACCAGCCCGTCCAGCCCCAGATCAATGTGGGTGGCCATGATGGCGGCGCCGCCTGCGGCGCAATGGGCCTGAACCGAGGCCGCGAACATCTTCACGCTGGCCGCATCCAGCGAGACCGTCGGCTCGTCCAGCATCCAGATCGGCCGTCCCGTCACCATCAGCCGCGCCAGACCCAGACGCCGCCGTTGACCGGCGGACAGATTCTGCGCCTGCCGCTCGACCAGACCTTCCAGATCGAAGGCCGCCAGTGCCGGGGCAATGTCGCCCTGCCCGAACACCCGTGCCCAGAATTCCAGGTTCTCGACCACCGTCAGGGTGGCCTTCACCCCGTCGGAATGGCCGGTATAGGCGACCAGATCCGGTGCCATCTCGATCTGGCCCTCGACCGGCGGCTGCAAGCCCGCCAGGGTGCGCAGCAAGGTCGTCTTGCCGATTCCGTTCGGCCCGCGCAGCACCAGCGCCTGTCCCGCCTCAAGATCCAGATCGACGCCTTCCAGCACCGGGACCCCGCCACGCGCCACGCAAACCCCGCGCACGCTCAGCATGACCAAAGATCCTGTTTCGGTATGGACCATCCGTAGACACAGCTTCCTGTCACGTCACTGGCCTCGCTGCCAGACCGACCCGCCGCCCTTCGGACAGAAGAACGTTGTAGCTGCGGCAGGCTTGCGGGCTGGCCATTGGTTCCAGACCGATCCCTGCCCCTTCAAGGGCCTCGCGAAAGGCGGTGGGCAGATAGGTCATCTCGCTTCCGGTGCCGATGAACAGCACATCCAGATCGCCGGCCGCGGCCATCAGCGGGTCCAATTCGTCATACCCTTGCCAGATCGCCGGGTCATGGTCGGGCAACAGCAGCAGACCCCCAGTCAGCACCTTGCCACCAACCCGGAAAAAGCCGGGGCCATAACCTTCGACGGGCATTCCATCGCGAAAGCGGATTTCATTCAGACGCATGCTCTCACCTCCAGATCGGCAGCCCGGACAGGGCCGATGCCCCGATCACCGAAAAGGCCACCCCGCGATACAGTCGCTCGTGCTCGGGTCGGAATATCCAGCCGCCCAGCATGTTGCCCAGCACAGATGGCACGGTCAGGATTACCCCCAACCCCAGCGGTACCAGCGCCAGCATCCCTTTCACCCACAACGCCACGAGCAGCAGCACATCATAGAGAAACAGGTAAACCATGATCGAGGCGCGGACCATCGACGCCGGATGCGGTGCGGCCAGATACAGCAGGATTACCGGCGGCCCCGGCATACCGGTCAGTCCGCCCAGAAACCCGGCCATCCCGCCGGTGGCGGTTACCAGGCGCGGCCCCACGGGTCCGCGATAACGCAGCCCGCTCAGCAGGCAGGCCAGCATGACCAGCGCAAGTCCCGAGACCACCCAGGCAAAGACATCGGCCCGCACCTGCACCAGAACCCACAGTCCCAGCGGCAAGGTGATCACCGTCGCCCCCAGCATCAGCGTGATATCGCGCCGATTGGCGATCCGCGCCGCACGCGGCAAGTTGGGCATGGGTCCGAATATTTCCATTACCATCAACGCCATGATCGCCCAAAGCGGATCAAGAAACCGGGCTGCAACCGGCATGAACACCAATGCCGTGCCAAACCCGGAAAACCCGCGAACGATTCCCCCAACGAAGGAAGCCGCGATCAACCATCCCAAGCCCGGCAAGGCCAGAACCTGGGAGATCAGATCAGGCATCGATATCGGCGAACTGCGTCCCGGCCTTGGCGTCCGGCTTGGACCAGTCGCGTTTCACACCCAGCTTCAGCAACACCGCCGAGGCCACGAAAATCGACGAATAGGTGCCGATCACTACGCCCCAGATCATCGCAAAGACAAATCCCCGGATCACATCCCCGCCCAGCACGAACAACGAAATCAGCGCCAGAAGCGTGGTGACCGAGGTCATCACCGTCCGGCTCAGGGTCTCGTTGATCGACAGGTTCAGAACGTCCTTCAACTCTGTCTGCTTGAAGCGGATCAGGTTCTCGCGCACCCGGTCGAAGACCACCACGGTGTCGTTCAGCGAATAGCCGACGATGGTCAGCAGCGCGGCGATGATCGCCAGGTCGAACTTGATCTGCAGCACCGAGAAGATGCCGATGGTAACGATCACATCGTGGATCAGCGCGGCCACGGCGCCGACCGAGAATTGCCATTCAAAGCGCAACCAGATGTAGAACAGCACCGCACCGATGGCCAGAACCACAGCCAGGACCGCCGATTGCACCAGTTCGCCGGACACTTTCGGGCCGACCGATTCGACCGACGGGAAGGTGATGGACGGGTCCAACTCCTGCAAGGCGGCCTCGACCGCCAGCACGGTTTCGGCGGCGACGCTGGCATCGCCATCGCCCTGCGCCTCGATCCGGATCTGGGCCACATGTTCGTCTTCGCCGAATCCGGCGTCAAAGACCTCGGTGATCGACACATCGCCCAGTCCCAGCGGCGCAATGGCATCCCGATAGGCGGCCACGTCGATGGGCTGGCTGCTTTCGGTGCGGATCGTGGTGCCGCCCCGGAAGTCGATGCCATAGTTCAGCCCGATCACCGCGAAGGCGACGAGGGACGCCAGAACGGCCAGCACCGACAGGCCGAAGGTGATCTTCCAGGTGCGGAAGAAATCCCAGTTGGTCTCGGCGGGTACAAGTCTCAGGCGCATCTCAGACCTCCAGAGCTTTGGGGCGACGGCGTTCGAACCAGATCACGATCATCAGACGGGTCACGAAGATCGCCGTGAAGACCGAGGTCAGGATGCCCAGCCCAAGCGTCACGGAAAAGCCGCGCACCGGGCCCGAGCCCATGACGAACAGGATGGCTGCCGTGATGAATGTGGTGACATTGGCGTCCAGAATGGCCGACAGGGCCTTTTCATAGCCCAGTTCGATGGCGCGGGCCGGACCCTTGGCGCGTTTGAGCTCTTCCTTGATCCGCTCGAACACCAGCACGTTGGCATCCACCGCCATGCCGATGGTCAGCACGATCCCGGCAATGCCCGGCAGGGTCAGTGTGGCGCCGATCAGCGACAGCAGGCCGAAGATCAACCCGACGTTGATGATGAGCGCAACGTTGGCGATCAACCCGAACAGGCCATAGCTGAGCGCCATGAACACCAGCACCCCGGCAAAGGCCACAAGGCTGGCCACCTTGCCCGCGTCGATGCTGTCCTGTCCCAGTTCGGGACCGATGGTGCGCTCTTCCAGAAAGGTCATGCCTGCGGGCAGCGCACCGGCGCGCAGAAGCACCGCCAGTTCCGTGGACCCCTCGACCGAGAAGTTGCCGGTGATGATGCCGGACCCGCCGGGAATATGGCTCTGGATCACCGGGGCCGAAATGACCTCGCCGTCCAGGATGATGCCGAAGGGGCTGCCGATGTTCTCGGCGGTATATTCACCAAACTTGCGCGCGCCTTGCGGGTTGAACCGGAAGTTCACCGCCGGGCGCCCGTTCTGGTCAAAGGCAGGCTGCGCGTCGGTCAGCTCCTCGCCCGAGACGACCACCGCGTCCTCGACGATGTAATAGGTGCCCTGCTCGTCCAGCGAGGGCATCAGCACGTTGCCGGCACCGGGACGGCTTTCGGGATCGGTGGTGCGGCCCACGACCGACTGGAAGGTCAGCCGCGCGGTGGTGCCGATCAACCCCTTCAATTCCTCGGCCGAACCAATACCCGGCACCTGGATCAGGATCCGATCCGCGCCCTGGCGCTGGATGGTCGGCTCCCGCGTGCCAACTTCGTCGACACGGCGGCGGATGATTTCAAGGCTTTGCTGAACGGTGCGCGCGTCGGTGGCTGCGCGCTCCGCCTCCGACAGACGGATCACGACATCGCTGCCCTCGGCGGAAACTTCGATGTCTGACGCCCCGACACCGGTCAGCGACACGATGGGCCGGGACAGATCGCGCGCGACCGACACGGCCCGGTCGATGCCGGCAGGTTCGCCGATGCGCACCCGCAACTCGTCCGGGGCGCTGTCCTGACGGCGGATGGTGCCGACGGTTGCACGCTCGGCCCGCAATGCGTTGCGCACCTCGGGCCACATGCCGTCCAGACGGTCGGCATAGACATCCTCGACATGGACCTCGGCCAGCAGATGCGCACCGCCGCGCAGATCAAGCCCCAGATTGACAATCCCCGAGGGCAGGAACGACGGCCAGAAACCGGCGTCCGCTTCCTGCTCGGGCGTTGCCACCCCACCCTGCGCCTCGATGGCCGCCAGCGCGTCATTGTGAACTTCCACCCGTCCGTAGAACAGGTTGGGAAGCGCCAGAATCAACCCGGCGGCCACCACCGCCCAGATGACCACCCGCTTCCAGAGGCTAATCTGTAACATGAACGCGCTCCGCGGCCCCCGGGGGGCTCAGCTTCAGTTGTTGGCCGGTTCGGTTTTGCTCAGAACCTGGGCGATGGTGCTCTGGATGACGCGCACTTTCACGCCTTCGGCCAGTTCGACCTCAAGCTCGCCGTCGTCCTTGACCTTGACGACCTTGCCAATGATGCCGCCCTGGGTGACGACCAGGTCGCCCCGGCGCAGCGCCTGAACCATCTTCTGATGCTCTTTCACTTTCTTCTGCTGCGGACGGATCAGCAGGAAGTACATGATGGCAAAGATCAGGATCAGGGGGACAAAGCTGGAAATGGCGCCCATCGGCCCGCCCGCCTGCGCGAAAGCGGGCGTAGCGGCGATGGCGACCAGAGCGGCCGTGGCAAAACGTGCGGACATGGGATCTCCTAGATGTGAGCAGGCCGGCACCCGGCCCCGGAATTAGCGCGCAACCTAGGCACAGCCCGCGCCATTGGCAAGGCGATCCCGACCTGCCGTTGCGGTGGGGTCAGTTGGCCGCGCCCTGCCCCCGACAGCGGTGCCCTCCCGCCCGTCGTCAGCGCCCCGAGGGCGCGCTTTCTCCCGTTGGGCGCGGGCGCAGCGCGTCCTGCGGCCGCGCTGCGCCCGCGCCCCTGACTTCTTTTTGGCAAAAATACTCACGGCGCGACCTCGCAACCGCGCAACGGGCTGCAGCTGAGCGGGCAGTCCACAAACCACCCTTGGCCCGCCCGTCGATCTCGTCCATAAGGCCCCCGGACCTCGCCAGACGGAAAGACCCATGCACGATATCCGCTTCATCCGCGACACCCCCGATGCCTTCGACGCCGCCATGGAACGCCGCGGCCTGTCCGGCGTTTCCGCCCAGGTTCTGGCGCTCGACAGCGCGCGGCGCGAGAAGATCACCGCCTCGGAAACCGCCCAGGCCGAGCGCAACGCCGCCTCCAAACAGGTTGGCGCCGCCAAGGCGCGCGGGGATGAGGACGAATTTTCCCGCCTCCGCGACCTGGTCGCCGCCAAGAAAACCGAGATCGCGGACTTGGATGCCGCCGCAAAGGCCGCGGACGAAGACCTGCGTGACCTGCTGATGTCCCTGCCCAACATCCTGAACGCCGAAGTCCCCGACGGCGCCGACGAAGCCGAGAACGTCGAGTTGCGCCGCTGGGGCACCCCGCGTGCGCTGGATTTCGCCCCGAAAGAGCATTTCGATCTGGACGGCGTGAAACCCGGCATGGATTTTGAAACCGCCGCCAAGCTGTCAGGCGCGCGCTTTGTCGTGCTGTCCGGCGCCGTGGCGCGGATCCATCGTGCGCTGGCGCAATTCATGGTCAACACCCATGTGGATGACAACGGGCTGACCGAAACCTGGACCCCGGTGCTGGTGCGCGAAGAGATGCTCTATGGCACCGGCCAGCTTCCGAAGTTCGGCGAGGACAGCTACCAGACCCGCGAAGGCTGGTGGCTGGTGCCCACCGCCGAGGTGACGCTGACCAATATCGTCAACGGGTTGATCGTCGATGACGCCTCACTGCCGCGCCGCTACGTCGCCCACACCCAGTGCTTCCGCTCAGAAGCCGGATCAGCGGGCCGCGACACCGCCGGCATGCTGCGCCAGCACCAGTTCGAGAAGGTCGAGATGGTGTCGATCACCCGGCCCGAGACTTCCGCCGACGAACACGACCGCATGACCCGCTGTGCCGAGGATATTCTGGAACGGCTGGGCCTGCCCTATCGTACCGTGGTGCTGTGCTCGGGCGACACCGGGTTCGGCGCGGTGCGCACCCATGACATCGAGGTCTGGCTGCCGGGCCAGGGCAGCTATCGCGAGATCTCGTCGGTGTCCAATTGCGGTGCCTTCCAGGCGCGCCGCATGAACGCCCGCTTCCGTCCCGAAGGCGGCGGCAAGCCCGAGTTCGTACACACGCTGAATGGCTCTGGGCTGGCCGTAGGCCGCACATTGATCGCGGTTCTGGAAAACGGTCAGCAAGCCGATGGCAGTGTCGATCTGCCCGCATGCCTGCATCCCTATCTGGGCGGCAAGACCCGGCTGGCCGCCGACGGCACGCTGGTCTGACCCAAGAAAAGGGCGGCCCCGAAAGGCCGCCCAGATTTCAGTCCACCCGCTTGGGGCCCAGATGCTTGCGCAGCTTCGAGGGCCCCTTTTTCTTCTTGTCCTTGTAGGGGTTCTTGTCCGCCTGGCTGCGCAGCACCAGCCGGATCGGCGTGCCGGGCATGTCAAAGTCGGCGCGCAACCCGTTGACAAGATAGCGTTTGTAGCTTTCGGGCACCTTGTCGGGATGCGAACACATCACCACGAACCCCGGCGGGCGGGTCTTGGCCTGGGTCATGTAGCGCATCTTGATCCGGCGGCCGCCCGGCGCGGGAGGCGGATGCGCCTCCAGCATTCCACTCAGCCACAGGTTCAGCTTGGCGGTCGGGATCCGGCGGTTCCAGACGTCATGCGCGCGGAACACCGCCTCCTGCAACCGCTCCATCCCCCGCCCGGTCAGGGCCGAGACGGTGACCAGCGGTGCGCCGGACAATTGCGGCAGCAGGCGGTTGAACGCCTCTTTCAATTCGGCCAGCCGCGCCTGCCGGTCTTCGACCGCATCCCATTTGTTGACAGCGATCACCACGGCCCGGCCTTCGCGTTCGGCCAGATCGGCGATGCGCAGATCCTGCTGTTCGAAGGGAATATCCGCATCCAGCAGCACGATCACGACTTCCGCGAATTTCACCGCCCGCAGCCCGTCGGACACTGACAGTTTCTCGACCTTGTCCTGGATCTTGGCGCGCTTGCGCATCCCGGCGGTGTCGAACATCCGCACCGGGGTGCCCTTCCAGATCATCGGCACGGAAATCGAATCGCGGGTGATCCCGGCCTCGGGTCCGGTCAGCAGGCGATCCTCGCCCAGCAGCCGGTTGATCAGCGTCGACTTTCCGGCATTGGGACGGCCCACCACGGCGATCTGCATGGGCTTGCCCTTGTCCAGATCGGCAACCCCGTGCTCATCAACAGCAACTTCGGTCTCGGGGGCGGTGCGTTCCGCAAGTTCTTCGAACTCCTCCGAGATCGGGCGCAGAATCGACATCAGCTCGCTCATGCCCTCGCCGTGTTCGGCGGACACCCGCAGCGGCTCTCCCAATCCCAGCGAATAGGCTTCGATGACGCCACCGTCGGCGGCAGAGCCTTCGGCCTTGTTGGCCGCCAGGATCACGCGGCGGCCGCGGCGGCGCAGGATATCTGCGAACACTTCGTCCGACGGCGTGATGCCGGTGCGCGCGTCGACCATGAACAGGCAGACATCGGCCATGTCGACGGCGCGTTCGGTCAGGCGGCGCATGCGGCCTTGCAGGCTGTCGTCGGTGACTTCCTCCAGACCGGCGGTGTCGATCACGGTAAAGCGCAGGTCGGCCAGGCGGCCCTCGCCTTCGCGCAGGTCACGGGTCACACCGGGCTGATCATCGACCAACGCCAGCTTCCGGCCGACAAGCCGGTTGAACAGGGTGGATTTGCCCACATTGGGGCGGCCCACGATGGCTAGGGTGAACATCTGCGACTCCGCTGACTGCGCTCAGGCGCGCAGCCTTACACCCTTCGCGCGTCAACGAAAAGCGTGTAGCTGTCCATCGGTGGTGACAACATACAGAGTCCGGCCCGCCACGATCGGGTTGACCGCCGCCGGCGCGCCCAGATCAATGGTGCGCAGAAGTTGTCCCGAAGCCGGATCAACCTCGCGCAGCAAGCCGTCGCTGGACACAATGATCAGACGCCCGCCGGCCAGAACCGGGCCGTAATGGGCAAAGACCCCGCGCCGCTTTTTCACCTTGTCCTTGGTGAACAGCGGCAGCGTCGCTGACCAGATCTTCTTGCCGTCTGCCGCGTTGATCCGGATCAGTTCGGCCTGATCGGACAGGAAGTAGATCGAATTGCCTTCGGGCCACACCGCACTGACCGCGCCATCCTGTGCGGTCCAGATGCGTTCGCCCGAGGCAGCATCCAGCGCCGCAAGACGGCCATTGTTGGTGCCGACATACAGGCGATTGCCCACGACGACCGGTGACGCGCTGATGTCGCTGACGGCCGTATAGGCGCGCCCCGGGCGCTGCCCCGACACGGTGGTGGACCACAGCCGCACCCCGCCCTGCCGCAGCACCGAGATCACGTCATTGGAGCCGAAGGGGAAGATCACCGACCGGCTGGTCACCGCCGGGGTCGCCCCGAAGTTCACGACCGAGCCCGATTCCTGCGCCAGCACCTGCCACAGAACCCGGCCGTTCCTGATGTCGATGGCCCAGGCCTGGCTGTCGCGGGTGGTCAAATAGACGATCCCGCCCGAGACCACGGGCGCGCCATTTGGGACCGAGCCCAGCCGTTGTTCCCAGATCGGGGTGCCGCTGGTCGCGTCGATGACCTGAAGGCGCCCGTAGGGCGAATTCACATAAAGCCGCCCGTCGGCATAGGTGACACCGCCGCCCGCGGCCTCGCCCGGACGTTCGCCTTCCGGTGTCAGGTCGCGCTGCCACAGCACCGCGCCGCTGGGCGCGGTGGCCTGCAATTGGGCAAAGGCGGTCAGGGTAAAAACCCGGCCCCCGCCCACCACCGGATCGGCGGTCATCCGCGCGCGGCGCGTGCTGGCCGACCCGATCTTGGTGCGCCAGACCTGGGTCAGCGGCGATCCCAGCGCGGGCTGCGTGATCTGATGCGTGTTGGAGCCGTTGACCGTCGGCCAGTCTGCGTTGGCGCGTGCGCCGGGCAAGCCGGTGGCGCGGCTTTCGCCGGTCACCGTATAGGGGGCGTTCGGGATGACCTTGGGCAGCGGCGCCGGTTCCTGCTGGTTGGCAAGGCTGCCGTCGCTGACGGATTCGGCATAGGCGCTTTGCGCTTCATCCACGTCGCGCAGGTCGAAGCGGTCGCCGGGCAACAGTTCTTCATCCGGACCACAGGCGGTCACACCGGCCAGCACACAGGCCAGCAGGGCAAGCGAGCGCCCGCGCGGGCGTCTCGAAACACTCGTTTCGGTCCGAATCAAGATCACGAATCTCCGTCGGCGGGACCCAGCACGATCAGGATCTGTTCGATCCGCTGCCGTTGGGCAAAGCCGGTGCCGGCATCATCGGACACCTGTTGTAGCAGATCGCGGGCAAGATCGGTTTCACCGCGCTCCATCTGCAGCAAGGCAATCTGTTCCTGCGCCAGCAGACGCAGCGGCGCGCCGGGGGCGGTCAGCGGTTCCAGCAGGGCAATCCGGTCGGCGGTCATCAGCGGATAGTCGGTCAGTCCCGCCAGTTTCAGCGCGGCCAGATCGCGATAGATCTGCGG
Source organism: Meridianimarinicoccus sp. MJW13 (assembly GCF_014901205.1). GTDB lineage: Bacteria > Pseudomonadota > Alphaproteobacteria > Rhodobacterales > Rhodobacteraceae > Meridianimarinicoccus. Next base: position 138,232 of record NZ_JACNMU010000006.1, read on the forward strand.
CTGCTCCGGCGTGTCGATCACCGACTTTAGGAAGGCACCGGCCCGTTGGGCATCCACCTGCGCGGCTTCAGAGGCCGCCAGCAGCGCCACCAGCGACTTGGCGTCGCCTTCGACATCGATGCTTTCCAGCGCAGTCAGGCGCGACAGCGCCGTGTCCCGCTCCAGCGCGCTGAAGATCGAGTCGCCCAAAGCTTCGGCTGCCGCCTGTTCGCGGGCCTTTTGCCATTCCACGTAGCTGGCGCCGGCCACGATCAGAACCACAGCAAGGATCGGAATCCAGCCGTATTTGCGGGCCAATGCGAAAAGACGGTCGCGACGGACCTCTTCCGTGACCTCTTCGATAAAGCTGTCTGCCTGGCTCAATTTCCTGCCTCCACAAGCGGATGGATCGGGTTCTACGTGTCGTTGACCGCTTTGCCAAGGTCAAGGGGTCATGGCCACACCTCTTTCCTTGGAATTCTGCGTGCTACATACCTTGAAGACAGGGGCAACTCGCCCTAATCTAAACTGGTCGGTTCAGCAGCCATGCTGCGCCCTGATTGTCCTGTATATGAACACGAAATAGGTTGTACGATGAGGTTTCTTTCCATTCTGACGGCGATTGTGGTCGGTATCGCCCTGTACGCCATCGTGTTCGAGCGGGACCGGGTTCTGGCCATTGCCGGGAAGCCGCCCGAGGACGCACAGGCCGCAGGGATGCCCGAAGCGACACCCGAGGCCCCGACCTCGATTGCCGGTGACATGACGCAAGCCGAACTGGTTTCTGTGGTGGTTCTGGACAGTGTTGCCGATCTGGTCGAGACCTCGGTGGTGCTGCGCGGCCAGACCCAGGCCGACCGCGAGATCGAAGTGAAATCGCAAATCAGCGGGTTGGTGATCTCGCCCCCCCTTCAGAAGGGCACCTTTGTCGAAGCGGGCACCGTGTTGTGCGAGATCGATCCCGGCACGCGGCCTGCACAACTGGCCGAGGCCGAAGCCCGTCTGGCCGAAGCACAAATCTCCAACACCGCCGCGTCGAAGCTGGCCGAAGGCGGCTTTGCTTCGGAAACCCGTGCCGTGGGTGCCAAAGCGACCCTGCAATCCGCGCAGGCCGCCGTCGAGGCAGCGAACACCGAGATCGACCGTCTGAAAATCACCGCGCCTTTCGCTGGCCTGCTGGAAAGCGACACCGCCGAACTGGGCAGCCTGATGCAGGCCGGGGCCCATTGCGCGACGGTGATCCAGCTCAACCCGATCAAGATCGTGGCCTATCTGCCCGAAACCATGGTTGATGCCGTCAAGCTGGACGCGATGGCGCAGGCGCGCCTGTCCACGGGCCGCGAGGTCACGGGGCGTGTCACCTTTATCGCCCGCTCGGCCGATCCGCAGACCCGCACCTTCCGGGTCGAGGTCTCGGTGGAAAACGATGACCTGAGCATCCGCGACGGGCTGACCGCCAATATCGCCATCGCCGCGGACGGCGTGAAGGCGCATCTGATCCCCGCCTCGGCCCTGACCCTGAACGATCACGGCACCATGGGCGTGCGCGTGGTCGGTGACGATGACGTGGTGCAATTCTACCCGGTGCGCATTGAACGCGACACGCTGGAGGGCGTCATCATCACCGGCGTTCCTGACACGGCCGCGATCATCACCGTGGGCCAGGAATACGTGACCGAGGGCGTGCGCGTGAAAATCGGCAAGCGTGGGAGCAACGCATGACCGGTATCGTCGACTGGGCTGCCGCCCGCGCCCGGATGGTGATGGCCTTCATCGTCCTGTCGCTTGCCGTAGGGGGCTTTGCCTATTCCAAACTGCCCAAGGAAGGCGAGCCGGACATCGAAATTCCGGCCATTTTCGTCTCGGTGCCGTTCAGCGGGATTTCCGCCGAGGACAGCGAAAAACTGCTGGTCAAGACCATGGAAACCGAACTGTCCGATCTGGACGGCCTGAAATCCATGACCTCGACCGCCTCTGAAGGCTATGCCGGTGTCGGGCTGGAGTTCGAGTTCGGCTGGGACAAGTCCAAGACCCTGGCCGACGTGCGCGCCTCCATGAACACGGCCGAGGGCAAGTTCCCCGAGGGGGCGGACAAGTATTCGATCAACGAGATCAACTTCTCGGAATTTCCGATCATCATCGTCAGCCTGACCGGCAATGTGCCCGAGCGTCAGTTGCTGCACCTGTCCAAGGATCTTCAGGATCGTCTGGAAGGGCTGGAAGCCATCCTCGAGGCGCCGCTGGCCGGGCATCGCGACGAGATGCTGGAAGTCATCATCGATCCGGTGCGCCTGGAAGCCTATAACATCACCGCCGCCGATCTGGTCAACGCGGTGGTTAACAACAACCAACTGATCGCCGCGGGCGAACTGGAAATGGAAAGCGGTGCGTTTTCGGTCAAGATCCCCTCGTCCTTCGACGAGAGCCGCGACGTGTTCAACCTGCCGGTCAAGACCAACGGCGACCGGGTGGTAACGCTGAACGACGTGGCCGACATCCGCCTGACCTTTGAAGACCGTGCCGGCACCGCCCGGTTCAACGGCGAGCAGACGGTGGCGTTGCAGGTGGTCAAGCGCAAGGGCTTCAACCTGATCGACACCGCTGAACTGGTCCGCGCCGAGGTCTCCGCCGAGGTCGAGACCTGGCCGCCCGAATTGCAGAACGCGGTGTCGGTCACCACGTCAAACGACCAGTCCACCACAGTGGATTCCATGGTCAAGCAGCTGGAAGGTTCGGTCCTGACCGCCATCGCGCTGGTGATGATCGTGGTGCTGGCCTCGCTGGGCGCGCGTCCGGCGCTGCTGGTGGGCTTTGCCATCCCGACCTCGTTCCTGCTGTGTTTCGCACTGCTGGCGGTGATGGGGATCTCGATCTCGAACATCGTGATGTTCGGCCTGATCCTGGCCGTGGGGATGCTGGTGGACGGGGCCATCGTGGTGGTGGAATACGCCGACCGGCGCATTTCCGAAGGCACCGGCCCGATGCACGCCTATGTGGAAGCCGCCAAGCGCATGTTCTGGCCGGTTGTGTCCTCGACCGCGACGACTTTGTGCGCCTTCCTGCCGATGCTGTTCTGGCCCGGCGTTCCGGGCGAATTCATGGGCATGTTGCCGGTAACGCTGATTTTCGTGCTGTCGGCCTCGCTGGTGGTGGCGCTGGTCTACCTTCCGGTCATGGGCGGCGTGTCGGGACGTCTGGCGCGCTCCTATGGCCACATTTCAGACGGGCTGCGCCGCTGGCCGCTGCTGCTGCGGATCGTGCTTGTGCCGGTGGGCCTGTACCTGGCCTTTATGGGCGCGATGCAGCTTCTGAACCCCGCCTATCTGCTGGGGGACGGGGCACCGTCGGGGATCATGGGTGTGCTGCCCGGATTGATCCTGTTCTCGGTGGGCACCTCCTTTGCCTCTATTGCCATGGCCGCCGTCAAACCATCGCGGAGCGAGCGCAAGATCCGCGCCGGCTATCGCCGCACGCCGTTTGGCCGGTTCATCACCTTCATCGCCGGCAATCCGATCATGCCGGTGGTCACCATCGTCGGTGTCGGCTTCATCGTCATGTCGGTGTTTTCCTACTTCGGCGAGAACAACAACGGCGTCGAGTTCTTCGTGGAAAGCGAGCCCGAGCAGGCGATCATCTATGTCAAGGCGCGGGGCAACCTGTCGCTGCACGAGCGCGACGCGCTGGTCAACGAGGTCGAACAGGTGGTGCTGGCCACCGATGGTGTCGACAGCGCCTTTGCCTTTGCCGGTGACGGCGGGCTGAACCAGAACACCGGCGGCGGCGAAGCGCCCAATGACACCGTGGGTCAGGTCCAGATCGAGATCACTCCGTGGAACGACCGCCCCCGTGTTGCGGCAGAAGGCGGCTGGTTCAAACAGCTGTTCCTGCGCGAAGAGGTCGATCCCTATTACGACGGCGACGCGGTGTTGGCGCGTCTTCAGGCCCAGTTGGACCAGATCCCCGGCATCCAGACCGAAGTTCTGGACCTGTCGCGCGGTCCGTCCTCGGGCAAACCGGTGCATCTGCGCGTCACCGGCACGGATTGGGCGCCGATGGAGCAATCCATCGAAACCGTCCGCACCAAGTTGCAATCGATGGAAGGCATCACCGCCATCGAGGATACGCTGCCCCTGCCCGGCATCGACTGGCAGATCGACGTGGACGTGGAAAAGGCCGGACGTTTCGGGGCCGATGTGGCCACCGTCGGCACCATGGTGCAACTGGTGACACGCGGCGTGCTGCTGGACACCATGCGCGTCGACAGCTCGGACGAGGAAATCGACATCCGCGTGCGCCTGCCTGAACAGGACCGCGTGCTGTCCACGCTGGACACCCTGCGCGTGCGCACCGTCGATGGGCTGGTGCCGCTGGCCAATTTCATCACCATCACCCCGGTCAAGAAACTGGCCGAGATCAATCGCGTCGACCAGAAGCGATACTATGACATCAAGGCCGATGTGCTGCCGGGGCTGACCAATGACGCGGGCCAGCCAATCACCGCCAACGAACGCATCGCGGCGCTGACCGAGTGGCTGCAGAACGACCGTCCGCTGCCCGCGGGCGTGGATTGGGAATGGACCGGCGATCAGGAGGATCAGGCCGAAAGCCAGGCCTTCCTGGGCAATGCCTTCGCCGGGGCGCTGGGGCTGATGTTCATCATCCTGCTGGCGCAGTTCAACAGCTTCTACAACTCGGTTCTGGTGCTGCTGGCGGTGATCCTGTCCACCACCGGCGTGCTGATCGGGATGCTGGTGATGAACCAGCCGTTCTCGATCATCATGACCGGCACCGGGATTGTCGCGCTGGCCGGGATCGTGGTGAACAACAACATCGTTCTGATCGACACCTATCAGGAATACAGCCGCTACATGCCGCGGATCGAGGCGATCATCCGCACCGCCGAAACCCGCATTCGCCCGGTGCTGCTGACCACGCTGACCACCATGGCGGGCCTGACACCGATGATGTTCGGCCTGTCGCTGGACTTCCTTGGCGGCGGCTCGACACTCGACAGCCCTACGGCGCTGTGGTGGAAGCAGCTGGCCACGGCGGTGGTCTTTGGCCTTGGCGTCGCGACCATGCTGACGCTGGTGGTCACCCCGGCCCTGCTGGCGCTGCGGGTGTGGTTCTGGACCTATGTCAACGCCCTGTTCCGGATGCTGGCGCGGGTAACCGGCGGACGCGGGTCACGCGCTGCCGAGGATTGGATGCTGCGCCGCAAGGCCGCCAAGATGAAATCCTCGGAGATCATCTGGGACGTGGCCGGGCGGGACCAGGCCACGCGGATCGAGCCGCACGGATCGCCCCCATTGCGCGCGGCGGAATAGACACAAAAAAGGGCGGCCTTGCGGGGCCGCCCTTCTTCATCCGGGGAATGATGCGCGGTTCAAACTTCGACGATGCCGCCATAGCTGGCCATCGCGTGATCTTTCCCTCGCCAATCGACGCCCTTGTCTTCAAGGCTCGGCCGGAAAATAAACCAGACACGGTCGGGATGGGCCAGGGTGCTGTCGTGCACCGGTTCGACATCGATCACCGTGCCTCCGAAGGCGCTGGGACTGGCCTTGGTTTCATGCAGATAGATCCGCCCGTCGATCAGTGACCGGGCGTCGTCGAGGGACATGTCCCATTTTCCCGAGCGCCAGGTACCGTCCGTCTTGTCCAGAATTTCGACGTTTTTTAGTCCGGGGCCGTTGTCCGACCGCTTGCAGATGAAATGCGCAACCTTCATGTCTGTTTGTCTCCTTGTTCGGTGTCCACCTGCGCCTGCCACATGGCCGCGTATTGCCCCTGCCGGGCCAGCAACTCGGCGTGCGAGCCGCGCTCGACCACCAGCCCTTGCTTCAGAACCACGATCTCCTTGGCCTCGACAACCGTGGACAGGCGGTGCGCGATGGTGATGACCGTGCGGCCCTCGCCAATGGCGCGCAGGCTGTCCTGAATGTCGCGTTCGGTTGCGGTGTCCAGCGCGCTGGTGGCTTCGTCCAGCAGCACGATGGGCGGATTCTTCAGCAGGGTGCGGGCAATGCCGACGCGCTGTTTCTCGCCGCCTGACAGTTTCAGCCCGCGTTCGCCGACCTGGGTGTCATAGCCGTCGGGCAGGTCCGCGATGAAGGCGTGCAGATGTGCGGCGCGGGCGGCGGCATGGACCTCCTCGCGGGTGGCCTCGGGGCGGCCGTAGGCGATGTTGTAGTAAAGCGTGTCGTTGAACAGCACCGTGTCCTGCGGCACGATCCCGATGGCGGCGTGCAGGCTGTCCTGCGTGACGCTGCGCAGATCCTGCCCGTCGATGCGGATCGCCCCGCCCGACACGTCATAAAAGCGGAACAACAGCCGCCCGATGGTGGATTTTCCCGCCCCCGAAGGCCCGACGATGGCCAGCGTTTCGCCGGGCTGGATACTGAAGCTGACACCCTTCAGGATCGGTCGTTCGGGGTCATAGCCGAAGGCCACGTTGTCAAAGCTGACCGCCCCTTCGGTCACTTTCAGGGGCCGCGCATCGGGGGCATCCGATATTTCCGCGGGCTGGTCCAGCAGGCCAAACAGTTCGCCCATGTCCACGAGGCTTTGCCGGATTTCGCGGTACACCATGCCCAGCATGTTCAGCGGCATGGTGATCTGGATCATATAAGCGTTGACCATGACGAAATCGCCCACGGTCAGCGTGCCCTTCTGCACCCCCAGGGCCGCCATCACCATCACCGCGATCAGACCGGCCGAGATGATCAGCGACTGCCCGAAGTTCAGGAAGGCCAGCGAATAGGAGGTGCGGATCGCCGCGTCCTCATAGCCCGCCATGGCGCTGTCGTAACGCTCGGCCTCGCGGTTCTCGGCGCCGAAATACTTGACGGTCTCGAAGTTCAGCAGGCTGTCGATGGCCTTCTGGTTGGCGTCGGTGTCCTGACGGTTCATCTCGCGCCGGATCGTCACTCGCCATTCGGTGACCTTGAAGGTGAAGGCCACGTAGGCGACGATCGTGACGCCCACGACCACCAGGTACCAGATCGAGAACAGCGTCGCCAGAACGACGCCCACCAGCGCCAGTTCCAGCACCAGCGGGCCGATGGAAAACAGGATGAAGCGCAGCAGGAAGGAAACACCCTTGACGCCGCGCTCCATGATCCGGCTCAGCCCGCCGGTCTTGCGCGTGATATGATAGCGCAGCGACATGGCGTGGATGTGCTGGAAGGTCTGCAATGCCACGGCCCGCAGGGCGCGTTGGCCGACGCGGGCAAATACCGCATCGCGCAACTGCTGGAACCCGACGGTCAGGATGCGCGCCACCCCGTAAGCCACGGTCAGCCCCACGGCCCCCAGCGCCAGCATCCGCGGCCCGTCGCCGCCATCGCCCGCCAGGGCATCCACGGCTTCCTTGTAAAAGAACGGCGTGCCCACCGCGACCAGCTTGGCCACGATCAGGGCGGTCAGGGCCAGCACCACGCGGATGCGGATTTCGGGCGCATCCTTCGGCCAAAGGTATGGTGCCACGCGTGCGATCACCGCCGGATCGGTGGCCGTGGGTCCCTCGGCGGCGCCGTCAGGTGATTTCGACAGACCCGCGGGGCTGGAATATGCATCGGATCTCATGGGGGCTCCGCCAGTGACTACCTCAGAGACCTAGGGTCTCGGGCCGGGAATGTCACGGCTGGCCGGAGGTCGCGGGCAAATCAAAGACCTGGCCGGGGTAGATCAGGTTAGGGTCGCGGATCTGGTCGCGATTGGCTTCGAACACCTGCACATAACGAGTGCCCGCGCCATAGAGATCCTGCGCGATGGCCCACAGCGTGGCGCCGGGCTGCACCGTGACGATCCGGGCGCCAGATCCATTCAGCGCCTGCTGTACGATGCCCGGGGCTTCACGGCGGAAGGGCACGTCGGCCTGCCCCAGAACGGCCCCCGACGGGTCGAGGCTTTCGACGCGCAGATCGTAAAGCCCCGGCGCGACGTCAGAGATAACCAGCGACCAAAGCCCGTCTTCGGTGACGGTGCCGGTGCCGCGCAGGGTGCCGTTCAGACGCACCCGCACCGGGCCGGAAGCGCCCGCGCGGCCCTTCAGCACCACGGTGTCATCGGTGCCATAGTCGATGGTGTCGATGCGCAGCGCCGTCGCCGCATCAAGCCGCGGCACATCCAGCGCCGCAATGCCCTCGCGGCTGGACAGCAACACGCGCGGGGCGGCTTTGGGCGGGGCTGGGGCACGCTCGGTGGCGGGTGGGGGCGTTGTTTCGGCTGGGGACGACTCCCCTACTGCCCCGAAGGTCGCCTGCGCCTGCGGGGAAGTTTCCGGGCTTGTCTCGGGCTGTGCGTTTTCGTTCACGGCTTGCGGCACCACGTCCGGCGCGCTCCCGACCTCTGGCACCGCATCTCCGTTCGGCAAGGACGCCAGATCCATCGGTTGATCGATGCGAACCCGCGGGTCGGTCTGCCCTGTCTGCACCGAAAGATCCTCTGCCGGTCGTTGGGCCAGCGTGCCGGCCAGCGTCGTACCAGCGTCAAGGCTGTGCTGGGCAGGCGCGATCAGGACCGTGTCCACCGAGGCCAGCATGTCACCCTCGGCGGTTTCAGCCATCAGCCACATGACGCGCGGCTCATCCCCGGCCTCCAGCGCCACGAAGACCACGAAACTGCCGCTGGCATCGGCGCGGGTTTCGGCCATGGTCTGACCGTCCAGCACAACCGCCACGCGGGCGTTGGGACGGGCTTGCCCGGCCACCACCGTGGTGCCATCAGGCTCGACCCGTACCAGATCGAAACTGGGTTCGCCCTGCGATAGGGTTCTGGCGGGATCATTCGGCACCGCGTCCACGCCCGATTGTGGCGGGATCGCGGCCACCTCCGTTTCCGGTGCCTCCAGCTGCGGGAACACACCACTGACCAGCAATCCGCCCGCGCCAAGCCCCACAGCTGCCGCCAGCCACAACGGCCAGCGGTGCCGGGTCTGCTCTGCGGGGCGGTGGTCCATGGGGCGGGGTCCTGTTGCGATCAGCCAAGGTCAGGGCGAAATTTCGCCCTGTATCCTGTAGTTTACCACAGGTCACACCCGAAGGCCGCAAATTCGCTCAGGCCGGAGGACGGCTGTGGTGCCGATACCTCAGGCTGTCGAGGGAATAGAGGGTCAGGCCACTCCAGATCAGCGCGAAGGCAATCATGTGCCAGACCGTGAACGGCTCTCCAAAAATCAGCACCGCGATGAGGAACTGCAGCGTCGGGTTAAGATACTGCACCAGCCCGACTGTCGGCAGCGACACCCGCCGTGCGGCATAGGAAAACAGCAGCAAGGGCAGCCCGGTCAGCGGGCCGGACAGGATGAGCAGAAGCGAGACACCGAGATCCGTGCCGAAAACCCCGCCCGTCCGCCCGGTTAGCCCGGTCCAGTCCCACAGATGCACGCCAATCAGCCACAGCAGCGCGAAAGGCGCCAGCACCAGCACCTCGGCCGCGACCGAGGCCCCGGCCCCGCCCGGCACCATCCGCTTCAAGGCGCCATACAAGGCGAAGGTCACGGCCAGCATCAACGCGATCCTCGGCACGATGCCCAGACCGGCGGTCAGGATCGTGACCGCCAGCGCCGCCAGCGCCACTGCCACCCATTGTACCGGGCGCAACCGGTCGCCGAACACCAACCGGCCCAGGATGACCGTGACCAGCGGGAAGATGTAATAGCCCAGGCTGGCCTGAAGCGCCTTGCCCACCTGCACCGAATAGATGAACCCCAACCAGTTGCTGCCGATCAGCAATGACGCCAGCACCGTCAGCAGGAACAGTCGCGGGGTCGCGAGACAGGCCAGGATCTGCCGCGCCCGGCCCTGCAGCGCCAGCACCCCGGCCAGCGCCAATAGCGACCACAGCGTACGATGCGCCAGCACCTCCAGCGGCGGCACATCGGCCAGCAGCTTGTAGAACAGGCTGGACAGCCCCCAGATGGTGCTGGCCGCAATCATCGCCGCGAGGCCCTGCAATTGTGGCGAGCGTGCCATTCTGGCGTCCTTGTCCGAGGGTCTGGTCCGCGCCGGGGCGGCAAGCCTCTGCTATCGGAAATCCTCGGGCTTTAGTCCATGGCGCGAGAGCTTGTCGTAGAAAGTTTTTCGCGGCAGGCGCAGATCCTTGGCCGCTTCGGACGCATTGCCGCGCGCCCGCGTCAGGGCATCAACCAGAAAAGACCGCTCCACCCGCGCCATGCGCTCGGCCAGCCCCTCGCCCTCGGCCTCGTCCTGATCGGTCAGACCAAGGGCAAATCGCATCGCCGCGTTCATCAGCGCGCGGGCATTGCCGGGCCAGTCCTGCGCCATCAGGCGGGCGATATGGTCCGGCGTGATCGGCGGCTCGTCCAGCGCGGCCTGTTCGCAGGCATTGGCGACATAATGGCGAAACAGCACACTGATATCCTCGGGCCGGTCCCGCAACGCCGGGATGCGCACCTGCACCGCGCCCAGCTTCAGCGCCAGATCCGGATCGAACCGGCCCTGTGCGGCCTCGGCGGCAAGATCGCGATAGGTGCCGGCCAGCACGCGGGCACGCCCGGATTCCTCCAGCTTCTCGCGCAGGAAATATTGCGACTCGGGCGGCAGGGCGGCGACCTCATCCAGAAACAGGCTGCCCTGCCCGGCTTCGGTCAGAGCCGCCAACAACCTGTCCGGACCCAGCCCCGCCGAGGCGCGCTTTTCGAACGGATGGCGCGCGCGCGGCGACAGCAGGTGGGTCACCTCGGCCACCTTGGGCGTGCCGGTGCCCGGATCGCCGGTCACCAGAACATCCACCGGCTTGGCCGCCACATGGCGCACGGCATTGCGCAGCGCCTCGGCCTGCTTCGAAATGCCGAAGATCATCCGCGTGGCCGCGTCGCCTTCGGTCGCGCGTGCCTTCAGGGCGCGGTTTTCCAGCACCAGTGCCCGCAGCCGCAAGGCGCGTTCCAGCACGGCGATCAGGGTCTTGGGCGCACAGGGTTTTTCCAGAAAGTCGAAGGCCCCTTCCGACATCGCCCGCACCGCCATGGGAATGTCGCCCTCGCCGGTCAGCAGGATCACCGGCAGATCCTTGTCCTGCTTCTGGGCATAGTCCAGCAGGTGAAACCCGTCGCGCCCCGGCATCCGGATATCGGACAGGATCACCCCGTCAAAGCCACGGCTGATGTGATCCTTGGCGACCACGAAACTGCCCGCGCTGATGGCCGAGTAGCCGCCCAGTTCCAGGGTCTGGGCCAGCGCCTCGCGCACCTGGGCATCGTCTTCGACCAGCAACACGCGTCGGCTCATGCGGCGCTCCTTTCTGCCACGCGCGGCAGACGCACCGTGAAGATGGCGCCGCCTTGGGGATGGTTTTCCCCCTCGATATCACCCCCGAAGCTTTGCACCAGCCCATAAGAGATCGACAGCCCCAGCCCCATGGAATCCTGTGCCACCGATTTGGTGGAATAGAAGGGATCGAAAATCTTTTCGGGCTGGTCCAGACCCGGCCCGGTGTCGCGGACCGACACCACGACCTGGGCATCGCCCTCGGGCGCGACGGTGATTTCCAGCCGTTTGAAGGGCTGGCCGTCCATGGCGTCGGCGGCGTTGGACACCAGGTTCATCACCACCTGCTGAAGCCGCACGCTGCCCGCCCGCACCACGAAGGTCTGTTCGGGCGGCTGCCAAAGCACCTCGACCCCGGCGCGGGTCAGGCGCGCGGCGCTGATTTCCAGCGCGGCATCCACCACTGCCACCGGATCGACATTGCTGAGCGGCGCATCCTCCTGCCGGGCGAAGGCGCGCAGGTTCTTGATGATCCGGCCCATGCGGCGCGACAGTTCCGAGATCTTGCCAAGGTTGGCGGCGGCCACTTCGGTCTTGCCCATCTCGATGAACTGGGTGCCGTTTTCGGCAAAGGTCTGGATCGCCATCAGCGGCTGGTTCAACTCATGACTGATCCCCGCCGACATTTCCCCCAGCGCCGACAGTTTGCCCGCCTGCACCAGCCGTGCCTGTGTCCGGCGCAATTCCTCTTCGACCTTGATGCGATCGTCGACCTCGCTGCGCAGGGCCTTGTTGGCCCGCGACAGTTCCACCGTGCGTTCGGCAACGCGGCGCTCCAGCATCTCTTGCGCGGCGGCCTGATCCGACAGCCGCTTGTTGATGCGGCGACGCCGGTTCAGCAGGAACAGGCCAACGGCGAAAGCGGTGACATACAGACCGACCGCCAGTGTGGCCTGCAGGATCGCCAGCCGTCGCGCCGGGGCGGCATTGGCCAGACCCTCGGCCAGAAAACCGATCACCGGCAGATCCTTGGAAATATGTATCGCTGTTTCAGGGATATAGGGGCCAGAGTTGATGTTCCAGACCTCGAACTCTCCGACCATGCGGCTGCGGTATTCCGGAAAGGGTTTCAGATGGGCGGGATCATAGCTGGCCGACAGCGCCCTGGGCAGCGGCACCGCCATGTCGCGGGTCAGCACCAACTCGCTGCGCGACGACAGGAAGACAACGCCCAATTCGTCGCGGAACATGACGACCGGGGCATCGCCGCGCCACTCGGCCTCGGTGCTTTCGATGTCGGCCACCACCACCACAACGCCCAGCGGCGGCCCGCCCACACCGTGCACCGGGGCCGCGACCGAAAAGGTGCGGCGGCTTTCGCCCGGCAGGACCGAATGGTAAGTGCCAAGCGCCCCGTTCATGGCGCGGTGAAAATAGCTCTGCTCGACGTGATTGATCCGCGCGGCCACTTGCGGGTGGGCGGCGGACTGGATGCGGCCCAGTTGATCCAGCAGGATGATGTTGTAGACTCCGGTCTTGTCGGCCACCGACAGCAGCAGCGCCCCGGCGTCGGCGGCCAGCTCGGACGAGGCCGCATCCCCGGCCCGCAGTCGTGCCGCCAGCGTCGGGTGATCCGCGGCCAGAACCGCCAGTTCCTGAAACCGGTGCAATTGCCCGATGAAGCGATCCGAGGCCAGCGCCAGATCCGCCTCGCCCCGTTCCGCGACCCCGCGCAGGGCCGCCTCATAGGACACCCACCAGACGCTCAGCCCCGTGGCCGCGCCGCCCAGCAGCAACAGCACGAAGATCACGATGCGCATCAGAGACTTCGGTTTCATGAACCGCCCCAAGTGTGGTTCCCGAAGGGAAGCAGGACTTGCGCCGCACCGCAAGGCCCCGCAAACAGGATCACAGTCAGACCGGAGGCCCGATGCGCAGCTTTTCCCAATCTCCCCGCGATCCCGATTTCGTGCAGAACCCCTATGCGTTCTATGACCGGGCCCGCGCCACCGGACCGGCGATCTGGTGGGAAGACTACAAGATGCCGGCGTTGTTGAGCCACGAAAGCGTCATGGCGGCGCTGAAGCACCCGGATCTGGCGCGGGTGCCGCCGGATGGCCTGCCGGGCTTTGCGCCACATCTGGACGATTTCGCGGCGGTCGAACGGCACTCGCTGCTCAGCCTCGAAGGCCCGGCCCATGCCCGCCTGCGCAAACTGGTGCTGCGTGCCTTCACCACCGGGCGCATCCGAGGCATGGCGCCCGAGATCACCACCCTGTGTCATGATCTGATCGACCGCTTCCCGGACCAGCCCTTTGACCTGATGGCGGCCTATTGCAGCCAGGTGCCGGTGATCGTGATTGCGCGCCTGCTGGGAGTCGATCCGGCCCATCGCGGCCAGCTTCTGGACTGGTCACATGCGATGGTGGCCATGTACCAGGCCCGTGTCGACCGCGCGGCCGAGGATGCGGCCAACACCGCCACGGCAGAGTTTTCAGCCTGGCTGCAACAGGTGCTGGCCGAGAAATCCGCGCAGCCCGATGGCGGGTTGCTGAGCGCGCTTTGCGCTGCGCAGGACGCCGATCACCTGAGCGCCGACGAGATCGTCGCCCTGTCCATCCTGCTGCTGAACGCCGGGCATGAGGCCACGGTCAGCGCCCTTGGCAATGCGGTGACTACGCTGTTGGCCACCGGCCAGCCGGACGTCTGGACCCGGCCCGAAACCTCGGAAGGCATGGTCGAGGAATGCCTGCGCATCGATCCGCCGTTGCACATCTTCACCCGCTATGCACTGCGCCCGGTCGAGATCGGGGGCGCGACGCTGGCACCGGGGGATGAGGTTGCCTGCGTGCTGGGCGCGGCCAATCGCGACCCGGTGGCCTATGACGCCCCGGCCGAGTTCCGCCCCGGCCGGAAAGGGCCGCTTCTGACCAGTTTTGGCGCCGGGGTGCATTTCTGCCTTGGGGCACCGCTGGCCCGGCTGGAAATGCGCATCGCATTGGAGGTGCTGTTTGACCGCTGTCCCGGCCTGACCCTGACCGCGCCGCCGCACTACGCCGACAGCTATCACTTCCATGGCTACCCGTCGCTGCTGGTCTCGGTCTGAACCGGCCAGACGGGCAAAGCCGTGGTGTCCTTGATCCGCTCCATCGACAGCAAGGCGGTGACGTTGAAAATTTTCACCTCGGCGATCAGCGCCTGGTAGAACACGTCATAGGCGCGGGCATTGGCGACCTGCACCTTGAGGATATAGTCGATGTCCCCGGCCAGCCGATGCGCCTCCAGCACCTCGGGCCGGGCGCGCAGGGTGGCCAGGAACTTCTGCTGCCAGACGGCCTCGTGTTCCGAGGTGCGGATCAGCACGAAGAAGCAGGCCTCAAGCCCCAGCGCTTCGGGATCCAGGATGGCGGTGGTCTTTCCGATCACCCCGGCCTCGCGCATCTTGCGGATGCGGTTCCACACCGGCGTCTTGGAAGAGCCCACCCGGCGGGCGATTTCATCCAGGGTGCGTGAGGCATCCTCCTGCAGTTCCGCAAGAATTTTCCGATCAAGCTCATCCAGACGGACCGACATTCTGCACACCTTCATTTTCTGAACCAATGGTCCCCAAATCACTGAATCAAAGGACACACGTTCTTATTACCCGCGATATCTATCTTAATCCAAGAACATTATTCTATATTGCACTGCAGAAACCATGAAGTTGGACGCCAGATGCCTCGTTGCCCGATCCCAATGCCAGCCCAGACAGGCCGCGCCATGCGCGGTTGGGCTGTACGGTCGTGCCGATGTTGCCAAGCCCGTCCCGACAATTGCACAGGCCGCCGCGCCAGACAGTCAAAGATCTCTCAGAAGGACATGATCCAATGAGCCGCAAGTTCACCCCCAAGGTCATCACCGCCAACGATCTGCGCGACGGCGACGTGGTCTATCTGACCGCAGACGACCGCTGGAGCCGCGACCACGCCGAGGCCGAGCTGATCGAGGACGAGGCCCATGCCGAGATCCGCCTGATCGACGCCTCGCGTCAGGGCGACATCATCGTCGGCGCCTATCTGGCCGACGCCCGTTCCGGTGCCAATGGTCCCGAGCCGGTGCACTTCCGCGAAGTGTTCCGCGCCAAGGGCCCGTCCAACTATCGCCACGGCAAGCAGGCTTTCGAAGCCCGCGCCTGAGCCCCCGTCCAGGAGAGTCCCAGATGTATACCTACAACGAGTTCGACGAAGCCTTCGTACGCTCCCGGGTGGCCCAGTTCCGTGGACAGGTGGAACGCCGTCTTGACGGTTCGCTGACCGAGGAAGAATTCCGCCCTCTGCGCCTGATGAATGGCCTGTACCTGCAACTGCACGCCTACATGCTGCGGGTTGCCATTCCCTATGGCACGCTGGACAGCGCCAAGCTGCGCCAGTTGGCTTATCTGGCCGATACTTATGACAAGGGCTATGGCCATTTCACCACCCGCCAGAACATCCAGTACAACTGGCCCAAACTGGACGACGTGCCGGACATGCTCGACGCGCTGGCCGACGTGGGAATGCACGCCATCCAGACCAGCGGCAACACCATCCGCAATGTGACCTCGGATCATTTCGCCGGTGCCGCCGCTGACGAGATCGCTGATCCGCGCCCGGTGGCCGAACTGCTGCGGCAATGGTCCACCGATCACCCGGAATTCCAGTTCCTGCCGCGCAAGTTCAAGATCGCCATCACCGGCAGCCCCACCGACCGCGCCGTCACCAAGGCCCATGACATCGGGCTGCGCATGGTGCGCAACGACGCCGGGGAAGCGGGCTTCGAAGTGATCGTCGGTGGCGGTCTGGGCCGCACCCCGATGGTCGGCAAGGTGATCCGGGATTTCCTGCCGCAAGCCGACCTGCTGCCCTATTGCGAGGCCATCGTCAGCGTCTACAACCTGCTGGGTCGTCGCGACAACAAGTACAAGGCGCGCATCAAGATCACCGTGCACGAAAACGGTCTGGACAAGATCCGCGATCTGGTCGAGGCACGCTTCGCCGAGATCCGCCCGGCCTTCTCGGGCATCGATCAGGAACATCTGGCGGCCATTGAGGCGCAATTCGCGGCCCCCGCGTTCAAGCAGGCCGATACCGAGGCCTTCGACAAGGCCTATGACACCGACCCGGTGTTCCGGTCCTGGGTCGACACCAACCTGACCGCGCACAAGGCCGAGGGTTACGCCATCGTCACCGTGTCGCTGAAAGCCCACGGCGAAACGCCTGGCGATGCGACCTCGGCCCAGATGCGCCTGCTGGCCGATCTGGCGGCCAAATACGCCCATGACGAGCTGCGCATCAGCCACGAGCAGAACGTGGTGCTGCCGCACGTGCACAAGTCCGACCTGCCCGCCCTGCACGCCGCCCTGCGCAGCGCCGGTCTGGGCACCGCCAACGTCGGGCTGGCGTCGGACATCATCGCCTGCCCCGGCATGGACTATTGCGCGCTGGCCACCGCCCGCTCGATCCCCGTGGCGCAGAAGATCGCCGAACGTGTGGACGCGCTGAAGATCGAACACGAAGTGGGCGCGCTGAAGATCAAGATCTCGGGCTGCATCAATGCCTGCGGCCATCACCACGTGGGCCATATCGGCATCCTTGGTCTGGATCGCGCCGGTGTCGAGAACTACCAGATCACACTGGGCGGCGATGGCACCGAGACCGCCGCCATCGGCACCCGCACCGGCCCCGGTTTCGCCTATGACGAGATCGTCCCGGCCATCGAGCGCCTGCTGCTGGCCTATCTGGAAGAGCGCCTCTCGGCCGAAGAAACCTTTCTGGAAACCTATCGCCGCGTTGGCATGGCGCCCTTCAAGACCGCGCTGTACGGCGAGGAACAGGGGAGCCGGGCGCGTGCCGCTTGAAGCCCCCCTCGCCCCGGTGGCAGAGCGCGTCGCGCATCTGAACCGCCGCTACAAGCACCACTCGGCCACTGCCGTACTGGAGCGCGCGCTCTCCGACCCACAGGTCGGAAGCGTGGCCATGGTCTCCAGCTTCGGTGCGGAATCGGTGGCGCTGCTGCATCTGGTGGCGGTGATCGACCGCACCACGCCGGTGTTGTTCATCGACACGATGATGCTGTTTCCCGAAACGCTGGACTACCAGCGTGACGTGGCCGAAAAGCTGGGCCTGACCGATCTGCGCATCATCCGCGCGCGGGCGGTCGACCTGGCCACCCATGATCGCGACAACACCCTGCACACGCGCGATACCGACGCCTGCTGCGACCTGCGCAAGACCCAGCCGCTGGAAAACGCGCTGGACGGGTTCGATGCCTGGATCACCGGACGCAAGCGCTTCCAGTCCGGCACCCGCGCGGCGCTGGACTTTTTCGAGGCTGACGGCGACACGCGGCTGAAGATCAATCCGCTGGCCCATTGGGCGCCGCAGGATGTGCAGGACTACATGATCAACAACCGCCTGCCCCGGCATCCGCTGGTGGCGCGGGGTTATCCCTCGATCGGCTGTGCGCCCTGCACCAGCCCGGTCAAGCCCGGCGAAGATCCCCGTTCGGGACGCTGGCGCGGAGAGCAAAAGGAAGAATGCGGGATCCATATCGTGGACGGCAAGATCGTCCGGGGCCCCCTGAAGCAAGGAAACGTCGCATGCGCGTGATTGTCACCGATACCGGCTTTGCCGGCGAAGACTGGACCCATGGCTTTGTTGCCGCCGCCGATCTGGAAGACCGGCATTCCGCGGCCTCGCTGGCCGTGGACCTGTCCAGCGATGCCAACCCCGAAGACCTGCGTGCGCATCTGGCCACCATCGACCTGATCCGCGTGGATTTCCCCAGCTTCGCCGATGGCCGGGGCTTCACCCTGGCCCGGCGCCTGCGCACCATGGGATTTGCGGGACGGCTGCGCGCCAAGGGCCATGTGCTGGCCGATCAATACGCCATGGCGCGCCGGTCGGGCTTTGACGAGGTCGAGATCGACGAAACTCTGGCCAAACGCCAGCCGGCAGATCAATGGGCTTTCCGCGCCGACTGGACCGCCCACGACTATCAGTCGCGCCTGCGCGCCTGATCTGCCCTAGGAAACACATCGCAAAACGGTTATGGGAGAGCCGGGCCAACGCCCGGCTTCAACAGTAATGAATGAACAGATCAAAGTGACCGACGCAACACCGATCAAAACCCTGCCCGACGCCCAGACCGTTCTGGATGTGGAGCACTACACCGACCGTCTGTTCCGCTTTCGCGTGACCCGGCCGCAGACCCTGCGCTTCCGCTCGGGCGAATTCGTGATGATCGGCCTGATGGGCGATCCCGATCCCAAGACCGGCCGCCAGAAGCCGCTGCTGCGCGCCTACTCCATCGCCTCGCCGTCCTGGGACGACGAGTTGGAGTTCTATTCGATCAAGGTGCAGGACGGGCCGCTGACCTCGAAGCTGCAGCACATCCAGCCCGGCGATCAGATCATCCTGCGGCCCAAGCCCGTGGGCACGCTGGTGCATGACGCCCTGCTGCCCGGCAAGCGGCTGTGGTTCTTCTCGACCGGCACCGGCTTTGCGCCCTTCGCTTCGCTGCTGCGCGACCCGCAGACCTATGAGGACTATGATCAGATCATCGTCACCCATACCTGCCGCGAAGTGGCTGAGCTGACCTATTCCAAGAACCTTATCCAGAATCTGCACGAAGACGAGATGATGCAGGAACTGCTGGGCGACGGTCTGAAAAAGCTGGTCTACTATCCGACCACAACCCGCGAAGACAGCCCCAAGATGGGCCGGATCACCGATCTTCTTGAGAACGGCACGCTGTTCAAGGATCTCGGCATTGACGGTCTTTCGGCAGAGACCGACCGGGCCATGGTCTGCGGCTCGATGGGGCTGAACCTGGACATCAAGCGCATTCTTGAAGGCCACGGCCTGCGCGAAGGTGCCAATTCCGAACCCGCCGAATACGTGGTCGAAAAGGCTTTCGTCGGCTGATCCACGCCGCATTTGATCCCATCAGGGGCGTCCCGTCGGGGCGCCCTTTTGCTGTGCCCGCTGCCGGTGATGACGATTCGCGTGCCCCGCGAACGCCGGGTCATGGCACCTGCATTCCGCCCTTGTCGGGCTTTCCCGGTACAGCCACGCCAGAAAGCGGCCGAAGCCCGTGTTTCTCAAGGGGTTCGGACGAAAATGGTCCTTGCGTCATTGGGGCTTGGGACGTAATCTGCGGCCTCGCATTTGAGCTGTTGAAGGAACGACAAAATAGCCCGCAGACCCCACAACGCCCCGCCGCAACGTGACACTGGCCCCCGCGTAAACGACCGCATCCGAGCGGCCGAGATACGACTGATTGGAGCCGAAGGTGAGAACGTGGGCCTGACCACGCCCACGCGCGGGATGGAACTGGCCGCCCGTGCCGGTCTGGATCTGGTCGAGATCTCCCCCAATGCCACGCCGCCGGTCTGCAAGATCATGGATTTCGGCAAGTTCAAGTATGAACAGCAGAAACGTGAGAGCGAAGCGCGCAAGAAGCAGAAGGTGATCGAGGTCAAGGAAGTCAAATTCCGTCCCAACACCGACACGCATGACTATGAAGTCAAGATGCGCAACGTCTACAAGTTCCTGGAGAACGGCGACAAGGTGAAGATCACCCTGCGCTTCCGGGGCCGCGAGATGGCGCACCAGAACCTTGGTCGCGAACTGCTGCATCGCGTGGCCGAAGACGTCAAGGAACTGGGCAAGGTCGAAAACATGCCCAAGATGGAAGGCCGCCAGATGGTCATGATGATCGGGCCGCTGCCCAAGTGATCCTTGCGCCCTGACCAGACAGGAAAGCCCGGCAATTGCCGGGCTTTTTCATTTCAGAGACGATGTCGCCGGCGTCAGAGCGCGATGATCTTGACCGCGGTTCCCTTGGCCGTCAGCGCGATCTTCTCGTCGCATAGCAGCATCGCATCCTTGCCGAAGACCTCGTTGCGCCAGCCGCGCAGGGCACCCACGTCCCGCTCGCCCGCGGCGATCAGATCCAGGTCCGAAGTCGTTGCGATCATTTTCTGGGCCACCCCCGCTTCCTCGGACTTGGCCTTCAGCAGCACCCGAAGAAGATCGGCCACCGCAGGGTTGACCAAGAGTTTCTCGCGCGAACGGTCGGGTTTGGGCGCATCTTCCGGGGCCATCGCGACCCCCTTTTTCACCGCCGCCATGATCCCTTCGGAAATCGGCCCCTTGCGGGCGTCGCGCAGCAGCAGCCGAAGTTTCGACAGATCGCCGGGCGACTGCGGTTTGGCCGAGGCCAGTTCCACAAGCGCGTCATCCTTGAACACCCGGTTGCGCGGCACGTTGTTGGACTGCGCATAGCTTTCGCGGAATTCGGCCAGCGTCTGCACGACGGCCATGAACCGGCCCGACGTGGTGCGCGTCTTGACCCGCCGCCAGGCCTCGGACGGCTGAATTTCATAGGTTTCGGGCTGGGTCAGCGTGGTGATCTCTTCGGTCACCCAGGCCTCGCGTCCCTTCTTCTTCAGTTGCGCCGCAAGTTCCTCGTAGATCACCCGCAGATGGGTCACATCGGCCAGGGCATAGGTCTTCTGCGCATCCGACAGGGGCCGGCGGCTCCAATCCGTGAAGCGTGAGGACTTGTCCACGGATTCGCGCGCGATCTTCTTGACCAGCGTCTCATAGCCCACCTGCTCTCCAAAGCCGCAGACCATGGCCGCGACCTGGGTGTCAAACAGAGGATCGGGAAACACCTTGCCATCGAACCAGAAGATCTCCAGATCCTGCCGCGCGGCGTGGAACACCTTGACCACCGAAGTGTCGCGGAACAGATCGTACAGCGGCTCCAGCGACAGTTCCTTCGACAACGGATCCACCAGAACCGCG
The DNA here is from genome assembly GCF_014901205.1 of Meridianimarinicoccus sp. MJW13. Lineage (GTDB taxonomy): Bacteria > Pseudomonadota > Alphaproteobacteria > Rhodobacterales > Rhodobacteraceae > Meridianimarinicoccus. The sequence goes on from NZ_JACNMU010000006.1 coordinate 159,272, forward strand.
TTCTCGTCGCCCTCGCCCGGATAGGCCAGTTGCACAAGGCACAGCTGGGAATAGTAGGTCCGTTCGCGAAGGAACTCGGTGTCGATCGTGACATATGGATGTTGCGCGGCTTCCTTGCAGAAGTCGGACAACTCTTGCGTCGTCAGAAGTGTTCTCATTACTGGCAGTCTGGTCCCTGGTTACAGGCCCGCCAGCATAGTGTGACATTGGTCAATGGCAATGCGTCACGCTTGCGCCGGTAACCTTTGGCCGTTCAGGCGTTGGCGGCCGACAGCAGGATCGGGGTGCGGTCGCCGGTGGCATAGCGGCGCAAGACCACCGGGTAGAGTTGATGCTCCAGCGGCAGCACGCGGGCGGCCAGCGTGTCGGGCGTGTCGCCGGGCAACACCGGCAGCCGCGCCTGCCCCAGGATCGGGCCACCGTCCAGTTCTGCCGTGACCTCGTGCACGGAACAGCCGTGTTCGGCATCGCCCGCATCCAGCGCGCGGGCGTGGGTGTGCAGGCCCTTGTATTTTGGCAGCAGCGAGGGGTGGATATTCAGCATCCGCCCGGCCCAGTGCCCGACGAAACAAGGCGTCAGCACGCGCATGAAGCCGGCCAGACAGACCAGATCGGCCCCGGCGGCCTCGATCGCGGCCGTCACTTCAGCCTCGAAGCCCTCGCGGTCGGTGCCATAGGGCTTATGATCCACCACCGCCGTGGTGATCCCCAGATCGGCCGCCTTCTGCAAGCCGCCCGCATCGGGGCGGTTGGACAGCACCAGCACGGGCCGCGCCGGGTGATCGCCGGTCATCGACCGGACCAACGACACCATGTTGGAGCCGCCGCCCGAAATCAGGATGGCAACCTTTCGCGTCACGCCAGGGTTCCGGTATACCGCACGCCCGCACCCGGCACGACCTGGCCCAGCCGGTAAACGGTTTCGCCTGCCTCGGACAGCACCGCCTGCAGGGTGTCTGCCTGATCCTTGTCCACCACCAGCACCATGCCGATCCCGGCATTGAAGGTCTTCAGGATCTCTGCGATCTCGATCCGTCCTTCGGCCGCGAGCCATGCGAAGATGTCCGGCAAGGTCCAGGCCGACAGATCGACTTCGGCCCCCAGTCCGTCGGGCAGAACCCGCGGCAGGTTCTCGGTCAGGCCGCCGCCGGTGATATGGGCCAGCCCGTGCACACCGCCCGAATGGATCGCGGCCAGTGCCGGCTGCACGTACAGGCGTGTGGGCGCCAGCAGCGCCTCGCCCAACGACTGTTCCGGGTCAAACGGCGCGGGATCGTCCCAGCCCAGTCCCGCACGTTCCACGATGGCACGTACCAGAGAATAACCGTTGGAATGCACCCCGTCCGAGGCCAGCCCCAGCAGAACGTCGCCTTCGACCACACCCTCGGGCAGGCTCTGGCCGCGCTCCATGGCGCCGACGGCAAACCCTGCAAGATCGAAATCGCCCGCCGCATACATGCCCGGCATCTCGGCGGTCTCGCCGCCGATCAGTGCCGCGCCCGCGCCCTTGCAGCCCGCCGCGATGCCTTCGATGATCGTGGCCGCCGCATCGGTGTCCAGCTTGCCTGAGGCGAAATAGTCCAGGAAGAACAGTGGCTCGGCGCCCTGGCACACCAGGTCGTTGACGCACATCGCCACAAGATCGATGCCGATGGTGTCGACCATGCCGGTGTCGATGGCGATCCGCAGCTTGGTGCCCACGCCATCGGTGGCAGCCACCAGCACCGGGTCAGAATAGCCCGCAGCCTTGAGGTCGAACAGCGCGCCGAAACCGCCCAGCCCGGCCATCACGCCGGGTCGGTTGGTGGCCTTGGCGGCGGGCTTGATCCGCTCTACCAGCGCGTTTCCGGCGTCAATATCCACACCAGCCTGCGCATAGGTCAGGGCATCTTTGCCAGCGCTCATATCCGTGATCCTTTCAAGGCGTTTTCTGCGCCTGCCCGTACCGCAATGGGACCGAAAAGGAAAGCCACAGACCGCCCCTGCGCATCGCTTGACGCGGCATCGCCATCTGGTAGGGATAGCCACGCCATTGGGGGCCTGTAGCTCAATTGGTTAGAGCAGAGCGCTCATAACGCTTTGGTTGCGGGTTCAAGTCCTGCCGGGCCTACCATCGACACCGTGCCGCCAGCGGCCGTGCCCGATGTCAGGCGACTTCCTTCAACAGCCACTCGGCCCGCTCGATATGCTTGCGGGCAACGCGCAGCTTGCGCTTCAACCTGTCCTTGTCGCGGCTGCCATGCGCATGATCCAGCTTGTCTTTCAGATCCGCTTCCTTGCGGCGCAAACGGTCCAGAACGCGTTCGACGTGTTGCGGCTTGATCTTGTCCGCCTTGCCCTGTTTGACGCGGTCACGATAGGCTTCGACCCGTCCGGCTAGTTTCTTGAGCCCCATGATCTTCCTCCCGACCAGACCTCCCGACTGACAGTCTAGCCGGGTTCTGTGACAGTTTTGTTGGCCTCGCCGGAATCGTCCTGCGACAAGGTTTCGTCCGTATCGGATTCGTCCAGTTCATCGTCTTCCAGAACCAGCAGCCCCTCGACCTCGGCCAAGGCTGCATCCTGTTCTGCGTACAGTCCTTGCGCAACGGCGATCAGTTCGCGCATGGCATCATAGGCGTAGGTCGAATCGTTCAGGAAGGACGTGGCCGCCAGCGGTGCCAGTTGGCGGCTGCGGATCAGCGCGTCGATGCGGCGGGTGCGCGAGCGGGCGTCTTCCTCGATCTCGGCGCGCTCCTGATCCAGCCAGAGCGAACTGCGGTCGCCGGGTTCAGATTTGGCCAGCGCGTCGATCTCGACCAGGATACGGGCGATCTCGGCCCGCAACTCGTCGTAGATCGTGGTGACGGTGCCCTGCGGGTGCGTCGTGTAGCGATCGATGTTCTTGTGCAGGTGTTTGACCGATTTGACCGCGGCGACGATGCTGTTGGCGACCTCGCGCAGCATCTGGATCCTGTCGGTCATCGCGGAACTGGTCTTGTCGTCGCCCGCGCGCGAGACATAGTCGACGATGGCCGAATGCAGGGTCTTGATCCGCCGTTCGTAGTCAAGCGCAAGGTCCAGATCCACCTGGGTGCGGTTGTCGCGCACCACCGCCTCCAGATCCTTGTTCGAGAACACTTCGTCGCGTGGCAGGTTCAGCCCTTTCAGGATCAACGCCACGGCGTTGTCGTACAGATGGATGACCTCGTTGCGCAGGGCCGGTTCCAGGGTCTGCGGGAACTCGGCCACCGAGGCGTTCAGGAAATGCGGCTGGCTGACGCCGGGCATCTTGTCCGAGATGCGATGCTCCAGGAACCGCACGAGGCGGTTCAGCATCGGCAGCATCATCGCCACGCCCATGACATTGAAGATCGTATGGAACACCGCGAGTTTCAGCGCGTAGTCATCCTCTGCGATCCCGACCAGCCCGGCGATGGCATCCACCACTTCACGCAGGGGAACGATCAGGGCCAAGGCCACAACCGCCGTGGTGACGTTGAAGATCAGATGCGCCAGTGCCAGTCGCTGCCCCTGGTAATTGGCCCCAAGGGCCCCCAGCACCGCCGTCACCGTGGTGCCGATGTTGGAGCCGATGGCCAGAGCCAGCGCGTTTTCATAAGTGATCTGCCCCGCTGACAGGGCCGTCAGGATCAGAACCATCGTGGCATGGCTGGACTGCATCACCACCGTCGCGGCGGTGCCCACCAGTGTATAGACCGCCAGCCCCAGCACCCCGGCCAGCGCGAATTTCGACAGGTCGATCTGGGCGCTGACCGCGTCGAAGCCTTCCTTCATGTAGTGGATGCCGAGGAACAGGAACCCCATGCCCGCCAGCACATAACCCGCCCCGCGCAGCAGCTTGTTCTTCTGGAACACCAGCACGATGCTGAATGCCAGCATCGGCATGGCATAGGCCGAGATATTGACCTTCAGCCCCAGCCCCGCCACCAGCCAGGCGCCGGTGGTGGTGCCGATATTGGCGCCCAGAATGATCCCCACCCCGCCGATCAGCGAGATCAGCCCGGCACTGAGGAAGGAAATCGTCAGCACCGACACCAGCGAACTGGATTGCAGCATGGTGGTGGAGACGATGCCGAACAGCAGCGCCCGTGGTGTGGACCTGGTCGCCCCGGCCAGCATCCGTTCCAGCATGCCGCCGCCAAGCGCCTTGAAGCCGTCCTCCAGCATCATCATGCCAAACAGGAAGATCGCCACACCAGCGGCGATGGTCTGAACGTCGGAGCTTTGCCAGAAGGCGAAGATCAGGATCAGAAGGGCGGCCGGCAGGAACAGGCGTTTCACGTCATATGCTTTGACTTTTGAACAGGGGCTTTGCGACAAGCTTAGCACCGGGATGCGCACCCGAACCATCCCCCTGTTCCCGCCGTGTCGCCGCAGCAACCCAGACTTCGTGAGATAACCCCCTGATTGTGTTACCCTGAGGCGCAACGCGGATCCACATACTCCGCGAAATGGGGGACCAGATGAGAAAACACGGACCGATGTTGTTTGCGGTGGCACTGGCCTGTGTCGGCGCAGGCACGGCACACGCCAGCAGCCACAATTTTGAAATAGATGCCGAAATTCCGGCAGAAGTCGGGAAAGGTGCAAATGGCAAAGTCCTGATCGAATTCCGCTACAACAAGAAAAGATACACCGGGAAGGCGGATATCCATTCGGGCATGACGAAGGCGGACAAGGCAAAGGCGGTCAAGGACGCCATCGACAATGCAGAAACATTCACAGGGAAAAAACCGACGGGCGTTACTGCAACGGTCAACGGCACCAAGGTCGAGATGCATGCGCCTCATGCGAAAATCCTGAAATTCAAGACGATCAAGCTCAAGGAATCCGACACGATCACCGAAATCACCTATGATCTGATGAACGTTGAAACCGGTCGCAAGAAGCTCAGCTACCGCTTTACCGACACCGTCGTCACCGGCTATCTGGCCAGCGTCGGCTTTGCCAGCTTCCTCGGGTCTTTGACCCATTCGATCCAACTGTCACCGGGTACGACCGGGGCGCAGGCGACCGCCTTGTTCGACAGCTATTTTGCCTCGAATGCCAGCGGACTGGCGGCCATCGGGTTGGCACCGGTCACCGGGTCATCGGGATATGGAGTGGTGCAGACCCTTGCCGCCTATCCCTTCGACACGCCGCTGTCGATCACCGGGGATGGGGAAAGCCTTGAGCTAGGGATTGCGGAGGTTCCGCTGCCCGCGCCCGTCGTATTGATGATGGGGGCCCTTGTCGGGCTGGGGGCGCTGCGCTTGCGCCGCCGCGCCTGAGCAAAAAAAACGCCCCCGAAACCGGGGGCGTTTTCAATTCGGGCTGTGCTGCGGTTATCCGCCGAAGTCGTCCAGCATGATGTCTTCCCGGTCCACGCCAAGATCCAGCAGCATGTTGATGACCGACTGGTTCATGATGGGCGGACCACACATGTAGTATTCGCAGTCTTCCGGCGCGGGATGGTTCTTCAGATACTCGTCGAACAGAACGTTGTGGATGAAGCCGGTATAGCCGGTCCATTCGTCCTCGGGCAGCGCGTCCGACAGGGCAACGTGCCATTCGAAGTTCGGGTTCTCGGCGGCCAGACCGTCGAAATCCTCCACATAGAACATCTCGCGCTTGGAACGGGCGCCGTACCAGAAGCTGATCTTGCGCTTGGTCTTCAGGCGCTTGAGCTGGTCGAAGATGTGGCTGCGCATCGGCGCCATGCCGGCCCCGCCACCCACGAAGATCATTTCCTTTTCGGTGTCGCGGGCGAAGAATTCGCCGAACGGACCCGAAATGGTGACCTCGTCGCCGGGTTTCAGGTTGAAGATGTAGGACGACATCTTGCCCGCCGGAATGCCGGAGGAGCCCGGCGGCGGCGAAGCGATCCGGACGTTGAGCATGATGATGCCCTCTTCCTCCGGATAGTTGGCCATCGAATAGGCGCGCTCGACCGCTTCATCGACTTTCGAATTCACGTCCCAGATTTTGAAGCGGTCCCAGTCAGGGTGGTACTCTTCATCGACGTCGAATTCCTTGTACGACAATTCGTATGGTGGGCATTCGATCTGGATATAGCCCCCGGCGCGGAAGTTGACATGTTCGCCGCTGGGCAGTTCCAGCACCAGTTCCTTGATGAAGGTCGCGACGTTGTCGTTGGACCGCACCTTGCAGCGCCATTTCTTGACGCCGAAGACCTCTTCGGGAACCTCGATCTCCATGTCCTGCTTGACCGCCACCTGGCACGACAGACGGTCGCCGCAGGCGGCCTCGCGCTTGGTGATATGGCCTTCCTCGGTGGGCAGGATCGACCCGCCCCCGGAATGCACCCGCACCCGGCACTGGGCACAGGTGCCGCCGCCGCCGCAGGCCGAGGGGACGAACAGCTTTTCCGCCGCAAGGGTCTGCAACAGCTTGCCCCCCGCCGGAACCGAGATCGTCTTTTCGCCGTTGATGGTGATGTTCACATCCCCGGTCGACACAAGGCGCGACCGGGCCAGAAGGATCACGGTGACCAGGGCCAGCACGATGATCGTGAACAGGAAAACGCCGAGAGTAAACGTTGCCATCTGCGCCGCTCCTTACAGTTTGACGCCCGAGAAGGACATGAAGCCCATGGCCATCAACCCTGCGGTAATGAAGGTGATGCCAAGGCCCTGAAGCCCGTCCGGAATGTCGGAGTATTTCAGCTTTTCGCGCACGCCGGCCATGGCGGTGATCGCCAGCGCCCAGCCGACGCCCGACGCGATGCCATAGGTCGTCGATTCCGCGAAGTTGTAGTCCCGTTCCACCATGAACAGCGAGCCGCCCAGAATGGCGCAGTTCACCGTGATCAGCGGCAGGAAGATCCCCAGCGCGTTGTAGAGCGGCGGGAAGAAACGATCGAGCACCATCTCAAGGATCTGCACCATGGCCGCGATCACGCCAATATAGGAAATCAGGCCAAGGAATGTCAGGTCAACATCCGGAAACCCGGCCCAGCCAAGGGCACCGGGGGCCAGCAGATAGGTCAGGATCAGGTTGTTGGCCGGCACCGTGATCGCCTGCACGACGATCACCGAGATGCCAAGCCCCAATGCCGTCGTGATCTTCTTCGACACGGCGATGAAGGTACACATGCCCAGGAAGAAGGACAGCGCCAGGTTTTCAACGAAAATCGCCTTTACGGCGAGTGACAACAGGCCATCCATCAGTGGGCCTCCACGCTTTGGATCTTGTACTCACGCGCCTCGACCTGTTCCGGCTTCCAACTGCGGAAGGCCCAGATCAGAAGACCGATGACGAAGAAGGCCGACGGCGGCAGCAGCAGCAGGCCGTTGGGCACGTACCAGCCGCCGTTGTTCACGGTCTGCAGGATGGTCACGCCGAACAGGCTGCCCGAGCCGAACAACTCGCGGATCACGCCGACCAGCATCAGGATCAGGCCATACCCCAGACCGTTGCCGATGCCGTCGATCAGCGAGGCGACCGGCGGGTTCTTCATGGCAAAGGCCTCGGCCCGGCCCATCACGATGCAGTTGGTGATGATCAGGCCCACGAAGACCGACAGGGTTTTCGAGATCTGGAAGGCATAGGCCTTCAGGATCTGGTCCACCAGGATCACCAGCGAGGCGATGATCACCATCTGCACGATGATCCGGATCGAACTGGGGATATGGTTGCGCAGGGTCGAGATGAAGAAGCTCGACAAGCCGGTCACAGCCGTCACCGCCAGCGTCATCACGAAGGCCACCTGCAGCGAGGATGTCACCGCCAGCGCGGAACAGATGCCCAGAACCTGCAGGGTGATCGGGTTGTTGTCGACCAGCGGATCGACAAGGAGTTCCTTTGTCTTCTGGGCCATTACACGTTCCCCCCGGCCAGATTTTCAAGGTAGGGCGCAAAGCCCTGCTGCCCCATCCAGAAGCGCACCAGATTGTCCACGCCGACCGAGGTCAGTGTCGCACCGGCCAGTGCATCGACATGATGCGCTTCCTGGCCCGTGGCCGTGGTCTTGGAGACGGTGATTTTCAGATCGCCCTGGTCGTCGCGCAGCTTCTTGCCGCTCCACTGGGTTTTCCAGCGCGGGTTGTCCACTTCGCCGCCCAGACCGGGGGTTTCGGCGTGGTCATAGAACTGCAGGCCGTAGATGTCGTTGCCGTTCTCTTCCAGCGCGATGAAGCCGTACAGCGTCGACCACAGGCCGTAGCCGTAAATCGGCAGGATCACCTTGTCGAGGTTCCCGGCGTCGTCCTTCAGCAGATAGACGGTGGCGTATTTGCTTTGCCGTCCAATGCCCGCCGGATCGTCATCCAGTTCCACCGACATTGTCGGGTCCGAGGCCGCGCCAATGTCGTCGAAGGTCGTGGCATCCACCACATCGGTGTAGGTGCCGGTTTCGATCTCGACGACGCGCGGTTCGAACTGGCTGAAGGCTTCGGCCACATTCATGCCGTCCTCGTACAGCCCGGCGACCTGCAGGATGTTCTTCTGCTTGTCGAGCAGCTTGTTGGCTTCCTGCACCGGTCGCAGCGACACAGCGGCGACCGAGACGATCATTGAAGCAACAAGACAGACCGCGACCGCCACGAAGATGGTCTTGGGAATGGAATCCGTCGGCAGAGCCTTGAACCGGGCGATGAAGCCGCCCTTGGGGTCATTGGACATGTCAGACATGGCGTTTGGCCCTTCTTGCGATATTCGCCCGAACAACGAAGTGATCGATGAGCGGCGCGAAGATGTTGGCGAACAGGATGGCAAGCATCATGCCTTCCGGGAAGGCCGGATTGACCACACGGATCATCACGACCATGAAGCCGATCAGCGCGCCATAGATGTAGCGGCCCACATTGGTGTGGCTGGCCGAGACCGGTTCGGTCACCATGAAGGCCAGACCGAAGGCATAGCCGCCCAGCACCAGATGCCAGTACCACGGCATCGCGAACATCGGGTTGCTGTCCGATCCGATCAGGTTCAGCAACAACGAAAAGGCGATCATGCCGCCCAGACAGCCGACGATCAGCCGCCAGTTGGCTATCCGCGTGGCCAGCAGGAAGGCCAGTCCCAGCATCGCCGCCAGGGTCGAGGTTTCGCCCAGGCTGCCCTGGATCGTGCCGATGAAGGCGTCCATCCAGGTGATGCCGTGGCCGACCAGCGCCTGGTAGCCTTCCGAGGCCGAGACCGCCAGCGCCGTGGCGCCCGAGAAGCCGTCCACCGGGGTCCAGACCGAGTCGCCCGACATTTGCGCCGGATAGGCGAAATACAGGAAGGCGCGTCCGACCAGCGCGGGGTTCAGGAAGTTCTTGCCGGTGCCGCCAAAGACTTCCTTGCCGATCACCACCCCGAAGGAAATGCCAAGTGCCACCTGCCACAGCGGCGCAGAGGCCGGCAGAATCAGCGTGTAAAGCATTGAGGTGACGAGGAAACCTTCATTCACTTCGTGCCGGCGCACGGTGGCGAACAGAATCTCCCAGAAGCCGCCCACCGCCAGTGTGACGATATAGATTGGCAGGAAATACATCAGCCCGTGAGCGAAATTCGCCAGCGGGTTTGCCGGGTTATAGCCGAAGATCCCGGCGATGGCAGCGCGCCAGCCGCTGGGTTCCAGCCCCGATGCGATGGCCGCGTTGGCCTGATAGCCGGTGTTCCACAGGCCGACCAGGATGCAGGGGATCGTGGCGATGACCACATAGGTCATGATCCGCTTCATATCCACGAAGCTGCGCGCGTGCGGCGCGGCGGTGGTAACGGTCTTGGGGGTGAAGGCGAAGCTCTCGATCGCCTCGAACACCGGGTAGTAGCGTTCGTATTTGCCGCCCTTCTCGAAAAGCGGCTCGATCCGGTCGAAGAATGCGCGGACGCCCATGCTCAGCCCTCCTTCTCGATCTTGACCAGGCTGTCGCGCAGCGCGAGCCCGTATTCATATTTGGCCGGGCAGGCAAAGGAGCACAGCGCGAGGTCTTCCTCGTCCAGCTCCAGCGCGCCCAGCTGCTGGGCGGTGTCGGTGTCCATGACCAGAAGCGCGCGCAACAGTTGCGTCGGCAGGAAGTCCTGCGGCATCAGCGTCTCGAAGGTGCCGGTGGGCACCATGGCGCGGCGGCCACCGTTCATGTTCGAAGTCAGGTCGAACAGCTTGCCCGCCCCTGCCAGCGCCGACGCCAGCACCGGCTGAACCGCGTATTTGCTGGGTTGCGGCGTGATCCAGCCCAGCACCATCTTCCTGGTGTCCTCGGTGATCAGCGTCACCTGGCGGGCATAGCGGCCAAGAAAGGCAAACGCCCCCTCGCCCAGCCGTCCGGTCAGGATCGATCCGGAAATGACCCGCACGGGTTCATCGCCCACGATCTCGCCGTCGATCAGTTCGGCCAGCGACGCGCCCATGGCGGTGCGCAGCAGACGCGGCGCCTTGGCGCGCGGTCCGGCCAGCGAAATCACCCGCTCGGGGTTCAGAAAGCCGGTGGCGAACAACCGCCCGATGGCGATCACATCCTGATAGCCGATGCTCCAGACCACGCGGTCAGTGCTGGGCGGCATCAGGAAATGCATGTGGGTTCCGGCCAGCCCAGCCGGATGAGGCCCCGAAAACTCATGAGTCTCCACCCCGGCCACACCGCCGGACAGATCCTCGCCCGGATCCTGGCACAGATAGGTCGGACCTTCGGTCAGCCGGGTCAGCGCCACCAGTCCGCGCTGGAAATCCTCTGCCGCATCGTTCAGCACCAATCGGGCGTCGGGCGCCAACGGTTCGCTGTCCATCGCGGTCACGAAGATCGCCGCGGGCACGGCATCGGCGGCGGGGATCCTGGAATAGGGCCGCGTGCGCAACGAGGTCCACAGGCCCGAGGCCTGAAGCTTGCCCGCAACCGCGTCGCGGTCCAGCGTGGCCGGATCGGCCGCCCCGAAGTCTATCCCGGTGTCCTCGGCGTCCGAGACGTCGATCACCACGCTTTGCAGCACCCGGCGCGCGCCGCGATTGATGGCGCGCACGCGGCCACTCATCGGCGCGGTAAACACCACATCGGGGCTGTCCTTGTGGCAGTACAGCGGAGTTCCACGGGAAACCTCGTCGCCCTCGGCCACCAGCATCTTGGGCTTCAGGCCAATGGTGTCATCCCCGATGACGGCAACGGCCGTCGGGGGCGAGGCAAGGTCGATACGAGGCTCGGGCGCGCCCTCGATGGGCAGGTCGAGACCTTTCTTCAGCACATGATGAGGCATTTTCGGCGGGCTGAACCTATTGCTACGTCGTTATTGTATACTCGGGCATACCTTTGCGGCAAACCTGTCGAGGCGTGTATTTGGCGAAACATCCGACCGCAAGGGCGGGTCCATGCTTCAAGTTGCCATACTTTCAGACTCATTTGGATTTGAACATGCGACGTTGGCGACCAAAGCCGTATGAATTCCCTCCGGCCGGACGCAGACACCGGTCTCCTGTCACGGATCGAGACATTTCAACCGCTTGACTTGCAAGGGGTCTGGTGACACATCGCGGCAAAACCCCAATGCGGAGCTCTCCCATGCGCCCGGCCCTGCTTCTTGCCGTCGCCACCCTGCCGCTGGCTGGCTGTCTGTTCGACGACACTCCCGAGACCCTGAAGATCAGCGGCAAGACCATGGGCACGACCTATAACATCACGGTCGTGGATGCGCCGGACGGCACCACAAAGGATGATCTGGTCGATCGCGTCGAGACGGTTCTGGCCGATGTGAACGGCAAGATGTCGAACTGGGATCCCAACTCGGAAGTCAGCCTGTTCAACGCGGCGCTGTCGACCGAAGCGGTCACGGTCTCGGCCCCCTTCGCGCAGGTGCTGAGTGCGGCCAACGACATTCATCAGCTCAGCGGTGGCAAATTTGACGTCACCCTCGCGCCGCTGATCGACCTGTGGGGGTTCGGTGCCAAGAAACCCGGCGATCCGATCCCTTCGGACGCCGAGATCGCCCAGGCCCTGCAATCGGTCGGCCAGTCCACCTTGCTGGAGCTTGACGGCACCACCCTGCGCAAGTTGCAGCCCGAGGTGTCGGTCAACCTGTCCGCCATCGCCAAGGGATACGGGGTCGATCAGATCGCGGCCGCCCTGCGCGCCGAGGGCATCGACCGCTATCTTGTCGAAATCGGCGGCGACCTGGCCACCGGCGGGTTGAATGCCGAGGACTCGCCCTGGTCGATCGGCATCGAGCGTCCCGACACCGCCAGCCGCACCGTGGAAGAGATCGTGCTGATCTCGGACAAGGGGCTGGCCACCTCGGGCGACTATCGCAACTACTTCGAACAGGATGGCGTGCGCTATTCGCACATCATTGATCCGACCACCGGCAAGCCGGTCATTCATCAGACCGCCTCGATCACCGTGATCGCCGACACGGCGATGATGGCCGATGCCTGGGCCACCGCCCTTCTGGTGGTCGGCAGCGAGACCGCGTTCGACATTGCCGAGCAGGCCGGAGTCGCCGTCCTTGCCATCGACCGCAACAATGACCAGTTTGTAACCCGGACCAGCCCCGCCTTCGACGCCCTTGTTGGCACGAAGGACTGACCCAAACCGGAGACACGCCCCATGGCCACTTTCGCATTCGCCTTCCTGCTGCTGCTTGCCGTCGTGGTTGCCATGTCGCTGGGGGTCATGCTGATGGGCAAGACCATCAAGGGCAGTTGCGGCGGGCTGAACGCCATCGCCGGCACCGACAAATGCGTCGTCTGTTCGCAGCCCATCGACCCCGACAGCCCGATCCGCGACAAGCTGGAATGCAAGCGCACCTGCAAGAAGGCCGAGGCCATGCGCGCCGAGATCGAGGCCGGGATCGACGACCCCAAGGCCTGAAACCGGGTCAGGCACCGGATCGGACGTTAGGGGCCGACACCACGCATCGGAAGAAAGGCCAGCGCCGAAAACGCCAGCAGCGCAGGCAATGCGAACAGCCAAGCCCGAAGAACCCAGCCGTCTGCCTGCAGCTTCCAGTTCGAACGGAAGGCCTGGCCCGACAGGGCCATGACCACCACCAGACCCACCGCCAGCATCGGGGACAGGGTCAGATCCTGAAACATGGCGCGGGCCTCAGCCCACGATCATCTGCTTCAGGCGCAGGGCTTCGTACTCCAGCTCGCTCAGGCGCTTGCGCACCACGTCGCGGATCGAGATCAGCCCGACCATCTTGCCGTCGCCATCGACCACCGGCATGTGCCGGAAGTTGCCGTCTGTCATGGTGCGCAGCACCGACAGCAGCACTTCGTCGGGCTTGCAGGTGATCGGATCGGCAGTCATCACGTCCTTGACGGTCCCGCCCAGCCAGTCGGTGCTGTCCATGTCGAGCGTGGCGATGATATCGCGCTCCGACAGGATGCCGCGCAGGTCGTTGCTTTCGCCGACCACGGCCACGGCACCGATTCGATTGTCCTTCAGCACGCCCAGGGCCTTGGCCACGGTATCGCCCGGCGACACGGCAAAGACGTCACCGCCCTTTTCGGCCAGGATATCCGCCACGGTGGCGTGATTGTCCGGCCGTCCCAGGTTCGATGCCTGGTTCTGGGTATAGGTCCGCACGCGTTTCATGTCGCTGGCGCGCGGCCCCTGATAGGATGTTGGGCTCATATGGAAATTCCTCCGGTCCTCCGAGGGGCGGCCGTCGGGCGCCCCATCACCTGCCCCGATGGTAGGCACAGCGCCCGGTGGCTCGCAAGTCTTGTTGCGCCGTGGGATCGTGTCACACCATCGTGGTTGAATATGTCGCTGCCAACTGCAGGATTTCGGGGCGGATCGGTCCGTTTCGCGGCGCATCGACAAGGGTGGTCCGCCAATGCGGCGCAACCTTGCGGCTGGCGCGCAGGCCGGTCCAGCGCAGGGCCGACAGGATGCGCTCGGCTGCGTCAGGCAAGCGGTCCGGCATCTGGTGCCCCATCAACCGTCCCCAGACCCGCGTCCACAGCCGCCCCACCGACCAAGGATTGTAGCCGCCGCCGCCCAGAACCATCAGGCGCGGGCTGAGCGGACGCAACCCGTCAAGAATTGCCAGATGGGCGTTGTTGGACAGGGCCAGCCGCGACATCGGATCTTCCAGCAGCGCATCGGCGCCGCATTGCAACACGATGGCATCGGGCCGGAAGTCCGCCACCCGGCGCAGGATCACTGCATCGCGCAGGAAAGCGCATTCGCTGTCGTTGAACCCCGCCGGCACCGGCAGGTTCACCACATTGCCCAGCCCGCGGTCGAACACACCACCGGTGCGCGGCCAGCGCCCGGCCTCGTGCACCGAGACCACCAGAACCGAAGGATCGGCGCGAAACCCGTGTTCGACCCCATCGCAGTGATGCGCGTCGATGTCCACATAGGCCACCCGCGCCGCGCCTTGCCGCTTGAGCGCGAGAATCGCCAGAACCGGATCGTTGAGAAAGCAGAACCCGTTGGCGCGATCCGGAAACCCGTGATGGGTGCCGCCGCCGGGACAATGCACCACCCCGCCCTGCGCCAGCAAAGCGGCGGCCAGCATCACGCCCCCGGCCGAGGTGGCGGGACGGCGGAACATCTCGGGATAGATGGGGTTGGCGGTGGTGCCCAGATGGTGCCGGGCGCGATCGGCCCCGGACACCTGCTGGGTGGCTTCGGCCCTTTGCAGCGCCGCGATATACTCTGGCGTGTGCCACCAGGTCAGCACTTCGGGCTTGGCGCGGGGGCTGGTCCGGTACTGGCCTGTGGGCAGCCAGCCCAGGGCGCGGCACAAATCCATCACTTGCGGCACGCGCGGCACCGCCAGCGGATGCCAACGCCCGTAAGAGGAGCCGCGATAGACCTCGGACCCGATGAAAACCGGCGGGTCAGTCGGCAATCATGGCCTCGATCCGCCCGGTGATGGCCTGCGACTGCGGCGTGATGCGCGATCCGAATGTGGCCGCGACCGAACCGTCCGGGGCCAGCAGGATCTTGTTGAAATTCCAGTTGGGTGCAAAGCCCGCCGTCTCGGCCACCCATTTGTAGAACGGATGCGCAGCTTGGCCCCGCACATGGGTGATGTCGGTCATGGGCAGATCCAGATCATAGTTGATCTCGCAGAACTCCTTGACCTCTTCGGCGCCGTCCAGTTCCTGCCGGAAATCGTCCGACGGCACCGCCAGAACCACAAGCCCGGCCTCGCGGTACTGATCGTACAGCGCCTGCAGCCCGGAATACTGTGGCGTGAATCCACACAAGGACGCGGTATTGACCACCAGAACCGGTTGCCCGGCCCAGTCGTCCAGATCCAGCGTGCCGCCTTCGATGGCATTGAATTCGAAGGCACTTGCCGCGGTGACCAGCCCAAGGCTGGCGCAGAAGGTCAGTGCAATGCGCGATATCATGCCGATGTCTCCTCTTTCCCCAGACCTATTTCGGCTTCCCCGGCAATCAAGTGCGATGCGGGTTGCCGCAAAGGCATGGACAGGGACGGCCCGACGCCCCATATTCCGAAGACTCTGAAACACCCTGAAAGGCCTGTCCACCCGCCATGTCCATCCAGAAGTTCCCCCAGGTTCCCTTGACGCTGGGCGCCGTGCGCAAGGGGGATGTCCGATCCCAGTTCGGCGCGCTGTGCTATCGCATGGATGGCAGCAAGCCCGAGGTTCTTCTGGTGACCAGCCGTGGCACCGGACGCTGGATCGTGCCGAAAGGATGGCCGATGCCGGGGCAGACCCCGGCCGGCACCGCCGCAGTCGAAGCCTATGAAGAAGCCGGGGTCGAGGGCGATGCCCACCCCCAGTGCCTGGGAATCTACTCCTATACCAAGGTGATGGATGACACCGACGACCTGCCTTGCGTGGTGTCGCTGTTTGCCATCAAGGTCAAACGCCTGCTGCAGAAATATCCCGAAAGCGATCAGCGAAAGCGCAAGTGGTTCTCGCCCAAACGCGCCGCCGCCCTGGTCGACGAGGACGAGTTGCGCCAGATCATTCGCAGGTTTGACCCGAAGGTTCTGACTCGCTAATCTGGGACGCTTGTAGACAGTCAGACGTTGCCGGTCCGGAGGGAGGCCCCTCATGATTTCCTATGCGTTGAAATGCTCGTGCGGGCACCGGTTTGACAGCTGGTTCCAGTCCGGGGCGGCCTTCGACAGGCTGAAGGGTGCCGGCATGGTCACCTGCCCGTCTTGCGGCGGCAGCGATGTGGGCAAGGAACTGATGGCGCCGCGCGTGCGCCCCGCCCGCCACAAGGCCGTGACACCCGACGCGGGCGCGCCCGTGGTTCCCGAGGCCCCCACCGCACCGGCCCTGTCGGCGCCCGCCAACAGCGAAGTGGCCGAGGCCATCGACAAGCTGCGCCGTGCGGTCGAGGCCAATACCGAGGACGTCGGCAAGAAATTCGCCACCGAGGCCCGGCGGATCCACGAAGGCACCTCGCCGGAGCGCGCCATTCGTGGCCAGGCCACGGCCAAGGATGCCAAATCGCTGATCGATGACGGCATCCCGGTTCTGCCCTTGCCCTTCTCGGATCCCAAAAAGACCAATTGACCCCGCCAATTGCGACCAACC
Organism: Meridianimarinicoccus sp. MJW13; assembly: GCF_014901205.1. Classification (GTDB taxonomy): domain Bacteria; phylum Pseudomonadota; class Alphaproteobacteria; order Rhodobacterales; family Rhodobacteraceae; genus Meridianimarinicoccus. The sequence goes on from NZ_JACNMU010000006.1 coordinate 175,728, forward strand.
GCGCCCGGCCTGCCCTTGCGGCGGCGGACAGGCTTGCTTAAGAGACGGCGGACCATGGACCCGAGGCAGAAGGGGACACAATGCCGATCCTCGTAATGAAATTCGGCGGCACGTCGGTTGCGGACCTGGACCGCATTCGCAACGCCGCTGAAAAGGTCCGCGCCGAAGTCGAGCGCGGCTATGACGTCATCGTGATCGTTTCCGCGATGTCGGGAAAGACCAACGAGCTTGTCGGCTATGTGGAAGGCACCTCGCCGCTGTTCGACGCCCGCGAATACGACGCGGTGGTCAGTTCGGGCGAGAATGTGACCGCCGGGTTGATGTCCCTGACCCTGCAGGAAATGGGCATCCCGGCCCGCAGCTGGCAGGGCTGGCAGGTGCCGGTAAAGACCACCTCGGCCCATTCCGCCGCGCGGATCGAGGATATCCCGCGCGATCACATCGACCAGAAGTTTGCCGAAGGCATGCGCGTGGCCGTGGTTGCGGGCTTTCAGGGCATCAGCGACGAAGGCCGGATCACCACGCTCGGCCGGGGCGGCTCGGACACCACGGCGGTGGCCTTTGCCGCGGCCTTTGCCGCCGAGCGCTGCGATATCTATACCGATGTGAACGGCGTCTATACCACTGACCCGCGCATCACCAGCAAAGCGCGCAAGCTGGACAAGATCGCGCTTGAGGAAATGCTGGAACTGGCGTCACTGGGGGCCAAGGTCCTGCAAACCCGCTCGGTCGAACTGGCCATGCGCTACAAGGTGCGCCTGCGGGTGCTGTCATCTTTCGAACAGAACACGGAAACGTCCGGCACGCTGGTGTGCGACGAGGAGGAAATCATGGAAAGCAAAGTCGTCTCGGGTGTCGCCCATTCGCGTGACGAAGCCAAGATGACCCTGGTCTCGGTCGCTGACCGTCCGGGCATCGCCGCCGCCATTTTCGGCCCGCTGTCGGAATCCGGCGTCAACGTGGACATGATCGTGCAGAACATCAGCGACGATGGCCGCACCGACATGACGTTCTCTTGCCCCGTGGATCAGGTCCTGCGCGCCGAACGCGCCATGACCGAAGCCAAGGAACGCGGCGAGATCAACTTTCACGAGCTGATCGCCGATACCGAGGTGTGCAAGGTCTCGGTTGTGGGCATCGGCATGCGTAGCCATGCGGGCGTCGCCGCCCAGATGTTCAAGGCGTTGCGCGATGAAAATATCAACATCAAGGTGATCACCACCTCTGAAATCAAGATTTCCGTGCTGATTGACCGGAAATATATGGAACTTGCGGTGCAGGCTCTCCATGATGCCTTCGACTTGCAGGGCAACGACTCCTGATCGGAGACCATGGTTCAGACATCAGAATCCGAAAGCCGGAAACTGCTGGGAAGGCTACGCGAGACGCTGGCCTCCCACGGTGGAGAACAGGAACGTCTGAACCGGGTCACGCATCTGATCGCGGATTCGATGCGGACCGAAGTATGCTCGGTCTACCTGTTCCGCGACAATGACACGCTGGAACTGTGCGCCACCGAAGGTCTGAAGGCCGACGCGGTGCACAAGACACGGATGCGGCTGGGCGAAGGTCTGGTGGGCAAGGTCGCGGCCACGTCCAACCCGATCAACACCGCCAATGCGCCACAAGCGCCGGGGTTCCGCTTCATGCCGGAAACCGGGGAAGAGGTCTACAGCTCGTTCCTGGGCGTGCCGATCCAGCGGCTGGGCCAGCGCGTTGGCGTGCTGGTGGTGCAGTCGAAAGAAGCCCGCAGTTTCTCCGACGACGAGGTCTACGCGCTGGAAGTCGTGGCCATGGTTCTGGCCGAGATGACCGAACTGGGCGCGATCCTTGGCGACAGCGACAGCCTGACACCGCTGCACAAGCGCGCCCAGGTCTTTCGCGGCGTGGTCGGTCAAGAGGGCAGCGCCGAAGGCCATGTCTTCCTGCACGATCCCCGCGTCGTGGTCACCAATCCCATCGGGGACGATCCCGAGGTCGAGGCCAAGCGGTTGCGCGATGCCATCGAAACCCTGCGCGTGTCGGTCGACGACATGCTGGCCACCGCCAAGACCGGCGGCGGGGAGCATCTGGAAGTTCTGGAAGCCTACCGGATGTTTGCCAATTCCAAGGGCTGGCTGCGCCGCATGGACGAGGACATCGCGCGCGGCCTGTCCGCCGAGGCTGCCGTGGAAAAGGAACAATCCACTGCGCAGGCCCGGATGCGCTCGGTCCCCGATGCCTATCTGCGCGAACGGCTGCATGATCTGGACGACCTGTCCAACCGCCTTCTGCGCATCCTGACCGGCCAGGGCCGCGACACGGGTGCCGCGCGCCCCGAAGATGCCATTCTGGTGGCCCGCAACATCGGCCCCGGCGAACTGCTGGAATACGGCCGCACCCTGAAGGGCATCGTGCTGGAAGAAGGCTCGGTCGGCAGCCATGCCGCCGTGATCGCCCGCGCCTGGGCGGTGCCGCTGGTCATCAATGCCGACCGCATCACCACCGAGGCCCTGAACGGCGATCAGATCCTCGTGGACGGCGATCAGGGGGTGGTGCACCTGCGCCCTGACGATTCTGTGAAAACCGCCTTTCGCGACAAGCTGGCGATGCAGGCCAAGGCGCAAGAGCGCTATTCCTCGATCCGCGACTGCAAGGCCGAGACCAAATGCGGCGCGGTGGTGCGACTGGACATGAACGCGGGCCTGATGGCCGATCTGCCCAGCCTTCGCGATTCCGGGGCCGAGGGCGTCGGCCTGTTCCGTACCGAGTTGCAGTTCCTGATCCGCTCGAAGGTGCCGCGTCGGGGCGATCTTGCCGCCCTGTATTCGCGCGTGATGGATGCCGCCGACGGCCGGCGCGTGGCCTTCCGGACCCTCGACATCGGGTCCGACAAGGTGCTGCCCTACATGAAGCCCACCGAAGAGCCGAACCCCGCCCTGGGCTGGCGAGCGATCCGGGTGGGGCTGGACAAGAAGGGCGTCATGCGGATGCAGCTTCAGGCGCTGATCCGCGCCGCGAAAGGCCGCCCGCTGACGGTGATGTTTCCCTTCATCGCCCAGTTTTCGGAATTCCGCGAAGCCCGGCAGATCCTGCTGGACGAGATGGAAAAAGAGGACCGCCTGGGTCACACCCTGCCCGAGAAGCTGGAAATCGGCGCGATGCTGGAAACCCCCAGCCTTGCCTTCGCGCCGCGCCAGTTCTTCGCCATGGCCGATTTCATCTCGATCGGCGGCAACGATCTGAAACAGTTCTTCTTTGCAGCGGACCGCGAGAACGAACGGGTGCGCCGCCGCTATGACACGCTGAATGTCAGCTTCCTCAGCTTCATCGAGCAGATCGTGAACCGCTGCCGCGACACCGGCACGCCGGTGTCCTTCTGCGGCGAGGATGCGGGCCGCCCTGTCGAAGCGCTGTGCTTTGCCGCCATGGGCCTGCGGGCGCTGTCCATGCGGCCGGCCTCGGTCGGGCCGGTGAAGCACCTTCTGCTGCAATCGGACCTGCACGAGGTCCGGCGGGTGATCGAAATGGCCCGCGCCCAGGGCGAGCAATCGGTGCGTCCGGCGGTGACCGAATACCTCAGCAAAACCTGACGCCGGTCTAGCCTGCTGGATAGATCGCTTCGGGCGCGCGTTCTACCTTGCCCGAAATGCCCTCCCAGGCACCGTCCAGCAAGGGCAGACCCAGCACCCGTTCGGGGTTGGTCGGCGGGGGCATCTCGACGCCCGCCAACCGTGCGAAGCCGAACCGGCGGTAATAGTCGTGGTCGCCGACCAGCAGCACCCGGCTCCAGCCCTGCGCGGCGGCGGCGGCATTGCCGTCGCGGATCAGAACGCCGCCCAACCCCTCGCCCTGTCGGGTCGGGTGCACGGCCACCGGGCCCAGAAGCACCGCGTAGTGGGTGCCGATACGGACCGGCCAGAAGCGAATTGCACCGGCCAGAATGCCGTCGCCATCGCGGGCCAGCAGCGACAGCCCTGGCACCGGCGGCACGCCATCGCGCAGCCGGTAGGACGACAGCGCCTCGCGCGCGGGCGCGAAGCACAGGTCATACAGGGCCTCGACCTCCCACCAGTCGCCCGGCGTTTCGCTGTTGAGTTGATACACGGCACCCTGCCCCCGATTCAGGTGCAGGCCAGCAAATGGCCTGCCACCAAATGTGCGGGGTGATTACGCGCTGGCTTTCAGAGAGTCCACGACAGACCCATAGCCGCCCGATTTCAGGAAACTCTGCTCCACCAAGGTCGAGGCGCGGCCCAGATCGGTGTTGCGATGCGGGAAACGTCCGAAGCGGCGGATGACCTCGCGGTGCGCGCGGGCATGCACAAGATTTTCGGCGGCATCCGGCATCCGCGTGTTGAACAGGCGCACGGCGCGGTCCTGATCCACAAGGCATTCGGAATGGCACAGCGGCAGGTAGAAGAACTGCCGCGCCGCACCGTCGATCTTCAGATCCCAGTTCTTCTCGATGGCGCATTTGGCACGCGCGCGGGCCAGTTCGTCGGTGGCAAACGCACGCCCGTCGTTGCGGAACATGTTGCGCGGGAACTGGTCGGTGAGGATCAGGAACGCCAGCGTGCTGCGCGGCGTCGGGGTCCAGCCCGGCCAGCCGTGTTTGCGCACCTCGGTCCACATGCTTTCCCATCGTTTCCGGATTTCCGCGTCAAGATCATCGCTTTGACGGTACCAGCCTTCGGGGCTGGTCTCTTCGGTCCAGAACCGCAGAATTTCCTCTGCCGGGGCTGCCTCGCGTGTCATGGTCGTTTTCCCAGTTTGTGTGACATCAGCGTTACAAGTGAATCCGGTTTGGTCAAGATTTTACCGGATTGAGGGTTACTTCGTGGTCTTCAAGGGGTTCGGGAAGCTCTTCGGGTTCTTCCTCGCCTTCCGGAGCGACGTCAAAGACCGACGGCTCATCATCGGACTGTTCGACGTAGTAGTCCTGCGCGGCACTCATCGCGACGGCCGAGGATCCAAGCCCCACCGCCACATAGGTGCCGGAATCGTCGGGGGCGGGCGCCGGACGGCGGAATGTCCGGTAGACGCCATAGATCATCAGGGTCGTCATCAGCGCCCCGATAAAGACATAGAACCCCTTGGGGCCGATGCCTTCCATGATCCAGCCGGTCAGCAGCGGGCCGCCGATGGCACCGCAGCCATTCAGGAACATCAGCCGGCCCGAGGCGGCGGCCATATCCTCGACATGCAGGTGATCGTTGGCATAGGCCAGCACAATCCCGTAAAGCGGGTTGGCGGTGCCGCCGATCAGGAACGCCGCCGCGAGCAGCACTTCGTAACTGCCGCCGACAAAACCCACCACACTGGCCAGCGCGCCGATCCCGGCCATGATCACGATCAGCTTGCGCCGATCCATCCGGTCCGACAGGTAGCCCACGGGGAATTGCAAGAACAGCCCGCCCAGATAGATCACCGCCACATAGATCGAGATCTGCGCAATGCTCAGCCCGGCCTGTCCGCCATAGACCGAGGCCATGCCGAAGATCGCCGAGAACACGCCGCCCAGCAGGGTGACGCCCACGCAGCTCAGCGGGGCACGCTTGAAGATCTCGCGGATGCCCATGGGTTTGGTTTGGTCATGGGGCGGTGTCGGCGAGGCCGACAGCAGGATCGGCGCAAAGGCGATCGAGACCAGCACCGACGGGATGACGAACAGCACAAAACCGCCCGGATCCGCCAGCGTCAGCAGGCCCTGCGCCGTCACGATACCCACCATCTGCACAACAAGGTACAGCGACAGGGTCATGCCCCGGTTTTCGTTGGTGGCGGCATTGTTCAGCCAGCTTTCGGCGGTCACATAGACGCCCGAGAAACAGAAGCCCATGACCACCCGCAGCAGGATCCAGACCGCCGGAATCGTCACCGAGGGGAACAGGATCAGGATTGCCGAGATCAACGAGGCCAACGCCGCAAAGACCCGCACATGGCCGACGCGCCGGATCAGATCCGGGGCATAGCGCGACCCGCCCAGGAACCCCAGGAAGTAGGCCGACATGATCAGCGACATCTCGAAGGTCGAAAACTCTTCCAGCGCGCCGCGAATACCCAGCAGCGTGCCCTGGATGCCGTTGCCCACCATCAGAAGCATCATGCCCAGCAGAAGGGCCCAGGTGCGGGAAAGCGTTTCGATCATGGTTCAACTCGGCAAGGGCGACTCGGAAGCCGCGTGTGCCCGCTCCCTAACGCGTTAAAATCCGCGCGGTCATGTCGAAAACGTCAGGATGCCCGGATCGTGACCGGCATGTCACAAAGCGTGATCCAATGGCGACGTTCCGGCATGGTTTCCCGACCTTGCCCGTCCCGGCTCGGCGGGTTCCTGCTGACCGGCCCTGCGCCGGGTCAGTCCGGGTCCGAGATCAGGAGCGACGCGTCACCATAGCTGAAGAACCTGTACCCCTTGTCGATGGCATGGGCATAGACCTGCCGCATCCGCGCGGTGCCCATGAAGGCCGAGACCAGCAGCATCAGGGTCGATTTGGGCAGGTGGAAATTGGTCATCAAAGCATCGGCGGCATGAAAGCGGAAGCCGGGATAGATGAAGATGTCGGTGGGGGCCGCCCAGGGGCGCACCGTGCCGGTCTCGCGCGCCGCGGTTTCGATCAGGCGCAGGGCTGTGGTGCCCACGGGCACGATGCGCCCGCCCGCAGCCTGCGTCGCGGCGATCTCCTCGGCGGCCTGATCGCTGACTTCGCCCCATTCGGCATGCATCTTGTGCTGGCGGGGATCTTCGACTTTCACCGGCAGAAATGTCCCGGCCCCCACATGCAGCGTCACATGGCTGAACGCGACGCCATGGGCCGCCAGTGCGGCCAGCAGGGGCGGATCGAAATGCAGCGAGGCCGTGGGCGCCGCCACGGCCCCGATGCGGCGGGCAAACACCGTCTGATAGTCCTCTTTGTCCTGCGCATCCGCCGGGCGCTTGGCGGCGATGTAGGGCGGCAGGGGCATCGCGCCCGAGGCTTCCAGCGCCGCTTGCAGGGCAGCACCGGTCTGGTTGACCGCAAGCCGCGCAGTGCCGTCCTCCAGCCGTCCCAGAAAGCGCGCCGAGAAGCCATCGGCAAAGACGATCTCTTCGCCCTCGGCCAGCTTGCGCAACGGTTTGACCAGCGCCGTCCAGGTGCCATCGGTCTGCGGCTCCAGCAGCGTGACCTCGATCTTGGCGGTGCCGCTGCCCGAGTCCGTCTGGCGATGCCGCAGGCCGAACAGGCGCGCGGGCAGAACCTTGGTGTCGTTCAGGATCAGCCGGTCGCCGGGACGCAGGAAGTGCGGCAGGTCGCGCACGATGGTATCCGTCTCTCCGCGCGCATCCGCCACCAGCAGGCGCGCGGCACTGCGTGGGCGCACCGGGCGGGTGGCGATACGGTCTTCGGGCAGGTCGAAATCGAAGTCATCCAGATGCACGCGGGGCACCTCTTGCTGGGGTTATTGCGCGACCTTCGGCGGGGAACCCCGGAAGATCTCGCGAAGGATGCCCGGCGCTAGCATCGACAGGGGATTGGCCGCAACCTTTGGCGCGTCGAAAGTGCCCCTGACGGTGAAAGTCATGCCGAACAGCCCCTCGCCGCGCCGGGTCATGAAACGACCCGCCTGATTCAGGAAGTAAACCGGCGAGACCACCCCCTGCAGCGCCAGCCGCTTGCCGGCCAGATCGACGATACCCTCGAAGGACATGCCCAGCGATGGCCCCACGGCACTGCCTGCGGCGATCTCGACCCGCCCTGGCGCCAGCCGGAAGTCCGACCGGATATCGGTGAAGCTGATGCCCGAGCCCGACATCTGCTCGAAGGCGCCGATGACGCTGAGCGCCGAGACGATGCGCATGACCGGCGAAGTGTCATGCAGGGCGGTGTTCCTGACCCTCAGCCGCCCGGTATAGGTGCCGCGCGCGCCCGTCGGCATCAGCCGCAAGTCCAGCGAGCCGCCCCGGAAGCCCTTTTCGATCTGGGCCGCGCCGAACACCTTGCCGCTGTCATTGGAATTTATCTGGATCTGGGTGCCCTTGGCGGCGGCCGACAGTTTCACCGTCACCGGCACACGCCCGTTCAGGCTGCCGGTCAGCGTGCCGTGGGCGCGGCCGGTCAGCTTGCCGCGCGCATTGCGCAGCACCAACGTGTCGGTGACATGGATCGCATCCAGCGACAAATCCAGCCCCGACAGGGTCGCGCCACCGCCGCCGCCGCCCTGCGGCCTGCGGCGCAGATCCACCTGGCCCGAGGTCAGCGTCACCCGCATCCCGCCCGAACCATTGGACGGCGTCAGGCGGCCCGCGGCGTCCAGCCAGTTGCCCAGCTTGAGCTGGCGCAGGGTGACCGTGCCGACCCCGCCCCCGGCGCGCAGCGGTGCGCGCGCCTCCAGCGTCAGGCTGGGCATGCGCAGGCGGATCGTCTCCAGCACGCCCTCGGGGCCCAGATACCCAGCCAGTGTCAGCGTGCCGGCCTGGGAGGCGGACTTGCGCACCCCCAACGCCGGGATCGAGACTGCCAGCCCCTTCAGATCGCCGTCCAGTGCCAGCTGCGGCGGCGCCCCTTCCGGCAGATCGACGCGCGCATAGATCTTGCCCGCGCCGCGTGCAGTGTTGCGGGGCAGTTTCAGGCCGAAGGTGTCCGCAAGATCCGCCGTCAGCGCGCCTTCGGCCACCACCTGTGCCGCCGCGCGGGTGCCGTCGGGCTGGCGGAACGGACGGGTGAACCCGATGGTCAGCGGGCTGCCTTCGATGGTCATCGGCCCCGAGATGGTCAGCGCCTTTGGCGTGGCGTTCAGCACCAGCCGATCCGATGCCAGGGCCCGGCCGCCGATCAGCACATCGGTGGCAAACCCGCGCACGGTGCCATCCACCGCAAGGCGGACATCGGGCATCTTCAACCCGCGCTTCAGCGGCAGTGACAGGTCGATGCCGACCCGCACCGCGCCCCACGCATCCCCGGCCTTCAGCAGCGGCGCGGCTGTCGGCGGCGGGTGGTTGGGATTGCGAAAGCCCGGCGAACTCATCAGCGACAAGGCCCCGGTCACATCGGTGTCCGCCTGAAAGCTGGCCGACAGGATCCGGGCACGGGAATAAAGCGGCGTGATGACGATCCGGCCACCCGACAGGGCGACCGGCGTGCCATCCTCGGGCGTGACCGTGCCACCATCGACCCAGACCTCGAACTGGTCGCCCGCGATCTCGCCATGACCCGAGGCGTCTGTGATCAGCGGCATCCGCGGCGTCGGCGTCATCTGCCCATTGTCGAAGGAAAAGGTCAGGGCCACATCGGGCCGCCCGGTGCCATCAAAGCGCAGCGCCGCGTGTACGTCATGCACATGGCCGGACTTGAGGTTCAGATCGACCCATTTGCGCCCGCCCTTGGCAATCGTCAGCGGCCAAAGCTCCAGCAGCGACCGGGGCTGCAATTCCGGCACCGCCAGGTTCAGGGCAATCTTCTGATCCGGCCCGGCCAGCCCCGAAACCAGACCGTCGCCGGCGATCAACAGATCCGCCATCTGGATCGACAAGTCGGACAGCCGCAAGGCATCGTCGTTGCGCGCATAGGCCAGGGTCGCCCAGACCCCGTCAAAGCGGCGCGGCGTGTCGAACAGATCCGGCAGATCCACGGCGAGCGCGTCCAAAGCCACCTGCGCGCCGAACCTTGGACCGCCCTTGGGGCCATCGCCGATGCGGTAGAGATCGGCCCGCCCGGTCAGGCTGACGGCGGGCGAGGACAGGTCCAGGTCCGAAACCTCCAGATGCGCGGTGTCCGGGCTCAACGCCAGCCGCGCCCGCAGCCAGTTCAGCGGCAGCCCTTCGGCGCGGCCTGGCATCATCCAGCGCCCCTCGCCCACGGTCAGCTCGCCGATCGCGGCGCGCATCCCGCCCTGCCCGTCGGTGCCGCCGCTGAGGGTCAGGGACACCGGCGCATCGAACCGCGCCAGGGCCTCGGACAGCGGTGTCTGCCCGGCCAGACCGGCCAGTTGCGCTGGCACGATCCCGCGCAGCAACAATCGCGCCTCCAGCCCGGCGGCGGCACTTTGGCTGCTCACCTGCGCCAACGCGCCGCCATCGGTTTCGCCGACCCGGCCAAGATCCAGATCCAGCGCCAGCCCGGTGCCGTCGCGGGTCAGGCGCAAATAGCCGTCGCGGCTTTCCAGAACTTCGGCGCGCAGGGCATCGGCGAAGGTGAAGCCGACCTCTTCGACCCCCAGCGACTGCAATCCGGTAAACACCGGCAGATCGAGAAGGCGCCGCACCTCCGCCAGCATCGCATCGGGATTGAGGGCGCCGGTGACCACTTCGCGGTTGCCCAGCGACAGGCTGAGAACGCCGTCCTGATCGCGTGACAGGGCGACGGCCAGCCCACTGGCCCGCACCGCCTTGATCCGCGCCCGCCCCTGCAAAAGATCGTCCCGGCTGAGCACCATTTCCAACTGGTCCAGCGACAGGGCATCGGTGTCGTCCGCGCCGCGAAACACCACGCCCGTGGCCACCACCACCGGCACGAATCCCTCGCGCAGGTCCAGCGCGATGCTGTCGATATGCGCGTCCAGATCCAGCGCGGCGGATTCGGTGCTGAGATGATCCGCCACCATTCCGGCCAGCCAGTGCGGCGCGGGAACCGAGCCATTCCGCGCGCCCCACAACAGCACCGCCAGAACGACAACCACGATCAGCGCCAGACGCCACGTCCACCGCATCGCCCAGTGCAGAACCGTTCCAAGCCATCGCAACAGAAGTTTCATCGCCGCTACCCTAGCTTGTCGCCAAATCGGTACCAAGCAGGCTCTGCCGCTGGACATTGCCGCAGCCGTTCTAGACTAACGGGCTGAACTCTTGAAACCGGAAGGAAACCCGATGATCGAGACCGGCCAGACCGCCCCGGAGTTTACCCTGCCCCAAGATGGCGGCGAGGATGTGACCTTGTCGAAATTGCGGCCCAAGACTGTGGTTCTGTATTTCTACCCGCGCGATGACACCAGCGGCTGCACAAAGCAAGCCATCGGGTTTACCGAGAAGCTGGCCGACTTCGACGCAGCGGGCGCAGTGGTGCTGGGGGTGTCCAAGGATACCGTCGCCAAACACGGAAAGTTCCGTACCAAGCATGATCTGGGCGTGCACCTGCTGTCGGACGCTGAAAGCGATGTCTGCGAGCAGTACGGCGTTTGGGTCGAGAAATCCATGTATGGCCGCACCTACATGGGCATCGAACGCGCCACCTTCCTGATCGACGGCACCGGCACGGTGCAGCAGATCTGGCGCAAGGTGAAAGTGCCGGGCCATGTGGAGGCCGTGCTGGACGCGGTGCGCGCACTCGGATCATGACCGACACGTTCGACCCGCCCGGAACCGTCGCCGACTGCGCCGTGGCGGTGCTGACCTGCGCCGATGGCCGTCGCAAGGCGGCCATGACGCGCGCTTTCGCCGCCCATTGGCGGGCGGCGCGCGATGCGGGCACACCGATGCCCATGGGCCGCGCCACCCCGCCGCTGCGCCCGGCCCGTCCCGAAAAGCCCGAATTGCTGTCGCCGCGCGATGTGCCGCGCCGCCGTCCGGGCTCTCCCGTGGGGCGGATCGCGATTCTGCACGCCATCGCCCATATCGAGTTGAACGCGGTCGATCTGCACTGGGACATCCTTGCCCGTTTTGCCGACACCCCCATGCCGCCCGGCTTTGCCGAGGATTGGGTGCGCGCCGCCGACGAGGAGGCCAAGCATTTCAACCTGGTCTGCGACCGTCTGGAGGCCATGGGCAGCCACTATGGTGCCCTGCCCGCCCATGCTGGCATGTGGCGCGCCGCCGAGGACACGGCAGACGACCTGATGGGCCGGCTGGCCGTGGTGCCCATGGTGCTGGAAGCCCGCGGTCTGGACGTGACGCCGGGCATGATCGAGATCTTCCGCAAGGCCAAGGATCCCGAGACCGTTGCGGCGCTTGAGGTCATCTACGCCGAAGAAGTCGGCCATGTCTCCTATGGCTCGAAATGGTTTCACTTCCTGTGCGGACGGGCCGACTGCGACCCCAAGACGGTCTTTCACGATCTTGTCCGGCGCTATTTCCACGGCGCACTGAAACCGCCCTTCAACGAGGAAAAACGCGCCGAGGCCGGCATCCCGCCAGACTTCTACTGGCCACTGGCGGAAGGCGCCGATCGCTAGAATCAGCGGATTCCCGCCGTTTTTGGGGCAGCAATGATGCCCCATCGCGCGAACAGACTCCTTTTCTTGTCAAGAAGCCCCGTCCGCGCTATCGCGACGACGGGAATACACGCGGCGGATGCTCCGCCCCACAAGAACAGAGGCGCTACGTGACGACCCGCACCAGCTCCGACAGACAATCGCTGCTTCACCGGATCTTCCCGGAAAAGCGCATCTTCGTAAAATCGGACAAGGGCACCCGCTTTGTTCGGCTGGGTCCGCGTCACCATCTTGTGGCCCTGCTTGGCGGCACCGCCATCGTGCTGTGGTCGGTGACCGCCACGTCCTTTCTGGTCATCGACCTTGTGAAGGGCAGCGGCGAACGCCAGCAGATCGCGCAGGAAAAAGCCGTCTACGAGTCGCGGCTGAATGCCATGGCCGAAGAGCGCGACACCTATCGTCTGGCAGCGCTTGAGGCACAGGCCAATTTCACCCGCGCGCTGGACGAAATCGGCAACTTCCAGGACACGATCTTTGATTCGGCCCTCAGCCGTCAGGAATTCGCAGCGCGTCAGGATGCCTTGCGGCGCCTGCTGCGGGATTCGCTGACCGAACGCGATCTGCTGCAGGCCCGGCTGGACACGCTGAGCGCCGACTCCGGCGATGCCACGCTGGCCGAACTGGATCGCAGCCGGGCCGAGGCCGAACGCACCGTCGCCTTCCTGACCCGCGCCCTTGGCCGCACCGCCGAAGATCGCAACCGTCTTGAGGCCGAGGCCGGTGAGGCCCGCGTGCAACTGGCCGCGATCCGCAACGATCTGGACACCCGCGACCGCGCCAACGAGCGGATCTTCTCGCAACTGGAAGAAGCCGTGGTGCTGGCGATGGAACCGCTGGGCAAGATGTTCACCGAGGTTGGCCTGCCACCGTCGGCGATCCTGCGCCAGATGCGCGACCAGTATTCCGGCCAGGGCGGACCGCTGACGCCGATCTCCTTCTCAACGAAGGATGACGGCAGCAATCCGGACTCGCAGCGCGCCGAGGCGATCCTGACCCATATGGACGACTTGAACCTGTACCGCATGGCCGCCGACCAGGTGCCCTTCGCGCAACCGGTGTCCGCCGCCGTGCGTCGCACCTCGGGCTTTGGCTATCGCCGCGATCCGATCCGGGGCGGCACGCGCCTGCACGCAGGCATGGATTGGGCCGGGGCCTATGGCACCACGGTCAACGCCACCGCCGAGGGGGTTGTGACCCATGCGGGTTGGCAATCGGGCTATGGCCGTCTGGTGACCATCTCGCACGGGTTCGGCCTTGAAACCCGCTATGCACATCTGTCCAAAATCACGGTGAAGAAGGGCCAAAGGGTCTCGCGCGGGGAGAGGATCGGTGCTATGGGGAATTCCGGCCGGTCCACGGGCACGCATCTGCATTATGAAGTGCGCGACAGTGGCACGCCGGTCAATCCGATGAAGTATATCAAGGCTGGACGCGATGTTTTCTAAGAACAGGACACCTGAAACGGGACAAAAGCCGGGCGAGACCGAAAAGGCGCCGGACACGCGCCCGACCGCGACACCGCAGCCCTCGGCTGGAACAACCCCCGCCCCTGCCCCGCGCGCCAAGCCGCCGGCATCGGTGCTGTCCAGCGACCTGACCATCACCGGCAACATCCGCACCAGCGGCGACGTGCAGGTCGAAGGCCAGATCGAAGGCGACATTCACGCGCATCTGCTGACCGTGGGCGAAACCGCCACGATCAACGGCGAGGTTGTGGCCGATGACATCGTGGTCAATGGCCATGTGATCGGACGCGTGCGCGGCCTGAAGGTGCGCCTGACATCGACCGCCAAGGTCGAAGGCGACATCATTCACAAGACCATCGCGATCGAGAGCGGCGCCCATTTCGAGGGCTCGGTTCAGCGCAAGGAAGACCCGCTGAACGAGGGCAAGGGCCAGCAGCGCCCGGTCCCGCAGAAACAAGCACCTGTCGCCGAGGGCTGAGCCGAAGCTCACAGCGCAAGACAGCAAAGCGGGCCCTGGGCCCGCTTTTTTTATGGCAGATACCGGGGATCGAAGGTCAGTCGCCCGGATGCACCAGAACCCGGCGATACAGATGCCAGGTGGCATGGCCCAGCACCGGCAGCGCCACGAACAGACCCAGGAACGCCGGGATCATCGCCAGAAGCACCAGGCCCGCGATGATGGCCGCCCAGGCAATGCTGACCGGAATATTCTGTTGCACCGCCTTGAAGCTGAGCAACATGGCGGTCATGAAATCGATCTCCTTCTCCAGCAGCAGCGGCAGGCTGAAGGCCGTCAGACCGAACAGGATGAAGGCCAGTATCCCGCCCAGAACCAGTTCCACGGCGATCATGGTCAGACCGTTTGTCGTGAAGAACGCCTCGTAAGAGCTTGAAATATTTGTCATCACCGACAGGCCCATGAAAAGGGCAAAGATCATGTGCGCCAGAAAGGTGTAGAACAGGAAATAGACCACGATGATCGCCCCGGCCCAGGGGATCTGCCGATCCTTCTCGCGCCAGACCGCGCCGAAGATCTGGTTGGGATCCATCGGGCGATTGTCTTCCAGCCGCCAGCTGACCTCGTACAATCCCACCGCCACGAAGGGCGCGAGAATGGGAAAACCAAGGGCAAGGATTACGGTGCTCCAGACAAAGCCGCTGGACACGAAAGCCAGGAACAGCCCGCCCAGCACATAGACCGCGCTGAAGATCAGCCCAAAGGTAGGGGCGCGGCGGAAGTCATGCCAGCCCAGCACAAGAACCTCGCGCAGATCGGACATTGTGATCCGGGCGATCTGGGGGATCGGGGACGCTTCGGGGGCGGTTGTGTCGGTCATCGCTGGGCCTCCTCCTTGCTCAGACGAGTCCCCAAGAATGCCGAATTGCAGATGTTTGGCAATCGGAAAACACCCCGCAATCGCAGGGCAATCCGATCAGTCGTCCGATTGCGCCTCGGAGCGGCTTTTGCCAGCGACATTCATCGCCAAAGTCGCCGCCATGAACTTGTCCAGATCGCCGTCCAGAACGCCCTGGGTGTCCGAGGTTTCCACGTTGGTGCGCAGATCCTTGACCATCTGGTAGGGCTGCAGGACGTAAGAGCGGATCTGGTTGCCCCACCCCGCGTCGCCCTTGTTCTCGTGCGCCTCCTGGATCGAGGCGTTCCGGCGATCCAGCTCCATCTGGTACAGGCGCGATTTCAGGGCCTTCATGGCAATGTCGCGGTTCTGGTGCTGGGATTTCTCGGAGCTGGTCACGACGATGCCGGTGGGCAGGTGGGTGATCCGCACCGCCGAGTCGGTGGTGTTGACGTGCTGGCCGCCCGCACCCGACGAGCGATAGGTGTCCAGCCGGATGTCCGAGGGGTTCACCTCGATCTCGATATTGTCGTCCACCACCGGATAGACCCAGACCGAGCTGAACGAGGTATGCCGCCGCGCCGCGCTGTCATAAGGCGAGATGCGCACCAGCCGGTGCACGCCGCTTTCGGACTTCAGCCAGCCATAGGCATTGGGGCCGCTGATCTTGTAGGCCGCCGACTTGATGCCCGCTTCTTCGCCAGCGCTTTCGGATTGCAGCTCGACGGTGTAGCCGTGCTTTTCGGCCCAGCGGACGTACATCCGCGCCAGCATCGACGCCCAATCGCAGCTTTCGGTGCCACCCGCGCCCGAGTTGATTTCCAGGAAGGTGTCGTTGCCGTCGGCCTCGCCATCCAGCAGCGCCTCGATTTCTTTTTGTCCGGCGGTTTCAGCCAGCGCCTTAAGCGCGGTCTCAGCCTCGGACACGACCTCGGCGTCCTCCTCCATCTCGCCCAGTTCGATCAACTCGACGTTGTCGGACAGCTCCTGCTTGATGTTCTTGTAGGTGTCCATGGCGTCCACCAGCATCTGGCGGTCGCGCATCAGCTTCTGCGCCCGTGTGGGATCGTTCCACAGGTCGGGATCTTCGGCCATGGCGTTGAATTCTTCCAGACGGTGCGGCGCCGTCTCCCAGTCCAACCGCTGCGCCAGCAGGTTCAACGATTTCTCGACCTCGGCCACGATGTTCTGAATTTCCGCGCGCATAGCTGTTTTGTCCGTCCTGCATCGGCGGGCGTTTTCCCGCGTTGGAAGGCTGGTTATATCAGCGGCGCGGCCACTGGCAAGGGAGCCGGGCGGCTCAGTAGAGCCCGCCCGAACTGATGGTACCGAAGCCCGCTTTTTTCGGGATCTTCTTGACCTCGCCGGTCGATGTTGTGACCTCGGTCGCGCTCAGCGCCTCGTCCCGCGAGAACATCGGCAGGTTGCCCCCCATGGCAAAGCCGCCATCTACTGCGTAGCCGAACACAGGGTCGACGCCGTCGCGGAAGTATTCCGCCACCACGTTTGCGCCGCTGGCGGTATCGGGCAGACGTTGGCCGGTGACCCGGTCGATCTTCAGGAAATAGCCGCCCGGAGGCACTTCGAACGGGCCGCCGCCATAGATCTTCACGGCTTCCTGCATGAATTCGTTGAACACCGGCCCGCACATGCCGCCCCCCGAGGCCCCGCTTCCCAGCGAGCGCGGATTGTCATGGCCCATGTAGCAGCCCGCCACGATGTTCGAGGTGAAGCCGACAAACCAGACGTCCTTTTCATCGTTGGTGGTGCCGGTCTTGCCCGCCGTGGGCACCGGCAGGTTCACCGTGCGCGCCGCCGTGCCGCGTTCGACCACACCCTGCATCATCGAGGTGATCTGATAGGCGGTGATCGGATCCATGACCTGTTCGCGGTCCGACACGATCTTGGGCGACAGGCCCGCCGGCACCACAAGGCTGTCGCAATCCAGGCACTGGCGCTGATCGTGGCGATAGATGGTGCGCCCGAAGCGGTCCTGGATGCGGTCCACCAGCGTCGGTTCGACCCGCTCGCCGCCGTTGGCGAACATGGCATAGGCCGCAACCATGCGGTACAGCGTGGTTTCCTCGGACCCCAGAGAGTTCGCAAGGTATGGCTTCATGTCGTCATAGACGCCGAAGGCCTCGGCATGTTCGGCAACCTTGTCCATGCCCACGGCCTGCGCCAGACGGATGGTCATCAGGTTCCGCGACCGTTCGATGCCGGTGCGCAGCGGCGTCGGGCCATAGAACTTGTTGGAATAGTTCTTGGGCCGCCAGATTTCGCCGCCGATGTTCACCTCGATGGGCGCGTCCACGACGATTGTTGCGGGCGTATAGCCGTTGTCCAGCGCTGTGGCATAGACGAACGGCTTGAACGATGACCCCGGTTGACGGGTTGCCTGCGTGGCGCGGTTGAACACCGATTTCTGGTAGCTGAAGCCGCCCTGCATGGCGATCACCCGCCCGGTGTTCACGTCCATGGCCACGAAAGCGCCCTGGATCTCGGGGATCTGGCGCAGCGACCAATGGCTGATGCCGCCGTCGTCACCGGTGACCGGCTTGACGTAGACCACTTCGCCGAGGCGCAGCAGATCGTCGGGCACGCGCGGGCGCGGCTGGCCCCGGCGCGCGGCCCAGGTCAACTCGGACAGCGGGATGAAGTCGGTTTCCGCCACCTCCTGCCCCTCGACGCCGATGATCGCGCGATCGCCGGTCAGGGACAGCACCACGGCCAGCGCCCAGCCGTCGATGTCGCGCGGCAGGTCGGCCTCTTCCAGCGATATTCGCCAATCGATCTCGGTCCCCAGCCGCTCGGGCGGGACGAACAGGTTGTTGCCACGATAGATGCCGCGGCTGCGGTCGTATTTTTCCAGCCCGCGCCGCAAGGCGGTGGCGGCATGGGCCTGCAAGTCAGGCTCCAGCGTGGAGCGCACGCTGAGACCGCCGGTGAAGAACTCGGCCTCTCCGAAATCGCGGCTCAACTGGCGGCGGATCTCGTCTGTGAAATAGTTGCGGGGCGGCAGCGAACGGCGGAAGCTTTCGTATTCCCCGCCCTGCACCGAGCGGATCGGTTGCGCTCGCGCTTCGGTATATTCGGCCTGGGTGATATGACCGTTTTCGTACATCTCGCGCAGAACAAAATTCCGGCGGTCGGTGGCCCGCTCACGCTCGCGCACCGGATGATAGGTCGAGGGTGCCTTGGGCAGGGCCGCCAGATACGCGGCCTCTTCGATGGTCAGATCGCTGAGCTTCTTGTTGAAATAGGTCTGTGCCGCCGCCGCCACGCCATAGGAGTTCTGCCCGAGGTAGATCTCGTTCAGATAGAGCTCAAGAATCTGCTCCTTGCTCAGCGTCGCTTCCAGACGGGTGGCCAGGATCAATTCCTTGATCTTGCGTTCTGCCGACCGGTCCGAGGACAGCAGGAAATTCTTCATCACCTGCTGGGTGATTGTCGACGCCCCGCGCAACGCCCCACCCTGCGCCATGCTCAGGGCCGCCGCCGCGATGCCCAGCGGGTCATAGCCGCCGTGGGTGTAGAAGTTCTTGTCCTCGGCCGAGATGAACGCCTCTTTCACCAGATCGGGGATTTCGGACGAGGCCGCGAACAACCGCCGCTCGTGGGCGAATTCGTCAATCAGCTCGCCTTCGTCGGAATAGACCCGGCTGATGGTGGCGGGGGTATACTGGGACAGCTGTTCGTGATTGGGCAGATCGCGCCCGTACATCCAGAAGACGCCGCCGACGGCAAGCGCCGCCAGAACCGCGCCGATCGTCAGGAAGCTGAAGAACGCGCCGAAGATGCCAAGAATGAAGCGAAGCAAGGGGGACTCCCGAAGGCCTGTTTGCGCCGATCTATACGCCGGGCGCGCCCAGGGGTCAAAATCACATCTTGGCCAGCACCGGTTGCCGGGCCATGAAATCTGCCAGACGTTCCAGCCCGAGGGCCATGTCCGATGTGGCCCCGGCATAGGAAAAACGCAAGGTGTGATGGCCGCGTGCCGGGTCGAAATCCAGCCCCGGCGTCACCGCCACCCCGGTTTCGGACAGGATCTGCGCGGCAAAGGCGCGGCTGTCGTCGGTCAGATGCGACACGTCGGCGTAGATGTAGAAGGCCCCGTCAGGCGGTGCAAAGCGGTCGAAACCGGCTTTCGGCAGCCCCTCCAGCAGCAATTTGCGGTTGGCGGCATAGACGGCCCGGTTGTCTTCCATCTCGGCCTCGCACTCCAGCGCGGTCAACGCGGCAACCTGGCTGACGTGAGGCGCACAGATGAACATGTTCTGCGCCAGACGTTCGACGGTGCGCACATGATCTTCAGGCACCACCATCCAGCCGACGCGCCAACCGGTCATCGAAAAATACTTGGAAAACGAGTTAATGACATAGGGCGCGCCCAGTTCCAGCGCGGAAATCGCCCGGTCGCCGTAGTGCAGCCCGTGATAGATCTCGTCCGAGATGAAGGCGATGTCATGGGCGTCGCAATGATCCATCAGCGCGTTCAGATGCGGGCCATCCAGGATCGTGCCGGTGGGATTGCCCGGCGAGGCCACAATCAGACCGTCCAGATCGCTGGGCACATCCTCGGGCCGCATGTGGTGGCCATGGGCGGCATCGGTAGGAATGTCCACTGGCGTCAGGCCAAGCGCCTTCAGGATCTGCCGGTAGGAAGGATAGCCGGGGGCCGCGACGCCGACCCGCGCACCGGTGTCGAACAGCGCGGTGAAGGTCAGAAGGAAGGCACCCGACGAGCCCGAGGTGACGATGATCCGCGCCGGATCCAGATCGACCCCGTACCAACGGCGGTACAGGTCGGCGATTCCTTGCCGCAGGGCCGGCAGACCAAGCGCCACGGTGTACCCCAGCGGATCGCCGTCCAGTTGCCGAGACAGGGCCGCACGCGCGCCCTGGGGCGCGGGCGTGGCGGGTTGGCCGATCTCCATATGGATCACGTGACGGCCGTCTGCCTCCATCCGCGCGGCCTGTTGGGCCACGTCCATCACGATGAAGGGATCAACCGAACTGCGCCTTGAAGTTTTCATCAAACTCTCCCAAACCGGACGCATATGCGATTGCATCCGCGGAACCCGAGGTCAATGCTGACCCTGCTGCGTCGAACCGCCCTTGGCGGGATTTTCACGGCGTTCCTGGCGATTCTGGCCAGTGCTCCGGCAATGGCGCAAGGGTTGTTGCGCGATGCCGGCATGGAACATGCGCTGAACATCCTGGCCCGCCCCCTGCTGACCGCCGCCGGACTTCCGGCCAACCGCACCCAGGTGATGGTGGTCAATGACATGGGGCTGAATGCCTTTGTCGCCAACAGCCGCACGATCTTCGTCAATGCCGGACTGCTGCTGCGGATGCAGAATGCCGACCAGTTGCAGGCGGTCATCGCGCACGAGGTTGCCCATATCGCCAACGGCCATTTTGCCCGGCGTGGACTGAATGCGCAGGCAATGCAGCGCGCCTCGGCTATCGGGGCGTTGGTCGGGGTTGCGGCGGGGGCCGCGTCCAACAATCCCGGCGCCGGGGCCGGGATCATCATGGGCGTCCATTCCTCGGCCCGGCGCGCCCTGTTTGCCCACACCCGCGAGGAAGAAGCCGCCGCCGACAAGTCCGGCCTGCGGTTCCTGGCCCGCGCCGGGATCGATCCGGTGGCCCTGGCCGAGGTGATGGAGCTTTTCAAGGGCCAGGAAGAGCTGCTGCCGGGACGGCAGGATCCCTATGCCCGCACCCACCCGCTGTCCCGCGACCGGGTTCGCGCGATCCACATGACAGTGGATGCGCTGTCGCCGCTGGATGTGGACCGGGGCGACACCGAATACTGGTTCGGCCGCGCCAAGGCGCTGTTGTCGGCCTATCTGCGCTCGCCCAGCTATACGTTGACCCGCACCAAAGCGTCCGACACATCGGATGCGGCGGCCATTGGCCGGGCGCTGGCCTATTACAAGAAATCCGATCTGGCAGCGGCGCGGGAACAGGTGGCCCTTCTTGTCGACCGCCGTCCCGACGATCCCTACATCCAGGATCTCAGCGGCTGGATCGAACTGGAATCAGGCAATGTGCAGAGCGCCATCGAAGCCTATGCCACCGCCGCCGAACTGGGCCCGCGCGAACCGCTGATCCTGGCCGGCTATGGCCGCGCGCTGCTGGCCCAGAATACCAGGACCGGCGATCTTGAAGCGCTGGAGGTACTGGAAAAGGCCCGCGCCCGCGATCAATACGACACGCGGATGCTGCGCGATCTATCGGTTGCCTATGCGCGCACTGGAAATCCGGGCATGGCCTCGCTGGCGACGGCGGAACGCTATGCCCTATATGGACAGATTGAAGATGCGGCGATTCACGCCCACCGGGCCGCCGGCGTGCTGCCCACCGGGTCGCCGGGATGGTCACGGGCGCAGGATGTGATCCATGCCGCCAATCAAAACAAACGGAGATAGCCCATGTTGCTGAAACACCTGCTTGCCCCGGCCCTTGCGGTCGCTGCCCTTGCCCTGCCGGCATCGGCGCTGGACCTGAAGGATCTGTCCGAGGCCGAGCGGACCGCATTGCGCGCCGAGGTACGCGCCTATCTGCTGGACAACCCCGAAGTGCTGATGGAGGCCATCGGCATTCTGGAACAGCGCCAGGCCGTCGAACAGGCCCATGCGGAACAGCAGATGATGTCGGGCCTTCAGGACGAGATCTATAACGACGGCTGGTCGTGGGAGGGTGGCAACCCGGACGGCGATATCACGCTGGTGGAATTCGTGGACTACCGATGCGGATACTGCCGCAAGGCCCATGACGAAGTGGCCGAACTGGTCTCCAGCGATGGCAACATCCGGCTGATTCTGAAGGAATTCCCGATCCTGGGCGAAGATTCGCTGATGGCCTCGCGCTTTGCCATCGCCACCCGGATGATCCACGGCAACGACGCTTACAAGCGCGCCCACGACCGCCTGATCACCATGACCGGCAGCGTCAACGAAGCCGCGCTCAGCCGGCTGGCCCGCGATCTGGATCTGGATCAAGAGGCGGTGATGGCCGCGATGAACGACGACAAGGTGGTGGAAGAGCTGCGCGGCAATCGCGATCTGGCCCAGAAGCTGGAAATCTCGGGCACGCCAACTTTCATCCTGCAGGGCGACATGCTGCGCGGCTATGTACCCCTGCCGCAGATGCGCGAACTGGTTGCCCAGGCGCGCACCGCCGACTGACCCATCCCTATTCGGCGGCGGCCTCTGCAACAGCGGCCGCTGCCTCGATCTCGGCGGCCTTGGTTTCGACCTGCTCGACGATGTGCTCGATCATCTTTTCGTTTGACAGCTTGTGGCTCTGCTTGCCCGCCAGATAGACCATGCCCGCCCCGGCGCCACCGCCTGTAAAGCCCACATCGGTCATCAGCGCCTCGCCCGGCCCGTTCACCACGCAGCCGATGATCGACAGGCTCATGGGCGTCTTGATGTGCTCCAGCCGCTGCTCAAGGGTTTCGACGGTCTTGATGACATCGAACCCCTGCCGCGCGCAGGACGGGCACGAGATAATGTTGACGCCGCGATGGCGCAGACCCAGTGATTTCAGGATCTCGAAGCCGACGCGCACCTCTTCCACCGGATCGGCGGACAGGCTGACCCGCAGGGTATCACCGATCCCCGCCCACAACAGGTTGCCCAGCCCGATCGAGGATTTCACCGTGCCCGCGTTCAGCGTGCCCGCTTCGGTGATGCCCAGATGGATCGGCGCGTCGGTCGCCTCGGCGATGCCCTGATAGGCGGCGGCGGCCAGGAACACGTCCGAGGCTTTCACCGAGATCTTGAACTCGTGAAAGTCGTTGTCCTGCAGGATGCGGATATGGTCCATCCCGGATTCCACCATCGCCTCGGGACAGGGCTCGCCATATTTCTCAAGCAGGTGCTTTTCCAGCGACCCCGCGTTGACGCCGATGCGGATCGAACAGCCGTGGTCGCGGGCGGCCTTGATGACTTCGCGCACGCGGGCTTTGTCACCGATATTGCCGGGATTGATCCGCAGGCACGCAGCCCCGGCCTCGGCCGCCTCGATGGCGCGTTTGTAGTGAAAATGAATGTCGGCCACGATGGGCACCGGGCTTTCGGCCACGATTTCTTTCAACGCGCGGGTAGAGGATTCATCCGGGGTCGAGACCCGCACGATGTCCGCGCCCGCTTCGGCACAGGCCAGCACCTGGGCAACCGTGGCCTTCACGTCCGAACTGTCGGTGTTGGTCATGGTCTGCACGCTGATCGGCGCGTCGCCGCCCACCGGCACCTTGCCCACATGGATCTGGCGCGACGTGCGGCGGTCGATGTTGCGCCAGGGGCGAATGGGATTATGCGACATGGGGGGCGTCCGTTGCTGCGATCCGGTTGGGTGACAGATAGCCCTGAGACGCGCGCGCTGCAACGGGGTCTGGCGCGACCTATTCGATGGGGCTGGCTTCCGGCGCGACTACCAGTTCGGCCAGACGAGCCAGTTCCGGGTCCGCCGTCAGATCGGCGATCTGGTAGGTTTCGCTGAGCGCTTCGGCCGAGAGCACCACGTTCTTGGCCACCGATGTGCCGGGTCCGGCCGGCCCAAGGGTTTCGCCGTTGACCGCGAAGAATACCGAGCCGGAATTGCCGGCCCGCAGGGTCGGCGGCTCTTCGGTGGCGGGCAGGACGAAGCGTTCCCCCTGCTCCATGATCTTTTCCAGCAGCACGCTGCCATCGGCGGCGCGCACGCGCACCCAGGCCGGACGGCGGGCGAACAGCACCAGTTCGGGTGCGGCCTGGGCCACGACCTGAACTTCCGGTTCGGCAATGGTTTCCACTTCGGGCGCGACTTCGGGCAATGCGGCCACCAGCAGCGGGTTTTCGAACCTGGGCGCATAGACGCCCTGGGCATCCGGGTCGAGCATCGCGATGGGACCATCCCGCGGCACCAGAACCGGGGTGTCCAGCGCCTTGGGGCGATACAGACGCTCCAGCGCCGCCGGGGTGGGTGCGGCATTGTCGATAGCCAGACCCGCGCCCTCGACAGTCTCGGTGGGCGACAGCGCCACGGTCAATGGCGTTTCGACCGGCGTCAGGGTAACACGTTGAATCTCTTGCAGAAGTGACCAGCCGCCGTAGCCCAGACCCGCCACCAGCAGGCACAGCACGGCCAACGATCCGATGGCACTGGCCTGCACGCCGTGAAAGGGTCCGTGGGTCGGGGCGGAACTGATCGGGCTACGCGACAGCACGTCATCGCCCACGGTCGAGGTCTTGCGCCGGGCCGGGCGCGTGCCGCCGCGCGCGGTCTTGGTGTAGACCTGCGCCTCAAGCCCCGCCACATGGGAAAACCCGCTTTCTTCGCAGAAGCGCTGATAGACCCAGTCGGCGTTCATGCCGAGGTAGCGCGCATAGGCCCGCACGTATCCGTTGATGAATCCCGGGGTTTCGAAGACGGACAGATCGGTATCCTCGATCCCGGCGATGTATTCCGCCTTGATCTTGAGGTCACGCTGAACGTCCAGCAGGGACTTGCCCAGCGTGGCCCGTTCTCCGCGCATGATATCGCCCAAGGTCAGTTCAAAATCGTCAAAGCTCTTCAACTTGACGTTCTCGGCCTGTCCGGGTTCGTGACTACGCCCCGTCATGGAATAATCCTGTCTGCCCTGCCCGTATCCCCGTCGCATCCCCGCGATTCGATGCGCAGGGTTTGCTGCCAAAGTCGTAGCACAATGCGCAGAAAAGCGCACGCACCATCCCGTGGCTGACTTAATGGGACATTGAAAACCCCGGCATGACCATGTGGTCAGACCGGGGCGGTTTCAGGGCTGGAAGGTGAAATCAGGCCGAGAGCGACTGGCGGCTCAGCGCACAATGCGACCAGAGTTTGTCGAGCGCCTTCACAAGCCGGTCCAGATCATCGGGACCATGCACGGGCGACGGGGTGAACCGCAGCCGTTCGGTGCCGCGCGGCACGGTGGGGAAGTTGATCGGCTGCACGTAGATGCCGTCGTCCTGCAAAAGGCGATCCGAAATCATCTTGCATTTCACCGGGTTGCCGACCGGAACGGGCACGATGTGCGATCCGAAGTCGATCAGGGGCAGGCCAATACCTTTAAGACGGGTCTTCAGGATATGGGCTTGCGTCTGATGCCGGGCGCGCAGGGTCTGATCCTCTTTCAGGAAGCGGATCGACGCGGCGGCCCCGGCGGCGATTGCCGGCGGAATCGAGGTGGTGAAGATGAAACCCGGCGCGTAGGAGCGGATCGCATCCACCATCCGGGCCGAGGCGGAGATATAGCCGCCCATGACGCCATAGGCCTTGCCCAGCGTGCCGTTGATGATGTCGATCCGATGCGCCAGCCCGTCGCGCTCGGCCACACCGGCACCGCGCGGACCATACAGGCCGACGGCGTGAACCTCGTCCAGGTAAGTCAGGGCATTGAATTCATCGGCCAGATCGCAGATCTCGCGGATCGGGCCGAAATCGCCATCCATCGAATAGACCGACTCGAAGGCGATGAGCTTGGGCGCTGCGGGATCAAGCCCCTCAAGGACCTCGCGCAGATGGGCCACGTCATTGTGTCGGAAGATCTTCTTCTCGCACCGGCCGTGCTTGATGCCTTCGATCATCGAGGCGTGGTTCAACTCGTCGGAAACGATGATCAGGCCCGGAAACAGCTTGGGCAGGGTCGAAAGTGTCGCCTCGTTGGCGATATAGGCCGAGGTGAACACCAGCGCGGCCTCTTTCTGGTGCAGATCGGCGAGTTCAGCCTCAAGGCGACGGTGATACACCGTGGTGCCCGAGATGTTGCGCGTGCCGCCCGATCCGGCACCGGTGGCATCCACCGCTTCGTGCATGGCGGCCAGAACGGCCGGATGCTGACCCATGCCAAGATAGTCATTGCCGCACCACACGGTGATGTCCTGCTGGCTGCCATCAGGGCGCGTCCAGACCGCATGGGGGAAGTGACCGTTGCGGCGTTCGATATCAATGAAGGTCCGGTAACGGCCCTCATCGTGCAATTTCTGGATCGCCGCATCGATCTTGGCAGAGTAATCCAACGTGTCTTCCTCCAACATGGCGGACATCAACTGTCCGGGCCCGCAGGCGGGCTGTCGCGTTTTTCATATGCGTGTCACAGAATAGCTGCCCCGCGCAATAGTCTTAATGGCGCATACTGTCCCGGCGCGTTTTGATGTAAATCAAACTCCGGTTTGCAGCAAGTGGTGGCCCATCTGGACGCGCCAATCCCCGGTGATAGGGTGGCGCCCGTCAACCAAGGAGTCCCCATGTCCCTCGCTTCCGTTCTCGACCATATCGACACGAACCTGGATGCTGCGCTGAACCGTCTGACAGATCTGCTGAAGATCCAGTCCATTTCGACCGATCCCGCCCACAAGGACGATTGCGAAGCCGCTGCCGACTGGCTGGTGGCCGATCTGGCCGGGATCGGGTTTCAGGCGAAAAAGCGCCCGACGCCGGGTCATCCGATGGTGGTGGCCACATCCGAAGGCGCCGGTCCGCATGTGCTGTTCTACGGCCACTACGACGTGCAACCTGTTGATCCGCTGGAGTTGTGGGATCGCCCGCCGTTCGAGCCGCGCATTGAAGAAACCCCGACCGGCCCTGTGATCCGCGCACGCGGCGCCTCTGACGACAAGGGCCAGTTGATGACCTTTGTCGAAGCCTGCCGGG
Source organism: Meridianimarinicoccus sp. MJW13 (assembly GCF_014901205.1). Taxonomy (GTDB): domain Bacteria; phylum Pseudomonadota; class Alphaproteobacteria; order Rhodobacterales; family Rhodobacteraceae; genus Meridianimarinicoccus. Next base: position 202,378 of record NZ_JACNMU010000006.1, read on the forward strand.
CCTGGAAAGCGGTGCATGGCACCCTGCCCGGTCCGATCACCATCTTCTTCGAGGGGGAAGAGGAAAGCGGCTCGCCCTCGCTGGTGCCTTTCATGGAGGAAAACGCGCCGGAATTGACCGCCGATATTGCCCTGATCTGCGACACCGGTCTGTTCGCCGACCGGGTGCCGGCCATCGTCACGCAATTGCGCGGACTGGTGGGCGAAGAGATCACCATCACCGGTCCCGACAAGGATCTGCATTCGGGCATGTTCGGCGGCATCGCCATCAACCCCGCGCGGGTGCTGACGCGCATCCTGGCCGATCTGCACGACGACACCGGGCGCATCACCCTGCCCGGCTTTTACGACGGTGTGCCGCCGCTGCCCGACGATCTGCGCGCGCAGTGGGAAGGACTGAACTTCGACCACTCCGCTTTCCTGGGTGGCGTCGGCCTGTCGGTGCCTGCGGGCGAGGCCGGCAAGATGCCGGTCGAGATGATCTGGTCGGAACCGACCTGCGAGATCAACGGCATGTGGTCGGGCTATACCGGCGCCGGGTTCAAGACGGTGCTGCCGTCCAAGGCTTCGGCCAAGGTGTCCTTCCGTCTTGTCGGCCAGCAGGATCCCGACCGCATTCGCGCGGCGTTCCACGACTTCGTGACGGCGCGCCTGCCCGAGGATTGCACGGTGGAATTCGCCCCGCATGGCGCTTCGCCCGCCAGCCAGATGTCCACCGACCATCCGGCTTTCGAACAGGCCCGCGCGGCCCTTAGCGATGAATGGCCCGATGCGGCGGCTTTCGTGGGCTGCGGCGGCTCGATCCCGATCGCGGGCTACTTCAAGACCCTGCTGGGCATGGATTCGATGCTGATCGGTTTCGCCAAGGATGACGACCAGATCCATTCCCCGAACGAGAAATACGACGTCGAGAGCTTCCACAAGGGCATCCGCAGCTGGGCGCGTATCCTTGACCGGCTGAACAGCTGATCCCAGACCCCGGTCCCGCTTCGGCGGGACCACTCCCACGTTTCAGGTGGTCAGACGTGAACCCGCCAAGGGCAGGAAAGTCTGTGTCACATCGTGAGGGGGAGAAAGTGGCGCGGTTGACGGGGCTCGAACCCGCGACCCCCGGCGTGACAGGCCGGTACTCTAACCAACTGAGCTACAACCGCGCTTTTCGCGTTCAGGACGCTGTGTCCCAAGGCGTGGGCGGTGTCTATGTCTCTACAGCAGAGCCGTCAAGCAGTTTCCACGCGCCACAAACAAAAAAACTAACCGACCTGAAAACCGACGTATTGCACCAAACGCCCTGCCCGGACCGCAGTCCGGCACGACGCACAAAGCCTGTGAAATCGCCCCAGCCGAGGTGCGAAATATCCGGGGATGAAGGAAGGGAAAGCCATGGCGCGGTTGACGGGACTCGAACCCGCGACCCCCGGCGTGACAGGCCGGTACTCTAACCAACTGAGCTACAACCGCGCGATGGAGTGTCTGTTTATGACCCACTTCGCAGACCGTCAAGCGCCAATCCAACGCTTGTTTCAGGAAATCGAGATCACGCGCCGGGGGCCCACGGCCCAGGTCATCCCGGCATCTGACAGAGCCGTTTGCAGGCGGTCGCGCTCAGCCGCCGCCGGATAGGGAAACATGCGCGCTGCCTGTACCAGACCATATCGCGGGGCATTGTCCTTCAGCTGTGCAACCTCGCCCGAAGCCGCCTTCGTCTGACCCAGTTCCATCAGCGCCCGGATCAACTGCACCCGCGCCGGAACAAAGCCCGGCACCCGCGCCAGCACCGCGCGGAACCTGAGGACAGCCTTGTCTTGTGCCCCCAACAGCACCAGGCTGTGGCCACGGGGAAATTCCCAGCTTGGCGGGCAAAAACTCTCGCCCGCCATGGCGGCGTCCAGCAGCGGTTGCGCCTGTGCCGGGCGGCCCAGCCGGTTCAGGGTCTCGCCATAGGCCACCAGCGCTTCGGCGTTTTCGGGGGACAGGGCCAAGGCCTGCTCGAAGGCCGCGACGGCGGCGTCGGGCCGGTCGCGAAATCCCAGCGCCGAGTTCCCATCCAGCGCAATCGCCTTGTGGGCCAATGCCTCGGCGGGATCCAGCGTCGCATCCCAATCCTGACGGGCAAAGATAAACAGAGGGGTTCGGTAATGGGCCTATTGGACAAAGGCCCCGGATAGCCCGGATCACAGCGCGCGGCTTGTGTAATACGACAGGACGGTCGGCGCGGTCGAAGCCGCAGGCGCCCGGGTGTTTGCCAAGGTAGACTTCGCACAGGGTGCGGCCACGATGGGCGAAACCCTGCGTCCCACCACGGTGGCGATCTTCGGCAGCCCCAAGATCGGCTCGACCGCGTTGCAGGAAGGCCAGACGATGGCGCTGTACCTGCCGCTGCGGATCCAGTTTTTCGAAGATGCCAGTGGTCAGACTTGGGCCTCCTATGAAGACCCGACCGCCGTTGCACCGTCGCATGGGCTGGCCGCCAGCAATGCCGCCGTCCAGAAGATGCAGGCCGCCTTGTCAGGGTTTTCGGCCATCGCGACAGGGAGTTGAACGGCACTCTTCACCCTGCCCCGGTCGGGCTGATCAGGTTCGGCTGAAGGCTGATGCCCATGAGCGCGGCGCGAGATGCTGAAGACAGCATGTATCCAACCGCAGACGCAGGGCTTGCGTGGTGGGTGATGAGAGACTCGAACTCCCGACATCTTCGGTGTAAACGAAGCGCTCTACCAACTGAGCTAATCACCCACGCAAGGGTCGCGGCGCGACAGCGCGCTTTGGGTCTTCCGCCCGTGTCAGACAGGGGGAAATGGTGGGTGATAAGAGATTTGAACTCCTGACATCTTCGATGTGAACGAAGCGCTCTACCACTGAGCTAATCACCCGTGGCGCGGTGTGTAGCCCTGCCCGACACAAGGTGCAAGACCAAATTTCCGGGTTTTTCGCGTGTCTGGCGGTTCGGGAACCCTCGCGGTCAATCCATGAAAAAGGCCCGCATGGGGGTGCCATGCGGGCCGATGCCATTGGTTCGGATCAGTGCCGGTTAGTGGGCGCGCGCCGCGACGGTGTCGCCGCCACGTTCCAGCGCCGATTTGGCCGCGGCCTCCTCGGCTTCCTCGTCCCATTCGATGGACTCGGGCGTGTCCACCAGCGCAAGTTTCAGCACGTCGCGCACATGGCTGACAGGGATGATGTCCAGCCCTTCCTTCACGTTGTCAGGGATCTCGGTCAGATCCTTGGCGTTTTCTTCCGGGATCAGCACCGTGGTGATGCCACCGCGCAGCGCCGCCAGAAGCTTTTCCTTCAGCCCGCCGATGGCCAGAACATTGCCCCGCAACGTAACCTCGCCGGTCATGGCGATGTCCTTGCGCACCGGGATCTGGGTCAGCACCGACACGATCGAGGTTACCATGGCAACCCCTGCCGACGGGCCGTCCTTGGGCGTCGCCCCTTCCGGCACGTGGACGTGGATGTCGATCTTGTCGAACTTGGTCGGTTTCACCCCGATTTCCGGCGCGATCGACCGCACGAAGCTGGAGGCCGCGTCGATGGATTCCTTCATCACGTCGCCCAGCTTGCCGGTGGTCTTCATCCGACCCTTGCCCGGCAGGCGCAGCGCCTCGATCGACAACAGATCGCCGCCCACGCTGGTCCAGGCCAGCCCGGTGACGACACCGATCTGGTTCTCCTGCTCGGCCAGACCATAGCGGAAGCGTTTCACGCCCAGCATGTCCTCCAGCGACTCCGGCGTCACCTCGACCTTGTCGGTCTGCTTGCGCACGATCTGGGTCACCGCCTTGCGGGCCAGCTTGGCAATCTCGCGTTCCAGGTTCCGCACGCCCGCTTCGCGGGTGTAGGTGCGGATGATCTCGGTCAGCGCCGCATCGGAAATCTCGAACTCGCCCTTGCGCAGGCCGTGGTTCTTGATCTGCTTGTCGATCAGGTGCTGGCGCGCGATTTCGCGCTTCTCGTCCTCGGTGTAGCCGGCCAGCGGGATGATCTCCATCCGGTCCAGCAGCGGACCCGGCATGTTGTAGGTGTTCGCCGTGGTCAGGAACATCACGTTCGACAGGTCGTATTCCACCTCAAGATAGTGGTCCGAGAAGGTGCTGTTCTGTTCGGGGTCCAGAACCTCAAGCATCGCCGAGGCCGGATCGCCACGGAAGTCCTGTCCCATCTTGTCGATCTCGTCGAGCAGGATGAGCGGATTCGTGGTCTTGGCCTTTTTCAGCGCCTGGATGATCTTGCCGGGCATCGAGCCGATATAGGTCCGGCGGTGGCCGCGGATCTCGGATTCGTCCCGCACGCCGCCCAGCGAGATGCGGATGAATTCGCGTCCCGTGGCCTTGGCGACCGATTTGCCCAGCGAGGTCTTGCCCACGCCCGGAGGGCCCACAAGGCACAGGATCGGCCCCTTGAGCTTTTTCGAGCGCTGCTGCACCGCGAGGTATTCGACGATGCGTTCCTTGACCTTCTCAAGACCATAGTGGTCGTCGTCCAGCACGGACTGGGCGCGGTTGAGATCCTTCTTGACCCGGCTTTTGGTGCCCCACGGGATCGCCAGCATCCAGTCCAGGTAGTTGCGTACGACGGTGGCTTCGGCCGACATCGGGCTCATCTGCTTGAGCTTCTTGATCTCGCCTTCGGCCTTTTCACGGGCTTCCTTGGACAGATCGGTTGCGGCGATCTTTTCTTCCAGTTCGGCAATCTCGTTGCTGCCGTCCTCGCCGTCACCCAACTCCTTCTGAATGGCCTTCATTTGCTCATTCAGATAGTATTCGCGCTGCGTCCGCTCCATCTGGGTCTTGACGCGGGACTTGATCTGCTTCTCGACCTGAAGCACCGACATTTCGCCCTGGATGTGGCCATAGACCTTCTCCAGACGCGCGGCGATTTCCAGCGTCTCCAGCAGTTCCTGCTTTTGCTCGACCTCGATGCCCAGGTGGCCCGACACCAGATCCACCAGCTTGCCCGGCTCGCGGGTTTCCGACACGGCGGCCAGCGCTTCGTCGGGGATGTTCTTGCGGATCTTGGCGTAGCGTTCGAATTCGTCGCCGACGGACCGGACCAGCGCCTCGACGGCAGCTTCCTCGCCCAGCGATTCCTCAAGCGGCAACACACGGGCTTCGAAGAAGTCCTCGTTTTCCAGGTATTCGACGATCTCGACGCGCGAACGACCCTCGACCAGCACCTTTACGGTGCCATCGGGCAGCTTCAGCAGTTGCAGGACATTGGCCAGCACGCCGATGTTGTAGATGCCGTCAGAGGTCGGCTCGTCCACGCTGGCGTCGATCTGGCTGGACAGCAGGATCTGCTTGTCATCCGCCATCACTTCTTCCAGCGCCTTGACCGACTTCTCGCGCCCGACGAACAGCGGAACGATCATGTGCGGGAAGACAACGATGTCGCGCAGCGGCAGGACGGGATAAGACGGGCTTATTTGATTTTCCATGACATATCCTTAGTGGCAGCAGGTCCCGGCCCCGTTACGGCAACCGAAACCTCTCCGATCAGACGGTTTAGGTGGGGTTTCCGCGCCCGTCTGTCAACTCTTGGGTTCTGACTTGACCGTGACTGTGGCCCGCATTTCGGGCAAGGGCAAGGCGATCTGACTACATCTTGCCCTGGTGTGCCGAAATGCGAAGGGTGGCTTCGTTCAGTTGCTCAACGTCTCGGCAACCTGGTCCAGGGCGGCCGAAAGTCCGCTCAGCGGGATGCTTGTCGCAACCGGGGTGTCGGCTTCGGCGGCGAAGAAGCTGATGTCCAGCGCCGGCAGGATCGACATGTTCTGCACATCGTCCAGCGCCACGCGGTCCAGCACCACGCAGCCTTCGGCAAGGCAGGTGGAGAAGGCATAGTCGCGCTGAATCGGTCCGGCCATCAGCGTCAGCGGCTTCTGCACCGCTGTTCCCAGTGGCACGAACAGCGCCATCTGGGCAAAGCTGGCCTCGGCGGCCAGGGCGAAGGTCAAGGTGGCGAAGCGGCTGTTGCCGGTCGGTTCCATCATCGAGCGCGAGATCACGCAGCCCCGGTCATCGCAGGCCACGGACCAGTCGGATTCAACCAGTTCCAGCGGGGCGTCTTCAGCCGCCAGCGGCATGGCACTGCACATCAGCGCGGCGGTCAGGATCGGGGTCAGCTTCAAGGTGATCTCCATCTTGGGTTGCGCAAGCTTCCCAGACTGGGCCGGTGAAGGAAAGGGATTTCGCCGCACCGACCCGGTTCGCAAGACGCCGCCCGGTTACAGGCGCGGGATGTCACCTTCGGCGCGCTGCGCATGAAAGGCGTCCTGAAAGGCGGCAAAACGGCCTTCGGCAATGGCATCACGAATGCCCTGCATCAACTCCTGGTAATAGTGCAGGTTGTGCCAGGTCAGCAGCATCGAACTGATGATCTCCTGACTGCGGAACACATGGTGCAGATAGGCGCGCGAGTAGTTGCGGCAGGCCGGGCAGCCGCAGGCTTCGTCCAGGGGGCGCGGATCGTCCTGGTGGCGGGCGTTCTTGATGTTGACCACGCCGTGCCGGGTGAACACCTGCCCGGTGCGGCCCGAGCGCGACGGCAGCACGCAGTCGAACATGTCGATGCCGCGCGCCACCGCACCCACGATATCATCTGGCTTGCCCACTCCCATCAGGTAGCGTGGCTTGTCGGTGGGCAGCATGTCGGGCGCATAGTCGAGAACGCCGAACATGGCCTCCTGCCCCTCGCCCACGGCCAGACCGCCGACCGCATAGCCTTCGAAACCGATGGCACGCAGCGCCTCGGCGCTTTCGCCGCGCAGGTCCTGCTCAAGCCCGCCCTGCTGGATGCCGAACAAGGCGTGTCCCGGACGACCCCCGAAAGCCTCGCGCGACCGTTCGGCCCACCGCATCGACAGCCGCATCGAACTGGCGATGCGGTCGCGGTCAGCGGGCAGTGCCGGACATTCGTCGAAGCACATCACGATGTCGGAGCCCAGCAGCCGCTGGATCTCCATCGAGCGTTCGGGAGTCAGCCAGTGTTCCGACCCGTCGATGTGGGATTTGAAGCGCACGCCCTCTTCGGACATCTTGCGCAGGTCCGACAGGCTCATCACCTGAAACCCGCCGCTGTCGGTCAGGATCGGCCGGTCCCAGTTCATGAACTTGTGCAGCCCACCCAGCCGGTCGATGCGTTCCGCCGTGGGGCGCAGCATCAGGTGATAGGTGTTGCCCAGCAGGATATCGGCCCCGGTGGCGCGCACGGACTCGGGCATCATCGCCTTGACGGTGGCGGCGGTGCCCACGGGCATGAAGGCGGGCGTGCGGATTTCACCACGCGGCGTGTCGACGACGCCGGTGCGTGCCCGCCCGTCGGTGGCATTCAGGGAGAAGGAGAAGCTTTTGGTCATGGGATCATCGCTAGGGGCTTTGCCCGCGCCAGTAAAGCAAGGGCCGCAGGTTGACCACAGTTCTTGCACCTTGCGCGATAAGGGGCATAGTCGCGACGAACCCGTTGCCATGGCACCAACTTCGTGCCCATACACGCAGCGCGCCACCGGCGACACCTTCCAGACGCAACAAGGGCTCTTCCAACATGGACACTCCGAACGCTGCCTCCGAACCGTTCCAACTGGGCTGGGAGGAATGGGCGAGCCTGCCGCAACTGGGATTGCCGGCCCTGAAGGTCAAGGTCGACACCGGGGCGCGGACCTCGGCGCTGCACGCCTATGACATCGAATCCTTTGGCAGCGCCGCCAGCCCCAAGGTGCGCTTCACCATCCACCCGATTCCGGACCGCGACGATGTGTTGATCCACTGCTCGGCCCCGGTGGTGGACCGGCGCGAGGTTACCTCGTCGAACGGCGAATCCGAGTGGCGTTACGTGATCCGTACCAGTATCCGCATGGGCGATCGGGAATGGCCCATCGACGTGTCGCTGACCGACCGGGGCAACATGGCCTACCGGATGCTTCTGGGCCGCACCGCGCTGGCCGAGGACATGCTGGTTATGCCGCAGCAAAGCTTCTGCCAGCCGGAACTGGGCTATGAATCCTACCATTCGGTGGCCGTCAAACAGGATGCCCCGCGCCGCAGCCTGCGCATCGCCGTGCTCAGCCGCGAGGCGCACAACTACTCGACCCGGCGTCTTGTCGAGGAAGGCGAGGCGCGCGGCCATGTGGTCGAGGTTATCGACACCACCCGCTGCTACATGGCGATCAACCAACTGTCGCCCGAGGTCTATTACGACGGCACGCGCCTGCCCCGCTATGACGCGGTGATCCCGCGCATCGGCGCGTCGATCACCTCGTACGGTACCGCCGTGGTGCGCCAGTTCGAAACCATCGGCACCTATTGCGTGAACCCGTCCGACGGCATCACCGCCTCGCGCGACAAGCTGCACGCGCATCAGATTCTGGCACGGCAACGCATCGGCATGCCGGCGACGGCCTTTGCCGCCTCACCGAAGGACACCGGCAACCTGATCGGCCTGGCCGGAAACGCACCGCTGATCGTCAAGCTGCTGGAAAGCACGCAGGGCAAGGGCGTGGTGCTGGCCGAAACCCGCAAGGCCGCCGAGTCGGTGATCGACGCCTTCCGCGGTCTGAAGGCCAGCTTCCTGGTGCAACAATTCGTGAAGGAAGCGGCGGGCGAGGATATTCGTTGCCTGGTGATCGCAGGCAAGGTCGTGGCGGCCATGAAACGCTCGGCCGCAGAAGGGGAGTTCCGGTCCAACCTGCATCGCGGCGGGCACTCCAGCCCGGTGCGCATCACCAAGCAGGAACGCGACGCCGCCGTGCGCGCAGCCAAGGCTTTCGGGCTGAACCTGTCGGGCGTGGATCTGCTGCGGTCCTCCACCGGGCCGAAGGTGCTTGAGGTCAACTCCTCCCCCGGTCTGGAGGGCATCGAGAAATCCAGCGGCAAGAACGTCGCCGGGTTGCTGTATGATGCCATCGAAAAGAAGGCCCGTCCGGTGCCTGCGCGCCGCCGCGCTGCGGCAAAACCCAAGGCCACCTAGACGCGCCCGCTCTGCCGACATATATTCCCATGTGAAATAGTAAGGGATCACCATGTCAGCTCAGGACACAAGCGCGGCGCCCATGGAAGGCGCGCCGCTCATCAAGCCCTCTTCCACCGACCATCCGTTGTACGACACGGTGGTCGAAGCCTGCCGCACGGTCTTTGACCCGGAAATTCCCGTCAACATCTATGACCTCGGCCTTGTCTACACGATCGAGATCGGCACCGAAGGCGATGTCGAGGTCATGATGACCCTGACCGCGCCCGGCTGCCCGGTGGCCGGTGAAATGCCCGGCTGGCTGGCCGAGGCGATCGAGCCCCTGCCCGGCGTCAAGACGGTCAACGTCGAACTGACCTGGGAACCGCCCTGGGGCATGGACATGATGTCGGACGAGGCGCGGCTGGAACTGGGCTTCATGTAGGCGCCAGCCCGGCACATCTTGAGAATCCTGCATCCAGCCCTTAGGTTTAAAGGGCAATCACAAGGATCGATCCATGTTCGGCATTCCCGGAAAACAGGCCGTCTCGCTGACCCCGGCGGCGGCCAGCCAGATCAGGAAACTGATGGCCAAGGATGGCACCACGGGCTTGCGCCTGGGGGTGAAGAAGGGCGGCTGCGCGGGCATGGAATACACGCTGGACTACGTGTCCGAGATCGACCCGCATGACGAGGTGGTGGAACAGGACGGCGCGCGGGTGATGATCGCCCCGATGGCGCAGATGTTCCTGTTCGGCACCGAGATCGACTATGAGGTTTCGCTGCTGGAATCGGGCTTCAAGTTCCGCAATCCCAACGTGGTGGATGCCTGTGGCTGCGGCGAGTCGATCAAGTTCGACGAAAGCCTCGGCGCGGGCGGATAGCGGCGCTGCGGCAAGATGCTGGGCCCCGCGCCCTTGCCTTCCGTCCACGGCTTTCCCTTAATCGCGCCAAAATCTGAAAGGGAGAGCCATGCCTCGCAAACTTGCAGCCGGTAACTGGAAAATGAACGGCGGTTCCGCGGAACTGTCCGAAATCGCGGCCCTGGCCCTGGCCCATCCGGCGCCCGGCTGCGATGTGTTGATCTGCCCGCCCGCCACGCTGATCTCGCGCATGGCCGAGGCTGCCCGTGGCAGCGCCATCGCCGTTGGCGGACAGGATTGCCACGGTGCGCTGAACGGCGCGCACACCGGCGATATCTCGGCACCGATGTTGCTGGACGCCGGCGCCAGCCACGTGATCCTCGGCCATTCCGAGCGGCGGCAGGATCACGGCGAAACCGATGCCACCGTGCGGATCAAGACCACCACCGCCGTCACCGAAGGGCTGATCGCCGTGGTCTGTATCGGCGAAACCCTGAGCGAGCGTGAAGCGGGCCAGACGTTGGAGGTGATCGGCACGCAGATGGACGGCTCCCTGCCCGACAGCACCACCGCCGCGACCATCGTTGTCGCCTATGAACCAGTCTGGGCCATCGGTACCGGGCTGACGCCGACGCTGGATCAGATCGCCGAGGTGCACGACTTCATACGCGCCCGCCTGAGCGAGCGGTTCGGCACCGAGGTCGCAGAGGGCATTCGCCTGCTCTATGGCGGTTCGGTCAAACCTTCCAACGCCGCCGAGATCTTTGCCGTGTCCAACGTCGATGGCGCGCTGGTGGGCGGTGCCTCGCTGAAAGCCGATGACTTCGGCCAGATCATCGCCGCACTGGACAGCTGACAGCAAAACGGGGCCCCGCAGGACCCCGTTCGTATTTCCGACGCCCGCCGTTTTGGCGGGCGTTTTCATGAATGCTCAGCCCAGACGGGAAGCGACGTTTTCCCAGTTCACCAGGTTGTCGAGGAAGTTCGACAGATAGACCGGGCGCTTGTTGCGGAAGTCGATGTAATAGGAATGCTCCCACACGTCGCAGCCCAGCAGCGCGGTCTGGCCGAAGCACAGCGGGTTCACGCCGTTCTCGGTCTTGGTGACCTTCAGGCCGCCGTCAGTGTCCTTGACCAGCCAGCACCAGCCCGAGCCGAACTGGCCTGCGCCCGCAGCGGCGAACTGCGATTTGAACTCGTCGACCGAACCGAAGCTGTCGACGATAGCCTTTTCCAGCTCGCCGGGCATGGCGGTCTTGCCCGGACCCATCATTTCCCAGAACTGGACGTGGTTCCAATGCTGCGAGGCGTTGTTGAAAATGCCGTTCTGGGCAACAGCGCCGGCCGCGTAGGTGCCGGTGATGATGTCCTCGACCGATTTGCCTTCCCACTCGGTGCCGGCAATCAGCTTGTTGCCGTTGTCGACATAGGCCTTGTGGTGCAGGTCGTGGTGAAACTCCAGCGTCTCCTGCGACATGCCGAATTCGGCAAGAGCGTCATGGGCGTAAGGAAGATCGGGAAGTTCGAATGCCATGGGAAACCCCTGTTGTGGTGGTTGCGATTACCTCGACACATGAAGGACGGGGCTGACCAAGGTCAACCCCGCATACAGGTTTTTCCCTTCGCAATTCAGGGCAGAACGATGCCCTGCGTGTGCCGCGCCGCCCGGGTAAGAACGTTGCGGGCATAGCCGGCCACCGACCGGAAACAGACCAGATCGAAATCGGCGCCGTTTTCGGTCCAGAAGGCCGCCGGGATCTGCGCCAGACGGGTGCGGCGCAACTCGGCCGGGGCGATGCGGGCCATGTCCACCGGGCAGAGCTTGGCCAGCGCGACCCGCGCCCCCGGCCCGGCGATGCGGAAGCGGGCGCGCATGTCGTCGACCCGCAGCACCAGCGCGTGCTGGCCGGACAGGGCCGCGTCCAGACGCAGGGCCAGATCGGCGCTGGCGGTGGCCTCGCAGAACACCAGCAGTTCATCAGGCGACATCCAGCCCACCTGCCCGACTGTACACGGCACGATCTGCCGGGTGCCGGGCACGCTGATCCCGCAGCCGGTCAGCACCTCGGCAAAAGCCGCGTCCGCAAGGCTGCCACGCAACAAGATCATGCCGCCGGGCGGCAGGTCGGTGACCGTTGTCTCGGGGGTTTCCAGCAGATCAGGCATTCAGCTTCTCTCCTTCCGGATCAAAGAACACCGGGCTGACGATCCGGGTGTCGATGGTCATGCCCGAGGTGGTGGCAAACTGGATAACCTCGCCCATCCGGTCGGGCCCGTGTTCGACTAGCCCCATGGCGATGCTCCGGCCCAGTGTCGGCGACATGTAGGTCGAGGTCACGCGCCCGATCGTCTTGCGCTGACCATGGGCATTGTCGCCTGTGCCAACCGCATAGGCACCATCGGGCAGCACCGTGCCGTCCAAAGTCTCCAGTCCGACCAGCTGCCAGCGGTTGGGATCCACCATATGCGCCCGCTGCTGCGCCCGCTTGCCCAAGTAGTCGGTCTTTTTCTTCGAGATCGCCCAACCCAGCCCCAGATCCTGCGGGATCACGGTGCCGTCGGTTTCGTCCCCGATCATGATGAAACCCTTTTCGGCCCGCATGATGTGCAGCGCCTCGGTGCCATAGGGCATACCGCCCAGATGCAGTCCCAGTTCCATCATGCGATCCCACAGAGCGCGGCCCTGGCCCGCCACCACGCGCACCTCGAAGGACAACTCGCCCGAGAAGGAGATGCGATAGACGCGCACCGGGAAGCCGCCCAGGGTGCCGTCGATCCAGCCCATGAAGGGCAGCGCCGCGTTCGAGACATCCATGCCGCCCAGTTTGTCCAGCAGCTTGCGGGCATTGGGGCCGACAACGGCGATCTGCGCGTATTGCTCGGTCACATTGGCGGTATAGACCTTCCAGTCCCACCATTCGCACTGCAACCAGTCTTCCATATGGGCATGGATGCGGTCGGCGCCGCCGGTGGTAGTGTGACACAGGAAGGTGTCATCGTCGATCCGCGCCACCACGCCGTCATCGGTCAGAAAGCCGTTTTCCGTACACATCAGCCCATAGCGGCATTTGCCCGGTTTCAGGCTGCTCATCATGTTGGTGTAGAGCATGTCCAGGAAACGGCCCGCGTCCGGCCCCTTGACGATGATTTTTCCCAGCGTTGACGCATCAAGGAAACCAAGGGCTTGGCGGGTGTTTTTCACCTCACGGTGCACGGCTTCGTCGATGGATTCCCCGGCGCGCAGATAGCAGTACGGGCGGCGCCAATGGCCGACAGGCTCCCAATGGGCACCGTGGGTGGCGTGCCATTCGTGCATGGGGGTGCGACGCAGGGGCTGGAAGGCGGCGTCGCGGGCCTCGCCGGCAATGGCGCCCATCGGCACAGGCGTATACGGCGGGCGGAAGGTGGTGGTGCCGACCTCGGGGATCGGTTTGTCCAGAGCTTCAGAAAGAACTGCCAGTCCGTTGATATTGCTTAATTTGCCCTGGTCGGTGGCCATGCCGAGCGTGGTGTAGCGCTTGGTATGTTCGACGCTTTCATAGCCTTCGCGCGCGGCCAGTTGCACGTCCGAGACCTTCACATCGTTCTGGAAATCCAGCCACATCTTCGACCGCAGTTCATAGCGTGCCTGCGCCGGCATGACCCAGATCGGGGCGATCGGTCCTTCAGCGGGGTCCTGGGCCTGCGACGGCGCGATGGGCGCGCGGTCCAGCTTCAGGGCCGCCTGCGTGGCGGCAACCGCATCGTGCAGGATCGCCCCGGTGTCGAAATGGCCGTTGGCCGCCCCGGCGGTGCGCACGAAGGGCTGGCCATCGTGGCCGGTGGGCAGCCGCGCGGGATCCGGGCGGAACATCGCGCGCGCGTCGTCCCAATAAAGCTTGCCGCCACAATGGGAAAACAGATGCACCGCGGGCGACCAGCCGCCCGACATGGCCACGGCCTCGCAGTCGATGATCTCGGTCACTGCGCTGCCACCGGTGTTCATGGCGCACAGTGCCACGCCGGTGACGCGCTTGCCGCCCTTGACCTTGGCGATGGCGGTGCCGGTCAGGATGCGAACGCCGCGCACGCGGGCTTGATCTATCAGCGCGCTTTGCGCCGCTTCCCGTGCATCGACGATGACCGGCACCTCTTGCCCCGCATCCAGCAGGGTCAGCGCGGTGCGATAGGCGTCGTCGTTGTTGGTGACGATGACGGTGCGGGCGCCGGGGCTGATCGCCCAGTTGACCACGTAGTCGCGCACGGCACCGGCCAGCATCACGCCGGGAATGTCGTTGCCGGCGAAACTCAGCGGCCGTTCGATGGCGCCGGTGGCGACCAGCACCTGTTTGGCGCGGATTTTCCACAGCCGCGCGCGGGCGGTGTCGGAGCCGGGCACATGGTCGGGCGGCAGTTCGGTGGCCAGCACATAGCCATGGTCATAGACCCCCGAACCCTGGGTGTGCCGTTTCAGGGTGACATTGGGTAGGGCTTCCAGGTCAGCCACCGCGGCAGCGACCCAGTCGTCTGCCGGTTGTCCATCGATTTGCGCGCCATCGACGGGCGCGCGCCCGCCCCAATGGCCGGTCTGTTCGACAAGCAACACCCGCGCCCCGGATGTGCCAGCGGCCAAGGCGGCCTGCAGCCCCGCCACGCCGCCACCGACAATCAGCAGATCGCAATGGGCATAGAGATGCTCGTAGACATCGCCGTCCTTCTCGGTAGGGGCTTTGCCCAGACCGGCGGACTGGCGGATGAAGGGTTCGAACACATGCTTCCAGAAGGGCCGCGGGTGCATGAACGTCTTGTAGTAGAACCCCGCGGTCAGGCCGGGCGCGAGGATCTGGTTCAGCGCGCCGATATCGGCTTCCAGCGACGGCCAGTGGTTCTGGCTGGTCAGGGACGCCCCATCCCGCAAGGGGGTTGTGGTGGTGCGCTGGTTGGGTTCGAAAAACCGGCCCTTGCCCAGACCGACAAGGGCGTTGGGCTCTTCGGGGCCCGACGCGACGATGCCGCGCGGGCGGTGGTACTTGAACGAGCGGCCCACCAGCATCTGGTCGTTGGCCAGCAGGGCCGAGGCCAGCGTGTCGCCAGCAAGCCCGGTCATGGCGTGGCCATTGAAGGTGAACCGGGTGGTGTGCGTGCAGTCGATCAGGCGGCCGCCGGTGGCAAGACGGGTGCTCATGGATCAGGCCTCCGCGCCGAGGGTGAGGATGGATTGAGTATTTTTGCCAAGAAGAGGGGTCATGCAGCAGGCTCCACCCCGGCGGCTTTCAGCAGGTCAGCGGGCGGGGTCAGGGTCTGGGCCGGATAGGTGCCGAAGACCTGCAGCGTGGTCGTGTCGCGCAGGGCGTGGAACCATTTTCCGCAGCCATAGACATGGCGCCAGCGTTCGGCGTGGACGCCGCGCGGGTTCTGACGCAGGAAAAGATAGGCCTCGAATTCGTCGTCGCTGCTGTCGGGGCCGAAGCGGGTCAGATGTGCCTCGCCGCCGCCGTGAAGTTCGGTTTCATCGGCTTGCAGGCCGCAATAGGGGCAGGTGAGCGTCAGCATGGGAAAGCCTTGGTCTGGCCGGGATCAGTCGGGTGAAAGTAGCGCGTCATGGCGGGGCTATTTGGCGGGCAGGCTGGCGGCATGGGCCAGCGCCATGGTGGTCAAGGCCGCGCGGGTGCTGTCGGGCAGATCGGCGTCGGCCTCGACGATGCCGCCCATGCGCCGGCCGGTGAAGCTGAGCGGGCGGACGCCCGCGTAAACCAGCGCATCGGGTTCAGCGGCCTTGCCCACGCGGTACATCAGCCCGCCCTTGTGGACGCCGCAGACCATGTTGCCGTTGAGCAGGAAGCACAGCCCGCCGAACATCTTCTTTTCGGCCATGCCCGGGCCGATGCCGAGATCATCGCGCATCGCATTTGCGACAGTTTCGTCGAAGGACATCAGTGCGCCACCCCCGCTGCCACGCTTTCATCGATGAAGCGGCCTTCGCGGAAGCGGTCCAGGCCGAAGTCGGCGGCCAGCGATCCCGGTGTGCCCTTGGCCATGAGTTCGGCCATGGCCCAGCCCGAGCCGGGAATGGCCTTGAAGCCGCCGGTGCCCCAGCCGCAATTGACGAAGCAATTTCCCAGCGGCGTGGTGGACAGGATTGGCGAGCGGTCGCCGGTCATGTCCACGATGCCGCCCCATTGGCGCAGCATCTTCAGGCGCGAGATCATCGGGAAAGTCTCGACCAGGGCGCGGACAGTTTCTTCGATGTGGTGAAAGCTGCCGCGCTGGGTGTAGTTGTTGTAGCCGTCGGCGCCGCCGCCGATGACCATCTCGCCCTTGTCGGACTGGCTCATGTAGCCGTGCACGGTGTTGGCCATGACCACCACATCCATGCAGGGTTTGATCGGTTCGGAGACCAGCGCTTGCAGGGCGACGGATTCGATGGGCAGGCGAAAGCCCGCCATCTGGGCCAGATGGCCCGAATGTCCGGCCACCACCAGACCCAGTTTGTCGCAATCGACCGGGCCGCGTGAGGTTTCCAGCCCCGTCACCTTGCCGCCGGCGCTGCGCACCCCGGTGACTTCGCATTTCTGGATGATGTCCATGCCCATGTCGGAACAGGCGCGCGCATAGCCCCAGGCCACCGCATCGTGCCGCGCGGTACCGCCACGCGCCTGCCAGAGCGCCCCCAGCACCGGGTAGCGCGGCCCGTCGATGCTGATGATCGGGCACAGTTCCTTGACGCGGTCGGGGCCGACGAATTCGGTTTCCACCCCTTGCAGGGCATTGGCATGTGCGGTGCGTAGGTAGCCACGTTTCTCATGCTCTGTCTGGGCCAGCATCATCACGCCGCGCGGGCTGAACATGATGTTGTAGTTCAACTCCTGACTGAGCGTCTCGTACAAGCCGCGCGCCTTTTCATAGATCGCGGCCGAGGGATCCTGAAGGTAGTTCGACCGGATGATCGTGGTGTTGCGCCCGGTGTTGCCGCCGCCCAGCCAGCCCTTTTCCAGGATCGCCACGTTGGTGATGCCGAAGTTCTTCCCAAGGTAATAGGCCGTGGCCAGCCCATGCCCCCCGGCGCCAACGATGATCACATCGTAGCGCGGCTTCATCGGGCGGTCGGCCCAGGCCCGATCCCAGCCCGCGTGCTGGCGCAGAGTTTCGCGGGCGATGGCAAAGGCGGAATAGCGGCGTTTGGGCGGCACGGGCGAACCTCTTGCAGTTTGCTCGCAGCATGGCGCGATCGCCGCGCCAAGCCAAGACTTTAGACGGCAATCGCCTTGTGATGTGCGACCTGCGGCACAAAGCGCAGGGCGTTGCTGAAACGACCGCTTTTGACGCCTTTTTCCCGGACCAAAAAGCGCCTATGTCCCGGTCATGATGTTCTGGATCCTGACTTCGGCCCTGGCACTGGCCTCTGCGGTGCTTCTGGCCCTTGCGCTCTTGCGCCGCCCGCAATCCGCCCCTGACCGGGCTGAATACGATATTGCCGTCTACCGCGACCAGCTGAAAGGCGTGGAGCGCGATCTTGCGCGCGGCGTGATCTCGGAGGAAGTGGCCGGGCGCACCCGGACCGAGGTCAAGCGCCGCATCCTGGAAGCGGACAAGGCGCGCTCTGCCCACGTTGCCCCCGGCACTGCACCGCGCGGTGTGACGCTGGCGCTGATCGCCGTCCTGGGCCTTGTGCTGGGGGGCGGCAGCTTTGCGGCCTACCTGAAGCTGGGCGCGCCCGGCTTTGGCGACCTGCCGTTGAAGACCCGGATCGAGAATGCGCAAACGCTGCGTGAAACCCGGCCCAGCCAGTCCGAGGCCGAGGCAAGGGCCGAGCCGCTGCCCGGCTTTCCCGAACGCGATCCGCAATTCGTCAAGCTGGTGGAGCAACTGCGCACGACTGTGGCGGACCGCCCCGATGATCCGCGCGGCTTCGAATTGCTGGCCAACAACGAGGCCGCCCTTGGCAATTTCTCCGCCGCCCACAAGGCACAGGCGCGGCTGATCGAGTTGCGCGGCGCCGACGCCTCGGCGGCCGATTATATCACCTGGGCCGACCTGATGGTGATCGCCACCAACGGCTATGTCTCGCCCGAGGCGGAGGCGGCGCTGAACGAAACGTTGAAGCGCGATCCGCACAATGGGCCGGCGCGCTATTACATCGGGCTGATGCACGCCCAGACCGGGCGCCCCGACATGGCCTTCCGCATCTGGAAGCCCCTGTTGGAAGAGTCCACGCCTGACGCGCCCTGGCTGCCCGCCATTCGCGGCCAGATCGAGGAGCTCGCCTTCCGCGCCGGCATCGACTATCGCCTGCCCGAAGCCGCGCCCCTGGGTGGCCCCTCTGCCGAGGACATGGATGCCGCCGCCGAGATGAGCCCCGAAGAGCGGATGGAGATGATCCGTTCCATGGTCGAGGGCCTGTCGGAACGTCTGGCCAGCGAAGGCGGCGCGCCGTCGGAATGGGCGCGGCTCATCACCGCCCTGGGCGTGCTGGGCGAAACCGGACGGGCCAACGCGATCTACGCGGAAAGCAAACAGGTCTTTGACGGCAATGCCGCGGCTTTGAACGAACTGGCCGAGGCCGCGCGCCGGGCGGAGATCTTGCAATGATCCACGACGGGTTCGAGGCATTTGCCGCCGCCCTGCCCCCCAATCGCGCCATCATCTGCCTGGACTACGGCACCAAGACCATCGGTCTTGCGATGTCGGATCCGCGCCGCAAGGTGGCGTCTCCGGTCAAGACCATCAGGCGCAAGAAGTTTACCAAGGATGTGCTGGAGATCCTCACCTTCTGCCGCGAGCGCGAGATCTCGGGCGTCCTTCTGGGCCTGCCGCTGAACATGGACGGCAGCGAAGGACCGCGCTGCCAGTCCACCCGCGCCTTCGCGCGCAACCTGTCGGAGATGACCGAAATGGCCATCGGATACTGGGATGAACGTCTGAGCACCGTTGCCGCTGAACGGGCGTTGCTGGAATCCGACCGCTCGCGCGGCAAACGGGCAGCCGTTATCGACAATGTCGCGGCCAGTTTCATCCTTCAGGGCGCGCTGGACCGGCTGTCTTTCATGGAGACTTCCCGATGAACACCCCGGTCTGGAAACGCGACGAAATCGAAAGCCCCTGCGTGCAGATCTGCGTCATCCATCCCGAAACCCGCCTGTGCGCCGGATGCCATCGCAGTATGGACGAGATCACCGAATGGGGCCGGATGAGCGTCGAACAACGCCGGATCGTCATGGCGCAATTGCCGCAACGCGCCGCGGTGAAGCCGCGCCGCAGGGGCGGACGCGCGGCACGTCAGGCCCGCGAAAGCTGAGGTTTCAGGCAAGCAGGTCTTTTTGGCTGGCCGACACCTGAGCAGAGGGGACGGGTGATCTATTCCGCTGCCGCCGAAGACACGTCGTGCAACATTTCCAGCGCGTCCAGGATGATCCGGGCATCGGCCTCCGGACGGCTGGAGGCTTCGGACAGATGCCGCCGCCACGCGCGCGCACCGGGACGGCCCGCAAACAGACCCAGCATGTGCCGGGTCACAGAATGCACCCGCCCGCCTTCCGCCACATGACGCTCGACATAGGGGATCATGGCCCGGGCCACCGCGACCGGGTCTGCATGCCCCTGCCCGCCAAAGATGCGGGCATCGGCCTGCGCCAGGATATCGGCCGGCGCATGGTAGGCCGAGCGCCCGATCATCACCCCGTCCAGCCCATCGGCCAGGAAAGCTTCGGCCTGGTTCAGCGTGGTGATCCCACCGTTGACCGAGATGTGCAGATCCGGAAAGGCGCGTTTCATCTCAAGCACCAGCGGATAGTTCAGCGGCGGAACCTCGCGGTTTTCCTTGGGGCTGAGCCCTTTCAGCCAGGCCATGCGGGCGTGGATCGTCACCCGGCGAATCCCGGCTGCGCGGATGGTCTCAAGAAATGTCGGCAAGACTTCGGCGGGCACCTGATCGTCCACCCCGATCCGGCAT
Source organism: Meridianimarinicoccus sp. MJW13 (assembly GCF_014901205.1). Taxonomy (GTDB): domain Bacteria; phylum Pseudomonadota; class Alphaproteobacteria; order Rhodobacterales; family Rhodobacteraceae; genus Meridianimarinicoccus. The sequence goes on from NZ_JACNMU010000006.1 coordinate 222,114, forward strand.
TTGACGGTGATCTCGGCCTCACCGGCAGCATCGGCCATGGCCGAAACGCATTCGGCCACCAGCAGGGGATCCTTCATCAATACCGCCCCGAAGGCCCCCGATTGGACCCGGTCCGACGGGCAGCCGACATTGAGGTTGATTTCGCCGTAGCCCTGGGCCGCGCCCAGACGCGACGCCTCGGCCAGTTCGGATGGCACCGACCCGCCCAGTTGCAGCGCCACCGGCTGTTCCGCCGGTTCGAAACGCAACAGATGCAGCGCACCGCCGTGCACCAGCGCCGGCGCCGTGACCATCTCGGAATACAGCAACGTATCCTTCGACAGCAGACGATGGAAATAGCGGCAGTGCCGGTCGGTCCAGTCCATCATAGGGGCACAGGATAATCTAGCGTGTTGATTTATTTGCATTTTTTGTGTATCTTCAAACTGTTGGCGGCGGATGCTGCTACGCTGGAATACGCCCCAATATCCCCGAATTTGCCCCTCTACGACGACTCATTGCACACACAGCGCACACGAAAATGGCCTCCATCACCAAACTCCCCTCCGGTGCCTACCGGGTTCAGATCAGACGAAAGGGCCGCTACGCGAGCGAGACGTTTCTCCGTCGCGACGATGCCCATCGCTGGGCCCGCCAAGCGGAGACCCGGGTGGATCAGGGGTTGGCGCCGAACAAGTCGTCCGTTTCCCGCCTGACCACCTTCGGCGATCTCATCGATCTCCACATAATCGATATGTGCGAGGTAGGCAAACCGCCGCGTCGCAGCAAGGCCGCCACGCTCAAGACGCTCAAGCGCGATCTGGGCAAGGAGAAGATCGGGCACCTCGACCGGCAAAAGCTGATCGACTACGGCAAGATGCGCGCTGATCAAGGCGCCGGTCCGGTGACCCTCAGCATCGATATCGGCGTGATCAAGATGATCATCACCCATGCGGCAGCCGTACACGGGCTCGACATTTCTCCCGAACCCGTTGATCTGGCACGTGTCGCGCTCAAGCGGCTCGGCCTCATCGGCAAAGGCACCGAGCGGGACCGCCGCCCCACCACGGACGAGCTGAACCGCCTCTTCCGTTGCTTCGATGACAACGAACGCCTGACCCTGCCGATGACACGGATCGTGAAGTTCGCGGTGGCCACGGCGATGCGGCTCGATGAGATCTGCCGCGTCGCATTGACCGATCTCGACGTCGACCGCCGGATGCTCATGATCCGCGATAGGAAGGACCCGCGCAACAAGACCGGGAACGACCAGCGGATCCCACTCTTCGCCGCCACGGGGTTCGATGCCTGGGCATTGGTCACCGAACAGGCCAAGGAACTCGGGCACGCAAGGGGCCGGATCTTTCCCTACAACTCGAAATCGGTTGGAACGGCCTTCCGGCGCGCCTGCGTCGAGGTCAGCGTGAAGGACCTGCATTTCCACGATCTACGCCATGAGGGCACAAGCCGCCTGTTCGAGGCCGGCTTCGCCATTGAACAGGTCTCGCTGGTCACTGGCCACAAGGATTGGAAAATGCTGCGCCGGTACACGCATATCCGCCCGGAAACGCTGCACCGGCTTGCCGCGTCGCGCGCCCCTTCCCCGCTCGAGACCCGCGCAGCCGAGTGACCGGAGAGTCAGAGGGGTGCCGTCCCGGCCCGTGACGGGTTTGGAGGTCGAGAGAGAGGCTTTCGGCCGCCCGTCGCGGGAGAAAACCCATGAATACCGAGATTATCGATGCCGGGCGTGACACAAGCGGCGGCTACAAGGTGGACGTGTCGCGCGGCACGAACGTGGACCGCGTTTCGTCCGAATGGTTCTCGCGGCCGGATGACGAGCGGTATCTGTCCCTCGACGATCTCTTTTCATCCGTAAAAGGTCGGGCGGAGCGGAGCCGGACGCGCACTGTGGAAAGCGCGGCGATCCGGGTCGAGGCGCATCGCGACAACCCGGAAAAGCTGGGGCTGGTCCTGCCCGGCGCGGACGAACCCATCGCGCCGACACATTGGTCCTTTGGCCAGCTCTCGAGCCTCGTCGGCGCGCCTGCAGCCTATCTGCGCCAACTGCCCGCGCCGCTGGCGGGCATTAACCTTCAGTACGGCCTTACCAACCACCGGGTCGAGCAGATCAAGACCATGGAGGTCGCGGATGGTCGCACGGAACTGCGCGCCGTGACCGGCCCCGACTACGGGCGCATCTACGACTTTGAGTTGGTCTCCGCCGTGCAGCGCATCGCGGGCAACGGCACCGGCGACACGCGCTGGAAAGTGCCGGGCGTGCTCGACTGGTCGACCGGCATCTACAACCCGCGCGTGGACGTAACGACCGAGACGACGACGCTCTACGCCTCCGACCGTGACGTGTTCCTGTTCCTCGTTGACGACCTGAACCCGATCGAGGCGGGGCTGCTACCCGACGGCACGCCCGACCTCTATTTTCGGGGCTTCTACTGCTGGAATTCCGAGGTCGGGGCGAAGACGCTCGGCATCGCCAGCTTCTACCTGCGCGCGGTCTGCCAGAACCGCAACCTGTGGGGCGTCGAGGACTTCCAGGAGATCACGATCCGGCATTCGAAATACGCCGCCTCGCGCTTTGCCAACGAGGCTGCGCCTGCGCTCAGCCGCTTCGCCGAGTCCTCGCCCGCGCCCTTCATCGACGGCATCCGCGCAGCGCGCGAGAAGATCGTCGCGCGGTCCGACGAGGACCGTCAGGATTTCCTGCGCAAGCGCGGTTTCTCGAAGGCGGAGACGGGGCGGATCGTCGAGACGGTGCTGGCCGAGGAAGGCCGCCCGCCCGAGAGCGTCTTCGACTTCGTGCAAGGGATCACGGCAGTGGCCCGGTCCAAGCCGCAGCAGGATGCGCGGCTGGTCATGGAGGGGAAGGCAAAGGCGTTGTTGGAGAAAGCCTAATTGCGTTGAATATAAATTGGGATCAACGCCCTATCGTGATAATCTCAAGCACTGAATGAAGATATCGAGGGGCGTCACAGCCCCTCGATCGTGAACTCGGGCGCACCTTGCCAAACCAGCTTCCAGCTCGCGCCAGGGCGGACATTCTGGATGATCCCAGGATCGAAGGCGACAAAGCACCGTCCGCCCGGGTGGCGCACGGAGGGGTAGATCAGCCCGCGATGCCCCTCTGCCCTCAAGTCGGCGGCAAGGCGCTGCCCGGCCGGGTAGCCCCGCTCGGGGACCGAATCGAGCGCCGGATGCGCCTCTCCGTGCAGATCCGGGAAATCCCCGATAAAATCCGCCAGCAGTTCCACGTAGCGCGCCTCGTCCTCGTAGCGGCCGATGAAGCCCAATTCACGGGTCCGGTGAAATCCAACTTCCTGCGCGCTCGTCAGCATGTCCCAGGCGCAGTACCACGCGCCGCGATCGCCGGTGTTGAACCGGTTGCCCGAGGGTCGCGTGTAGGTGAATGCCGCGTTGATGTGGCTCTGACCGTAGAGAGCCAGATCATGCGACCGCCGCGCGAAGGCCAATTCCCGGCGATCGAGCGCGGGGCTGCCCTCGCGCTCGGCGATCAGGCGGGCACTGGTCTCGCCTTCGATCTCGGCGAGAACCGCGGCCTCCTCGTCGCTATCAACCAGCCCCCGCAGCACCGGCGGCTTGTGATGGGTCTCTGAGATCAGGCGGACAAGGGCGCGGTCATTGACCGACGTGATTCTCAAACCCCGCCCCGCAGCGCATCAACATAGCCCCGCACGCGCAGGATCTTGGGCAATCCCCCTTCGATCATCGCGTCCACAGGCCGCGCACCGTCGAACTCGGGACCCCGGTTGGGCAGCTTCACCCAGTCGCGCGAGATCGGCTCATTGAAATAGAGCTCGAGCGACTTGTAGAGGCCGATGAGCGCGGACAGGCGCAGCATCTGGTCGCGCGTCAGATCTCCGGCAAAATCAGGCTTCTTGGCCCGCTTCCAAGTGGATTCCGACATATCCGCCAGCGCCGCGGCCTCCCGCAAGGTGAGTGACCAGGCGTCCGCGATCCGCGTGAAGGCCTTGAGCGCGACCCCCTGCCGATCCGGCGCAGGACGTTCCAGAACAACGTTTTCCATGTGTTGGCACTCCTTCCTAGCGTGAAAGACGATATAAGACCATATGGATCGTATTGCAAGTCCATATGACCTATTTGGTGCCTCCAGAGTAAGAGGGGTGCCGGGTTTTCCGTGACGGGTTTGGAGGTCGGGAGAGAGGCTCCCGGCTGGCCTGTCGCGGAGATATCCCGATGACCAAGCAACAGAAGATCACCCTCAGCGCCTCGCGCGACATTCCCTTCAACAAGCTGATGCTCAGCCAGTCGAACGTGCGCCACGTCAAGGCAGGCGTGTCGATCGAGGAACTGGCCGAAGACATCGCGCGGCGGACGCTGCTCAGCTCCATCACCGTGCGGCCCGTGCTGGACGACAGCGGCGCCGAGACCGGCATGTACACGATCCCCGCCGGCGGGCGGCGGTTCCGGGCGCTCGAGCTTCTCGTCAAGCAAAAGCGTATGAACAAGACAGCACTTGTGCCCTGCATCGTGCGCACCGACGGGCTCGCCGAGGAGGACAGCCTAGCCGAGAATGTCCAACGCGCGCCGCTGCATCCGCTCGACCAGTTCCGCGCCTTCCAGGCGATGCGCGAGAAAGGCCGCACCGAGGAGGAGATCGCGGCGGCGTTCTTCGTCTCGGCCAGCGTGGTCAAGCAGCGGCTGAAACTCGCCGCAGTCGCGCCGTCGCTGCTCGACGCCTATGCCGAGGAGGAGATGACGCTCGACCAGCTCATGGCCTTCACGGTCAATCCCGATCACGCGCGGCAGGAACAGGTCTGGGAGGCGCTGCAGCGGCATTATTCCCGGCAGCCCTACGAGATCCGCCGCGTGCTGACCGAGGGCGCGGTGCGGGCCTCGGACAAGCGGGCGCAATTCGTCGGGCTTGACGATTACGTCGAGGCCGGGGGCGAGATCCTGCGCGACCTGTTCCAGCAGGACGACGGCGGCTGGCTGCAGGATGCCGCCCTTCTCGACGTCATGGTGCGCGAGAAGCTGGCCGAGCAAGCCGAAGTCATCCGCGCCGAGGGCTGGAAATGGGTCGAGGTCGATACCGAATTCCCCTATGGCCACACCTTCGGGATGCGCCGGGTTCATGGCGAGGCGGTGCCGATGACATGTGAGGAAGCCGCCAGCTACCAGGCGCTGAAGGCCGAATACGACGCGCTCGAGTCCGAGCACGCAGAGGCCGACGAGCTGCCCGAAGATGTCGATGCCCGGTTGGGCGAGATCGAGGAGGCGATGGAGGCATTCGAGGCGCGTCCGATCCGGTACGAGGCCGACGACCTCGCGCTGGCCGGGGCCTTCGTCAGCATCGACAGTTCCGGGCGGCTGCGGGTTGAACGCGGCTATGTGCGGCCCGAGGATGAGCCTGTGGAAGAGGTGGAGGACCTCAGCGATGTCGCGTCCGAAGCGCCGACCATCGACGACGCGGATGATCCCATCGCACCCGCCCTCGACGACGAGGAGGAAGAGGATGACGGCCTGAAACCGCTCTCCGACCGCCTCGTCATGGAACTGACGGCCAATCGGACCCTGGCACTGCGCAATGCGCTGGCCCAGGACCCGCAGGTCGCCGTCCTCGCGGCGCTGCACGCGATGGTCCTTCGGCTCTTCTACCGCTACGCGGTCGACAGCTGCATCGAGATCGAACCGCGCAACGCGGGGTTCGGATCGCAGGTGCCGGGCCTCGGCGACACGGCCTACGCGCAGGCCATCGACCAGCGTCACGAGACCTGGGCACGGAACCTGCCGAAAGCGCCAGAAGACCTCTGGGAGGCCCTGACCGAGTTCGACAGCTGCAGCCGCGAGGCGCTCTTCGCCCATTGCGTGGCGATGAGCGTCAATGCCGTCCACGATCCCTACCAGCGGCGGCCGCGCGCCATCGCGCATGCCGATGTGCTTGCCGGGACCGTCGGGCTCGACATGGCAAAGGCGGGCTGGACGGCGACGGGCGACAGCTATCTCGGCCGCGTGACCAAGGCGCGCATCCTGGAGGCCGTGCGCGAGGCGAAGGGTGAGGACGCCGCTGACCGGATCGCCGGGCTGAAGAAGTCGGAGATGGTGACGGCTGCCGAGGACCTGCTCTTGGGCACCGGCTGGCTGCCCGAACCTCTGCGCACGCCACCGCTGCCAGAAGAGGATGCCCCGGAGATCGAGCTGGTCGACGAGGCGGACCGCTCCGACGATGACCCTTCGGAAGACGATCCCGACAGCAGCGAAGCGCAATCGGCGGAAGACGGCGGCGAACCGGCTATCGGAGATTCCGACCCGATGGAGGAAGATGATCCCGTCGCCGGTGACGCCTTCGCCCGGACAGCAGCCGAGTGACCTTCGAGCAGGTCGGAGCTCCTTCCCCCCGAGTTCCGGCAGCCGGGGTCCGCCAGAAATGGCGGGCCCCTTTTTCTATCCACGACAGGAGGCACAAAGCATGCACAGCCCCGCCGCCGACATCGCCCGCCGCCTTGCCGAGGATGCCGAGGCCGTCTGCCGTCACTACCTCACGAACGGGCGCAAACAGGGCCGCTACTGGGTTGTTGGCGATGTGCAGAACACACCAGGCCGCAGCCTCTATGTCAGACTGACCGGTCCGATCTATGGTCCCGGTGCCGCCGGAAAATGGACCGATTCCGCAACCGGGCAGCATGGCGACCTTCTGGACCTGATCGCCCTGAACATGGGTATCACCACCCTGAGGGACGCGCTGGACGAAGCGCGCAGGTTTCTCAGCCTGCCGCAGACGGACAGGCACCGGGCCACCAAACTGCCAGCTTCTCGCGGCTCACCCGAAGCCGCCCGGCGGCTCTGGGCCATGGGCCAACCGATTTCTGGCACCTTGGCAGAACGCTATCTCGCAAGGCGCGGCCTCACCGGGTTGGGCCATCTCGACAGTCTTCGGTTTCACCCGAACTGCTTCTACTGGCGCGAGGATCACGCGCTGACAGACCCGCCCGAGACCTGGCCCGCCCTGCTCGCCAAGGTGACGGACCTCGACGGACAGCTCACGGGCCTGCATCGCACGTGGCTCGATCCTGTCTCGGCAGACAAGGCCCCAGTCAGTCCACCGCGCAAGGCCATGGGCAATCTCCTCGGCCATGGTGTCCGCATAGGCGAACCGAACGGCATGCTGGCCGCAGGCGAAGGGCTGGAGACCATGCTCTCCCTGCATCTTGCGCTGCCGAAGTTGCCTGCGGTAGCGGCTCTGTCCGCCAATCATCTCGCAGCCCTGCAGCTGCCCGCCGACCTTCGCCGCCTCTACATCGCCGTCGATGCCGACCCGGCAGGCCTGTCCGCTGCGGACCAACTGGCGCATCGGGCCATTGGGGCCGGAATCGACGCCGTCCATCTCTCCCCCTGTCTCGGCGATTTCAATGACGATCTGCGGGCAATTGGCCGCGACGCGTTCCGCGCGCATCTGCGTCCGCAACTGGCGCCCGAGGATGCCGTGACCTTCCTCGACCACGCCATCGATTGATCGGAGTCGGCGCAGTCGGCCAGCGCCTCCGCGATCAGAGCCACGCCTTCCGGCCTTCCGAGAGCGGGCATAACGGAGCAGCGCCCGAACGGGCCCGCAACGGCAAGCCGTCCTTCGCTTTGCTTCGGCCGCCGCAAGCGCGGCGGTGCAGACCCGCCCGGCCCCCGCTTTTCCGTCGCCCGGGAAGGCCGCGAGAGGCGCGGTCTTCGACAACCGGAGACGACATCATGCCCGAGACCCACCTTCAAACCCGATCCTCCACCGCCGTCGTACTCGAGGAACTGCAGCTATACGGCTGGCGCCCCTTCATCGACGAGCCCGATCCCCGCCCCTTGCCGGAACCCGACGCAATTCGCACCGCCGTCGCCGACATCTTCGACGCGCTCGTCTCGACCCTGTCCGACACGCGGCTGGAACCCGACCTCGAAGACCTGCTCTGGTCCACCACGAACCTGTTTCACCGCATGGCGACGCGGACAGGCCGGGATCTCGACAGCAACGAACAGGCGCAGAAACGGGCGCAACGCGAACAGGACGGATCCGAGGTCCGGTCCGTCGAGCTCGAGAACCTGATCGCTGAAGGCGTCACGCTGATCGAGCGACGCAATGCCTTTGAGGCCATGCGTGATCTCGCCGCCGAGGGCTTCGAGGCGCATCTCGGCCAGACATGGCACCCGCGCACGGGCAGCCACGTGAACCGGCGTACTATGACCGCGTCCCTGATCGACAGCCGCGATCATCTCATTGCGAAGCGCCGGGCCGATCTGGAACCGCTCCTGCCCCAAGGCACGAAAATCGCCTTCACCGGCGGGCTCGACTGCAACGATCATGCGGCCATCTGGGCGGCCCTCGACCGCGTCCACGCGAAACACGCCGACATGGTCTTGTTGCACGGCGGCGCACCGCGCGGGGCAGAACGGATCGCCGCCGCCTGGGCCGACAACCGCGCCGTGACGCAGATCGTCTTCAAACCCGACTGGACGCGGCACGGCAAATCGGCCCCCTTCAAGCGCAACGACCAGTTGCTCGACACCCTGCCCATCGGCCTCATCGTCTTCCCGGGCTCGGGCATCACCGAAAATCTCGCCGACAAGGCCCGCACGATGGGCATTCCCCTCTTCGACTTCCGGCCGAAAGCTGCCCCACCGGCATGACCGGATTTCCGCCGACGCCCGCCCCGAACCCTCCCGGGGCGGGCCGTTTTCTGCTATGATCCGCCCGTGCCAATGGAGGAGGTGGCGGCGCGATCCTTGTTCTCGAAAGGAGTGCCTCATGTTTTTCTCCACCCTCTTCGCGCTGTTCGGCCTCGGTGCCCTCTGCTGGGTTCTGTTCAACTTGGCCGTCTACGCCCTGCCTTTCGCGATCGGCCTGACGTCCGGCATGTATCTGTATGAAACGGGCCAAGGCGTCTTTCTGTCGATCATTGCGGGCCTCTTCATCGGCGGCTTTGTCGCGGCTCTGGGTGAATTCGCCTTTGACCGCATCCGTTGGGCCCCGCTCAAACTCGCGATCGGTCTGATCTATGCGATCCCCGCCGGGATCGCCGGGTTTCATGCGGCAAAGGGTCTTGCCGAATTCGGCAGCGCGGGCACCGTCACCATCACCTTCTTGTCCTGGTTGGGCGCGCTGGTTGTGGGCGGGACCGCGTGGGCGCGGGTATCGGGCTGGTCCGAGGTCAACGCCATGTCCGACCCGCATCCGCACAGGTCTTTCGACGAACACTGAACGCCCAGTGAAGTCTACGCAGCAGCATGCCGTCAGTGACGTCGTCAGCATGCCCAGCGACCGATTGAGGCAACAGGTCTCGATCCGCGCCGTCACCGCAGCGTTGCGGTTGGGCGGGATCGGCTGAGCAAAGCCAAATCGCCGAAACCCACGTTGTGGCGCATGGCCCCGGTCGCGCATGCACCTGGATCGCCGGCAGAAAGAACATCGCGGCAGTCAAACACAGACACGGCGAGAGGGGGCAATCCCGGAGTACCGAAGCACGTCCAGGACATGCACCGTTTCTGCCTGCACGCCATAGCCTGTCTTTGCACGACGCATGCTGCCGGGGTCTTGCGCGGTCCAGAGGTAGCCTGTCATCCCCTCTTCCATGGCATGACGCCACGCGTCCCTTGCGGGCCTCTCAGCGGCTGATCTGACCGGGATCGGCTGACGCCTCGACCGCCTTGAACGCAACAGCGCGTCCGGACTTTCTTCCCCTGGCGGATACCCGCCATTCCTCGCGGAGCAAGAAAGACCGGCGTTGCCGTCCTCCGCTGGCGCTGCGGGCCACAGGGGCTGCGTCGGCGGATCGCCCCGGTCCTGACGATCGCCATCGAGGCCGCGAAGGGCGCGGGCTCGGACAAGCCAAAAGGAGATATGACATGGCCACCATCGGAACCTTCAAGAAGACCGGCAGCGAATACGTCGGCGAAATCGTCACCCTGAGCGTTCAGGCGAAAGCCGTCCGCATCGTCCCCGAGGACAGCACCCCGAACGACAACGCCCCCTCCCACCGCGTCTTCGTCGGCCGTGCCGAGATCGGCGCCGCCTGGTCCAAACGCTCGACCGAGGGCCGCGACTACCTGAGTCTCAAGCTCGACGACCCGAGCTTCACCCAGCCGATCTACGCCAACCTCTTCGACGATACGGTGATCGAAGGCGGCGAAGAGACCTTCAGCCTCATCTGGTCGCGCCCCAACACCCGCCGCAACGGCGACTGACAACAGACCGCCCCGCCCAGGATCACTGGGCGGGGTCCACTTTCCTTTTCGTTGGTTTGGCAACAAGCGGTTCGGAGCCATGCTTGAAGCCAACACGTTCAGCCCTGATATGTACTTGGCGCTTCTAGGACTTTTGCTGCGCAGAATAGCGCAAAGAAGGCATTGGTTTCTGAAAGCGCCGTTCGTTCACGGGTGACAAGCCCTGCACGAACTGCGATGCTCAAAAGGCTGTTTGAGGAACGTACATGCCGACAATGACCGAGAACCTACCCAACAGGGTTAGGAAGCTGACTAAGCCAAGAAATTATGCGCAAGCGATGCAGCCATTCTTGGAAGCTGTCAGCAATTCAATCATGGCAATTGATGACCGAGTGGCAGTATTCGGAGGTCGTTCGGATGGAGTAGTCAATATTGTCGTCTCAGATCTCGGGGCAGACGACATCAGCATTGAGATATCGGACAATGGCATTGGCCTTGACAAAGAGCGGTATGATGCGTTCTGCGAGATTGACACCGACTTCAAAAGGGAGCGCGGCGGCAAAGGAGTCGGCCGTCTTTACTGGCTAGACGCATTCAAGAAGATAGAGGTAGTCTCTAATTATAAAACAGACACTGGCATGTCACAGCGAGCTTTTGAGTTTCGCTTGGCGCAAGAAAATCAAGTATTTGAAAATACTGACTTGGATCATGATCTAGCGCAAGGCGTTACTGGAACGACAGTTCGCTTTCGAGGATTACGACAGGGGCCTTACTTGGAGCTGTTTCCGAAACGGGCCGCAACGATCAAAGACTATTTGGCAGCAGAGTTTATTTCAAATTTCTTGAGCAAGGTCGGTCCAGTAGTCCACTTAACCGCCACGACCAAAGGCGGAACCGTACAAACAGCAACTTACCCAAAAGATGTTTCGGAATTGGTTGCGCGAGGGCCTGAAAAAATCAGCGATATTATTCTAGATGACGCTTCAAAACTCGAAGTTCGCTGTTTTCTTTGTGACAAAAAGGCGAGTTCTGGGCTTACCGGCCGCCATCAAGTTCATTTGCTCGGAAATAACCGCACTGTTGAGAGTCGAAATGTAGACGATCTTGTTGCGATTGGCCCTCTAAGAACCGAAGAGCTCGATGACTTGGCACTTCATATTCTGGTGAGCGGTGAACTCCTTGACAACAGTGTTGCCGAAAGCCGCACATCCTTTACTCTTCCGGAAGTCGAGGTTTCCGAGATCGTTAAAAGCGCGGTCAAAACTGCTCGATCAGAATTCATTGCAGACCAGCTGAACGAGTTTGATCGAGCCCGTCGGGAGCAATTTGATAAATTCTTGGAACATCAACCAATTTTTGGTTTTGCCAATAGGGATGAGATTTTTGCTTCGCTACCTGCAAATGCAAAAAGCCCAGAAGATTTCGTAAGCAAATTGGCGCTTCCTAGGTTTCGCGCTGAGCAAAAGAGAGAAGAAGCCCTTTCATCTTTGGTGGACAAGGTCGTATCGGGCGATGAAGTTCCCGAAAATTTTGGCGAGGTTGTACGCCGTGCTGCCGAAGGGGTGCAAGACAATGAAAGGGCAGCGTTGGGCCACCACGCCGCAAGAAGAAGAGTTGTCTTGGACCTGATGGATCGTTTGATCCGACGTCTTCGAAATAGCCCAGACAAAGACAAGAACCACGTAGAAAACACCTTACATACTTTGCTTGTACCGATGAGGGTCAATTCATCTAATCCAGACGAAGAGGAGCGTGCGGCTCACGACCTTTGGCTATTGGACGAGCGCTTGGCTTTTGCGTCCGGTTTCTCTTCTGACAAACGTTTAGCAGCCGTTCTTGAAGACAGTGATAGTGAGCTAAGGCCCGATGTGCTCTTGTGGGACGTGCTCTATGCATTGGGTCCAGTGGGTCACCAAGGAGGTGCCGAAGATGTCGAGGACACAGAACCTCTTTCTACGGTGTTCATTGTTGAGCTGAAACACCCTGGTCGCGAAAACTACAAGGCGGAGGAACGAATCGAGGATCAGGTTCGAAGATATGTCACTGAGATAAAGGGTGGCAAAATCGAGAGTTTTGGGCGTAGAAAAATCCGCGTTTCAGACGACTGCCAGTTCCATTGTCTCGTTGTCGCCGATTTTCATGGGCGGCTAGCAGATGAAGTGTCAGGTTGGGACTATGTCCATAATCGCCGAGGTCGTGAGCGGCGTCTTGGCGGGGATCATTCGAGCGTAATCATTCAGGCCGTTGAATGGGATTATGTCCTCTCAACATCACGCCAAGCGAACAGAGCCCTACTTGACGCGGCTGGTCTTGATCGTGCGCGAACGACAGATTTCACCAAACAACGTTCAATACAGGATGACAGTCAGGAGGGTACAAAGGCAGCTGAATAGGTGTCTGCTTTCTCGCTTGGTAATCCTTGCCTTGCTTATGCAGCAATTTTCCAGAATCCGCCCTCCCCAAAGTAGTTGCGAGTCTTCCGATCTTCGCTAAGATGACTAAGTCATACCTTGGAGGCAAGCATGACCGTCAAGACAACACTCAGCTTCACCGACCGCCACCATCGGTTCCTGACCGACAAGGTGGGCCAAGGCGTCTTCGCCTCGCAAAGCGCGGCCGTGGCGGCGGCGCTGGAGCAGATGATGCGCGATGAAGAGGAGCGCGAGTTGGCCCTTGGGGCTATGGCCGAAGAAATCCAGGCGCGGCTCGACACACCGCGTGCCGACTATGTCCCGGCCGAGGACGCCTTCGCTGCCGCGCGGGCACGGCTGCAGGCAGCGCGTGGGGCGTGAGCTATCGCATCCGGTTCCATCCGGCGGTCACGGATGATCTCGACGCGATCACACACTGGCTGATCGACTATGCCGGCCCGCAATCCGCCGCGCGCCGGCTGGACGAGATCGAGGCCACCATCGCCAGCCTCGCTGACCTGCCGCACAGGGGCAGCCGCCGGGACGAGATTGCCCCCGGGCTGCGCGCCATTCCAGCAGGCCGCAAGGCCGTGATCGCCTTCACCGTCGACGATGATGCGCGCGAGGTTCATATCCACGCCGTGACTTATGCCGGGGCCGACTGGATCACGCGCAGTAAAGTGCGCGGGCGGTAGCAGGATGGCGCGCAAACCCGTCCACAAATGGGCCTTCAAACCTGGCATGTGCGCAAGCGCTTTCGGATGGCGCGGCTCCGCCAAGGCGACCCAGCGGTTGAAATCGGCCAGCGCGGAGATCCGGGCCGTCAATCGCGCGGATCCTGTCACGGCGGCGGACGGCGTGGTCGCATTGGCCGCACGGATCTGGCCCGCGTTTGAGCAGATCGATACCTCGTCAGGCGCGCTTGGCACCGCCGTGCGCCGCACACTTGACGACCTTGTGCCGATCCTGATCGCCGCCCCTGCCGATGAAAAGACGCGCGCAAAATGGTTGGAGCAGCTGCGCGCGGCGATCGAGGACGATGGCGTCGACTACCTCGCCCCGATCTCGGAGCGGTTCGGGGAGATTGCGGCATATCCCGCGCTCATGACCTTACATGCCGACAGGGATCTCGCCCTGATCCATCGGGCCTGGTCGGATTGGGAGCGGTATTCCCATGTCGGCACAGCGCCGCTCACGCTGTCCTGCCTGCTCGAGGCGGAACGGTATGACGAACTGCTGGCGCTCCTCGCGGTCAAGAAGACCCGGCTGTGGTTCGATGACAAATTCGGAGCCGAAGCCTTGCTCCGACAAGGCCGCGAGGATGACGCATTGGCCTATGCAGAGGCGCTGCTGCAGGCGGACCGCCAGACATGGGGCCATCACGACATCTGCCGCTTTTGCGAGGCGATCCTGGTACGCCAAGGCAAGGCGGACGAGGCCTATCGCCGGTTCGGCCTGCCCACAGCGAGCGGAAACACTTGGCTGGCGATGTGGCGCGATCTGGTCAAACGCTACCCTGACCGGGATGCTCGTGCATTACTGGAAGACCTGATCGCGCTCCACGGTCGCAAGGGCAAATGGTTCGCCGCGGCCAAGACCGCGACGTATTTCGACATCGCCCTCGACTGCGCAGCCGATCATGAGGCGGCACCGGCCACGCTCATCCGGGGCGCCCGCGATTTCGCGATCAAGGAACCGGCCTTCGCTGCCGATGTCGCTCTGCATGCGATAAGGCATCTTCTGGCGGGCCGTGGCTATGAACCCAGCCCGTTCGACATCGACGAAGCGGTCGATCACCTGATGACTGCCAGCACGCGCATCGACCGGCGTGACTGGGCCATTACGGCGCTTCAGCGACTGATGGAGACCACGCCCAGCGATGATCTGATGCAACGCCGCCTTTGCGAGAAGCTGACCGAACTCAGCGTTGAATAGCGGATTGATCGCTATAGAAGATCATCCTGGCCGGCGCACTGGGTTCGACCAATGCCCTGCTCTGAACTTGCACGTTTCGCCCCGAAAGCTGACTGCCCGGGCGAAGGATCACGGTTTTCGGGAACGCACATCGCATTCGGCGCGTTCTTCGATCAACTGTGCTGGTGCCACATCCAGATGCGCCGCGACCCGCTGTAGAGTTTGCAAGGTGACATTCTGCTGGCCGCGTTCCATGGCGCTGACATGGGCACGGTCGACATCCATCGCCGCCGCCAACGCGGCCTGCGTCAGCCCACGCGCTTGGCGGTAGTGCTTGAGATTACTTGCAAAAACAACGCGGATGTCCATCCGCAGCTAAAAAGCCTATCGCGTATTTTGGTGCGACGTATTATAATGCTCATCTGCAACCTGACTGACCGCGATCCGTTCTTGCACAGGCAATCCGATGTGCTTTTATGGACCATAACGCCAAACGGCGAGGGGGAATCATGTCTGCCACCGGCACCACGCCGATCTCTGATCTCGCACCACAAAGCGATGATCTGACCGATTATGACCACGCACATATGACGCTTTACCTCCGCCTGTTCGACGCCGCTGAAAGCGGTGCAAGCCTGCAGGAAGTCAGCCAGATCCTGTTCGGCATCGATGCGGACAAGGAGCCGGAGCGTGCCCGAAAAATCTATGACAGCCACCTCGCCCGTGCGCGCTGGATGACCGAACACGGCTATCGCAAGCTGCTTGAGGGCGGTAACGGCTGAACTTTGCGCAATTCGGCCCAGATCGGCGAACACTCGCGCAGGTTGCGCAAGTTGACCGTTCGCGTCGTCGTTTTCTTGCACCTCCCGGCTATACTCTTTCCCCATCGAAACCTCTGACGCGGAGCTTCGCCATGACCAGGGATTGGCAAGACGAAGCGGCGTATCGGCATTTCGACAGCCTCGACCTGTCCGGGCTGGCCTGGGAATGCCTGCGCCGCAATTCCGACTATCGCGCGACCTACCCGCAGATGCGGGATGGATTGAGATCACCGGCTGCATGGGGGTTACGATTTCCCGGTTGATCCGGACATCGACGCACCCAAAGCACCCGTGTTCTGGACGCCTTCAATCGCCCCGGCAGCGGTAGGGTATGCTGTGCCGGTCCCCGGCGGCGACACCGCCGCGCCGCACATCGATGCAGATGATCTGACCGTCATCGGAACGCAGGACGGCTTGATGTATGTGCGCCTCGCAACAGGAGCGTTGCTCGTGCTGGATGCAAAGAACCTGCACCGGCCCCTCGGCATCCTGGTGCCGCTGGACGAGCATTGGACGGCACGGATCAATTCGCTCGAGTCGCTCCGCGTGCAAATGCTTCATCACAAAAGATCCCCTCCGCCCCTGACGTCGCAGCAGCGACGGCGCATCCAGCTTGCATTGCGCACGCTCGACGCGCGCCGGGATCGTGCCAGCTATCAGACAATCGCGGGGCATTTGTTCGGCGCAGAGGCTGTGTCCCGCGAGCATTGGAAGACCAGCTCCCTCAAGGCCCAGATCACCCGACTGTCGGCCCATGGCACGCATCTGACCACCAAAGGCTATCGCTTTCTCCTTCTCGGCAAAGGACCCACGGGGCGCTCCAAGCCGCGCAAGTGATCACCGCGCGATCTCCGAAAATCGAACCCTCATCAGTCCCTGATACTGTTGGCCTTTGGGGGTGACGTTTTCGCGCCGCGATCTTCGTCATCCCTTCCCATGGCGCTCTTCCGTTTTGATGACCTCCGACAGCCCGCGACGCGCCGTCGCTAGGCTTAGCCACCGGAGATGCTCAAATGCCCGACCCAAATGAAGGACTACCGCCCCGCTACCTCAGAACGCCGGAAGCCGCCCGATTTCTCGGCCTGTCTGGCCGTACGCTGGAAAAACACCGGACCTACGGGACCGGCCCGCGCTATTCGAAAATTGGCGGACGTGTCGTCTATGCGGTCGACGATCTGCAGGCCTGGGTCACGAGGGGCGAGAAGACCTCCACCTCGGACGAGACCGAAGATCGCGTGCTGCCTGCCAAACGCCATGCCGCCGTTTCGCCGGCCTATCTGCGGCGTGGGCGCTGAGCCGATGCAGACACTTGTCCACCTCACCTGGATCGAAGGGCGTATCGAGCGCTGGATCCGTTTCGGTCAGATGGCCGGGGAAACCATCCTGACGCGCACGGAAAAGCGCGTGGCCTTCGCTCCCGGCGCGATCTTCGCGCTCGTCCGCTGGTCGTCGAACGACCACGGCACCGTTGAAAGCCGGATCGACATTCTGCGCGCCGTCGGCGCTGGCGAGCCCTGCTCCACGGTGCCCTGTGTCACGCCAGGCGGAGAGCTTTTGCTGCGCCTCTCCGGCTGGCCCAAGGTCGAGGCGGCGCTGCGGTCCGTCGACATCGTGGAAAGCTATGGGATCGCACCGGAAGATGTCTGCCCCGATCATTGGCGGCACGTCCACAACCGCCTGACCACTGCATTGGAGCCCCGTCCCTACACTCCTGCCCGGCACGTGGCCTGGCTCAAGCGTCGCATGGTGACGACATGAGCGCGGCGGTCCCTCCCCTCCTAGCGGCCGGTTTGTCCCTCGGTCTGCTCGCGGTCGCACAGATCGACCGCGCACCGCGTCTGATCTGGAATGCCTCAGCAAGCGTACCGGTCGGACTTTACGTTGTTCGAGCGTCAAACCCGCCATCGCTGGGCGATCTCGTTGCCGTGCGCCTGCCGGAAAACCTGTCATCCAGGGTTGTTGAGCGCGGCTATGTCGGTGCGGATACCCTGCTGTTGAAACGCATCGTAGCCGTCTCGGGCATGACCGTCTGTCGCGATGGTCTCGATATCGCAATCGGCGGCACCGTTGTTGCCCAGGCAGAATCGGATGACCGGCACGGTCGCCCACTTCCCCGTTGGACGGGATGTGTCACGCTCGGCTCGGACGAGGTTTTCCTGCTCCTTGCTGGTGTCGCCGACAGCCTCGATGGACGCTATTTCGGGCCCTTGTCAGCGGATACGGTCCTCGGGCGTGCCATCCCTCTTTGGACATTTGGAGGGGTGGCAGATGCGTAGTCTTGAACGCGGTCACTGCCGTCAGTACGCGGGCGTCACGACCGCGCTTGTACTGATCCTCTGCATGCCGATCACCGTGGCACCGTCCGCCGTGATCGCTCAGGACCGCAGTGTTCCAGCATCTGAGCAGCAACCCATCGACATCCATATCGCAGAAGCCGCGCGCAGGTTCGGCATCCCGCAGCCCTGGATCCGTGCCGTCATGGAAGTCGAGAGCGCGGGCAATCCGCGCGCGGTGAGCCACGCGGGCGCCATGGGGCTTATGCAGATCATGCCCGGCACCTGGGCCGAATTGCGCGCATCCCACCGGCTTGGCGATGACCCCTTCGATCCACGCGACAACATTCTGGCCGGCGCCGCCTATCTGCGGCAGATGTACGACCGGTTCGGGTCACCCGGCTTTCTCGCGGCCTACAATGCCGGGCCTGCACGGTACCAGAACCACCTTGATACCGGACGCGCCCTGCCGCTTGAAACCCGCAATTACCTCGCCATCCTCGCGCCACTCATCGCCGATGGAACCGACGTCGCGCGGGCAGTGAACAACCCGCAGAGGACGCAGGACTGGCGCGACGCCCCGCTGTTCGCGGCAACGGCTGAGGCAGGTCACCTCCCCGGCGATGACACCCAACGGATTGCGTCTGACGCGTCTCGAAACGGCATCTTCGTCCCTCACAGCCGGGGGCAAACGCCATGATCCGCGAAATCGCACCATGGCGAGGTCTGGAATGCACGGTCGCAGGAATGTGCCGGAGAGAGCCGACGCGCAGGGTCTCAACAGAAAGAGCGCAAGATAAAAGAGGTGCCGCAAGCGGACATCAAGCTGTTGTTTTTCTGCGAGGGTTTGCGCCGCACATCCAAACTGCATGCCGCAGGACTTCACCTAGAGAGCTGATTTATGAGAGTTTTTCAAGCGGCAGCTGGTCCTGCAAGCGAGTGCAGCCATGACCCGGCGCGACAATGACCTCCGTATCCGGCCCGGGCGAATCCGCGACGGCGGCAGGACCTCGAAGCAACCGACACGCTTTGTCAGTGAGGTAATGCGCGCTGCCCGTAAGTCCGGTCAGACTGGTTATCGTTTCGGAGCCAAGCAATCTCAATCGACTTCCGGATCTTTCGGACGTGGGCGCTTTCAGAGAGCAGCGCTGAACATGTCACGCACATCTCGGCGCGTCATAGTCAATGCACGCGTCGTGCGCCACCAAGGCAAGCGCTTTCGCTCCGCGCCCATGGCCAAGCATCTCGGCTACCTGCAGCGCGATGGCGTCGGTCAGGACGGGCGCGACGCTGACTTGTTCGGGTCTGAACGCAATGATCTCGACCGGGGCGGATTTGCGGCGCGCTGCGAAGACGACCGGCATCATTTCCGGTTCATCATCTCGCCGGAGGACGCGGGCGATCTCGAGGATCTGCGCGCCTTTACCCGTGATCTGATGGCCCAAGCCGAACGGGATCTCGGCACAACACTCGACTGGGTCGCCGTCGATCACTGGAACACCGACAATCCGCATGTCCACATCCTGGTGCGCGGAAAGGCCGACGATGGGCGGGACCTTGTGATCTCGCGTAACTATATCAGCCAGGGGTTTCGCGCGCGCGCAGAAGACCTCGTGCAACTGGAATTGGGACCTCGCAGCGAGCGGGAGATTTCCCAAGCGCTCGAAACGCAGGTCACGGCGGAGCGCTGGACCGATCTCGACCGCGGCCTACGATCCCTCGCGGACGATCATGCCGGCATCGCCGACCTGCGCCGCGGAACGCCGGAGCCCCGCGATCCGGAGCTCCGCCGCTTGATGATCGGGCGTGCCCAGACACTGGAGAGGCTCGGACTGGCCGAACAAATCGCCCCCGCCGTCTGGGAGTTGAAACCGACTGCCGAAGACACTCTGCGCGAGCTTGGGATGCGCGGCGACATCATCAAGAGGATGCACCGGGCCATGGGCGCCGACCGCAACCGCGCAGCGGGTGATTTCGCCATCGAAGGCACGCCCACCGCGCCGATCCTCGGGCGGCTCGTGGAACGCGGCTTTCATGACGACCACGCCGGGACCGGCTACGCGATCATCGACGGCGTTGACGGTCGTGTTCATCACCTGCGTTTCCGGGATCTCGATGCGACCGGCGACACGCCGCAAGGTGGTATCGTCGAAACCCGGCTCTGGACGGGGAAGACGGACGGGACACCGCAACTGTCTCTTGTCGGTCGTTCCGAGCTGTCGCTGACCGCACAGATCGAGGCGGATGGTGCCACCTGGCTCGACCGCCTGCATCTAGCCCAGGACCGCGCACCGCTGAGCGGTGCTGGATTTGGCGCAGAGGTTCGCCGGGCATTGGAGCGGCGCTCGGACCACCTTGTCGCCGAAGGCCTCGCCCGACGGCAAGGTCAGCGGGTCACCTTTGCCCGCGATCTGCTGGCCACCCTGCGCAACCGCGAACTGGACGCCATCGCTCAAGACCTCAGCACACAAACTGGCCTCTCCCGTTACAAGCCGACCGAGGGCGAACCCATCGCAGGGACGTTTCGCCAACGCCTCGATCTCGCCTCGGGCCGCTTCGCCATGATCGATGATGGCCTCGGATTTTCGCTTGTTCCCTGGACCCCGCAACTCGAACGCCATCTCGGCCAATCCGTCACGGGCACGATGACGCCCGGCGGCGGGATCGACTGGAGCCTCGGGCGCAAGCGTGGGCTGAGCCTCTGAGCAGAAAGGACATCACCATGAGCCGTCAGGACACGTCATCGGCCACCAAGATCCTCTGGGGCCAGATCCTCATCGTCAGCATCGTGGCGCTGATCTTCGTCTGGGCGGCGACGCAATGGGTCGCGTTTCGTCTGGGGTTCCAACCCCAGCTTGGCGCGCCTCTCACCGCCCTGTTCGGCCTGCCAATCTATCGCCCGTGGCAGGTCTTCACCTGGTGGTACTGGTACGACGCCTACGCGCCGCGCGTCTTCATGGAAGGGGCCGCAATCGCCGGCGCTGGCGGGATAGCCGCCCTTGCCGTCGCCATCTTGCTGTCGGTCCTGCGGGCGCGCGAGGCGAGCGACGTGACAACCTATGGCTCTGCCAGATGGGCAAGCCCCAAGGATATCACCGCCGCCGGGCTGTTCGCAGACGACGGGGTCGTACTCGGCCGTCTCGACAAGCGCTACCTCCGGCATGACGGACCGGAACATGTGTTGTGCTTCGCGCCCACCCGCTCCGGCAAGGGCGTCGGCCTGGTGATCCCAAGCCTGCTGACCTGGCCCGGCTCCGCGATTGTCCACGATATCAAGGGCGAGAACTGGCAGCTGACTTCCGGTTGGCGTGCCCGGTTCGGACGCGTCCTGCTCTTTGATCCGACCAATGCCGCCAGCGCCGCCTATAATCCGCTGCTCGAGGTCCGCCGCGGCGAGCGCGAAGTCCGCGACGTCCAGAACATTGCCGACATCCTCGTCGATCCTGAAGGCCAGCTCGAGCGGAGGAACCATTGGGAGAAGACCAGCCATTCCCTTCTGGTCGGCGCAATCCTGCATGTCCTCTATGCCGAAAAGGACAAGACACTGGCTGGCGTCGCCGCCTTCCTGTCAGATCCGCGGCGTCCCATCGCCGCCACACTGACTGCAATGATGCGGACTGCCCATCTCGGAGATCGCCCGCATCCTGTTGTCGCCCAGGCCGCTCGCGAGCTGCTGAACAAATCCGAGAACGAACGCTCCGGCGTCCTGTCCACCGCCATGTCCTTCCTCAGTCTCTACCGCGATCCCGTGATCGCCGCCGTGACCCGGCGCTGCGACTGGCGGATCGATGATCTCGTCTCGGATGATCGGCCGCTCACCCTCTACCTCGTGGTGCCGCCCTCGGACATCTCCCGCACCAAACCGCTGGTCCGACTGATCCTCAACCAGATCGGTCGTCGTCTGACCGAAGACCTGCACAACACCAGCCGCAAGCACCGCCTTTTGTTCATGCTCGACGAATTCCCCGCCCTCGGCCGTCTCGACTTCTTTGAATCCCAGCTCGCCTTCATGGCGGGCTATGGCCTCAAGGCCTTCCTGATCGCCCAGTCGCTGAACCAGATCGAAAAGGCCTATGGCCAGAACAACGCCATCCTGGACAACTGCCATGTCCGCGTCGCCTTCGCCACAAATGATGAACGTACGGCGAAGCGCCTGTCAGACGCCCTCGGCACCACGACCGAGTTGCGCGCGATGAAGAACTATGCCGGGCACCGCCTGTCGCCCTGGCTCGGACATCTGATGGTCTCGCGCCAGGAAACCGCCCGCGCGTTGCTGACCCCCGGCGAGATCATGCAGCTGCCGCCCGATGACGAAATCATCCTCGTGTCGGGCGCAGCCCCGATCCGGGCACAAAAAGTGCGGTACTTCCGCGATGCGCAACTGACGGCGAGAATCCAAAAGCCGCCTATCGTCGGAGGATCTGCACCCGTCAGCCCTGCGGGATCAGACGATTGGAGCAGTCTTCAGCCGATAGTGCCACCTCAGGAAGCTGGTACGAACAAGCCCGCTGACGATACAGATGGCGGCATCCGACGAGAGCCTGAAATCCCAGAACATGAAGATGTGGCGCCTGAGTTGCCGTTCCCGCGCGAGGAATTCGCCGCCCTCGAAGACGAACCCGACGACGAGGCCCAACGCGCCCGCGCCATGCAGACCCGCTTCCGCTCCGTCGCGCGTCAAGCGGCCCTCGATCCCGACGACGGCATTGAGCTGTGAGGCGACCCATGAAGAAAGCCAAGATCACAGCCTATCTCGACCCTGCCCTCTTCGACGAAATCGACGCACTGGCAGCACGGCGTCGCGTCCCCAAAACACAAGTCATCGAGGCGGCGCTGGCGTCGTTCCTCTCCCCAGACAGCGCCGAACAGAGCGAGGCCGCGATCGTCCGCAGGCTGGACCGTCTGACGCGGTCGCTCGAGCGGCTGGAACGCGACCAGGAGATCACGACCGAGGCGCTGGCACTGTTCGTCCGCTTCTGGTTGACCACGACGCCCCCCCTGCCCGATGACACCTACGCGGCCGCCAAGGCGAAGGGAAAAGAGCGGTATGGCGGGTTCGTTGAGACGCTGGCGCGACGGTTGGGTAAAGGAACGACCTTGACAAGAGAGCTATCTAGGGAAAAGCCAAACCCCGAAGTCCAAGGTTAGCAACAAAAACAGAAAAAAGTGATCCAAAATATGGACTTGTTCACAGGTCGTTGCTCAGTTTGACGTTCTGCAAGGCGTCGACTCAGGCCTCAACAAAGTCGGTTGACCTCGGTTCGGATACTTTGTATACGAATACTTATTATACCCAACCGCGAGTCGAGCGATGGCTTCCACCGAACTGAAATGGGCGACGGAACAAAGGTTCCAGTTTATCGAGTACCAAGCCTTCTGGCTTGGTAGCCTCAACCGTGTCGACCTCACATCGCATTTTGGAATCTCGGTACCTCAAGCTTCCAAGGATATAGCAGCCTACCAATCGCTATACCCGCAAAACATAAAGTACGATCACAGCGAGAAGCGGTACTTTGTGACGAAGGAGTTTGCGCCTCACTTCATCGAGCTGAAGCCAGATGTCTTCCTCAATGGCCTGCTGAGAGAAGCAGATGATTCCCAAACTTCTGTCCTGCTTCCGACTGAAGGTATACGGATTCCGAAACGGCTGATTGATCCTTTGGTGCTGCAACGCCTGAATGAGTGCATTGCAAACAACCAGTCGGTGGAAATCAATTATCAGTCGATGAGCCCCGGCAAACCAGATGCACTCTGGCGCCGCATCACTCCCCACAGCTTTGCAACTGATGGGCTTCGCTGGCACACAAGAGCCTACTGTCACATCGATCAAAAATTCAAAGACTTCCTGCTATCAAGGTGTCTTGGCTCCCGTGAGCCTGGCGCATCTGCCGCATCGGTGCATGACGATATCTATTGGAACAAGTCTTTCGAAATCCGCCTCGTGCCCAACCCCGCGCTGTCCGCTTCGCAGAAGAAGGTAGTGGCAACCGACTACGGCATGCGCGATGCAAGGCTTACCGTATCCACCCGGATGGCCATGTTGTACTACTTTGAGAAGCGTTTGCGGTTAGACGTGGCGCATCTCATGGACGACCCAGGCGAATGCCCGGTGATCATTGAGAACAAGTCGGCTTTCGACGCCGCTGTCGAGGAGGCGACAAAATGACGGCCTCCAATTTCGACTTTCTAAAGGACCACTGGCCCGAGGTTGCTGTTCTTGGCGCAAGGGCCGAGAGCTACGTGATGCTCGATGCCCGGAGTGCTATATTCAATCTCCGGCTTCTGGCAGAGAATCTCGTGAAGGATATCTATTACGCACTTCATCTGCCCAAACCGGTTAGACCGACTCAAATCGATCTTCTCACCAACAGCGCCTTTGTAGCCGTGGTGCCGAAAGTCGTGCTGAACAAGCTGCATGCCATCAGGAAATTCGGAAATAAGGCGGCACATGGCGATGATGTTTCCCGGAATGACGCCCTGTGGTTGCTCAAGGAAGCTCACGATCTCAGCAAGTGGGCCATTATCAACTACTGTCAGGTCGACCACAAAACGCTGCCGACATTCGAGCAGCCAAAGCTCGAAAGCGTCGGCAAGGAACAGCAACCGCTTACTCAGCAAGAGAAGCAGACCCTCCAAAAGCTAGCTGCTCAGGAAGAGCAGATCGCTGCGCTTCTGGCAGAGGTAGAAAAGTCCCGCGAGCAAGTTGAAGCCGCCGAGAAAAAGGCTGACGAACTAGCAAGCCTCGCCAAATCCGCTCAGCAGACCGCCGACGTCCTTGAGTTCAATGAGGCGACAACTCGGTCCCGCATCATTGACAACCTGATCGCGGCTGCCGGTTGGAATGTTGCGACGGGAGAAACCTCGACGAATGAAGTCGTGAAGGAAATGGAGGTCGATGGCCAACCTACACCGTCAGGAAAGGGCTTCGTTGACTATGTCCTGTTGGACGCAGACGGCTCGCCACTGGCGGTTATAGAGGCAAAGAAAACCTCCGTCGATCCGGAACTCGGCCGAAAGCAAGCGGTGCTGTACGCAGATGCGCTTGAGAAGAAGTCTGGCCAGCGGCCGGTCATTTTCTACACCAACGGATACGACATCTGGATGTGGGACGATGCAGCCGGGTACCCGCCGAGAAAGGTGTTCGGCTACTATTCCAAGGACAGTCTGCAGTATCTGGTCAAGTTCCAGCGCAAGAGCCGCAAGGATCTTAAGTCGCTTGTACCGCAAGAGCGGATCGTCAATCGCTTGTATCAGATCGAGGCGATCAAACGCGTATCTGAGCGCTTTACCGACAAGCATCGAAAGGCGTTGATCGTTCAGGCAACAGGTACCGGCAAGACGCGTGTTGCGATCGCTCTTGCCGAATTGCTGATCCGCGCCGGATGGGCAAAGCGGGTGCTGTTCCTTTGCGACCGCAAGGAGCTCCGCAAACAGGCGAAGAACGCCTTCACTGACTTCCTCGATTCAGAGCCGATCCGGGTGGTCAACTCTCGTGTCAACGGGGCTGCCACGGAGCGCATATTCATTTCGACGTACCCGGCGATGCTCAAGGTGTACCAGTCGTTCGATGTGGGGTTCTTCGATCTGATTATCGCTGACGAGTCCCACCGCAGCATCTACAACATCTATGGTGATCTCTTTCACTATTTCGACAGCCTCCAGGTCGGGTTGACGGCGACGCCGGTCAATTTCGTGACACGGTCGACCTTTGGCCTTTTCAATTGCGAGGGCAAGCTGCCGACCTTCAGCTACGACCTGGAAGAGGCGGTGGGTGAGAAGCATCTTGTTCCCTTTGAGGTGATCGATCATACCACTCAGTTCCTTCGTGACGGCATCACACTTGATGGGCTGACCCAAACGCAGATCGAGGAACTGGAAGCGCAAGGCGAAGACCCGAATGACTATGACTACTCCTCAGAACAGATCGACAAGGCGATTTACAATCGCGACACCAACCGTGTGATCATTCGCAATCTGATGGAAAACGGCATCCGAGATGCGAACGGACAGGCCATCGGCAAGACGATCATCTTTGCGCGCAATCACGAACACGCCATGCTGATGAGCCGGCTATTCGACGAGATGTATCCGCAATATGGCGGAAAGTTCTGTCAGGTGATCGACAACTATGACCCACGCGCGGAAAGCCTGATCGATGACTTCAAGGGAACGGGCACCAACAGCGAGCTCACCATCGCCCTTTCGGTGGACATGCTCGATACCGGCATCGATGTGCCCGAGATCGTGAACCTCGTCTTTGCCAAACCTGTGCGCTCGCCGGTCAAGTTCTGGCAGATGGTTGGACGCGGCACACGGCTTTGCACCGATTTGTTTGGCCCTGGAAAGGACAAGACCGTCTTCCGGATCTTCGACCACTGGGCTAACTTCAAACGCTTCGAAGAGGGGTACAAACCTGCCGAGCCGACGGTTACAAAATCACTGCTCCAACAGCTTTTCGAGCAGCGCATCCAGCTTGCTGAAACGGCACTGCAGAAAAGCGAGATTGCCGTCTTCGATCACGTGATCCAGTTGATCGCTGCCGACATCAATGCGCTCGATGAAAACACCGTCGCGGTGCGGGAGAAGTGGCGGGAGAAGCGCTCGACTGCTTCGATTGAGAACCTGAAACGGTTCGATCCCGGGACAGTATCGGTGCTGCGCCAGACCATCGCCCCGCTGATGCAATGGCGCGATATCAGGGGCAAGGCCGAGGCGCATGCGTTCGATCTGCTTGTGTGCAAGGCTCAGATCGCGGTCCTGCATCAGTCTGCCGAAGTCACCGATCTCAAGATCGATTTCCTCGATCGTCTGGGCTCGCTCCAGATGCATCTCAACCCGGTCCGTGAGAAAGCCGAAATCATCAAAAAAGCAAAGTCGGATGCCTTCTGGAACGGCGTGACCGTGATGGACCTTGAGGCCGTGCGCGAGCCGTTGCGCAGCATCATGATCTACCGCGACCGACAAAAGATTGGCGGCAACGGCCCCAAGATCGTCGACATCACTGAAGACACCGGTCTCGTGCAGTCCTCGCGGCGCAGCGCTTCGCTCAAGACCGTGGACATGGCTGCGTATGAGCAGCTCGTGGAAGCTGAACTGAAAAAACACTTCGAGACCAATGCGACGTTGAAGAAAATCCGCGCAGGCGAGGCGGTCACGCCCGAGGACCTCAACGCAATCATCTCGCTGGTCTTGACCCAGAACCCCGATGTCACCCGCAACGCGCTGGAAGAGTTTTTTGCGTCCACGACGCTGCCGCTCGACATCACCATCCGCAAGATGGTCGGGCTCGAAGAACAGGCCGTGAAGGAAAAGTTCTCGGCTTTCGTGCTGGGCCATCCCGAACTGACCGCCAAGCAGACACGCTTCCTGGCGCTGCTGCAAAACCACATCATCAAATTCGGTTTCATCACCATCGACCGCCTCTATGACCAGCCATTCACGGTTGTGGATGCCGATGGTCCCGAGGGCATTTTCGAAAAACCCGATGACATTGACCAGTTGATGAAGATCGTCAATCTCTTCGCTCCGGCGCCCAAAGGCGATGACGGAGCCGATACATCCCAAGGAAAGCTACACTAATGGTAACCGGCGAATTGAAAAAGAAGATCGATGCCCTCTGGACCGAGTTCTGGACCGGCGGCATCACCAATCCGCTGACGGTAATCGAGCAGATCACCTTCCTGATCTTCGTGCGCTTGCTCGACGTGAACGAAGCCCGCGACGAAAACCGCCTGAAGCGCAGCGGCGTGGAGTTCAAGCGCCGGTTCAATGCTGATGAACAGGAACTCCGCTGGTCGCAGTTCCGCCATCTGGGTGCCGACGAGATGCTGCCGCTGGTGCGCGACCGGGTCTTCCCGCATTTCCGCAAGGCATCCGTCGGCACCACCTTTGCCGAATTCATGAAGGATGCGCAGCTGATGATCCAGAAGCCCAGCCTTCTGGTGAAGGCGGTCAACATGATCAACGACCTGCCGCTCACCGCTGGCGACACCAAGGGCGACCTCTACGAATATCTGCTCGGCAAGCTGACCACGGCAGGCATCAACGGACAGTTCCGGACACCGCGCCACATCATCCGCCTGATGGTGGACATGCTGGAGCCCAAGCCCACCGACGTGATTTCCGACCCGTCATGTGGAACCGGCGGCTTTCTGGTCGAGACGATGAACTATCTTCTCGAAAACCACACGTCGCCCGAAGCGGTGATGGAGGAAACGGATCCGGACACCGGCAAGACCGAGAAAACCTTCACCGGCGACCTGCTCGAAGATCATTGGACCCATATCCGCAACGACATGTTCCACGGCTTCGATTTCGACGCCACCATGCTGCGCATCGCGGCCATGAACATGATGCTGCACGGCGTCGACAATCCCGACATCCATTACCAAGACACGCTGAGCAACAGCTTCCCGGAGAAATTCCCCAAATCATCAAGCGAAGGCTTTGACATTGTCCTCGCCAATCCGCCCTTCAAGGGATCGCTTGATTTCGAGGATGTGCATGCCGGGCTTCTGCGACAGGTGAAGACGAAGAAGACGGAACTGCTGTTTCTGGTGCTGATCCTGCGCATGCTGAAAACCGGCGGGCGCTCGGCCACCATCGTGCCCGATGGCGTGCTCTTCGGCTCGTCCACCGCCCATGTGGCGCTGCGCAAGCTGCTGGTCGATCACAACCAGCTGGAGGCGGTGATTTCGCTGCCCGCGGGTGTGTTCAAGCCCTATGCGGGTGTGTCCACCGGCATCCTCGTCTTCACCAAAGGCGGGCGCACCGATGATGTCTTCTTCTACGATGTGGAGGCGGACGGTTACTCGCTGGACGACAAGCGCGACCCGATCGAGGCCAATGACCTGCCCGATTGCATCACCGCTTGGCGGAACCGCGATCCGAAGCGCGACACGGACCGCAAGCAGAAGGCCTTCTTCGTTCCGGCCGATGACATCCGCGAGGCGAATTACGACCTCTCGCTCTCCAAGTACAAGGAGCGCGTCTACGCGGAACAAAAATACGACCCGCCGAAGCTCATCCTGAAGCGGATGAAGAGCTTGAATGACGACATCGCCAAGGACCTCGCCGAACTTGAGGGGATGTTGGGATGACGACCCAAACCATTCCACTTGGCGATCTGGTCGAGATAAAAGGGGGCGGCACCCCTAGCCGGACTGTTTCAGAGTTCTGGAATGGGAATATTCCATGGGCCACAGTCAAAGACTTCAAATCGACTGCACTCGACGCCACCGAAGAATCCATAACACTGGAAGGGCTTAAGCGCTCGGCAACAAACATCATTCCTTCCGGAAATGTTATCATCCCTACAAGGATGGCAGTCGGAAAAGCTGCAATCAATTCGGTCGATATGGCCATTAATCAGGATTTGAAGGCGCTGCTACCAAAGGGAAAAATCGACAAGCGGTTTTTGCTTCACTTCCTTCTCGCAAAGGGTGAATTCCTTGAAGGGCAAGCACAGGGTGCCACCGTCAAAGGCATCAAACTTGACCTTCTGAGGACCTTGCCTTTTCCAGCGCTTCGCCTCGACGAACAACGCCGGATTGCGGTGATCCTCGACAAGGCCGATGCCATCCGCCGCAAACGCCAGCAGGCCCTCGCCCTCGCCGACGATTTTCTCAAATCGGTGTTTCTGGAGATGTTCGGTGATCCGATAATAAACCCACATGGTTTTGTGCGTGAAAAAGTCCGGTTACATCTGGATGGATCAAGAACCGGAATTCAATCAGGCCCGTTCGGAGCGGCACTAAAAAAACATGAGTATGTCGATGCTGGCGTGCCGGTGTGGGGCGTGGAAAACGTCCAGCACAACTTTTTTGTTGATGTGCCCAAGCTGTTTATCACGGATGAGAAATATCAGGAACTGCTTCGTTACAGTGTGAAATCCGGCGATGTACTGATTTCACGTGCTGGAACTGTTGGTCGTATGTGCATCGCAACGACTTCGCATCAGCGTTCAATAATCAGCACAAACCTCGTTCGAGTTGCACTCAATCCGGATAGTTTGACATCTCATTATTTTGTGTCGCTGTTTACGTATTTGCCCGGACGTATCGGGGCACTAAAAGCAAACAACAAGGATGATGCATTCACATTTTTGAATCCGAAGACACTGAGAGAACTAGAAATACCCATTCCAGACATGACGCGGCAAATTGAGTTTCTAAAGATCGCCCAGAAAACTAAACGCGCAATAGACATCCAGTCTCAACATGTCGATGGCTTAGATGACCTCTTTGCGGCCCTCTCACAGCGCGCTTTCCGGGGGGAGCTATGAGTGATCTGAAACTCTTCCGGATTGGTGGTACGGATGTCTGCGAGGTGCATGGCACGTCGCTTGCGCTGGAAAAATCGCTGCAGACGCTGATCGAGCAGAACCTGGAGACCTTTCTGGGTGTCCGCTTTCTGGCGTCGGAATTTTCCACCGGCCGCGACCATGGCGGGCGGATGGACACGCTTGGCATCGACGAGAATTCCTGCCCGGTGATCATCGAATACAAGCGTTCCTCCAACATGAACGTCATCAATCAGGGCCTGTTCTATCTTGACTGGCTGGTGACCCATCGCGGCGATTTCGAGATGCTGGTCTTGAAGAAGTTCGGCGAGAAGGCCGCCCAATCCGTCGAGTGGTCATCGCCGCGCCTGATCTGCATCGCCGGCGACTTCTCCCGCTATGATGAGCACGCCATCAAGCAGATGAACCGCAACATCGAACTTATCCGCTACATGAAATTCGACGACGACCTGCTGCTGCTGGAACAGGTAAACGCAGCCTCTGCTCCGCTGAACGGCGTGATCGCGACGGATAAAGTTGATGGCGGCACGGACGGCGGGCAAAAGCAGAAATACACCACCGTCTCGCAATATCTCGACAAGGCGGACGGTGAGCTGCGCGCCCTCTTTGATACGGTGAAGGAGCACCTCGAAGGGTTGGGGGATGATGTACAGTTCAAGGTGCTGCGCTTCTATTTCGCGTTCAAGCGGATCAAGAATTTCGCCTGCGTCGAGATCAAGACCCAGGAGCGCAAGCTGATCGTCCACGTCAAGGTCGACCCCGACACCATCACGCTGGAAGACGGCTTTACCCGCGACGTGCGCACCATCGGCCATTTCGGCACCGGCGATTTGGAAATCACCATCCGCTCGATGGAAGATTTCGAGAAGGCCAAGCCGTTGTTCGAGCGCAGCTATGAGAATGCGTGAGGTGGGGTGATGGCGGAACTCCACACTCTCACCC
The DNA here is from genome assembly GCF_014901205.1 of Meridianimarinicoccus sp. MJW13. GTDB lineage: Bacteria > Pseudomonadota > Alphaproteobacteria > Rhodobacterales > Rhodobacteraceae > Meridianimarinicoccus. Next base: position 252,949 of record NZ_JACNMU010000006.1, read on the forward strand.
TGCCCGGCCCGATGCTGCAACGCGGGTTCTGGCTCTATGTCTGGCGGATCGACACGCCGAAGGGTGAACGCCTGTATGTCGGGCGCACCGGGGATAACAGCAGCCCATACGCGACCGCGCCGTACACGCGGATGGGGCAACATCTGGGATTTCAGAAAGCATCCAACAGCCTTCGCCGCTTGCTTACCGAGCAGGGCATCAAACCGGAGCAATGCGGGCAATTCGATTTGGTCTCCTACGGGCCGATTTTCCCAGAGATCGGGAAGACCGAGGAGCAGGATCACGGTGAGCAGATGGAGCTGCACAAACCTGTTCGCGACCGGATGGCGGCACTGGAACGGGACCTGCGCGACGCATTGTCCGATGCTGGCTATTCGGTTCTCAACGTGGTGCGCAGCAAAGCGAAATCCGATCCGGTCACATGGCGGGACGTTCTGGCGGCGTTTTCGGCAAACTTCCCGAAGCTGATTGAAGGGCGTGCAGATGGGTGAGCTCCTCCCTGAAGACCGCCAGATCTGGGTGCGCGCATTCTACGGCTTCAACCCGGAAGACGCCGGTTATATTGGCTTCACGCACGAAGCTCAGCGTGAAGATATGCTGACCAAGATGAAGGACGGAGATCTTGTCCTCATCTACGGTGCCGTAGACTCTCTCACTGACGCCGATCTTCAGAGGCAAGCCCTTGGCTTCATGGAGGTCAAATTGGAGCGATGCCAAGATCTGGACCGGCAGACTGAGGAGTCGAGGAAATGGAAGCTAGATCATGGTTTTCAGGATCGGTGGACTTACGGCCTGAAGGTTGTCCGTGCATGGCGCGTCACAAACCGGGTTCACATCAAGACCATTGCGCCGATAGCCTATGACAGCAAGAAGCGGTTTGAGAGAACGACCAAGGCTGTCCTGCTTGAGCCAGATGAAAAGCGCAGGGCGCTCAGCCACCATGTCCGGCAGGTGAACGTCTACGGTGAACCGCCCATCGCAACGGATGAACTCGACAGCGGCTATATGAATGACGTGCTCAAGCCGTCCAAGGGTATTCCTCCAAGTTTCGGGGACCGAACTTCCAAGCACGAAGACGGTGAGAACCACCTATACCTGATGAAATTGACAGCCAATGCGGAAGCACTGCTCGGCAGAACCGGCCCTCACCTCGGCCAGGCATTGGTGAAAATCGGCAGATCAAATGATCCAATCCGTCGGTTCAAAGAGGTCAACGGCGGGTTTCCCAAAAGCGCTGTTTGCCGATGGGAACTAAAGTACCACCAACCGTTTGACGATGGGGCAACGACTCATAGTCATGAGACAGAATTGAAAGCGCGCTTTGCTGAGGAATTCACTTCACAGTCAGGAGAGTTCTACACTGGTGAATGGGACGCCATGGAACGGGTTTTCCAAACCTTTTGTTTTTCCAAGATGCCCAAAATTCTCGCCGCGGCTGCGAAGGCCAAGGGCGTGAAGTAAGAAATGAGAATGTCATGCGACTGAGCCGGATCGAAATCGAAAACTTCAAAGGTGTTGGTGCCAAGCAGGTCATTGAGCTACGGCCGATCACGCTGTTGTTCGGCCCAAATAGCGCGGGCAAAAGCACGATCCTTCAGGCGTTGCACTATGTTCGCGAAATCCTAGAGAGGAAGAACCCCGATCCGGATCAAACGATTGCGGGCGGCCTGATCGATCTCGGCGGTTTCAAGAAGCTGATCCATAACCATGATCTCTCGAATTCAATGACGATCAAGCTGGTCATCGATTTGTCCGGAGATCAGGGTAATGAACGGCTGCCAATCAATAACGGAAATTCGCTCGGTGATCCTGAGTTTGAAAGTCTGCGCATCCGCTACATCGTTGGCGAGAACACCGATCTGAAGGAGTACGCTGTTGTCCAAGAGATCGGTGTCTCCCTACAGGTTCAATGGAGTGACTTGATCAACGCGCCTTATGTATCGGTCTTGATTGTCGAGATGGATGGCGAAAACATCGCCTCAATCAAGTCTCCACCGCAAGCTGGGCAGGCGCAGCTAACCGACTTCAACTTCCAGCATCCACTTTTGCAGGAGTATGTGGATGCAGACGACGAAGTGCCCGAAGGCCTTGCTGAAGGCGACCCACTCGGCACCAAATTGGGGATCGAGATTTGGGAACTATCAAGAGATATGGCGAGATCAGCTGACTTGAAAGGTATCGGCGAATTTCGCATCGCCTCTTCATCCGTGATTGGCGCTCTGCCGGATATTACCAAGCCCTGGGCACTGGAACTGCGCGATCCGGAACCAATGAAGCTGGAACTGGAAGGCAACACGCCGCGAGTGCGTGGCCTATCCTTATTGCTAGATGAATTACTTTTGGGACCTCTGCGCATTGCACGCGACTACCTTTCGGAGATGACCTACATTGGTCCGCTCCGGGACATCCCTCCAAGGGCTTTCCGACCCCAGGTTTCACCTGATGAGGGGCGTTGGGCACAGGGCCTGGCGGCATGGGATCTTCTCTATTCAGACAAGCAGGGCAGATTGCTTAGCGAAGTGAATGCCTGGCTGAGTGGTAGGGACGGTCTGGGAACGAGTTACGAGATCGCGAAGTCGGAGTATCTGGAAATACCGGTCTCAAGCCGGATCGATCAGTTGTTCAAACGCGGCATCAGCGAAGACGACATCGGAGAACTACAGGAAGAGTTCCAGAAGCTGGGATCGCGTACCGAGGTTGTTTTGCGTGACGTGGTGAAAGGCATTGATGTAGCCCCAAGCGATGTTGGTGTTGGCATCTCTCAGATGATCCCGGTCATCGTCGCTTGCCTTCGCGACAAGGATGGCATTCTGGCAATCGAGCAGCCCGAACTTCACGTACATCCGGCAATTCAGGTCGGGGTCGGCGACCTTTTCATTCATGCTGTAGTGCCCGGCGAGCAATCGTTCGGTTCAGGCAAAACCCTACTTGTCGAAACCCATAGCGAACACATCATGCTGCGGCTCCTACGCAGAGTGCGGGAGACCACCGAAGGAGAACTCCCGCCAAGAAAAAATGCACTGAAACCCGATGATCTCTCTGTCATATACGTCGAAAATTCCGAAAAAGAAGTGCATTTTCGCCGCCTTCGCGTTGATAGAGACGGTGATTTCTCTGACCGGTGGCCAGATGGGTTCTTCGAAGAACGGGCGGAGGAACTGTTCTGATGCTGTCAGAATACGCGGTAGAGCCTGCTGCCATTGGCGCGGACTGGCGAACCTTTAAAGACCTGATCGACCGCTTCGGCGCGGATAAAGGTCGACTGATTTCACGATTTCCAACAAAATGGGAGAGGAAAGTCATCCAAGCAGCAAAAGAGGCTGGCGTACCGGATATTCGTATGTCCAGCATCACAGAACGTTTGCGCAACTCGAAGCATAAGGTCGTCGATTTCAATCGTGCCTATGACTACGAGGAAAACTGGATAAACAACACCCTATGCGAACACGCCGCCCGGCCGTTCAAAGCAATCATATGCGACGCTGGAAATACGGCCTGCGCAGAGTCAATGCATCCGGACGATTGCTCCGATGGACATGCGCTCTTTAGCGCAGCAACAAGCTGCAACGTGACAAGGACGGAAGACAAAATTGCCGACACCCTCAATACCTTTGCTGCGGTGTCGAGGGAGGTCGATATCATTGATCCTTATTTCGATCTTCGACCAACCGAGGGCAATTATCTCGCCCCACTTGTAGCGCTGCTTGATCGACTCGGACGTGGGCCTTGGCCGCCAAAAGTCATCAAGATCCATTTCCGAGAACATGGTTCGCGCCCCCCGCCTGAGCTCGTTGCTCGAGACGGTGCCGCCCAGATCAAAGGACGACTCCCATTAGGCTACAGCTTGGAGCTTTACGCGTGGTCGGAAAAAAAGGGCGGCGAAGACTTCCACGATCGCTTCGTTTTGACAGACTTGGGCGGGATCATGATTGGTGCGGGCTTATCTGCAGATGGACCGGCTGAGTCCGCTGCATTCACACTCTTGGACTTCGAACACGCTCAGAATCTTCGTAACAGATTTGCAGACGGATCAACAGCCTACGCGCGCGCGGGATATGCTGTCCGATTCCATGACGACGGTAGCACCGAGTTATTCTGACGGTGAGAGTTCGATTATCTTCCATCTCGCGCAGCACAGGGAGAACGCTTTCGCCAGGGCAAGTGGCGGAGGAAAGCGGATTCGAAATGAGTGGTTGTTCAACCAAGACCAAAAGGCATCAAACGACGGTGGCACGCTCCAAGAACCAAATCCTATGGCCCAATTGCACTTTGACTGGCTGGTGATCTCAGCAATGCCCCTGCCTTTACGCGCCATGCCCCTACTACGCCTTCACAGCTGTTGCCCCTAGGCCAATAGCGGTCTTCTTGATCGGTCTCGTGATCCATCGCGAGGCCAACCATGACCGTTACGTCTTTCAAAACCGAGACGTCTTCCCGCGGCGCACGCATGTTGCGCACGGCACTTGGGCCGGGCATCGCCGCCTGGCTCGAAGATACGGGCGTCGTCGAGGTGATGCTGAACCCTGACGGGCGGCTCTGGGTTGACCGGCTGGCCGATGGGCTGAGCGACACAGGCGCAGTGCTGTCTCCCGCCGATGGCGAGCGCATCATCCGTCTTGTCGCGCATCACGTCGGGGCGGAGGTCCATCCTGCGGCCCCGCGTGTTTCGGCTGAATTGCCGGACACGGGCGAGCGCTTCGAGGGTTTGCTGCCCCCAGTGGTTTCTGCACCCACATTTGCTATTCGCAAGCCCGCCGTCGCGGTGTTCACCCTCGAGGACTATGTCGCAAAGGGCATGCTCTCCTCAGATGCGGCTGCGCAGTTGCGCGAGGGGGTCACCAGCCGGGCCAATATTCTTGTCGCGGGCGGGACCTCCACCGGCAAGACGACCCTCACCAATGCGCTGTTGGCGGAGGTCGCCAAGACCGCAGACCGCGTTGTCCTGATCGAGGACACGCGCGAACTGCAATGCCTGACCCCCAACCTCGTGGCTCTTCGCACCAAAGACGGGGTCGCGACCTTGTCCGATCTCGTGCGCGCGTCGCTGCGGCTGCGGCCTGATCGAATCCCCATCGGCGAGGTGCGCGGCCCGGAAGCGCTCGACCTGCTGAAAGCCTGGGGCACCGGCCATCCAGGCGGGATCGGGACGATCCATGCCGGGTCCGCCATTGGTGCTCTGCGGCGGCTCGAACAGCTGGTCCAGGAGGCGGTGGTCACCGTCCCACGCGCGCTAATCGCAGAAACCATCGACCTGATCGCCGTTCTGTCCGGACGGGGCGCTGATCGTCGCCTGTCCGAATTGGCGCGTGTCACCGGCCTGACCGCCTCGGGCGATTACGCTCTCACCCCCCTCTTCACACAAAAATAAGGAAGCCATCCATGACCCTTCTGCCATCATTTCGCACAGCCCTTGGCGCAACCGCGCTCGGCCTGATCGCTTTTACCCTGCCCGATCCGGCGCTCGCCGCCGGATCGGGAATGCCGTGGGAAGCGCCCCTGCAATCCGTCCTCGAGTCGATCGAAGGTCCGGTCGCCAAGATCGTCGCCGTGATCATCATCATCGTCACGGGCCTGACACTGGCCTTTGGCGACAGTTCAGGCGGCTTCCGGCGGCTTGTGCAGATCGTTTTCGGCCTTTCCATCGCCTTCGCGGCCTCGAGCTTCTTTCTGTCCTTCTTCTCCTTCGGCGGCGGAGCGCTGATCTGATGGAGAACCCCACCGACATTCCCGGCTATTTCGCGCCGGTGCACCGCGCCCTGATCGATCCGATCCTGCTGGCCGGTGCCCCCCGCACCATCGCCATTGCCAATGGGACTCTGGCCGCGGCCATCGGGCTTGGCCTGCGGCTCTGGCTCGTAGGCCTCGTGTTCTGGCTCGTCGGTCATCTCCTCGCGGTCTGGGCCGCGAAGCGGGATGCGCAGATCGCCGAGGTGGCGCGGCGGCATCTCCGTTACCCCTCCTGGTTCGGGGTCTGAGCCGATGATGCGTCTCGCCGAATACCGCTCCAAATCCGCCCTTCTGGCCGATTTTCTGCCCTGGGCTGCATTGGTCGCACCCGGCGTCATCCTGAACAAAGATGGCAGCCTGCAACGCACAGCGCGGTTTCGGGGGCCGGATCTGGATTCAGCCACGCCCGCCGAACTGGTCGCCACGTCGGCCCGGCTGAACAGCGCCCTCCGGCGGCTTGGTTCTGGCTGGGCCGTCTTCATCGAGGCGCAGCGGATCCCGGCACAGGACTATCCGGCCTCCGAGTTCCCCGATCCTGTCTCCGCCCTCGTCGATGCCGAACGCCGCGCGCAGTTCGAAGAAGCGGGCGCTCATTTCGAGAGCGCGTATTTCCTGACGCTGATATGGATGCCGCCCGCTGACGACGCGAGCCGCGCCGAGGGCTGGTTGCTAGAAAACGCACCGGATCGCAGCACCAAGCCTCAGGATCTTGTCTCCAGCTTTGTCAGCCGCGCCGACCGGCTGATCGATCTGCTTGACGGGTTCATGCCGGAAATCGCCTGGCTCTCCGATGCCGAGACCCTGACCTACCTGCATTCGACCGTTTCGACCCGGCGCCAGCGCGTCCGCGTCCCGGAGGTCCCGATGCATCTGGACGCGGTGCTGGCCGATGATCCGTTGGTGGGTGGGCTGACACCACGGCTCGGGGCCGCTCATCTCAAGACCCTGACCATCATCGGCCTGCCAAGCGCCACCTGGCCCGGTTTGCTCGACGAATTGAACGCTCAGGGTTTCGAGTATCGCTGGTGCACGCGCGCGATCTGCCTCGACAAGACGGATGCCGCCCGGGTGTTCACCCGTATCCGACGCCAGTGGTTCGCCAAGCGCAAGTCGGTGGCCGCGATCCTAAAGGAGGTGATGACCAACGAGGCCTCGACCCTGCTCGACAGCGACGCGGCCAACAAGGCGGCAGATGCCGATGAAGCGCTCCAAGAACTCGGCGCCGATGTGGCGGGCGCCGCCTACGTCACCGCCACGATTACCGTCTGGGACGAGGACGCAGCAGCCGCCGAGGCCAAGCTCAAGGCCGTCGAGAAGATTGTCCAGGGGCGCGATTTCACCTGCATCCCGGAGACGTTGAACGCGCTCGAGGTCTGGCTCGGCTCCCTGCCCGGCCATCTCTACGCCAATGTCCGTCAGCCACCCATCTCGACGCTGAACCTGGCCCATATGATCCCGATCTCGGCGGTCTGGGCGGGGCCGGACCAGAACGACCACCTCGACGGCCCGCCACTGTTCCACGCCGAAACCGACGGCACGACCCCGTTCCGCTTCTCCACACATGTGGGCGATGTCGGCCATACCTTGATCGTCGGCCCGACCGGGGCGGGCAAATCAGTCCTGCTGGCCCTCATGGCGCTGCAGTTCCGGCGCTATGCCGGTGCCCAGGTCTTCGCCTTCGATTTCGGCGGATCAATCCGCTGTGCCACGCTCGCCATGGGCGGCGATTGGGAAAACCTCGGCGATGCGCTGGCCGACGGAGATCCCGCGGTGCAGCTGCAGCCGCTCGCCGGGATCGATGAGGCGTCGGAACGCGCCTGGGCGCAGGACTGGCTCGCGGGAATCCTCGGACGGGAAGGCGCGACGATCGACCCTGCTGCGCGGGACCATCTCTGGTCGGCGCTGACCTCGCTCGCGTCGGCCCCGCCCCAGGAACGCACGCTGACCGGCCTCTCGGTCCTGCTGCAATCGACCGAATTAAAGCGCGCGTTGAAACCGTTCTGCATCGGAGGTCCCTTCGGACGGCTTCTCGATGCTGAAGCCGAAGACCTGGGCAGCGCCGAGGTGCTCGCGTTTGAAACGGAGGGGCTGATCGGCTCAGCAGCGGCACCCGCCGTGCTCGCCTATCTCTTCCACCGGATCGAGGCGCGGCTCGACGGACGTCCCACCATGATCCTGATCGACGAGGGCTGGCTTGCGCTCGATGACGCCAATTTCGGCGGGCAGCTCCGCGAATGGCTGAAGACGCTGCGGAAGAAGAACGCCTGCGTTGTTTTCGCCACCCAATCGCTGGCCGATATCGACGGGTCCCTCATCGCGCCTGCCATCGTCGAGAGCTGCCCGACGCGGATCTTCCTTCCCAACGAGCGTGCCTTCGAGCCCCAGATCGCCCGGATCTACCGGAACTTCGGGCTGAACGACCGCCAGATCGACATCGTCGCCCGCGCGACGCCGAAGCACGACTACTACTGCCAGTCGCGGCGTGGCAACCGGCTCTTCTCGCTGGGCCTCGGCGAGGTGGCGCTGGCCTTCACCGCCGCCTCCTCCAAGGCCGATCAGGCCACAATCAGCAATCTTATCGCCGACCATGGCCAGAACGGCTTTGCCGCCGCCTGGCTGCGCCATCGCGGTCTCGACTGGGCAGTCGAGTTGCTTGGCCCCGCCACAGCGCCACCCGTTCCAGAACCCCAACCCACCGACCAGAAGGAGACAGAACATGACCCGCAATCCTGAGCGCCCTGCTCGGCCCCGCAAACTCGCCGCCGTATTGATGGCCAGCGCCCTCGTAATGACACCGGTTCTCGCAACACCGGCCCAGGCCTTCCTCTTCGGCGGTGGCGGACGGATCGTCTACGACCCGCGCAACCATGCCGAAAACATCCTCTCGGCCGCCCGCGCGCTCGAACAGATCAACAACCAGATCGCGCAGATCCAGAACCAGGCGCAGATGCTGATGAACGACGCGCTGAACCTTGCAAACCTGCCGCATTCCTCGCTGGCGCAACTGCAGGACGCCATCGGTGAAACCCAGCGACTCCTGGCCGATGCCCAAAGCCTCGCCTTCGACGTGGCGACCATCGAACAGGCCTTTGCTCAGGACTACGGAACTGCCGCAGCGCAAGGTGATTTCGACGCGATGATCGCCGGAGCGCGCAAGCGGTGGGAGACCTCGGTCGCGGGCTTCGAGGACAGCTTGCGCGTGCAGGCCGGGGTAGTGGGCAATATCGACGGAGCCCGCAGCCAGATGGACGCGCTCATCCGCGAAAGCCAGGGCGCCGTTGGGGCCCTGCAGGTGGCCCAAGCCGGGAACCAGCTCCTCGCATTGCAGTCGACGCAGATCGCCGATCTGACCGCCGCCATCGCCGCGCAGAACCGCGCCGAAGCGCTGGAAACCGCCCGCATCGCCTCCGCCGAGGCGCAGGGCCGCGAGAACCTCGCGCGGTTTCTGGATTACGGCGGCGGCTACTCCCCCGGCACAGTACGGCTGTTCGGGGAGTAAGCGCATGGCCCTCGACACCCCGCGAACTCTGCGCCTTGTCGCCTTCGGTATCGGCGGCCTTGCCGCCCTCGCCGCCGCCGTCGAACTGACACGCACGGTCCTGCCCACCGACACCGGGCATGTGGTCAGGGATGACGCCTTGCGCAGCACCCTCGCGCATTGCCGTGACCTGACGCCCGAAGACTACGCCACCGACACCGAATGCCGCGCCGCCTGGGAGGCGGCCCGGCAGCGCTTCTTCGATCTGGCTCCAGAGCCGGCCGGGACGGAGTGAGGGAATGGGCGGCGTCAGTGTCATTGACCGGTTTCTCGAGGTCTTCGCCTCCTATATAGATTCCGGCTTCGGCCTTCTGGGTGGCGACGTCGCCTTCCTCGCCAACACGCTGATCGTCATCGACATCACGCTGGCCGCCCTCTTCTGGGCCTGGGGCGCGGATGACGACATCTTCGCCCGGCTGGTGAAAAAGACCCTCTTTGTCGGGGTCTTCGCCTATATCATCGGCAACTGGAACACGCTGGCCCGGATCGTTTTCGACAGTTTCGCGGGCCTTGGCCTGGTCGCCACCGGCGGCACGATCTCCGCCGGTGAACTGCTTCAGCCGGGGCGCATCGCGCAGGTCGGGCTCGAGGCCGGGCAGCCGATCCTCGCCTCCATCGCCGACCTCTCCGGGTTCGTCGCCGTCTTCGAGAACTTCATCCAGATCGGGATCCTGTTCTTCGCCTGGCTGGTGGTCCTGCTGTCGTTCTTCATCCTCGCGATCCAGCTCTTTGTCACCCTGATCGAATTCAAGCTGGCCACGCTGGCGGGTTTCATCCTCGTGCCCTTCGGCCTCTTCAACAAGACCGCCTTCATGGCCGAACGCGTGCTGGGCCTCGTCATTTCCTCCGGCGTCAAGGTGCTGGTGCTGGCCGTGATCGTCGGCATCGGCTCCACCATCTTCAGCGAATTCACCGCCGGATTCGCGGGTGAACCCACGATCAACGACGCCATGTCGGTGGTCCTTGGCGCGCTGGCGCTCCTCGCTCTTGGCATCTTCGGACCGGGCATCGCCAATGGTATCGTCTCTGGCGGGCCGCAACTTGGCGCAGGGGCCGCTGTCAGCACCGGAATTGCCGTGGGCGGGTCTGCAGTCGCTGGTGTCGCCGGAACCCGGATGGCCCTTGGCACTGGCGGTGCCGCCCTGCGCGGTGCCAGCGCTGTCGGCAGCGGAACCGCCACTGCATACCAGCTCGGCGCGGCCTCGCGCAGCACAGGCCTCGGAAAAACCGTCGGTGGCGCGGCCGCTGTTGGCAAGACCGGTGCTGTCGCCGCGTTCAGCCCGCTCCGGCGCGCGATCTCGGACGGCGCGCAGTCCGGCGCCCGCGCAGCCTATGCCGCCACCGGGGGACGGATGGCGGGTGGTGCCCCGCCCTCCCCGGCCAATGACGGCCCACCCGACTGGGCGCGCCGGATGAAGCGCCAGCAATCCCTTCAACACGGCCTCTCGACCGCCGCCCACGTCATCCGCTCCGGCGATCATGGCGGCGGCGGCACGGTCGTCAGCCTCTCCGAAAGGTCCTCCTGATGTTCCGACGCCCCAGTGTCCGCTACGGCACCACGCCCGAACCCGTCACCCCCTACCAGAAGGCCGCCCAGGTCTGGGACGAGCGGATCGGCTCGGCCCGCGTCCAAGCCCGCAACTGGCGCCTCATGGCGATGGGCTGCCTCGCCCTCTCCGCCGGGCTCAGCGCGGCCCTCGCCTGGCAATCGACGCGCAGCAGCGTCGTCCCTTACGTGGTCGAGGTCGACAATCTCGGCGCGGCACAGGCCGTCGCCCCGGCGCTCGCCGAATATCGCCCGACCGATCCGCAGATCGCCTGGCATCTCGCCCGCTTCGTCGAGCATGTCCGGCAGGTCCCGGCCGATCCGATCGTGCTGCGCCAGAACTGGCTGCGCGCCTACGATTTCGCTACCGATCGCGGCGCTGTCGCGCTGAATGACCATGCCCGGGTGAACGATCCATTCGCGCTGATCGGCGACACGCAGATTTCCATCGAGGTCTCGAGTGTCATTCGCGCCTCGGAGTCGAGCTTCCGTGTCGCCTGGATCGAGCGCCGCTATGAAAACGGTCAGCTCGCCACAACCGAACGCTGGACCGCCATCCTGACCGTCGTGATCCAGCCCCCGCGCGATGCAGAGCGCCTGCGGGCCAACCCGCTCGGCGTCTATGTCCATGCCATCAACTGGTCGAGGGAGAATGCCCAATGAGACGACTTCGCCCCATCCCCGTTCTTCTCCTAGCGGCCACGGCGCTGACCGCCTGCACGGGGCAACGCCCGCCCGAAATCGCCTATGACGACCAGGTCCCGGCCCTTGCTCCGCCGCCGGCACCACCCCCGGCCGAGGGGCTGCCCCGCCCGGTTCACACACCGCCTGCCTGGACGCCCTCCCGCGGCGGCGATCCGGAAGCGGACACACCGGAAGCCCGCATCATCGCCGCCAATGCCGCGGCCCGGGTCGAGCCCCGCCAGCAGGGCTACTACAACGCCATGCAGGTTTTCCCGTGGAGCGAAGGCGCGCTTTACCAGATCTACGCAGCACCCGGCCAAATCACAAATATCGCGCTCGAACCTGGCGAACGCCTGACCGGCCCCGGCCCGATCGCGGCGGGCGACACCGCGCGCTGGATCATTGGCGACACCACCAGCGGCGCTGGATCCACAGTCCGCGTCCATATCCTCGTGAAACCCACGCGCCCCGACATCACCACCAATCTCGTCGTCAACACCGACCGGCGCAGCTACCACATCGAGTTGCGTGCAAATGAAGAAGCCTGGATGCCCAGCGTGGCGTGGGCCTATCCAGAGGTGCGAACCACGCCCCGCACCCCGACAATTGGCCGCCCGGCGATCCCGCACGAGGCCGACCGGCACTACCGTTATGGCCTGCAGGGCGACGCCCCGCCCTGGCGGCCGGTCTCGGTCTTCGACGATGGACGGCGTGTCTATGTCGTCTTTCCACCCGGCATCGCCCAGGGCGAAATGCCTCCGCTCTTCGTGATCGGCGCGGATGGGCGCGGCCAGATCGTGAACACCCGCGTGCTCGGCAACGTCCTGATCGTGGACCGGCTGTTCGGGGCTGCAGAACTGCGTCTCGGCGAAAGACGACAGCAGGTCGTGCGGATCGTGCGTACGGATGGCGATCAGCGCCCGCCGCCTGCGCCCCAGCCAGAGGTGGAGCGATGACACAAGTCCCTGATATGCAAGAGCCGCCACGGACCGAGGAAGAGATCGTCCATGAACTCCGTCTCAGGCCCGATCCGCCCCGTGTCATGCGCCTGTCCCGCCGGGCCATTGCCCTTGCCACCGCCATCGGCGGACTTGGCCTTGGCGCAATCCTGATCATGGCCCTGCAGTACAACCGGCAGGAGGGCAACCAGACGGAGCTCTTTTCCACCGAACGCATTCAGGCGGCTGAAGGGCTGTCCTCACTGCCTCGGGATTACGCCGATGTCCCGCGTCTCGGCCCACCCTTGCCCGGTGAGTTGGGCCGCGCCATCCTTGGGGCGCAAGATCGCGGCCAGCCGGTCCCGGCACCGCCCCTTTCCGGTCCATTGGCCCCCACAGTCGATCCGGAGGAACAACGCCGTCTCCAGGAACTCGACGCCGCCCGACTGAGCGCCCTTTTCGCCGAGGCGCAAACCGTGCCGCGCAACGGAACACAGGCCACACCGACCTCCCCCGCGACCGGCGCGCTCTTCCCCTCCACATTGGGCAGCCCTACGGCAAGCGATCCGATTTCCGGCCGGGAGGCGTTCCTCACCCGTCCCGGAGACACGGACACCGTCAGTGCGCAACGCATAGTGCCGCCGCCCAGCCCCTACATCCTGCAGGCCGGCACGGTGATCCCGGCCGCCCTGATCACCGGCCTGCGCTCCGACCTTCCCGGCCAGATCTCGGCCCAGGTGACTGGAGACGTCTACGACAGCCCGTCCGGGCGATACCTGCTGATCCCGCAAGGCGCGCGCCTGCTGGGAGAATACGACAGCCGCATCGCATCCGGGCAAAGCCGCCTGCTCCTCGTCTGGACCCGCCTCATCCTTCCGGATGGTCGCTCCATTGTGCTGGAACGCGCGCCCGGCACTGACGGAACTGGCGCGTCTGGCCTGCAGGACCAGGTCAACTATCATTGGGGTCGCGTCTTTCTCGCCGCAGGCCTCGCCACGATCCTGAACCTCGGCCTGGAAAGCGGGGCCGACAGCGAGGATGACGTCGCCCGTGCCATTCGCGAGGCCGCGCAGGACACGATCGGGCGGACCGGGGACGAGATCGTCCGGCAGCAGCTCGCCGTCCCGCCGACGCTGACCATCCGCCCGGGCTTCCCCGTCCGCGTAATGGTCACCCGCGACCTGATCCTCGAGCCTTTGGGAGAAGTAAGATGACGAAGCTGAAGCTTGGCCCGATCCATGACGACAAGCCGGTCAAACTGACGGTGGAGCTTCCCGCCGACGTGCACCGCGATCTCTGCGACTACGCGACGGTCCTCGGCCAACAGACCGGACAGGATCTTGAGCCCGCCCGCCTCGTCGCCCCCATGCTTGCCCGGTTCATGTCAACCGACCGTGGGTTCGCCGCAGCGCGCAAAACGGGATCGCGGGCGAACCGCAAGAAACCAGACCTATCGAAGTCTCTGGATACCGATCACGGCTAAGTATCGGTGAAATCAAAGGTCTCCCGGCAGATCGCATTGCACATGGATCGCACATAGGCACCCCCTACCTGCCTGAAGTTGCGCCGGAGTCGAGCCGATCCTCCATAGGCGCAGTAGCTAACCGCGCTGTCGCAGTGGCTGCGTTGTTGGGCATTCCTGGGGCTCCAATGATCAGCGAACCGGTTTTCGCGTCCATAGCGCACACAAACTGTACACGAATTGGGGCGGTCCAGCCCCCCGAGCACGAAGAGAGGTGAGCGGCGATGATAGAGCATTGCTGAACTACAGCAGCTTGAGAAAGCCCGTCAACATGGTCCGCACAAAGTCGCATTCGACGATCTGTTACTTTGTACTTTCGGTTCGTCCCGCCAACATAGCATTAGCTTCACTGTTTCATGCCGATCGCAGTTTGAACAATGACAGCAAATGCTTGGGTACAGCTTTCCGGCATGGGATCACCGTTCGGGATTGCCAGAAACCACGCGGGAACCGGATACAGGTCCGTAGAACTGCCTGTCGTACCTATATGCGTCAGCCAGGCTTCGGCCCATGCAATCTGCATCTGCTCGGCCAGCAGCTCGGCCCGTTTGACCTGGTCGCGCAGTATTTCCTTGGTCACATACGGCATGTCGGAGCGGGGCGGTTTGAGGGCGCGGCGAATATGGCGCAGTGGCAGCACGGTCATTTCGCGCCAGCCTTGCATTTCGGCCCGTAATTCGGCTCCTTCTGCCTCGCACAGAGACATGCCAAGCATCGACCATGCGTAAAGCACGATGACAAGCTCAACGATGTCTGCGTCCAGTCGATCCTGTAGCGTAAGGCATGCCTCAGCCACGCCGGGGCGTCCGTAAAAATCAAGCGCGAAAGCCCATGCGGGGTTTTCCAGATCAAGAGCCACTGTCTGTTCCATTTCAGGTGCCTGACTGGTCTTGCATCTCGGTCTTGATACCCTGCCAACGTGGCATCCCGCCCATGTCGATCCCGAACAGGTCCAGCGCGCGACCGATGGAATAATCCACCATCTCGTTCAATGTCGCGGGCTTGGTGTAGAAGGCCGGCACTGGCGGCATGATGATCGCGCCCATTTCGGTGATCGAGGTCATGGTGCGCAAATGCCCCAGATGCAGCGGCGTTTCGCGCAGCATCAGAACCAGCCGCCGCCGTTCCTTGAGAACGACATCGGCCGCACGGCTGATCAGCGTATCGGTGGTCCCGGCCGCAATTTCCGACATCGTGCGGACGGAACAGGGCGCAATCAGCATGCCAAGCGTGTGGAACGACCCGCTGGCGATCGTGGCACCGATGTCGCGGGTATTGTGAACGACGCTTGCCCGTGCCTCCAGCTCGGCCGGGCGCATGTCCAGTTCCTGCGCGAGGGTGAGATGCGCGGATTTCGTCACCACAAGATGCGTTTCCACACCGAGCCGACGCAGATGATCCAGCGCCCGCAGCCCATAGATCGCGCCCGAGGCCCCGCTGATGCCGATGATGATACGCGGCGGATGATCGGTCACAGGCTTCATTTTGTGTCGAACCAGTCTGCCAGATCAATATCATTGGCCATGCGGATGGTCTTGCGCAGAAATTCCTCTTCGCGGCCCCAGGGTTTAGTGGCATCGACCAGGAGGCGGCCCCAATGGTCTTTTTGTTCGTCACGGTAGAATGACGGCGTTTCGGGAATGATCATCATGTCCTTGTCCGGACGGCAGCGGGTCAGCGTGGCCCACATAACATCATCCATATCGTAGATGTCCACATCCGCGTCGACGACGGTGATCACCTTGGCCCAGATCGGCTCCGCGCCGATGGTGGCCAGCATGACCTGCCGCGCGTGACCTTCGAACTGCGGATCAATCTGGACAATCGCATGATTAACGAAAGGCTGACAGGTGACGTTCAGGATCCCCGGCAGGGCGGCGCTGAGGCGCTGGAAGATATTGGCGGAGACCGACAATTCCAGCGTCAGAACCTCCTCTTCCGAGCCGCACAGGATGCTGTGGAACAGTGCATCAGGGCGGACATTGACGCCCAGAACCTCGAACACGGCATTGGGGGCTTCGGGCACGTAATAGCCCATGAATTCGCCGAACGGCCCTTCGAGACGGCGTTCATTGGGCAAGAAGCGGCCTTCGATGACGATCTCGGTCTCGGCGGGCACCTCCAGGTCGATATGCTTGCATTTGCGCATCGGCATCGGCTCACCTTTGAGACGTGCCGCAACCTCCAGTTCATCGGCGTCATAGGCCAGCGGAGCCGCTGCGGTCAGGAAAGAGGTGGCCGGTGCCCCGATCAGCATCGCGGCCTCCAGGTATTCGCCCTTTGCCTCGGCTTTCTCGTGATAGATCGTCAGGTGGTGGCGCGGGGCCAGTCGGCAGCGCAATTCCTCGTCATTGATATACATGCTCCGGTGATAGGACAGGTTGCCCACGCCGGTATCGGGGTCTTTGGCGATGAACATGGCGGATGTGAAATAGGCCCCGCCATCGCGGTCCGAATAGGTGATGAGCGGCAGGTCGGACATTTTCACGTCGATCCGCTCTTCCTCCTCTGCCTTTACAAAGGGCGTACCACTGCCCTGCCCCAGATTGGCCAGATTGCTCCACTGTCGGCAAAAATCATTCGCGTCGATGCCGATGACCTCTGCCAGGCGTTCGCGCGAGCCATAGACATTGGTGACAACCGGGAATTTCGTACCTTTCACATTGGTGAACAGAATCGGTTTGCCCCATTTCTTCATCGCGTTATGCGTGACGGCGGCCAATTCGTGGAACGGATCAACCTCCTTGTCGACAACCATCAGGTCTCCGCGGGCGCGCAGGCGTTCGACAAACTCTCTCATGGCTATCTCCTTGACGGGTTCGACCTGCGCGACGGCGGCGTCATCACAGATGCATTGTTTGTGGCTTCATGGGCACTGGAGAGGCGATAACGGTCCCCAGGGTATAGAAATCGGCTCCGGGTCACCGGGGTGTCGTCATGCCAAGTCTGGCGGTTGATCAGCAGGCAGGGATGCGCGGCGTCGATCTGCAGCAGTTGTTGGGCCTCTTCGTCGGGGCGAATGGCGCGGATCGTGTTGTCGACAAAGCTGACCTTGGTTTCGCGCAGTAGATAGGCATGGGTCGTGATGCGGGTGAAATCCTGCGAGATGTAGTCAGGGGCCAACGCGGCATTGATGAAACGGTCCTCGATCTGGATCGGGGTGCGGTCCTCCATATGCAGGATCCGCGAATAATAGACCGTTCCGCCATTGACCGGCAGAAGATTGTAGCGCGGGTCATCCGGCTCCAGGGCGCAGAGCGTGACGATCTCGCTCGAATGCACGCCGCCATTGTTTTCAATCTCTTCCGAGACATCCTCGATGCCGAAGACGGCACATTGCATCCTGGGGCCGACCACGAATGTGCCCCGCCCGCGCACCCGCACAAGCACGCCCTCCGATTGCAACTCGCGCAGGGCGCGGCGCACGGTCAGATGCGAGACGTTGAATTCCTCAGAGAGCGCCTCTTCGCTCGGAACCTTGAAATCGGCATGCCAGTCGCGGCTCTCGATTCGGTCCTCGATGGCGGATTTGATCTGGCTGTATAGCGGTTTTGGCTCGGCAGTCACTGTTTGGCCCCTATAATAATATCATTACTCGACTGATACCTCAGCAAAATTTGCCTGTCCATACGCATGAACCTTTGCTTTCCAAAGTTTATCACCCAAAAATCGCCGTTGACAAGTCATATAACAATATCATTAGCTACTCCAACAGATGCAATGCGTCGACTTAATGGCGATGACATAACGGAGCCCGGCCAAAGCCATTGGGATCCGAACCAAGTTTGAAAGGGTAGAAGATGACCGAAGCCGGGGGCCTTACGAAGCTTCAGATGTATATTGGCGGCGAGTGGGTCGCACCTTCGGGGGGCGACTATATCGAATCGGTCAACCCGTTCACCGCGCAACCCTGGGCGCTGGTGCCGCGCGGCAATGCGCAGGATGCAGATCGCGCAATCCTTGCCGCCGATGAGGCGTTTCGCAACGGTCCCTGGGGGCGGATGCATGCATCTGACCGGGGCGCGATCATCCACCGACTTGGTGCCCTGATTGAGAAACACGCCGATGAGCTGGCCGAGATCGAGGTGCGCGACAATGGCCGCCTCTTGGCCGAGATGCGCCATCAGATCGCATATGTCGCAAAGTGGTATTACTACTACGCCGGGCTGGCCGACAAGATTGAAGGCACGGTCCATCCCTGCGACAAGCCTGCCCTGAGCTATTCGAAACACGAGCCTCTGGGCGTCTGCGTGGGCATCGTGCCCTGGAACGCGCCGTTGCTATTGTTCTCGCTCAAGGCCGCCCCGGCCCTGGCGGCTGGCAACACGATCGTCATGAAACCTGCGGAAACCACCTCGGCCACCGCGCTCAAGCTGATGGAACTGGTCGAGGCCGCGGGTTTTCCGCCCGGTGTCGTCAACGTCGTGACCGGCTATGGCAAGGAAGTGGGCGAGCCGCTGGCCACCCATCCCAAGACCCGGCATATCGGCTTTACCGGCTCGACCGCGACGGGTGCCCATCTGGGAATGCTGGCCGCGCGCGACATCAAGCGGGTCAGCCTGGAACTGGGCGGCAAATCCCCCAATATCGTCTTTGCGGATGCGGATCTGGACAATGCCGTGCGCGGTGTCGTTGGCGGCATTTTCGGGGCCACTGGCCAGACCTGCATCGCGGGCTCGCGCCTGTTGGTGCAGCGCGAAGTGCATGATGAATTCGTCGAGAAGCTGGCCGCCTTCACCAAGGCCGCGCGTGTCGGCGATCCTTGCAACCCCGCGACCCAGATCGGCCCGATGGCCAACCAGATGCAGTATCAGCGGGTGCTGGACTATATCGAGGTTGCCAGGAACGAGGGGGCCAAGCTGGCCCTGGGCGGCAAACACCCCGAGATCGAGGAATGCGCCACCGGCTATTTCATCGAACCCACGATCTTTACCGGCGTCACCAACAACATGCGGATCGCCCGCGAAGAGGTGTTCGGGCCGGTCCTGTCCACGATCGTCTTCGATGATGCCGAAGAGGCCATCGCCATCGCCAATGACAGCGAGTTTGGCCTCGCCGCCGGGGTCTGGACCTCGGATATGCGCCTCGCGCTGAAAATGTCGGACCGGCTGGAGGCGGGAAGTGTCTGGATCAATACCTACCGCGACATTTCCTACACCACCCCCTTTGGCGGCTACAAGAAAAGCGGCCTGGGCCGGGAAAACGGCGTCGAGGGTATCCGCGAATATCTGCAGACCAAGGCGGTCTGGATCTCCACCGCCAAGGAAATCGCAAACCCGTTTGTCATCGGATGAAAAGGACCGAGCGGCGCGCGTTCTGTGTCGCCCCGACATAACGACTTTACCGGCCCGAAACAGTCGAAAACCAAAGGGCCAAAAAGACCACCATGGAGGAGAAACAAAATGACTATCAAGAAGCATGGGGCGCGCCGCGCCTGCCTGACCGGAACATCGGCCCTTGCATTGGGTCTGATGATCAGTGCCGGATCTGCCACTGCCGAAGGTGCCGCGGACCTCTTGCCGCAGGAATACCGGGATGCGGGCGTCATCCAGCTTGTGACCGACGCGCAATATCCACCCTTCCAATATATCAATGACGAAGGCGAAATGGTCGGGTTCGAGGTCGATCTCTGGGATGCGATTGCCGAACGCCTTGGCGTCGAGATGGAGGTCACATCGGTGTCCTTCGATTCGATGATCCCCGGCGTCCAGTCCGGCCGGTGGGACATTGCTATGGAGGGCATCACGGACAACCCGGTGCGCCGCGAAGTCGTGAGTTTCGTCAATTACGGCTACACGACCTCTTCAGCCTATGTGCTGGAGGAAAACTCCAAGGGTATCGAGGATCACCTTGACCTGTGCGGGATGAATGGCGCGGCCCAGAGCGGCACCGAATGGGTCGACATGATCGCCGAAACACTGTCGGATGCCTGCGTGACGGATGGTCAGGAACCGATGACCGTCTCCGAATACGGCACCGGCAATGACGTGCTGCTGTCCCTCTATTCTGGCCGGACCGATTTCGTCCTGACCTCGGCGGCCTCGGCGCGCGAGATCATGAACAATGCACCGCGCCCGGTCAGCGTTGTCGCCGTCGACATCCTGCCACGCCAGCCAAGCGGCATCGCGTTCCGCCCTGACGAGATGGATCTGGGCGAAGCGATCCTCGAAGCCCTGCGCGAGGTTATGGCCGATGGCACCTATGAGGCCATCTATACCGAATGGGACGTAACGCCGATGATGATGACGCATGAGCCCGGCATCAACTCGGCCACCATTCCCTCCAACTGAAGCTACCACGCGGGTCCGGCAGGGTTGCCTGCCGGACCTCACCCTGCCCGTTTGCCCCGGAGCGATCATGGACGTGTCCTCACCCAGCCCTGCCCCATCCAATGAAAACCAGACCGACCAGCCGCCGCTACTGACCTATGTTCCCATCCGCGGCTATGGCCGCAAGGCTGCCGCAATTGTACTGGCCGCCATTTTGCTGTCTTTTCTGGTTTCGATTGCGGGCAACGACAATTTCGGCTGGCCCGTCGTCGGCCAGTATCTGTTCGATGACCGCATCATGTCCGGGCTGTTCCTGACCTCCTGGCTGACTGTGGTCACGATGGTGATCGGGGTCGTTCTGGGAACCATCCTGGCGATCATGGCGATGTCGACGAATAACGTCATCTCCTTTGTCGCCAATACCTATCTGTGGTTCTTTCGCGGCACGCCGGTCCTGGTTCAGCTGATCTTCTGGTATAATCTGGCGGCCCTGTTTCCGGACCTGTCCATCGGCATTCCCTTCACCTCGCTATGGGTGTCCATCGACACGAATGTCGCGATCACCCCCGTCATGGCCGCCATCCTCGGCCTGGGCTTGAATGAGGGGGCCTATATGTCCGAGATCATCCGCAGCGGGCTGATGTCAGTCGATTCCGGCCAGCGCCAGGCGGCAAAGTCGCTTGGCATGACCAATGGCAAATCGCTCTGGCGGATCGTGATTCCGCAGGCCATGCCGATTATCATCCCACCGACCGGCAACCAGACCATCGGGATGCTCAAGACATCCTCGCTGGTCAGCGTCATCGCGCTGTCCGATCTGCTCTATTCGGCGCAGACGATCTATTCGCGCAATTTTCAGACCATCCCGCTCCTGATCGTTGCCTGTATCTGGTATCTGACCGCAACCTCGATCCTAACCGCGATCCAGTCCCGGATCGAACGCCATTACGGGCGGTCCTTGCTGCAAACCGATGCGCCCGTGCGCTGGCGTCTTTTCCGCTCATCCTAGGGGGATCCATCCATGTCAGATCCGATGGTCGTGTTTGACCGTGTATCCAAGAGCTACGGCGCGCTGGAGGTTCTCAAGGGGATCAACCTGGAGGTCGCGCCCGGCGAGGTGCTCAGCCTGATCGGCCCCTCGGGTTCCGGCAAATCCACGCTGCTGCGCTGCGTAAATCATCTGGAACGCATAGATAGCGGAGCCATCACCGTAGATGGCGAATTGATCGGCTATCGGCAGGTCGGAAATCTGGCCTATGAGCTGCCCGAGAAACTGATCGCCAGACAGCGCGCCCGGATCGCCATGGTGTTCCAGAATTTCAACCTCTTTGGCCATATGACGGTGCTGGAAAACGTGATCGAGGCCCCAACACAGGTTCTGGGAGTGCCGCGCCGCCATGCAGAGGAACATGCCGCCGCCATCCTTGAGCGTGTCGGCTTGGGCGACAAGCTGACCAGCTATCCGCGCATGTTGTCGGGCGGCCAGCAGCAGCGCGTCGCCATCGCACGGGCGCTGGCGATGAAACCCAAACTGATCCTCTTCGACGAACCCACCAGCGCCCTTGACCCCGAACTGGTCGGCGAAGTGCTGGACGTGATGCGCGCCCTTGCCGAAGAAGGCATGACGATGATGGTCGTCACCCACGAGATGGCCTTTGCCCGCGATGTCTGTCACCGGGTCGCATTCATGGATGGCGGCAAGATCGTGGAATGCGGCCCGCCCGGAGAGGTGCTTGCCAACCCCTCGCATGAGCGGACCCGCACCTTCCTGTCCAAGGTCAACTAGGGCCGTGGCGGCGTCAGGGGCTTCATGAAACCGGTCAACGACACAGAGCATTGGGATGTGATCATCGTGGGGGGCGGCATCATGGGATGCTCTGCCGCCTATTACATGTCGAGGGCCGGGCTTCGCGTGCTACTGTTTGAACGCGACACGCCTGGTTCTGCGCAATCGGGCCGCAATCTGGGCTTTGTCCGTCAACAGGCGCGCGATTTCAGGGAGGTTCCGCTTGCCATGGGCGCAATACGGCTGTGGCAGGATCTGGAGCGGGATCTGGACCGCAAACTGGGCTGGTACCAAGGCGGAAACATCGTGCTGGCCCTGTCCGAGGACGACATCGCACAGCAATTTGCCTGGCAGAAGGAAGCGCAGGGATACGGGCTGGACACGCAGATATTGAGCGCGGCGCAGGTGGCGGGGAAACTGCCGGGCCTCGCACCGGGTTCGAATGTGTTGGGGGCCATGTTCACAGCATCGGACGGCCGCGCAGAACCTGCTCAGGCGACGCGCGCATTTCTGGACGCCGCCGTTGAACATGGCGCAGAGGTGATCCTGGGGCAGCGCGTGTCAAAGCTGGAGACGGCGGCCGGAGCCATCACCGGGGTCAGGTGCGCAGGTCGGCTTTACCGCGCAAAAACGGTTATCTGCGCAGCCGGGGCGAAGAGCGCCGCTTTGCTCAGGTCACTTGGCATCGTGCTCCCGCAGGAGATTATTCGCGCCACAGTGGCCAAGACCGAACCGCTGGTCGTTCCGTTTCCGCATTGCGTGTCGTGCCCCATGACCGGGATCCGGCAAGCCGCCGACGGATCGCTGCATCTTTCAGTGGCAGGCGGCGAATATGACGTGCGGATGGATTCCGTTCGCTATGCCCGCTGGTATATGAAAGTCAGGAAAGAGCAGCCCGAGGCCTCGCGCATCAATTATCTTTCCCCCCTGCGAGGCATCCTGTCACGCGGTGCGCCGCCGCCTCTGGCCGATATCCCGCCGACGAGCGATTGCGTGCCACCGAACCCGACCCGCATTGAACAGGCGCTCACTGAAACGACCGATTTCTTTCCCGCATTCTCCAACTTGCGGGTTCGCGCAAGTTGGGCAGGCTACATAGACACATTGCCTGATATGATCCCCGCCATCGGGCCGGTATCGACAACCGGCGGCCTGCTGGTCGCCACCGGCTTCAGCGGCCACGGTTTCGGCCTGGGACCAATGGTGGGCAGGGTGCTGTCGCAGTTGATACAAGGCAAACAACCCGGTGCCGATATCAGTCAGTTCTCGCCCGAGCGGTTTGGGTGAATAGCGGGCACTCCCGCCCTCAGGCAGATACGTCGTAAAGTTGTGCCTGAGCCTGTGCGGCGAGGCCTTCTTCCCTATCTCGGCAAAGGCGCAGGCCACCCCAAGGGCGCGGTTGAATTGCTGCGTCGAGATTGGATCGACCAAGGTGCCGCCGGGAAAAGCCAGCCATCGGACCGGACCTCGCGATAGTCGTCGCGCATGACCTCCAGCAAACTCGGCGAAAGCGTCAGGTGGCGGTCCTTTCGGTCCTTGTCCTAATCGACGTGGATCAGCATCCGACCGCTGTGGATTTCGCCGACCTTCAAATGAGTGACTTAGCGCGCCGGCTGAGCGCCGCCACATGTCACGCTGAAAACGGCCCGGTATTGCACCCTACCCGAGGCCGACCGTCAACTCACTGAATCCCTGATCGTCGCGCCGTGGGACAAATGGCCATGTTTCGTTGCAGGCTTTGTGAGGCCCGTAAGTCATTTTGGTTCCAATGCGCTGCAAATTGACCAAGTTCGCGCAATCGCCAAACACCCGAAAGAGCGCGACATAGGGCGATCTTGTGTTGCACACATAGTGCACACGACGTCCCTCAACCTATTGAATCCAATTGTGAGCCTGCCCAATCCATCATAGGCGCGACGGACAATCTGGCGTGTTGGCTTAGGTCCATGTCTTGCATCATCTGTCAGCGGGCGGCGACGGCCGCGACGCCATGATGCCTCCTGGTTGGCGCTTCTGCCACGGCTCTTTGCATAAATTTGCCAGATACGAAAGCCGTCTTCCCCGCCAGCACCGGCATGCGTTTTGACGGTTCATGTCGACCCGTGGCACCCGAAGAAAAAGTGGCGCGGGTCCGCCGACCCACGCCACAAACTCGTTACATCCACCACGGCAGCGCCGGTTCAGCCCTTACGGGTTCAGCAAGGCCGGCAAGGTCAGGGACACGGCTGGAACGAAAGTAATCAGCATCAGAGCCACGAGGATCGCGATGTAGAACGGCCAGATCGTGCGGACCGCCTGTTCCATCGGCAGCTTGCCGACCGCACAGCCCACGAACAGACATGATCCGACCGGCGGTGTGCACAGCCCAAGCCCGAGGTTGACCAAGAGGATCATGCCGAACTGGTAGGGATCGACGCCCATGCTGACAGCAACCGGCAGGAAGATCGGCGTACAGATCAGGATCAGCGCCGCCATGTCCATGATCATCCCGAGCACCAGAAGTGCGATGTTGATCATCAGCAGGATGAGGATGGGATTGTCCGTCAATGCGGTCAGCAGGTCGATGGTCTTGTCCGGCACCCGGTAGAAGGTCAGCATATAGGCAAAGGCCCCGGCACAGGCGATCAGGATCATCACCATCGAGGTCGTCCGCACCGATTGCGCAACCGCCGTGCGGAAGTTGGTCCACGTGATGCTGCGATAGACCAGAAGCGTGACGAGGAACGCGTAGATGGCGCCGAAGGCACCCGACTCGGTCACGGTGAACACCCCCGACAGCACGCCGCCGACGATGATCACGGCGGTCAACAGGCCCGGAAGCGCCCCGAGGAAGGCCATCATGAGCGCGGCCCAACCGGGGAATTTCTCGGCCTGATAGCCGCGTTTCACGGCAACGATATAGGCCGCCGCCGCCAGGCAGCAGCACATCAGGACTCCGGGAACAACACCGGTGAGGAACAGTTTGGAGATCGAGATGCCGCCGCCCGCTGCAATGGCGTAGATGATCATGTTGTGGCTGGGCGGGATGATGATGCCGGCGATCGACGAGGTCACGGTCACATTGACCGCGTAGTCCGCATCATACCCCTTTTCCTTCATCACCGGCACAAGGATAGACCCAAGCGCCGAGATGTCGGCCACGGCAGAGCCGGAGATGCCGCCGAACAACATCGACGAGAAGACGTTGACGATGCCCAGGCCGCCACGAACCGCACCGACGGCGGCAGAGGCAAACTTCACCAGCCGCATGGCAATGCCGCCGTGGAACATCAGCTCACCGGCGAAAATGAAGAAGGGGATCGCCATCAGCGAGAAGACGTTGATGCCCGAGATGATCCGCTGAAAACCGATCATCAGCGGCAAGCCTTCGAAGGCAAAGGCCGCAAGCGCAGAGATGCCAAGCGCGAAGGCGACCGGAAGGCCGATCACGACGCAAAGGGCGAACAGGCCGAGAAGAAGGAAAAGTCCCATTGCGGTGCCTTATTGTATGGTGTCGGTGCGCGGGTCACGCCCCAGCGCAAGGCGCGCCAGATGTGCCAGAGCAAACAACATGATGAGGCCGCCACCGATGGTCAGCGGAAGCGATCTGAGGCCTTCAGGAAGCTGGATGAGCGGGATCATGGATCCCCATTTGAATGCGGTGAGCTTGGCACCGTAGATCAGCATCAGCAGACCGAAGCCGGCCATGAGCGCATCGGTCAACACAACGAACACGGTGCGCATCCAGCGCGGGACATAGGTACGGAAGGCAACGACCGCCAGGTGCGTGTTTTCATGCACCCCGACGGCTGCGCCCAGAAAGGCGATGACCATCGTCAGCAGCAAGGCGGCCTGTTCGACCCATGTGGGGGTGGCATTCAGCACATAGCGGCCAAAAACCAGCCAGCCGAAGATCACCGTCAGGACCACGAGCGAGGTGCCCGTGATGATCCGGCAAATCAGGGCAATGGTATCGAGCAGTTTCTCAATCGGCCGCAGAAAATCGCCAGCCGACGAATGGGCGTTCGGATCGCTCATGATGTGTCCCCCAAGTGATGACGGCCCCGCGGGTGTCCCGCGGGGCCGCACATGTCAGCGCAGGTTTACTCGGTAGACTGGATCAACTCGACCAGCGGGCGCAGATCGGGATTGTCCGCAAGATAGGCCTCATAGACCGGCACCATGGCTTCCTGGAAGGGGCCCTTGTCGGCGATCTCGTTGGTGACGACACCGGCCTCTTCCACCAACTTGCGGCTGGAGGCTTCGCGTGCGGCCCAAAGCTCCTGCTGCAGAGCCGCCGATTCCATCGCCGCCTCTTTCACCGCGACTTTCATCTCGTCCGACAGGCCGTTGTAGACATCGGCATTCATGCAGACACATTCCGGGATGATCAGGTGCTGGCTGAGCGAGTAGTAGCCCGCCACCTCGTAGTGGCCGGTGGACTCGTAGGACGGCCAGTTGTTTTCGGCCCCGTCCACAACACCGGTCTTGAGCGACTGGTAGACTTCCGCGAAGGCCATCGGCGACGGGTTGCCGCCCAGTTCAGCGATCATGCCGGAATACAGGTCGTTGTTCATGACCCGCACCTTCATGCCCGTCACATCCTCGGGCACATTGATCGGCTTCTGGCCGTTGTAGAACGACCGCGCACCGGCGTCGTACCACGCCAGCGGCACAAGACCCTTGGCGGCCATGCCCTCGGCAATGGCCTGCCCGCCTTCCCCGTTCAGAACGCGGAACATGTGCGGTACGTCCTTGAAGATAAACGGCAAGGACACGACATTTGCCTCGGCCGCGATCGGTCCGATGGGGCCGAGGTTGAAGTTGGCAACCTCCAGCGCACCCAGGCGCACCTGCTCGATGGCGTCGGACTGGCTGCCCAGTGTGCCACCGTGGAACATCTGCAGGGTGATTTCGCCATCGGTCTTCTCGGCAAGAAGTTCGGCGAACTTGTCCATTGCAACGGTGTTCGGGTATCCATCAACGTGGATATTCCAGCCGCGCCAGTTGTCTGCCATCGCGGCAGAGCCCAGCAAGGTTACAGCGGCAACCGCCCCGACGATTGATGCGCCAAGTTTTTGATACATGAGATCCTCCCTTTTTTGACCAATGACGTTTGACCTGAACGAACAAATGCGCTGACACTAAGTCAGTTCGACACTCCCCCGCGCCAAGCCATCGTCAGCACGTCCTCCAACGTGCGGATGCCCTATAGGCTACTAGCATATCAGTTCTGTCAAGTGGAAATCTTTCGGACGGTGAGAAAGCCAGTAAGGGTCAGCTTTCCTGCTGTTTGAAGACCGTTCCGGGATTGCCCTCGACTGCGGGTGATTCTAGTATACTAGTCGTCCTTATGTCAATTCGGGAGATCCACGCATGAACGAAGCACTGAAAGTTCTGGTTCATGGGACCGGATTCGCGGGTGCGGGTCATGCCGAGGCCTTCCGCGCCGCGGGTGCCAAAATTGTCGGTATCGTCGAACGCACGCAAACCGTCGTCGAGGACGTCGCCCGCAAACTGGACATCCCCTATGCCGGTACCGATTGGGAAGCCGCATTGGAAGAGTGCACCCCCGATATCGTGTCCATCGCCACGCCGGGCGGCGCGCACTATGACCCCATCAAGCAAGCCATCGCGCAGGGTTGTCACGTGTTCTGCGACAAGCCGATGACCACCACGGGCGCCACAGCGCAGGAGCTTCATGAGCTCGCGCAAGCCAGGGGCGTCAAGACGGCCTTTGCCGCAAGTTTCCGTTACACCGCCAGCGTGCAACACGCCAAACGCCTTGTCGCCGAAGGCGCGATCGGCGAGCCAACCGAGGTCGAGTGCATCTCGCATTTCAATCTGGAACGCGAGATTCCCTTCGGCTGGTCGCACCGTGCCGAAGATGGCGGCGGACGCCTGAACAACAACTTTACCCACACGCTATCCATCGTTACGGCGGTGGTCGGCGACAAGATCACCCGCATTGCCGGGGACGTGCGCGACGACCTGATCCGCGCGCCGATTGTCGACGGCGTGCATAATTTCGCCACCCGCCGCGACTTCATCCCGAAGGATCTGGACGACCCCAAGCTGCAATGGGGCGAAAGCAACGTCGAATGGTCCTACACCGTCATGGCCCGGATCGACAGCGGCCTGGCGGAACGCCCCGTGTCGGTTCTGTTCAAGCACGGGGGATTGGTGCCCCGGTTTCACAAGGATCACATCGTGTTCTATGGCACCAGGGGCGCGATCTATCTGGAAGGCCATTACGGCAGCGGGCAGCTTCATCACTATGGCGCGGACAAGACCTGGACCGCCCTGCCCCTGCCCGCCGATATTGCCGATGCCGTGCCCGATGTGGCCGGCGAAACCGAACAATGCTGGCATGTCCTGGCCCGCGATTTCGTTGGTGACATTCGGGGCGACGTGGTCGACCCCTACCCCACCTTTGCCGAGGGCAGCCAGTATCAGCAGATCATTGATCTGATCCGCACCAGCGACACCTGGATCGATGCGCCCGATCTGACCTGAAAAGGACAAACCTGTGAAAATCACCGATGCAAATGTCTTTGTTGGCGGACCGAAGAAGAACTATGTCACCTTGAAGATCATGACCGATCAGGGGGTCTACGGGTTAGGCGATGCCACGCTGAACAACCGCGAAACGCTGCCCGCGAAATACCTGAAAGACTACCTGATCCCAAACCTGATCGGGATGGATCCGCGCAACAGCGAGGACATCTGGCAATTCCTCTATCGCGGGGCCTATTTCCGGGGCGGCCCGATCGCGATGGCCGCTTTTGGGGCCATCGACATGGCGCTGTGGGACATCAAAGGGAAGTTGGCGAACATGCCACTGTACCAGCTTTTCGGCGGGAAAAGCCGTGACGGCGCGATGGTCTATGCCCATGCCACCGGCGCCGATCTGGAAGACCTGATGGACTCCATCGCCCAGTATGTCGAAGAGGGCTACAAGGCGATCCGCGTCCAATGCGGCATCCCCGGCATGCCCACGGCCAGCTATGCGGTGCCGGAAAAAAAGGGCGACACGAAGAACTATATCACCGACTACACTGGCATCCGACCCAAGGTCGAGATCTGGGACACCGACAAATACATGCGCTACATGCCCGGCGCGCTGGCCGAGATTCGCGACCGTTTCGGGCCGGACATCCATATCCTGCACGACGTTCATCACCGGCTGCTGCCGCGTGAGGCCGCGGAATTCGCCAAGGCCGTGGAGCCCGTGCGCCTGTTCTGGATGGAAGATCCGACCCCGGCCGAGAATCAGGACGCGCTGCGGCTGATCCGTCAGCATTCGACCACGCCCATCGCCATCGGCGAGGTGTTCAACTCGATCTGGGACTGCAACAAGCTGATCGAGAACGAGTTGATCGATTACATCCGCCTGGCCGCGACCTATGTCGGCGGCATCACGCCGCTGAAGCGAATCGTCGATCTGGCGGGCCTGCACAACGTGCGCACCGGGTTTCACGGCGCGCCCAGCCACTCGCCCATTTCCATGGCCGCCCAGCATCACCTGAATGCCTGGGCCCCGAATTTCGGCGTGCAGGAATACCTGGTGCTGGGCACCCCCGAATGCGACGCGCTGTTCCCGTCAGAGCATCGGATGGAGAACGGCATGGTGTATGTCAGCGACGCGCCGGGCTTGGGCGTGGATTTCGACGAGGCCGAGGCCGCGCGCTACACCTACACGCCGGGCAGTCACCCGGTCGTGCGGCTGGAAGACGGGACCATGTGGAACTATTGAAACCGGTAGACTGCTGCCGAAGTCGTCGGCCTCAGGACGCCTGCGACGGCGCGCGATGCCCATGGCACAGATGAGGCCGTGATCATTTCGGCCTCACCCTGACCGGCCCCAAATCACGCCGCCAGTTCCGCCCGTTTCCAGTCCCCTTTCAGCAGCCGCCTGTGGAACGCCGGGAACTTGACCAGTTCCTCCAACAACAGGATCGACAGCACCCAGAAGACAGGCACCTGAAAATACAGGACCGCGATCGCCGTGGCCGGGACGCGGAACAGCCATTGTGACCAGATGAAAACATGCATGACATAGATCGTGTCGCCACTGGCCCGCAGCGTGTTGCCGCAAATGGCGTTCGAACATTTGGGAAACGGCAGGATCACCAGGATCGGCAGGAAGCTCAGCAAATAGGCGCGGGTCTCGACGCTCAGATCTGCATAGATCACGCCCGCCGACAGACACACGCCACTGTAGACCAGTGCAACGCAGGCCGCCGCCACGAAGGCGCCGCGCCAGGCGCTGCCAAGGAACCGGTCCAGCACCGCCTCGGGCTGCCGTTGACCCAGAAGCTGGGCCACGATGATGCCCGACGCCTGCGCCCATTGCATCCCGATGGTGCCCGCAACCATGATCCACGGCGCGATGATCGTCATGGCCGCGAATTCGTTCAGGCTCATCCTGGCGTAGATCAGGGTGCAGAACTGGGCGGCGAAAGTCGCGCTGAAGAAGGTCGCGGCGATGGGCAGGGAAAAGGCAAGGTGTCGTTTGATTGTTGCGTTGAGTGTTCCATTGCGCCAACCGACGACGTGGCGCAGCGGACCATCAAGGCGGACCAGCCGCCAGACCAGGAACCCGACCTGCACGCACACCGCGATGGCGCTGCCCATCGCCGCCCCAGTCACGCCGAACGCCGGCAGGCCGAAAAGGCCGTGGATCAGCACGATGCTGGCCGCCACATTGATGGGAAGAGACAGGCAGAAGCTGTAGAGTGGCAGCTTGGTCCGGCCACAGCCATTGAAGAAGCTCGACAGGCACTGCCCCACCGCCTCCCCCAGGATGACCAGCGAGAAGACCGCGAGATAGTTGATCGCCAACCCGGCCACCTCGGCCGTGGGGGCCATTGCGTCAAGGAGCCTGCCCCCGAACAGCGAGATCACCAGCAAGCCAATGCTGCCGACCGCAAGGCTGATCGCCATGCCCGCAACCAGCACCGATTTCAGGAATACGGGATCATTGGTGCCATAGGCCTGAGCCGTGCGGATCTGCATCGCGTTCGAAAACGCCAGGATCCCGCCCAGCACGAACCCCGCGATTGCGGCGGCCAGCCCCATGGCGGCCAGTGCGGTTTCGCCAAGGGACGACACCAGATAGGCGTCGATCACCACCGTCCCGTGCAGGATGATGGCTTTCAGCGTCATCGGCCAGGCCAGATGGAAGACATTGCGCGCCCCAAAGCCCGGGATCGTCGACGTGTCATGCGTGGATTTGGGTGTCATGAATGTCCATCACTGGCAGGCCCGTTGGGGAACTCCCCCACGGACGCCTTGCCGAGTTCGCGGCCCACTGGGGCCGACGCGTGATTACTCGTCCACAGGTTCGAAGTAGTTGGCGTTGGTTTCGGTGATCCGGCGGATGGTGTCATCCAGCCGCGACAGGTGCAGTACCCCTGCCTCGATCGCCCGCGCGGCGTCATGGGCTTTGACGGCCTCGGCAATGGCGCGATGGTCCGCCACCAGTTCGGGCATGCGATCCTCTTTCGACAGGCTCAACATGCAAAGACGGTCGACTTTGGCCTTCTCTAGAAGGATCACGTCGAACACGAAATCTGCCTTGGCGATGTTGCACAGCTTGCGGTGAAACTCGTAGTCGAGCGCACCGAAGCTTTCGACGTCGCGCTTCTCGATGGCGACCTCCTGTTCGGCCAGCGCTGCGTCCAGTTCGGCCGCGTTGATGGCGTTGCAATACTCCGACGCGCGCCGCAGCACCTCCTTCTCGACCGAGGCCCTGACGAAGCGGGATTTTTCGATCTCGCGCATGGAAAAACGCTTCACTTCGGTGGCGCGCTGCGGACGGATCAGCAACAGATCAAGGTTCGCCAGACGACTGAAGGCATCGCGCACGGGCTGCCGCGAGACACCGAATTGTGCCGCGATATCCGCCTCGGAAATCTTGTCGCCGGGCCGCAGCTGCAACGACAGGATCTCGTCGTGCAGATAGTCGAAAATATCGTCGACGCTGGTCCGCCGAACGCCAAGCTGGGTTGCCTGAGCCATGGTGTCCACCTTCCTGAAACTCGTCTCTCTGCCACGGTTCATTCGCGGCTTTCTGAATGATCTACAGCAATTCGAACTAGTATACCAGCATAATTACTAGTATACCAGTTTTCACCGAGCGCCGAATCAAGCGCGTGACCGCGTTGTGTCACGGGAGAAGGCGCAGATAGTGGGGAGGGAACATGTCCGGCGTCAGTCTTAAGGGCATCATAAAGGCCTACGGTGCGGTTCAGGTGGTCCACGGGATCGACCTGGAAGTTCAGGAAAAGGAATTCGTCGTCCTTGTCGGCCCATCGGGCTGCGGCAAGTCGACAACGCTGCGCATGATCGCAGGGCTCGAAGAGATCTCGGACGGGGAACTGACAATCGACGGTCGCTTCGTGAACCGGGTTGCCCCCAAGGATCGCGACGTGGCGATGGTGTTCCAGAACTACGCGCTTTATCCCCATCTGAACGTGGCGGACAACATCGCCTTCGGGCTGCGCATCCGCAAGGAAAGCAAGGAAACCATCGCCTCTTCGGTGGACGAGGTCGGGGAAATCCTTGGCCTGACCCCCTATCTGGATCGCCGCCCGGCCGACCTGTCCGGCGGCCAGCGTCAGCGTGTTGCCATGGGGCGTGCCATCGTCCGGCGGCCCAAGGTCTTCCTGTTCGACGAGCCGCTGTCCAACCTTGATGCCAAGCTGCGCACCCAGATGCGCGCCGAAATCAAGCGGTTGCACAAGCGGCTGGGCGTGACCTCGATCTATGTGACCCACGACCAGGTCGAAGCCATGACACTCGCCGACCGGATCGTTGTCATGCATGACGGGCGCATCGAACAGGTCGGCACGCCGATGGACCTGTTCCTGAATCCGGCCAACACCTTCGTCGCCTCCTTCCTTGGCTCGCCGCCGATGAACATGGTCAAGGCCACGATTGTGGCCGGGGATCAGGGGCCCGTCGCCGAGTTCGACGGCCAAAGCCTGCCGCTGGCGCAAATTCCCGCGCTTCAGAATTCGGTGGGCAAGGCCGTGACCCTGGGCATTCGCCCCGAGTTCGTGACCGTCGCAGCATCCGGCACGCCCGGCTGCGTCAATGTCGATGTGGACCTGGTAGAGACCCTCGGCTCGGAGGCGCTGATTCACGCCAGCCTGCAGGGCGACCCCTTTGTCATCCGGACCGAGACCCTGGGCCACCTGGGCATGCTGGGCGACATTTCCGGCTTCACCATCGAACCGGACCTGATCCGCGTCTTTGACGCCGAAAGCGGCGCGGCGCTGCCTGGTCAGGGGACGAAGACATGAGCAGCGATCCGAATTTCACCGGCCCGCGCACCGAGGGTCTCGTCACCGAGGCCAAAGAGGCGCTGCGCCGCCGCAAGCCCGGCCGCATCGAACGCGTGGGCGATCATCTGAAGCGAGAATGGCAGCTCTACCTGTTGCTGATCCCGACAATCTTGTGGCTGCTGGTCTTCCTCTACAAGCCGATGTACGGGCTGCAGATCGCCTTCAAGGACTACAGCGTCTTCCGCGGCCTCGCAGCCAGCCCCTGGGTCGGCTTCGAACACTTCCAGACCCTTTTCGGGAACGACCAGTTCCTGCGGGCCCTGCGCAACACCATCTACATCAGCATGCTGAGCCTGATCTTCGGCTTTCCCATGCCGATCATCCTGGCGGTGATGTTCAACGAAATCCTGCACCAGACCTTCAAGAAGACGGCGCAGACCATCGTCTACCTGCCGCACTTCATCAGTTCGGTGATCATCGCGGGCATCGTCATCACCGCCTTCTCGCCCTCGGCGGGGATCGTGAACACGGTGATGGGATGGTTCGGGCTGGAACCGATCTACTTCCTGACCAAATCCGAATGGTTCCGTCCGATCTTTGTCGGCACCTCGATCTGGCAAGAAGCCGGGTTCCAATCCATCGTCTACCTTGCCGCGATCGCGGGCATCTCTCCCACACTGTATGAATCCGCAGTCGTGGACGGCGCCAGCCGCTGGCAAATGGTCTGGAAGATCACCGTGCCATCGATCCTGCCGACCATCATCATCATGCTGATCATCCGCATCGGCAACATGCTGGAAGTCAGCTTCGAGATGATCATCCTGCTCTACCAGCCTGCGACCTACGAGACGGCGGATGTGGTGAACACCTTCATATACCGGCAGGGCATCCAGGGAGGACAATACGATCTGGCCGGTGCCGCAGGACTGTTCAACGCCGTGGTCGCCTTCGTTCTGGTGATGACTGCAAACACCATTTCCAAGCGCTATTCGCGCACGTCGCTGTGGTGAGGAGGCCAGACCAATGCTGAACATGAACCTCTATTCGCGTGGCGACAAACTGTTCGTCGTCACCAACATGGTCCTGATCGGACTGTTCACGATCTCGACGCTCTATCCGTTCATCTACATCGCGTCACTGTCGATGAGCACAGGCTTCGAAGCCCGCGCCGGCAATGTGACCCTGACCCCGGTCGGGTTCACGCTGGAAGCCTACAAGCAGGTGCTGAGCGAGCCGTTGTTCTGGAGTTCGTACAAGAACACCTTCATCTACACCATCGGCGGCACCCTGATGAGCCTCGCGTTCATCATCCCCGGCGCCTATGCCCTGTCGCGGCCGCAACTGTACGGTCGGCGGTTCTGGAACCTGATGGTGGCCTTCACCATGTGGTTCCACGCCGGGATGATCCCCTTCTTCCTGAACATGCGCGACCTGGGTCTGCTGGACAGCTACTTCGGGATCATCATTGGCTTCGCGGTCAACGGCTTCAACATCATCCTGCTGCGCAACTTCTTCGAAGGCATCCCGCAGAGCTTTGAAGAAGCCGCCCGGATGGATGGCGCCAACGAATTCCAGGTGCTGTGGAAGGTCTATGTGCCGCTGTCGAAACCGGCCATCGCAACCGTCGCGCTGTTCTGCATCGTGTCGCGCTGGAACGGCTTCTTCTGGGCCATGGTGCTGCTGCAGGATGAAGAGAAAATTCCGCTGCAGGTCTATCTGCGCAAGGTCATCGCCGAACTGTCCGATGACGAGGAATTCGCAACATCGCTGCTGTCTGCCGCCTATTCGTTCGAAACGGTCAGCGCCGCGATCATCGTC
This sequence comes from Meridianimarinicoccus sp. MJW13, assembly GCF_014901205.1. GTDB lineage: Bacteria > Pseudomonadota > Alphaproteobacteria > Rhodobacterales > Rhodobacteraceae > Meridianimarinicoccus. The sequence continues at coordinate 288,047 of NZ_JACNMU010000006.1, forward strand.
TGCTCGATCATCCCGATCCTGCTGATCTACCCCTTCCTTCAGAAGTACTTCAGCAAGGGCATCCTGCTGGGTGGGGTGAAGGAATAACCAGAAAACATCGCATTAAGGGAGGACTCCATGCGAACGTTCAAACTGTCACTCGCCATCCTTGGCACCACCGCCTTGACGGCACCGGTCTTCGCCGATGATCAATTGCCCATCGTCGACAAACCGCTGGAACTGACGATCCACATGCACTGGCCGCGTGCCCAGGGCTATGGGCCCGGTGGCGACACCAACACGCTCTACCCGGTCGAAGTGGTTGCGCGCGAGCGGACCAACATCCACCTCGTTGACGAAACCTCTGGCCGCAACACGACCGACAACAACGAGGCGATGAACCTGCTTCTGGCCAAAGGCGACCTGCCCGACATCGTTGGCGGCAACCTGATCCGGCAGCCGGTCAACCAGTACGGCCCCGAAGGCGCCTTCCTGCCGCTGAACGAGCTGGTGGATGAGCATGCGCCCAACATCAAGAAGTTCTGGGAAGAGCATCCGGGCCTGAAGGAAGCGATCTCGGCCTATGACGGCAACTACTACTACATCCCCTACCTGCCGGATGGCAAATACGGTCGCGCTTGGTTCATCCGTCAAGACTGGCTAGATGCGCTTGGTCTTCAGCAACCGCAGAATGTCGATGAACTCTACGACGTCATGGTGGCCTTCCGCGATCAGGACCCGAACGGCAACGGTGAAAAGGACGAAGTTCCGTATTTTGCCCGCGACTGGGAAGAAGTGAACCGTCTGCTGACGCTGTGGGATGCCCGTTCGTCCGGGTCGGACATATACCATGACTTTTACGTCACCGATGACGGCCAGATCGCGCACCCCTATGCGCAGGACGCTTATCGCGAGGGGATTGCGAACATCGCGAAATGGTACGAAGAAGGCCTGATCGACGCCGAGATCTTCACTCGCGGATCGTCCTCACGCGACTTCCTGCTGGGCGAGAACCTGGGCGGCGTGACCCATGACTGGTTCGCATCGACCAGCGGCTACAACGCAGCACTGGCCGACAAGATCGAAGGCTTCAACTTCATCCCGTTCCTGCCGCCGGCATCGGTGGGTGGGGTGCGGATGGAAGAGCACCGCCGTATTCCGATCAAGCCGGACGGCTGGGCAATTTCCTACACCAACGAGCACCCGGTCGAGACCATCAAGTATTTCGACTTCTGGTTCTCCGAGGAAGGCGCGCTGCTGGCCAACTTCGGTGTCGAAGGCAAGACCTGGGACATGGTGGATGGCGAGCCGATCTACAAACCCGAAGTGCTGAACTCCGCCACGCCGGTGAACAGCCAGATGTATCTGGAAGGGGCGCAGGTCTATCGCGGCTACCCGCAGGACTACCGCTATGAATGGCAGTGGACCTCGCCGGCGGCCCGCGAAGGCATCGAGCTTTACGATACCGAAGACCTGCTGGTCGACCAGTTCCTGGGCGTTGCCTTCAACAAGGATGAACAGGCGGTCTACGACAAGTACTGGCCGTCGATCCGGACTTACATGCTGGAGCGCAACCAGGCGTGGATCCTTGGCAGCGGCGACGTCAATGCGGATTGGGATGCCTACATCTCGACCCTCGAAAAGCTGGGCTACCAGAAGGTTCTGGACGTCATGAACTCGGCCTATGCACGCCAGTACGGCTGATCTGTCCACCTGACATCGACGCGTGGCCGGATTTGGCTGGCCACGCGCACCCCCTCATTCAATCCTCTGACACGCAAGGACCTCTTCCATGCTCGCCACCACGCATCCCAAGCTCGACGAACCCAAGGCGGGCCGGTTGACGATCCAATACGCCCCGACGTCGGACACAGACGTTGCGGAAAATCCGCCGCGCTTTACATGGCTGCCGGTGATCGAGGACGAGGCGCACTACGTGCTGCGCATTTCGCAGGACGCAAAATTCCCCGCCAAGGAAACCCGGGTCTTTGCCAATATCCCGGTGAACTTCTTCACCCCCGATGTCGCCTTTGCGCCGGGAGAGTATCATTGGTCCTATGCGGTCTGCGACGCGGCCGGAAAGCCCGTCACCGGCTGGAGCACCACCCGCAGCTTCACGCTTGCCGAAGGCCTGCCCGAAACACCCCTGCCCGCGCGGGCCACGCGATTTGCGGCCTCCACCACCGCGCATCCGCGGCTCTGGATGACGCCGGAACGCCTGGTCGAGTTCCGCAAGGCCGTCGAGGCCGATCCGAACCATTGCACCTGGTCCACCTTCTATGAGGGGTCCGTCCTGCCGTGGATGGATCGCGAGGTGATGAAAGAGCCTGCGGGCTATCCCAACCACACGCGGACGGCCCCGGTCTGGCGTCAGACCTATATCGACCTTCAGGAACTGTGGTACGCCATCCGGCACCTGGCCATCGGCGGCACGGTCACCAATGATGCCGCGATGCTGGACCGCGCCAAGGCATGGCTGCTGGAGGCCGCAAGCTGGGATCCCATGGGGGTCACCTCGCGCGCCTATACCGACGAATGGGCCTACCGCGTGAACAACGCGCTCGCCTGGGGCTATGACTGGCTTTACGACCACATGGACGAAGACGAGCGCAAGATCGTACGCGCCGCCCTGCTGGAACGGACCCGCGACATTGCCGAACACGCGATCCTGAACGCCAAGATCCACCTGTTCCCCTATGACAGCCACGCGGTGCGCTCGGTCTCGCTGACGCTGGTGCCGGCCTGTATTGCGCTTCTGGGAGATGACGAGGATAACGAGGCCCGCGCGTGGCTGGATTACTGCGTCGAGTTTCTGTTCACCGTCTACACCCCGTGGGGCGACAAGGATGGCGGCTGGGCCGAAGGCACGAACTACTGGATGATGGGCATCGCCTATCTGATCGATGCCGCCAACCGTCTGAAATCCTTTTCCGGGATCGACATCTACAAGCGGCCCTTCTTCCAGAAGACCGGGGATTTCCCGCTGTTCTGCAAGGCCCCGAACACGCGCCGCGCCACCTTTGGCGACGACAGCACGCAAGGCGACCTGCCCGCCATCAAGACCGGGCTGAACATGCGCCAGTTTGCAGGCGTCACGGGCAACGGCGCCTACCAATGGTATTGCGACGAGAACCTGCGCCTGAACCCGGGCACCGAGATGGCCTTCTATAACTGGGGCTGGTGGGACACGCGCTTTGACGAGATGGTTTACCGCACGGATTTCCCCTTTGTCGAAGCCACCCCCCCCGAAAGCGGCATGCGTCATTTCGAAGGCATCGGCTGGGTCGGGATTCAGCACGCGATGGACGATCCCGACCAGCATGTGCAGTTCGTGTTCAAGTCCAGCAAGTTCGGCTCGATCAGTCACAGCCACGGCGATCAGAACGCTTTCTGCATGGCTGCCTATGGCGAGGATCTGGCGATCCAGTCTGGTTATTACGTGGCCTTCAACTCGTCCATGCATCGCACCTGGCGGCGCCAGACGCGGTCCAAGAATGCCATCCTGATCAATGGCAAGGGCCAATACGCTGACAAGGACAAGGCCATGGCGATGGCCGCGACCGGCCGGATCATCACCGCCGAGGAACGCGACGATCATATCTATATCAAGGGCGACGCGACCCCGGCCTATCGCACCCTGTCGCCCGAGGTGACGCTGGCCGAGCGCGAGGTCTATTTCGTCCGCAACTCGTACTTCGTCATCGTCGACAGCGTCGATGCGGAGACGCCGGTCTCGGTCGACTGGCTGCTGCACGCCAACGCCCCCTACGATCTGGGCAAGACCTCGTTCCGCTACACCGGCGAACGCGCGGGCTTTTACGGCCAGGTCATCTGGTCCGAGGCTGGCAAGCCGCAACTGACGCAGGAAACCGGCTTTCCGGGCGTCAATCCGGCGGATTACGAAGGGCTGCCGGTCAGCACCTGCCTGCATGCGCAGTACCCCGAAGCCACCCGGCACCGCATCGCAACCTTGCTGGTGCCCTACAAGCTGAGCGCGCCGAAGCGGATCTTCCACTTCCTCGACGATCAGGGCTACGACGCCGACCTCTACTTCAGCGACCCGGAAGAAAACACCTTCCGCGTCGTGATGAAGAAATTCGCCAAGACCTGACGCACCCCGAAACAGGGGCGCGCGGGCCACCACCCCCGCCCCACCGCAATGCACGACACGGAGACCGACAATGACCGTAAAGAACCTGTTTCCCGGCGCTGAAAACAAGCTGTTCGACGCCGGAGGCGGGCTGACACGAAAGGTCGCCGCCTTCAACGACAACCTGATGATCGTCGAGGTGCACTTCGAGACCGGCACGGTGGCAGCGCGTCACAGCCATCCGCACGAACAGATCACCTATGTCATTTCGGGCAAGTTCGAGTTCACCGTCGGCGATGAGACCTATGTCATTTCCGCCGGCGACTCCCTGTACAAGCAACCCGATATCGTCCACGGGGCGACCTGTCTTGAAGCGGGCACACTGCTCGATGTCTTCACGCCGCATCGCGAAGATTTTCTCTGAACCAACAATCACAAAGAACAGACTTAGGGAGTACACGGCATGACCAAACCCGTCATCGGCTTCATTGGCCTCGGCCTCATGGGCGGCAATATGGTGGAGAACCTTCAGAACAGGGGGTTCGAACTGGTCGTGATGGACCTCAACAAGGATGCCGTGGCAACGGTTCTGGCCCGTGGCAACGCCACCGAGGCCGCCTCGCCCCGGGAATTGGCCGCGGCCAGCGATATCGTGATGCTCTGCCTGACCACATCCGAGGTCGTCGAGAAGATCGTCTACGGGGACAACGGCATTCTGGCGGGCATCAAGGACGGCGCCGTACTGATCGATTTCGGCACCTCCATCCCCGCCTCGACCCGCAAGATCGGGGCCGATCTGGCCGCGAAAGGCGCGGGCATGGTTGACGCCCCGCTGGGCCGCACCCCGGCACATGCCAAGGACGGCCTGCTGAACATCATGGCTGCCGGAGACAAGGAGACCTTCGAGAAGGTCAAGCCGGTGCTCGACCAGCAAGGCGAAAACGTCTTCTACCTGGGCGCGCTCGGCGCGGGTCATGTGACCAAGCTGATCAACAACTTCATGGGCATGACCACCGTCTGCACCATGAGCCAGGCCTTCGCCGTCGCAGACCGGGCCGGGGTCGATCGCCAGCAGCTTTTCGACATCATGTCGACCGGCCCGTCGAACTCGCCATTCATGGCGTTCTGCAAGAACTATGCGGTCGATGGCGTCAGCGATCTTGGCTTCTCGATCAACAACGCCAACAAGGATCTGGGCTATTTCCTGAAGATGGCCGAGGACATGGGCACGCGCGCCGAGATTGCCGAAGGTACCTCGAACAACCTTCAGGCCGCCGTCGCCGCCGGCATGGGGGATGGGAACGTTCCGGAAATCTTCGACTATTTCCTGAAGCTGGAAAGATAGGTCGAAGGTCGGTTAAAAACCACGACACGGCCGTGCGGTCATCCATTCAAGATAGGACAAGAAACCATGAAACTGCAGGGTAAAACCGCAATCGTCACCGGCGGCGGTCGTGACATCGGGAGGGCGTGTGCCATCAAGCTCGCCTCGGAAGGCGCGAACGTGGCGATCAACTATTTCGCCAGCAGCGCCGGGGCCGAGGAAACCGTGGCAGAGATTGAAAACAACGGCGGCAAGGCCATCGCGCTTCAGGGTGACCTGTGCAAGGCCGCAGATGTGCAGGCGCTGGTGGCGAAGACGGTCGAAACCTTCGGCGGCGTCGATGTCCTGGTCAACAACGCGGGCGGCCTGATCGCGCGCAAGACCATTTCCGAAATGTCACTTGAGCATTGGCAGGCGGTGATGGACCTGAACGTGACCAGCACCTTCCTGATGATCAAAGCCTGCCTGCCGCACCTGAAAGCGGGCGCCATCGTCAACATTGCCAGCCAGGCAGGCCGCGATGGCGGCGGCAACGGCGCAGTGGCCTATGGCACCTCCAAGGGTGCGATCATGACCATGACCCGCGGACTTGCAAAGGAACTGGGGCCGGACATCCGCGTCAACGCGCTGTGCCCGGGCATGATCGACACCGATTTCCATAACATCCACACCCCTGATGCGGGCCGCCGTGGATTGGAAGCCGCAGCACCGCTCAAGCGACAGGGCGTGCCCGAGGACGTGGCCAACCTGGTGCTGTTCCTTGCCAGCGACGACGCCGGGTATCTCACCGGAACCAACGTCGACATCAACGGCGGGATGCTGTTCTCGTAACCAATACGGTCGGCGACCATGGCAGCGCCCGGTCATTCCGCGCGCTGTCCCGCCGGCCGATCCCATGCCTTGACCAGAGGGGACTGGATGTCGCGACGGCCAGGGTCTGGGGTCGGACGGCTTCCGGCTATTCTTCATGGATTGCACAGGCTTGCCGCCACCATCGGTGAGACAAGATATGACCTTGCAATCCCCGTCCAGCGAAAGTCACATGTGGCATCCCTAACGCTGGTGACGCCCTTGGCACGCATTCTTCGCGAACCCCTCCTGCACTTTGCCGTCTTTGCGGTGATCCTGTTTGTCGTCTACGCAATCCGCAACGACGACGCGCCGCCGCCCCCCTCACAAGACGCCATCTTGATTTCCCAGGACGACGCGCGTGCCTTGGCCCAGCAGTTTGCCGGTGTCTGGAACCGCCAGCCCGTGCAAGAGGAACTCGACACCCTGATTGCCTCATATGTCGACGAGGAGGTTCTGGTGCGCGAAGCCTTGAAGCTGGGGCTTGATCGCAATGATCCGGTCATCCGCAATCGGTTGCGCCAGAAAATGATGTTTCTCGCGGAATCCGAGTCCCAGACGCTGGTGCCCGACGACACGGTTCTGGAACAGTATTTGCAGGCCAATCCCGAACGGTTTTCCAACCCGGGCCAGATAACATTCCAGCAGGTGTATCTGGGCGAGACACCGTCCCAGGAAGCCGTCCGGCAAAGCAGCGCTCTGTTGGCCGACGGTCAGGATCCCGCACAGGTCGGTGCCAACACGCTTCTGCCCGTGGCGATGGAGGCGGCCCTGCCCCAGCAGGTGGATCGCCTGTTCGGCACGGGGTTCTTTGAAAGTATGGCGCAGGTGGCGGACACCGAATGGGCCGGCCCCATCCGCTCGGGCTACGGCCTGCACCTTGTGCGGATCACGGATCGCGTTGCGCCGCTCCAACCCTCACTTTCCGAAGTGCGCGACGACGTGCTGGCGGACTGGCGTCGGGAGCAGTCCCAGATCCTTGCCGACGCCTATCTGGCCGCGCTGCGAGACACCTATGACATCGCCCTGCCCGATGCGGCCCAATTGCAGGACATCGTGACGCAATGAGATGGCTGGCCGCAATGGGGTTCCTGGTGGTGATGCTGGTCGCGGCGATGCCCAATGCCACGCGCGCCCATGCCCTTGATCCCGGTTACCTGAGCCTCGAGCAATTGTCCGGTCAAAGCTGGCGCGTGTTCTGGCGCAAGCCGGATGTCAGTGGCAGACCCATGCGCATCGATGCCCGTTTGCCCGCGTTCTGCACGCCCACAACCGGGCCGGTTCCCTTTTCCGATGGCAAGGCCTGGGTGTCTCAGTGGCAAGCGACCTGTAGCGAGACATTGCAGGGGGCGACAATCGTCATCGAAGGTCTGGAAAACACCCGAACGGATGTTCTTGCGCGCCTTCAGACTGCGGACGGAACGGTGATCACCTCGCGTCTGACCGCCGATACCCCCAGCCTTGTGGTGCCCGAACAACTCTCTGGTCTGGCGGTGTTCTGGCAATACCTCGTGCTGGGTTGGGAGCATATCCTGGAAGGGCTGGATCATCTGCTGTTCGTCTTTGCGCTTCTGGTGCTGGTGCAATCGCCGGGGCGCTTGCTGGGGGCCATTACGGCCTTCACGGTGGCACATAGCATCACGCTGGCAGCGGCATCGCTGGGGCTGCTGTCGGTACCCTCGCCGCCGGTCGAGGCCGCTATTGCCCTGTCTATCGTGCTGTTGGCGGTAGAGATCCTGAAACAAGGCGACGGCAAACCGTATCTGACCGCCAACGCGCCATGGATTGTCGCCTTCCTGTTCGGGCTTCTGCATGGCCTTGGATTTGCAGGTGCGCTGTCTGAAATCGGCCTGCCCGCCGGGGACATCCCGCTGGCCCTTCTGGCCTTCAATCTGGGGGTCGAGGCGGGGCAACTGACCTTCGTCGCCGGAGTGCTCGCGGTGTTCCTGGTGGTGCGGTGGATGGCTCCCGTGCTGGCCAGGGCGTTCCATGCCCCCGGCGCACCCGGCACGAAGGTCCTTGGCTACGCCATCGGGGGGGTGTCGGTGATCTGGCTGACAGAGCGGGTGGCCGGCTTCTGACCAGGGCGCTGGCCGGCGCGACTCGCATTGACACCATCCAGCGCGGGCCCAGGACTCACGATCACGCGCGCGTCCTTCGCACAGTCGTACAGATCTAAACCTTTAGAAGGAAAGTGGCTGGGGTGGTAGGATTCGAACCTACGATACACAGTACCAAAAACTGCTGCCTTACCACTTGGCTACACCCCAACGTGGGGGCGTATCTACGGTTTTGGTTCGGGCAGCGCAAGACGTTTATCGAAGTTTTTTGCACCGCCCGAAGGCATTTTTTTGCCTGCCCTCGCGACAGGTTCGCGAGACCGGCGCGACCCGGTCCGTGCGCACCTCAGACGCGCAGCGGATCGGCCTTGGCCAACGCGTCGAACTGCATCAACGACGCCACCAGCGCCGGCATCTGGTCCAGCGGGATCATGTTCGGTCCATCCGACGGGGCGGTGTCCGGGGCCTCGTGGGTTTCGATGAAAACGGCCCCGATTCCCAGCGACACGGCACAGCGGGCCATGACCGGCGCAAACTCCCGCTGACCGCCCGAGGAACCGCCCTGCCCGCCCGGTTGCTGCACTGAATGGGTGGCGTCCATCACCACCGGATAGCCGGTCTTGGCCATGGTTGGCAGCCCGCGCATATCGGCCACGAGGGTGTTGTAGCCGAAGCTGGTGCCGCGCTCGGTCAGCAGAATGCGGTCGTTGCCGGTGCTTACCACTTTCTTGACGACATTCACCATATCCCAGGGTGCCAGGAACTGGCCTTTCTTGATGTTGATGACCGCGCCGGTGTTGCCCGCCGCCACCAGCAGATCGGTCTGGCGACACAGGAAGGCGGGGATCTGCAGGATGTCCACGGCCTCGGCCACCGGGGCGCATTGGGCTTCGGAATGGATGTCGGTCAGGGTCGGCACATCGAATTCGCGCCGGATTTTCGCCAGAACCTCCAGGCCGGCGTCCATCCCCAGCCCGCGCTTGCCCGAGACCGAGGTCCGGTTGGCCTTGTCATAGGACGCCTTGAAGACATAGCCGGCGCCGGCGGCGGCGCAGGCCTTCTTCATCGCCTCGGCAATCATCGCCGCGTGGTCATAGCTTTCCAGCTGGCAAGGCCCGGCGATGACGGTCAGCGGGCTGTCATTGCCGATGGTCAGATCGCGGATGGTGACGGTTTTCATCGTAAGGCTCTCCTGCCTGCGCATGTCGGTTGGCTTTCAGATAACACCCCCTGCCCGAGATACCAGTGGGCAGGGGACGGGGCTGGGCGGCGGGTCAGCCCGGCAACTCGCGCTTCTGCACGCCGGTCAGCTTGCCCGCCACGATCGAGATGATGGCGGCGGCGAAACTGAACAGCGCGCCCATCTTCGCGGCCTCCTGCACGGCACCGCCATCGAAGGCCACGGTGGCGATGAACAGCGAAACGGTAAAGCCGATGGCGGCCACGCAACCGATCACGAACAGGTCGATGGTCCGCATTCCCTCGGCCAGACCCAGCCGCAAGGGTCCGGCGGCAAACCAGCCAAAGGCCAGGATGCCGATGGGTTTGCCCACCAGCAACCCGGCCAGCACCAGGATCGTGGGCGCGCCGATGGAGGAAAACTCGACGCCCGCGTTCATCAGGCCGAAGAAGAACAGCACCATTTCGACGGGGTACTTCAGCCCGTGTTCGATCTTGTTCAGCAAGTCGTGCAGATGCGCCTCGGCGGCCGAGAAGATGCCGAAGGCGCGATCCGCATGGGGAATGGCGGGTACGACCGGCAGCAAGCCCAAGGCCGGGTGCAGGCCGCTTTCCTGAAAGCCGTACCAGCTGAGCGCACCGGCCACCGCATAGGGCCAGAAGCCCAGCGTCTTGCGCACCCAGGTCGAATTGCGGCGCAACTGGTCACCACGGTCCAGACGGCGCGGCAGGTAGTTGAACAGCAGGAACACGCCCAGTGACGCGCCCAGCGACAGCAGCAGCCATTCAGGTGCCAGTTCGCCACTGGGATAAAAGATTGCCAGAATGATCAGCCCCGCCGCATCGTCGGCAATCGCCAGCAGCAGCAGGAACCGCACCGCGGGGTGGCCCGCGCCAAAGACGATGCGCCCCACCAGGTAGGAAAAGGCGATATCGGTGGCCGTGGGGATTGCCCAGCCGCGCGACACCGCGTCGTAGACATCGCTGCCCAGAAAGGCTGCCAGCCCCAGATAGACGGCGACCGGCCCGACCATGCCCCCGGCGGTGGCAAACAGCGGGGTGGCCGCCTTCTTGCCGCGCAACGAGCCGTTTTCAAGGATGATCGCTTCCCAGACTTCCTTGGCCGCGATGGCAAAGAAGAAGGCCATCAGCACGTCGTTCACAAGGTAATGCAGGGTCAGGGTGCGATGCACATGGCCATGTTCGTCCAGATGGGCGTGGCCGATGAAGAAGTCGTCCACCAGAACGAACTCGACAAAATCATGATAGCTGTGGGGGTTGAGATTGGCCCAGACCAGCGCCAGCACGGCACCGGCAATCAGCAGCAGGGAGTAGTTGGTGACGAAATTCCAGACCCGGTACATGTGCCCCCCGTTACGTACATGTGACTAGGGCGAGCCTAACCGATGGCTCGCCCTTGGCAACAGAAGGATGGCTCAGCAGGTCAGGCGATGGCCGCCCAGGCAAAGCCCGCCGCGACAGCGCCGGACAGCCCCAGCACGGCATAGGCGGCAAAGACCCGCGGCTTGACCAGCGCCCAGACCGCCACCGCCGCCGGGATGCAACTGACCCCGCCCGCAACCACGAAGGACATGGCGGCACCGGGGCTCATGCCCTGTTCCAGCAGACCGCCCACCAGTGGCACGGCGGCATAGCCGTTCAGATAGGCCGGAGCCCCCACCAGCGCGCCCAGAAGGATCGGGCCAGCGCCCTGCCCGCCCAGCACCTGCGCAATCAGATCGGCGGGCACATAGCGCAGCATCAGGGATTCCAGCAGATAGGCCAGCGCCAGCCACTTCAGCAGGAAAATGGAATTGTCACGCACGGTGGTGCCAAAGGTCGCGCGGCGGGCCGGATCGCCCCAGAATTTCCAGACCGGCTTGTCATCCACGGGCGCGTGGCTGGAGCAACAGCCGGTCCGCGCCGGACGGGTCCGCAGCGGATCGACAAAGACCGGCGACCTGGCAAAGACCATCACCGTCAGCCCGCCAAGGATCCCCAGCGACACCGCGACCACGGTCTTTGCAATTGCGAAGTCCAGCCCGATCGCACCTGCGGTGATGGCAAACATCGCTGGATCCATCAGCGGAGAGGCCAGCCAAAGCGCCATGACCGCCGACAGCGGGGCCCCAAGCGCCAGAAGCCCGGCGATGAAGGGAATGATCTCGCACGAACAGAACGGCGACAGCCCGCCCATCAGCGCGGCCAGAAAGATCATCCGCAATTCGCGCCCGTGGAAGGCGGCGGCCACCAGATGCTCGGCCCCGGTGGCTTTCAGATAAGCCACGGCCAGCACCGCAAAAGCGATATAGGGTGCGGTATGCGCCAGCGAGGATACGGTGGATGCCGCGATCCCGCCCAGGGCGGCGGCGTCCAGCACCGCCACTGCCGCGAACACGACCGCAAAGGCCAGAAGCACCTTGTCCAGACGCCGCCACAGGGCGGGCAGCGGTCTAGGCGCGGTTGAGAGATCGGTCATGATCATGATCCTTGTGAGGCGCCTTGGCATCGGCGCAGCAATTGGTCAGCAGAAAGGTCGAGAGGTTCTTGACCTCGTCATAGGCGGCCGCGGCGCACACCGTGGCACGGCCAATCTTGGTCTGGGAGATGAGCCCCGCCTGCGCGAGGATCTTCAGGTGATGCGTCAGGGTCGAGCCGCGCACGCCGCAGCGTTGCCCCAGCTCGCCGATCACCAGCCCTTCGGGTCCGGCCCGAACCAGCGTGGCAAGCACTGCAAGGCGCTGCTCGGATCCGAGGGCGGCGAAGGCCGAGGCGGCCTTGATGAGGTCGAGTTCAGATATTGGTTCCATATTTCTATATTTATCGAAATGTCGAAACAATGCAATGAGTCGTTGTCGCGCCCTTCATCCTGCCTAACATCGATGCATGAGCCAGAAAGACTTCACCGCGCTGTGTGACGAGATCCGGGACTGCCGCCTGTGCGCTGACCGGTTTGCCGCCACCGCCACGACGCATGCGCCCCGCCCCGTGGTCTGGCTGCGGCGCTCGGCCCGGATCGTGGTGGCCGGACAGGCGCCTGGCGCGCGGGTGCACGACAGCGGCGTGCCCTTCGACGATCGCTCTGGCGACCGGCTGCGCGACTGGATGGGGCTGACGCGCGACGCCTTCTATGATCGCAACCGGGTGGCGGTCCTGCCCATGGCCTTCTGCTTTCCCGGCTACAATGCCAAGGGTGCAGACCTGCCGCCGCCGCCGCTGTGCGCCCGCACCTGGCACGCCCGCGTGATGCCGCAGCTGCCGCATCGGCGGCTGCTGTTGGTGGTGGGCGGCTACGCGCAGAAATGGCATCTGGGCGCGGCAGCCAAGGGCGGGGTCACGGCCACGGTACAGGACTGGCGCAGCTTCCTGCCGCAGGCCCTGCCCTTGCCTCATCCGTCGTGGCGCAATACCGCATGGCTGAAACGCCACCCGTGGTTCGAAACCGACCTGTTGCCCGACCTGCGCCAGCGCGTCCGCGCCATACTGGAGATGCCATGACCCCGCTCACGCCGCTCGACCATGCCCATGCCGCCATGGCGGCTGCCCCCGACGACGACGCCCTGCGGCTGCGCTTCTTCGAACGTCTGGCCGATGCCGAGCTGTTCTTGCTGCTGGAACGGGAAGCCCGTGACGAGACCGTCGATCCGCAAATCTTCGAAACCGACGATGGCAAGTTCCTGCTGGCCTTCGATCTTGAAGAACGGCTTGCCGGGTTTGCCGAAGGCACCATGCCCTATCTGGCGCTGTCGGGCCGCACCCTGATCGCCATGATCGCACAACAGGGCGTCGGGCTGGGGCTGAACCTGGGTACCGCGCCGTCGGAAACCCTGTTGCCGCCCGAGGCGGTGGATTGGCTGGCCGAGACGCTGGCGCATGCCCCCGAAGAGGCCGAAGACCGCCCGCGCGAACTGGCGCCCCCCAAGGGGTTGCCCGAAAGTCTGCTGACCGCGCTGGACGGCAAGCTTGCGCTGATGACCGGGCGGGCGCGGCTCGCCTATCTCTGTGCGGTGACCTACGAAAGCGGTCGGCGCAGTCATCTGCTGGCCTTCGTCGACACCACCGAAGGCGCCGAAACCGCGCTGGCCCGCGCGGTGAACGAGGCCCTGGCCTTTTCCGGGCTGGAAGCCGGTGCGCTGGACGTTGCGTTTTTCGCCGCCAGCGATGCGATTGCCGCCCGATTGGCCCGCACCGGGTTGCGCTTCGATCTGCCCCAGCCCGACCCGCAGGACCCGTCCAGGCGTCCGGCGCCGGGTTCTGACCCCACAGCACCGCCGATCCTGCGCTGACCCGGTGCGCCAGCCGGTTCGGGGCAAAAGGCACATTATCAACGCGTCAATTGACCAATGTCAAAGTTTGCGCCGTCGGAAGATGTAGTCTCTTGGGATAAACTTCCTGAGGGAGATCCAGCGATGCGCCTGACTACACGCACCAACCTTGCGATGCGGGCCTTGATGTTCTGCGCCGTCAATCCGGGAAGGATCGTCCGGAAAGCCGAGATTGCCGAGGCTTGCAATGCCTCGCTCAACCATCTGGGCCTGGTCATCAATCTTCTCGGGCAAGCCGGGTTTATCGCCACCACCCGTGGCCGCAACGGCGGCGTGCAACTTGCGCGTTCGCCCGAAAGCATCACGGTGGGCGAAATCTGCCGACTTCTGGAAAGCGACGTGCCCTTCGCCGAATGCTTCGCCGGGGCCGACAACAACTGCCCGCTGGCCGGTTGCTGCCGCTTGCGCGGGGCCTTCTGCCGGGCGTTGAATGCCTTTTATGCGACGCTCGACAAGGTCACATTGGCCGAACTGACCGAAGACAATACCGAGTTGTGCAATCTCTTGGCCATCGGGTCGGCGGCCTGACGCGACCGCCCCCCTGATCTGAGAAAGTCCGCGGCCCCCGTCTATTGGGCCGCGGTGGCTTTCGGATCCTCTGGCGGTGTGTCGCACAGGGCGACCACCTCCTCCACCGCGCCGTGTTGCGACAGGAAGACCTTGCCGGTCAGTTCCTCAAGGAAGTCGCTGCGTTGCAGGCGATCCATGACCGGGCCCTTGACCTCGGACAGGTGCAGGCGAATGCCCATGCTGTCGAGCCGATGGTTGATCGCTTCAAGGCTTTCAAGCGCACTCATGTCGATCTCGTTCACCGCCGAGCACATGATGATGACATGGCGCAGCGCGCTGTCGCCGACCACGCGATCCAGCACATAGTCCTCAAGATAGCGCGCGTTGGCGAAATAGAGGCTCTCGTCGATGCGGATGGTCAACACGCGCGGATCGGTCAGAACCTTGTGGCGCAGGATGTTACGGAAATGTTCGGTGCCGGGCACCAGCCCGACCTCGGCGATATGCGGGCGCGATGTCTTGTAGAGATGCAGCGCGATGGACAGGATCACCCCGGCCAGCACCCCGATCTCGACCCCGAAACCCAGCGTCAGCACGATGGTCGCCGCCACGGCGGTAAAGTCGGCACGCGAATAGATCCATGTGCGTTTCAGGATCGACAGATCCACCAGCGACAAAACCGCCACCACGATGGTCGCGGCCAGCGTCGCCTTGGGCAGAAAGAAGATCAGCGGCGTCAGGAACAGCGCCGCCACCGCGATACCAATGGCCGTGTAGGCCCCTGCCGCCGGGGTTTCCGCTCCGGCGTCGAAATTCACCACCGACCGGGAAAACCCGCCGGTCACCGGATAGCCGCCCGAGATGGCCGAGGCGACGTTCGATGCGCCCAACCCGATCAATTCCTGATCCGGCACGATGCGCTGACGGCGCTTGGCCGCCAGTGTCTGCGCCACCGAGACGGATTCGACGAAGCCGATGACCGAGATCAGCAGGGCCGAGACGAACAGGCTGCTCCAGACGTCGGCATCGAATTGCGGCACCGTCAGCGGCGGCAGGCCGCTGGGCACCTCGCCGACGATGGCCACGCCGGCCTCGTTCAGACCGAACAGCGCCACGACCAGCGTCGTCACCGCAACAGCTGCGACCGGCCCGGCCTTGGCAAGGATTTCAGCCAGACGCGGCGGCAGGCCCAGCGACAGCAGCGCCGGCTTCAGCCCCTTGCGCACCCAGAACAGGAAGGCCATGGAACTGCCGCCGATCAGCAGGGTCCAGAGGCTGGCATTGGGGATCTGGATGACCAGCGCGTGCAGGATCTCGACCAGATTGTGACCCGAGGCCTGCACCCCAAGGATGTGTTTCATCTGGCTGGCCGCGATCAGGATGCCGCTGGCGGTGATGAAGCCGGCAATCACCGGGTGGCTGAGGAAGTTGGCCAGAAACCCCAGCCGCAGCACGCCCATGGCCAGCAGGATCAGCCCCGACAGGAAGGCCAGCACGATGGCCGCCGCGATGTATTCCGCCGTCCCCTGCAGCGCCAGGTTGCCCACCGCCGCCGCCGTCATCAACGAGGCCACCGCCACCGGCCCCACCGACAGCGCCCGCGAGGTGCCGAAGATGGCATAGGCGATCAGCGGCAGGATCGACGCATAGAGCCCCATCTCGGGCGGCAACCCCGCCAGCAGCGCATAGGCCAGCGACTGCGGGATCAGCATAATCGTGACGATCACCGCCGCCACCATGTCGCTGGTCAGCGTGTCACGGGTATAGCTGCGGCCCCAATCCAGGATCGGCATGGCGCCACCAAGACGAGACAGGAGCGAAGGGCGCTGGGACATGGGAGGTTACCACTTACGGAAAAGGGGTGCGGAGGCCCCTTTCGGGGTCTCCGCCGGAGGACGAAAGTGTGCCGGTCAGCGGACGGTGACGGCCTCGGGCTTGGCCATCCATTCCTTGCCGCGCAGCATCGCCAGCCAGTAGACTGGCGGCAGGATCTGCTCTTTCAACAGCCAGGCGGTACGGGTCGGCTTGGTGCCATCCACCAGCCATTTGGGAAAGCTGGGTTTCAGGGTGCCGCCATAGCCGAATTCGGCCAGCACGATCTTGCCTCGCTCGACCGTCAGCGGGCAAGAGCCATAGCCGTCGTATTGCGCCACCGGGCTTTTGCCCAGGATATCGGCCACGATATTCTCGGCGACCACGGGGGCCTGCTTGCGCGCGGCGGCGGCGGTCTTGGCGTTGGGGGCGTTCATCACGTCGCCCATCGACCAGATGTTGTCAAAGGTCTTGTGGCGCAGGGTCGCCTGATCCACATCGACCCAACCGGCGGCATCGGCCAGCGGCGAGACCCGGATGAAATCGGGCGCGGTCTGCGGCGGGCAGACATGCATCATGTCGAAGTCCACTTCGACCCGTTCCACCGGAGTGTCGGGTTGGGCCACATCGAACCAGGCTTTCTTCGCGGGGCCATCGACCGCCACCAGATTGTTGAAGAAGTTCAACCGGGCATCGTATTTCTCGACATACTCCATCAGCGCCGGAACATAGTCCTTGACCCCGAACAGCACGCCACCGGCGTTGTGGAACCCGATCTCGATGTCCTTCAGCACACCGGATCTGAACCAATGGTCAGCCGACAGATACATGGCCTTTTGCGGCGCGCCTGCACATTTGATCGGCATCGGCGGCTGGGTGAACAGCGCCCGGCCCGATTTCAACTCCTGCACCAGTTTCCAGGTGTAGGGCGCAAGGTCATAGCGATAGTTCGACGTGACGCCGTTCTTGCCCAGCGTATCCACCAGCCCCTCGATCTTGTGCCAATCCAGCTTGATGCCGGGGCAGACCACGAGACGGCCATATTTCACCACCCGGCAGCCATCGAGGATGACGGCATTGTGCTGCGGCTCGAAGGCGGCCACGGCGGCCTTGATCCAGTGCACGCCCTTGGGGATCAGCGACCCCATGGTGCGCGCCGTGGTCTTGGCATCGAAGATGCCGCCGCCGACCATGGTCCAGCCGGGCTGGTAATAGTGAATGTCGGCGGGATCGATGATGGCGATCTCGGCATTGGTCTGGCGCGCCTGAAGGCTGGCCGCCACCGAGATGCCCGCGGCCCCGCCGCCGATGATGACGATGTCAAAGCTGGCGTCACCCTGATCCAGCGGGGTCGTGCCGCCGTTGACGATGCGCCGCACCACCCCGCCCATGTCATAGCCCGCGGCCTTGGTCGCGGCCAGAATGTCCGAGGTCGGCTTGGTCTTGGCGACGCTGAGCGACCACAGGGTCGCCGACCGCGTGCCCGAGCGGCAATAGGCCAGCGTCGGCCCCGGCAGATAGGTCAGCAGCTTGCCGAATTCGGCCGCGTCCATATCCGTCACCTTGCCCTGTTCGATGGGCAGGTAGCGCGCCTCGATCCCGGCCGCTTTCGCGGCGGCTTCGATTTCTTCGAAGGTCGGCTGATCCATGCCCTCGCCGTCGGGGCGGTTGCAGATGATCGACCGGAAGCCCTGTTCGGCAAGCGCCGGAACGTCGGCAGCGGTGATCTGCGGGCTGACGGACAGCTCGGGCGAGATGGATTTGGGATCCATGGAAAGGCGTCTCCTGTAGGGGGGGTGGCCCGGTCGCTGCGCGCCGGGCCAGAGGGTCGGAGGCGAGGCTCCGCGAAGGCCGGATCAGAGGCCGTTGACCGGCACTTTCAGCATCGGACGGCCGTCCTTGTCCTCGGGGATCTCACCGGCCCGCATGTTGACCTGCAACGACGGGATGATGAGTTTCGGCATGGCCAGTTGCGCGTCACGCTCGGTGCGGAACTTGACGAACTCGTCCTTGGACTTACCGCCACCGACGTGGATGTTGTGCGCCTTCTCCTCGGCCACCGTGGTTTCCCACTGGATATCGCGACCGTTGGGGCCGTAGTCGTGGCACATGAACAGCCGGGTTTCATCGGGCAGCGCCAGCACCTTCTGGATCGAGTCGTACAACTCGCCCGCGTCGCCGCCGGGGAAGTCCGCCCGTGCCGAACCGCCATCGGGCATGAACAGCGTATCGCCGACAAAGGCCGCATCACCGATCACATGCACCATGCAGGCGGGCGTGTGGCCCGGGGTGTGCATGGTAAAGCCGGTCATGCCACCGATCTTGTAGGTGTCGCCATCAGTGAACAGCGCATCGAACTGCGAGCCGTCGCGCTGGAACTCGGTGCCTTCGTTGAAGACCTTGCCGAAGGTGTCCTGCACCACGGTGATCTTCTCGCCGATGCCGATCTTGCCGCCCAGCTTTTCCTGGATGTAAGGCGCCGCCGACAGATGGTCGGCGTGCACATGGGTTTCCAGCAACCATTCCAGTTTCAGCCCGTTGTCCTGCACATAGGCAATGACCGCATCGGCGTTGTCATAGGTAATCCGCCCGGCGGCATAGTCGATGTCCATCACGGAATCGACAATGGCACAGCTGTTCGAACCGGGGTCCTTCACGACATAGGTGATGGTGTTGGTGGCTTCGTCGAAAAAGCCTTTCACCTGCGGCGAGACGGATGAATCTACGGGATAGTTTGCCATGTGTCCTCCTGACTGCGGGTGCTTGCGCGGCCGGATCAGGGGGGAACCGGACCGCGCAAGCACCACGGCATTCGTATACAGTTTTATATATGTGTTTGCAGCCGCCGCGAAAGCCCTGCGACATTGCGCCGGATGCAGACAGGATGGTCACATATTGCAGGTATTCTTGCCCAGCAGTCGATAGGCGGGGCAGAATTTCATGGCCGAGGTGGCCAGCATCACGGCCCCCACCACAAGGACCAGCCAGAACAGGCCGCCCGAAACGGTGCCGGACAGGGCCACGAACAGCAGGATCACGCCAATCACGGCGCGCAGGATTCGGTCGATTTTTCCAACATTGGCAGTCATGACAGTCTCTCCAGAGTGCGATTTGGCCTGAAGATACGGCACGGGGGCGGCGCGGTCTGTGACCTTGTCACCAAAGTCTGCGAATATTTGCAGACAATCGGGGGTGCCGGGTTTCAGGCCTCTGCCAGTGCCCGGATGGCAGCCACGTTGGACAAGGCAATCTCGCCCCGTGACAGGGTGATCCAGTCGCGGCGGCGAAACTCCTGCAACTGCCGCGAGACCACTTCGCGCGCGGTCCCCAATTCGCCGGCCAGTTGCTGATGGGTGGCGCGCACAAGGTCACCCTGCCCCGCCAGATCCAGCAGTTTCTGCGCCAGCCGGATGTCGATCCGCTGGAAGGCCACTTCCTCGATCACAAGGAACAGGTCAGCGATGCGCCGGGAATAGGCTTCGAACACGAAGCTGCGGAAATCGGGCGAGCGCGCCACCAGATCGTCGAACGTGGCGCGCGGGATGGCCACGGCCTCGATCTCGGATTCGGTGATGCCCTCGGCGGAATAGGCATCATGGGCCATCAGGCAGGCGGTGGTCATGACACAACTCTCGCCGGCGTTGATGCGATACAGGACGATCTGGCGGCCGCTGTCGGACAGGTGCTGCACCCGCACCGTCCCCGAGATCAGCAGCAGCAGGTTGTCAGCGGTGCTGCCGGGGCCAAAGATGACCTTCCCCTCGGGCACCTTCAGAACCTTGCCGTCGCGATCCAGCCGGCGGCGAAGATCGGGATCCAGCCGCGAGAGGCCGGGAAACTTTTCAACCCAGGACATGGGACACCTCTTTCAGCATTGGCTTTCGACCTAGCCCCCCCGTCAGGGCGTTGGCAAGCGCCGCACCCGACCCGTTCCGCGAATATTTGCCCGATGAGAGCGGGTGACGCTAAGGTAGGCCCACACTATCATTGACCGCGCCACCGAAATCTCACTCAATTGCGGCACAGCGGCACAGACCGCGAGTCAACGACACGCAACAGGAAGGAAAGATCCCATGACTCTCCACAGCCTCCGTGCGGGCCTTCTGGCCACCACATTGCTGGCCACAAGCCTTGGTGCTGCCCAGGCCGCCACCTACATGCGCGGCAACAGCGGCGATCCCGAGACACTGGATCAGCACAAGACTTCGACCACCGTCGAGGCGCATATCATGCGCGATCTCTACGAGGGGCTGGTGATCTACGACAACAAGGCCAAGGTCGTGCCCGGCGTTGCCGAAAGCTGGGAGGTCAATGAGGACGGCACCGTCTATACCTTCAAGCTGCGCAACGATGCGAAATGGTCGAACGGCGATCCGGTGACCGCGGGCGATTTCGTGTTCTCGCTGAACCGCATCATGGATCCCGCCACCGGCGCGAAATACGCCAACATCCTCTATCCGATCGCCGGGGCCGAGGCGATCAACAAGGGCGAAGGCGGTGAGTTGGGCGTCAAGGCGCTGGACGATCACACGCTGGAAATCACCCTGGCCCAGGCCACGCCCTATTTCCTGGAACTGCTGACTCACCAGACCGGCCTGCCGCTGCATCCCGGCACGGTCGAGGCGCATGGCAAGGACTTCGTGCAGCCCGGCATCATGGTGTCCAACGGCGCCTTCACGCTGGAAAGCTTCACCCCGAACGACAAGATTGTCCTGACCAAGAACCCCAACTTCCACGATGCCGCCAACGTGGCGCTGGAAGCGGTGCACTATCTGCCGTTCGAAGATCGCGCCAACTGTGCGCGCCGCTTCGAAGCCGCCGAAGTGCAATCCTGCGATGACATTGCCACCGAGCAACTGCCCGACCTGACCTCGCGACTGGGCGACCAGGTGGTGGTGACGCCCTATCTGGGCACCTATTACTACGGTCTGAACACCGCCCGCGATCCGATCAGCGATGTACGCGTGCGCCAGGCCCTGAGCATGGTCATCGACCGCGAGTTCCTGGCCGAGGAAATCTGGGGCGGCGCGATGCTGCCGGCCTACAGCCTGGTGCCGCCGGGCATCTCGAACTACGTCGACGAGCCGCCGATGCTGGATTACGCCGATCTGCCGATGCTGGATCGCGAAGACGCCGCCATCGCGCTGCTGGCCGAAGCGGGCTATGGCCCCGACAATCCCATCGAGATCGAGATCAGCTACAACGCCTCGGAAAACCACAAGAACACGGCGACCGCCATCGCCTCCATGTGGGAACCGCTGGGGGTCTCCGTGGCCTATAACGTGCGCGACATCTCGGCCCACTACGCCATGCTGCGCGACGAGAAAAGCCATGACGTCGCCCGCGCGGGCTGGATCGGCGACTATTCCGATCCGCAGAACTTCCTGTTCCTGAACCGTGCCGACAACCCCGGCTTCAACTACGGCAACTACAACAACCCGGACTACGACGCGCTGCTGGACAAGGCTGCGGGCACCGTCGATCTGGCTGAACGCGCCGCGATCCTGGCCGAAGCCGAGGAACTGTTCCTGCGCGACCTGCCGCAGATGCCGCTGCTCTACTACTCCTCGATGAACCTGGTCTCCGACAAGCTGCAAGGCTGGGAGCCGAACATCCAGGACGTGCACGGCTCGCGCTTCATCTCGATTTCCGAGTAATCCCTGAAACCCTCCCGGCCGGAGATGTTCCGGCCGGGGTCCGACGGGAAGCGATTTCATGTTCAGATATGTCCTGCGCCGGCTGCTGGGGGCGATCCCGACCCTGCTGCTGATCATCACCGGGTCTTTCTTCCTGATGCGCGTGGCGCCGGGCGGCCCCTTCGACCGGGAGCGCACGCTGGAGCCGACGGTGATGGAAAACCTCAACCGGGTCTTTCACCTCGACAAGCCGCTTTATGAACAGTTCTTCTACTATCTTGGCAACCTGATGCGCGGGGACATGGGGCCGTCGTTCATCTATCGCGACTTCACCGTCGCCGAGCTTCTGGCCGCCGGTCTGCCGGTGTCCATGAAACTGGGGGCGCTGGCGCTGCTGCTGGCCCTGGTCATGGGCGGCGTTCTGGGCTGCATTGCGGCGCTGCGCCAGAACACCTGGATCGACTATGCGGTGATCGCCACCGCCACCTTCGGCATCACGGTGCCCAACTTCGTGCTGGCCCCCCTGCTGGCGCTGATCTTCGGTGTCTGGCTCAGCTGGCTGCCGGCGGGCGGCTGGAACAACGGAGCGGCCCCGAACCTCGTCCTGCCCGTGATCGCCCTGGCACTGCCACAAGTGGCGGTGGTCGCACGCCTGATCCGCGGCGCGATGATCGAGGCCTTGCGATCGGACCACGTGCGCACCGCGCGCGCCTATGGCCTGCCCACAAGGATGATTGTCATCACCCACGCCCTGCGCGCCGCCTGCCTGCCCGCGGTCAGCTATCTGGGTCCGGCGGCGGCGGCCCTGCTGACCGGCTCCATCGTGATCGAACAGATATTTGGTCTGCCAGGGATCGGCCGGTATTTCGTCACCGGCGCGCTGAACCGTGATTACACGCTGGTGATGGGCACGGTCATCATCGTGGCGGTCTTCGTGGTGCTCTTCAACCTGATCGTGGACATTCTCTATGCCGCACTTGACCCGCGAGTCCGTTATGATTGATCGCACGCCTGTGGCCCGCCCTTCGCCGCCTCCGGCGGGAGTATTTCAGCCAAGAAGAAAGCATGTCTGGCTACATTGTCCGGTGTTTCTTCTTGGCAAAAATACTCAAACCCGACACCGCCGCACCGGCCACGGCATGACTGGAGGCCCGCATGGCTGACACCACCATGGATATCTCCGCCCCCAGCCGCTCGCTTTGGGCGACGGCCTGGCTGCGGCTGCGCAAGAACCATGCCGCCATGGCTTCGATCTGGATCCTGGTCTTTCTGCTGCTGGCCGGGATCTTTGGGCCGATGGTGGCGCCGCATGACTATTCCAAGGTCTACCCCGAATTCGTCAAGGTACCGGCCAGCCTGAAGGCCTATCCGCGCGTCGATACCGTGATCCCGGCGGCCGAAAAGGTTCTGACTCGCGCCCGCCTGGCGCCGGAGGAGATTTCGGTCGAGGGCAACACTCTGCGTGTCACCGCCACGTCGCACCGTGAGATAGATCCGCGCGTGACGCGCTATGTGGATCGCTCCAACCTGTTTTCCAACGCGCGGGTTGTCGAGATGTCGCCCGACGGCACCTCGGCGGTGATCGAGGCGGATGTGGCGCGCTATCACTTCTTCTTCGGCACCGATGCCAATGGCCGGGATCTGCTGTCGCGGGTTCTGATCTCGGTGCGGATTTCCATGTTCATCGGGGCGCTGGCCACCGGGGTGTCGCTGCTGGTCGGTGTTGCCTACGGTGCGGCGGCGGGCTATCTGGGCGGGCGGATTGATGCGATGATGATGCGGGTGGTGGATATCCTGTATTCCCTGCCCTTCATCTTCTTCGTGATCCTGCTGGTGGTGTTCTTCGGGCGCAACGTGATCCTGATGTTCATTGCCGTGGGCCTGGTGGAATGGCTGGACATGGCGCGGATCGTGCGCGGGCAGACCATCTCGCTGCGACAACGCGAATTCGTGCAGGCGGCGGATGCCCTGGGCGTCGGGTCTGCCGGCATCCTGCGTCGGCACATCATTCCCAACACGCTGGGTCCGGTGATCATCTACATGACGCTTCTGGTGCCCAAGGTGATCCTGCTGGAAAGCTTCCTGTCGTTCCTGGGGCTGGGGGTGCAAGAGCCGCTGACCTCGCTGGGCGTGCTGATCTCGGAGGGCGCCAAGGACATGCGCGGTGCGCCCTACATGCTGCTGTGGCCGTCGCTGACCCTGACCGTGCTGCTGTTTGCCCTGAACTTCCTGGGGGACGGGTTGCGCGATGCGCTGGATCCCAAGGATCGCTGACCCCGTGTGAACTCTGCCGCGCCGGTCAGGGGCGCCGCGCAGGAAAAGGCCCGCCAAGCTGATGCTTGGCGGGCCTTGTCACATTGTCAGGCCTTGCGGCGCCTGAGCAGGCGCAAGGCTCCCAGCCCGCCCAACAGCAACAAGGCCGCCGGGGGCAGCGGCACGGGCGCCGTGGGCGGCGTACCCGGAGGTGCGGTGCCGGGGAAGCTGGCCGCGATGGAGAACGGCGCCCCCACGATGGAGTTGAAGCCACCCAGCGAGAAGATCTGGTTGAACAGATCCACGCGCGCCCAGTCGGGCTGGATCGGGAAGTTGAAGTCCAGAATTGGCCCGAAGCTTGCCGCCAGCGGACCCACATTGATGCCCCCCAACCCGATCAGGGCCTCAAGCTCGATCCCGAACTGCAGGGCCAGTTTGCTCATCAGTTGCGCGGTGAGCGAGAACGTCGGTGTGACCGTGACGTCCGAAAAGAGCGCGATACTCGGAAGGTTGTTCCAGGACCCGGTCCAACTGCTGATCGCTTTCACTATCGGGATGGTCGTTGTGCAGTATTTGGGTTTAGGGCTGGTGATCGGTCCGGTGAACCCACATATATACGGAATGGTCTGCACATCTTGGGCCAGGACCGGGTTGTCGAACTGCAAGGTCACGTCCAGTCCGGCCATCAGGTCAAAATCCTGTACCAGGTCGATCGTCGGCCCAGCGTTGACGTCAAAGGCCTCCAGCGTCGCCGCAGCGTTCAGGGCCGCAGGTCCGAAGGTCACGGACGCCCCCCCGGGCGGCACGGTCGGATTGATCAGATTGGTGATCCCGTCAAGATCGAGGTTGATGTCCAGCAGGGTTCCCGTTCCACTGGCCGAGATCTTGTTGTTGGCCAGGGACCCTGTGAAATCCAGATTGGGAAACCCCACCACGCCATTGGCCAGTTCGATCAGCGGTGGCGCCGGCGTTTGCGGCGACCCTATTACCGGGGCAATCTGAATGCCATTGACCGTAACGATGGCCGGAGAGCTTTGCGGCGTCACCGGAATGCCCTTGAACAACTGGGTGTTGGCACTGGCCACTGGAAACGCAAGTTTCAGGGTGCCGGTCGGATCGATACGGCTGAGGACCCCGTCGATGAATTTCACCTCGGTGTTGTCGACCGACAGAAGTTCGATGGTTTCATCCACATCGACCAGCGTTGTGCTGCCGGACGTGCAGTTTCCGGTCAGGCAGGCTTCGCCGCTGGCATCCACCTTGACATCCAGAATGCCGTTGATCGCGGCCGAGATGCCGGGGGACACCGCATTGATCTCGCCCCCCACAAGGGCCGAGGTCGAACTGCCAAGCTGAAAGAAGGTGCCGGCCGTCACCTGATCGGGAATAACGGCACTGGCGGTGAAATCGACATTGGGAGTCACAGATCCGGCCGTGGCCGCATAGCTGAATTCAACCCCGACCTTGCCGTCCACATCCACGGTTCCGGTCGTTCCGGTCTTGCCGACGGTTATGGTTGGAGATGACGTGGGCGGTGTAGGCGCCGTTGGGGCGGGCGGCTCCGATGGCGAACCAAGTTGGCATAAAGGACCCAAGGTATCGCGGCAGGTATCGTAAGCGACTTTTGCAGCGTCATAGGCCGGCAGCGTAACGTTGTTGTGGGTCCACAGCAGACCCAGATAGACGCCATAGGCCGTGTCGTAAGCCGCCTTTTCTGTAACATACAACGGGTTGGGAATATCGGTTGGCGGGGTCATGAAGCCCAGGGTTGCGGTTTCGTCAAACGAATGACTGAAGACCTGCTTTCCGCTCAACTGTTGCGCAGGGCCAGTGCCCCACGCGCTTTGTGCGCCGGATGTACTGAACTGCAAGACACCGGGACTGTAGGTTGCGGCAGACAAGGGACTTGCCAAGATTGCCACAAAAGTCGTGCAAACAAGCAAATGTTTCATGAATTTACGCCTCCAAGCAAAAAAATTGCCGTCACGTTAACCATAAAATATGCATATTTTCAATACTGGTTTTTTGCCTGAGGAGAATTCCTCAACCTGAAGGACACCGATTCGACGTTCCGCGGAAGACGCGTTTGGCCTGCGGTCACGGGTTTCCTTGATGTCGTGCTTGACCTGAACATCCGCCTGCTTCAGCGTTTCGAAGAGAGAAATCAGGGAAACTGACTCAAGCGGAGGCCCGCGTGTCCCAACAGCCAATTCTGGAAATCGACGATATCCACGTCAGCTTTGATACGCCGGACGGAATGGTCGAAGCCGTGCGCGGCGTGTCCATGACCATCGACCCGGGTGAAACCGTGGCGGTGGTGGGCGAAAGCGGTTCGGGCAAAAGCCAGGTGATGATGGCGGCCATGGGGCTTCTGGCCTCGAACGGCCATGCGACAGGGGCTGCGCGCTATCATGGTGAAAACCTGCTGGGCAAAAGCAAACGGCAGTTGAACAAGATCCGGGGCAAGCATGTCACCATGATCTTTCAGGAACCGATGACCTCGCTCGATCCGCTCTATACCATCGAGCGTCAGATCAGCGAACCGTTGACGGTGCATGGTGGCCTGTCGCGACGGGCGGCCTCGGCCCGCGCACTGGAGTTGCTGGAACTGGTGCAGATCCCGCGTGCGAAGGAACGGCTGAAGGCCTATCCGCATGAATTGTCCGGCGGCCAGCGGCAGCGGGTGATGATCGCCATGGCGCTGGCCAACAACCCCGACCTGCTGATCGCGGACGAACCGACCACCGCGCTGGATGTGACCATTCAGGCAGAAATCCTGGGCCTTTTGGCAGAGCTTCAGGAAAAGATGGGCATGGCGATCCTGTTCATCACCCATGATCTGGGCATCGTCGAGGCGTTTGCCGACCGGGTCTATGTGATGCGGGCCGGTCAGGTGGTGGAACACGGCCCAGCCGCTCAGATCTTCTCGGCCCCGCGCGAGGATTACACGCGGATGCTTCTGGCCGCGGAACCCGAGGGCCGCAAGGCGCCGGTGGACGACAGTGCCGAAACCATCCTGTCGGCCGAAGACGTGGGCATCACCTTTGGCGGCAACCGCAATTGGCTGGGCAAGGCCAGCCCCGGCGTCGCCGCCGTCAAGGGCGTCTCGCTCAGCCTGCGCACGGGGGAAACCCTGGGCATCGTCGGGGAAAGCGGGTCGGGCAAATCCACCCTTGGCCGCTGCCTGTTGCAACTGCTGCCCGGCGAAGGCCGCGTGGTGTTCATGGGCGATGACATTTCCGGTCTCGACCGGGCGCAGATGCGCCCCTATCGCAAGACCCTGCAGATGGTGTTTCAGGATCCCTATGGCTCGCTCAGCCCGCGCATGACCGTGGGCGAGATCATCACCGAGGGGCTGCTGGTGCACGCCCCGTCGATCTCGGCCAAGGAACGGGATGCGCGTGCCAAACAGGCGCTGACCGAGGTCGAACTGGACCCGTCGGTGCGCAACCGTTTCCCGCATGAATTCTCGGGCGGCCAGCGCCAACGTATCGCCATCGCCCGCGCGCTGGTGCTGCATCCGACCCTGATCGTGCTGGACGAGCCGACCTCGGCGCTGGACCGTTCGGTCCAGAAGTCGATCATCGCCCTGCTGCGCGACCTGCAAGCGCGCTATGGCATGAGCTACATCTTCATCAGCCATGATCTGTCAGTCGTGCAGGCGTTGTCGGATCGGGTGATGGTGATGAAGGACGGTGATGTGGTCGAGGCCGGCCCGACCGCGCAGATCTTTGACGCCCCGCAGACCGACTATACCCGCCGCCTGATGCGCGCGGCCTTCGATCTGAAGGCGGTACTGGCGGAACGCGCGCGGGCCTGAATCCGGCCAAAGAAAAAGCCGCCCCCCCTGGGGGCGACCTTGCCGTGTCGGGACAAGCGGATCAATCAGCGCGGGCGCGCCGTCCGGCAACCCCCAGTCCGACCAGGCCCGCCAGCAACAGGGGCAGGCTTGCAGGAAGTGGGACCGGCGTCATGCCATCGGGGCCGAGCCCGTCCACCGTGTAGAACCTGACCCAGCCGGCGGCATAAGGCCATCAACATAGCCTACTGGGTGACTTGCAATGAGTGTGTCGCCATCCAGCCTGGCCAGCGAGGCGATCACGACCGGCCGTGTCCCGTACGTAGGGGCGTCCGTTGAATACAGTGTACCGTCTTTCAACACACTGTCTTCGAAGTAGACTGTTGTTTCTTCTTGGTATGGGCGGCCGCCGGAGATGTCGCGCGTTTCCAGAAGATTGCCTGCCGCATCGTAGACGTAGGACGCACTGTTGGATCCGATGACGATCTTGTCACCGACAACATCCATGTACACGCCAAAGCTGTTTGATGCCGTTGGAGTCGGCTCGAACAGCGTCTTCAGTAGATTTCCGTCGGTGTCGTACAGATAGACGGCTCCGCCGCCCGTGGTGGCCGCCTTGTCGTTGGGGGCCCCGACGAACCAGCTGTCCCCGACTAGCCCCATGGTTTCACCGAAGTTCGGCAGTTTCTTGAGGGTCGGCGCATGGACCGTGGCGGCAACGCTGCCATCGAAGTTATAGAGAAAGGCGATTCCGGATTTGTTCCGTCCATCGTTCTTGAAGTTGACGCTGGCCAAGGCGGCATGGCTTGTGCCCAATGCGATGGTCTCGGCACGCAAATTGTTAAGATCCAGCGGCACAAGAAAGGACTGCAGTTGGCTGCCTGCGTAATCGTACAGGAAGGCTGAACCGTTGTCGTGATTGTGGCGACTGGCCCCGATCAACGCCAAACCGTCCAGCATTTCTATGGTATAGCCCAAACGATCGCCGTGACTTGGAGGCTCCAGTGTCGCCTCGTTGACCAAAGTCAGGGATGCCGACTGTGCGCCGCCTGCCAGTGAAGCAAGGCATGCGGAAAAAACGAAAGGAAGAATCCTCATTCCTGTCTCCAATAAGTTTGTCATTCTATTATCAAGTGAGGGAAAACAACTTCAGGCTGTTTGGCAAAGCGAAGACCGGTCCTGTCCCCAGTTTTTTGGGTACCCTGAATCCGCGCTGTTTTTTCAGGCATTTGCCCCGGACCGACCCGGTGGGTTTCCAGACCCTGACGCAATGTTAAATCGCTCGACAGGGCGGCGTTAACCATGTCACCCTCGCGCCATGTGGCGTAAACTTCTGATCCTGCCGGGGGTACTGGCCTACACCCTCCTGCTCTACTGGATGTTCACCCTGGCGTTTCCCTTCCTCGTGGACGGGATCGAGCGTGTCCGCTCCACGATCAATGATGCGCGCGGCAAGTCCGGGCTGATCTTCGTGGAAAGCCCCGAGGTCTATACCCGGCAACGGCTGGTCAACGACCGCTACCGGCAGGACGCCTGGTTGCGCGGCAAGCTGGATGAAATCGATGCCGATGGCAGCAGCTTCATCGACCAGCGCGTCAGCCGGATTCTGGAAACCAACGCAAACATCAATCTCAGTGCGGCACCCGGTGGGAAAGCGGCAGCACCCGACGCCGCCGCCACGCCCAATCAGGTCACCATCAACATCCCCGAAACGGAAGAGATCCCCTTCCGCGCCAGGTTTGAACTGCAATCGGCGGCGCGCGACAAGATCCGGCAGTTGATCCTGGAAAACTCGCTGGATGATCGGCACGACCTGTCGGGCAACACCGTCTTCGGGCTGAAGTTCGACACCGCGGTTCTGCCCGGCACCAAGGCCACGCTCAGCCCCACGGTGATCGTGCGCATGTCGTCGAACCCGCTGGAATTCCTCACCCGGTCGCCGGCGGAACTGGCCCAGCATTTCGGACGCGTCTACGATCCCGAGAAAGAGGCCCGACTGGCCCAGCAGGATCGCGCCGACCTGGAAATTCTTGATCGTCTCGACACCCATTTCGACGCCTGGCGCGACAGCGTCGAACAGCGTTTGAACGAGCACAAGGGCGACGAGGCCGTCCTGTGCCAACGCCCCCGCGAGGAGATCGCGATCGAACTCAACCGCCCGCTGTGCAATCAGAACGGCACGCTGTCGGCGGCGGGAAGGTGGGGATTGCGGCAGGCCTTCGGCGAAACCGCTGCGGTCGATGACTCGCTCTACTTCGTGCTGCGGATGCCGCGCCGCGAAATCACCCTGGGCGACAGCTATCTCGGCCTGATGGAGGATGAAGCCTCGGGCTTTTGCCTGCTGCAGACTGCCGAGGGCAAGGATCCCAGTGTCGCTGAATTTCTGGAAAGCCGGATCGGATTTGCGAACCGGTTTCAACTGCCCGACCCCTGGGGACGGATGTTCGAAGTGCGCGTCACTACGCGCCCCGATACCGGGCCCGAGATTTGCGGCGCGTCGGTGGACCTGACGCTGGACGGGCTGGAAGTGCCGCTTGTCTTTGTCGATCAGGCGCTGGCGCCCGAGGATGAGCAGATCTTCCTTGGATCGGGCTGGCGGCCTGTGGATTGCCAGACGGATCGCTGCCTGTCGGGAACATCATCTGTCTGGGCGCAGTTCCGCGAGGAATCCCGCGAGGCGCGCGACGCGGTGGGCGCAGCCCTGGACACACCGACCTTGAACGCGCTGACGGATATGGCGACCAATGTTGCCGACACCGAAGACTCTCCGTCCCAATTGTGCTTTCTCAATATCGCCGAGAACGAGCCGTGGTTCTTTATCGGCAGCAGCGCGCCCCCTGAGATGAAAAGCCGCTGCTTTTCCGGCGAGGCCCTGTATTTTCGGCTGGGGGCCTTCAGCTTCCTCAAACGCATGACGCAGGTCGAAAGCTACACCTATGCCGCCTTCCCGCGCGGCGACGTCAGCGGCGTGGTCAGCGAAACTGGCGAACGGCAGGCACTGACCGGCGGATTGAGCGGCCTGCCCAACCTGGGTGCCGCCCTGTCCTTCGGCCTGCAAGAGCAGGAGCGCAGCGTCGAGGCCCGCCCCAGCCTGATCAATTTCGCTTCGGGCGAAGGACGGCGTGGCGATGTGGATGACGCTTCCAAGATCTTCGACTTCGGCTGGTCCATCGTCAAAGAGGGCATCAAGAAGCCGATGATCGCCTCGCAACTGGTGCTGGTGTCTGTGCCTGCCTATCTGGACCAGCTCGAGCTGGAAATCTGGAAGGGATTCCTCGACATCGACCGGGTGCCGCTGAACCGCGAAGCGTACAACACCGCGACCCTTGATGAACGCATCTCGGCACTGATGCCCAGCTTTGAGAAACGCACCGTAACCCTGAAGCTGCCGCCCGATTACCCGGCCCTGGACGGCGTGGTGTTTTCGACCAGCCTTGTCAGCGGACCGCGGATCAAGACGTCCCGGCTGCAGATCTGCTACGGGGTGCGGGAAAGCGGCGATCTGACCATCGCCATCTCGGGCGAACGGCTGTGGCGCTCCACTGTGGTCACGCTGGACGGGATCAAGGCCAACCGGATCGAGGTGATGCCCGACATGCGCGGGATCCTGGCCCATTTCGAAGGACTGCCCGTGGCGACCGGAGACGACCCGGCACGGGTCAAACGCCTTCTGGAAGTCTGGACCAGCGAGGGGCGCGACAAGCAGTCGGTGCGGATCGCGCACAATCCGCGTGTCGATGCCTGCGTGCTGGAAGACGACTGACGTCTAGCGAATGATCTTGCCCGGCGCGCCATTGCAGGTGCAAAAGCCATTGATCGGCTTCGGCGAGACCGTGCATTCGCCGCGGGGCGTTTCACACACGGTGCCATAGGATTGCGACAACCGGTCCGTCGAATACCCGTCGCGGGTCGGGGTTGCGGGGGCGGCCTGCGGCACAAGACCGGCGGTCGACGCGGTTTCCATGGCAAGTGGTGCCACGCTGCTGCCGACACGATCCTCGCTGACGAGGGTGAAGGTGCCGACGGCAAGGACGACAAGGCCGGCCAGGGCCAAAATGGGGCGGGACATGAGTTTCTGCTCCAGAATCTATGGTCCGGGGTTCTCCCGATACGCTGCTCTTGACCCAATATAGGCGATCGTCAAGCAATTGTCCGCCCCTTGCGGAATGAACCCTAACGCCGGGCAAGCAAACGCCCCGACTGTTGCCGGGGC
>NZ_JACNMU010000007.1 GCF_014901205.1 Meridianimarinicoccus sp. MJW13
CCCCGCCGCAGCCCCGGCCCCGGACTCAACCAGACACGCATAGCCCAGCTTGCCCAACTGACCCGCAGACTGCGGCGTCAAGGCAACCCGACACTCGCCAGGATATAACTCCTTGGGTACTCCTAACTTCAAAACTCCAACTCCCTTCAGATGTTGCGTCCGGGGCCGCGCCCCGCAAGTCTCAGATCCAGCGTCTTGTTTTCGCAGCGTAGGCATCAAACTGCGGTCCGAATTTCTCGGCCATTGCCGCCTCTTCCTTCTGGATGAACCGATCGGTGATCACCCACATGAACAACGGCACCAGCAGAAGCGACGGCACGGCGTCCCAGTAGAGGACGAACCCCACCAGAACCAGCGTGTCGCCCAGATAGATCGGGTTGCGACTGCGCCGGAAGATGCCTTCCTGCGCCAGTTGGTCCGGTACGCGGTGCGGCACGATCGTTGTGCGCTGACGCCGAAGTTCCAGCACGGCCAGCGCCATCACGATCAGCCCCGCGCCGATACACAGACCGGCCAACAGATCGAAGCCGGCACCAGGAAACCCACCCAGGGGCAGGCTTTGCGACTGGACCCGCGCGAGCCCAAGGAACAGCGCCAGCCAGAGTGGCGGCCAATCGAGCCATTTTGACAGCAGGTCCATAGCGATCGGTCCGATTCACCTGTTCCGCGCCGGGGCTGGCGCAACAATATTTCCCGTCTCTTAGACGGCTCAGGCGAATATTTCAAACACAAATAGCCGCAGTGCAGCAATTGTAGACCAAAGAAGGAGAAGCCCACCTGATCCGGATGACCGACACGCGTCCCAATCGACCGAGTTTCGCTTGCGCCTGCGCAGGCAGGCTGGAAAGGATGCTCCATGACCCGCGTTCGTCCCTATATCGCCACCGATGCACCCGCGCTGCGCCGGATTTTCGTCGAAGCCGTGCAGGTCGGCGCACAAGCGCAATATTCAGCAGCACAGCGGGACGCGTGGTCGGGCGCGGCGCAGCATTGCCCACCCGATTGGGGCGACCGTTTGGGCGATCACCTGACCTTCGTCGCGGAACAGCACGACAATCCTGTGGGGTTCATGACACTGGGTCGCGACGGCCATCTGGATCTGGCATTCGTGCTGCCGCGTGTCATGGGCCAAGGTGTCGCCGACGCCCTGCACGACAGGGTTCTGGCCGAAGCGCAGGCGCGCGGCCTGTCCCGCCTGACGACCGAGGCCAGTCTCAGGGCGCAGCCGTTCTTTCAGCGCATGGGCTGGCGGCTGGTCACGCATCAGACCGTCGAAATCCGGGGCCAGAAGCTGGACAACGCGATCATGGAAAAGCCGCTTCAGGCGCTGCGCAAACTGCCGCTGCGCTGACCCAAGGCCCAGTCGCGCACCGCCGCGCCAAAGGCTTCGAACAGGGGGCGCGAGACCGGATCGTTGGCCGCGTTCCATTCCGGATGCCATTGCACCGACAGGGTGAAGCCGGGCGCATCGCGCACATAGAGCGCCTCGGGCGTCTCGTCCTCGGCCCAGCCATCGATGACGATGCGCGGACCGGGGGTTTTCACGCCCTGCCCGTGCAACGTGTTGGTGAAAACTTCGCGCGTGCCAAGAAGGCGGTTGAACGGCCCGTTGTCGGTGAAGCGGACGGTGTGGCGCAATTCGAACTTCTCGTGCAGCGTGCCATCGGGCGGCATCCGGTGGTTCATCCGCCCCGGCAGATCGCGGATTTCCGGATGCAGGCTGCCGCCCAGGGCGACATTGACCTCCTGGAACCCGCGGCAGATGCCAAGGAAGGGCTGGCCGCGCTCGACGCAGGCGCGGATCAGCGGCAGGGTGATCGCATCGCGGGCACGGTCGAACGCGCCATGGGCTTCGGTCTCGGCCTCGCCGTATTCCTCGGGATGGATGTTGGGTCGTCCACCGGTGAACAGGAAGCCCGAGAAATTCGCCAACAGTTCCTCGACCGAGACAAAGCGCGGATCGGCGGGGATCAGCAACGGCATGGCGCCGGACACCTCGGCAATGGCCTGCGAGTTCATGGTGCCACCGGCATGGGCCGGGTACTGGTCATTCAACAGGTAGGAATTACCGATAATGCCGACCATCGGGCGCGTCATGGGAACCTCGCGAAGCTACGACGCTCAACCGTATTCGGTTTTGATTGGCGCGTCGAGATCACTGCCACGACTGGGCGGCGCGTTTTTTTCGGCCCGATTGTTCCGCAGCCTGTCAGAACGGCGGGCAATGTTCCATCATTCGGAAAAAGTCCTGCAAGGTGCGGCCGTGCTCGGGTCGGAAGGTGCCGGCCGGGGTGCTGCTGGCAATTCGGTCGACCCGGAACATGCGGAAGTCCTGCCGCAATTCGCACCAGGCGACCAGGGTCCAGACCTTGCCCCAGAACCACAGGCCCAGCGGCCGGATGGTGCGTGTCGTCTGCGCACCCTCGACGTCCATATAGGACAGTTCGAGCCGTTGGCGGCTCTCGATCGCGGCCTCGATGTCATCCAGCCGCAAGGCGATGGCCTCGGTCATCTCCGGCGCGAAGGAATGGATCTGCACCTGCCGGGCGCGGTTGCGCTCGGTCTCGGGCAGGACCGCCTCGATCTTGACCAGGGCTTCCTCGGCGCTGCGGGCCATGCTGGCGCCGCCCCAGGCGCGCAACAGACGCGCCCCGGCCACCAGCGCCACGATCTCGTCGCGGGTGAACATCAGCGGCGGCAGGTCGAAGCCTTCGCGCATCACATAACCGATGCCGGCCTCGCCCTCGACCGGCACGCCGGTGGATTGCAGATCGGCAATATCGCGATAGATGGTGCGTTCGGACACCTCAAGGCGTGCGGCCAGGGCGGCCGCCGTGGTCAGCCGACCGCCCCGCAGATACTGCACGATCTGGAACAGGCGGTCGGCCCGACGCATCAGGTGCCCTCGAACAGGCCGATGGAATTGCCGTCAAGATCCTGGCAATAGGCGAACCGGCCCGCCGGGATCGGGATCGGGTCCGACAGAACCGAGCCGCCGGCCTTGCGCAGACGTTCCAGTGCCTCTTCCAGCGTGCCCGCAATGGCCAGATGGATGGTCGGCCCCTGCCCCTGCGCGGCTGGCTTGCCTTCGTACAGATGCCCCGCGACACCGCCCGCAGGGTCAGCGGTCTGGAAAACGGCGGTCTCATTGGGGCCCATCTGCTGGCGTTCCAGCTTGCCGCCCGTGGCGGCTTCGTAGAAGGCGATGGATTTGCCCAGATCGGTGACGGGGATTTCGATCCAGACGGTGGCATGATCCGGCGTGAAGCTCATGGTTGATCCTTTCCTCGGGGTTGGTGACATGCCCGTTGTGACACACCCCTCCTGACAGCATTCTGTCAGGAGGCTTCAGCAGGCGCCCCTTGTACCGGCGCGGCAACAGGATACACCTGACACGAGGCGGCCAAAAGGAGCAGGACATGACCAAAGACAGCGCGCAACCGATCTTTCTGGCCGATTACACCCCGCCGGCCTTCCAGGTGGATCGCGTCGAGCTGACCTTCCGCCTGCATCGCACGGCAACGCGGGTGCTGTCGCGCATCGCCTTCCGGCCCAACCCCGACGCGCCCGGCCCGTTCACCCTGCACGGACAGGATCTGACCCTGATCCGCGCCACCATCGACGGCACCGAAGTGACCCCGACGCTGACCGGCGACGGCCTGACCTGCCCGGTGCCCGACGCCCCTTTCGTCTGGGAAGCCGAGGTCGAGATCAATCCCGAGGCCAACAAGGCGCTGGAAGGGCTGTACATGTCCAACGGCATGTATTGCACGCAATGCGAGGCCGAAGGGTTCCGCAAGATCACATACTACCCCGACCGCCCGGACGTGATGGCGCCGTTTACCGTGCGCATCGAAAGCGATCTGCCGGTGCTGCTGTCCAACGGCAATCCGGCCGCCGCCGGCGACGGCTGGGCCGAATGGGACGATCCCTGGCCGAAACCGGCCTATCTGTTCGCGCTGGTGGCGGGCGATCTGCACGCCCATCGCGACAGTTTCACAACCGCCTCGGGCAAACCGGTGGACCTGGCGATCTGGGTGCGCGACGGCGATCAGGACAAATGCGCCTTCGGGATGGAAGCCCTGAAAACCTCGATGGCCTGGGACGAGCGTGTCTATGGCCGCGAATACGATCTGGACGTATTCAACATCGTGGCGGTGGATGATTTCAACGCCGGTGCCATGGAGAACAAGGGGCTGAACATCTTCAACTCTGCCGCCGTTCTGGCCAGTCCTGAAACCGCCACGGACGCGAATTTCGAACGCATCGAGTCGATCATCGCGCACGAGTATTTCCACAACTGGACCGGCAACCGCATCACCTGCCGCGACTGGTTCCAGCTGTGCCTGAAGGAAGGTCTGACGGTCTATCGCGACCAGCAGTTCACCAAGGACGTGCGCTCGGAGCCGGTGAAGCGGATCGACGATGTGCTGGTGCTGCGCAGTGCCCAGTTCCGCGAGGACGGCGGCCCGCTGGCCCATCCGGTCCGCCCCGAGAGCTTTGTCGAGATCAACAATTTCTACACCGCCACGGTCTATGACAAGGGCGCCGAGGTGATCGGCATGCTGCACCGGCTGGTGGGCGACGCCACCTATGCCAAGGCGCTGGGCCTGTATTTCGACCGGCACGACGGGCAGGCCTGCACCATCGAGGATTGGCTGAAGGTTTTCGAAGACGTCTCGGGCCGGGATCTGAGCCAGTTCAAGCTTTGGTATTCCACCGCCGGTACACCGCATGTGAAAGTCACCGACGACTGGACCGATGGCACCTATGCGCTGACCTTCCAGCAAAGCGTTCCAGACACGCCGGGCCAGACCGACAAGCCGCCCATGGTCATTCCCATCGCCGTCGGCCTGCTGGACACCGATGGCACCGAAGTGGTGCCGACCCGCGTGCTGGAAGTGACCGAGGCCCGGCAGAGCTTCACCTTCGACGGTCTGTCCACACGTCCGGTGCCGTCGATCCTGCGCGGCTTTTCGGCCCCGGTGAACCTGCACCACCCCCTGACGGCCGCGCAAAAGCGCCTGCTGCTGGCCCATGACACCGACCCGTTCAACCGCTGGGAAGCCGGGCGGGCGCTGGCGCGTCACGCGCTGCTGGCAATGCTGACCGACCGGGCCGCGCCCGATCCGGCCTATCTGGAGGCGCTTCAGGCGCTGCTGGCCGACGACAGTCTGGACCCGGCGTTCCGGGCGCTGGTGCTGCGTCTGCCCAGCCAGCAGGACCTGACGCAGGCCCTGTTCGACGCGGGCCATGTGCCCGATCCGCTGGCCATCCATGACGCACTGACAGCCATGGAAACCGCCATGGCCACCCATCTGCAGGCGGATCTGGTGGCGCTGTTCGATGCGCATCAGGTGCCCGGCCCCTACCGCCCCGTGGCCGAGGACGCGGGCAAGCGGGCGCTGGCCAATGGGGCGCTGGCGCTGCTCAGCCGCACCGACGCGGGCGCGCGGGCCAAGGTGCAATATTCTGACGCTGCCAACATGACCCAGCAGATGGCCGCCTTGTCGGCGCTGCAGCGTATCGATGCCGCCCACGACGCGCTGGAGCATTTCCACAGCCAGTGGCAGCACGAGCGCCTGGTTCTGGACAAGTGGTTCGGCCTGCAATCCAGCCTAACCCCACCGGCGCAGGCCGTCGCCACCGTGCGCCGCCTCACCGAGCATCCGGATTTCACATGGGAGAACCCCAATCGCTTCCGCGCGGTCTTTGGCGGGTTCTCCAGCAACCTTGCGGGGTTCCACGATCCCTCGGGCGAGGGGTATGCGCTGATGGCGGACTGGCTGATCCGTCTGGATCGCCTGAACCCGATGACCACGGCCCGCATGACCACCGCCTTCGGGACTTGGAAACACTATGATGCCGATCGTCAGGCGCTGATGCGCGACGCCCTGGAAAAGATTGCCGCAGTCCCGGTTTTGTCGCGGGATACCAAAGAGATGGTCACACGAATACTGGCCGGCTAAGACTGCAGCAGGGCGCGGTTTACTGCCGCCCTGCCCGCCATCGTGTTCGCGTGGATGGAACCGTGCAGGGTGTTGCGGTAGACTTGCGTCACACCGGCTTTGCAAAACCGTGGTTGGGTGCCCCGATGAAAGACAGAATCGACCCCCTGATCGAAGAACGCGCCCCGTGGCTTTACGCGGGCCATCCGTGGTCTGCGCCTTCGCGGATTCTGTTGACGGGAATGCTGGGCTACAACAAGACCATCCGCCTGGGCGAATACCTGGAAGACAAGCCCATGGACGTGATCATGGGCACCATGGGCGAAATGCTGGCCAGGGACGTGCAGGTCTCGGGGCTGGAAAACATCCCCCGCCAAGGTGCTGCCCTGATCGTGGCCAACCACCCCACCGGGATCGCCGATGGCATCATCCTGCATTCGGTGCTGAGCGGCATCCGGCAGGACAGCTATTTCTACGCCAACAGCGATATCCTGAAGGTGCTGCCGCAGATGGAGACGCTGATCGCGCCGGTCGAATGGCGCAAGGAAAAGCGCAGCCATGCCAAGACCCGCGAGACCATGGCCTATACCCGCAAGGCGGTGGAACAGGGGCGGCTTGGCGTCATCTTCCCGTCCGGCCGCCTGGCCAAGCGGCGCGGGCTGAAGCTGTACGAACGGCCGTGGATGGCCTCGGCGGCGATGATCGCGCGCAAGTTCGACCTGCCGGTGATCCCGGTCAACGTGCGGGCGCGCAACTCGGCGCTGTTCTACCTGTTCGACCTGATCCACCCGACCCTGCGCGACATCACCCTGTTCCACGAGACGCTGAACAAGCACCGCCAGCCCTATCGCATCACCGTCGGAGAGCCGATTTCCCCGGCCTCGCTGCCCGCGAAATCCGACGAGGGGATCGAGATGCTGCGCATGGCGACGCTGGCCCTGGGCGGACGCTATGCGCCGTCGGTGTCTCTGGTGCAGAACACGCGCCTGCCGGCCTGGGCGCGCCCGGCGCTGGGATAGACCACGGCGGTTGGCGGCTCAGTCGCGCAGGCGATAACCGGTCTTGAAGATCCACCAGACCACGCCAAGGCAGATCGCGGTAAACCCGGCGATGGCCAGAAGGCTCCACCCGACAGCCACATCCGAAGCCCCGAAGAACGACCAGCGGAAACCCGAGATCAGATAGACCACCGGGTTGAACAGCGACACGCCCTGCCAGAACGGCGGCAGCATGGTGATCGAATAGAAACTGCCCCCCAGAAACACCAGCGGCGTGATCACCAGCAACGGGATCAGTTGCAACTGTTCGAAATTGTCGGCCCAGATGCCGATGATGAAGCCCAGAAGGCTGAACGACAGGCAGGTCAGCATCAGGAACAGCAGCATCGCGATCGGGTGCTGGATGTCGAGATCCACGAAGAAGAAGGCCGTCAGAAGGATGATGATGCCGATCAGGAACGACTTGGTGGCCGCCGCGCCGACGTAGCCGATGACGATTTCCAGGAATGTCACCGGCGCCGACAGATGTTCATAGATCGTGCCCATGAACTTCGGGAAGTAGATCCCGAAGGAGGCGTTCGAGATCGACTGGGTCATCACGCTGAGCATGATCAGCCCCGGCACGATGAAAGCGCCGTAATCCACGCCCTCGACCTCGTCGATGCGCGAGCCGATGGCGGCGCCGAAGACCACGAAATACAACGAAGTCGACAGCACTGGCGAAATCAGGCTTTGCGACAGGGTGCGGAAAAACCGGGCCATTTCGAAGCGATACATGGTCAGGATGGCTTGCGGGTTCATGGGCGATCCTTCACCAGATCCACGAAGATATCTTCCAGAGAGCTTTGGCTGGTTTGCAGATCCCGCAAATGCAGGCCTGCGTCCGACAGGTCCGACAACAGCCGGGTGATGCCGCTGCGTTCGGCCATGACGTCATAGGTGTAGATCAGGGCGTTGCCATCCTCGACCCGTTCCAGCGCGTAGTCCGACAGGGTGTCGGGCAGAGTGTCCGCCGGTTCGCGCAACTCCAGCCGCAGCTGCTTCTTGCCCAGCCGTTCCATCAGGGTGGCCTTTTCCTCGACCAGCAGGATCCGGCCGTCGTTGATGACACCGATGCGGTCGGCGATGGCCTCGGCCTCCTCGATGTAATGGGTGGTCAGGATGATGGTCACGCCCTGCGCCTTCAGACGGCGGACGATGTCCCACATGTCGCGGCGCAGTTCCACGTCGACGCCGGCTGTGGGTTCATCCAGGAACAGCACCCGTGGCTCATGCGCCAGCGCCTTGGCGATCAGCACCCGGCGCCGCATGCCGCCCGACAATTCACGGGTAGAAGCGTTGCGCTTGTCCCACAGCGACAGTTGCCTCAGCACGTCCTCGACAATCGGATCCTTCGGGTTCTTGCCGAACAGGCCGCGCGAGAAGGCCACCGTCGCACAGACACGGGCGAAGGGTTCCAGCGCCACTTCCTGCGGCACAAGACCGATCATCTGGCGGGCGCCGCGAAAGTCGTCGATCACGTCGTGTCCGCCGACGGTGATTTTGCCCGAGGTGGGGATGGCGATGCCGCAGATGGTCGAGATCAGGGTCGTCTTGCCCGCGCCGTTCGGCCCCAGCAGCGCCAGAATCTCGCCTTCCTCGATTTCAAGATTGACGCCTTTCAGCGCCTCGAAGCCGTCGGCATAGGACTTGTGCAGCTCTTGCACGGAAACGATGACGGACAAGGGCACTCTCCCGGCTCAGGACTGGTCCGCGCCTGGGCGCAGCCAGACATGCAACACGTCCCCCTCAATGGCACGGCTGTCGCTCAGATGGAAGCGCGGTGCGCCCCGCAGCGCGGTCAGGCCCATGGCCCCCAGCGAGGGCCGGCCCTCGGCCCCGATCGCCACCCCAGCGGTAAAACCGATCAGGCGATCCACCAGGTCGGCGCGCAGCAGCGCCGCCGCGAACTGTCCGCCGCCCTCGCAGAACACGCGCGTCAGACCGGCCTGCCCCAGCGCCCGCAGGCAGGCCGCGGCATCAAGATGACCATCCGGGCCAGTTTCCACGGACAGGCAGTGCGCGCCCAGGTCCGTCCATGCCGACACGCGATCCGGGTCCGCCCCTGCCCCGTGCAGCAGCCAGACCGGCACCTGCCTTGCAGTGCGCGCCAGCAGGCCGTCGCGCGGCAGATCCAAGCGTGTCGAAGCCACGACTCGCACGGGCTGATGCGAGATGCCCAGACCGCGCACGGTCAGCGAGGGATCGTCGTCGCGCGCCGTGCCACCGCCCACCAGCACCGCGTCATGGGCGGCCCGTTCCAGATGTACCAGCCGCCGCGCGGCGGGGCCGGTGATCCATTGGCTGTCGCCGGTCTGCGTTGCGATCCGCCCGTCGAAGCTGTTGGCCAGTTTCAGCGTCACCATGGGGCGGCCATCACGGATGCGGCGCAGGAAACCGGCGTGGCTGGCCGCAGCCTCACGCGCGCAAACCCCGACATCGACGATCAGGCCCGCAGCGCGCAACCGGGCCAGCCCGCCGCCATCCACGCGCGGGTCGGGATCGCGCAGGGCCACCACAACCCGGGCAATGCCAGCCGCCACCAGCGCGTCGGCGCAGGGCGGTGTCTTGCCGGTATGGGCACAGGGCTCCAGCGTGACATAGGCTGTGGCCCCGCGCGCCGCGGCGCCCGCCTGCGCAAGGGCAACGGCCTCGGCATGGGGGCGCCCGCCGGGCTGGGTCCAGCCCCGGCCGACAATCCGCCCCTCACGCACGATCACGCAGCCCACCGCCGGGTTTGGCCAGCACCGGCCCAACCCCCGCGCGCCAAGGGTCAGCGCGTGGCGCATGTGGCGCTGATCCGCCGTTGTCACCGGATCACTTGTCCTTGGGATGATCCGGGCGCAGTTCCGACACGAACTTGTCGAAATCATCCGCAGCCTGGAAGTTCTTGTAAACGCTGGCAAACCGGACGTAGGCCACAGTGTCGATCCGGGCCAGGGTTTCCATCACGATCTCGCCGATGGCGCGCGAGGGAATGTCCTGCTCGCCCAGCGATTCCAGCCGCCGCACGATGCCCGAGATCATTTTCTCGACGCGATCAGGCTCAACCGGTCGCTTCTGCAGGGCGATGCGGATCGAGCGTTCCAGCTTGTCGCGGTCGAAATCCTCGCGCCGGCCATTGGATTTGACCACCACGAGATCGCGCAATTGCACCCGTTCATAGGTGGTGAACCGGCCGCCGCATTCGGGACAGAAGCGCCGCCTGCGGATCGCTACATGATCCTCGGCGGGGCGTGAATCCTTCACCTGGGTGTCGACATTGCCGCAAAACGGACAGCGCATGGGCGTCTCCCAATCGTCCAGCGACGCGCCGGGTTGCGCGCCCTCGCAAAAAGTCTACCGCCTCTTGCGGGGCAACGCCACCCTTAGTGTTTGGTCAACTCACCACCACAAGCCGCAACCGTTGTGGACCTAGTCGTTGTCATTCTTGAACGTGTTCTTTCGGCAGTTCTGGCGTGCCAGACCGATCTGCGCGTTCTGGCCGGGCTGCATGCTGTAATGGAGCGTGTTGGAGCGCGGCACGCTGCCCTGCTTTGCGACCGAGAAAAAGGCGCTGAGCGATCCGGTGCGCTGACCGACTGACGGCGACGACTGAACAACCACCCGGTCGGCCGGGCTCGCATCCAGACGGCGAAACGCATAGTCCGCCGCCGCGCAGTAGTAATCCGACCCGCCGGCCCCGGCCCGTGCCAGCACTTCAAACCGGTTGGGATCCGCCGTTGGCAAGACACGGTAGCCGTTTGCGGCCATGAAGATGCCGCTTGTGTCGGCTCCGCTGCAGGCTCCCAGGGTCAGGAGGGTAAGGGCGGTGACGGCCTTGAGTTTCATACGACTGCTCCACGATCTGTTGCAGGTAAAATAGCATACGCCCGCCGGGTTACCAGCGGGCGCGAGATCACATTCAAGGACAAGGCCCGACTATTGATCAAGGAACGAGCGCAATTTCCGCGACCGCGAGGGATGCTTGAGCTTGCGCAGCGCCTTGGCTTCGATCTGGCGGATCCGTTCGCGGGTCACGCTGAACTGCTGCCCCACCTCTTCCAGCGTGTGATCCGTGTTCATGCCGATGCCAAACCGCATCCGCAGAACCCGTTCCTCGCGCGGGGTGAGGCTGGCCAGAACCCGCGTGGTGGTTTCCTTCAGGTTGTCCTGAATGGCGCTGTCCAGCGGCAGAACGGCGTTCTTGTCCTCGATGAAATCGCCCAGTTGGCTGTCTTCCTCGTCCCCGATGGGGGTTTCAAGGCTGATCGGTTCCTTGGCGATCTTCATCACCTTGCGAACCTTTTCCAGCGGCATCTGCAGCTTGGCGGCCAGTTCTTCCGGTGTCGCCTCGCGACCGATCTCGTGCAGCATCTGGCGGCCGGTGCGGACCAGCTTGTTGATTGTTTCGATCATATGGACCGGAATCCGGATGGTCCGCGCCTGATCCGCGATGGATCGGGTGATCGCCTGGCGGATCCACCACGTCGCATAGGTCGAGAACTTGTAGCCCCGGCGGTATTCGAACTTGTCCACCGCCTTCATCAGGCCGATGTTGCCTTCCTGAATGAGATCAAGGAATTGCAGGCCGCGGTTCGTGTATTTCTTGGCGATCGAGATCACCAGCCGCAGGTTCGCTTCGACCATTTCCTTCTTGGCCTGACGGGCTTCCTTCTCGCCCTTCTGGACCTGCTGGACGATGCGACGGAATTCGCTGATGTCGAGACCGACGTATTGGCCGACCTGCACCATTTCCGAGCGCAGTTCTTCAACCTTGGGCAGCGAGCGTTCGAACAGCGCCTGCCAGCCCCGGCCGGGGTTTTCCTGCATCCGCTCGATCCAGTTCGGATCCAGTTCGTAGCCGCGGTAGGCGTCGATGAAATCGCGCCGATTGATCCGCGCCTGATCCGCCAGCTTCACCATCGAGCTGTCGATGGACATGATCCGGCGGTTGATGCCGTACAGCTGGTCGATCAGCGCTTCGATCCGGTTGGCGTGCAGATGCAGGCTGTTGACCAGCTCCACGATTTCCGAGCGCAGCTTCTGATAGCGCGCCTCTTCCGAGGCCGAGAAGCTTTCATCCTCGTTCAGCGTGGCCGAGATCCGCTGGTCCTGAAACTCGGACAGTTGTTCATAGTCGTCGGCAATGCGGTCGAGGGTTTCCAGAACCCGCGGCTTCAGCGCCGCTTCCATCGCGGCCAGCGACATGTTGGCCTGATCGTCCTCGTCGTCGTCATCATCGGCCTGGATCGGGTTGCCGTCGGCATCCAGTTCCTGCGCCTGCGTGCCCTCGGCAGGCTTGGCCGTACCATCGGCATTGACCGGCGCGACAACGGGCGTGGTCTCTTCCTCGCCGTCTTCGTCCATGGCGTTGCCGAAGGTGGTTTCCAGATCGATCACATCGCGCAGAAGAATGTCTTCGGACAGAAGTTCGTCGCGCCAGATGGTGATCGCCTGGAAGGTCAGCGGGCTTTCGCACAGGCCCGCGATCATCGTGTTGCGCCCGGCCTCGATCCGCTTGGCGATGGCGATCTCGCCTTCGCGCGACAA
Source organism: Meridianimarinicoccus sp. MJW13 (assembly GCF_014901205.1). Lineage (GTDB taxonomy): Bacteria > Pseudomonadota > Alphaproteobacteria > Rhodobacterales > Rhodobacteraceae > Meridianimarinicoccus. Next base: position 12,518 of record NZ_JACNMU010000007.1, read on the forward strand.
AAGCTCGACCGAGCCCATTTCGCGCAGGTACATGCGCACCGGATCGTCGGTACGATCCAGCTTTTCGGTTTCGGTCTGCGCAACCGTGACTTCGCGCGAGCTTGAGGTGGTGGTCAGGCCGGTGGACTTGCTGGTGTCCGCGTCTTCGGCTTCTTCCTCCTCGATGATGTTGATGCCCATTTCGGACAGCATCGACATCACGTCCTCGATCTGTTCCGACGAGACCTGATCGGGGGGCAGCACCTGGTTGAGCTGATCGTAGGTGATGAAGCCGCGATCCTTGGCTTCGGCGATCATCTTCTTGACCGCTGTCTGGCTCATGTCCAGCATCGGCTCTGCTTCGGTCTCGTCTTGCTTACGATCGTCGGCGTCTTTGGCTGCCATGCGGGGCTCCTCGGTGGATTCGCTGATTCGCGACGGGTCTCATGGAATCACATAGTACGCCCAAGTGATTCGGTCTTCCGTCTAACTGTTTTTTTTTGGGATTTCCTCACCAAAACGCATGGTTTGCCTACCTGCGCTTCGGTTTGGAGAAGCTGATTCGGTCTATCAGTTTGCCAAACGCCTCTTTCTCATCCCGGTTCAGTTTCGCGCCATTGGCGCCGGTGTCGTATTCGGTGCGGTCGTCCAGCACGCTGCGGTCGGCCTGATTGCGCGCCTCGCTGGCCTTGGCCAGCCGCCAGGCCAGCCGGTCCGCCGGGATCGCCTGCGGGGATTCCACGGCCTCGCGCAGTTCGTGTTCCAGCCCGGCGCGGCTTTGCAGTTTTGGCAGTTCCTCGGACAGGCACATTTCGGCGATCTCAAGGTTGCCGGGCGCACGCACGGCGGGGGCTACTGCCACATGGCCCTGCGTGAACAGCTTTTCAAGGCACTGGGCCCCGACCGCAGCCAGAACCTGCGCGCGCAGGTCGTTTTCCTGCCGCATGTGCCACATCAGCACCGCATCCAGAATGCGTTGATGATCGGGTCCGGCAAAGCTCATCTCGGCCAGGGTATCGGCCACCTCGTCCAGCGCCTCGGGGGTCGAGATCACCGTGGCCAGGATCACCGCCTCGCGCAGCGCAACTTCGGTGCGCCCATCGGAGCCTGCCAGCAACGAGTTGCGGGTGGACGAGCTGGGCACCGGCTTGGGGTCGGCCCGGAACGCGGCGCGGGCCTTGCGCGGCGGGCGGAATGCCTGCCATTGCAAGTCGCGCAGCGCGGTGCGGTAGTGATGCTGCACGGTCTTGTCGGGGATCTGCCCGACCAGTTGCTGCAAGCGGGCGTCCAGCGCGGCGCGGCGGTCGGGGCCGTCGAAGCTCTTGCCCTCGGTCTCGCGCAGCCACAGCAGGTCGATCATCGGGCAAGCACTGTCCAGCGCCGTCTGCATTGCCTCCCGCCCCTGCTCGCGGATCAGATCGTCGGGATCCTTGCCCTGCGGCATCAGACAGAAGCGCAGCCCGCGCCCGGCTTCCAGCAGCGGCAGCGCCCGGTCGATCACCCGCATCGCGGCCCGCACCCCGGCGGTGTCACCGTCCAGTGCAAGGATCGGCTCTGGCGACATGCGCCACAGCATTTGCAGATGATGTTCGGTGACGGCGGTGCCCAACGGCGCCACCGCACCCTCGAACCCGGCGCGGCACAGGGCGATCACATCCATGTAGCCTTCGGCCACCACCAGCGGGTGATCCTTGCCCGAAACGGTGCGAGCGGGCCCGTGATTGTAAAGCGTGCGGCTCTTGTCGAACAGGTCGGTGTCGGGCGAATTCAGGTACTTGGCCTGCGCATCCGCCGCCATGGCGCGGCCCCCGAAGGCAATGCAGCGCCCGCGCGGATCGCGGATCGGAAAAATGATGCGGTCGCGAAACACGTCATAGGGGCTGCCACGGCCATCCTGCGGGCTGCGCGCCAGACCCGCCGCCGCCATCTGGTCAAAGGAAATCCCCTTGCCCACCAGATGCTGCTGCAAGACCTGCCGCCCGTTGGGGGCAAAGCCGATCTCGAACCGGTCCAGCGCGGCGGCGTCCAGGCCGCGACGCTCCAGATAGGCCCGCGCTTGTGCCGCGCCGCCGCCGGACAGTTGCCGCCGGAAGAAGCGCACGGCTTCCTCCATCACATCGGTCAGGGTGTTGCGGCGCTCGGCGCGTTCACGCTCTTGCGGCGAGTTCTCGGGCACGGTCATGCCCGCGTCCGAGGCCAGCGCCCGCACTGCCTCCATGAACTCCATGTTCTCGGTTTCGCGCAGGAAGCTGATCGCGTCGCCCTTGGCCTGACACCCGAAGCAGTAATAGAATCCCTTGCGGTCGTCGACATGAAAGCTGGCGGTCTTTTCCTCGTGGAAGGGACACGGCGCCCACATGTCGCCGCGTCCGGGATTGGACTTGCGGGCATCCCACAGAACCTTGCGCCCCACGACCCCAGACAGGCTGGTGCGGGTGCGCAGTTCTTCAAGGAAACCGGGGGGCAGACTCATGGTCCCTATATTGACCCAAGCCTGCGCCCTGTCCAGCGGTCCCGCGCGTCAGAGACCCGCCGCGCGATAGCTGTCCGCGACCCGGTGGATCGCCACCAGATAGGCCGACACCCGCAGGTCGGTGACATCATCGCGGCCATGCCAGACCTCGCGCATCGATTGATAGGCGGTACGCATGGTGTCATCCAGACCCGAGCGCACCAGTTCCAGCTCGTCCGCGCCGCGCAGGTACTTCTGCTTGAAATCCGGTGTCATGGACCAGGCATCGCCAAGGTATTTGTCCAGCCGCTCCAACTCGTCCACCACCAGCTGGTGGCGCGCTTCTTCCTGGCGCCGCTGCATCCGGCCAAAGCGGATGTGGCTGAGGTTCTTGACCCATTCGAAGTAACTGACCGTCACACCACCGGCGTTGGCATACATGTCGGGAATGATGACGGTGCCCTTTTCGCGCAGGTATTCGTCGGCCCCGGCGGTGATCGGACCATTGGCGGCCTCGATGATCAGCGGCGCCTTGATGTTGGCCACATTGCCCAGATGGATCACCCCTTCCAGCGCGGCCGGGATCAGGATGTCGCACTCCTGCTCCAGAACGGTGCCGCCATCGCTGGTGTGGGTGGCGTCCGGATAGCCGGTGACGCCGCCGTATTTCACGATCCAGGCGCGCACGGCGTCCACGTCCAGCCCGTTGGGCGAGAACAGCGCGCCGTCATGTTCGATGATGCCGGTGATCTTCGCGCCATCCTCGGTCTCAAGGAAATGGGCGGCGTGGTAGCCCACGTTGCCCAGCCCCTGCACGATCACGCGCTTGCCGTCCAGCTTGCCCGAAAGCCCGGCCAGGGCCACGTCTTCGGGATGCCGGAAGAACTCGCGCAGGGCGTATTGCACGCCGCGCCCGGTGGCCTCGACCCGGCCGGCGATGCCGCCCGCATGGGGCGGCTTGCCGGTCACGCAGGCAGCGGCATTGATGTCGGTGGTGTTCATGCGGCGGTACTGGTCGGCGATCCAGGCCATCTCGCGCTCGCCCGTGCCCATGTCGGGGGCCGGCACGTTCTGCGAGGGGTTGATCAGGTCGCGCTTGGCCAGCTCATAGGCAAAGCGTCGGGTGATCCGTTCCAGTTCATGCTCTTCCCATTCGCGCGGATCGATGCACAGCCCGCCTTTCGAGCCGCCGAACGGGGTTTCCACCAGCGCGCATTTATAGGTCATCAGCGCCGCCAGCGCCTCGACCTCGTCCTGATGCACCCCCAGCGAATAACGGATGCCGCCCTTGACCGGCTCCATATGTTCGGAATGAACCGACCGGTAGCCGGTGAAGGTGTGCATCTTGCCGCGCAGGCGCACCCCGAAACGCACGGTGTAGGTGGCATTGCAGACGCGGATCTTCTCTTCCAGACCCGGTTCCAGATCCATCAGGGACACGGCCCTGTTGAACATCAGATCCACGGATTCGCGAAAGCTCGGTTCCTTGATGATTCCGTCGGGCATGGTTCGATGACCTCTCTGTCTGTCGCAGGGCAGCACGTTCTTGGAATCGCGCTTGTCCAATCCTTGGCAGAGATACCTAACGGGGCCACCCTAAAGTTTTCATTTCGGTGTTTTTTTGTGCAGATCGGCGCCTATCGGCTATTTCGCCAGCTCCATCGCCAGCATCTCGGCCATGAATTTTCCCTGCGACGGCGGTGTCACCCCGCCAAATCCCATGCGCCGGCCCAGACACCACCAAAGGCCCGGTTGCCAGCCGCGCGGCAGTTTTTCCTTCAGAACCAGCAGAAAGCCGTTCGAAGGCTTGAAGGCGAAGGTGCCGCGTTCGACCTTCTCAATATTGTCCAGCCGCACCAGGCATTGCCCGCTTTCGTCGAACAGCCCTTCGTGGGTCAGCAGGATGCTGCCTGCCGTGGCCTGCCAGAAGCGCGCGGTCAGCCACAGGGCCAGCCCGCCCAGCACCAGCATGTAGATCTGCCAGCCGATCGAGGCCGGCGGCTTGGTCAGGCCGATCCACAGCAGCAGCCCGCCGATCGACAGAAGAACGAATCCGGCCAGATAGCGGCGCGGGACCGAGGCGTTGAGCGTGGCGATGGGAGAGGAGGTCATTCAGGGATCCTGTCAGGAAATAGGGTGGGGTCAGCTCCGGGTCGCGCCCACGGCGCCACGGGTCATTTCCCAATAGATGTCCGCGACCATCTCGCGGCTCAGATCGCCGCCATCCTTGAACCAGGTCTGGACCCCGGTCAACATGGCGATCACACCATAGGCCGCCACCTTGGGGTCGGAGACCGAGACCAGACCCGCCGCCCGGGCCCGGCGCAGGATATCGGTCAGCGACTCCTCATAGGCCTTCCGGCGCTGCAACAGCGCCTCAAGGTTCTCGGGATCGAGATTGCGCAACTCCATATAGGCGATGAACACGGCCTCGCGCCGTTCCAGGTGAAAGCGGACGTGAAAGCGGGCAAAGGCTTCCAGCTCGGCCAGCGGGTCGCCGGTCGGGCGCGGTTCGTCCGCCCAGGCCTGTAGAACCTCGTCCATGTGGGTGCGCATCAGGTCGAACAGCAGGCTTTGCTTGTCGGGGATGTAGTTGTAAAGAGCACCCGCCTGCACCCCCACTTCGGATGCGATCTGGCGCATCGACACCGCCGCGTAACCATGGCGCGCGAAAAGCCGCTGTGCTGTGCTGAGGACGCGCGGTCCGGTGACGCCGCCGAAGGATCCTGCTGTTCTTGCCATGGTTGCCGTTGTAACGGTGAGACAGGAGAGGGCCAAGAGGTGAACGGATGTTCATAACCAGAATATTCGGTGGTGTGGCGATCGCGGTGGGTCTGTCCGGCTGCGCGCCCGAAGGCTATGACGACAACCCGCTGTTCGCGCCGCCCGAAACGCTGGAGGTGCCCGAAATCCGCTCGACCCTGGCGGTTCTGGACGCCAACCCGGTCGATTCTGAACCCGACGCGATCCAGACCGAACTGACCGCGCGCGGCGAGGATCTGCGCCGCCGCGCCGAGGATCTGCGCAACGCGCCGTGAACCCGGCGCAGGCCCGCCGTCCCGCGATGACATCGCGTTGCAGTTACCGCCGGAAGCGGCTAACAGCGCGGTCACGCGACGGCAGTTGAGGATTAGTTATGAGCCAGCCCCTTCGTCTTGGAATTGCAGGTCTGGGCACCGTCGGCGTCGGCGTGGTCAGGATCGTTCAGCAACATGCCGCCCTGCTGTCGGCACGCTGCGGACGCCCGATTGCCATCTCGGCCGTCTCTGCCCGCACCCGCCACAAGGAGCGCGGCGTTGATCTGTCGACCTATGGCTGGGAAGACGATCCGGTGGCGCTGGCCAAGCGCGATGACGTGGATGTGGTGGTCGAACTGATGGGCGGCGAAGACGGTCCGGCCAAGGCCTCCACCGAAGCCGCGCTGCACGCCTGCAAGGATGTGATCACCGCCAACAAGGCGATGCTGGCCGTCCACGGGCAGGAGCTGGCGGAACTGGCCGAGGCCAATGGCTGCGTGCTGCGCTATGAAGCCGCCGTTGCCGGGGGCATTCCGGTGGTCAAGGCACTGACCGAAGGCCTGGCTGGCAACAAGGTCACCCGGATCATGGGTGTGATGAACGGCACCTGCAATTACATCCTGACCCGGATGGAAAAGGCAGGCCTCAGCTATGACGAGGTGTTCAAGGAAGCCTCGGACCTGGGCTATCTGGAAGCCGACCCGACCCTGGACGTGGGCGGCATCGACGCGGGCCACAAGCTGGCACTGCTGTCGGCGGTGGCCTTCGGCACCAAGGTCAATTTCGACGGCGTGCATCTGGAAGGCATCGACCGCATCACCATCGAGGACATCAACCGCGCCTCGGACATGGGCTTCCGCGTCAAGCTGCTGGGCGTGGCGCAGATGACCGGACGCGGGCTGGTTCAGCGCATGACGCCCTGCCTTGTGCCCAAGGGGTCGCCGCTGGGACGGCTGGAACGCGCCACCAACATGGTGGTGATCGAAGGCGACAGCTGCGGCCAGATCGTGCTGCGCGGCGCAGGAGCAGGCGAAGGCCCGACGGCGTCTGCGGTGATGTCCGACGTGATTGACATTGCCCGCGGCCTGCGGATGCCGGTCTTCGGCCAGCCCGCCACAAGCCTGGCCGATGCCCCGGCAGCCACCAGCGCGGCCCCGGCCCCCTTCTACCTGCGCCTGAGCCTGCTGGACAAACCCGGCGCGCTGGCCAAGATCGCCACCACGCTGGGCGATGCCGGAGTTTCGATCGACCGGATGCGTCAGTACGGCCATGCCGAGGGCAGCGCCCCGGTGCTGATCGTCACCCATAAAACCACGCGCGAAGCACTGGATCAGGCGATGTCCCGGTTCGATGCCACCGGCGTGCTGGCGGAACAGCCCGTCGCCATCCGCATCGAAGAAGTGTAACCCGTTCACCAGCCCTGCCCCCGCAAGGCGACAGACATCCAAGACGAGGACCGTTCCATGGCCACACCCAGAGATTTCAACGACCGCATGCTTTCGCTGGGCCTTGCCCGGGTTTCCGAAGCGGCCGCCATGGCCTCGGCCAAGCTGATCGGGCGCGGAGACGAGAAAGCCGCCGACCAGGCCGCGGTCAACGCCATGCGCACGCAGTTGAACATGCTCGACATCGCCGGGGTCGTGGTCATCGGTGAAGGCGAACGGGACGAAGCCCCGATGCTGTATATCGGCGAGGAAGTCGGCACCGGCGCGGGCCCGGCCGTGGACATCGCGCTGGATCCGCTGGAAGGCACCACACTGACCGCCAAGGACATGCCCAACGCGCTGACCGTGATCGCCATGGGGCCGCGCGGCTCGATGCTGCACGCCCCCGACGTCTACATGGACAAGCTGGCCATCGGGCCGGGCTTCGCCCCCGACACCGTGACGATGGACATGTCTCCGGCCGAACGCGTCGCGGCCCTGGCCAAGGCCAAGAATTGCGATCCGTCCGACATCACCGTCTGCGCGCTGGAACGCCCGCGCCATGACGACATGGTGGCCGAATTACGCACCACCGGCTGCGCCATCCGCCTGATCACCGACGGCGATGTGGCCGGTGTGATCCATTGCGCCGAAGCCGCCGTCACCGGCATCGACATGTACATGGGCTCGGGCGGCGCACCCGAAGGCGTGCTGGCCGCAGCGGCCCTGAAGTGCATGGGCGGCCAGATCTACGGCCAGCTGATGTTCCGCAACGATGACGAGCGTGGCCGCGCCGCCAAGGCCGGCATCACCGATCTGGACAAGGTCTATACCCGCGACGAACTGGTCACCGAGGACGTGATTTTCGCGGCCACGGGCGTCACCGACGGTTCGCTGGTGGCCGGTCTGAAACGCGAAGTGGGCTATCTGACGACCGAAACCCTGCTGATGCGGTCGAAAACCGGGTCTGTGCGGCGCATGATCTATCGCAACCCCACCGCCTGAGGTGACTGACCCGAACGGGTTTCTGGGCGTCACCCGGTCCCTGACCGGGCGGCGCTGGATCGGGCCGACGCCCGATCTGCAACGCGCAGCGGAAACGCTGCACCAGCGCGCCGGCCTGCCCTTGCCGGTCTGCGCGGTTCTGGCACGGCGCGGCGTCGCCCCCGAAGATGCCGAAACCTTTCTCGCGCCGAAGCTGAAGGATCTGCTGCCCGATCCGCGTGTGCTGAAAGACATGGAGACCGCCGCCGCGGTGTTCCTGAAGGCCGCGAAGGCCGGGGCGCGGATCGCCATCTTTGCCGATTACGACGTGGATGGCGGATCGTCCGCCGCCCTGCTGCTGCGCTGGCTGCGCGACATGGGACAGGCGGCAACCCTCTATGTGCCCGACCGCATCGACGAGGGCTACGGCCCCAACCCCGAAGCCATGTCGCAGCTTGCTGCCGCGCACGACCTGATCGTCTGCGTCGATTGCGGCACGCTTTCTCATGACGCGCTGGAAGCGGCCACCGCTGCCGAGGTCATCGTTCTGGACCATCACCTGGGCGGCGAAACCCTGCCCCGGGCCCGCGCCGTAGTGAACCCCAACCGCCAGGACGAAAGCGGCGACCTCGCGCACCTCTGCGCGGCCAGCGTGGTCTTCCTGATGCTGGTCGAGGTCAACCGCCAGATGCGCGCTGCCGGGCAAAAGGGCCCCGACTTGATGGCACTGCTGGACCTGGTGGCGCTGGCCACCGTGGCCGATGTGGCGCCCCTGATCGGGGTCAACCGGGCGCTGGTGCGACAGGGGCTGAAGGTCATGGGCCAACGCCGTAACCTCGGCCTTGTGGCGCTTGGCGATGTGGCGCGGCTGGACACGGCGCCCGCCAGCTACCACCTCGGCTTCGTCTTCGGCCCGCGCATCAACGCCGGCGGACGGGTCGGCACCGCCGATCTTGGCGCGCGTCTGCTGGCCACCGATGATCCGCAAGAGGCCGCCGGTCTGGCCGCCCGCCTCGACCAGCTCAACAGCGAGCGCCGCGAGATCGAGGCCCGCGTCCGCGAGGCCGCCATGGCGCAGGCCGAAGCGCGCGGGTTCGATGCCCCGCTGGTCTGGGCGGCTGGCGACGGCTGGCACCCCGGCGTGGTCGGCATCGTCGCCGCCCGCCTGAAAGAGGCCACCAATCGCCCCGCCGTGGTCATCGGCTTCGAAGGCGATTCGGGCAAGGGCTCGGGCCGCTCGATCGCCGGCGTCGATCTTGGCGCCTCGATCCACCGCATCGCGGCCCAGGGGCTGCTGGAAAAAGGCGGCGGGCACAAGATGGCTGCCGGTCTCAGCCTCAGCCGCGCGCAACTGGAACCCGCCATGGCGGCCCTCTCCGCGCTGATGGAAAAACAGGGCGCGGGCCGCGCCGGTCCCGGTGATCTGAAACTTGACGCGATGCTCATGCCCGGTGCCGCCAAACCCGATCTGGTCACCGCGCTGGAACAGGCCGGCCCCTTCGGTGCCAGTGCCCCGGCGCCGCGTTTTGCGCTGCCCGATTGCCTTGTCACCTACGCCCGCCGGGTCGGCCAGACCCACCTGAAACTGACGCTGGGCGATGACATGGGCGCGCGCATGGACGCCATCTGCTTCGGCGCGTTCGACAGCGATCTTGGCCCCGCGATCGAGGCGCGCACCGGCGCCCGCATTCATGTCGCCGGCCGCCTAGAAATCAACACCTGGGGCGGTCGGGAAAAGGTGCAGTTGCGCCTGGAAGATGCCGCCCTGCCGGGCTGAAAAAATCCATCTTTCGCGCGATTTTCCCCTTGCGTGCCGAGGCCGGTTTTCCTAAATACCGCCCCACGCCAAGCGCGGTCCGTTCGTCTATCGGTTAGGACGCCAGGTTTTCAACCTGGAAAGAGGGGTTCGATTCCCCTACGGACTGCCACTTTTCCCCGACACCGCCCCATATGAGCGCCCGTAAAGTGACGCGCGCCGTGTCTTTCTTCTTGGCGCAAGTACTCAATTTCCCTAGTCCACCACAGGCACCGCAGCAGCCATTGCAAGGCCGCGCAGGCCATGGAAACGCCGCCCTGAAAAACCGGGAAATCCGCGCGTATCAGGGGTTGCGCCGATGCGGTCCAGCCGATAGATAGCCCCTCACGCCAAGCGCGGTCCGTTCGTCTATCGGTTAGGACGCCAGGTTTTCAACCTGGAAAGAGGGGTTCGATTCCCCTACGGACTGCCACTTTCCCCGCTCAGCAATCCCTTCAGAACGCCACCGACCCGCTGCGCTTGCATCGCCCAATCGGGCAGCTTTTGCCCAGCTTGGCTTGAGGCCGATGCCATCGATTGGCGCGTGTCTGTAACGCTCAGCACCCGGCGCAACGCATCGGCAAAGCCACAAGCATCCTCCGCCTCCACCAATATCCCTGCCCCTTCCGGCACCGTGTCGGGCACAGCCCCGACGCGGCAGGTCACGATGGGCAGCCCGTGCACCAGGGCCTCGGCAAAGACCATGCCATAGCCCTCGTACCGGGTGGCCAGCGCAAAGACCCGCGCTGCGCGGTAAAGGTCCTGCAACTCGACGTCCCCAACCAGGCCGGCCAGACGCACCCGGTCGGTCAATCCCAAGGCGTCCCGCAACTCCGCCAGCGCGTGCGCCACCGCTGCGTCATGCACGCGCCCGACAATCACCGCTTGCCACTCCAGATCGGACAGATGCGCCAACGACCGCAGAAACACGTCATGGCCCTTGCGTGCGGCCTGAATGCCCACGGACAGGATCAGCGGCGGCTCGGCCTTTGTCGCGGCCGTCAGAGCAGGCCGGACTACGCCCGGCTCCACCACGGTCAGCTTGTCCCCCGGCACGCCGTAGTCCGCCTTCAGAACCCGGGCGGTGTGCGGGCTGGGCACCAGAATGTGACGGGCCAGCACCAGATTGTCCCGCTCCCGCTCGACCAGGGCGGTGGCAACCTCGGGGGCAAGCCCGGTTTCCAGCGCCAGCGGATGATGCACCAGCGCCACCAGCGGGGCCGCCACCGCGCGAAGCCTGCCCGTGTCCATCGCGCCATAGGCCAGCCCATCGACGATCACCGGGCAATCGGGCGGCAGCCCGGCCAGGGCCGTCTGTGCCTCGGCCCGTTCGGCAGCATCGGGATGAGGAAACCCGTCCGGAAGACGGATCAGGCGCATGTTCCACCCGGCCCCTGAAAGCGCCGCCATCAGGCGCGCATCGTACAGATAGCCGCCGGTCTTGGTGGAAATGTCGCCGGGCACCGCAAGTGCTGCGCATCTGGGGGGCATGAGCCGTCTCCTGTCGCCCGGCGCCTGCACCCATCCGCGAAACGCCTGAGGTTGCAGCATTTCCCGGCACGACAGGGCGTGCAAGGGGTCACTTGCGCGTATTCCCGCCGGCGCTGTCGGAAATGTCATCAGGCTTGGCTTGCATTGAGCCGCGCATCCGTCATGTCATCGGTTGACACCTGCGCCGAGTTGTTGGCGCGGGACGCAAACACAGGACGATCCGTTTGGCCATTACCGATCCAAGTCTTTCCGTGTCCGGCCCTGCCAGCCCGTCCGACGCCACACTGACCGCCGTCATCCGGCGGCGGCGCCTGCTGGTGCTGGCCCTGAATACCGGAACCGTCCTGGCGCTTCTGGCCGCCATGGCGCGTCTTCTGGCCTTCAACGGGGTCTCGCCGCTGGAAGGCGCAATGCTGGTTGTCTATGCGCTGACCCTGCCCTGGCTCAGCATCGGCTTCTGGAACGCGATCATCGGCCTGTACCTGGACCTGCGCCACAAGGATGCGGCGGGCCATGTGACCCCGCAGTTGCGCCGTACCGATCCCGACGCCCCCATCACCCTGCGCTGCGCCATCATCATGCCGCTGCGCAACGAATCCGCCGACGGCGCACTGAGCCGGTTCGAGGCCGTCCAGCGCGACCTCGCCCGCACGCCCTGGGCCGGGCAATTCGAGTTCCATGTGCTCAGCGACACCAACCTGCCCGCCATCGCCGCCGCCGAACGTCAACGCGTGGACATTTGGCGGACCCGCGCCCCCGGCGCCCGCATTGTCTATCGTCAGCGGCTGGACAACAGCGGTTACAAGGCCGGCAACATCGCCGAATTCCTGTCCCGTTGCGGCGATGATCACGACCTCTTCCTGCCACTGGACGCCGACAGCGTCATGAGCGCCAGCGCCGTCCTGCGCCTTGTGCGCGTGATGGAGGCGAACCCGGAACTGGGACTTCTGCAAGGTCTGGTGGTTGGCCGCCCGGCGCAGAGCTTCTTCACCCGCGCCTTCCAGTTCGGCATGCGCCACGGCATGCGCAGCTTCACCCTTGGCTCGGCGTGGTGGCAAGCCGATTGCGGCCCCTACTGGGGACATAACGCGGTGGTCCGCACCGCGCCGTTCCGTGACAATTGCATGTTGCCGGTCCTGCCCGGCAAGGGACCGTTGTCGGGCCATATCCTGAGTCACGACCAGGTCGAAGCCGCCCTGTTGCGCCGCGCCGGGTACGAGGTGCGGGTGCTGGCCGAAGAAGACGAAAGCTATGAGGAAAACCCGCCCAGCCTGACCGATTTCATCCTGCGGGAATTGCGCTGGTGCAATGGCAACTTCCAGTATTTCCGCCTGCTGGCCACCCCCGGTCTGATGCCCGTCAGTCGGCTGCAACTGGTGCTGGCGATCCTGATGTATCTGACTGCACCCGCCTGGATGGCCTTCATCCTGATGGGCGCGATCCTGGCGGGCGGCAGCGGCCAGTTGGCCGGGGTGCCCATCGGCTATGGGCTGGCGCTGTTCGCCGCGATCATGACCCTGAACCTGTTTCCCAAGATCATGGGGCTGGCCCAGGTCTGGCTGAACCCGGACGAGGCCCGCCGCTATGGCGGGCGCAGACGCGTCGTCACCTCGGGCCTGCTGGAACTGGCCCTGTCGATGCTGACCGCGCCGGCGGTGGCCTTCTCGATTTCGATCTTCGCGGTGGGTCTGCTGTTCGGCCGCCGTATTCAGTGGCGCGCCCAGACCCGCGAGCGTCACCGGCTGGGCTGGGACGAGGCCACGCGAATGCTCTGGCCGCAAACCATCACCGGCACCGGGCTGAGCCTGTATCTGGCCAGCACCGCGCCCTGGGCGATGATCTTCGGGGCGCCGGTGCTGCTGGCCCTGACATTTGCCATCCCGATCGCGGTGCTGACCACCCTGCCCACCTGGGGCGCCTGGTCGATCCGCAACGGCATCTTCGACATTCCCGAGGATGACCACAGGGACCGCGACGAGACCCGCCCCGAAATTCTGAAAGCCGCTTGACTGCCCAAGGAGACCGTCCCATGAAACGCCTCGCCCTTCTCGCCCTCGCAACGGTTCTGCCGCTGACCGCACAGGCCGACATGGCCCGATACACGCTGGACCGCGATCACGTGGTGGTGGCTTTTCTGGTGGATCACATCGGGTATGCCAATGTACTGGGCCGGTTCCCAGATGTGTCAGGGGGCTTCGACTTTGACCCGGACACCAAGGTGTTGGGCGCGGTCGAGGTGACCATTGGCGCCGCCTCTGTCCAGACTGATCACGATGCCCGCGACGGCCATGTGCGCAGCCAGGATTTCCTGTCGGCCGAGGCGCATCCGACCTTCACCTTTACCGCCGATGGCGGCACCCCGATCACCGACACCACCGGCACCGTTACGGGCACATTGACCCTGCGGGGCGTCAGCCAGCCGCTGACCCTGGACGTGACCCTGAACCAGGTCGCCGACTACCCGTTCGGGCATAGCAAGCAGACCGTGGGCATTTCGGCGCGTGGAATGGTGAAACGGTCGGAGTTCGGGATGGACTATGGCGTCGCCAACGGCTTGGTTGGCGACGAGGTCTATCTGATCATCGAGGCCGAAGGCGTCCTTCAGGACTGACCCTCGACCCACGCGCGGCGCTCAGTCCAGCGTACGGGCGTTGGCGAAGACCTGATCGATGGCGATCTGCGTGCCCTTCGAGAACTCCAGCGGACAGGGATAGGCCGCACCGGTCCGCACCGAGGTGTTGAAGGCCGCGACCTGCAATTCGTACTGCCGGGCCGCGCCGAAGCGGTGGATCTGCACCTCGGCCCCGCCACGCTGAATCTCGACCTTGGCCTCTCCGAACACCTGCGCGTTGAAGGGCGTGGTCAGACGCAGCGTGCCGGTACGGCCGTAGAACACCATTTCCTGCGCGGGCGACAGGCGGGTCGACACCACCGCGTGATAGGTGAAGCCCGGAAACTGCGCGTCGATCTGGCTGAACACATCATAGCCGTTTTCCCAGCGGATGGCGGACCGGATCTCGCCGGGTTCCTGCCCGGTGGCGAAGCGCGCGCCGCCCATGACATAACAACCGATGTCGCGCAGGGCGCCGCCGCCCGTTTCGGCCTTGTTGCGGATGTTGTCGGGATCGGCATTGTCGAAACAGAACATGCCCGACACATGCACCAGATCACCGATGGCCCCGGCCTTGATCTGGTCGCGGGCGAACTGCCACTGCGGGTGATGCACGATCATATAGGCCTCGGCCGCCAGCAAACCGCTGTCATCGCGGGCCGCGATCAGCCGGTCGATTTCCCCGGCCTGCATCGCGATCGGCTTTTCGGTAAGCACGTGCTTGCCCGCCGCCAGTGCCTTCAGGGTCCAGTCCACATGCATCGTGTTGGGCAGCGGGATATAGACCGCATCGATGGCCGGATCGGCCAGAAGCGCGTCATAGCTGTCATGCACCGTCAGATCGGGCGCGATGGCCTGAAATCCGTCGATCTTGTCGGTCGAACGCGTGGCCAGTGCGGCCAGCTTGCCGCCCGGTGCCAGATGCAGCGCAGGCGCCATGAAATTGCGGGCAAATTGCGCGGCGCCAAGAACGCCCCAGGAAACGTGTGACATGAAAAACCCCCTGTTTTGCGCCAAGTGTTAGACGCTAACAGGGGGCGATGGCAACGGCTAGATCGCCGTCAGACCCTTCTTCTGGGCCAGGTCCTTCATGCGCTTTTGCAGCTTTTCAAAGGCCCGCACCTCGATCTGGCGGATGCGTTCGCGGCTGACATCATATTGGCCCGAAAGCTCTTCCAGCGTGACCGGGCGATCCTGCAAGCGTCGCTGCACAAGGATGTCTTTCTCGCGATCGTTCAGCGCGTCCATGGCTTCTTCCAGAAGCTCGCGCCGGACGGCCAGTTCGTCGGCCTCTTCATAGCTGCCGGCCTGATCAGCGGTTTCATCCTCAAGCCAGTCCTGCCACTGGGTCGCGCTGTCATCCTCGGATCCGACCATGGCGTTCAACGAGGCATCGCCGCCCGACATCCGGCGGTTCATCGAGATGACCTCATCCTCGGTCACGTTCAGATCATTGGCGATGCGCTTGACGTTCTCGGGGCGCAGGTCGCCATCTTCCAGCGCGCCGATGCGCGCCTTGGCCTTGCGCAGGTTGAAGAACAGTTTCTTCTGGCCCGAAGTGGTGCCCAGCTTCACCAGCGACCACGACCGCAGGATGTATTCCTGGATCGAAGCGCGGATCCACCACATGGCGTAAGTGGCCAGACGGAAACCCTTTTCCGGATCAAACCGCTTGACCGCCTGCATCAGCCCGACGTTGGCTTCCGAGATCACCTCGGCCTGCGGCAGCCCGTAGCCGCGATAGCCCATGGCGATCTTGGCGGCGAGCCGCAGGTGCGATGTGACCATCTTGTGGGCGGCCTCGGTGTCCTGATCCTCGACCCACCGTTTGGCCAGCATGTATTCCTCTTCCGGTTCCAGCATCGGAAAATGCCGGATCTCCTGAAGATACCGGTTCAGCCCCTGTTCGGGAGACGGCGCGGGAAGATTGGCAAACTTGTTCAACTGGACGGTCCCTATCGTTTTATGTTTCGCTCTTTTACATTAAATGGTGGCGCAATCATGGCGGATCAAGATGTTTCGCCAATGTTCACGAACCCGTCAAGGCCCCGAAGTCGCAGAAAGATGACATTCCAACGCCATCATATCTGCGGGTAACTCTGCGGAAAAGCTTAACATCTCGTGGCTCACGGGATGTTCAAAACCAAGTGTCGCGGCGTGCAGGGCCTGACGTGGAAACGCATCGGCGGCGGCGCGGGCTTCGGGCGGGAAGCCCTTTTTCGGCAGCCGCCGGCGTGCGCCATAGGTCTGATCGCCCAGCAACGCGTGACCGGCATAGGCCATATGCACCCGGATCTGATGGGTCCGCCCGGTTTCCAGCCAGCATTCCACGCGCGCCGCCCCCGCCGGATCGCCGAAGGTCTGCGCGACACGGGCGCGGGTGATGGCGTGGCGCCCGCCGCTGGTCAGCACCGCCTGTTTCTGCCGTTCGGTCCGATGGCGGCCGATCTGGGTGGTCAGCCGCAGGATGCCGCCAGGCTCGAACCCGACACCGGGCAGCCCGCGCAGGCGCGGATCGCCCGCATCCGGCACGCCATGCACGAAGGCAACATAGCGGCGGTTGACCGTATGCGCCTCGAATTGCGCGGCCAGCCCGTGATGGGCACGGTCGCTTTTGGCCACCACCAGCAGGCCCGAGGTGTCCTTGTCGATGCGGTGCACAATGCCGGGCCGCTTCTCGCCGCCCACGCCCGACAGGTTGTCGCCGAAATGATGCAGCAAGGCGTTGACCAGCGTACCGCCCGGCGTGCCGGGCGCGGGATGCACCACCATGCCCACGGGCTTGTTGACGACGATCAGATCGTCATCCTCGAACAGGATTTCCAGCGGGATGTCCTCGGGCCGGGTTTCGACCTCGGCCGGGGCATCGACCAGCACGGTGATCTCGTCGCCCTCGGACACCCGCGCCTTGGGATCGGTCAGCACCGTGCCGGCCCGCCGCACCGCGCCGTCGCCGATCAGCCGCGCCAGCCGCGACCGGCTGAGCGCCGCGGCGTCAGGCACATCGCGGGCAAGCGCCTTGTCCAGCCGCTTTGGCGGGTCGGCGGAAATGATGACGGTGATGGCCAGCGGCTGGGTCATGTCGGGTCCTGAATGGGGTGGTCAGCCGTACCGCCGGGACAAATTCGACGCAAGCAATCTTGGCCGGTGGGCGCAAATATTTGATCAGCGCTGACTGGCGAAATTGGTTCATGACGCGTATCAAGGCGCTCAAAGAGACAGGGCAGAAAATGACAGGCATTGTAGACAACAGCGACGCGGCCGGATCGGAGCCCGCCAACCTGCGCTTTCTGAGAGTTCTCGTCTCGGTACTGACGGCGGTGATGATCTTGGGAATCGTGACGATCGTCGGTCTGATGATCTGGAAATTCTCTGGTGACACCGCCCCGGCCCTGCCCGAGATCATCACCCTGCCCGATGGCACCGTGCCGGTGGCCGTGACCTATGGCGCGGCATGGTATGCGGTGGTGACAGCGCAGGATGAGATCCTGATTTTCGACAAGGCCACGGGTCAACTGCGCCAGCAGATCAATATTACGGTGGAAGCCCAATGATCCCCCTCACGACTGCAATGCTCCGCCCTGCCCTTGCCAGCGCAATTCTTGGCGTTGGTGCCCTGTGTGCCGCCAGCCCCGCCCATGCGCAAACCCCGCGGCTGCCCAGCTATGTCGGCAGCGACGCCTGCGTCGATTGTCATGACGACGCTTTCAAGGCCTGGTCCGGCTCGCACCACGCGCTGGCCTGGACCGCGCCCACACCGGACAATATCCTTGCCGATTTCGAGGGCACCCGCTTTTCGCTGAATGGTGAGATTTCGAAATTCGAGCGGGAAGGCGATACGTCTTATGTGACGACCCCCGGCCCGGACGGGAAGGACACGCGCTATCCGCTGGCCGGTGTCGTCGGGATCGAACCCCTTCAGCAGTACCTTCTGGAAACCGCGCCCGGCAAGTTGCAGTCCTTCGACGTGGTCTGGGATACCGAGGAAGGCCGCTGGTATCATCTCTATCCGGATCAGGAGCTGAAGCCCGGAGAAGGCCTGCACTGGACCGGACCCTACAAGACCTGGAACACACGGTGTGCCGAATGTCACGCCACCGACTATGACAAGGCCTATGATCCGCTGACCGCGACCTATTCCAGCAGCCAGGCCGAGATCGGCGTCGGCTGCGAAGCGTGCCATGGCCCGTCAAAGGCGCATTTGGAATGGGCCGAATTGCAGGACAACTTTGATCATGCCGCCTGGACAGACGTGGGCTTGAAGGGGTTGACCCTGAATTTCGACGCGCTGGATGCTGCCGCGGAAATATCGCAATGCGCCGGCTGTCATTCCCGCCGCGAGCCCTTCGGGGATCGCAGCCCCGAGCCGGGCACCCCGTTTCACGATTCCTATCGGTTGGCCTTGTTGCGCGAGGGTGCCTATCACGCCGACGGCCAGATCCAGGACGAGGTCTATGTCTACGGCTCGTTCCTGCAATCGAAAATGTATGACAAGGGCGTGCGGTGCAGCGACTGCCACGATCCCCATGCCGCGCGCCTGAAGGCGGACGGCAACGCGGTCTGCACCCAATGTCATTCGACCGCCGGCAACACCCGGTTCCCGACCCTGCCACTGGCCGACTATGACAGCCCCGAGCATCATTTCCATCCCGAGGCCAGCGACGGCGCCCAGTGCAAATCCTGCCACATGATCGAACGGGTTTACATGGGGACCGACGGGCGCCGCGATCACTCGTTCCGGGTGCCGCGCCCCGATCTGACGGTCGAGATCGGCACCCCCAACGCCTGCAACGACTGCCATACCGACCAGACCGCGGCTTGGGCCGCGCAGGTTCTGGACGAGAAATTCCCCGACAGCGCACATCGTGGACCGCATTTCGCAACCACCTTTGCTGCCGCGCGGGTCGCACCGGCGACGCAGACCTCGGCGCTGATGGACATCGCGCGGGAAACCTCGATGCCGGGCATCGTGCGCGCCTCGGCGCTGGATCTTCTGGGCCTGGCCAGCACGCCTGACATTGCTGACCTGATGGAGCCGCTTCTGGCCGACGAAGATCCGCTGGTGCGCGCCGCCGCCGTGTCCGTGCAACGCGGGGCCGAGCCGGTCACGCGGGTGCAGCGGCTGGCCAACCTTCTGGGCGATCCGGTGAAACTGGTCCGGCTGGCAACGGTGCGCGAGTTCCTCGACGCGCCGCCCATGCGCCTGCCCGACCGGCTTCAGCGTAACCTGGAAAGCGCCATGGCGGAATGGCAAGGCGGGCTGACCGCACGCGCGGATTTCCCCGAAACCCAGATGATCCTTGGTGGTCTTGGCCTGACCATGCGCAACATGCCGGCCGCGCTTGCCGCCTTTGGCGAAGCGGTGGAGCAGGATCCGCAGATGGAGGACGCCTGGGTCATGATGATCCGCATCCAGGCCGCCGTGGGAGACGTGACAGGCGCGCGGGCGACGGTGCGGCGCGGGCTCATCAAGAACCCTGACAGCGCGATCCTGCGACAGTATCTGCTGGAGCTTCAGCCCTAGGAAGCAAGGCCGCCGGAGCACATCAACCACGGCGCGACGCCCCCCAAAAAAAATGACCGGACCCGCGGTGGCGGATCCGGTCTTTTTCTGTCCCAGTCGGACGCTTACGGCGTGCCGGCCGGGGCCGTCAGTTTCTCCATCACCTTGTCGAGGCTGAACGAGGCAGCTTCCTGACGCGGCGGGAATTCCTGGAAGGTCTCAAGGAAGGCACCCACGTACTGCTGTGCCGGCACCAGGAAGTAGGCCCGGTCAAGCATCCAGTCGTAGAAGGTGTTCGACGTGCGATAGGCGCGCTCGTAGGGATCGCGGCGCAGGTTGAAGATCAGCGGCACCCGCAGCGGTGTCAGCGGCTCCATCCAGGCGCGGAAAGTGCCCCAGGCCTTCTGCTCCAGGAAGGTGATCTTCCAGTCGTCGAAGCGCAGCGCGGCAAGGTCGCCATCATCGGTGAAGTAGAAGATCTCCCGACGCGGGCTCTTGTCGGTTTCACCGGTCAGCAGCGGCAGGATGTTGTAGCCATCCAGGTGCACCTTGTAGTCACGGCCCAGTTCCGAAACCGTCACGCCGGTCAGCAGATCTTCCTTGACCGTTTCATTGCCGGCCGCGGCCAGGAACGTTGGCAGCCAGTCCATATGATGCACGATCTCGTTGACGACGCCGCCTTCGGCGATCTTGCCGGGCCAGCGCACCATTGCCGGAACCCGCCATGCGCCTTCCCACTGGGTGTTCTTTTCGCCCCAGAACGGCGTCATCGCGGCATCGGGCCAGGTGTTCATATGCGGACCGTTGTCGGTCGAATAGAACACGATGGTGTTGTCGGCGATCCCAAGCTCGTCGATCTTGTCGAGGAACTGACCGATGTGCAGATCGTGTTCGATCATGCCTGCGGTGTATTCGTCGACATTGCGACCGGCCATTTCATTGGCCTTGGCACGCATTTCGGGCTTCACATGCGTACGGAAGTGCATCCGGGTGCCCGACCACCAGACAAACCACGGGGTGTCCGAGGCTTCCTGACGCTCGATGAAGTCCAGTGCCGCGGCGACGGTTTCGTCATCGACGGTTTCCATGCGCTTCTTCGTCAGCGGGCCGGTGTCTTCGATATTGCCGTCTGCCGAGGACTTGACCACGCCGCGCGGACCGAAGGACTCGCGGAAGGTCGACCCATCGGGCAGCACCATATCGCCGGGGTAATCCTCGTTCTCGGGCTCTTCCTCGGCGTTCAGGTGATAGAGGTTGCCGAAGAACTCGTCGAAGCCATGGTTGGTCGGCAGATGCTCATCCCGGTCGCCCAGGTGGTTCTTGCCGAACTGGCCGGTGGCATAGCCCTGGGCCTTCAGCAGGCCCGCGATGGTCGGATCTTCGACCTGCATGCCTTCTTCGGCGCCCGGCAGACCAACCTTGGACAGGCCGGTGCGGAACACAGATTGCCCCATGATGAAGGATGACCGCCCGGCGGTGCAGGACTGTTCGCCGTAATAGTCGGTGAACATCAGACCTTCTTCGGCGATGCGGTCGATGTTGGGCGTGTGATACCCCATCAGACCGCGCGTATAGGCGGAAATGTTGGACTGGCCGACATCGTCGCCCCAGATCACAAGTATGTTCGGCTTTTCGTCCTGCGCCACGGCCATGCTGGCCGCAAGGGCCAACGAGACCACTGTCGCTGCCGAAAAGCCGATCCTGACGGCTCTTGATTGCATTCGAATTACTCCCTGTTGTTTTCTTCAAAGACTGTCCGGTTACGCCGATACGTGTTTGGGAAGAAACCTAGCTTGCTTCATTGGTTTGGCAAAAGCGTGACTGCAAGAAGACATCACTCCTATTCTGTACCAGACGGCCATGCGGCCATGAGAACACTAGCCTTCCGGCGCGCTTCGCGAAAGCCCATGCTCTTGCAGCCCACCGGTCCAAGGCACCGCGCAACGGTACACGACCCTACTGTGGCCCAGCAAAGGGCGCAGATCAAACGACAATTTCGGGAAATTCGAAACGGTGCCGAGGGGCCGTGCGGGTCAAATGTACTGCAGAGGTGCGGCAGGTTCCGACCCATCGGCCCGAGAAACACGTTCCCGCGCAAGGTGTTGGGATGCAATTAGCCTGATATGTCGATGACATATATGGGGTGCCGGTTGACCGGCCTCATCATACCATTGAGGAGTCGCTCGAATGTGCCACGTAATTTCCCTCAAAGCATTGGGGAATATGGGATTATTCCGGCCTGCTCCGGAAGAAAATGGTCCTGAGACTGGCTTTTGCAGTGCCTTTGCCCTGCGGCCGGAACGAGGGGTTTCGAACACCTAGTCTAGCCCTGTTTTTCAAGGCCTTCGGTGAGTTCTACAGCAACGAATGTGAGGTGGCGCACCTGAGAGGATTCGAACCTCTGGCCTCTGCCTTCGGAGGGCAGCGCTCTATCCAGCTGAGCTACAGGTGCGTGCGGGTCCGTATAGGCAAAGCCGCGGGACCGCGCAACTTGGAAATCGCGCGCGAGCCCCGTCAGGCGAAAAATTCGTGGCAAAGCTCAAGGGCATCGACCAGAACGTCGACCTCGGCCTTGGTATTGTAAAGGCCGAAGGAGGCACGGCAGGTGGCCGGGACGCCCAGGTATTCCATCAGCGGCTGAGCGCAATGGTGCCCGGCGCGCACCGCGACGCCCTTTTTGTCCAGCACTGTCGAAATGTCATGCGCATGGGCAGCCCCCTCCAGAGTGAAAGAGAAAATCGCAGCCTTGTCAGCGGATTGCCCCTGAACGTTCAACCAATTCAGCCCATCCAGACGGGTGCGGGCATAGTCGCGCAAAGCCTGTTCATGGGCCGCGACATTGTCCATGCCCAACCCCATCAGGTACTCCAGCGCCGCCCCCAGCCCGATCATCTGCACGATGCCCGGCGTGCCGGCTTCGAACTTCATCGGCGGGCTGTTGTAGGTCACGCAGTCCCGCGACACGTCGCGGATCATGTCGCCGCCGCCCAAGAAGGGCTGCATCTCGGCCATGCGCTCGGGCTTGACATAGATCGCGCCGGACCCCGAGGGCCCATACAGCTTGTGCCCGGTGATCGCGTAGAAATCACAGTCCAGATCGGCCACATCCACCGGCATGTGCACCGCCCCCTGAGAGCCGTCCACCAGCACCGGCACACCCTTGGCATGGGCCGCCGCGATGATCGTCTTCACGTCAACCACGGTGCCCAGCACGTTGGAAAGCTGGGTGATGGCCACCAGTTTGGTCTTCGGGCCGATGGCGTCGATGACCTTTTGCGGGTCCAGATCGCCGCGCGCGTCCACATCAACCCATTTCAGCACCACCCCCTGCCGTTCGCGCAGGAAGTGCCAGGGTATGATGTTGGCGTGATGCTCCATGACCGACAGCACGATCTCGTCGCCGGCCTGCATCCGTGGCGCTGCCCAACCGTAAGACACCATGTTGATGCCCTCGGTGGTGCCCGAGTTCATGATGATGCTGTCCTCGGAAGCCGCGCCCAGGAACCGCGCAATGGTGCCGCGCACGGCCTCGTAGTTCTCGGTGGCGAGGTTCGACAGGAAATGCAGCCCGCGATGAACGTTGGAATACTCCTCGGCATAGGCGCGCGTCACCGCGTCGATGACCACCTGCGGCTTCTGCGCCGAGGCGCCATTGTCCAGGTAGACCAGCGGCTTGCCATTCACCTCGCGCGACAGGATCGGGAAATCGGCGCGGATCGTTTCTATGTCAAACATTCAGAGCTCCGGGCCCGACAATACCAAGCAGGCTAAGGACGATGGACAGCACGAAGGTCAGGGCAAAGGCCGACACCAGGATCATCACGAAGACCAGCGGCAGCGACTTGAACCCGTGCAGCGTGGCCACGAAGTTGGTGAACAGCCACAGGAACAGGACCAGGCCGACGATGCCCAGCACGTCGGCCAGCGGCGGGGCCAGCAACAGGGCAAGGGTCTGCAGCACCTGCAGGCAGGCCAGCACGAACTGCAGCCAGACCACGATGGACAGGGCGCCGTTGTAACTGCCGGTGCCGCCCATCATCCGCCCGATGCGATAGGTGGCATGGACCATCACCACCAGCAGCACCAACTGGATGCCACACATGGCCAGCGGATACATCAGGAACGGATTGTTGAGCGCCGACTCGCCGGCTACCAGCAGCAGACTGCCCTGCCCGATCACCACCGAGGCCGTGACCACCGCCACCAGGGCCATCCACAGGATCTGGTTGGGGAAATGCGCCCCGATCACCGCACGCGCGCCAGCGCGCGGGTCGCGGATGCTTGCCACGGCGGCCCGGATGAGCCCCCCAAGCGTCAAATCAAACGTACTGTTCACCATAGATCCTGACCTAGGAGCCTGCCACGTCGGACGCAACCGGTTCCGCGCGTTCGGCCTCGCGCAGGGTTGCGACCCATAGCAGCGCGAACACCAGAAGAGAGACCAGCGTGACCGCATCCAGCGCGACCCCCGGTCCAAGAAATCCGGACACCATGCCCCGCAGCAGCCAAAACGGGCTGAGCGCCACAAGCGTCCAGAAGGTTGCCATGCGGGCACGGTACCAGGTGCCCTGTCCGCCCAGCAACCGCGCCACCAGATGCGCCAGCGCCGCCAGCGCATAGAACGCCAGCGGCGCCATGAAGATCCAGACCAGAACCTCGCCCGAGGCCAGTTCGGCCATGTCGTGGTTCGGATCCAGTGCCGCCTGCCGCGACAGACGCGGCCATTGCGCGACGAACACCAACACACATCCCAGCATCAGGTAGGCCAGCGCCCGACCTTCATGCGCCGGACCGGCCAGCAGCCGCCGCAGCACCTGTCGCGGGTGGCGATAGGTGGCCAGGATGTCGGTGGTGACCGCCATCAACCGGCGCGCCGCCGCGCAAGCCAGGCTTCCAGACGCGCCAGGATTTCCGCCGCCAGGGTCTCGTCCTCGATCTCCTCGATGGCTTCGGCCAGGAAGGCCAGCGTCAGCAGATCGGTGGCCGGACCTTCCTCGATCCCGCGGGAGCGCAGGTAGAACAGCCCTTCCTCGTCGATCGCGCCCGAGGTCGACCCGTGTGAACAGACCACGTCATCGGCATATATCTCCAGTTCGGGCTTTGCCAGAAACTGGCTGTCGCCGTCCAGAAGCAGCGACTGGCTGATCTGGTAGCCGTCGGTTTTCTGCGCACCCGCCTTCACAAGGATCTTGCCCTGAAAAACGCCGGTGGCGCCGTTGCGCAGCACCTTCTTGAACACCTGGCGGCTTTCGCAGTTCAGGGCGTCATGGGTAATGAACACCGTGTCGTCATGGTGAAAATCGCCATCCCCGACACAGGCACCGGCCACATGGGCCACCGCATTGTCGCCGGTCAGTTCCAGCACGCACTCGTTGCGGGTCAGCACGCCATTGGCGGTCAGGGTGAAGGACTTGAACACCGATTCCGCGCCCAGACGGGCAAAGATGTGGGTCGCGGCGCGGCGCTCGTGATCGCGCCCCTGCGCGCGTACATGATGGAAGGCGGCACCATCGGCCACATCCACCTCCAGCACCTTGTTGAAGCGGGCAGCGGCGGGGCCGTTTTCCAGAAGGGTCAGATCGGCACCGGCATCCAGACGCACCACGTGATGCAGGATCGCATCGGAGTTCGCGTCCGCGTGCAGATAGATCAGCGACACCGGTTTGGCAGCCTTGCCGGTGACATGGATCAGCACGCCATCAGTGGCAAAAGCCGTGTTCAGAGCCGCCAGCGGGCGATCGACCGGATCCTGCCCGCGGGCTTCCAGCACACCGTAAAGATCCTTGGACCAATGGATGTCGTGGCCTTCCGCATCGGCCAGCCGTTCGATGGACACCCCTGCCAGATCAAGATTATCCGAGGCTTCGGCATCATAGACGCCGTCCACGAAGACGATCTTCACGCGATCGACCTCGCCAAAGACCGGTGTCTCGTAAGTGTCAAAGACGGCTGCCGGCGCCGCCTCGGGCGCGACCAGCGTGTCGGGGCGGGTGTATTTCCAGTACTCGTCACGCCGGCCGGGCAGACCCATGGCGCGCAGCCGGGTCAGGGCCTCGGCCCGGTTGCTGGCCAGCGCGCGCGACTCTGGCAGGGTCAACCCCGCCAGACGCGCCTCGGTGGCATCCAGTTTCGGTTGCGTCAGCGCCATCACACCGCCTCCGCAAGGATGTCGGCATAGCCGTTGTGCTCAACCTCAAGCGCCAGTTCCGGGCCACCGGATTTCACGATGCGGCCATCGGCCATGATGTGCACCACATCCGGTTTGATGTGATCCAGCAGACGCTGGTAATGGGTGATGACGAGGAACGACCGGCCCTGGCTGCGCAGGGCATTCACGCCTTCGGCCACCAGTTTCATGGCATCGACGTCCAGGCCCGAGTCGGTTTCGTCCAGCACGCACATCTTCGGTTCCAGCATCGCCATCTGCAGGATCTCGTTGCGCTTCTTCTCGCCGCCCGAAAAGCCGACGTTGACCGGGCGTTTCAGCATGTCGGCGTCGATCTTCAGGGCCTTGGCCTTGGCGCGGATCAGCTTGAGGAAGTCGGCGGCGCTGAGTTCCTCTTCGCCGCGCGCCTTGCGCTGCGAATTCACCGCGGTGCGCAGGAAGGTCATGTTGCCGACGCCGGGAATTTCCACCGGGTACTGAAAGGCCAGGAACAGGCCAAGGGCGGCCCGCTCTTCCGGTTCAAGCTCCAGCAGGTCATGGCCATCCAGAGTGGCCGCGCCCTCGGTCACCTCATAGCCGTCGCGTCCGGACAGCACGTAGGACAGGGTCGATTTGCCCGAGCCGTTGGGGCCCATGATGGCATGGACCGATCCGGGCTCGATGCTCAGGTCCACACCCTTGAGGATTCGCTTGTCCTCTTCTTCAAGTTTGACGTGGAGGTTCTTGATTTCCAACATGAATCGGTTCCGCTTCTGACGTATTTCCATGAACAGGCCGGGGCCTGTCCGGTTTAACTGATGCTGACGGCGGTGCCCGAGGCGGACACCATCAGCATATTGTTGACAACTTCATAGTCCAGATCGACGCCGACCACGGCATTGCCGCCGGCCTGTTTGGCGCGATGTTCCATTTCGGCCAGCGCCGTAGCGCGCGCCTCGCCCAGAGACTTCTCATAGGCGCCCGACCGGCCGCCGATGATATCGGTGATGCCCGCGAACACATCGCGGAACACGTTGGCGCCCAGAATGGCCTCGCCCACCACGATGCCGTGGTAGCGGGCGATCTTGTGGCCTTCGATTGTATTGGTGGTGGTCACGATCATCCCAGATCCTCTTCGTCCCAATACCCGCGCCCGTCCTCGCGCTTACCCACATGCAGCAGATGGGCCTGCATGAAGCTGGTGCCGGGCGCGATGCCGATGGCGGCGAACTTGCCGCTGTCGGGATACTCCGCGATGTCCGGATCATGCGTCGTGCTGATCCCCACATAGCGCAGCGTGTCGGTGCCGGTGTTGATCAACTGATGCGCCGTGTCCGGACCGCCCCTTGGGGCAAGGCACACATCGCCGGCCTGCACCGGATGCTCGCCCGCGCCGAAGCGATAGATCCCGCTTCCCTCCAGGATGACGAAGGCCTCGTCATTGCCCAGATGGTTGTGGAAGGGAAACGCCCGCTTGCCCGGTTCGACCGTCACATACATCAGGCCCAGATTGCCCATCCCCAGCCGCGTGCCGAAAGAGTTCAGCGCCGCGCCGAAGCGGGTCGAGGGCCGGTCGGGGCCGCGCTGGATCAACTCCAGATCGGCCAACCTGACCACGGGATGGGTGTTCGCGTGACCTGCCACCGTCTAACCCCTGTTCAGAACCATGGCGCCGGCGACCTTGCGGACGAAATCGGCCATGCCTTCCGGACCCGAGGCCCGATCTTTCAGGTGGATCGACACATCCGGGCGCTGTTCGGCAATCAACCCGACCAGATCGCCCCGGATATTGTCGTCCAGCCCCGCGCCCATGATGACGCAGGAAATCGAGGGTTCGGTATCAAGCTGGCGCATGACCTCGCCGTGGTCATGGGCGCCCAGCCAGCGCACCGGCAGGTCCTCCAGTTGATCGGCCAGATGTCCGACGATGCCGGGCAGTTTGCCCACAAGCAATACAACAGGTTGCATGATCTTTCCTCCGCTAGCCACGCCATCGCGCACCACGCCGGGAATCGCCAGGGCGCCCAACGCGTTCGCAGATGGCCCATGGCCGGAGTATAGCATCATCAGCCCACCGAGCCTTCCAGAGAGATCGCCACCAGTTGCTGCGCCTCCATGGCAAACTCCATCGGCAGCGCCTGCAGCACTTCGCGGCAGAATCCGTTGACCACCAGGGCCACCGCTTCTTCCTCGTCCATGCCGCGCTGTCGGCAATAGAACAGCTGGTCGTCATCCACCTTGGAGGTCGTCGCCTCGTGTTCCACCCGGCTGGAGTTGTTGCGCACCTCGATATAGGGCACTGTATGCGCCCCGCACTCGCCGCCGATCAACAGGCTGTCGCACTGGGTATAGTTGCGGCTGTCCTTGGCCTTGGGATGCATCGACACAAGCCCGCGATAGGTGTTCTGGGCCTTGCCCGCCGAGATCCCCTTCGAGACAATCCGCGACTTGGTGTTCTTGCCCAGGTGCACCATCTTGGTACCAGTGTCGGCCTGCTGATAGTTGTTGGTGATGGCGATGGAATAGAACTCGCCCTGGCTGTCATCACCGCGCAGGATGCAGGATGGGTATTTCCACGTCACCGCCGAGCCGGTTTCAACCTGCGTCCACATCACCTTGGACCGGTCGCCCCGACAATCGGCGCGCTTGGTCACGAAGTTGTAGATGCCGCCCTTGCCGTTTTCGTCGCCGGGGAACCAGTTCTGGACGGTCGAGTATTTCACCTCGGCGTCTTCCTCGATGATGATCTCGACCACCGCCGCGTGCAGTTGCGCCACGTCGCGCTGCGGCGCGGTGCAGCCTTCCAGATAGGAGACATAGCTGCCCTTGTCGGCAATGATCAGCGTCCGTTCGAACTGGCCGGTGTTTTCCGCGTTGATGCGGAAATAGGTCGACAGTTCCATCGGGCAACGCACGCCCGGCGGGACGTAGACAAAGGAGCCGTCCGAAAACACGGCCGAGTTCAGCGTGGCATAGAAATTGTCCGAAACCGGCACGACCGACCCAAGGTACTTCTTGACCAGATCGGGGTGGGTCTTGATGGCTTCCGAAATCGAGCAGAAGATCACGCCGGCCTGCTTCAACTCCTTCTGGAAGGTGGTGCCCACGGACACGGAATCGAACACCGCGTCCACGGCGACCTTGCGGCCCTCGGCCGGGGCATCCTCGGCGCCTTCCACCCCGGCCAGAATCATCTGTTCCTTCAGCGGGATGCCCAGCTTTTCATAGGTGGCCAGCAGCTTGGGATCGACATCGTCCAGCGACTTGGGCTTCTCGCTCATGCTTTTCGGACGGGCGTAGTAATACTGGTCCTGAAAGTCGATCTTGGGATAGCTGACCATCGCCCAGTCGGGTTCGTCCAGCTGGGTCCAGCGTTCGAAGGCCTTCAGACGCCATTCGGTCATCCATTCGGGCTCTTCGTTCTTTTCCGAGATCAGCCGCACGATGTCGGGGGACACGCCCTTGGGAGCGTATTCCATCTCGATCTCGGTATCCCACCCGTATTTGTACTTGCCCGCCATCGACTGGACGGTTTCGACGGTTTCCCGATCGACGCCTTCGCGAACTTCGGTTTGGGTGTCCAATGCAGCCATCCTGTTGTTCCGTTCCTTCCGTCAGCACTGTCGTGCCGCTTGTTTGTCCGCGCCGGTCGGCGGGTTCATCTGCTGCGCTCAGGCGGCGCGGTTTCGGACCTTGGCATAGGCGCGGGTCCAGGTTTCTGCGAAGCGTTCCACTTCGTCCAATGTCGTCGTCGGTCCCAGCGACACCCGAAGGGCGCAAGACGCCTGCTCCGGCGGATAGCCCATCGCCCGCAGCACGGCGCTTTCGCGCACCTTGCCGGACGAGCACGCCGACCCCGCCGAAACCGCGAACCCGGCCAGATCCATCTGCATGACCTGAGTCTCGCCTTTCCAGCCGGGAGCAATCACGCAGGAGGTGTTGGGGAGTCGCTCCACCGATTTCCCGACAAAAATAGTCTCATTCGTTCCGGCTTCCAATGATGAATCTAGAACTTTTCTAATTTCCGCAGTTTTTTCCCAGATCCCATCGGCCAGTTCGCGCGCCGCTGCTTCAGCTGCGGCCCCGAAGCCCGCGATTCCAATCAGGTTTTCGGTTCCGGAACGGCGGCCCATCTCTTGCCCGCCGCCTTTGATCCGGGCGGCGACCTCGGTGCCGCGTTTCAGCACCAATGCACCGATCCCCTTCGGGCCGCCCAATTTGTGCGCAGAGATGAGGCCCATCTCGACCCCGGACCAATCGAAAGCCACCGGCAGTTTTCCAAAGGCCTGGGTGAAATCGCAGACCGCCAGCCCCTCGGGCAGCGGCTGCACGATGCCGGTTTCGCTGTTGGCGGCCTGCAAGGCTGTGGCCGCCGGATCGCCCACCGCAACCTGCCCATTGTTGTCGCAGGCCAGATCGCACCGCGTCCAGGCACGCACCGCGTCGTGTTCGATGTTCGACGACGACAGATCGCGACCTGCCAGCGCCAGCGCCGCGGCCTCGGTCGCGCCCGACGTGAACACGATATCCGCCGCCTGCGCCCCGAAAGCTTCGGCCACCTGCGCCCGCGCCTTTTCCAGAACCGCCGTTGCGGCACGGCCCTCGGCATGGACAGACGACGGGTTGCCCACCAGATCCATGGCCGCGATCATCGCCGCGCGCGCCTCGGGGCGCAGCGGCGTCGTGGCGTTCCAGTCCAGATAGACGCGGGATCGGCGGCTCATTCGTCGACGATCTTCAACAGGCTGGGCACCGCCGGACAGGGCGCCAATTCGTTGCTGACGATGTCCGACAGGCGGGTTTGGTGCAGGAAAACATAGACATGCGCCGAGAAGCTTTCCCATAACCGGTTGGTCAGCGACTGCGCCCGCGACCCCGACAGCCCGCCCGAAGCCGCCCCCCCGGTGTGCAGGGCGCTGACGGTTTCATCCACCGCCCCCAGAATTTCCGACACCCGGATATCGGTCGGCGACCGCGACAGCCGATAGCCACCGCCCGGACCACGCACGGAATCCACCAGCCCGGCCCGGCGCAATTTGACAAACAATTGCTCCAGATAAGCCAGCGAAATGTCCTGCCGTTTCGCGATTTCACCCAGGGTGACCAACGTATCTGCGGGTTGAAGCGCCAGATCCGTCAGAGCCACCATGGCATATCTGCCCTTTGTGGAGAGTTTCATGGCTCCAAACCCCCTGCGCCATTGACCATTCTCGCCGGGATGGTTACTTGCAAATCCCGAGAAACAAAACCCGCTGAGTTCATTAGAATTGTTCTAAGTTTCCGAGGATCGGGCGTCAAGCCACCTCGCAGAGCCGTCAGCGCAAGGAGAGTCAACCGCCCGATGCCCGAGGTAATCTTTCCCGGCCCCGAAGGCCGTCTTGAAGGTCGTTATCATCCGCAGAAGGCGAAAGACGCCCCCATCGCCATCGTTCTGCACCCGCACCCGCAATTTGGCGGGACCATGAACAACCGGGTCGTCTATAACCTGCACTATGCGTTCTTCAACATGGGCTTCACCGTGCTGCGGTTCAATTTCCGCGGTGTAGGGCGCAGCCAGGGCGAATACGATCAGGGCGTGGGCGAGCTTTCGGATGCTGCCGCGGCGCTCGACTACCTGCAGTCGATGAACCAGAACTCGAAGCATTGCTGGGTTGCCGGGTTTTCCTTCGGTGCCTGGATCGGAATGCAACTGCTCATGCGGCGTCCCGAGATCACCGGCTTTGTCTCGGTCAGCCCGCCCGCCAACATGTACGATTTCTCGTTCCTGGCGCCTTGCCCGTCCTCGGGCCTGATCATCAACGGCATGAACGATCGCGTGGCACCGCCCGCCGATACCCAGTCGCTGGTCGGCAAGCTGCACGAGCAGAAGGGCATCACCGTCACCCACGAGGAAATCGACGGCGCCGGGCACTTCTTCGAAGATCCGCATATGGACACGATGATCGGTTCGGTGGACGACTATGTCCGCCGCCGCCTGACCGAAACCTCGCGCTGATGGCCGACGGCAGCACGACGGGCGACCGTCTGGACCGGCAACTCGATTTCCTGGTGGAGATCGACAAGCTGAAGACCATCGTGCGGGCCTCGCCCATTGCCGACGGCTCGCGCCGCGAAAACTCGGGCGAGCACAGCTGGCATCTGGCCATGTTCGCCCTGATCCTTTCCGATCAGGCCGGGCCCGAGGTCTCGATCGACCGGGTCATCCGCATGTTGCTG
This sequence comes from Meridianimarinicoccus sp. MJW13, assembly GCF_014901205.1. Taxonomy (GTDB): domain Bacteria; phylum Pseudomonadota; class Alphaproteobacteria; order Rhodobacterales; family Rhodobacteraceae; genus Meridianimarinicoccus. The sequence continues at coordinate 44,135 of NZ_JACNMU010000007.1, forward strand.
ATCCACGACATCGTCGAGATCGACGCGGGCGACTTCCCGATCCACGAAGCGCATGACGAAGCCGCCAAGGAAGCCGCCGAACGCAAGGCCGCCGATCGGCTGTTCGGACTGCTGCCCGCCGATCAGGGATCCGACCTGCGCAGGCTCTGGGACGAGTTCGAGACCGGCGAAAGCCCCGACGCCCGTTTTGCCCGCGCGCTGGACCGCTGCCAGCCGCCGCTGCTGAACATGGCTTCGGGCGGCGGAAGCTGGATCTTGCACAACGTGACGCTGGAGAACATCGACACCCGCGTGGGCATCCCGGCCAAGCGCGGAGCGCCAGGGCTTTGGGAGCGGGTCCGGCACCGCATCCTGCCCTTTTTCCAGACCAACTGACCCAAGTCCCCCCGCGCATCATGCGCGGGGTTTTCGTTTCGGGTGCGTCCTGCACGGCATTTTTGTATACAACGGCATACAAACCCTTTCCCCGCGCCTCCGAATTCGATATGACAAGGACACCGAGACTCAGCATCACCGCAAACGAGGTGCCCCGTGACCAAGATCAAGGTAGACAACCCCATCGTCGAGATGGACGGCGACGAGATGACCCGCATCATCTGGCAATTCATCAAGGACAAGCTGATCCTGCCGTATCTGGATTTGGATCTTCTGTATTACGACCTGGGCATCGAGGAGCGTGATCGCACCGATGACCAGATCACCATCGATGCCGCCGAAAAGACCAAGGAAGTCGGCGTCGCGGTCAAATGCGCCACCATCACGCCCGACGAGGCGCGGGTAGAGGAATTCGGGCTCAAGCGCATGTATCGCTCGCCCAACGGCACCATCCGCAACATCATCGGCGGTGTGATCTTCCGCCAGCCGATCATCTGCCGCAACGTGCCGCGCCTGGTGCCGGGCTGGACCCAGCCCGTCGTGGTGGGTCGTCACGCCTATGGTGACCAGTATCGCGCCACCGATTTCCGCTTCCCCGGCCCCGGCAAGATCACCATCAAGTTCGAAGGCGCGGACGGCGAGGTCATCGAGCGCGAGGTCTTCGATGCACCCGGCTCGGGCGTGACCATGGCGATGTACAACCTCGACAAGTCGATCTACGACTTTGCGCGGGCGTCGTTCAACTATGCGCTGGGGTTGAAATGGCCGCTGTATCTGAGCACCAAGAACACCATCCTGAAAGCCTATGACGGCCGCTTCAAGGACATCTTCGAAGAGGTCTACGAGACGGAATTCAAGGACAAGTTCGCCGACGCCAAGATCTGGTACGAACACCGGCTGATCGACGACATGGTGGCCTCGGCGCTGAAATGGTCGGGCGGCTATGTCTGGGCCTGCAAGAACTACGATGGCGACGTGCAGTCCGACACCGTGGCGCAGGGCTTCGGCTCGCTCGGGTTGATGACCTCGCAACTGATGACTCCGGACGGCAAGATCGTCGAGGCCGAGGCCGCGCATGGCACGGTCACCCGGCACTATCGTCAGCATCAGCAGGGGCATCAGACCTCGACCAACTCCATCGCGTCGATCTTCGCCTGGACCGGCGGCCTGAAGCATCGGGCCAAGCTGGACAACAACGCCCCCCTGAAAGCCTTTGCCGAGACGCTGGAAAAAGTGATCGTGGACACCGTGGAGTCGGGCTTCATGACCAAGGATCTGGCGCTGCTGGTGGGCCCCGATCAGGGCTGGCTGACGACCATGGGCTTCCTTGAGAAGATCGATGAAAATCTGAACAAGGCGCTGGTTGGTTAAGCCAACAAGGAGCGCATTTTGTCGGCCAGGCCCCACGGTGGGCCTGGCAACTTAAGTCAGCCTTGCTGCCCTAGTTCGTCTGCGTTATGGCAGACCCATGCCAGCACCCGTTCCCTTTCCCGATCCCGATCTCGTCCGCCACTCGCCGCTCGAGGACCTTCAGGGTCTCAGTGCCGGGGTTCTGCTTTGCAGCCTTGGCATGACCCTGCTGACCCACCTGGGGCTGATCACCGGGCAGACCGCCGGGGTCGCGATCATCCTGTCCTATCTGACCGGATGGTCCTTCGGCACATGGTTCTTCCTGATCAACCTGCCGTTCTATTGGCTTGCCTGGACCCAGATGGGACGCGAATTCACGCTGAAGTCGCTGGCCTGTGTTGCTGCCCTGTCGCTGCTGACCGACTACATGCCCACGGCATTCGTGCTGGACAGCCTGAACCCGCTTCTGGGCGTGGTTCTGTTTGGCGTCGTCACCGGGCTGGGGTTGCTGGCGGTGTTCCGCCACAAGGGCAGCCTTGGCGGGCTGGGGGTGGTGGCCCTGCTGATCCAGGACAAGACCGGATTTCGTGCCGGCCACGTTCAGATGGCGGTGGACGTGGTGATTTTCACCATCGCCTATTTCCTGTTCCCGGCATCGGTGGTGGCCTATTCGCTTCTGGGCGCCGTGGTGCTGAACGGCATGATCGCCTTCAACCATCGTCGGGATCGCTACATCGCCCCCTGACTTGCCGGGCAAACGGCGTCTTTCCGCCGGTTTTTCCCATATCTCCCCCATAGCGAGTAAATTTCCCGCATTGCGCGAGTTAATTGGCAACTTCTTTCGTCTATACGCCCACCCTTCCGGTCTGGTATCCTGTAAACACGCATCTTGAAGGGCAGTTTTCCCACGCCATCCGCCTTGGCGAAAATCATCGGGAAACTCTCTCACGAGTGGGGCTTGAGCATGGAAATTGATGACGCAGACCGCCGGATACTTCGTATCCTGCAGAGCGATTCGAGCCTCCCTCTCGAAGAGATCGGAGGCCGTGCCGGATTGTCCCGCAATGCCTGCTGGCGGCGGATCCGCGCCATGGAAGCCGCGGGCGTGGTGCGCGGACGGGTGGCGCTGATCGATCCCACGGCGGTCGGTTGCCCGCTGACGGCCTTCATTCACCTGCGCGCGCCGCACCAAAGCCCCGAATGGGTCAAGACCCTGGCCGAGGTGACCGGCCCCATGCCCGAGATCCTGTGCGTCTATCGCCTGTCCGGCGACACGGGCTTCCTTTTGAAGGCGCAGGTCAGCGACATGGTGGCCTATGACGCCCTGCACCAGGCGCTGATTTCGCGGGTGGACTTGGCCGAGATATCTGCCAGTTTCGTGCTGGAAAATCTCAAGGACAGCACGGCCCTGCCCGTCTAGACCCATGCCCCAGCACATCTATTACCTGCTCGCCGCGATCGTCAGCGAAATCATCGCCACGACCGCATTGGCCGCGTCGGACCAGTTTTCCAGACTTGGGCCCTCGATCATCGTCGTGGTCGGCTATGCGGTCTCTTTCTACATGTTGTCGGGAACCCTGAAGGTCATGCCGGTGGGCATCGTCTATGCGATCTGGTCCGGGCTGGGGATCATCGGCGTGGCGCTGATCGGGCTGGTGCTTTACGGCCAGAAGCTGGATCTGGCGGCGGTGGCCGGGATGGGGCTGATCATCTCGGGCGTGCTTGTCATCAACCTGTTCTCGTCGTCCTCGGGCCACTAGACGCCCGGTTTCCGGCCTGTATCACGGGATTCCTCTGGCCTTTATGCTGCACTCGCAGTAAGGCGCGTCCAACTTATCCCTTCAAGGCTGACGAACATGGACCTGCGGAATATCGCAATCATTGCCCACGTGGACCACGGCAAGACCACGCTTGTGGACGAACTGCTCAAGCAATCCGGCTCCTTTCGTGAAAACCAGGCCGTGGCCGAACGGGCCATGGACAGCAACGATCTGGAGCGGGAGCGCGGCATTACCATTCTCGCCAAGGCGACCTCGGTGGAATGGAAGGGCAAGCGCGTCAACATCGTCGACACCCCCGGCCACGCCGATTTCGGTGGCGAGGTCGAGCGTATCCTGAGCATGGTCGACGGCGTTGTCCTGCTGGTGGATGCCGCCGAAGGCCCGATGCCGCAGACCAAGTTCGTGACCTCGAAGGCGCTGGCGCTTGCCCTGCGTCCCATCGTTGTGCTTAACAAGGTCGACAAGCCCGACGCCGAACCCGACCGCGCGCTGGACGAGGTGTTCGACCTGTTCGCGTCGCTCGACGCCGATGACGACCAGCTTGATTTCCCGCACATGTATGCCTCGGGCCGCTCGGGCTGGGCCGATCACCAACTGGACGGACCACGCAAGGATCTGTCGGCGCTGTTCGACCTGATCGTCGATCACGTCCCTGCCCCGCGTCAGTTGGCCCATGTCAAAGAAGATTTCTCGATGCTGGCGACGACCCTGTCGGCCGACCCTTTCCTGGGGCGCTTGCTGACCGGCCGCATCGAAACCGGCACCCTGAAGACCGGCGCCACCGTGAAGGGCCTGTCGCGTCTGGGCGAGCAGATCGACCATTTCCGCGTTTCCAAGATCCTCGCCTTCCGCGGCCTGTCGCAGCAGCCCGTGGACGAAGCGCACGCAGGTGACATCGTGTCCATCGCCGGGATGCAGAAGGCCACCGTGGCCGACACCATCTGCGCGCTGGCCGTGGACGATCCGATCCCGGCCCAGCCCATCGATCCGCCCACCATCTCGGTCACCTTCGGCATCAACGACAGCCCGCTGGCAGGCCGTGACGGCAAGAAGGTGCAAAGCCGCGTCATCCGCGACCGCCTGATGAAAGAGGCCGAAAGCAACGTCGCCATCCAGGTCAAGGACACGCCGGGCGGCGAAGCCTTCGAGGTCGCCGGTCGCGGCGAACTGCAAATGGGCGTGCTGATCGAGAACATGCGCCGCGAAGGGTTCGAGCTGTCGATCTCGCGCCCGCAGGTTCTGTTCCGCGAAATCAACGGCGAGCGCGTCGAACCGATCGAGGAAGTCACCATCGACGTGGATGACGAATACTCCGGCGCGGTGATCGAAAAGCTGACCGGCGTGCGCAAGGGCGAGTTGGCCGAGATGCGCCAGAATGCCGGCAAGACCCGGATCATCGCCCATGTGCCGTCGCGCGGGCTGATCGGCTATCACGGCGAATTCCTGACCGACACCCGCGGCACCGGCGTGCTGAACCGCGTGTTCCACGAATGGGCACCCCACAAGGGCCCGATTCCGGGCCGCCGCGCAGGCGTGCTGATCTCGATGGAAAACGGCACTTCGGTGGCCTATGCGCTGTGGAACCTCGAAGAGCGCGGCCGCATGTTCATCGGTGCGCAGGCCCCCATTTATCAGGGCATGGTCATCGGCGAGCATTCGCGCGACAACGATCTGGAAGTGAACCCGCTGAAAGGCAAGAAGCTGACCAACGTGCGCGCGTCGGGCACCGATGACGCGGTGCGCCTGACCCCGCATATCGAGTTTTCGCTGGAAGAGGCCATCGCCTATATCGACGATGACGAGTTGGTCGAGGTCACGCCGACGGCCATCCGTCTGCGCAAGCGGTTCCTGGACCCGCACGAGCGCAAGCGGCAAGCCCGCTCTGGCAACTGAGACACGAAGGGAAGGCATCGCGCCTTCCCTTTTTTCTTGCCTTGTGGGTGCAGGTCAGGCCGCCGTGCGACGGCGCCAGCCCAACAGACCAAGTGCGCCTAGTGCGGCACCGAGGGCCGGCAGTGCCGCCGGCAGGGGAACCACCTGGGTCGACGCGAAGGCCGAAAAGTCCACGTCGTTCTCGGTCCCGATCCGGACGGTCTGGGTCAGGGAAAACGGCTGCCCCTGGATCACCGCCACCGGATTGTCCGCAGACGCAAAAGCTGCGTTGACGTTGCCGATGTCCGTGAAATCCGCCGATGTCGCGACCACGTTTCCGACGATCTGCGAAGTGTCGAAGGGCGCGTTCGATGTGGCCACCCAGGACCGCCAGCTCATGTCCGCGATCTTGTTCCCGGTGTCGGGCGTCGCTGCATTGCCGTTCAGCGTGGCCAATGTCACGAAAGGGCTGCCCGGTGGCAATCCGCGCGAGGCGTAAAATCCGGTGTCTGTCACCCGTGCGAACAGGTCGGCATTGCCCTGTGCCGGGCTGGAGCCTGAAAAGCTGAAGCTCAACTGCGCGGCCCCGCCAATCCCGCTATTGGCAATGACCTGCGAGAGTTGGAAGCCCCCGACCATCAGCGGTCCGGGACAGCCCGCGCAGGTCGACGAGAACTGGAAGACACCGCTGTTGGTGTTCTGGTCGGTCAGGTCGTTGTCCATCAATGTCAGCAACGACGCCGGGTTTCCCGCCTCGTAAAACTCCAACCCCAGAGACAAGGCGGGCCCGGCGCCGACCAGCGTCAGCAAACTTGCCGCGGCGATCCCCGACCGAAATTTTGAAATTCCGTGTGTCATTTTGCAAACTCCTCCCGATTTCTTCCGGATGGCGGGCTTTGAGCATCCGCCTGACCAAGCGTAATCGGCAAGAAGGTGTCAGAAAAACATGTACTTCCGTTGTGTTAATTAATTCGAATATTTGATTTCAACTTGAACAAGTAGTCGTCCGTTGGCCCAGTGGGCGCACACCTTCTGGACCCGGAAAGACCGGGGGAAAGACACGCAACCAAAAGGGATGTCTTGCGATGCGGACGTTGTTCAGGTGGACCGTGTGCGCCGCCAGCCCAGCAGACCAAGCGCGCCAAGCGCCCCACCAAGCACCGGCAGTGCCGCTGGCAGCGGGACAGCCTGTGTGGATGCAAAGGCCGTAAAATCGACATTGGTGTCGGTACCAATGCGCACCGTCTGGGTCATCGAGTATGTACCCCACGGTATGATCACGGCAGGGTTTCCCGCCGAGGCGAAAGCTGCGTTCACACTCCCCACATCGAAAAAGTCGGACGATGTTGCCGTGACGCTGCCAACAACCTGCTGCGGATCAAAAAGATAGTTGGAACTGGAGATCCATGATGTCCAATTCACGACTGAAATCTTGTTGCCACGATCCGGCGTGGCTGCATATCCGAACAGCGTTGCTTGAGTTGTGTCAAAGTGGTGGAGGATCCTGTAGAAATTGATGTCGGACACTCTGGCAATAAGGTCGGCATCTGTCCCCGGAGAACTTGTTCCCTCAAACGAAAAACTCAGGTGCGCGCCGAGGCCTTTGCCGGGCCTGGTTCTCTTTGCGCTGATCTTAGAAATCTGAAATCCGCCCACCGAGAGTGCCCCCGGACAAGTGGTACATGTGGATGAGAACTGAAAGTTCCGAACCTTGCCGTTCTGATCCGTCGCGTCGCCATCGGTAAACCTCAACAAGGACGTCGGGTTGCCCGACTCAAAGAACTCCAGACTCAACGACACGGCAGGATCCGCGCTGGCAATGGCAAGAATGCTTGCTACGGCAAGCCCGATCCGCCCCTTCAATCGATCAATTTCCATGTCAATATCTCCTCCCGGTCATTGCCGGATCGCAGGCAATGCACCCTGCCTTACCTATGGTAAATAACGAGACGGAACAAAAGAACATGTTTCTTTAATATGTAAATGCAATCTCATATGCGATTTTGTAGTTGGAGGAATTCTGACCACCGATGCCCGCCCAAGAGACGCACAAGGGCCACGGTGCCACGCCTTCGCGACTTGGCAAGCTCATCCTGGAAGGCCCGTGCGGGGCTACAGCGCCCCGGTCTTCACGATCTCCAGCATCGCCGACAGGACCGCATTGGCCGCCACGGACGCCAGAACCATCCCCATCACCCTGCTGACAACGGCGCTCCCCGATATTCCGATCAGCCGGATGATCGGATCGGCCAGACGCATGCAGGCATAGGCAATGGCCACGATCAGCACCATGACCCCTGCGGTCATCGCCTGATCCCCGACCGAAAAACGGTGGTTGTCGGTCAGGATCACGATGGCCAGCATGGCGCCGGGCGAGGCCAACGAGGGAACGGCCAGAGGGAAAACCGCCGGGGACGGGCGATCTGATGTAATCCCTTCTTCCAGTTCGACTGATTTGCGATCTGTTTCCGCCTTGGATTCCCCGAAAATCATGGTGAGTGCGAACAGGAACAGGATGATGCCGCCCGCAACCTGAAACGACAGCAGGCCGATGCCCAGGGCATCGATCAGCAATTGGCCGAAGACCAGGAAGAACATCAGGATCGCGGCACTGACCAGACAGGCCACAAGCGCGGTCTTGCGGCGCTCGGCGGCGGTCAGGGCCGAGGTCACGGCGATGAAGACCGGGATTGTGCCGATGGGATCGATCACCACCCACAACGTGATGAATTCTTCAAGAAGGGTGTTGAACATGGCGCGGCTTCAAATCCTGATCCAAGGGGCCTGTGATCAATGACCGGTCAGGGCAAGATGCGTCAACCGTCTATACGGAAGGACGGGCGGCTTTTTCTGCCACACCAGAGGTCCCCATCCGGCCTTCCAGCACGTCCAGCACGTCGGCCAGCGCCACGTCGCGCGCCGTCAGCATGACCAGCAGATGATACAGCACATCGGCTGCTTCACTGGTCAGCGCCGGCTTGTCATCCTTCACCGCTTCGATGATGGCCTCGATCGCTTCCTCGCCGAATTTCTCGGCGCATTTTTCCGGTCCCTTGGCGAACAGACGGGCCGTCCAGGAGCTGTCGGGATCAGCGTCGCGGCGGGTCTGGATGGTTTCGAACAGACGGTCCAGCGTGTGCATCTCTCAAAGCCTCACAGGGATTCCGGCCTGCGCCATATGCGCCTTGGCCTCGCCAATGGTGTAGTCGCCGAAGTGAAAGATCGAGGCCGCCAGCACCGCGCTGGCCCTGCCCTCGGTCACCCCTTCGACCAGATGATCCAGCGTGCCGACCCCGCCCGAAGCGATCACCGGCACATGCACCGCATCCGAGATCGCCCGCGTCAGCGGCAGGTTGAACCCGGCCCGCGTCCCGTCCCGATCCATCGAGGTCAGCAGGATCTCGCCCGCGCCCTTTTCGACCACCGTGCGTGCAAACTCCACCGCATCGATACCCGTGGGCTTGCGGCCGCCATGGGTAAAGATCTCCCACCGCCCCGGCTCCACGGTCTTGGCATCGATGGCCACCACGATGCACTGGCTGCCGAAACGATCCGCGGCTTCGGCCACCACGTCGGGATTGGCCACGGCAGCGGAATTGAAACTGACCTTGTCGGCCCCCGCCAGCAGCAGTTTGCGCACATCCTCGTGGGTCCGCACGCCGCCGCCGATGGTCAGCGGCATGAAGCAATGCTCGGCGGTGCGGGTGGCCAGATCGTACATGGTCCCGCGGTTTTCATGGGTGGCGTTGATGTCCAGGAAACACAGCTCGTCAGCACCCGCCGCATCATAGGCCTTGGCGGCCTCGACAGGGTCGCCGGCATCGATCAGATCGACGAAATTGACGCCCTTCACCACGCGGCCGTCCTTGACGTCCAGGCAGGGGATGATGCGGGTTTTCAGCATGGGGGCATCCTGTGTTCGTGTTGCGCCGGTGATACGCAGCCGCCTGCCAAAAGAAAAGAGCCGCAGGGCCGCCGCTTTGTCGCGAAACCTGTGGTTTTGCTCTTGCCCCTGCCCCGCAATTCCCGATAGACCCGTCCGCGGAGACGTGGCCGAGTGGTCGAAGGCGCTCCCCTGCTAAGGGAGTAGGCCCGGAAGGGTCTCGAGGGTTCGAATCCCTTCGTCTCCGCCATCACCCCAAAAATTCCAGTTATTGCAATGATTTGGGTGTGACTGGCATTCTTTTGCCCCCCGTTTCACCCCCCACTCCGCAGTGCCGATACTTCGATCTCGCTCAAGCCATTGCTCTGAGCCCGGTTTGCCGCAAGTACCTTCCGCGTTCCAGATTGCGCACCAAGTGGTCATTCACTACGAAGAGACGGAAGAACAACAGCATGCCTGATGGCCAGGATGTCCCCGGAACCAGCAATATCGGGCCATGCTCCCATCTACACCAAGACACGGAAGAAGGAAGTTCGTGATGCAAATGACGCGCCGCCAGATTGTCGCCGCCATGGCAGGTTTTGCCAGCACCGCGCCGTTCGCAGCGTTTGCGCAGGACGCGCCCGCTGTGCAGGTTCTCAAAGACCCCAATTGCGGCTGCTGCCAAGTTTGGGTCGACATCCTTCGCCAGGAGGGCTTTCGTGTTACCGTGGAGCGCAGCTCTGGGACGCTGCTGATCCGCTACAAGTTGGACAACGGTATCCCGCAAGACATGATCTCGTGCCACACAGCCAGGGTCAAAGGCTACTTGATCGAGGGGCACGTGCCGGTTGCCGACATCCGCCGTCTACTGGAAGAACGACCAGATGCTGTCGGCCTCGCTGTTCCTGGCATGCCTTACGGGTCACCCGGCATGGGTCCTGAAGAGCAGCGCGAAGCATACGACGTATTCTTGATCCGACGCGACGGCAGCACCGAGGTGTTTACAAGCTACGACGCGGCATAGGGATACAATAGCCCTTGGTCAGAAAATTCCGGCCAGCTACGGTCCGTCCTGTCCCTTGAAGGTATGCGCCTGACGTCTGCGCATTTGGCCATGCTGTGGGATAGGATTGACTGGCACCGGCCGGACCGGGGCGTACTGCCTGCGCGAGCAGGCCAACCTTCTGCACTGATATTGCTAAATTTTGTGGAGGCAAGTGGGGTGCCATGGCAGTCATGCTCATGTCCGGCGGCACGCCAACTCCGTCCAACGATCCGGCCGTTCTGAAGACGATCGTCGTCTCTTTGGTGGCTGAGACAGCCAAACTCTCAACCACGCTGCGGGCCCATGATCCGTCGGCTCATACCCTGCAGATGCGCATTGCCAAGCTGCAATAGCACGCGTCTGGGAAGAATTCCGAAAAGATCGATCGCGAGATCGAACAACTGGAACCGGCGCTTGAGGGTCTGCAAGTCGCCATGACCGAGGCCGATGAAGCGGCGGGCTTGGACGACGATGCCCCAATAGACGAAGCGACTGCAGAAGAGAAACCCTCCGCGCCGCCGACCACGCATCTCAGGCGCGGCTGAATCGCCCATCAACCCGCGGAGCCATCCGATTGATCATCCGGACGTTGTGCCGGCTGACAACGATGAAACCGGCCTTATGGGTCAGAATATTGTCGCAAAATGACCGGAGCGGCTGTGTTACGTCTGGTTCCAATCGCCGTTGACGGACGCTGACCATGGTTCCGCCGACGGATGGCGGGATTCATCGGTCGGGTCGTTTTCGCGGATCCAGCAGATCGCACAGGTCGCCTGACCCGTTCAATCGTCAAGGCGGACGCTCGAATTAGGAGAAATTTAGATGCTCAGGACATCAATCACGGCTCTGGTCTGTGCAACCGCAGCGGTGCCGGTCGCCGCACAAGACGTAGGGACGCTCTCACCCAGCCCCAATACAGACTACGTGCCCTATCTCCAGCACGACTATCCCGATCAGGTTCTGTTTGGCGATACGCATCTGCACACCGCATATTCCGCTGATGCAGGTCTTACCGGTGCAACAACCACACCTGACGATGCCTATCGCTTTGCCAAGGGGCAGGTCGTCACGTCGTCGAACGGCATCCCGGCGCGCCTGCAGCGGCCGCTGGATTTTCTGGTTGTTGCCGACCACGCCGAAAATCTCGGTCTCTATCTCGCGCTCGACGAAGAGAGCCCGCTACTCGAGGGCAACGACTGGGCCGCCGGTTTGCGCGACATCTTTGCGCCCCGGACCAAGGAGGCCAAGGACGAAGCCTATGTTTATTGGGGCAGCGCATTCTCGTCCGGTCCAAGTGGCGGCGATCCACTGGCTGACAGTCCGCTTGTCCAGACCATGTGGAATCGCATTACCGAGGCCGCCGAGCAGCACAACGATCCTGGCGCATTTACCGCCCTGATCGGCTATGAATGGACGTCCGGCCCGGACGGCAACAACCTGCACCGCAACCTCATTTTCAGGGACAGCAAGGCAGAGGCCGATCAGGTTACCCCGTTCAGCGCCTATGACAGTGACGACCCCGAAGATCTCTGGGACTGGATGGAGCGGTACGAAACGCTAACCGGCGGGCAGGTGCTGGCCATTCCTCATAATGGCAATCTGTCGAATGGCTTGATGTTTGATGACGTGACGTTGACGGACAAGACCCCGATCGACGCCGATTATGCCAAGCGCCGGATGCGGTGGGAACCACTGTACGAAGTCACCCAGATCAAGGGCGACGGCGAGGCACACCCGATGCTGTCACCCGATGATGCCTTCGCAGACTACGGAACATGGGATGTCGGCAGCTTTGGTCCAGAGCTCAAGACCCCCAAGATGCTGCCACGGGAATATGCCCGCGAGGCGCTGAAGCGCGGCATGGCCTACGAAGCCAAACTTGGCGCCAACCCGTTCAAGTTCGGCATGGTCGGCTCGACGGATTCCCATACCGGCCTGTCGACCGCGCAAGAGGACAATTTCTTCGGCAAGGCTCCGATGGTCGAACCGACCGGCGAACCGCTGCGCTGGGAGGAAGAGATTACCGGCCGCCTCACGCCCGACGATCCCGCCGATGACCAGATTCACGGCATCGGCCTTGCTTCCGGCGTTGCGGCTGTCTGGGCGCGCGAAAACACCCGCGAGGCGATCTGGGACTCTCTCAACAACAAGGAAGTCTATGCCACAACCGGAACCCGCCTGCGCGTGCGCGTCTTCGCCGGAGCCATGTTCGGCGCGGATGACCTCGCACGGTCCGATTTTGCGGCCTACGGCTATGACAACGGCGTGCCGATGGGCGGCGACCTGACCGGGTTCGACGAGGGTGACACGCCGGGTATGCTGATCCGCGCGCTGCGCGATCCCGATGGGGCCAATATCGACCGGGTTCAGGTCATCAAGGGTTGGGTTGATGCCGCCGGCGAAACGCAGGAGCGGGTCTATGACGTGGCGTGCTCGGACGCCCGTGCCATCGAGAACGGTGCCTGTGACGGTGATGTAGGCAACACCGTGGACGTGGCCACCGCGACCTACACCAACGCCATTGGCGCGCCGTTCCTTGAAACCTATTGGGAGGATCCGGACTTCGATCCGGCCCTGCGCGCCTTCTACTATGTCCGCGTGCTCGAGATCCCGACACCGCGCTGGACCACCTATGACGCGGTCTTCTTCGGCACTGACATTCCCGACTTCGTGGACCCGACCCATCAGGAGCGCGCCTACACGTCGCCGATCTGGTACACGCCAGGATGACGATGCACCCGCGATGGGCGCGGTGCAGCGTGATCTGTTGCACCGCATCCCGCTTGAACTCGTCGCTGTAGATGCTTGCTCCCATGTCCGCTTCCTCGCGTCAAAGCAAGAGGGTCCAGCGTTTGTGAATCCAGGTGCGCCTCACACTGCCGCTACAGCCCAAGAAAACTGCTGGGCCAGGGGCGCTCCGAACAGGATTCAACGAAAGTCAGGAGAGCATTCCAAACAGCATGAGTTCCCGCCTGAATGCTCAGCGCCAGGATGTGTTGAACGAATATCGACCCGAGCATCCAGACGTGCCGTGACCGTCTTGTCTTGGTTCAAGGGGGTCTTGGATATTCCTTCAAAAGCGCCCAAAACACGGTGATTGGCGCGCTGGTGCGGTCCTTGTCTTGTTTGATCTTGCGCAACTCACGGCTGTTCACGCGCGTTGATGGGACAAAGAACTCGACCCCATCCGGTTGGTTCCTGACGGCATCATACGGCAGGATGCTGGCCCCAAGGCCGCGCCGGACAAATGACAGGATTGCCGTCGTGTTGCGCGCCTCGAGCGTGCTGCCAGCCAGCAGCAAAGGGATCAAAGGGTCGTCCACCAGATTGCAAAGCGGATTCGCGATCAGGGGTTCATGCGTCAGCAGGCTCCAGTCCGAGTGACCTTTGGCTGCAAGGTGCGCTTTGTGAACCGGGCCGCCTTCGGCACACACGATGCCCAAGTCATCGCAGAGAATTGGCTCACCCTCCACGGTATCGTCCGGTCGGGCCGAGACGATGCCGATATCGGCTTCATCACGCTGAACCCGGCGGCGCACAGCGGCGCTGTCGACATCACTGATTTCGATGCGGACATCCGGGTGGGTCTCCCGAAACATCTCGATCACCTTTGGCAACAGCGCAACCGTCGCCGAAGGCACCGCTGCGATGCGCACGATTCCAACCGATGAAACCGCGTGCCGACCAATCGCCTTTATACTCCTGTCAAAGACATCCGTTGCGCGACGGCTTTCTTCGAGCACAAGCTGCCCCAAAGGGGTCAGGCGGCTTTTCCGGTCCGTTTCAAACAACGGTGCGCCGACATGCTCTTCCAACTGGGTCAGAACCATCGAGATGGCAGAAGGCGTGCGCCCCAACGCCTTGGCGGCGCCGGACAGCGTGCCCTTTTCAGCCACGACACAGAAGGTCCGGAGCATCTCTAGCTTGATGTTCATTCAAAAATCCTGAAGAAAACTTCATTTCTTTTAGAATGACTGAATTCTCCTGAATGGTCTAGGTGCCTGTAAGCCAAACAGGAGACTCCCATGACCGATCGCACGCAACTCTATATCGATGGCACTTGGAGCGACGGCGCCTCGCAAATTGAAAACCGCAACCCGTCAGACACATCCGACCTGATCGGGATGTATGCGCAGGCCGACGCATCGCAGCTTGACGAGGCTCTCGCCGCAGCCCGCCGCGCGCAGCCACAGTGGTGGGCCGCCGGCATCCAGAAACGGCATGATGTGCTGATGGCGATCGGGACCGAACTGATGGCCCGTGCCGAAGAAATCGGCCGCCTGTTGTCCCGCGAAGAAGGCAAGCCGCTCGCCGAGGGCAAGGGTGAAGTGTACCGCGCTGGGCAGTTCTTCACCTATTTTGCCGGCGAAGTCCTTCGCCAGCACGGCGATCTGGCCGAGAGTGTACGCCCCGGCATCGAGATTGACGTGCGCCGCGAGCCTGTCGGCGTGGTTGCCATCATCAGCCCGTGGAACTTCCCCGTCGCCACGCCTGCGTGGAAAATCGCGCCGGCGCTGGCCTTTGGCAACGCCGTGGTCTGGAAGCCTGCCAACGTCACGCCCGCCAGCGCTGTCGCGCTGACCGAGATCATTGCACGTCAGGACATTCCCAAGGGCCTGTTCAACCTGGTCGCCGGACCGGGCCGCGATGTCGGCCAACGCTTGGTGGAAAGCGATCAGGTCGACGCAATCACCTTCACGGGATCTGTGCCTGTCGGGCGCGGCATCGCGGCGACGGCCATCCAGAACATGACCAAAGTGCAGATGGAAATGGGTTCGAAAAACCCGTTGATCGTCATGGATGACGCCGATCTCGATCTGGCGGTCACCCTGGCCGCCGGCTCTGCCTTTGGGGGCACGGGGCAGAAATGCACCGCAGCCAGCCGCCTGATCGTGCATGCCTCGGTGCATGACGCCTTCGTTGAAAAGCTGGTTCTGGCGGCCAAGGCGCTGAAGGTCGGTCACGCGCTGGAGGACGGCACCCAGATCGGTCCGGTCGTCAGCGAAGGGCAACTGTCGCAGAACCTCGAATATGTTGGGATCGGAAAATCCGAAGGCGCCGAGTTGCTGTGTGGTGGCGATCGTTTGGATATGCCGACAAACGGCTACTACATGGCCCCCACCGTGTTCGCGAACACCCGCAACGACATGCAGATCAACCGCGAGGAAATGTTCGCGCCGATCACCGCGGTACAACGGGCCGACAGCTACGAGGAAGCTCTGTCGCTGGCCAATGACACGCAATTCGGGCTGACGGCGGGCATCATGACCCGCTCGCTCGCCCGGGCCAGCCATTTCCGCGCGAACATGCGGGCGGGTTGCGTGATGGTGAACCTGCCGACGGCGGGCACGGACTATCACGTTCCCTTCGGCGGGCGCGGCGCGTCGAGCTTTGGCCCACGCGAGCAAGGCACCTATGCCGCCGAATTCTACACCACCGTCAAGACCGCCTATGTCGCCGCGGGAGAGCCGCAATGAGCTTTCTGATCGACGGGCTGCAATACGCCAACTGGTCCGAAAAGATCTTTCGCCAGATGCGAGAGGGGGGCGTGGATGCTGTCCACGTCACCATCACCTATCACGAAACCTTCCGCGAAACGGTGCTGCAGATCGAGCGGTGGAACCGCTGGTTCGAGACCTATCCGGACCTGATCTTTCAGGGTCGGACAGCCGCCGACGTAGACCTGGCGCGCAAGACCGGGCGCACGGCGATCTTCTTTGGCTCGCAGAACCCGTCCTGCATCGAGGATGACATCGGACTTGTCGAGGTGATGCACACGCTCGGCCTGCGGTTCATGCAACTGACCTACAACAACCAGTCGCTGCTGGCATCGGGTTGCTACGAGGACGAGGACACCGGTCTGACCCGCATGGGCCGCGCCGTTGTCACCGAGATGAACCGCGTCGGCCTTGTGGTCGACATGAGCCATTCAGGCGAGAAGTCCACTCTGGAGGCGATCGAGCATTCGACGCGCCCGATCGCGATCACCCATGCCAACCCGGCAAGCTGGCACCCCGCTTTGCGCAACAAATCCGATGCTCTGCTACGTGCACTGGGGGAAAGCGGCGGCTTTCTGGGGCTTTCCACCTATCCGCACCACCTGAAAGACGGCAGCGGCTGCACGCTGCAATCCTGGTGCGACATGGCGGCTCTTGCGGTCGATCTGGTCGGACCGGGCAGCGTCGGGATCGGAACTGATCTTTGCCAGGACCATCCAGACAGCATTGTCGAGTGGATGCGCGTCGGCCGGTGGACCAAGACCATCGACTATGGCGAAGGCAGTGCGGATGCGCCCGGCTTCCCGCCCATGCCCAGCTGGTTCCATGACAACCGCGATCTGGCTGCGATCCGTCACGGATTGCGCGCCGCAGGGCTGGATGCGGCAACGACTGACGGCGTGATGGGCAACAACTGGCACGCCTTTTTCGGCAAGAGCTTCGGCGCACTCTCTGCGCAATCAACCGACAAGACGCGCGCCGCCGAGTAAGGCGCAGCATTCACATGATCTGGGAGGACCACAGATGACACGTTCAGCGACACCACAATCAGGCGCCGTATCCGGAGGGATAGACAAAGCGCTTTTTGCCATCACCGGCGGGTTTATCGCCCTGTTCTGCGCCTATGCATTCTTTGACATCGAAGGGCTTTCTGCGCTTGTCGATGCCGGGTTCGGATTTTCGGCGCGGTATTTCGGCCTGTATTGGCAAATCCTGCTGTTGGCGACCTTCCTGATCGGCCTTGTGCTGTGTGTTCTGCCTGGCAGCAAGACCGTGATGGGCGGGCTGACCATGCCGGAATTCAACACCTTCAGCTGGGCCGCCATGATCATGTGCACCCTGCTTGCAGGCGGGGGCGTGTTCTGGGCCGCAGGGGAACCGATTGCACATTTTCTGTCGACGCCACCAGTCTTTGGTGATCTGGGCGACGATCCGCAGGCCGTCGCGAACGCGGCGCTGGCACAGAGCTTCCTGCATTGGGGATTTCTGGCATGGGCGATCCTGGGATCGCTGACCACCGTCATGCTGATGCACTATCACTATGACATGGGTCTGCCGCTGGCACCGCGCACCCTGCTCTATCCGGTGTTCGGAGACCGCGCGCTGCACGGGCCGATCGGCCTGATCGCCGACGCATCCTGTGTCATCGCGGTGGTCGCGGGCACCGTGGGGCCGATTGGCTTTCTGGGTCTGCAGATGTCCTATGGCCTGAACGCATTGACGGGAATTCCCGACAATTTCACCACGCAGGCCGTCGCGGTCCTGGCGCTTGTGGGGGTCTATACGGTGTCCGCGATCACCGGTCTGGCCAAAGGCATCAAGGTGCTGTCCCAGATCAACGTGATCCTTGCGGTTGCCTTGCTGGTGTTCATGTTGATCGCTGGTCCCACAACCGACATATTCTCCGGCTTCTTTGGCGGTATGCAGGTCTATCTTGCCCATTTCATCGATCTGACACTCTACCGTGGCGACGCGGGCGTTTTCGGTGATCCCGGCTGGCTGGGCTGGTGGACCGTGTTCTTCTGGGGTTGGTTCATGGGCTACGGACCGCTGATGGCGATCTTCATTGCGCGCGTCAGCCGAGGGCGCTCGATCCGCCAAATCATCATCATGTTGTCGATCGTCGCACCGATCATCACCAACTTCTGGTTCACGATCATCGGTGGATCCGGCATCTTCTTCGAAATCGCCGAGCCCGGTATCATTTCGGGGCCGTTCGAGGGCTTCAACCTGCCCGCCGGCCTGCTGGCGATCACCCAGGCGATGCCGCTGGGCTTCATCCTGTCGGTTCTGTTCCTGGCGTTGACGATGTGCTTCGTGGCCACGACCAGCGACTCGATGAGCTATGTGATCTCGACCACCATGTGCGACGGGGAACCCTCGACCGGACTGCGGGCGTTCTGGGGGATTGCCATGGGGGTGATGGCGTTGATCCTGATCTCGACCGGCGCCGGTGGCATCGGAAAGCTTCAGAGCTTCATCGTGATCACGGCGGTGCCCGTGTCCCTGATCCTGCTGCCCTCGCTTTGGGATGCCTTGCGGATCACCTGGATGCTCGGACGCTCGCCGAAACCAGTGCAGACCTGACATCTCGGTGTGGCGCGGCGCGCCTGCGCCACACCTGCTTCACCCCAGAAACACCAGGAGGAAATGCGATGTCCCTACAAGATCAGAATTCGTCTTCGGAAACCGCCGCATTCCGGCGTCCGGCATCAGAAGTCATGCGACTTGCGCGGATGGGCAGCAGCCATCCGACCCGTTTGTCCTTCCTCCGTGTGCTTCTGCGGCGGCTGACCGACGAGGATTGGGTTATCGACCGTCCGGTCTGGGAAGTTGATGCGAAGGGGCTCGGTCATGCGGTGTACCGGGTCAAGGGTCCCGAACGGACCTACAGCCTTGTCGCATTTTCCCATGACCTGCCTGCCGAGATGCGCTCGGACCGGGTGATCGCGACCGCCTGGGATGCGACTTTCACACTGTTCGACGGTGATCCGTCGCCCGAGGATATTGCCCGGCTTGGCGACAATGTCCCCTTGCAGGAAGCCGGCCGGATCAGCCCCACGGAACTCACCCTGGCCCGCGCGAACCGCTCGGTTCGGCTGTTCGACCATGTGGTCGGCGCGCTCTCGCAAGGCCAACAGCCGGACCCCGAGGAAATCGCCGCTGTCGGCTATCTGATGCGGACGACGGCTGTCTACGGTTCCGGAAAATTCGGCGCGGCGGACCGTGACGACATTGCCGCGCGCCCCGAACTTGCGGCCCCGTTTCAGGTCGAGATGCTGACAGTGTGGCTGATCCGTGCCTTTACGGTCGATATTGCTGAACACATGGCGGCCGTCAAAGGCGGGGATCGCACGGTCGGGCTGAGCCCCGAGATCCGCCGGATGCTTGGTGTCGGCAACTCCACCGGGCTGGGCATGGCACCGTTCATCGTCCGGCATCCGGTGCTCCTGAACAACTGGATCATGGCCCGCGAAGAGGCACTGGCGCGGGTGCGCGCTCAGCCCGGCGCGGCAGACGACGCCGTGGCCGGGATGGGCAAAGCCCTGGATGCGGCGATCCGGAATGCCGACATCTGGCGGTCGGTGCATCCTGTTCAAGTCGAAAAACTGCACGACCTGCGCCGTGATCTTGCCATGGTATCGGACAAACTGTCTGACTGGGATACACAGCAACCCCGTCCCTGGGATGCGCTGTGGACATGGGGCTCCGAGACCCTGAGTCACGAAGGGCAAGAGGCGCTGTTGGCTCTGATGCTGGAGCCGCATGGAGACCTGGTGGACGATCTTGCCGATCATATGGGGGCCGACGAAGCGGCAACCTTCCGGTTGAACGGGTCAATGCCGATCAAGGATTTGCGGGCCATCCTGGAATCCGAATACGCCTGGGCGCTGTCGATCGATTTCACCTCGCCCGAGAACATCGCTCGGTTCTGGTACGTGTCCGAGGAAAAGCTGGAACCTCGCCTGGGCGAGCGCGCCTCGGAAGAAGGGGCGACCCTGGAACAACCGCTGTGCATCGCCCGACTGATCGCCGAGTTGTATGCGGCATTGCAGGGGTTTGACGACGCGACCCCGGTCGCATCCCTTCTTTTGGCCCACCCTGAGCATCGCTACACCGTGCGCCGTGCCCAGATCGCGCAGCACCACCCCTTTGCGGAAGTCCATGACAACCTGATAGCGGCCGACATGCTGCCCATCGACCTTTTGCGCTGCAAGTTGGCATTCTTCGGGGCAAACCAGTTCGATCCGCGGTCGGATCGCTGGGTTCGCATCAACCTGTTTCAGGGCGCGCCCTATCCCGACGACGTCCAAGCGGAGAAGTCCACATGAACACGCAACCTCACGACCAGACGCGCGGCGATTCCACGCCTTTTTTCCAGGACAACCAAGCAGCACCCTTGTCGCGCAATGAAGTTGCATCGCTTTGCATGAAGGCGGCCCGCGGCGCGGGGATGAGCTGGGGCATGGCCGAAGAGGCCGGGTTCGCTGCCGCCTGGCTGGCCATGCACGGGATCGACGGCCCCGGCTATCTTTGCACCCATCTCAAGCAGGCCCAGGGGCGCGAATGGGCAGAGCTGTGCCCGAGTGTTGCGCGGGGCGACTGGCGCGCCGCAGGCGGTCGCGCGCTGTGTCCGATCGTTCTGGGTGCAACGCTGTGCGACTACGCCGCCTTGTCGGACGGTCCCGTGGCGGACTGTTCGATCACCCTAGGCAAGGTGGATTGTCCGATCCTCATGTTGCCCTTCCTTGCCAACATCGCCCAGAAGAACGGTGTTTCGATCACCGTGTCCTGGGCCGGCGGCTCGGTCGTTGTTGGGCAGGGGTCAGATTGGCCGGAAACAGCATCAGGCGCGCTTGCCGCGTTGCCGTCCGAGGCTGAGCTTTCGCTGACCGCACAGCAGGGTGTGGCGACAGACCCGCCCGCAGGCCAATCGCCCAAAGCCAACACCGGCGCTGACACCATTTCCATGCTCAACACCTTTGCCATGCGCACGACGGTTCCGGCGTCGGAACAGTCGCGCGCAGGCGCTGGATCTACTCTTGACGACAACGATTGACTCGAAAGGAAACCAGATGTCACTCAAACGCCTCACCCCAGGTCCCCGCATGAGCCAAGCGGTCTGTATCGGAAATGTTGCCTTCCTTGCCGGGCAGGTTCCGGATGATCTGGCCGCGGATATCACGGAACAGACCCGCCAGGTCCTGGGCAAGTTGGACAAGGTTGTCGAAGAACTTGGCGCAACCAAGGCCGATATCGCCTCTGTCCAGGTATGGTTGTCCGACATGGCGGATTTCCAGGGCATGAACGCCGTCTGGGATGAATGGGTCAGCCGTGACGCCCCGCCTGCCCGCGCGACCGGCGGTGTTGCACTGGCCCGTCCGGGCATGCGGGTCGAAATGATCGCCGTTGTGGCGCTGCCCGACGAAAGTTGAGCTGCCAACAGGCAAGGTGGCACCCGTGTGCCACTTTGCTGGCGGCCTTGATGCCGGTGCTGTGGATCAGAACGTTCAGCGGGCCAAGGCACTCTCTTGTTCAGCTTTCCTTGCCAGCCGCAAGAGGCTTTCCACAAACCCGGTTGCCTACCGCACATGCTGGGATCACGCGGTGTCTCCCTCAAGGCGATTTGGGCAGTGATGCCACCTCGGGAGCTTTTGGCCAAAGGCCGCGCTTGGCGCGAACTCGATGACCCAAACCCCGAAGGGAGACGTCGGCCGGGTCACACCCCGGCCGACGTTGCGGATCAATCGCTGGCTTTTTGCAGCGCTTCTTCCAGCGTCTTCTTGTCGGCTTCGCTCAACTGTGGCTGATCCATCTTGACGGTCAGCTTGTCCAGCTTTGCGGTCAGGGCGAAGGGCGGCGTGTAGTCGGCATCATTGACCCCGGTCAGCGTGTCGGATCCGATGTCAAAGCTCTCATCCCACTGCAGGATGATCGGCAAGGTGTTCTTCATCGCCTTGCTGTCGACCACCGTGCCGTCGACCTTGAGGGTGCCCGTGCCGCCTTTGCCGATGCCGCTGGAATTGTTGTAGGCCAGCGTCCCGGTGCCCAGCCCGTCATATTTGAAG
This sequence comes from Meridianimarinicoccus sp. MJW13, assembly GCF_014901205.1. GTDB lineage: Bacteria > Pseudomonadota > Alphaproteobacteria > Rhodobacterales > Rhodobacteraceae > Meridianimarinicoccus. The sequence continues at coordinate 65,989 of NZ_JACNMU010000007.1, forward strand.
TCGAATTCGACGGTATGCTTGCCCGGCGCAAGGGCGTCCTTGCCTTCCCATTTGATGCGCTCAAGATCGACCATGTTCCACAGGAACACCGGCTTGCCATCCTTCAGGTAGAAACCATAGCCACCAAAACGCCCGCCCGAGGTCAGGATCATGCCCTCGGCGCCGCCTTCCGGCACGTCGATCTCGGCGGTGATCGTGTAGGAGGTGTTCAGCAGCAGCGGCGAGTCGCCCTGCGGCAGACCCACCATCGGCTTGATGTAGACGAATTCGTCACGGCCGGCAGTGATATTCGGACGCGGCGCAACAAGACGCGATTGAACCGAGGCATCCAGCGGGAACACCTGGTACTTGTTCGCCTCATCGATGAACAGCGCTTTCAGTTCCTTCACCTTTTCGGGGTGATCCTTGGCGATGTCGGTTGTCTGGTTCATGTCGCTGGTCAGGTCATAAAGCTCCAGCACCTGATTGTTCAGCGGATCGGGGTTTGCGGCGCCGCTGATTTCCCAAGGCGCGCGGTTCACCTTGGTGCTGAGCAGCCAGCCTTCGTGATACAGCGCCCATTGACCGAACATCTCGAAATACTGGGTCGTGTGCTGGCTGGGGGAGTCGGCATTGGCAGCGTCGAAGGTATAGGCAAAGCTGGTGCCTTCGATGGGTTTCTGGGCGATCCCGTCCACCTCCTCGGGCGCGGCAATGCCGGTGACCTCAAGGATGGTCGGCACCACGTCGATCACATGCATGAACTGGTCGCGGCGTCCGCCTTTTTCCTCGATGCCATTGGGCCAGGACACCACCATGTTCTGGCGGATGCCGCCCAGTCGCGAGGCGTTCTGCTTGAACCAGTCGAAGGGCGTGTCAAAGGCCCAGGCCCAGCCTGCCGCCATGTGGTTGTAGGTCGCTTCGGTGCCCCAGACATCGTACCATTTCATCTGGGTTTCGGCGGGGATTTCGTTCAGCCCGTTGAAGAAGGCCACCTCGTTGAAGGTACCCAGCGGGCCGCCTTCGGCCGACGTGCCGTTGTCGCCGTTGATATAGATGATCAGCGTGTTGTCGCGTTCGCCAATGTCTTCGACCGCCTGAATGACACGGCCGATTTCGTGGTCGCTATAGGCGGCATAGGCGGCGAAAACCTCGACCTGGCGGATGAACAGCTTCTTCTCGGTATCGGTCAGCGCGTCCCAGGGCTTCAGCTTGTCGGCGGGCCATTCGGTCAGGGTGGCATCCTGCGGCACCAGTCCCATTTTCTTCTGGTTCTCGAAGATGGTCTCGCGCAACGCTTGGTAGCCATCGTCGAACAGGTGCATCGCCTCGATCTTCTCGACCCATTCCTTGGTCGGGTGGTGCGGGGCATGGGTGGCGCCGGGCGCGTATTTCACGAAGAAGGGCTTCGACGGGTCGATCTGATGCAGGTTCGTGATGTGCTCGATGGCGTCATCGGCCATCGCGGTGACCAGGTTCCATTCTCCCTCGGCCTGGTTGAACGGATAGATCTGGGTGGTGTTGCGGAACAGGTTGGGCTGCCACTGGTTGGCGTCGCCGCCGACGAACCCGTAGAAATACTCAAACCCCATGCCCGTGGGCCACTGGTCGAAGGGCCCGGCCTGGCTGGCCTGGAAGGCGGGGGTGTTGTGATCCTTACCGAACCACGACGTTGCATAACCGTTGTCGAGCAGGATCCGCCCGATGGTCGCCTTGTCCTTGGAAATGATGCTGTTGTAGCCGGGGTACCCGGTGGATTGCTCGGAGATTACCCCGAAGCCTGCCGAATGGTGATTGCGCCCGGTGATCAGCGCGGCACGGGTCGGCGAACACAGTGCGGTGGAGTGGATGGCCGTATAGCTCAACCCCTCGGCGGCCAGCTTGTCCATGGTGTCGGTCGGGATCACCCCGCCGAAAGTGCTGGGCACCGAAAAGCCCGAGTCATCGGTGATGATGAGCAGGATGTTGGGCGCATCCTTGGGCGGCACGATGCGCGGTGCCCACCATGGTTCGGACTTCAGGGCTTCGTGTTCGATCTTGCCGCCGAATTCCATGGGCGGGGCGGGCAGTTGCGTGCCGCTGAGAGTGCGGGTCGCATCGGGGGATCCGACCGGGGCCTGCGCGACCGCCGGTGTCGCCGCTGCGGTCGCCAGGAACAAGCCGGAACAGACCAGGGATACTAAGGTTCTTCTTCGCGCCATGGATTTGGCCTCCTGTGCACAAGGCACCGCCGGGTTCAGCCCGCCGGGCATTGCGATGAAACTGCGGTGAAACAGAAATGATACTTGGCGCAGGCTATGCCTGTGCCTCTTGATCCCGAAGGCCAACTTGTGCACGATTTGACTTTTCTGGCCATTGCGTGGGCCTTTGGAAGGGGACCGCCCCAATGTCCATCTGCATTCCCCTGATCCGTGGTGCAACGGTGACCCCGATCCGCCGCTGGCTGCGGTCCCAAGGCAAGGATCCGGCCCCTTTCCTGGCCCAGGCCGGACTGGAGTGGCTGCCCGAGTCCGATCCGTTGCTGCCGATGCCGTTGCGGGGCGCCATCCGGTTGCTGGTTGCCGTCGCGCAGGCCGAAGGGCCGGACGTCGCTTGGCGCATCGTCGGAGCTGGCAGTGTGGCCGAGATCGGGCTGATCGGCCATGCCGCCCTGCGCGGGCCGACCGTACGCGAGGGGCTGCTTCGTGTGGTCGGGATGATGCCGCTGCATGTGACGCACGAGCTGTTTTCTGTCGAAAGCGTCGGGGACGCGCTGCATGTGCGCGATGGCTGGACCCTGAACATCGGCTCGGACGAGGTGCTGCATCTGGTCCAGCAATACGTCGCGGCCTTCGTGGACGTGGTCTGCCGAAGCGGCACTTCGGATATTTCCAGCATCGCACGTGTCTCGATGATCCCGCATCCGCGGGCCGGGCTGTCGCATCTGCGCCCATGGCTGGGCGAGTCCCTGCAGGCTTCGGACAACCGGGCACTGGATATCTGGGTCGATCGGGACGTCGCGAGCCGGCCGATCCCGGCGCCTGTCATCAAGGCGGCCATGGAAAGCCCGACCGCGGATCACCCCCTTGTGCCACACGGCTGCGGTCTGGCGGGATCCGCGTCGGTGCTGATGGGCGCCATGTTGCCCCATACCAAGCCCACGGTGGACAAGATCGCCGCCGCTGCGGACTTGAGCCCGCGCACCCTGCGTCGCCGCTTGCGCGACGAAGGGGTAAGCTTTTCAGACGTGTTGGAAAACACCCGCGCCCGCATCGCCCTGGAGCGCCTGCAAAGCGGCGAAGTGCAGACCCTCAAGGAGCTTTCAGACGACCTTGGCTATGCCAATCAGGCGACCCTGACCCGTGCCATGCGGCGCTGGACCGGGCAACTCCCCAGCGCGCTTCTTCGCCATCGATAAGACTGCTGGCGTTCGGCGCCGGGTAGTCCCCGCCAGTGCTATTTGTCCGGGCCTTCGTCAGCCTCGTCCTCTATCGCTTTGATGTGCGCGGCGAATTTGTTCATCATGTGCTGCTTCATCACCTGGCCGAGGCTTTCGCCGTCACGCCGGCGCAGGGCCTCCATCATGCGGCCGTGTTCTTCGATGGCCTGCGCCCAGCGGTCGTCGGACAGATTGGCCATGAAGCGGGCGCGGCGCACCCTTGCTGCCAAAAGCTTGTGATGCGCTTTCAGGATGTCGTTGTTCGCGGCATGGATCAGGGCCTGGTGAATATCCTGGTTGGCCTGGAAATACGATTGCCGATCTCTTGCGTCGAAGGCTTTGGCCATCGCGTCGTGGCGCGCTTCGATCCATGCCATGCCCGCGGCATCGATATGGTCGCAGGCCAGTTCCCCGGCCAGTTGTTCCAGCCGCGCGATGACCGGAAAAGTGTTTTCCAACTCCTGCCGCGTCACTGTTGCGACGCGGGCGCCGCGATTGGCTTGCAGCACGACAAAGCCCTCCGAGGCGAGCACCTTGAGCGCTTCCCGCAGCGGTGTGCGCGATACGCCGAAAGACTCGCACAGCGCTTTCTCGGGCACCTTCTCGCCGGGCTTCAACGCGTCTTCGACCACGAGGTTGCGCAACCTGTCGACAAGTTCCTCGTGCAGGCTGGGCCGTTTGATGGTCTCGGTCAGGGGCATGGGTTTCGGCCTAATCATCAATCACCTGATCCAGCAGACGGGCAAGGTGCATCGCACGGCGCGGGGTGCCGTCGGCGATTTGGTGGCGGCACGAGGTGCCGTTGGCCACAACAACCGCGACTTCCGGAGCCGCTGCAAGCGCCGGGAACAGGTCGAGGTTCGCCATCTTGAGCGAGATGTCGATGGTGTCGGGCGCATAGCCGAAGGCCCCCGCCATGCCGCAACACCCGCTTTCGATCAGGGAAACCTCGGCCTGCGGGATACGGTTGAGCAGATCGAGCAAGGGCGTCACCGCATCATGGGCCTTTTGGTGGCAATGGCCGTGGACATAGATCGTCTTGTTCAGAGACTTCAGGGGCAGGTTCGCCCGTTGGACAAGGAACTCTTCGAATGTCAGCGCGGACTGCGCCAGTGCCTCGGCCTCCGGTCCGGGACACAAACCCAAGGCTTCATCTCGGAAGGTCAGGATCGACGACGGCTCAAGCCCCACCAGCGGAATGCCCTTGGCGACGGCTGCCGCCGTCGCGTCGATCACCCGCGCCACCTCGGCCCTTGCTTCTTCCACACAGCCCACGGCCAGAAGGGTCCGCCCGCAATCCAGCGCCCTGCCCGAGCCATCCCGCGCAACCGCAACCCGCAGGCCTGCTGCACGCAGCACACGCACGGCGGCGCCCAGGTTCTCCGGCTCGAAGTACCTGTTGAAGACGTCGGCGAACAGCAGGACGTCCGGGTTGGCCTCCTGCGCCTCGTCATCACGGAAAGGATTTGAGGACCAGACCGGAACAGCGCGGCGGTGCGAAATGCCAGTGATCCGCTCCGTCAGTTTGCGCACCAGCCCGATCCTGTTGCGCAGGTTTATCAGCCACGCGAATTTCGCAGCCGTCGGCGCATAGTGCGGCAAGTAGCCGACCATCTTGTCGGCAAGGGTCATCCCCCGTTGCTTGCGCCGTGCGGCCAGCACTTCGATCTTCATGCGTGCCATGTCCACACCGGTGGGACATTCGCGCCGGCAGCCCTTGCAGGACACGCAGTATTTCAGGGTGTCGTTCATGGCATCAGATGTCAGCCCGCCGGGCATCTGCCCGCTGATCGCAAAGCGCAGGGTGTTGGCGCGTCCGCGCGTGGTGTCACGTTCATTGCGGGTGGCGCGGAACGACGGGCACATGACGCCGCCCTTCAGCTTGCGGCAGGCGCCGTTGTTGTTGCACATCTCGACGGCACCCTGAAACCCGCCGCCGGCACCCGGCCATGCCGACCAGTCAAGCGCGGTTTCAAACTCCGGCACGGCGTAGTCGGGGCCATAGCGGAAGACCCTGCGGTCATCCAGGGCCGGGGCCTGCACGATCTTACCGGGATTCATCAGGCCGTCCGGATCGAAGCGCGATTTCACCGCTTCGAAGGCCGAAACGATCCGCGCGCCGAACATCTTTTCATGGAATTCCGAGCGCGCGATCCCGTCGCCATGTTCGCCGGAATGCGAGCCCTTGTAGCGTTTGACCAGGTCAAAGCACTCTTCCGCGATCGCCCGCATGGTCTTGACGTCCTTGTCCTGCCGCATGTTGAGGACGGGACGCACATGCAGACAGCCGACCGACGCATGGGCATACCATGTGCCCTTGGTGCCGTGCCGTGCGAAGATCTCGGTCACCCCTTGGGTGTAGTCGGCAAGATCGGGCAACGCGACGGCGCAATCCTCGACAAAGGAAATCGGCTTGCCTGCCTCTTTCATCGACATCATCACGTTCAGGCCCGCCTTGCGGTATTCGGCAATGGCGTTCTGCAAGGCGGTGTCGGTTACAGGAACAACGCCGCCCCAGCGGTCGCCTGCGCCGGTGAAGGCAAAGCCGTGATCGCCCATCAGCTGCGCCAGTTCTGCAAGCTTGGCGGCATTGGCCGCAGCACTGCCTTGTGCAAATTCGACAAGAAGCAGCGCGGCCGGGTCGCCTTCGACGAAGGCCTCGATGGTCTTGCGGAACAGCGGGATCTCGCGGCCCAGGGCAATCATCGTGTCGTCGATCAACTCCACCGCCTGCGGCATCAGCGTGACAAGATGCTGCGCGGCCTCCATCGCGGCATAGAAGGTCGGAAAGTGGCAGACACCGATGACCTTTTCCCCCTGCAGCGGCGCAAGGCTCAGCTCAAGTTCCGTGAAATAGGCCAGTGAGCCTTCCGAGCCGACCAGCAGATGCGCCATGTTCACATCCGCACCGGTCAGCACGTCGATGTTGTAGCCACCCACCCGGCGCTGCACGGTGGGAAAGCGCGCCGCAATTTCATCGGCCTCGCGTCGCCCCAGGGCACGCATGTCGCTGACCAGATCGGCATAGGACCCCGGCGCGGGATCATCCCGGTTGAACTGCGCCTTCGTTCCATCCGGTAGAAGGGCCGAGATCGCCCGCACGTTGTCGCGCATGATGCCATAGCGCAGGGACTTGCCGCCCGATGAATTGTTCGCGGCCATGCCCCCAAGCGTGCAGCGCGAGGCGGTGGAGGGATCCACCGGAAACCACAGCCCGTGCGGCTTCAGCGCGCGGTTCAACTCGTCCAGAACCAGGCCGGGCTGAACCCGTGCGGTGAGGTTTTCGGCGTCGATGTCCAGGATGCGGTTCAGGTGGCGGGTGTTGTCCAGCACGATGGCGCGGTTGACCGTCTGCCCGCATTGCGACGTGCCGCCACCGCGTGGAAGGATCGGAGTGCCTTCTTCGCGGGCGATGGCCATGGTTGCCTCGATATCCTCCACCGACCGCGGCACAACCACGGCCTCTGGCACCATCTGGTAGATCGAGGCATCGGTCGCGTAGCGCGCACGTGATGCGGCGTCGGCCATCACATCGCCCGTGACAGCCCCGCGCAAACGGCTGGAAAGACGGGCATTTTCACGCATGTGTCTTTGGGTTTCCCCTATTCCGGCACCGATTTCACTGCAGAAATTGGCGACTGACTGAATTATGAATTCATAATTACACCCTGGCAACAGGGGTTCGCGCCAGCCTACGGCGCCTTGGGAGGATCAAATCCGATGCGTCAGGCGGGAAAACACTTCTTCCAGGTTCCGGGGCCAAGCGCGGTGCCAGACCGCAGCCTGAAGGCCATCGACCAGCCAACCATCAACCACCGGAGGCCGGATTTGGCCCCGGTCGGCAAGAAGGCCCTTGCGGGGATGAAGTTGGTCTTCAGGACCGAGCGGGATGTGTTCCTCCTGCCCTCATCTGGCCCCGGCGCGGCGCTGGCCGCAATGCCGTGTCTCAAGACCTCGGAATAATCCCGGCACACCGCAGAAGAATGCCGCTAGGATGGGGACCATGGGAACGGAAATACCTCGCCCCCTGTCCCAGTTCTTGGTTGACCGTTTCCACAAGCCCATGGGTGCCCCCGCGCGCAGACAAACTGCCAGCGGGCCACCTGACCTTCAGAAAGCCCTGACATGAACCTTGACCTCGCCAACGCCCTGATCGCCGCCGCGCTTGACCATCGCCGCGCAAATCGCATGAACCCGCTGACAATCGCCGTGATCGACGCCGGCGGGCATCTGGTGGCGCTGCAACGCGAAGACGGCACCAGCAATCTTCGACCCGAAATCGCGCAGGGCAAGGCCAAGGGCGCGGTGGCCATGGGTCTTGGGTCGCGCGCGCTTTTCAACCGCGCGCAGGAGCAGCCGTATTTCATCGATGCGATGAACGCGCTCAACGGAGGCCATCTTGTTCCGGTTCCCGGCGGTGTCCTGATCGAACGCGACGGCATTCTGATCGGGGCCATCGGGATCACCGGCGACAGTTCGGACAATGATGAACGCTGCGCCGTCGCGGCCATCGAGCGGAATGGATGCAGCGCCAACACCGGGTAAGCCAGCCCCGCGCGACGGGTTGCCGGACCAGCAAGCCGGCTATGACCAGCCCACGGCCTTCCGGATCATGTTCAGCGCCATGAAGATCAGGAACACCGCAAAGTACCGCTTGAGCGGTCGGGGGTCTGTCCGATGCGCCAACCAGACGCCCAAGGGTGCTGTCAGCAAGGTCATCCCCACGATGATGGCAAAGGCGATCAGGTTGACCACACCGACCGTGTAGGGCGGCAGTGCATGTGTCGGCGGATTGACGAACAGGAACAGCACAACCGACGGCACGGCGATCAACACGCCAAACCCCGCCGCAGTCGCAACGGCCTGATGAATCGGCCGGCCAAACAGCGTCTGGAGCGTGACCCCGAAGGCCCCGCCCCCGATGCCCATCACGACGGACAGCCCCCCGACGGCCATGGCAAAGCCATGACGTAGCGCACCGGTGGGCATCGCCTCCCCCAGACGCCAGCTGTCCCGCGCCAGCAGCATGTAGCTTCCAACCAGCAACGCCAGAACACCGAAAACACCTTGCAGAACGGACGTGCGCAAAACGGTGGTTACGGACACGCCAAGGATGGCGCCTGCCACGATGCCCGGCGCCCAGCCTTTCAAGGTGTCCCATTGAACGGCGCCCTTGCGGTTGTGGCTGGCGACCGACCGCAGCGAGGTCACGACGATTGTTGCCAGCGACGTCGCGATGGAAATCTGCATGATGTAGTCGCCCCCGTATCCCAGGGAGGAAAACGCATAGTAGAAAGCGGGCACAAGGATGATGCCGCCACCGACGCCCAGAAGGCCGGCAAGGACGCCGGCCATCGCGCCGATGGCCACAAGGAATGCCAGCAATGGCACCGCTTCAGAAAGATCGGGCACGCTTGCCCCCCAAGGCTGCGCCAAAAGGGTCAAGGCGTGCCACGACCCGATATCGTGGCAGGATCACACGACCTTGACGTTGAGCGTCCCGACACCTTCGATGGTGGCTTCCATGACGTCGCCCGCCACAACAGCGTTCACACCCGATGGCGTGCCCGCCATGATGACATCACCGGCTGCCAATTCGAAATACTCCGACAGGTAGGAAATCATTTCCGGCACCTTCCAGATCATCTGGTTCAGGTCGCCTTCCTGCCGCAATTCACCGTTCACCAGAAGCGCCACGCGCCCCTGATCGGGATGACCGACCGCCGAAACCGGGCGCAGCGGGCCAACCGGACCGGAGCGTTCGAAGGCTTTGCCAATCTCCCACGGACGCCCCATCTTCTTCATCTGGCCCTGCAGATCGCGGCGGGTCATGTCGAGCGACACGCCATAGCCCCAGACATGGTCCAGCGCCTCGCTCAGCGGAATATTCGTGCCGCCGGATTTCAGGCCGACCAGCAGTTCCACTTCGTGATGCACATCTGAAGTATGCGGCGGATAGGGAAACTCCCCCGATGCATCCAGGTTGTTGGGGTTCTTCTGGAAAAAGAACGGCGGTTCACGATCTGGATCGTGACCCATTTCCACGGCATGGGCCGCAAAGTTGCGGCCGATACAATAGACGCGCCGCACCGGGAATTCCTTGCCACCCTCCGTCGGGATGACATGGACCTGAGGCGCGGGAATCACATAGTCGGACATTACTTTCCTCCTGGGCGTTTGATTTCCAGGTTCCGGTTGCGGAACCGTCGAACCGGTGATGACACGCGTCGCACTCCCCCGGCATGACACGGCCAATGTCGGTTTATTCGATGCGTATGCGCGGGATTTGCAAGCCGTCACAACGGCCGTGACGCCAACCATTTTCCCGATTGGTTCAGGCATTCGGCGCGGTCAGTCCTCCTCCGAAACGCTTTCGGGCAAGACACGAGAGTAGACCGAATGCAGGTGACGCCGCATCGCGCTGGCGGCAAGATCCCCCTTTCCGGCCGTGATGGCCGCTACGATTTCATCATGTTCGCGGAAACTGGAATAGTCGGCATCCGGCCCGAGCGTTTCACGCGGCTGTCCCCAGACGATGGACCGCCGCACCGAATTCAACGTTTCGAAAAAATACAGGAACAACTGGTTCTGCGTGGCGCGGGCGATTGCGTGGTGCAGGTTGTTGTCCCAAGCCTCGTACGTGCGCCAATCCACGGCGTTCCGGCATTTGTCAGCGCAGAGTTTCATCTGTTCGCGGTCTGATTTCCGGGCGTGGAGCGCCGCCAGTCGGCTCAGCTCCGGTTCGATATTCAGGCGGACCGCCACCACCTGTTCGGGCTTTATCAGGTCGCGCAGAAAGGTAACGTCCTGAAGATTGAGCACCGGCCGCGCGCCCACAAAGGTGCCCCGCCCCACATGACGCCAGATGCGGCCCTGGGCTTCGAGTTCGGACAGCGCCTTACGCATCTGGTTCCGCGTCGTCCCCAGGCGCTTGCACAACTCGCGCTCAGGCGGGATGCGGTCATTGTGCCGGTATCCCGCGTTGTCGATGAGGTCGCGCAGTCGTTGCGACAGGTCGTTCGTCCCGGCCATTAGCCCGCCCAATTCAGTGATTGGTTGATTGATCCACTCTCTGACTCGTTCAAACTACATGCAAGGAGTGTGGCGGTGAGTCGCAGGCTTTCTTGCGCAACCACCACAGAAATCAGCACGAGGGAGGATTGCCGAGTGCGACTGGCAACGGTTTCCGTGGACGGGCAAGAGGTTTGCGCGGCGGTATTGAACAACGACAAGATGATGGACATTGCCAAGGCGGCTCAGGGTCTGACAGGCCCCGGCGCCGGGGCGCTTCAAGGGGCCTCGATGCTGCGCCTCATCGAAGGCGGGGCCGATGCGCTTGTTGCCCTGAAGGACTTGGTGGCCGATGCCGAGGCCGGCAAGCACGCCGATGCGATTGTCCCGGCAGAGGCTGTCCTGCAAGCACCGATCCCGACACCGCGCAAGAACGTCTTTTGCGTTGGCCGAAACTATGCCGAACATATCGCCGAGGGCGACCGTGCCCAGAAGCAGAACGTCGGCGTGACCGAACATCCGGTCTTCTTCACCAAGCCCCCGACCGCCATCGTGGCACCCGGTGGCGATGTCCTGATCTTTCCGCAGGTGTCCACCAGCATCGACTACGAGGTCGAACTGGCCGTGGTCATCGGCACGGCTGGCCGCAACATTTCCAAGGCGGACGCCATGGATCACGTGTTCGGCTACACGATCCTCAACGATATCACCGCGCGGGATATCCAGCGCCGTCACGGTGGCCAGTATTTCAAGGGCAAGGGGCTCGATGGCTCCTGCCCGCTGGGCCCCTGGATCGAAACCGCCGACGCGATTGCCGATCCGCATGCGCTGTCGATCGGTCTGAAGGTCAACGGCGAACAACGTCAGGACGGCAACACCGCCGACATGATTTTCGACATTCCGACCCTTGTTGCGGCCCTGTCCGAAGGGCTGACGCTGCAACCGGGCGACATCATTGCCACCGGCACCCCCTCGGGCGTCGGCTATGCGATGGACCCACCGAAGTTCCTCAAGCACGGCGACACGGTGGTCTGTGAAGTTTCAGGGATCGGCACGCTCAGCAACACCGTGCGCGCCGTATAAAAGGTCTCTTCCTCGCCACCGCGTGGCTTGAGGAAGGGATTCATCAAAGGACCAATGGGAGGACCTAACACCATGATGAAGAGAAGAGCATTTACAGCCTCGGTGCTGTCGGCTGTGCCGGCAATATGCCTGATGGGAGCAACCGCCTTCGCGCAGGACTTGCGCGAGATCACCTTCGTTCAGCCAAGCCCGTCCGCAATTAACTCGTTCCCTGTCTTTGTCGCGATTGGCGAAGGCTACTTCGAAGAGGAAGGTCTGAAGGTCACGGTCGAGGCGATCAACGGCTCCGGCGCGGTGTTGCAGGCCCTGTCCGCAGGTCAGGCCCATTTCGGGCGACCCGGCCCCGGCCCGCTTATCGCGGCCCGCTCGCGCGGAGTGGAGGCCGTGCACATCTACAACGTGGCCGCCCGCAGCAACTTCGGGATCTCCGTGCAGGAAGACTCCGACTATCAGAACGTCGAGGAACTGCGCGGCAAGATCATCGGCACCGGCACCGCCGATGGCGCAGAAGTGGGCTTTGCCCGCAACGTGTTGACCAGCGCGGGCATGGTCGAAGGTGAAGATTTCGAATTCCTCACCGTAGGCGATGGCGGCCCCGCAACTGCGGCCTTCCTGAACGATGAAATCGCGGCCTATTCCGCCTCGACCGCCGACACGGCCATCCTGAACCAGCGTGGCATGAAGGTTCGTGACATCACGCCCCCTGAATTCGGACGCTTCTTCGGCAATGGCATTGCAACCATGGCCGACACCATCGCCAATGACCGCGAACTGGTCGAGGCCTGGAGCCGGGCCTTCGCCCGTGGTCATGCATTCGCACTGGATGACGCCAATCGGGAAGCCGTGCTTGCGCATCTGGCAGCGGGCAATCCGCAGGAAGGCGAAGATCCTGAATTCCAGTCCGCCCTGTTCGATGCGGTCCGGTCCAAGACGATCCCGCCCGAAGGTAGCCCGCATCTGGGTTGGTACCCGGCAGAGGTCTGGGCCGAATGGCAGGATGCCCTTGTCGCCGGGGGCGAGATTGCGGCCCCTCTTGATGACCTGGATGCCGCCTGGACCAACGAGTTCGCCGCCATGGGCAGCGAGGCCGCCGGCGGATGAACGCTGAAGTGGCAACTGATTACTCCGGCGCGCCCGTAGGCGCGCCGGTCTATGAGCTGACCAACGTCAGCAAGACCTATGCGCGCAACCTGGTGGTCGCGCTGGAGAAGGTCGATCTGACCCTGAAGAAAGGCAGCTTCACGTCCGTCATCGGGTCGAGTGGCTGTGGAAAATCTACCCTTCTCAAGGTCATGGCGGGACTGATCCCGCCGACGCAGGGCCGTGTTGTCTTGCAAGGCAAGCCGGTGACCGGCCCCCGCCGCGACATCGGGATGATGTTCCAGCAGGCGACGCTGTTTCCATGGAAGACGGCTGTCGAGAACATCGTGCTGCCGATCGAAATCCGCGACGGCAAGGCCGCTGCCCGGAAGGCCATGGACAAGGCGCATGAGCTTCTGGACATCGTGGGTCTGAAAGGGTTCGAAAACGTCTATCCGAACGAGCTGTCGGGTGGCATGGCACAGCGTGCCTCGATCTGCCGGATGCTGATCACCGAACCCGCCGTGCTTTTGCTGGATGAACCGTTCAGCGCGCTGGATGAGCTGTCTCGAGACATGATGAACATGGAATTGCAGCGTATCTGCATGGAGCAGAACGCGACGGCCTTTCTGGTCACGCACTCCATTCAGGAGGCCGTGATCCTGTCCGACGACATCGTCGTGATGAAACCACGGCCGGGCCGGATCGCCGAGATCGTGAAGGTCGACCTGCCGCGCCCACGCACGCTCGACATGATGACGACGCCGAAATTCGGCGAAATCGTGGATCACATCCGCGGCATGCTGGACAAGGGAGAGGACATGTGACCGAGCTTCAGACCAACCAGTCCGCCGACGTCGAGACGGTGCAAGACACTGTCTGGGTCCAGGAAATCGCCTTCATCGACTCGGTTCCGCGTTCGATCGCCATGACCTTCGTCTTCGTCATGTTCATCGGCACCTGGCAACTGGTGACGAGCTTTGGCCTTGTGTCCCCGATCATCCTGCCGACGCCGCTGGAAACGCTGAACGACATGATCTTCGTGGGCAAGAACCTCCTGACCGGCGGCTATATGCTCACCTCGCTCTGGATCACGATCAAGGAAGTGATCTATGGCTTCGCGCTGGCCATCGCCATCGGGTTCTCGCTGGGCGTTCTGGTCGGTGAAACGGCCTTTGGTGAAAAAGCCGTGATGCCCTATCTGGTGGCGATCGACACCATGCCCAAGGTCGCCTTCGCGCCGTTGTTCGTCGCCTGGCTGGGCTTTGGCATCGAATCCAAAGTCGCCCTGGCGGCCTTCATCGCGACCTTCCCCATTGTCGTCGGAACCGCGGCGGGTCTGCACGCCGCAGATGAAAACGCGCGGATGCTGTTCAAGACCATGGGGGCGACCCGGATGCAGACCCTGATCAAGATGAAGCTGCCCACGGGCCTGCCGCAGATCTTCACCGGCGTGAAAATCGGCGCCGTTGGCGTCATGGCTGGCGCGATCACGGGGGAATTTCTGGGTGGCGGCAAGGGCTTTGGCGAGTTGATCCGGGTCGCGGCCTCGCAGCTCAACACGCCCCGGGTGTTTTCCCTGATCCTCTATCTCAGCCTTGTCGGACTGGCGTTGTACCTGATCGTGCAATGGACCCAACGCAAGGTTGTCTTCTGGCACAAGGAAAGGGTTGGCGCCGGTGACTACTGAGCTTTCTCCCATTGCCGTCGACCGACTGCGTGCGTTCGTGGCGCAGGCGCTTGCATCGCGCGGTGTCGTTGCGGCGGATGCGGAAACGGTCGCATCCCTCATGGTCGAGGCGGATATCTACGGCTACGGCACCCATGGCGTCTTTCGTCTGCGCCAGTACCTTGCCCGGCTTGCGGGAGGCGGCTGCAACCCCGCCTCCAACATCACCATCGCGCAGGAAACCGTCGCCACGGCGGTGATCGATGGCGATGACGGTCTGGGGCATTTGTCCATGGTTGCCGCCCGCGATCTGGCCATCGAAAAGGCCCGGGCCGTCGGTGTCGGATGGGTGGGCGTTCGGCGCGGCAACCACGCAGGCCCACTGGCGCTTTACGTCCGTCCGCTGGCCGAGGCCGGCTTGCTGGGCTTTTCGGCCGCCGTGGGCAGTGCCAACCACGTGCCCCCCTATGGAGGCACGGATCTGCTGATCGGCACCAATCCGATTGCCTTCTCTGCCCCCTCGACCGGGCCTGATCCCTTTGTCTTCGACATGGCGACCACCGTGGCGGCCATGGGCAAGATCAAGACCCTGTTGCAACAGGGCGAACCCATGCCCGAGGGCTGGATGGTGGGTCGCGACGGTCAACCCCTGACCGATCCCGCCCGCAAGTCCGAAGGCTTCCTTCTCCCCATCGGCGGGCCCAAGGGATACGGCCTGTCGCTGGCGATCGGCCTTCTGGCCGGGGTGCTGAACGGCGCCGCCTTCGGGTCTGACGTGGTGGATTTCACCAAGGATACGACATCTTCCACCAACACGGGGCAATTCGTCGTGGCGCTGGATCCGGCAGCCTTTGGCCTGCACGGCGATTTCGCGGAAGCCGCGGCGAGGGTCTTTGCCGAGATGCGCGCGTCAACCCCGCTGCCCGACCGTGATCCCGTGCGCATACCGGGGGATGGCAAGACCGCCATGGCCGCGATGCGCCGCACCACCGGGTTGACGCTGAACCCGGCGCTGCGCCGGGATCTGAACACCCTGGCGGCGGATTGCGGGATTGCCCTTCCTTTCCCGGACGACAAGACAGCCTGAACACTTTTTGACCTGGACGTCACAGCGCGGGTTCGCGCGGGGCATCCGGGATCTTGCGCAATTCTGAAAACCACGAACCTGGCTGAGGAAAAGAGCCCGCCGCCGCTGGCAGTGCTGTGGCCCGAAGCTTGTGGGCAGGATAAAGGGCCGATGGATCGCTCCGTCGGCCCCTTGTTGCGTGGTGCGCTGTGAAGGTGACACTGGGGTGATCGCGTGCCGGACACGCCGTTCACGGCGCCCCCTTAACGGTCGTCAAGCCGCCGCCCGCTCTATTCAGCCGCGAGGATGACGTCGAAGTTCACGTAAAGGAAGGGCGCATCGATCTTGCCCGACAGTTCCATCCCATCGGGGAATTCACCGGCGGGTTTTTCGACATAGGTCATGACCAGATCCTCGCGCACGCCAAAGACGGTATCCTCGTCAAGATACGGATCATCGTCGGGGAAAATTTCCGTCACGAGCGTCCGGAATCCGGGCGCCTTCACGATGTAATGCAGGTGCGATGGCCGCCACGGATGGCGACCGCAGGCCCGCAGGATTTCACCGACCGGACCATCCGACGGCACGGTGTATTCTACCGGCTTGACCGTCGTGAAGGCATAGCGGCCATCCGCACCGACGGTCATGAGACCGTGAAAGGAATAGGTGTCCTGGTTCTCGTCCTGGCTGGCATAAAGACCATTCGGGGCGGTTTGCCAGATATCGATCTCGGCGTTCGGAATGGGATTGCCATCGGTATCCCGAATAACCCCTTCGGCCAGCAACACCGGCCCGCCGAAATCGCGCTTCAGGTCGCCGCCAACCGCCAGCGGCGGGGCCCCCGATACGTGGAACGGCCCCAGCACCGACGAGGATGTCGCGTTGTCCTGGGAATGCAGCATGTCCACCAGCGACGACAGCCCCAGCACATCCGAGGCCAGAACGAATTCGTGCCTGTCCTCGGCCTCGACCGCGGCACAGCCTTGCAGGAACGCGATGCCGTGACGCCATTCTTCGTGCGTCAGGTTGGTCTCTCGCGCGAAGTCGTGAAGGTGCTGAACCAATGCGCTCATGACCTCCCGCGTTCGGGGTGCCATGTCGTTAGCCAGATAGCCTTTGAACACGTCCGTGATGTTGTCCTTGGTGACGTTGCGCATCGGATGTCTCCTTAGATGAGAGCAAGGCTGAGAATTGGGAACTGGATCAGGATCAGCAGGATGATCAGCATGACAAAGGCGAAGGGCAGTGCGCCCATGAACACGTCCTTGAGCGAAATGCTGTCATCATTCAGCGTCGATTTGATCACGAAGCACGAGATCCCCAGGGGCGGCGTGAGCAGCCCGATCTCGGCACCGACGACCGTGACGATGCCGAACCAGATCAGGGACATGTCAAGGGCTTCGACGAGCGGCAGGAACAGGGGCACGACGATCAGGATGATCGAGGCGGTGTCCAGAAGCGTGCCCAGAAACAGCATGAGCAGGATGTACAGGATCATGATGCCCCAGAACGAAGCCTCGCTGCCTGCCAGCAGGTCCTGCAACTGGTTCGGCAGACCGGCCATGCCCAGCATCCGGCTGTAGATCGAGGCGGCGGTGATCAGGAACAGGATCGCCGCGGTGATGTGGCCGGTCTCCAGCAAGGCGTCCCAGAAGGTTCGCAAGCTCATCGAGCGGCGCACCAAAGCGATGATCAGGGCGACCAGAGCACCGGCGGCGCCGGCCTCGACCGCGGTCAGCCAGCCGGTGTAGATGCCCCCCAGTACGATGGTGATCAGGAAAACCGTCGGGAGGGTCTTGGAGGCGATCTCGCGCCCCGACATCCATTCGGTGTCCTCGACCATGCGGCCCCCGACGAAACCGGGCGTGTAGCGGCCCATGACCCAGATCGCCCCCACATAGGCAATGGCCAGCATGATGCCGGGGATGACACCGGCGAGGAACATGTCGCCCACCGATTGCTCGGACACGAAGGAATAGATGATCAGCATCGCCGAGGGCGGGATGATCATCCCCAGCACCGAGGATCCCGCGACTACGCCCACCGCAAAGCGCGGGTTGTAGTCCTGGGCGATCATCTGCGGAACCGAGACCTTGGTGAAGACCGAGGCGGAGGCAATCGAGGATCCGGTCACCGCGGCGAAGACGGCATTGGCGCCAACCGTTGCCATGCCGATGCCGCCCTTCACCTTGCGGAACCGCAAGGTCATGACTTCATAGATGTCCCTGCCCAATCCGGCCTTTGAAACGATCAGCCCCATGAAGGTGAACAGCGGGATCGTGGCGAAACTGTATTCCATCGCCGAATCGCCAACGGCGACTTTCAGCAGGTTCAGGGCCAGGGTGAAGTTGTCGCGCATCAACCAGATCGAGATGAACGACACCATCCCCAGGGCCACGGGAATGTAGACCCCGGCATAGATCAGGAAAACGATCGCGGCGACCGAGATCAGGCCAATTTCAATCGGGCTCATGTTTTGGGCTCGTCATGTTCGGGAACGCGGACCAGTTGCGGCCGATCCTGCGCTGAGACAACTTTGAGGATGAAGATCACACAGGACAGGGCACAGCCGAGCGCGATCACCAGTTTCACCGGCCACCACGGCAGGGTGAACAGCCCCGGAACGCCGAAATAGTCCTGCGTTTCCCACATGTGCAGGAACTCGGGGAACATGATGTAGGCGATCAGCGCCATGAAGATGGCCGAGACCGCGTTGATGATCCGCCGCAGTCCAGAGGTCAGGCGCGGTCTGCGGTCGTGCAGCAGGTTCAGAAACCCGTCCGAGCGTGTCAGCCGGTCAACCCGCACCACATCGGCCAGTTGCAGAAAGACGATAAACACCACCGAGAATTGAACGATTTCGTAGGTGCCCTTGAGCGGGGAACTGAAGACCCCCCGCGCAATGACATCGACGTTGAGGATGACCACCAACGCCAGAACCGCGAGGGTTCCGATGGCGTTGGCAGCGATCGCAAGGGCATTGGCGACCCGGCTCAGGCCGAGCGTCACGGTTTTCAGCATGTTGTCGGCCTCGGTTGTCGGGTCGCCATGGGATCAGGGCTGGGTCCAGTCGCGCACGCCGACAAAGCCTTCGGCTTCCAGCTTGGCCAGATAGGCTGCCAGCATTTCGCTGCCCGGTTCGCCCGCATCATTCAGGGTCTGCGCCCATTCCTGCGCAATGTTGGGCATCGCTGCTGCCCAGGCCGCGCGATCCTCTTGCGAGACTTCGACAATGGTGCCACCTGCCGCGACATAGGCCGCTTCGGAGTCCGCCGCGATATCCATGGCAATGCCGGCGAGATGGTCGCGGTATGCAACGGCAACCTCTTGCAGCACGCCTTTCACTTCGTCGGGCAGGCCATTCCAATAGTCCTGGTTGACCGTGACCGTCTTGGTGTTCACCGCGCCCAGATCGACGCTCAGCATATAGGGCGCAACTTCCGAGATCTTGAACGTCGCGCCGGCTTCGGGCCAAAGCATGGCAGCATCGACAAGGCCGGTCTGCACCATGTTGTAGAAATCGGTCAGCCCGCCACGCACGCCGGCCGCCCCATTGATGCCTTCGAGATAGCGCAGGTTCATCCCCGCGCCCGCGATCTTCTTGTTCTCAAGATCCTTGAGGCTGGCGACTTCGGACGACGAAAACACCTGATAGCTGTCCAGCACCACTCCGGTCGCCAGGTAGACCTGGTTCTGGGCCGCAAATTCGTTCTGCATTGTGGGGAATTCGCGCGCGATCTCGTCCACGGCCTTTGCCACGGCGCGGGCATCCGATGACACGAAGGGCGTCACGGCGGAAATCCCCTGGCTGGGCAGTTTGGACGAATGGAAGATCGTTGTGACGATCCCGATATCGCCCAGCCCCAGTTGGATGCCTTCCAGCACCCCGCGCGGCTTCACGATGGACCCGCCATAGTTCTCTTGCCAGTCCATGACGTAGTTGCCGTTCTCGGCCAGACGGCGGTCGACTTCGGGAATGAAGAAATTGCTGAATTCCCGCACCCAGAGCGAGCGGTCGGGGTAGCCGTCAATCACGACCGCGGAAATCGTTTCTTGCGCGACGACGGGCATCGCGGTCATGCCCGCCAGGGCAACCCCCATGAGGCAGCGTTTGCTCCAGTTGATCATTTGTTTTCCTCCCAGAAATTCGGACGTTTCGCCCGGTTGCTTCAGTTGGTCTTCACCCAGGTCACCGTCAGGTCCGTCCCTGCCGCCACGAAAAGCTTGGCGATGGCACAGTACTTTGCGGTTTCGGCACCGACGCGATCCAGGTCCTTCTGGTTCGCCGGCGTGGTGCAGTTCACGGTCAGGGCGATCGCGGGAAAAGGCAGGTCGATTTCCTCTTCCATCAGGACGCCGCGCCGATCGAACCGGGCGGCCGCGTCGATGGTCACGTCGCCCAGATCGATGCCAAGACGGTGCGCGTTCTTGTGGCCGATCACATTGGTGCAGGCGATCAGGGACGCCACCGCGGCCTCGGTCGGCGACGGTCCCAGATTGGTGCCGCCGCGTTCCTTTGGCTCATCGATGACCACCTGCAGATCGCGCAGGGGAATTTCGGTGCGCGCATGTGTCGGACATTGCGCCGTGGTCCGATATGTCACGACAGACTTTGGTTTGATTGCCATGGTCTTTCCCACCTTCAGGCGAAGCTGCAGACTTGATCGAACGAGAACCGCGGCAACTTCTGGAACAACGCGCTTTCGTCGGCGTAGCCGAGGTTGCACAGGAAATTCGATTTCAGCGGTGTGCCTGCAAAGAACTCCTCATCCACGATGGCGTTCGAAAACCCTGACATCGCGCCCACATCCAGACCAAGCGCCCGCGCCGCGATCATCAGATACGCGCCCTGCAGCGTGCCGTTTCGAAACGCCGTGGTCTCGCAATGCTCGGGCTTGCCTTCGAAATGCGGGCGGCGGTCTTCGTGCGGGAAGAGGAACGGCAGATGCTTCCAAAAATCGATGTCATAGGCCACGATCACCGTGACCGGCGCGGCCATCATCTTGTCGATGTTCTTTGCCTTGAGGGATTTGGCCAGCCGCGCCTTGCCCTCTGGCGACTTCACGAAAACGAAGCGTGCCGGCAGCGTGTTCATGCTGGTGGCCCCGTTGATCGTGATCTCGAACAGCTCGTGCAGCAGCTCATCGCTGACCGGCTTGTCCGTCCACGCATAGTGTGAGCGGGCGCCGCGCAGCACCACGTCGATCGCGTCGTCAGACAGGCGTTCAAGCCGCTGCCGCAAGTCGCGAACATCGGCCTGCGCCTTCGCCCGCGCCTCTTCCAGCGCCTTGCCGACGGGCGCGGTCATTCTGCAGCCACTTTCACGGGCAGGTCCTTTTCGTCGATGACGGGGCTGGAACAGATGCCGATGCCTTCGATCTCGATATCGACAACCTCTCCGGGCTTCAGCCAGCGCGGATTGGGCTTCTTGGCATGGCCAACACCCGGCGGTGTGCCCATTGCGATCAGATCGCCGGGTTCCAGCGTGGTGTATTCGGAAATCGTGGCGATGGTCTGGGCCACCGACCAGATCATGTTGCCGGTGTTGGAGGACTGGAGGATCTCCGTCCCGACCCGGCTTTCGATCTTCAGACCGCCAGCACCCTGGGGCAGGTCATCCGGCGTCACGACAAACGGGCCGATCGCGCCGGTGTTGTCAAAGTTCTTGCCGGGGGTCCATTGATGCGTCTTGCGCTGGTAGTCGCGCACCGAGCCGTCGTTGAACACCGTGTAGCCAAAGACATGATCCAGCGCATCGGCTTCGGAAATATGCCGCCCGCCCTTGCCGACGATCAGCATCAGCTCGGCCTCGTAATCCAGCCGTTCCGAACAGCTTGGACGCACCATGGGCGCACCGGCAGCCATGACCGAATTCCGGCCACGCATGAACAGCGCCGGGTAGTCGGGGATGTCATAGCCCCCTTCCTTGATGTGGTCGGTGTAGTTCAAGCCGAGGCAGATGATCGTGCCCGGTGTCGCAACGGGCAGCGCAGGAATGATTGACGTGACCGCAACACGGGGGGCGTCGGCAAGGTCTCCCGCAATCGAATCCAGCAAGGACGGATCGCGGATCAGTGCCATGAGATCGACCCCGATCGCCGGGTTCAGTGCGGTCAGATTCACCGCTGTATCGCCCTCGACAGCGTACACCGCCGCACCAGAATGGTCAGAACCAACCAGATATCGCATATTCTTCTTCCTTGTCAGTTGAAGGATTTTTGCCTATTATTTCTGTATATGTCAACTTATATCGATTTTTTAGAGGGAGGCCAACCATGGTTGCATGGGCGGACTACAAGGCAGAAGCCAAGTCACGCGGGGCGTTGGCGCTGGAGCTCTACGTCGCGATATCCACGCCGGCGAAAGCTCCCCAGGACGTCAAGGCCTCCCTGCCTGATCATCTGGCCTACCAGGGTCAGCTGGAGCGTGACGGCAGCCTCGCCTTTGCCGGCCCCATGTCCGACGAAAGCGGCCAGCAGATGGAAGGCATGGGACTGATCATCTATCGCGCCGACAGCCTGGAGGCAGCGCGTGCGCTTGCTGACAAGGATCCGATGCACCTGTCCGGCGCCCGGTCCTATGTGCTTCGTCGCTGGATGATCAATGAAGGGTCCATCACCCTGACTGTCGGATTGTCCACGAATGCCGTGGCCCTGTCGTGATCCGGCCCGACACCGCAACTGGAGGAAGATCATGACCCAACGCCCGAAACGACGCCTGACCGCGCTTGCTGCGGCCCTTGCCACCCTGGGCATGGCGCAACTGCCCTCGCTCGCCGAGGCCGACAGCGTCACCGCAACCGGAACCGACATGGTCGTCACCCTTCTTGGCACTGGCACGCCGGCACCGGTGTTGACGCGTTTCGGCTATTCCACGCTGGTATCGGCTGGCGGGCATCTGTTGCTGTTTGACATCGGCCGCGGCGCCACCCAGCGGCTGTGGCAGGTCGGCCTTCTGCCCGGCGACGTGGACGAGGTCTTTGTCACCCACTACCACTCGGACCATGTGATCGGTCTTCCCGACCTCTGGCTGACGTCCTGGCTGGTGCCCTATGGTGCAAATTCCGAGCCGTTCCGCATCACCGGGCCCACGGGTCTGTCCAAGCTGACAGAAGGCCTGACCATGGCCTACGGTGACGATATCAGGATCCGCGTCGCCGATCAGAACCTGCCCGCCGCCGGGGTCGCGTTTGACCTGAACGAGTTCTCCGAGGATGGGGTGGTTTTTGACAAGAACGGCGTGACCGTCACCGCCTTTACCGTGAACCACGGTGAAAAGATCAAGCCTGCCGTCGGCTACCGGATCGACTACGCGGGGCACTCGGTGGTGCTCAGCGGCGACACCAGGAAGGATAACGCGGTGATCGACGCCGCCACCGGCGCGGACCTGCTTGTGCACCAGGTGGCTATGGCGGCACAGGCCATCGCTGACAGACCCCCGATCAAGGCGATCATGGGGCACCATACCCTGCCCAACGAAGCGGGCGAGGTGTTCGCCTCGGCGGAACCGGGGCTTGCGGTCTTCTCGCACTTCGTTCTGCTTGGCCCGCCGGGTGCCGCGCCAACGGCCAGCGACGTTCTGGCTCTGACACGTACGACCTATGACGGTCCGCTTGAGATCGGCGAGGATCTGATGACGATCACCATCGGCGACGAAATCCGGGTCGGCACGGCTGACACACGCTGAATTCCCTTATCGGGCAGGCGCCGGGAACATCCGGCGCTTGCGACAACCGAGGCATGACAATGGCCATTCAACAGTATTATTTTGATTGCGATTATTCGCGCTTCGCCCCGCACGACGAACGCAAGCGCTTTGCTTTGCAGATCGAGCAGGATACGAGATGTTCATGATCGAGCCGCTTCCAGAGACCTCCCCCGCAGTACCGCCAGCGTCCGTGTCGGCCACGCAAGGCGCTTATCAGGCGATCCGTCAGATGATCATCACCGGCGAGTTGGCGCCGGGCGAGAAGCTGAAGATCGAGCACCTGAAGGACCGGATGAAAACCGGTGCCTCGCCGATCCGCGAGGCGCTGACGCTTCTGGTTTCGGACCAACTGGTCGAGCGGCTTGACCAGCGCGGCTTTCGCGCCGCCCCGGTCAGCCAGGAGAATTTCGGCGAAATCCTCAAGCTGCGTTGCGCGCTGGAGGATATGGCCCTGCGCGACTCCCTCGCCTGCGGCGACAACCCGTGGGAAGAAGCGCTGGTGCTGGCCCATCACCGCATGGCCCGTGTCAACGGCGGCGAGCTGACCACCTTTGAAACCTGCCACAAGGCGTTCCACATGGCGCTGCTGGCGCGGTGCCGCTCGCCGATCCTGCTGCGCTATTGCAGCCAGCTCTATGATCTCAACGTGCGCTACCGGTATCTTGCGGCGCGGTCGCGCAAGTACATTCGTCGCGACGTAGCCGGGGAACATCAGGGCATCCTGGACGCCGCCGTGGCACGGGATGCCGATCTCGCCTCTGAACGGCTGCTCGACCACTACCAAAAGACCGGAACCTTTCTGGCCGAGACCCCGGATGCGTTGCAGGAGTAATCCCAGTCTGGGCGGGCCGCGCCGTCGCCCCGGTCCGGAAGGCAGGAAGGCGGTCGGACGGCGCGATCCGTTGGCCCTCTTTCCATTTTGTTGACGACAAAAATGTTATTCGTCTTGAATTATCGATTTTATAGCGCGAGGCTCTAGATCGACATGCAGAAAATCCAATCGAGCTATCTGGTCGATCTGCTTTCGACCATCACGGCCCGTCCGCGTCTGGGTGGTCGGCCGTCCGACCGCCGCTCTCTGCGAGAACTGTGCGATCTGTTGCTGACCGATCTTGGCGATGTGCAGTCAAGCCAGGTCTCGCGCGCCCTGCTGGCGAAATACAGTGACCTGACCGCCGAAGAAAAACTTGCCTTCTTCGAGATGTTGGCGCGAGACTTCGACATTGATGCCCCACAACTTGCCGACCTGGCGACGCAGTACGCCGCAGAAAAATCGGCCGACACATTGGCCAAGGTCATCGCCTGCGCCGAGCCACGCCGTCAGGAATTGCTGCGCCGGCTGAACCGGGTGTCCGGGGCCACGGCCGATCTGGTTGCGATGCGTCTGGAACTTCTGGCCGCGATGCGCGATGCACCCGAACTTGAGGTGATCGATTTCGATTACCTGCATCTGTTCCGGTCCTGGTTCAACCAGGGCTTTCTGGTGCTGCGCCGGATCTCGTGGGACACCCCCGCCAGCATTCTCGAAAAGATCATCGCTTATGAGGCGGTCCATGCGATCAACAGTTGGGAAGAACTGCGCCGGCGACTTCTGCCCGAGGATCGCCGCTGCTACGCCTATTTCCACCCCGCCATGCCGGATGAGCCGCTGATCTTCGTCGAGGTCGCGCTGACCGAGGGCATTGCGGGCAACATCCAAGATGTTTTGGCCGAGGACCGGCCTGCGCTGTCGCCCGAGAAGATCGATACCGCGGTCTTCTATTCGATCTCAAACTGCCAGAAGGGGCTGCGCGGCATTTCCTTCGGCAATTCGCTGATCAAGCAGGTGGTCGAAGACCTCAAGACCGCCCTGCCCGGCCTGACCACCTTCGTCACCCTTTCCCCGATCCCCGGCTTTCGTTGCTGGGCTGAACGTCAGCTTGCCGAACTGCCAGAAGGTGCGGCAGACACCGCCCCGCTGGCCCGCGCCATGGCCGCCGCCGAAGACGGTGAAGCCGGGGCCGAAGCCTTGCGCGGCTATGTGGCCCGCTACCTGATCGAGGAAAAACACCCGCGCGGCGGACCGCTCGATCCGGTGGCGCGCTTTCACCTCGGCAATGGCGCACTGGTGCATGAGATCAACCTCGGCGCCGATCTGTCCGCCAACGGGCTGCGGCAATCCTGCGGGGCGATGGTCAACTATCTCTATGATCCCGCCCAGATCGACCGCAATATCGAGGGCCATTCGGCCAGCGGTTCGGTCGCCCATACACGCGCGCTGGCCAGCCTGCTGAAATCACATGCCGCCAAGACAAAGAACTGAGACACCAGACATGACCAACTATCTTTTCGACAGCCTTTTCGGACGCCACGCGACAAGCGAGGCGCCTTTTCTGCTGCTGCCCGACGGCGAGGCGTTGACCTACAGGGATTTCCTCACGCTTTCGGCGCGCATGGCCAATGTGTTTACCGATCTGGGGCTGGAAAAGGGGGACCGGGTTGCGGTGCAAACCGGAAAGTCCGCGCAGGCGCTGGCCATCTACGCCGCCTGTTTGCGCGCCGGTCTGGTGCTGTTGCCGCTCAATACCGCCTATACGCCGTCCGAGCTTGGGTACTTCATCGGCGACGCCGAGCCGGGACTGGTGATCTGTGATCCGGGCAAGGAAGACGCGATTGCGCCTCTGCTGTCGCAAGACACGACCCTGCTGACCCTCGACGCACAAGGCGCGGGCAGCCTGATGGACCGGGCACAGGCGGCAAGCGCGGACCAGGCGCCCCTGCCCTGCGGCCCCGAAGACCTGGCCGCGATCCTGTATACATCCGGCACCACCGGACGCTCCAAGGGCGCCATGCTGAGCCATGACAACCTGCTGTCGAACGCCCAGTCATTGGCCGATCTGTGGCGCTTTTCGGACAGCGACGTGCTGCTGCATGCGCTGCCGATCTTTCACACGCATGGGCTGTTCGTGGCCGTCAATGTGGTCGCGCTGACGGGCGGCGCGATGCTGTTTCATCCCGCGTTCGAAATCAATGCCATCATCGCCGACCTGCCCCGCGCCACGGCGCTGATGGGCGTGCCCACCTTTTATACCCGGCTTCTCGGCGACGATCGGTTCACCGGGGATCTGGTGGCGCATATGCGGCTTTTCGTGTCCGGCTCGGCGCCGCTTCTGGCAGAAACGCACACGGAATTCGAAAGCCGTACCGGTCACCGGATCCTCGAACGCTATGGCATGACCGAGACGAACATGAACGTCTCAAACCCCTACGACGGCGCCCGCCGCGCCGGCACCGTCGGTTTTCCACTGCCGGGCGTCGATCTGCGCATCACCGACCCCGAGACCGGCAAGGTGCTGCCCGACGGCGACATCGGCATGATCGAAGTGCGCGGTCCAAACGTCTTCAAGGGCTACTGGCGGATGCCGGAAAAGACCGCCGAGGAACTGCGCGAGAACGGCTTTTTCATCACCGGCGATCTCGGCCAGATCGACGAGCTTGGGTATCTGTCGATTGTCGGCCGGCAGAAAGACCTGATCATCTCGGGCGGCTACAACATCTACCCCAAGGAAATCGAGGTTCTGCTCGACACCTTGCCCGGCGTGGGCGAATCCGCCGTGGTCGGCGTGCCGGATGCCGATTTCGGCGAGGCGGTGATCGCTGCCGTTGTTCCCGCCACCGGCGCCACCCCCGACCCGGAAGCGTTGCTGGAGGCGCTGCGCCCGCAACTTGCCCGGTTCAAGCACCCGCGCGCCATTCGCATTCTCGATGAACTGCCCCGCAATACGATGGGCAAGGTGCAAAAGAACCTGCTGCGCGAGGCATTCACCGGGAAAACCGCCTGACCCTCCGGGCCGCCCTGCGATACCGCCGGGACTGCCCCGACCGCCGCCTGTAGAACAGCGGTGATCGGCCGCCGCCCAATGTGACGCGGGTTGGGACATCGACCGCATCCGGGTCGCGATCGTGAACTGAAATCCCTCGGAATTGCCGCGTTCGCGCGGGACGTGGCGGCCTTCCGCGCACAGCAGGGCACTGTGCGATTCGGGCAGGCACCACGGGGTCCAGCAGCCCCCTCCCGACCAGTTTTCACCCTCAAATCAGCATTTTCCCTAGATTTCAGCGCCAGATCGATACGAATCTGTCCAAATCTCCGCACAATCACAGGTAAAGATTGTGTATCCTCTAAGTTGTTTTTAGGCATGACGTTCAAGGAGAATTGCCCATGTCCGGAATTATCATCAACGGCACACCGGCGGATGAAGACATACATGGTACCCGCGACGACGATGTGCTGTCGGGCGGCGCGGGCAGCGACACGCTGCGCGGGCGACGGGGCGATGACGTCTTGCTCTATGACGTGGCCATCAATGCTGGAGCAACGGACACCATTGATGGCGGTCTTGGCTACGACACCCTGCGACTTTTGATGTCATCGGCCGAGTGGCTGGATCCTGAGGTTCAGACGCAGATCGCCGCCTACCTGGTCTTCATGTCCGACAAGACCGCCGGCGGCACCCAGGAAGCCGAGAAGGAATTCTTCTACTTCACCTGCTTCGAAGGACAGACGCTGCGGGTCAACCGGGTGGAGAACCTGGAGGTCTACGTCGATGGCAACCCGGTCGATCCCACCGACCCGCCTGCCATCGCTGTCGATGATCTGGTGACCGTGGCCGAGGATGGCCCTGACCTGTCCGGCAATGTCACCGACAACGACAGCCTTCTGGACGCCCCGGCGACGGTAAGTCTGGTGACGGGCCCTGCCCTGGGCAGCCTGACCCTGAATGGCGATGGCAGCTATTCCTACAGCCTGAACAATGGGGATCCGGCCGTGCAGGCGCTGGCGGTGGGCGAAACCCTGACCGACAGTTTCACCTATCTCGCCACCGACGCCAATGGCGACACCGATACCGCCACCGTGACCATCACCATCACCGGCACCAACGATGCCCCCACCGCCGAGGACAACACTGCGGCGACCGGCGAGGCTTCTTCCGTCGTGACCATCAATGTGCTGGCCAACGACACCGATCCGGATACCTCGGACACGCTGACGGTGACGGGTTTCGACGCGGTCTCGGTGGAAGGCGGGCTGGTCAGCTACAATGGCGATGGCACCTTCACCTATGATCCCAACGGCCAGTTCGACGCCCTGCACGGCGGCGAAAGCGCCCTGGACAGCTTCACCTATACCATCGACGACGGCCACGGCGGCACCGATACGGCAACCGTGACCGTGACCATCGCGGGCGCGGACCGCTATGTCCTGTTCTATCAGGGCTACGATGTGTCTGGCGGCTACGAGTTGTGGGGGCTGGACGAGGACGGGGTCGCGCGCCGGATTGCCGACTCTGCCGCCGGCACTGACAGCACCTTCCCCAAGAATTTCGCGGAACTGGATGGGGATCTGTATTTTACCGCAAGCGATCCGATCAACGGCAACGAGTTGCGCAAGCTGGACGGCGCGACCGGTGCGATTTCCATGGTGGCCGACATCAATGCCGGCAGCGGCGGCTCTACACCCGCCAACCTGCTGGCACTCAACGGCGATCTGTATTTCACCGCCTCCGATCCCACCCATGGCTCCGAGTTGCGCAAGATGGATGGCATCACCGGCGCGGTCAGCCTGGTGGCCGATCTGAACCCCGGCAGCGGCGGCTCTGCCCCCAAGGAGCTGTTTGCCTTCAACGGCGACCTCTACTTCAGCGCCAGCGATCCGGCCAACGGGCAGGAATTGCGCAAGATGGACGGCACCACCGGCGCCGTCAGCCTGGTGTCTGATCTGTACGCTGGTGCCAGCGGGTCGAACCCGGCACAGTTGATCGCGTTCAACGGGGATCTGTATTTCACAGCCAAGGACGCCGCGAACGGCACTGAATTGCGCCGCATGGATGGCACCACCGGTGCGGTCAGCCTTGTGGCCGACCTTGAACCGGGCAGCTTCGGGTCGTCGCCCAAGGAATTGACCGTGTTCAACGGCGACCTCTACTTCTCCGCTTCGGATGCCGACGGCGCCGAGTTGCGCATGCTGGACGGCCTCACCGGCATGGTCGGACTTGTGACGGACCTGAACCCCGGCAGCGCCAGCGCTTCGCCCTCGGACATGACCGAGTTGAACGGCGACCTATACTTCCGCGCCACGGATGCAACCCATGGGTCCGAGTTGTTCAAGCTGGACGGCACCACCGGCGGGGTCAGCCTTGCCGCGGACGTCAACAGCGGCAGCGCCAGTTCCAACATCGCGCATGTGACGGCGTACAACGGCGACCTGTATTTCAGCGCCTATGACGCCACCAGCGGCTATGAGTTGCGCCGGCTGGACGGCACTACGGGCGCGGTCAGCCTGGTGGCCGATCTGTTCGCAGGCAGCGGCAGTTCTTTCCCCAGCGAGTTGGTGGTGGTCGACGGGAAGCTTGTGTTCCAGGCCAACGACGGCTCTGGCAATGCCCTGTTCTCTCACGATGGCACGGCGACCACCAAGGTCGCGCCGATCAACGACGCGTCCTCCAATGCCGCCACCACCGGGTTTTTCGCCTTCAACGGCGACACCTATTTCTCGGCCTACGATCTGGCCAGCGGTGCAGAGTTGTACAAGCGGGACGGCACCACAGGCACGATCAGCTTGGTGGCCGACATCAATCCCGGTGCGGGGTTCTCCAGCCCGGCCCTGTTCACCGAGTTCAACGGCGATCTCTATTTCACGGCGTCGAACGGCAGCAGCGGCACGGAATTGCATATTCTGGAAGGCACCACTGGCTATGTCGGCCTTGTCGCCGACATCTTCACCGGCAGCGGCAGCAGTACCCCCAGCCAGTTGACCGCGTTGAACGGCGACCTGTATTTCACCGCCTTCGATCTGACCAACGGGGCCGAGTTGCGCAAGCTGGATGGCACCACGGGCACCGTCAGCCTTGTGGCCGACCTGAGCAGCGGCAGTGGCAGTTCCAGCCCCATGGATCTGACCGCGTTCAACGGCGATCTCTACTTCTCGGCCTTCGATCCGACCAACGGATTCGAGCTGCGCAAAATGGATGGCACCACCGGCACCGTCAGCCTTGTCGCCGACATCAATGCCGGCAACGGCAGCTCCTATGCCAGCAACCTGTTCGAATTCAACGGCGACCTCTATTTCCGGGCCAGCGATGCCACCATCGGCACCGAGTTGCGCAAGCTGGACGGCACCACCGGCGCGGTCAGTCTTGTTGCGGACCTGTATCTGGGGATCGGCAGTTCGAACCCCTCGCAACTGACCGAATTTGCCGGGGATCTGTATTTCACCGCCGAAACCGTGACCACCGGGGTCGAGTTGCGCAAGATGGACGGCACCACCGGCACCGTCACCACCGTGACCAGCATTCAGCCCGGCAGCGCCAGTTCGAACCCGGCGGAACTGACCGCCTTCAACGGGGATCTGTATTTCACCGCCGACAGTCCGACCAGCGGCACCGAATTGCACAAGATGGACGGCACCACCGGCGCGGTCAGCCTTGTGGCCGACATCAACAGCGGCAGCGCGGGATCGAACCCGCAGCAATTGACCGTGTTCGACGGCGACCTCTATTTCGCCGCCGACAACGGGATACACGGACAGGAGCTCTGGCGGATCGACGGCACCACTGGCGTCGACGAGATGGTCTTCAACATCGCAGACGGTCCCGGCGGATCCGGCGTCACCAACCTGGATGTCATCGATGGCGAGTTGGTGTTCCGCGCCGCCACCTATGAAACCGGCTGGGAATTCTACCGGTACGACGGCACCACCCTGTCGGTTGAAAACGTCAACATGGATCCGGCCTGGTACAATCCCAGCCAGCTTTATGCGCCGGTCGACGAGTTCATGTTCTGAGCACTCTCTGCGGCACGCATTGATGCGACCAACAAGAAACGCCCGACCGGATTTCGGTCGGGCGTTTTGTCTGGATCATCCGGGATCAAACGGTGCGTCAGAAGCGATAGGTGCCGCCGATCAGGAAACCGCCAAGACCGAGATCGGCTTGCGAACCGCCGATCTTCTTCTGGATGTCCATGTAGCGATAGCCGACTTCCGCCGACCAGCTTTCATTGAACTGGTAGCCGACGCTGGCCAGCGCCTGCCAGGTCGAGGTGTCGGACGACAATCCGCCCACATCGGCGACCACCCTGCCGTACCAATCGTTGCCGAAAGGCACCCGCAGACGTGCGACCACCAGGGGAACGGTCCAGTTGGAGTCGGCCTTGTTGGACTGGCTGCCCGAAGACCCTGACGCGTTGAAATCGGTCTCCAATTCGACGCCGAAGGATCGAAAGCCGATCCCGACGTCGAAATCCGCATTGGGCGCATCATAGGCCCGATACAGCGCATAGCCGCTGACCGCCGTGACCTTGGTGTTCACTTCTACGGTGTCGAAAGCGGTTCCTGCGGGGGCGTCTTCCTTCTTTCCAAGATTGGCATAGACCCCGTCCAGAACGAAGCCCCAGCGATCATTGCGGGCCTCGAAGGTGCCCATGAACGCGCCCTTGAGGTTGTCCAGGATATCGCCGCCGCTGCTTTCCAGATCAACCTTGCCGTACGCAGTGTCGACGGATCCGCCAAGGCCGGGAAGCCAGCCATAGATCGAGGCCGCGTAATTCCAGTCCTGCGCGCCCGCACAGGCCGGCGCCAATGCCAGACCGGCGCAGAATGCGATGAGTTTTGAGTTCGGTCTGATCATGTCATCATTCCTTTCGAAGAGACTCTTGGAACAGCCGGGATGTCACGGCGTGCCCCCCTGTGGCCTTAGCAATCGTATACACCCACGGCGCAGCGGCGCACAGTGCGTCGGCCAACACCCGCAACACTGACCGGGGTCAGCGGGCGTCCGACGCGCGCCTCTGCCGCCGGGACAATGGAGCCGGTTCCGAATTGGGTTCCGGCAAATTCGACAGCGGCAGTCAGGGCGAACAGGCCGGCGAGAACACAAGCAAAGCGCGCAGTACGGGTCATTGGCTGGCCTCCAGCGTCAGATGGGTGGGAAAATTCGGGGCTTTGAGGGCAAAGGTTTCCATGTCCACTTCCATCATCCCGTCGGCGGGTGCGAAGGAAAACGCGGCGCCGTCAGCTGTTTCGCGCCAGTCGCGCACGGTGACGCGGTATTGCGGGGCCTGGGCCACGTCGCGCGAGGTGATGACAAAGCGGCACGGGTACGGCGTGTCCCCCTGCGCGACCCAAAGCTGCCAGTCGGCCTGGGGGTTGCGGAACGCCAGATGATCGCATTCGATGCCGCCAATCACACCGCTGCCCAGATCCTTCACCTCGGTCACCCCCTCCATCAGCGTTGCCGCTGCATTGGGGATCAGAAGATCCGCCGCCGGAAGCGGCCGGGCGTAGGTGTCGCGCAGGGCGTCGATCAGACCGGCCAGATCGCCCGCGAACGGCACGCTGGTATAGAGCGCGGTGTCGGCGTCGGCCACGGCAAGGATCGTACCATCAAAGGCCATCTCAAGATCGGTGAAGCCGCCCTTGCTGGTCACATGGACCTGACCGGGGCGCGCCACGGCGATATGGCCCGAGTGCGCAAGCCCCAGTTTCTCGCCATCGACGGTGACCACATCCTGTTCCGTGTCGAAGTTGAAAGAGAACGCGTCGAGCGCCCCAAGGTAATTCGACATGGACTGAAGGATGCGCCGCGCGTCCGCCTCGTCGGCCCGTGTGGCGGCCGGCAGGACGCTGGCAATCAATGTCGCCGCGATTGTCCCGGTGAGGGCTGTGGATTTCATCTGGACCTCTTCATTTCTGCTGCCTCTGGTGACGACCGGCGAAGTGCCTCTGCGGAACGGCCAGAGCCGGTGGCAACGCCCGGTCTCCGATTTCGTCCGTGTCATTCTTACGGCCTCAAACGGCTTCGTTAGGGCATGATACGCCGCCGCAAGCATCTCCCCGCTTGATACATATCAAGCGATGGGGGCGTGGTTTGACTTCAAAGGCCAGAATTGCGCCCCAGATCGCGTACCGTCCAATCTACCTCACCCGGAAGGCAAGCTGACAGCGGGGCGGTTGTGATGGTCACCCTAGGCTGATGTGGGCGCTCCCGCCCTGCGAGCTTGGGCGCTTTCACGCATCAGCAGCACCGCCCCGATGAAAAAGCACAGCGCGCCCAGCCCGAGCAGCGCATTGGCCACGATCAGGATCCATCCCGGCTCTGCCTGCGCGGGCACGAAGGCCAACAGGCTGGACACCAGGAAAAAGACGCATCCAAGCATGTTGATGCTCACGATGATCCAGTCCAGGTCCTTGGGTCGCCAGGCCCAGTAGCCGTGGCAGACCTCGATGAAGGCCAGGTAGCCGGACAGCAGAAACAGGATCGAGCCGATCATGCCCGGCCCCCAGATCACCAGGTCCTGCAGAAGCCATTGCGACGGTGCGTTGATCGCATCGAAGGTGTTGAAGTTGAAGGCGACCGTGCCGACGAACTGCGCAAAGGTGCTCAGCCAGCCGGGGTTTTTCGGATGCCAGCCGATCAGCGCGATGCGGTCGCCTCGGCGAATGTCCTTCGGATCTGGGCGGAAGTCATCGGCATTGGCGGCCTGGAAGTGCTGCAGGTAGCCCGCCGTGGTGAACGGGATGGAGCCAAGGAAGAAAATCACCGCGATCTGGGTGCCGGAAGGGATGCCGCCCCAACTTGTCGGCAGCAAGGATGCCCCCGCGCCCAGCATGAACAGCATCGCCCCGATGGCGAACACCAGTCCGATGATCCAGTTGTAGGTGCTGCTGTGCCAGAACGGAATGGCGAGGGCCTCGTGCCCGCGCTCGTCCCGCAGCAGACCCTTGCGGTTCTGGCGGGCGCGCCAGACCAAGGGGCGGGCGCGATTGGAATACCGGCGCAGGGTGACAAATCGCCAGGCCCCCGCAGTTCTGAAATCCGCCGGATGTCCGGTCATGCGATGCCCTCAGCCAGCCGGCCTGCCGCCATCCCTGTCTTCAATGATGGAAACCCGTGGCATCTTCATCGGTCATGGGCCGCTGGATCGGGTGCGCCTTGAAGTGCTCCATGGCCTTTTTCATGTCCATGATCAGAAGCGAACACAGGTCATGGCTGACCCCGTTGCGCACAAGAATCCGCTGGATCGCCTGTTCCTGACAGTTCGCCGGAAGCGTATAGGCCGGCACCTGCCACCCACGGACGCGCAAGCGATCCGCCAGATCGAACAGCGTGAAACCGGGGTCTGCACCGTCTTTCAGTTTCCACGACACTGCCGGGATTCCCTTGTCGGGCTCTCCGCCGAAGACAATCTCGAACGGGCCCATCGCGGCGATCTCGCGCGCAATGAACGCGGCGCTCTGGTAGCAGGCGGAATGCACCTTGCGGTAGCCTTCGCGCCCCAGCCGCAGGAAGTTGTAATACTGACAAACCACTTGCCCGCCCGGCCGCGAGAAGTTCAGCGCGATGTCGCGCATGTTGCCACCAAGGTAGTTGACCCAGAACACCATGTCCTCGGGCAGATCCGCTGCCTCGCGCCACATGACCCAGCCAACCCCCAGCGGCGCCAGGCCGAACTTGTGGCCGGAGGCGTTGATCGACTTGACCCGCGGCAGGCTGAAATCCCACGGGATATCCAGGGCACAAAACGGGGCCAGGAAAGCGCCGCTGGCGCCGTCCACATGGATCGGAATGTCCAGTCCGGTTTCGGCCTGATAGCGGTCCAGCGCATCGCTGACCGCCTGCACCGGCTCGTACTCCCCGGTAAAGGTGACGCCCAAAGTGGGCACGACACCGATGGTGTTCTCGTCGCAGCGCGCCAGAACCTCTTCCGGCGTCATCAGCAGGCGGCCGTTTTCCATGGGGATTTCGCGGTGCTCGATGTCCCAGTAGCGGGTGAACTTGTGCCAGCAGATCTGCACCGGTCCGGTGATCAGGTTGGGCTTGCCGATGGGTTTGCCAGCGGCTTTCTGGCGCGCTTCCCAGCGGCGCTTCATCGCCAGCCCGCCCAGCATCGCCGCCTCGCTCGATCCGGTGGTCGAGGTGCCGACCGCGGGGCCTTCCGGCGCGTTCCACAGGTGCGCCAGCATCCGCACGCAGCGCGCCTCGATCTCGGCGGTCAGGGGGTATTCGTCCTTGTCCACCATGTTCTTGTCGATGCAATCTTCCATCAACTGGTGAACTTCCGGCTCCTCCCAGGTCTGGCAGAAGGTGGCAAGGTTCTGACGGGCATTGCCGTCCAGCATCAATTCATCCCGGATCGCGGCATAGACATGCTGCGGTTGGCGTGCCCCATCGGGAAATTGTGCCCGCGGAAGTTGCCGCGCCTGATCGCTCGCGCCGTAGATCTCGTCCTCGATGCTGTCCGTGGCGGCCGTCGATTTTTCCGTGGTCAAAGCAGTATCTCCCTGTGCTGCGGCGCCCGCAGTGAAATGGCGAACCGGCTCCGGACCGGGATTTCTCCGGTTACCCCATGGCGCGTCCGCGATTAACTGACTGGATTAACGTGAAGTCTTCGGGTGTCGCATGGCCTGACTGTTGAATGGTCAAAGCTTACGCGGCGGTGTTTGCGGCCCGCAAGGGGAGTTTCCGACGGCTGGCGATTTCATGGGCTGCACTGACGAACACCTGCAAACTGCCTCCGCTCCGCCGGGGTTTGCCCCAGCCCTCTGGCCAGCGGCCCCAGCGGTGCTATTGTCCGAATATCCAGACGTGGTCGACACCGTGCCAACACCCAGACCACTTGTGCGCACATGCAAGGAACCTGCCCGATGATCGCCCGCAGAACGCTTCTGAAAACCGGTGCCAGCTTTGCGGCCCTGCCGTTGGTGCCAAAGTCCCTGGAGGCCGCCGCACCGACCGCCGAGGTGATCGAGGCGCGACTGGCGCAGGCCCAGATCGCGCCGGAAGGCTATCCGCTGACGCAGGTCTGGAGCTTTGACGGAAAACTGCCGGGGCCGGAAATCCGCGCGCCGCAGGGCAGCCGCCTGACCCGCACGCTGGTCAATGCGTTGTCCGCGCCGACCTCGGTGCATTGGCATGGCATCCGTATCGACAATGCCATGGACGGGGTGCCGGGGGTCACGCAGTCGGCCGTGCCACCGGGCGAGACCTTTCTGTATGACTTCGATCTGCCCGATGCCGGCACCTACTGGTACCATTCGCACAACCAGTCCTACGAACAGGTGGCGCGCGGATTGCACGGCCCGCTGATCGTCGAGGAACGCGAAGGCCCCGACGTGGATCGCGACGAGATCCTGATGCTGGACGATTTCCGGCTGGATCCCGAGACCGGCCAGATCGCCGGTTTCGGAAACATGCATGACTTCAGCCATGCTGGCCGGATCGGCAACATCACCATAACCAACGGCGTCTTCAACAAGACCCTGCAGGCCCGTCAGAACGAACGCCTGCGCCTGCGCCTGATCAATGTGGCCACCGCCAGGATTTTCGACCTGAACGTTCAGGGGCTGGCGGGTTGGGTCGTTGCGCTGGACGGAATGCCGCTCGACACCCCGCGCCCGTTGAACGAGTCACTTCTGCTTGCCCCGGCGCAACGCATCGACCTGATCGTCGACGTCACCGCCGGAGATGGCAGCGCCGCGCATCTTGTGCGGATCGAGGGCGACGAAGCATTTTCGCAGGTTCTTTTCGAGGTGCGTGGCGTGGCCGCGACTCAGCCAAGGGGCACCCCGTCCCCCTTGCCGCCCAATCCGGACATGGTGGTCGCGGGGCTGGACGGCGCGTTGCAAAGCCATCTTCAGATGGATGGCGGCGCGATGCGGGGCTTTGCCTCGGCCCGGATGGACGACCGCAAGGTCAGTTTCCGGGAGGCGGCGGAAAATGGCCAGTTCTGGGCTTTCAACGGGATGGTCGGCATGCCGGAGGAACCGCTGTTCGTGGCCGAGCGGGGCCAGACGGTGCGCGTGACACTGCAGAACGACACCATGTTTCCGCACGCCATGCATCTGCACGGCCATCACTTCCGCGAGGTTCACCCCGACGGCACCCTGGGTCCGCTGCGCGACACGCTGCTGATGTTCGCGGACGAGCAGCGCGAGATCGCCTTCGTGGCCAGCAATCCCGGCGACTGGGTGTTCCATTGCCACATGCTGGCCCATGCCGCCTCGGGCATGATGACCCGCATCAAGGTGCTGGCCTAGCTGGCCGGCTCTGATCCCTCGCACATTGGCGCGGATCGCACGCTTTCCGGTCAGCCTCTGCGATGGGGGTTTGCCCGTCGGGCTGTTCCTTGAAGCCCGGCATCGTCCTGATCTTGCGGTTGGAAACACCCTGATCCCTGTCCACGGGCAGCAGGTCCGTGTTGACCTTCTGCTGACCGAGATCCCTCAGGTGCCGGCCGACATGCCGCCCGGCGTTTCCGGACCCGCCGGGAAACAGAAGACGCATCACGCCTGCTTTCCGAACGGATACCGCGCGGCGGCGCGGCACCTTATCCCCGCAAACTCCGGCACGGCCCTTGACCCCTGATCGTTCTAGCCTGCCACAATCGCGCCCACGGCAAAGGCCACGATGGCGCAGGTGGTGCCCACCAGAACCGTCTCTCCGACACAGCGCAAGACGCTTTCCCGCGTCGACCACCAGCGCAGCAGACCCAGCAATACAAGGGCGGTGAACGTTGCCAAGACCGAGGCCAGGAACACCGCCTGACTGGGATCGAACAGGAAATAGGGCGTCAGCGGAATCACCCCGAAGGCGACGAAGGACAGGAAGGTCATCAGGCCATCCAGCGCCGGGGAGCCGTTGCGCATGTCCTGCATCTGCAATTCGTAGCTCATCATCATGTCGGCAACCAGTTCCGGGCAATCAATCAGGTCGTGCGAGACACGGTCTGCCGTTTCAAGCGGCATCCCGCGTTCGGCAAGCATCTGCACGATCTCCCGCCGCTCCTGCTCGGGGTTGGTTCGCAGTTCCGCAAGTTCGACCCGGCGCTGCGACACGTACAGATCCCGCTGCGACCGGGTTGACAGGAACTCGCCCAGCCCCATCGACACCGCGTCGGCGAAAAGATTGGCCAGACCGAACACCAGAACCGCCAGCGCCCCGATCTGCGCAGCCCCCTCGGCCGAAGCCCCGGCGAAACCCGCGACGATGGCGAAGGTCGTGACGATCCCGTCATTGCCGCCGTAGACGATCTGCTTGAGAAACTCCTGCAGCCGCCCCAGCCCGTGTTCCTCACGGCGATGCGTGTCCCAGTTGATCTCTGCCATTGGCACGCCTTTCCAACAGGGTTCGGGCGGCATCTTCGGGAAACGACCCAAGGTCGTGCCGCTGTCATGCGCCGTTGATGTTATCCTGATCCCCTGACCCGCGGCAGGCAATGCTGTCGCTGGAGGGCGCGGTTTTTGTCGCAAGCGGCCAACTGCCCGCGTCAGGAAAGGGTGGCATTGCGCCCGGATCCCCTGCCTTGCCGCCGTCCGCGTGCCGAACGCCGCACTTTTCGCAACCGAAAGACCTTTGATCCGAAGACCACGGCCCTCCCCGGTACGTCACCGCACCGGACCGGATCCCGATTCTCCGCGCCCGGCGTGGTTGGACTTGCCCAAACCCGGTGCTAGGGTGCCGCCATGCGGATCAGACAAGGACCTGACATGCTGCGCGCCTTCGTGACCACCGGCCTTACTCTGGCCCTTCTCTCCCTTCCGGCCGCGGCTCAGACCGCGTTCGAAACGCAAGCCAAAGCGGCCTTTGTCGTGGATCTTGGCACCGACACCGTGCTGCTGGAAAAGCAGCCCGATATTGCCTTGCCGCCGGCCTCCATGTCGAAGCTGATGACCCTGCTGATGCTGTTCGAGGCCCTGCGCGACAATCCCAACGTCACGCTGGACACCCGTTTTGGCGTGTCCACCAAGGCGCGGCAGATGGGCGGCTCGACCATGTTCCTGAACGAACGTGACCGCCCCTCGTCCGAAGAGTTGATCAAGGGCATCATCGTGCAATCGGGCAATGATGCCACCGTGGTCGTGGCCGAAGGGCTGGCGGGCACCGAAGACGCATTTGCCCGGATGATGAACGCCCGCGCGAAAGAGCTGGGGATGGAAAATTCCACCTTCGCCAACGCGTCGGGCTGGCCCAATCCCAACCACCGGATGAGCATGCGGGATCTGGCCATTCTGGCCGAGCACCTGATCGAGGATTTCCCGGAATACTATGGCTTCTTCGCCATGCCCGAGTATGAATTCGACGGTCGCGCGCCGGACAACCGGTTCAACCGCAATCCGCTGCTGAAGCTGGATATCGGCGCCGACGGGCTGAAGACCGGCCATACCGAGGAAGCCGGTTACGGGCTGGTCGGTTCGGCCCGGCAGGGCACACGGCGCATTGTCTTTGTCGTCACCGGCCTGACGTCGGCGGCCGCCCGCGCGCAGGAGGCCGAGCGCATCGTCAGCTGGGCCTTCCGCCAGTTCGTCGAGGTCGAGGTGGCCGAGGCAGGCGAACGCATCGCCGAGGCGGATGTCTGGATGGGCAACGTCCAGAAGATCGGACTGGTGGTCCCCGATGACCTGAAGGTCCTGACCGGCGCTGTGCAGAACGATGTCGCGGCAGAAGTGGTCTTTGACAGCCCGCTGCAGGCGCCGATCGCCGCAGGTCAGCCGGTGGCCGAACTGGTCATCACCCGCCCCGGCCTGCCCGAGGCCCGCCTGCCGCTGGTGTCGGATCAGGATGTGACCTTCGGCGGATTCGTCCCGCGCCTGCGCAGCGCCGGTCAGGTGCTGGTGTCGCGGGTCATCGGTCAGGCGGAAGGGCTGTTTTGAGCGCCGCGCACCAGCCGCCCCGGTTCATCAGCTTCGAAGGCATCGACGGCAGCGGCAAGTCCACACAGGCGCGGTTGCTGGCAGAGCATCTGCGGGCGCAGGGCCGCGAGGTGGTGCTGACCCGCGAACCCGGCGGCTCGCCCGGGGCCGAGGACATCCGCCGTCTGGTCCTGGGCGGCGAACCCGACCGCTGGTCGCCGGAAACCGAGATCCTGCTGTTCACCGCCGCCCGGCGCGATCATTGGGAACGCACCATCCAGCCGGCCCTTGACCGGGGTGCCACGGTCATCACCGACCGCTTCGCCGACAGCACGCGGGTCTATCAGGGCACCACGCGCGGCGACCTGACCGACATGGTGGACCGGCTGCACACGCTGATGATCGGGGTGCAGCCTGACCTGACATTCGTTCTTGATCTGCCCCCGGCGCAAGGCCTGGACCGCGCTGTCGCGCGCGAGGCCGGCGCGGCGCAGGATGAAAGCCGGTTCGAAGGGTTCGGCCTGAGCTTTCAGGAACGTCTGCGCGCCGGGTTTCACGATCTTGCCCGACAAGCGCCGGAGCGTGTGCGCCTGATCGACGGCACCGGGTCGCTTGACGCCGTGGCCGCCCGTGTACGGGCAGCGTTCGAGACCGAAAAGGCATGATCGGCACCGCCCCGGACCTGCCCGAACCCGACCGCGCCGAAGGGGCCGCGCATCCAAGGTTTGCGCCGTCGCTGGTGGGCCATGAGCGGGCACAAGGCCAGTTTCTGGAAGCGGTGAATACCGGCCGGTTGCACCATGCATGGCTGATCACCGGCCCGCCCGGTATCGGCAAGGCCACGCTGGCGTGGCGGCTGGCGCGGTTCCTACTGACCTCGCCCGAGCCATCCTCGGATGCGGGCCTGTTCGGGGCACCCGAGCCGCTGACCAGCCTTGACCCCGGTCCCGATCCCGCGCCGCTCAGCCGGATCGAGGCGCTTTCCGAACCTGGCCTGTTCCTGTTGCGGCGCGGCTGGGACGCCAAGACCAGGAAGCTGCGCACGGTCATCACCGTGGACGAAGTGCGCGCCTTGAACGGGTTTTTCGCCCTGTCGCGGCCCGACGGCGGCCGCCGCGTGGTGATCGTTGATGCCGCCGACGAGATGAACGCCAATGCCGCCAACGCGCTGCTGAAACGGCTGGAGGAACCGCCCGCGCAGACGGTTTTCCTGCTGGTCAGCCACATGCCTTCGCGCCTGTTGCCGACCATCCGTTCACGCTGCCGCACCCTGCCCTGCGCCCGGTTGCCCGAGGCGCAGATGGCCGAGGTGCTGGCGCGCCTGTTGCCCGACACGCCTGCGGAAGAACGCACAGCACTTGCGCAACTGGCCGACGGCAGCCCCGGCGGCGCGCTGCGCCTGCAGGTCCATGACGGGGTGTCGCTGGGCCGCGAGATCGACGCGCTTCTGGCCTCCATGCCCGGTGTCGACCGGATGCGGGCGGTGGCGCTGGCCGCGGGTCTGTCGGCGCGCGATGCCCAGGACAAGCGCAGCCTGTGTCTGGACCTGATGGATCAGGCCATGGCGCGGATCGCCCGCGCCGGTGTTCTGGGCGGTGACGACCCGCTGGCGCGGTTGGCGCCCGGCCCGGATGCGGGTCGCCGATGGGCGCAGGCACAGCAGGACGAATCCGCGCGGGTTCGGCGCGGATTGGCGGTCAATCTTGACGCTCACAGCCTCATCCTCGATATGGTTCTGAGAATAGACAAGCTGGCAGCAGACTGCGCCGCCGGAAGGTAACCATCGCGTCATGACAGATTCCCCACAGCCCCGGCTGGTCGACAGCCATTGCCACCTTGATTTCCCGGATTTCCAGGACGAGCTGCCCGAGGTGATTGCCCGCGCCACCGAGGCTGGCGTGAGCCGCATGGTCACCATCTGCACCCGGCTGCGCAACGCCCCGCAGGTGCGCGCCATTGCCGAGGCCCATGATCCGGTGTTCTGGGCCGGGGGCACCCACCCGATGAGCGCGGCAGAGGAGCCTCTGGCCGCGGTCGACGATCTGGTGGCACTGGCCGCGCATCCGAAATTCGTGGGCATCGGCGAGACCGGGCTGGACTATTATTACACCTCGGAAAGCGCGGGCGTGCAGCAGGACAGCCTGCGCATCCATATCGAGGCCGCCCGTCAGACCGGCCTGCCGCTGATCATCCATGCCCGCGCCGCCGACGACGACATGGCCCGCATCCTGACCGAGGAACACCGGGCCGGGGCCTTCGACTGCGTGATGCATTGCTTCTCGTCGGGGCGCGACCTGGGACTGGCGATGCTGGAGCTGGGCTTCTACCTGTCCATGTCAGGCATCGCGGCCTTCCCGCGCTCGCAAGAGCTGCGCGACATCTTCAAGGAAGCATCCCTGGACCGCATCCTTGTCGAAACCGACGCCCCCTACCTCGCGCCACCGCCGCATCGTGGCAGGCGCAATGAACCGGCCTATGTCGCCAAGACCGCCGCCGTCGGGGCCGAGGTTTTCGGCGTCAGCACGGCAGAGTTCGCCCGCCAGACCAGCGAAAATTTCGACCGCTTGTTCGCCAAGGCCGCCGCCTGGCGTGCCGCGGATGCCGCCTGATGGGCGAGATCCGGTTGACCATCCTGGGCTGCGGATCGTCGGGCGGGGTCCCCCGACTGGGCGGGCATTGGGGTGAATGCGACCCCGACAACCCCCGCAACCGGCGGCGGCGCTGTTCACTGCTGGTCGAGCGTGAGGGCGACGCGGGAACCACGACGGTGCTGATCGACACCTCGCCCGACATGCGCGACCAATTGCTGAGTTCCGGCGTCGGTGTGCTGAACGGCGTCGTTTATACCCACAGCCACGCCGACCATGTGCACGGGTTGGATGACCTGCGCCAGATCGTGTTCAACACCCGCGAGCGTCTGGATGTCTGGGCCGACGAGGAAACCAGCGACAACCTGCTGTCGCGCTTCGGGTATGCCTTCGTGCAGCCCGAGGGCTCTCCCTATCCGCCGATCCTGAACCTGAAGCTCATCCGCGGTGATGTGGTGGTGCCCGGCCCCGGCGGCGATGTGGTGCTGCGGCCCTTCGCGGTGGCCCACGGCGGCATCGAGGCGCTGGGGTTTCGCATCGGGGACGTGGCCTATCTGCCGGATGTCTCCGAGATTCCGGATGCTGCCTGGCCAATGCTGGAAGGGCTGGACTGTTTCATCGTCGATGCCCTGCGCCGCAAACCCCATCCCACCCATGCGCATCTGGCGCGCAGCCTGGAATGGATCGCCAAGCTGGCCCCGCGCCGCGCGGTGCTGACCAACATGCATATCGATCTGGACTATGCCACGGTGGCCGCCGAAACCCCGGACCACGTGGTACCGGCGCATGACGGCCTCACCCTCAGCTTTCCGGTCTGATCCTTGGGCGCGCTGATCGAGGTCGTCCTGCCCGTCTTTCTGGTGATCGGGGCGGGCTATCTGACCACGGCGCGCGGGTTGTTCAGTGACAGCAACGTGAACGGGCTGATGCAGTTCACGCAGAAATTCGCCATCCCCTGCCTGCTGTTCCGCGCGATATCCACGCTGGACCTGTCGGCAGGCTTTGATCTGCGCCTGTTGTCCAGCTTTTATGTCGGCGCGTTTTCGGGGTTCGTGCTGGGCCTTCTGGGCGCGCGCTTCCTGTTTCACAGATCCTGGAGCGATTGCGTCGCCATCGGCTTTTGCGGATTGTTTTCCAATTCGGTCATGCTGGGACTGCCGATCGCTGAACGCGCTTATGGGGCCGAGTCGCTGGCCCCGAATTTCGCCATCATCTCGATCCACGCGCCGTTCTGCTACCTGGTGGGCATCACCGCGATGGAGATTGTGCGCGGCGGCAGCCAGAGCACCTGGCGCACCTCGCTGCGCATTCTCAAGGCGATGTTCTCGAACGCGCTGGTGATCGGGCTGGCGCTGGGTCTGCTGGTCAACCTGACCGGGCTGCCGGTGCCCGGCGCACTGAACGACTCCGCCGACCTTATCGCCCGCACCGCCCTTCCGGCGGCGCTGTTTGCATTGGGCGGCGTTCTGACC
Organism: Meridianimarinicoccus sp. MJW13; assembly: GCF_014901205.1. Lineage (GTDB taxonomy): Bacteria > Pseudomonadota > Alphaproteobacteria > Rhodobacterales > Rhodobacteraceae > Meridianimarinicoccus. Next base: position 109,728 of record NZ_JACNMU010000007.1, read on the forward strand.
CGCTATCGCCCCGAAGGCGACGCCAAGGCCATCGCCTTTATCGTGGCGATCTCGGTGCTGGTGCATCCGGCCATCGTCTGGATCATGGGTCAGGTTCTGAACCTGCCGCCCGACGCGTTCCGCGCCGCTGTTCTTACCGCCGCCATGGCGCCGGGCGTCAACACATATGTCTTTGCCGACATGTACGGTTCGGCCCGCCGGGTCGCGGCGTCAGCGGTCTTGCTGGGCACGACAGTGTCGGTGGGAACAGTCTGGTTCTGGCTGCAAGTGCTCGGCTAGAGACCGTCGACCTCTGCCAGGTCGGGCAGAAGCAAAGTCATCATGTCCGAAGGACTGTCCTGGTGCGGTCGAGAAGACTCGAACTTCCACGGGAGTTACCCCACAGCGACCTCAACGCTGCGCGTCTACCAATTCCGCCACGACCGCATCTCAGTGACAGTGGCGGGGGTGTATCCGACCGTTTCAAGGATGTGAAGCGGTTTTCCCGGCCCGAAAGGCACTTTTTTCGCAGCATGGGATCCCGGCCTTTGGGACGGATATTCACACCGTCAAACCGCGCGGCTTTGCCGATTGCCCCGCGCCCCGGCGCCCGCTAGAACCCCCGAAAACGCATGAGGACCCGCGTGGTTACCTGGACCATCACAGACGGCTTGACGCCCTACCCGGACGCCTTGGCGGCCATGGAAGCCCGTGCCGCGGCCATCCGCAACGGCACCGCCGATGAACAGATCTGGTTGTTGGAGCATCCGCCCCTCTACACCGCCGGAACCAGCGCCGATCCCGCCGACCTGACCGATCCGGACCGCTTTCCGGTCTTTGATGCAGGCCGGGGCGGGCAATACACGTATCACGGGCCGGGCCAGCGCGTGGCCTATGTCATGCTGGACCTGACAAAGCGCGGGCGCGACGTGCGCCAGTTCGTGGCGCAGGTCGAGGATTGGGTCATCGACACGCTGGCCGAGTTCAACGTCAAGGGCGAACGCCGCGCGGGCCGCGTCGGGGTCTGGGTGGTGCGCCACGACAAACCCCTGAACGCGGATGGCACCCCGCAAGAAGACAAGATCGCCGCCATCGGCCTGCGCCTGCGCCGCTGGGTCAGCTTCCACGGCCTGTCGATCAACGTGGAACCCGACCTGAGCCATTTCGACGGCATTGTCCCCTGTGGCATTCGTGAACATGGCGTCACCAGCCTTGTGGATCTGGGGCTTCCGGTGACCATGGACGATGTGGACGCTGCCCTGCGCAAGACGTTTGCAAGACGTTTGAACGGTCGAAACTGAAATCGTACCAAACCACGATGTAAGTGGTGACGCCCCGCCCCATGGGCACGACATGGAAAGTTGCAGTCATGAGTATCAAGGAAGACATTGTCCTGCACATTGGCGCGCCGAAATGCGGCAGCAGTTCGCTGCAGGCGACGCTGTCGCAACAGCCGGACTTCCAGTCGCGCACGGGACAACGATTTTCCTATGTCGCGGCGCATCATCGTGGCGGGTTGATCGCGGGCGATGACATCACCAAAGACGCCCGCAAGTCGGTCTTCGGGTATACATCATCCCCCGATGCCAGCCCGAACCAGCCCAACCCTTGGATGGAACAGATGCCGGGCCACCTGCGCAAGATTGTCGAGGACGGCCGCACGCCCATCCTGTCAGCCGAGGGCTGGATCAATCGCGCCAAACAGTTCGCCGAAGCACGTTTCCTCGAAAAGGAAAACCTGTCAGCCCATGCGGTGGTCTTCGTCCGGCCGCCGGTGGAATGGCTCAACAGCGCCTGGTGGCAATGGGGCGTGTGGTCCGATGTCACGCTGGACCGGTTTGTGCGCGCCAATATCGAGTCGGCGCGTTGGAACGCGCTTGCGCATGTTTGGTCCCAGGTACCGGGTGTGGAACGTGTGTCGGTCCGGCTGGCCAGTTCGGATGCGGTCAGTTCCTTCTATGACATTCTGGATGCAGAGCCGCCGGCGCTGGCCAACAGCAACTCGGGTATCCCGACGTCGTTGCTGTACTTCATGACCCGCAACCGGGAATTCCGGGAAAACGCGCACACACCACAGGTGGAATTCATCGCGGCGCGGCAGCTGAACTGGAAAGAACCGACGCCTTGGGTGTTGCGCGAGGATCTTGTAGCCTATGCGCTCCACCATCTGTATCCGGCCAACCGGAACCTGATGGGCCGGATGAGTCCCGCCGACCGCACCGCCGTCGACAAGGATCCCAAGTGGTGGGACTATGAGTATTACAAGGCCCGCACCCTTGTGGATCCCGACACCTACAACCAGCCTCCGGCGTTGCAAGACCTCGCGAAGGCCATGATCGATCGCTTGCAGTCCTGCGATTGCGCGCTGCCGGCAGAGTTGATTGCGGAAGTGGAGGGCTGGTCCAAAGGTGTCGATGTCACGTGCGCCGACAAGAGCATCGCGGATCTGCTGCGCCGATTGTGCAAACTGGATCAAGCACAACGAGGGTGAGGCGAATGCCGCAGGGCGTCACACACCGTTGGATACAGACTTGCCCGAAACAACCGTAACAAAATGTCGCGGCCTTCGCATGCTCATATGCGATAGTCTGATTTTCCAAGCTTCAATGGCGCTTTACGCGCCGAGACTGCCACGCTAAGGGCGCACACAGTGGCGGTACAATGACACAGATCAAACCGCTGTCTGTCATTGCACCGGCATGGGCGGACGACTACAAACATCGTGAAGTCCGGACCCCTGCGTCCGGTAGGAATTAGCAATCGGGAGGCACGTATGGCGGACGCAGCCATTCACGGCCATGACCATGAAGACCAGCGCGGCTGGTTCACTCGTTGGTTCATGTCTACCAACCACAAGGATATCGGGATCCTCTACCTGTTCGTGTCAGGTGTTGTCGGTCTGATCTCGGTCCTTTTCACCGTGTTCATGCGGCTGGAGCTGATGAGCCCCGGTGTGCAGTTCATGTGCATGGAAGGCTTCATGGCCGACCCCTGCACCCCGAACGGACATATCTGGAACGTGATGATCACCTATCACGGCGTCCTGATGATGTTCTTCGTGGTGATTCCGGCCCTGTTCGGCGGTTTCGGCAACTATTTCATGCCGTTGCAGATCGGCGCGCCGGACATGGCGTTTCCGCGTCTGAACAACCTGTCGTTCTGGCTCTATGTCACCGGCGTTTGCCTGGGCGTTGCCTCGATGCTGACACCGGGGGGCAACAGCCAGCTTGGTTCAGGGGTGGGCTGGGTGCTCTATCCACCGCTCTCGACGACCGAGGCCGGCATGTCGATGGATCTGGCGATCTTCGCGGTCCACGTGTCGGGCGCCAGCTCGATCCTGGGCGCGATCAACATGATCACCACCTTCCTGAACATGCGCGCGCCGGGGATGACCCTGTTCAAGGTGCCGCTGTTCTCGTGGTCGATCTTCGTCACGGCTTGGCTGATCCTGCTGTCGCTGCCGGTTCTGGCAGGCGCCATCACCATGCTGCTGACCGACCGCAATTTCGGGACGACCTTCTTCGACCCGGCCGGTGGCGGTGACCCGATCCTCTACCAGCACATCCTGTGGTTCTTCGGCCACCCGGAAGTCTACATCATCATCCTGCCCGGCTTTGGCATCATCAGCCATGTCATCGCGACTTTCTCGCGCAAGCCGATCTTCGGCTACCTGCCGATGGTCTGGGCGATGGTGGCCATCGGGGTTCTGGGCTTCGTCGTCTGGGCGCACCACATGTACACCGTGGGCATGTCGCTGACGCAGCAGTCCTACTTCATGCTGGCCACGATGGTGATCGCCGTGCCCACCGGGGTGAAGGTGTTCAGCTGGATCGCGACCATGTGGGGCGGTTCGGTGGAATTCAAGGTGCCCATGCTCTGGGCCTTCGGCTTCCTGTTCCTGTTCACCGTGGGTGGTGTGACCGGCATCGTGCTCAGCCAGGCGGCTGTGGACCGGGCCTATCATGACACCTACTATGTGGTGGCACACTTCCACTATGTGATGTCGCTGGGGGCGGTCTTCGCGATCTTCGCCGGGATCTACTTCTACATCGGCAAGATGTCGGGACGGCAGTATCCCGAGGGACTGGGCCGCATCCACTTCTGGATGATGTTCATCGGTTCCAACCTGACCTTCTTCCCGCAGCACTTCCTGGGCCGTCAGGGTATGCCGCGCCGCTACATCGACTATCCCGAAGCCTTTGCCTTCTGGAACACGGTCTCCTCGATCGGCGCGTTCATCTCCTTCGCCTCGTTCGTTCTGTTCATCTACATCGTCTGGTACACGCTGACGCGCGGCCAGAAGGTGACCGAGAACAACTACTGGAACGAATACGCGGACACGCTGGAATGGACCCTGCCCTCGCCGCCGCCGGAGCACACGTTCGAGACGCTCCCCAAGCAGAGCGACTGGGACAAGGGCCACGCGCACTGAATGCCCATCGAATGGGTCAATGAGACGAAGGAGGCCCCGGAGATTTCCGGGGCCTCTTTTCATGACCGGGGGCAGACGCCGCTGGCGGTGCTGCACCTGTGGCCGCACCGATCCCTGCCCAAGAAGGGATTCGTGCTGTTCATCGCCATCACCTTCGGACTGGTGCTGCTGCCGCTTCTGGCGGTGATCGGTACGCCGGTGCTGTGGGGGCTGTTGCCCTTCGTGATGTTGGCACTGGGGCTGATGTGGGCGTTGCTGCAGAAGAACTATCGCGATGGCGAGATCCTGGAAGAGTTGACCCTGTGGTCCGATCTCGTGACCCTTACCCGCCGCGCCCGCCGGGCGTCGGATCAATCCTGGCAGGCGAATCCCTATTGGGTGTCGGTGCATCTGCACGACAAGACCGGACCGGTAGAGAAATACCTGACCCTGAAAGGGGCCGGGCGCGAGGTTGAACTGGGCGCGTTCCTGTCCAGCGACGAACGCGCGGATCTTTACCTGATTCTCGCCGACCTTCTGCCCCGCATTGCGGCCAGCGCTGCGCCGGGTCATCGGCCGCGCACATAGAAAAAGGGCCCCGAAAGGCCCTTTCCCATCAGATCGTCACGGTGCCAAGGGTGCTACGAGGCCAGACGCTCGCGCACTTCCGGCCCGACGGTGGCAAAATCCAGCCGCCCGGCGTGGCGCTGTTTCAGCAGGCTCATCACCTTGCCCATGTCGCGCAACGAACCCGCGCCGCTGTCGGCGATGGCTTCCTGGATGGCCTGCTCCTTTTCCGCGTCGCTCAGCGGCTTGGGCAGGAATTCCGAAATGATTTCGGCTTCCTCGCGCTCCTGCTCGGCCAGTTCAAGACGACCGCCCTCTTCATAGGCGCGTTCGCTTTCGCGGCGCTGTTTGACCATCTTGGTCAGAATGCCAAGCACTTCGTCATTACCCAGGGCAGCGTCATCGCCCTCTTCGCAATTGCGCTTGGCGATCTCCAGATCCTTGATGGCGGCATTGATCAGGCGCAGGGTGGACAACCGGCGGGTGTCCTTGTCCTTCATCGCCTGTTTGAGTTGGCTCGAAACCTTGGTTTTAAGGTCCATCGGTGCTTCATCCCCATAAAACTCCAACCCGCGTTGTAGGTCGGTGACAGGAATGTGACAAGGGTTCGATGACTCGCGCGGGTGGTCGTGTTCACGAACCCTTGACCCGCCCTGCGCCCCCCCTTAGGGATCGTACGATTTTTCCCTTTGCTTCCCACGGAGATGCGCCATGTCCGCAACGCCCGCGCCTACCGCCTGCCTCGCCCTGGCTGATGGCACCCTGTTCTACGGAATCGGGTTCGGAGCAACCGGGCGAACCACCGCCGAACTGTGCTTCAACACGGCAATGACCGGCTATCAGGAAATCATGACCGACCCCTCCTACGCGGGCCAGATCGTGACCTTCACCTTCCCGCATATCGGCAACGTCGGCACCAACGCCGAGGATGACGAAACCGCCCAACCGGTGGCCGAGGGCATGGTGGTGAAATGGGATCCGACACTGGCCTCGAACTGGCGCACCCAGCAGGAGCTGGGACCGTGGCTGGCCAAGCAGGGCCGGATCGGCATGGGCGGGGTCGACACCCGCCGCCTGACCCGCGCCATCCGCCAGCAGGGCGCGCCCCATGTGGCGCTGGAACACAATCCCGACGGAAATTTCGACATCGAGGCACTGGTGGCTGCCGCGCGCGGTTTCGACGGGCTGGTGGGCAAGGATCTGGCCAAGGATGTGACCTGCGCCCAGTCTTACAATTGGGATGAGACCCGCTGGGCCTGGCCCGATGGCTATGGCAAGCGCGAGGGAGAAGCCCCCAAGGTCGTGGCCATCGACTATGGTGCCAAGCGCAACATCCTGCGCTGTCTGGCCTCTGCGGGCTGCGATGTGACCGTGCTGCCCGCCACCGCCACCGCCGAGGAGGTTCTGGCCCACGACCCGCAAGGCGTGTTCCTGTCGAACGGCCCCGGCGATCCGGCCGCCACCGGCACCTATGCCGTGCCGATGATCCGCGAGATCCTGGACACCACCGATCTGCCGGTCTTTGGCATTTGCCTTGGCCACCAGATGCTGGCGCTGGCCCTGGGGGCGCAGACGGTCAAGATGAACCACGGCCATCACGGCGCCAACCACCCGGTCAAGGATCTGGACACCGGCAAGGTCGAGATTACCTCGATGAACCATGGGTTCACCGTCGACAGCCAAACTCTGCCCGAAGGCGTGATCGAGACTCATGTCTCGCTGTTCGATGGCTCAAACTGCGGCATCCGCATGGCCGATCGCCCGGTATTCTCGGTGCAGCATCACCCCGAAGCCAGCCCCGGCCCGCAGGACAGTTTCTACCTGTTTGAGCGGTTTCGCGCCGCTATGGCCTGAGCGCACGGGTGAGTCGCTTTTGAATTAAGGGCGATTTAACCAAGCTGGCGACACCCTTGGCGGGTCCTACACAAGGAACCCGCCATGGAAGGCCAGCTTCTTTCTGTTGTCGCAGGCACGGGCACCCGCCCGTCCACAACGGCTGTGTCGCCCCCCCGCACACGTTTGGGGGAAATCCTGTGTGCGAAACACCTGATCACCAAACCGCAACTGGCCAGCCTGTTGCTGCGTCAGCGCACCATGGCCGCGCATCTGGGCGCGCTGCTTCAGGTGGAAAACGGACTGGCGGAACACGATTTGCTTGCGGCGCTGGAAGACCAATGGGGCGCACGCCGCATCGATCTGGAAGCCCATGCCCCCGATCCCACGCTGATCCAGGCGATGGGGCTGGAGGCCTGCCTGCAGCATCGCATGGTGCCCTGGCGCCGCATTGGCGCGGCGACGGTCATCGCCGCCGTCTATCCCGAACGGTTCGAGGCCGAGCGCCCGGCGCTGGAGGCCCTGTTCGGCCCGGTCATGCTGGCGCTGACTTCGGAAACCGGATTGCGGCGCAGTCTCAACCGCTGCCTGCCACTGGAAATCCGCCATCGCAACGAAGCCCGGCTGACCGCGTTGCACAGCTGCCGCGCCTGGACCTGCCGTCCGTTCCGCCTCGCCGCCATCGGCCTTTCCCTTGGCGTTGTCGCGGGATTTGTCGCCGCGCCGGTTCTGGCCTTCTGGCTGCTGACCTGTCTGGCCCTGCTGGCGTTGATCTCGTTGACCGCGCTCAAGACCATGGCGGGGGTTGCAGCGTTTCGCAGACCAGCCGCACACGAGGGCGCCAAGATCATCCGCCTGCACCCGCCAACGCGGTTGAAGCGGCCGGTGGTGTCGCTTCTGGTGCCGCTCTACCGCGAGGATCGCATTGCCGAGCGTTTGCTGCGCCGCCTGCAACGGATCAAGTATCCCGCCGCCCTTCTGGACATCTGCCTGATCGTGGAATCCGACGATACCGTCACCCGCGATTGCCTGAAACGCACGGTTCTGCCGGTGCACATCCGGGTGCTGACCGTGCCCGAAGGGATGGTGAAGACCAAGCCTCGGGCCATGAACCACGCGCTGGATCACTGCCGGGGCAGCATTGTCGGGGTCTATGATGCCGAGGACGCACCCGACCCGGACCAGATTGCCCATGTGGTCACCCGTTTCAACGAGGCCCCGCCCGACATCGCCTGCCTGCAGGGTCGGCTGTCGTTCTACAATGCCCGACAGAACTGGTTGTCGCGCTGTTTCACCATCGACTACGCGGTGTGGTTCACCATGGTGCTGCCTGGCATTTCACGCATGGGCCTGCCGATCCCCCTGGGCGGCACCACCCTGTTCTTCCGCCGCGAGGTGCTGGAAAAAATCGGCGCCTGGGATGCGTTCAACGTCACCGAGGACGCGGATCTGGGCATTCGACTGTATCGTCACGGCTATCGGACCGAATTGATCGTCAGCACCACCATGGAAGAGGCCAACTGCCGCATCTGGCCGTGGATCCGCCAGCGTTCGCGCTGGATGAAGGGCTATGCCATGACCTATGCCACGCATATGCGCCGGCCACGGCAACTTTGGCGCGACCTTGGCCCGCGCGGCTTCTTCGCGGTTCAGGTGATCCTGCTCAGCGCGCTGGTGCAGGCCCTGCTGGCCCCCGCGCTGTGGAGTTGGTGGCTGATCGCCCTGGGTCTGCCGCATCCTTTGCAGGACCTGCTGTCGACCGGGGCGCTGATCGCCATCACCGCCGTGCTGATCTTGTGCGAGGGGATAAATCTGGCGCTGGCCGTCCTTGCGCTGCGTCGCAGCCATCACCGCGCCCTGACGCCGTGGATACTGGCGCTGAACCCCTATTTCATGCTGCAATCTCTGGCCGCTCTGAAGGCGCTGGTCGAGATGGCCTACCGGCCGTTCTTCTGGGACAAGACCGAACATGGGCTGGACGAGACACCGGCCCCCGGCACCGGTCTGCCCGCCTGAGGAGGGATCAGGACACCGCGTCCATATTGGCCGAATCGTGCTTCAGCCGGGTCTCGAAGGCTTTCGAGATATGAACCTTCAGGGCCGCCTCGGCCCCGTCCCCGTCGCGCCCCGCGATCGCATCGACAATGGCGGCATGTTCGGCAAGCGCGGTCTCCCCGCGCCCCTCCACCGCCAGCGAGGTCGAGGCCAGAAGCGCCATGGTCCGATGCACGAGGTCCAGTTGCTGCACCAGGTAGCGGTTGTGCGAGGCCAGATGAATCTGCCGATGAAACCGCTTGTTGGCCCGTGACAGGGCGCTGGGATCGTCGATCAGCTCCAGATCGCTGGCCACCATGTCGCGCAATACCCGGATCTCCTCCAGCGTCGAATGCTGGGCGGCCAGGCGCGCGGCCAGCCCTTCCAGTTCGGCCCGCACCACATAGAGCTCGGCCAACTGGTTGTGATCCAATGAGGCCACGATCAGGCTGCGCCCGTCGCGCGCCAGCAGGGACTGGGTTTCCAGCCGCTGCAGGGCCTCCCGGATGGGGGTCCGCGACACGCCGAACCGCTCGGCCAGTTCGCTTTCGACCAGACGGTCGCCGGGCCGGAAGACGCCCACGTCGATCGCATCCAGGATCAACTCGTAGGCATCCTTGTTGGGGTGTTTGCTGACGGACATTGCGGTCCTCCTCGCGGCCCAAACTACCGTTTTCCCCGGCAAAAGGGCAAGCCGATGCTTGCGGCCACGGCAGAACTGCGCCAAACCCGCATCATGCCCCGCGCCCTGAACACCCGCCGCGTCTGGATCTTCGATCTCGACAACACGCTTTACCCGCCGCAGGCCCGGCTGTTCGATCAGATCGAGGTGCGGATGACCGACTACGTGATGACCGCGCTGGACGTGCCCCGCGCCGAAGCCGACCGCCTGCGCAAGCACTACTGGGATCTGTATGGCACCACCCTTGCCGGGCTGATGGCCGAACATGACCTCGACCCGGTGCCGTATCTTGTGGATGTGCATGACATCGACATGGCGCCGCTGTCGCCCGACCCTGACCTGCGCGCTGCCATCGCGGCGCTGCCGGGGCGCAAGCTGGTCTATACCAATGGCTCTGCCCCCTACGCCGAACGGGTTCTGGCGGCCCGTGGCCTGTCGGGCCTGTTCGAGTCCATCTACGGCATCGAACACGCCGCCTATCATCCCAAGCCGGCCCGCGAAGCCTTTGAAACCGTCTTCGCCCGCGCCCGGATTGCGCCGGAGCAGGCAGTGATGTTCGAAGACGATCCGCGAAACCTTGCCGTGCCGCACAGGCTGGGGCTTGGCACGGTGCATGTGGCGCCTGAACACGAGGCCACGGAGGCCGATCACATCCACTATCACACCGACGATCTGACGGGCTTCCTGTTGCAGATCCGCGACTAGGGTCGCTGTGACGGCGAACATGTTTGCACCTGCAGCATTTCTTGTGGCATCTGGCGGCATCACGCCCCCTGCCACGAGGATCCTTCCATGACCGCCACACCCGATCACCCGATCCACAGCCAACGCTGGACCGGAACCGAATTCGTTGCCCTGCTTGTCGCCGTTCTGGCCCTTGCCACCTGGGGCGGGTCCATCGCGCTGTTTGGTTTTGCCGGTCTGATCGTTCCGGCCCTGACCCTGGTCGGCGTCATGGCGCTGGTTCTGGTGCTGATCTCGCGCGGCTGAGCCTGCGCGGCCAGACGCCGCTCTCGCCCCCGCCGCAGAAACCGTTATCTTGTGCAACGGAACCAGGCGGGGAACACCATGAGCAGCGCAATCCAGGACTTTGACATCGTGGTCGCCGGCGGCGGCATCGCCGGTCTTGCGGCGGCCACGGCCTTTGGCCACCTCGGCCTGCGCACCCTCTGCGTCGATCCCGCCGTCCCGGTGACCGAGCGCGACGTGCAAGGCGCCGATCTGCGCAGCACCGCATTCCTGCAACCGTCCCGCGATCTGTTTGATCGCATCGGTGTCTGGGACCGTCTGGCACCTCATGCCGCCGACCTGCAGATCATGCGCATCGTCGATGCCGGCGGGGTGACCACCGAACCGCGCCTGACCCGCGATTTCGACGCCGCCGACATCAGCAGCCGCCCCTTCGGCTGGAACCTGTCGAACTGGCTTCTGCGGCGCGAGTTCCTTGCGGCCGTGGCCGATCAGCCCACCGTCACCCATCGCACCGGCGTCGGGGTCCGCGATGTGCTGCCCCGCAGCGCCGAGGCCATCGTGCAACTGTCCGACGGCAGCCGCGCCCGCGCCCGTCTGGTGGTGGCCGCCGATGGCCGCAACTCCACCGTACGCCAACAGGCCGGCATCGGCGTGCGCACCACCCGCTATGCGCAAAAGGCGCTGGCCTTCGCCGTCACCCATGACGCCCCGCACGACAACGTCTCGACCGAGATCCACCGCTCGGGCGGGCCCTTCACCCTGGTGCCGTTGCCCGATCACAAGGGTCTGCCCTGCTCTGCCGTGGTCTGGATGGAGCACGGACCCGAAGCCCACCGTTTGCTGGCGCTGGACGAGGACGCGTTTTCCGCCGCCGCCACCGCGCGTTCGGGCGGGCTTTACGGCCCACTGACGCTCACCAGCCAGCGCACGCTCTGGCCGATCATCAGCCAGATCGCCGACCGGTTCGACGCCCCGCGCATCGCGCTGATGGCCGAGGCCGCGCATGTGGTGCCGCCTATTGGTGCGCAGGGGCTGAACATGTCGCTGGCCGACCTTGCCACGCTGCTCGACCTGATCGACGCCGCCCCGCAGGAGCTGGGCTGCCCCGACAGCCTCGCCCGATACGCCCGCGCCCGCCGCCCCGAGGTGCTGGCCCGCATCACCGGCGTCGACCTGCTGAACCGCGCCTCGATGCTCAGCCCGCAACCCCTGCGCGACCTGCGCCGCAGCGGTCTGGCCGCGCTTTACGGTCTGGCCCCGGTCCGCAAACGCCTGATGCAACTGGGCCTCGGCGCCAAGGGATAGCGCGCCGACGCCCTTTTTCTTGGCGCAGATACTCCCGCCGGAGGCTCCCGCCCCCGGCCAGGATCGCGCTCACAGAACCTTGTCGAGAACCGGTTTCAACCGCCCCAGCGTGGCCTCCACGTCATAAAGCTTGTCCAGCCCGAACAGGCCGAGCCGGAAGGTCATGAACCCCTCGGGCTCGTCGCAGGCCAGCGGCACCCCGGCGGCGATCTGCAGACCTTCGGCGGCGAATTTCGATCCGTTCTGGATCGCCGGATCGCTGGTATAGCTCACCACCACGCCCGGCGCGCCGAAACCTTCGGCGGCGACCGAGGTCACGCCCTTGTCCGCCAGAATCGTCCGCACCCCGTCGCCAAGCGCCCATTGCGCCGTGCGCAGCCGGTCGAACCCATAGTCCCGCGTTTCAGCCATGGTGTCGCGGAAGGCGCGCAGGGCATCGGTGGGCATGGTGGCGTGATAGGCATGGCCGCCGTTTTCATAGGCCTGCATGATCTGGTGCCACTTCTTCAGGTCCAGCGTGAAACTGTCCGACTGGGTCTGTTCCAACCGGGCCAAAGCGCGCGGTCCCATCATCACCAGCCCGGCCGAGGGCGAGGCCGACCAGCCTTTCTGAGGGGCCGATATCAGCACATCCACCCCGGTGGCGGCCATATCGATCCAGACACAGCCCGACGCGATGCAATCCAGCACCATCAGCGCGCCCACTTCATGGGCGGCGGCGGCCATTTGCGTCACATAGGTATCAGGCAGGATGACGCCCGCAGAGGTTTCTACATGCGGGGCAAACACCACATCGGGCTTTTCGGCGTGAATGCGGGCCACCACGTCCTCGATCGGCGCCGGGGCAAAGGGGGCCGCAGGTCCGTTTCCGGTCTGGCGCGCCTTCAACACGGTGCTGTCGGCGGCAAAGGCCCCGGCTTCGAAAATCTGGCTCCAGCGATAGGAAAACCAGCCGTTGCGCACCACCAGCGTGCGGGCACCGCGGGCGAATTGGCGGGCGACCGCCTCCATCCCGTAGGTGCCGCCGCCGGGCACCAGCGCAACGGCCTCGGCATGATAGACCTCTTTCAGCATCGTGCTGATGTCGCGCATCACCTGCTGGAAGGTGGCGGACATGTGGTTAAGCGAGCGATCGGTGAACACCACCGAGAATTCGTCCAGACCCTCGGGATCGATCGTGTTGAGCAGTGCCATGGCAGCCTCCTGTTGCGTGTTGCTTCAAGGGCTAACGCGGGAGGGGGGCCGGTGCAAAGGGGATTCAGTCGTCGGGCGGTGCTGCGGCCTCCAGCGGACCGGGGCGAATCTCTTCGCTCAGCACCACGTTGGATTCGATATCGCCCACCGACGGCAGGGTCATGATCCGCCGCCGCAGTACCCGTTCGAAATCCGCCAGATCGCGCGCCACGACCCGCACGCGATAATCGAAGCGGCCCAGCACATGGTGCACGGCCTGCACTTCGGGGATGGCGCTGATGGCGCGTTCGAAATCCTCAAGGCTGGTGCGGCCGCGTGCGGCCAGCTTGATGCCCAGGAACACCGTGACGCCGAAGCCCAGCCGCGTCTTGTCCAGATCCAGCCGCCGCCCGGCAAGGATGCCCGCCTGTTCCAGCCGCCGGATGCGCCGCCAGGTGGCCGGTTGGGACAGGCCGAGGTGCCGCCCCAGCGCCCCGGCGCTTTGGCTGGCATCTTCCGCCAACGCCCGCAGCAGGGCGCGGTCCAGATCGTCCAGGTCGATCACAGCGGCAGACTTTCGTCATCCTTGATGGTGGCCACCCGCATCAGCCCTTCGATATCGGCGATATGCGGCAGGGTCAGGATACGGTCGTGGTAGATCTGCTGGTAGTGTGCCATGTCGCGCGCCCGCACCGACAGGCGCATATCCACCCGGCCCAGAAAGGTCTGGATCTCGATCACTTCGGGGATCTCGCGGGCCCGCGCCACCACCGCGTCGAAGGCGCCGGGCTGGGTCTTGTCCACCGCCACCCGCAGCGAGACCTCGACCGCATAGCCCAGCTTGCCCCAGTCGATCACCGCGCGCACGCCCCGGATCACGCCCGCCGCGCGCAGTTTTTCCAGCCGCCGCCAGCAGGCCGCGCGGGTCAGCCCGGCGGTTTCGGCCAGGGCGGCGGCCGACAATGTCGGGTCGGCCTGATAATAACGCAGCAGCCTGCGATCCATGTCATCGATTTGCATGATTGTCCGCGTATCACCGGTTTTGACGAATATCAATTTCGATGCGGGGCAATATTCCGAACCTTTCCTTCCTGTTCCTGCGGATATCAGCCCCTATGCTGCGCCCATATTCAATCGGGAAGGAGATACCTATGCGCGTCTACTATGACCGTGACTGCGATGTGAACCTGATCAAGGACAAGAAAGTCGCCATCCTCGGCTATGGCTCGCAAGGCCATGCCCACGCGCTGAACCTGCGCGACAGCGGCGCCAAGAACCTTGTCGTTGCCCTGCGCGAAGGCTCGGCCTCGGCCAAGAAAGCCGAAGCCGAAGGCCTGCAAGTGATGGGCATCGCCGAAGCGGCGGCCTGGTGTGACGTGATCATGTTCACCATGCCCGACGAACTGCAGGCCGAGACCTACAAGAAATATGTCCACGACAACATCAAGCCCGGCGCGGCCATTGCCTTTGCCCACGGCCTGAACGTGCACTTCGGCCTGATCGAGCCGAAAGAAGGCATCGATGTGATCATGATGGCGCCCAAGGGCCCCGGTCACACCGTGCGCGGCGAATACGTCAAGGGCGGCGGCGTGCCCTGCCTTGTGGCCGTGGACACCGATTCCACCGGCAAGGCGCTGGAGATCGGCCTGTCCTATTGCTCGGCCATCGGCGGCGGCCGCTCGGGCATCATCGAGACCAACTTCCGCGAAGAATGCGAAACCGACCTGTTCGGCGAGCAGGCGGTTCTGTGCGGCGGTCTGGTCGAACTGATCCGCTGCGGCTTCGAAACCCTGGTCGAAGCCGGCTATGCGCCGGAAATGGCCTATTTCGAATGCCTGCACGAAGTGAAGCTGATCGTTGACCTGATCTATGAAGGCGGCATCGCCAACATGGATTACTCGATTTCGAACACCGCCGAGTACGGCCAGTACGTCACCGGCCCGCGCATCCTGAACTACGACGAAACCAAGGCCCGGATGAAAGCGGTTCTGACCGACATCCAGCAGGGCAAGTTCGTGCGTGACTTCATGCTGGAAAACGCCGTCGGTCAGCCGACCATCAAGGCGTCGCGTCGGGCCAACGACGAGCATCTGATCGAGGAAACCGGCGCCAAGCTGCGCGGCATGATGCCGTGGATCTCGGCCGGCAAGATGGTCGACAAGGAAAAGAACTAAGCGATCCGCCCGGCGCGCTTGCAGGCGCGCCGGGCCCTTTTTCGCGGCAGGCGCCGCCCCCCTTTCGGAACCCTGATGTCCAGCCCCGCCCCTTCCGATCCGCGCCCGATCCACTGGGCCGGAACGATCAGCCTCGGGATCATCTGGGGCACCGCCTTCATGGGCATGAGCGTGGCGCTGGAAGGCATGTCGCCGCTGTGGCTGGCCGCCGGACGGCTGGTGATCGGTGCTGCGACATTGCTGGCAATCGAGGCCGGGATGGCCGCGGCCGGCAAACACCGACCCCCAACCCCCTTACCCTGGCGCTTTGTCCTGGCCATCGCGATGCTGGGTTCGGCATTGCCCATGGCGCTGCTGACCTGGGGGTTGCAAACCGTGCCCTCGTCCTTCGCGGGCGTTTCCATGGCTGCCGTCGCCCTGTTCGTGCTGCCGCTGGCCCATGTCTTCGTGCCCGGCGAGACCATGACCCGCTGGCGCACCTTCGGGGTTGTGGCCGGGTTTCTGGGTGTTGTCCTGCTGATCGGGCCGCGTAACTTGCTGGCTGGCGGCGGCGAGGCCATGGGCGGCCGCATCGCCTGCATCGGATCCGCGCTGTGCTATGCTGGCGCCTCGATCCTGACGCGCCGCTGCCCACCCATCGACCCGATCCGCCTGGCCCGGCTGATGACCGGCATTGCCGCCATCGTCCTGGTGACTCTGGCCCTGGTTTTCGACGGGTGGCCCACGGTTCCCGGCGGCCTGCCCCTGCTGGCGCTGCTTTGGGTCGGCGTGCTGCCCACCGGCATCGCCAACCTGATCCGCGTGCTGATCCTGCGCAGCGCCGGGCCCGGCTTCATGAGCCTGACCGCCTATCAGGTGCCGGTCTGGTCGGTGATCTTCGGCGCATTGCTGCTGGACGAACCGATCTCGCTGAACCTGGTCCTGGCACTGGCGCTGATCCTGGCGGGGATTGCCCTGACCCGTGTGCGGTCACGCCGCTGATCGGACCGGATCAGACCGCAGCCTGAATTTCTCCGACCAGACCATCGACGATGCGGGTCATCAGGCCCTCGTCCTCGGCTTCGGCCATGACGCGGATCAGCGGTTCGGTGCCGGACTTGCGGATCAGCAGCCGGCCCTGCCCTTCCAGATCGCTTTCAGCCGCGCGGATCGCGGCCTTGACCTGTTCGCTGTCCAGCGGATCGGCCCCGGTCGCATAGCGGACGTTCTTGAGCAATTGCGGGCACGGATCGAAAACGCGGGTCAGGCTGGAGGCCGGTTGACCGCTTTGCACCATCGCCGCCAGGACCTGCAACCCGGCCATCAGCCCGTCGCCGGTGGTGGCATAGTCGGTCATCACGATATGGCCCGACTGCTCGCCGCCCAGATTGTAGCCGCCCCGGCGCATTTCCTCGACCACGTAGCGGTCGCCGACCTTGGTGCGTTGCAGGCCAATCCCCCGGCCCTGCAGGAACCGTTCCAGCCCGAGGTTCGACATCACCGTCGCCACCAGAGCGTTGCCCGCCAGCCGGCCCTCGTCGGCCCAGCGGCTGGCCAGAAGCCCCATCAGCTGGTCGCCATCAGTGATCTGCCCGGTTTCGTCGATCAGGATGATGCGATCGGCATCGCCATCCAGACAGATGCCCAGATCGGCCCCGGTTTCCAGAACCCGTGCCGCCGCGGCCTGCGGCGCGGTAGAACCGACGCCCTTGTTGATGTTGAACCCGTCCGGTGTGACGCCGATGGCCTCGACCTCGGCGCCCAGCTCCCACAGGATTTCAGGCGCGGCCCGATAGGCGGCGCCATTGGCGCAATCCACCACGATCTTCAGCCCGTTCAGCCGCAACGAGCGGGGAAAGGTGGTCTTGGTGTATTCGACATAGCGCATCCGGCCTTCGTCGATGCGCCGCGCCCGGCCGATGTTCTCGGGACGGGCGGGTTCGATTTCCCCCTCGACCAGCGCCTCGATCTCGACCTCGGCCTCATCGGACAGCTTGAACCCATCGGGGCCGAAGAACTTGATGCCATTGTCGGTGGACGGGTTGTGGCTGGCCGAGATCATCACCCCCAGATCGGCCCGCATCGAAGCCGTCAGGAACCCCACCGCCGGGGTCGGCACCGGCCCCAGAAGCAGCACGTTCATGCCGGTCGAGGTCAGCCCCGCCGTCAGCGCGGTTTCCAGCATGTAACCCGACAACCGCGTGTCCTTGCCGATCACCACACGGTGTCCGTTCGATCCGTCGCGACGGAAATAGCGGCCCACGGCGGCGCCCAGACGCAGCACGAGGTCGGCGGTCATCGGGTGGCTGTTGGCCCGCCCCCGCACGCCGTCGGTTCCGAAAAGCTTGCGCTGGCTCATGGCATTGCTCCTTGCCTCGTCTCGCGGGGGCCGGTAACGGCGCGGTGCAGGCTGAGCGCCTGTCTGGTGGCCGCCACATCGTGGACCCGGATGATTTGCGCCCCTTGTGCCACGGCGGCAAGGGCCACGGCAATGGAGCCATGGACGCGGTCGGCCGCCTCGGGCGCCGCGCCGATCTCGCCGATGAAGCGTTTGCGCGACACGCCGATCAGCAGCGCGCAGCCCAGCCCATGGAACAGCGACAGCCCGCGCAGAAGATCCAGGTTGTGGGCGGTGGTCTTGCCAAACCCGATACCGGGATCGGCGAGGATGCGGGCGCGCGGGATGCCTGCGGCCTCGGCACGCAAAATGGCGGCCTCCAGCGCGTCATAGACATCCAGCAGCGCATCGCCATAGCGCGGATCGCGTTGCATGGTGTCGGGCAAACCCTGCGCGTGCATCAGGCAGACCGGCACGGCGGCCCGGGCCATGGTCGCTGCCATTTCGGGATCGAAGCCCATGGCCGAGACGTCGTTGATGAGCGCCGCCCCTTCGGCCAGCGCCTGCGCGGCGACAGCGGCCTTGCGGGTGTCGATGGACACCGGCACTGATGTATCCGCCGCCAGCGCCGAAACCACCGGCGCGGTGCGGGCGATTTCATCCGCAACCGAGACCTCCACAGCACCAGGGCGGGTCGATTCGCCGCCGATATCCAGGATGTCCGCGCCCTGGTCCCGCAACTGGCGTCCGTGGGCGATGGCGGTTTCGGCGGCCAGAAACTGCCCGCCGTCCGAAAAACTGTCGGGCGTCACATTCACGATGCCCATGAGACGCGGCGAGTCGGTCAGAGTCAGCCCGGCCAGCGGGGCACGGGGCGTGCACAGACGATCCCGGACATCCGGTGGCAAGATATCGGCGTTGGCAATGCGCGGCGGGGCGTCCCGGTGCAGCACCTCAACATGGGTGAACCAGCCCCAGCCTCCGGCCAGCGGCAGGGCGTCTTGCGGACGGGCGGCATCGGTTTGTACAAGCGGGCGGTAATACGCGGTCATGGCCGCAGTCTATCCCATCACGTCCCGGACGACAGGGGCACAGGCCGCAAGGGCGGAAGATCCTGCCCCAAGTCCAGGGATGTTTCGCGGTCCGTGGTCAGCCAAAGAACCTCCGCAGCCTCCAACCGTCGCGCCAGCCACGCGGCCAGCACCGGCATCGTCAGCGACGACGGCGCGTTGTCCCGGGCATCAATGACGATCTTCGACGGCGCCCAGACCGAGATGTTGTCGTGGCGCAACGCCCAGTCCATCTCGGTCCGCGAATCGACCACGACAAAACGCGGATCAAGCGACGCCAAACGCCAGGCCGCCTGCTCATAGGCCAGCAGCGTGATGCGGCGCGCCACCGGGGCAATCAGACCGTCGAAGTCGGGCAGTTCCTGGGAAACCGGATTGACGCACAGCACCGTCGGCGCGTCGCCGGCCAGTTCGGCCAGCCGGTCCACCAGCCGGGGATCGGCCAGAACCGTGTCATCCACAAGAATCATGGTGGGGACGGCATGCGCCTCGGCCACCGGGGCCAGAGGTGCTGCGCGCACGATCTCGACCCCCAGGGCACCGCTGAGACGATCCAGCTTTTCCACCCGCAGCCAGACGTGCGCCACCTGCTTGTGCGCCAGAACCCGCGCGGCGACGCCTTCGGCCAGGGTTTCCATCAGGTTCAACCGGCCAGCAGCCAGTTCATCCTCGATCGCTTCGGGCAACACGTCATAGCTGAGAATGCCGTCCACATCGTCATGGGCGGCCCCCGGCGCGGTCTGCTTCAGGTCAGCCACGATGTTGAAACGCACCCGCTGGGTGTGGCCGCGTTCCTGCTGGAACGCGCCGATCTCGACCTCAAGGATATGGTCGTGCAGCAGAAGCTTGTCCGCCGTCCCGCTTTGCGCGGTCATCTGGACATCCACGGGCGCAACGGGGCGCTGGTTCAAGCCAGTGGGCTGGTCGGTCACGGTCGGTCCTTCTCTGCTACGGCGCGGCGGCGGGAGAAGGCCGGTTTAGACCAGAAATCAGCGCGTCGCCACCCGCGAGGGCTGACGATAGAAATGGTGCACGCCGATGGTGGCGGTACGCGGGAACTTGCGCGACCAGGACGGGCGCACCTGCTTGGTATGATAATGCGTCGCACCCTGGGTCAGATCTTCGACAACGCCGCGCAGCACCGCGTCCGCGACCTTGCTGACGTTGGTATAGGCGCGTTTCTCGCGGATCACTTCGGGATGGCCATCGCAGGTGTAGGTGAACTGGCACTGGTACTTGCGCCCGGTGCCCTGATTGATGACGCCGCAGACCGAGTTGGGGTACTTGGGCGAGGAAACACGGTTCATGATGACTTCGGCCACCGCGAACTGGCCCTTCACGCTTTCGCCGCGCGCTTCGAAGTACAGCGCCTCGGACAGGCATTGCAGATCTTCGCTGGCTTTCGGCGCAGGCTGGGCCGCCAGCCACGCCTTGGTGTAGCTGACCTGCACCTTCTCGCGCTTGGACGGCGTCGCGCTTTGCACCGGCGCGTTGGACGGCTGCGGCACCACGAGGCGCAGCAGGTCGCCTTCCTCAAGGCGCGAGATCTCAGATTTTTCCTGACCGAACAGAGCGCTCAACTGGCCGTTGACACTGACCGACGGATCGTTGGAAGTACTGACTGTTGCACCCGCGTAAGCGGCAGGGGACACACAGATCGAAAACAACAAGGCAGCGGCAGCACGAATATTCACGGCTTTTTTCCCAAATTTTGTTGGAACCAAGAGGGTGCTACCGAAGTTGACCCCCTGTTGGCAAATCCTTGACCACGCGGAAGGTCAAAGCCGTTGTCATAGAACTACAATTTGAAATGCTGCAGGTGCGAAGATGCCGGTTTTGCAGGCACTTAGGTCGCTAGGCTGCGTAAGCGGATTTTAGCGCAGACTGGGCCGCCGCAAGCCGTGCCAGAGGCACCCGGTATGGCGAACATGACACATAATCGAATCCCTCGCCCCGGCAGAAGGCGATAGATTCGCTGTTGCCGCCGTGTTCACCGCAGATCGACAGCGTCAGATCCGGGCGCGCCGACCGTCCCCGCGCCGCCCCGATCTGCAACAATTCGCCGACGCCATCGGTGTCGAGGCTGAGGAACGGGTCCTCGGCAAACACCCCCTGGCGGACATAGGCGCCCATGAAACGCCCCGCGTCGTCGCGCGACAGGCCATAGGTCATCTGCGTCAGATCGTTGGTGCCGAAGCTGAGGAATTCGCAATGGGCCGCGATATCGCCTGCCCTGAGGGCCGCGCGCGGGGTTTCCACCATGACGCCCAGCCGATAGGTCAGCTTGCCCCGGCGTTCGGTCTGCACGGCGGCCGAGATCGCCTCGACCCGCGCCTTGACGATTTCCACCTCGCGGCAGGCCGAAACAAGCGGGATCATGATTTCCGGCACCACCGGCGCGCCGTCATCCGAGGCATCCAGCGCCGCCTCGAAGATCGCGCGCGCCTGCATGTCGTAGATTTCCGGCAGGGTCAGGCCAAGGCGCACCCCGCGCAGGCCCAGCATCGGGTTGAACTCGGTCAACGCGTCGATGCGGCGCTGCACGTCGGTCACCGGGCGGTTCAGCGCCTCGGCCAGTTCGATGATGCCCTGGCGGTCGTGCGGCAGAAACTCGTGCAGGGGCGGGTCGAACAGGCGGATACAGACCGGTTTGCCCGCCATGATCCGGAAGATCTGGGTGAAATCGGCGCGCTGCATCGGCAGCAGTTGCGCCAGCGCGTCGGCACGATCCTCGGGCAGATCGGCAAAAATCATCTCGCGCATGGCGGTCAGACGATCTTCGGCGAAGAACATATGCTCGGTGCGGCACAGGCCGATGCCATCGGCGCCGAACCGGCGGGCCAGGGCGGCATCCTCGGGCGTGTCGGCATTGACCCGCACGTCGATGTCGCGCACCTCGTCGGCCCAACCAAGGAAGGACTCGAAGGCATCGTCGCGGCCCGCCGCCACCATCGGAACAGCGCCTTTCAGCACCTCGCCGGCAGTGCCGTCCAGGGTGACGATCTCACCTTCCTTGTACACGGTGCCATCGGCTGTGGTCATGGTGCGGGCCCGGCGATCGATGGTGACGCTGGACGCGCCGACCACGCAGGGCACGCCAAGACCGCGCGCAATCACCGCGGCATGGCTGGTGGTGCCGCCGCGTTCGGTCAGGATACCGCGCGCGGCGTGCATCCCGCGCACATCTTCGGGCGTGGTTTCGCGCTTGGCAAGGATGCAGGCTTCGTCCTGCGCCGCCATCGTTTGCGCCATGGTCGAGGAAAACACCAGCTTGCCCGCCGCAGCACCGGGGCTGGCGGCAATGCCCTGCACGATCCGGGTGCGCGGCGTTTCGGGGTCGATGCGCGGATGCAGAACCTCGTTCAGGGTACGCGGTGGAATGCGGCTCAGCGCCTCGTGGCGCGAGATGATGTTGTCTTCGGCCAGACCGACCACCACGCGCACCGCCGCCTGGGCGCTGCGGGTCACCGGGATCGCATCCAGGATCGCAAGATCGCCTTCATGGATGGTGAATTCCACCTGCGCCTCGTCGCGCAGCGCGGTCCGGCAGCGTTCGCCGTACAGCACCAGTCGGTCAAAGATATCCGGACACAGCTCCTCCAGCGAGGGGCCGCGCGGATCGCGGGTCAGGTACAGCGCCCGTTCCCGATCGACCAGCGCATCGCGGCCCTGGCTCTGGCTCAGGTAGCGGCCGGTGATCTGCGACTGGCCGGTGACCGGGTCGATGAATTGCATCACCCCCGAGCCGCTTTCATCCGCCCCGACCCCAAGCGCCATTTCCTGCACCACAAGGCCCAGCCCCGCCTCGGCGGGTGCGCCGCGCGCCTGCCGCAACAGCCGTGCCGAGGTGCTTTCCCAGGCCCGCGCCATCGAGCGCAGCACGCCGATCAGTTGTTCTGCGGGATCCTGGGGGAAATAGACCTCGGTCTCGATCTCGTATTCCCGCAAGGCCGTCTCGACCGCCGTGCGCGACGGGCTGTCAGGGCTGTCGAACAGGTCGTCATCCAGATGCGAGACTTGCACCGCGTAGGTCTGGATGAACCGCAGGTACAGGGCGCTGGCCGCGGCCTCGCCCAGGGTTTTCACCATGTCTTCATAGCGGGCGTCGTTCATGCCGATGTTCAGAACCGCCCCCGGCCCGCCCCAGCGTGCCTCTTGCGAGGACGGGCGCACCGACACCAGCGGCGCATCGCCAAAGGCGGTCAGGATCCGCTCTACATCCGGCATCCGCCCCGCGGCAATGCCATGCACCGTCTCAAACGACAGGGCCACGGTGCGCGGCACCGGCAGGTCCAGTTGGACCAGCGTCTGCAACCGCCCCGCCCGCCACCCGTGCTGGCGCGTGTCGATGGACGCGCTGCGGGTGATGGTGGTGAATTCCTTGAAGGTGACAAGCTTCTGCATCGGGGGGTACTCCTGGCGCAGAGCCTAGCCTTCCGTCAGCGTCATGGGAAGCGGCCCGGCGGGGATTACCCCGCCAGACGTGTCAGATCGGCCACCTGCCCGCAGGTCTGGCGGATCATGTGCAACAGGTTCAGACGGTTGCGGCGCACGACCTGGTTGTCGGCATTCACCTGCACGGCCTCGAAGAAGGCGTCGATCGGCCCGCGCAGGGTGCCCATGGCGCCCATGGCGCCGGCGAAATCCTCGGCTTCGATGGCCGAGGAGATCGCAGCCCCCTGCGATTCCAGCGCCGCGAACAGCGCCTTCTCTTCCTCGGTTTCGGCCAGCTTGACCTCTGCCCCATAGGAATATTCCACCCCGTCGGCCTCTTCTGCCTGGGTCAGGATGTTGTTGGCGCGCTTGAACCCCTGGATCAGGTTCTCGCCATCGTCGGTCTTCAGCACCGCCGCCAACGCCTCGGCCCGCTTGACCAGCAGCGCCAGATCGTCATTGCCCGGCATCGCCAGACAGGCGTCGATCACGTCATGCGGAATGCCCCGGTCACGCAGATAGACCTTCAGGCGGTCGTGGGTGAAGGAGAGCAGATCCGCCGCAACCACATCGGTTTCGACATCGCCCGGTTGCGCCGACAGGCCGGCCGCAAACACCGACGACAGACCTGTCCGAACCCCATTTTCCAGCACCAGCCGGATTATCCCCAGCGCGGCACGCCGCAGAGCAAAGGGGTCTTTCGACCCGGTGGGTTTCTCGTCGATGGCCCAGAACCCGGTCAGCGTGTCGATCTTGTCGGCCAGTGCCACGCCGACCGAAATCGGCGCGGTGGGCACATCGTCGGAGGGACCAAGCGGGGCGTAGTGCTCCTGCGCCACCGCCGCCACATCGGCGATCAGGCCCGCGGCTTCGCTGTAATATCGCCCCATAACCCCCTGAAGTTCCGGGAATTCATAGACCATTTCCGACGACAGATCGGCCTTGGCCACCTGTGCGGCCTTCTCGGCAGCCTCGGGATCGGCGCCGACCAGCGGCGCGATCTCGCGGGCCAGCGCGGCGATGCGGTCGATGCGGGCCTTCTGGCTGCCCAGCTTGTTGTGGAAGGTCACATTGTCCAGCGCCGCCAGCCAGGTGCCCATGCCGGCGCGGGCTTCGCGCAGATCGTTTTCCCAGAAAAACTTGGCATCCGACAGGCGCGCAAACAGCACCTTCTGGTTGCCCGCAAGGATGGTTGCGCCATCGTCCGCCGTCACCCGATTTGCGACGGTGATGAAATGGGTGATCTGGCCGTCCTTGCCTACCGAGAAGAACTTCTGGTGTTCCTTCATCGAGGTTTGCAGCACCTCGGCGGGCAGGCCCCGGAAGGCTTCGTCGATCTCGCCCAGCAGAACCACCGGGCATTCGACCAGCCCGGCGACCTCGGCCAGCAGGCCCTTGTCCTCGACCACTTCCAGCCCCCGCGCAAAGGCCGCGTTGGTGGCATCATGCCAGATCTGCGCCGCGCGTTCCTCGGCATCCAGTATCACATGGGCGCGCTTCAGCTTGGCGGCGTAATCGTCGAACGAGGTCACAGTGAAGGCATCGGGTGCCATGAAACGGTGGCCATGGGTCACGTCACCTGAAACGATCCCATCCACCTCCAGCGGCACCACCTCGGCCCCAGCCTCATCGCTCAGCAGACACAGGATAGACTGCAGCGGGCGGACCCAGCGCAACTCTCCACTGCCCCAGCGCATGGACTTGGGCCAGGGGAAGTTGCGGACGGTCGTTTCCAACACTTCGGCCACGATCTCGGCCGCCGGGCGGCCTTCCTTCACGATCATCGCGAAATAGGCCTGGCCCTTCTTCTCGTCGCGCACCTCAAGATCCTCGCGGGCGACGCCTGCGCCGCGGCAAAAGCCGTCGATGGCCTTGTCCGGCGCGCCGACGCGCGGGCCCTTGCGCTCTTCGCGGGTGGTGGGGCTTTCGGCGCTCAGCCCCTGCACGGTCAGCGCCAGCCGGCGCGGCGTGGTGAAGGCCTGCGCCCCGGCATAGGTCAGCCCGGCCTCGACCAGCCCGTCGGTGACCATGCGCCTCAGGTCCGCCCCGGCCTTGCCCTGCATCCGCGCGGGGATTTCTTCGGAAAACAGCTCGATCAGAAGGTCAGGCATGGAAGGGTCCTAGAAACTCAGAAGGGTCTGGATCACCGCCGCATTCGCCAGATCGACGAAAAAGGCAGAGACAAGCGGAAGGATGACGAAGGCGATGGGCGACGGGCCATAACGTTTTGTCACGGCGTTCATATTGGCAATGGCGGTGGGCGTGGCGCCCAGCCCGAACCCGGCAAACCCGGCGGCCAGCACCGCGCCGCGATAGCCCGATCCCATCAGCGGGAACACCGCCAGCAGGACAAACAGGACTGTTACCAGGGTCTGCAGCCCCATGGTTACCGCCATCAGCGTGCCCATTCCAGCCAGTGTCCACAATTGCAGCGACATCAGCGACATCGACAGGAAGATGCCCAGCGAGAAATCCGACATCAGCGCCAGGGTCGGGGTCCGCGACACCCGTGGCCCGAGGGGGGTCAACCCCAGCAGATTGCCGACAACGATCCCCATCAGCAGGCAAGGCACGAACAGCGGCAGGTTCAGCCCGGTGGCGGCAATGGCCTGGCTCAGCACATAGCCCAGGATGATGGTCAGATGCAGCACGAACAGCACGCGCATCACATCCACATGGGTGATGCGGGCCTCGCCGACCTCATTGAAGGCCAGGCCGACGGTATGGCTCTGTTCCGGGCGGTCCGGGGTCAGCTTGCCCCGTTCGATCAGGAACTTGGCAATCGGCCCGCCGATCAGCGCCGCCAACACCAGCCCGATGGTGGCCACCGCGATGCCCAGTTCCGCAGCCCCGGCAAAGCCGCTTTGGTCCGCGACCATGGGCGACCAGGCGATGGCCGTGCCATGGCCCCCGATCAGCGCGGCCGAGCCCATGAGCACCCCCAGTTGCGCGGGCATCCCGAAGGCCAGCGCCGCACCGATGCCCACCACGTTCTGCACGCCGATGAACACCAGCGTCAGCCCCAGCAGGATCGCCAAAGGCTTGCCGCCCGACACAAGATCCGACAGCCGCGCGTTCAGCCCGATGCCCGAGAAGAACACCACGAGGAAATAGTTGCGCGAGGCCAGTTCGAACTCGACGCTGCGATCCAGCACCAGGAAGATCGCCCAGGTGATCGCCGCCGCGACCAGCCCACCCGACACCGGTTCGGGAATGTTGAAGTCGCGCAAAAACCGGACCTTGCGCGTGACCTGCACGCCCACAAGGAACACCAGCAGGCCAAGCGTGGTGGCGACAAACTCGGGAATGACCAGGGGGGAGCTGTCCATGCGCGCCTAGTCCCGGAATTCCGCGTTCAGCTGGTGCCACGCAAAGGCGCGGCCATCGTCAAACACCGCAACCACCCGGTCCACGCCCTGCGAGACGCCTTCTTCGGACAGAAAGGCGATGGCCCGCCCTTCTTGCAGCGCCGCGCCAATCTCGGTGGCGTCGAAGCATTCGAACCAGGCGGGTGCGTTCAGCGGCTCGGCCCCGTCGTAAAGCCGGAAGGTCTCGGTCAACAATGCCTGACTGAGCGGCGTGGTGAAACAGGCCCGAAACCGGATCGGTGAACTGGTCGCGTCGATGGCCTCGATCCCTGCGGCGGGGATCGGCTCGGGCGCGCCTTCCTGTATCGGGGTCAGGCGGATCTCGACGGTCTCGGTCGCGACTTCGTCGTAGAAATGATAAACCTGCAGGTAGTAGAGCGACACCCCCGCGATCACTGCGAACGCCAAGATGACCCCTCCGACGATCTTGCCATTCATGCGGCACCTCTGACCGGGCGCGCCGCCGGACTGCGCGGCTGCCGGGAACGATTGGGCTGCGGGGTCACGCCGCGTCCCCCGCCACGAAGCCACCCGCCTCGGTCTGCACGAAGGCATCGGCGCACAGCTTCGCCAACGTCCGGACCCGGCCGATATAGGCCTGCCGTTCGGTGACCGAGATCACCCCGCGCGCATCCAGAAGGTTGAACATGTGGCTGGCCTTGATGCATTGGTCATAGGCCGGATGCGCCATGACGATGCGCCGCCCGGTCTTGGGATCCTCGGCGGGCTGGCTCAGGATGGCCTGACATTCGGCCTCGGCCTCTTCGAACTGCTTCAAAAGCACCTCGGTGTTGGCCTGATCGAAGTTCCAGCGCGAATATTCCTGCTCGGTCTGGCGGAACACATCGCCGTATTTCAGCGCGATGGGCGCGTCGGGATCGTTGAAGGGCATGTCCATGACATGATCGACGCCCAGCACATACATCGCCAGACGTTCCAGCCCATAGGTCAGCTCGCCCGAGACCGGCTTGCAGTCATGGCCGCCGACCTGCTGGAAATAGGTGAATTGCGACACTTCCATGCCGTCGCACCAGACCTCCCAGCCCAGGCCCCAGGCACCCAGCGTGGGGCTTTCCCAGTCATCCTCGACGAAGCGGATGTCGTGCAGCTCCATGTCGATGCCGATGGCTTCCAGAGAGCCGAGGTACAGCGCCTGAAGGTCCGGCGGGCTGGGTTTGATCAGCACCTGGTACTGGTAGTAATGCTGCAGGCGGTTGGGGTTTTCGCCATAGCGCCCGTCGGTAGGCCGCCGCGACGGCTGCACATAGGCCGCCGCCCAGGATTGAGAGCCCAGAGAGCGCAGCGTGGTGGCGGGGTGGAACGTGCCCGCGCCCACTTCCATGTCATAGGGTTGCAGAATGGCGCAGCCCTTCTCGGCCCAGTAATTCTGAAGCCGCAGGATGATGTCCTGAAAACTGCGGGGGCGGGATTTCGGATCCATGGGGCACCTTTCGCAACGGGTCGCGCCTCTCCATAGGCAAGAGGCCCGACAGGGTCAATCAAGCCCCGCCCCCGGTGCCCGGCAAAGCCGTCAGGCGCGCCAGAATTGCGGGGTCATCAGGGCAAAGACCGCCAGCAGTTCCAGCCGCCCCAGCAGCATCCCCGCCGACAGCATCCATTTCGCCAGATCGTTGAGCGAGGCGAAGTTGCCTGCCGGTCCGATGGTGTGCCCCAGACCGGGGCCGATATTGGCCACCGCCGTGGCCGCGCCCGACACCGCCGTGATCAGATCCAGCCCGGTCATCCCCAGCCCGACCGACAGAAAACCGATGCTCAGGATGAAGGCGGCGAAGAAAACCATGACCGAGGACAGGACCTCCTCGCTCACCGGCTTGCCGTCATAGCGCGGGATCACCAGCGCGTTGGGCGAATGGATGCGCCGGATCTGCGAGTTGAGCGAGGCAAAAAGCAACTGGAACCGGAAGATCTTGATCGAACAGGCGGTCGAGCCCGCGCAGCCGCCGATCAGCCCGATGATGAAAAAGAACACCACCGGAAAGCTGCCCCACAGCATGTAATCGGCGCTGGCATAGCCGGTGCCGGTCAGGATCGAAACGGTGTTGAACAACGCCTCGCGAAACGGGGCCTCGCCCACGCCGGCCCGCTGCCACTGCCACAGCGACAGGCAAACCACGAGCACGCATGCGACCATGAAGAACCCGCGCACCTGTCGATCGCGCCACAACTGCTCGGGCGCACCGGCCACGAATTGCACGTAGCGGACGAAGGGCAGCGCGGCCAGCATCATGAACCCCACGGCCACATATTGAACGGCGGGACCGAAGGCGGCGAAGGAACTGTCGTAGTTGGCAAATCCGCCGGTGGCCACAGTGGTCATGGCGTGCACCGCCGCATCGAACCCGGACATGCCGAACCCGGCGTAGCACAGCGCGCAGGACACCGTCAGAACAAGGTAGATCACCGAGATCTGCGAGGCGATCTGGCTGGCCCGTGGCAGGATCTTGCCATCGGTCTCGAAGCCTTCGGATTTGAAGATCTGCATGCCCCCGACGCCCAGGGCGGGCAGAAAGACCATGGCCACGACGATGATGCCGACCCCGCCGAACCACTGCAGCAATCCGCGCCACAGCAGAATCCCCTGCGACATGGTATCCAGCCCCGACAGGACGGTCGCGCCAGTGGTGGTCAGCCCCGACATCGCCTCGAAGAACGCATCCACATAGCGCGCCTCGGGGGCACCCAGATAGAACGGCAGGGCGCCGAAAATCGGCAGGATCAGCCAGACCGTGGTTGTCAGCAGGAAGATCTGTTGCAGGTTCAGCCGCCCGCCCGCGCCATTGGCGCTGGTCATCGCCACGAACATCCCCACCGCCATCGAGGCCACGGCGCTGACCAGCATCGGCAGCCAGTTCTCGTCGCCGCGCGACAGGTCGAAGGCCATGGGCACCAGCATCGTGGCGCCCAGAACCGCAACCAGCAAACCCACCACATAGGAAACAGGGCGAATATCAATCATCCGTCAGTCCTGCGGCGCGCGCCGGTTCCTGTCAAGCAGTGGCGCAATGCCTTGGCGAACAGCGCGCGGGCCAGCGCCGCCTCTGCCCCGGTTTCAGCCCCCGTGTTCGGCGCAAGGGTTGAGGGTTACGGGACCACCGGCGCAGAGGGCCACGGCCCTACACCGCGGTCGTTGCCGCGCCCCGCGTGCATGCGGGACGCCGCCCTTCCGGGGCTCCGCCCGTTCGCGGCTCAAACGGTCCCCCGGACCGTTTGCGGGACGCCGCTCTTCCGGGGCTCCGCCCGTTCGCGGCTCAAACGGTCCCCCGGACCGTTTGCGGGACGCCGCTCACCCTACGTGGTACAGGGAATTGAACAGGCGGGGGTCGAGGCTTTCGGCGGCGAAGGTCGGGCCCTCGGTCAGCACGCTGACCGCATCGTGGCTGTGCAGGCTTTCCTGATGGCTGGCCACAACCCGGAAATCGCCCACGCGGGCATCGCCCAGAAGCTCGGCACAAAACAGGCGCGCGGCATCTTCCACGAAGATCGGGTTGGCGGCGTTCAGCTCGGCGAAAGCCTGTTCATCCTCGCGCTTGACCATCACCTGTGTCTCGGTCGGCACCGCCCGGCGGCACAGATCGATCAGATCCTCGAACCACAGGCAGGGCGCATCCTCGGCCAGTTCCACCGACACCCGCGCCACCGAGCGCTGGGAATGCGGCGTCGCCAGTTGTCCCCGCTCGCGCCGGGCATGTTCGCTCAGTTCCAGCGAACACGGGCAGGTCGAGGAATAGACAAAGTCCAGATGCACGATCTTCTTGCGCACGCCCGCCTGTTCAACCAGTTCCAGCGCGATGTCGTAATACTGGTACCCCGACAGGCCCGAACGCAGGCTGTCGACCTTCACCGGGAACGAAAACCGCATCTGGATGCGCGCGTCGAAACTGTCCAGATCGGTCTTGTAGGCATCCAGCGTTGCCTCGATCACCTCGAAGCTGAAGGTCTCTTCAGCGTGGCGATAGAAGGTGCGCATGATGCGCGACATGTTGATGCCCTTCTTCTCGGCCTCAAGGCTGACCGTGCCGGTGACCGAGGTTTCCAGCGTCAGATCGCCGTTGTCGCGCGTGTGAAAGCGGATCGGCAGGCGGAAGTTGGAAATGCCCACGTGCTGGATCTGCTGCCGCGCGCCCTTGATCAGGCTGGCCGGACCGTTCTGCAGGTCCGGCAAAGCCGCCTTGTAGGCCGGTGTCACCTGAAAATCCGCCGGGTAGTCGCGGGCCAGATCGGGATAGGCCCCCGCATTGCGCCCGGTCAGCGCCCCGATGCCAGGGTGCAGGGTGTCGACCTCCTGCACACCGCTCTGCCGCGCCCAGCGCCGCAACAGCGCCAGCGCCTCGGCGGCGTCTTCCCTTGTCGGCTCACGATCCTGCATCGGCGTATGAATATTCATCCTTGGGCTCCTCGGCTGGCGCTTGGCCGATCATGCCCGATCCCCCGGACAAAATCAGCCTCACACAAGCATACGTGAGCAGGCGTGACTCAGATCACTTCCAGTCCGTTCAGAAGATCCTGAAGAAGATCGCCCGCATCCTCCAGACCGCAGCTGATGCGGATCAGCCCCGGCGTGATGCCCAGTTCGGCCTTCTGGTCATCCGGCAGCCGCTGATGGGTGGTGGTGGCGGGATGGGTGACGATCGACTTGGCATCGCCAAGGTTGTTCGAGATGGTGAAAATCTCCAGTGCGTTCAGAAGCTTGAACGCCGCATCCTGACCGCCTGCAACGTCGATCGACAACACCGTGCCGCCGCCTTCCATCTGCGCCGCGGCCACGTCCTTCTGGGGATGATCGGCCAGCGTCGGATAAAGCACCCGGCGCAGTTTGGCATGTCCATGCAGGCTGTTGGCCAGCATCGTGGCGGCATCGGCCTGTGCCCGACAACGCAGGTCCAGCGTCTCCAGCCCCTTCAGCAGCACCCAGGCCGTGAACGGCGACATCGAGCCGCCGGTGTGCTTCATGTAGGGCTCCACGGTCTTGCGGATGAACTCTTGCGTACCAAGGATCACCCCGCCCAGCACCCGGCCCTGCCCGTCAATATGCTTGGTGGCCGAATAGATCACCACGTCCGCCCCCAGTTCCAGCGAGCGCTGGAACACCGGCGTGGCGAACACATTGTCCACCAGAACCTGGGCTCCCACCGCATGGGCGATGTCCGAAATCCCGCGAATGTCGGCCACTTCCAGCGTCGGGTTGGAGATCGCCTCAAGGAACACCGCCTTGGTGTCCGGGCGCATCGCGGCTTTCCAGGCATCCAGATCGGTGCCATCGACGAAAGTCACCTCGACACCGTAACGGGTCAGGATCTCTTCCAGGATGTACAGGCACGATCCAAACAGCGCCCGCGCCGACACCACGTGATCCCCGGCCTTCAGCATCGACGCCAGCGCGCCGTTGACTGCCGCCATGCCCGATGCCGTGGCGAAGGCATCCTCGGCCCCTTCCAGTGCGGCAATCCGTTCTTCGAACATGCGCACGGTGGGATTGCCATAGCGGGCATAGATAAACTCGTCCGGGCCGCTTTCGATGAACCGCGCTTCGGCCTGTTCGGCAGTGTCATAGACGAAGCCTTGGGTCAGGAAGATCGACTCGGAGACCTCGTTGTACTGGCTGCGGCGGGTTCCGCTGTGCACCAGCTTGGTGCGGGTGTTCCAGGACGGATTCGTGTTCTTGGCCATCGGGCCAACTCCTTTCACCAATGTACCGGGAGAAAAGACGGCCGAAGCCTGACCTCTTTAGCGGTATATTTAACGTGGCCCGCAATCCGGCAACAAAGCGCCACAGGTGGCGCGATACAAATCCCCGCGCCTTGCGTCAAGGGGGATGGCGTTTCAGGCCTCGGGATTGCTGTCGTCTTCGATGCCATAGGTGGCAAACAGGCGGGTCTGCGCCATGAAGAAGGCCATCGTGGCCAGCGGCAGGCCGAAGGTCTTGAAATTCACCCAGACATCGGTGGAAAAGCTGCGCCAGATCACCTCGTTGGCGACCATCAGCAGGGCAAAGAACAGCGCCACGCGCCGGGTCAGCAGCATCCAGCCGTCGTGCTCCAGCGGCACCAGTTCCTCCATCACATAGCGCAGGTAGGACTGGCCGCGCAGCAGGCCGAAGCCCAGCACGCCCGCGAACAGCGCATAGATCAGCGTGGGCTTCATCTTGAAGAAGCGCTCGTCGTTGAAGGCCACGGACATGCCGCCGAAGACCACCACCAGAACCGCCGTGACCACCTGCATCTTCGACAGATGCCCGGTCAGCGCCCACAGGGTGGCGGTTGCCGCCAGCAGGATCGGGATGAACAGCGCGGTGACCAGGATGAAGCCCGAGTATTCGGTGCCGCCGAAGGTAAAGACCTGCTCCTTCAGCCGCACGTAGCCGACGAAGAACAGCACCACGGGGCCCAGTTCCAGCGCCAGTTTCAGGTAGGGATTGATCTTGCGGCCGGCCATGGGTCTTCCTTGCTCTGATCACGCGGGGTCGCCTGTCACATCGGATGCCCACGCGCCGGGGTCAAGCCCCCAGCTCGACGATGACCGCGCCGATGGCGATCAGCGACATCAGCGCGATGCGGCGCGGCCCCACGGTTTCCTTAAGCACCAGCCAGCCGATCAGGGCGGCAAACACCGGCGAGGTTTCCCGCAACACCGCCGCCTGCCCGACCTTGCCGATGCGCGTTGCCAGCATGACCGAGCCGAAGCTGCCATAGGCGATGAAAGCGCCGATCAGCCCGCGCAGCATCAGCGGTTTCAGCGCCGGACGCACGTCCATGCGCCGCCAGCGCCGCAGCGCCAACACCGGCATCAGCAGCCCATCGAGGAAGAAAAACCACGCCAGGAAGGTGAAGGGATTCGCCGTCGCCCGGATGCCATAGGCGTCATAGGTCGTATACAGCGCCACGAAGCCCCCCGTCGCCACCGCCAGCCACAACGCCGGCACCAGCGTGTGCCGGTCAAGCTGTACGTGGATCAGGTTGTAGATCGCCAACCCGAAGATCCCCGAGACCAGCACAGCCACCCCCATCCACTGCATCGGGGTGTAGCTTTCGTTGAAGATCAGCCAGGCCCCCACCACGGTGAACAGCGGCCCGGTGCCCCGCACCACCGGATAGACCACCGTATAGGCGCCGCGCTCATAGGCCAGCGCCTGCAGCATCTTGTAGCCCGCGTGGATGAAGAAGACGCTCAGGAAGATGATCCACATGTGCGGCTCGGGCCAGGGCGTCACGAACAGGGCGATGGGCGCGGCCATGGCACCATAGCAGAAATCGATCGCCCCGCGGCTGAGCCAGGGATCGTGACGCCCCTTCTGCAAGGCCCCGAAAACCGCGTGCAACAGTGCCGCCGACAGCGCCAGCAACAGCGCCACCTGCTGCCCGGCCTCGGTGCCTTCCAGAGAGATCAGCCATTCGCTCATGCGCCGTCGCTACCTGCTTCGGCGCGGCTGCACAATCATGCCCGCGTCATTGCGGCGCGGCCACATGGCAGGAGTGCGCGGGCCGCATCATTCCGACAGGCCGGTCAGGGCAACGGCGAATTCTTCCGGGTCGAACGGGGCCAGATCGTCGATCTGCTCACCCACGCCGATGGCATGGATTGGCAGGCCAAAGCGGTCGGCAAGCGCCACCAGCACCCCACCGCGCGCGGTGCCGTCCAGCTTGGTCATCACCAGACCCGACACATCGGCCAGCTTCTGGAACTCCTGCACCTGGTTCAGGGCGTTCTGTCCGGTGGTGGCATCCAGCACCAGCAGCGTGTTGTGCGGCGCGTCGGGATCCTTCTTGCGGATCACCCGGACGATCTTGGCCAGTTCTTCCATGAGGTCGGCGCGGTTCTGCAAACGCCCGGCGGTGTCGATCATCAGCAGATCGGCACCATCGCGTTCGGCGCGGGTCATCGCCTCGAAGGCCAGGCTGGCGGGATCTGAACCTTCGGGCGCGGTCATCACCGGCACGCCCGCGCGCTCGCCCCAGACCTGCAACTGCTCGACCGCTGCGGCCCGAAAGGTGTCGCCCGCCGCAATCACCACCGATTTCCCGGCCGCGCGAAACTGGCTGGCCAGCTTGCCGATGGTGGTGGTCTTGCCGGCGCCATTGACGCCCACCACCAGCACCACCTGCGGGCGCTTGTTGTAGATCGGCATCGGGCGCGCCACCGGTTCCATGATCCGGGCCACCTCTTGCGCCAGAAGCTGCTTGAGCTCACGGCTCGACAGCTTGCTGCCCATGCGGCCCTGCGCCAGCGCCGCCGTCACCCGGCTGGCGGTCTCGACCCCCATGTCGGCGGTGATCAGCAGATCCTCGATCTGCTCCAGCATGTCATCGTCCAGCGCCCGGCGCGGCGCCCCCGTCGTGTCGGCGCGCCCCATCAGCCGCCCCAGCAAACCCGGCTGTGCGGCGGCGGGTTTGGCCTCGGGTTTCGGGGCCTCGGGTGCCGGTGCCGCTGCCGCCGGAGCCACCTCGGGCGCGGGCGGTGCTGCCTCCGCCTCCTCCTCCACGATCGCGTCGATCCCTTCCTCCAGCCTGGAGGAGGATTTGAACATGCGATCCTTGAGTTTCGAGAAGAAGGACATCGGCTCAGCCTTTCAATACACCTGCCTTTCCCTACCCGCCTGTGTCCCCGGATGGAAGAGCACGCCCGCTTGCCGCGCCCGGATCAAGGGCGGCGCAGCCGGGGCTCAGCCCGCACCCTTGAGGCGGGCGCGGCAAGCTTCCATCCTTGAAAGGGCGCTCTGAAGACGCGCATCGCGCCCTCAGACGCCTCTCAGCACAGTCTCCCCCCTGCCGCCCTCCCGACGCCGGGCACGGGGCGGCAGCCGCCGGACCTCCGGTCCGGCCAGCATGTCGTGCGCCCGTCAGGGCGCGCCGCGTAACAGGATCAGATCTCGTCAGGAAAGTGCTTCATGGTCAGTCGGATCGGATTCGGGGCTGCCTGCCCCAGCCCGCAGATCGAGGCATCGGCCATCACCGTACACAGGTCTTCCAGCAAACCCCGGTCCCATCGTTCCGCCTGCATCAATTGCACGGCTTTCTCGCAGCCTGCCCGACAGGGCGTACACTGGCCGCAGCTTTCATCCTCGAAGAACCGCAGCATGTTCAGCGCCGCATCGCGCACCCGGTCCTTGTCCGACAGAACCACCACCGCCGCCGAGCCGATGAAGGTCTCGTGCCGGTGCAGCGTGTCGAAATCCAGCGGCACATCATGCAGGCTGGCGGGCAGAATGCCGGAAGACGGCCCGCCCGGCTGGTAGGCCTTGAAGACATGCCCCTCGGCCATGCCCCCCGCCGCCGCGATCACATCCGTTATGGTGGACCCCGCGGGCAGCAGATAAACCCCCGACCGCGCCACCCGGCCAGAGACCGAATAGCTGCGCAGCCCGGTGCGCCCATTCTTCTCATGGGCATTCAGCACCTGAGGCCCCTCGCGGCAGATGCGCGCCACCCAGAACAGGCTTTCGACATTGTGCACCAGCGTCGGCCGCCCGAAGATCCCGACCTGCGCCACATAGGGTGGCCGGTGCCGGGGCAAGCCGCGCTTGCCCTCGATCGATTCGATCATCGCGCTTTCTTCGCCGCAGATATAGGCGCCCGCGCCGCGCCGCAGATCGACGAACCCGGGCGCGATCAGCCCGGCGGATTCCAGGGCGGCGATTTCGCGGTGCAGGATCTCCAGCACGGCGGGGTATTCGTCGCGCAAATAGATGAAACAGGTCTCGGCCTCGACCGCCCAGGCGGCGATCAGCATGCCTTCCAGGAACAGATGCGGCCGGCGTTCCAGATAGTGGCGATCCTTGAAGGTGCCCGGCTCGCCCTCGTCGGCATTGACCGCCAGATAGCGCGGCCCGTCCGCGGCCCGCACGAAGGACCATTTGCGCCCCGACGGGAAGCCCGCGCCACCCAGACCGCGCAGCCCTGATTGCAGGATGCGGTCCTGCACCTCTTCGGGATCGCCTGCGGCGCGCAGGGCTTCCAGTTCCGCATAGCCGCCTTCGGCCCGATAGGCCGCCAGTTCTTCGTAGTCGGGGATCACCGGGTGGCTGCGCCCTTCGGCCACGGCCGCCAGTACCGTTTCAGGCGTGGCATGATCGACGTGATAATGGCCCAGTTCCACCACCGGGGCAGTGTCGCACCGGCCCATGCAGGGGGCGCGCAGCACCCGCACCTGCGCCGGATCGGTGCCGGCCTCCAGCGCCGATTTCAGCGCCTGCGCCCCGGCCATCTCGCATGACAGGGAATCGCAGACCCGGATGGTCAGGGATGGCGGCGGCGTCTCGCCTTCCTTCACCAGATCGAAATGGGCATAGAAGCTGGCCACTTCCCAGACCTCGGCCTGTGACAGGCGCATTTCTTCGGCCAGCCCCCGCAGATGCGCCGCCGCAAGATGGCCATAGCGATCCTGGATCAGGTGCAGAAACTCGATCAGCAGATCCCGTCGGCGCGGACGGTCGCCCAGCAGCGCCCGCACCTCGTCCCAGGCGGCATCGTTCAGTTGCCGCCCCTTGGGCGTCGTGCGGCCCTTGCCGGGCGCCGATTTCCAGATGCCCTTGCCAAGCGCCTTTGTGGTGTCCCCTGCCATAGTCTACCGTCCTCCGACCCATTGTTTCTTGCTACGCAGCAGGCACCGTTCCCTGCATTTCAGAAGCGACGCTTTCCGGCCCGCCAGGGCCATTCGCACCTAGAATAGCGAACCCTGATCTGGCGGCATATCCTTGATCTTGCGGCGTTTGCCACTGGGTGCGGGTTTTGCCTCGGGCCCGGCGCCCCCGTCGGTCGCCGGCACCGCCTCCAGCACCCCATCGCGAAACTGGATCTGCAGGGCGCTCTGGGTGGCCCCGGATGCGGCACTTGTCACCAGCGTATCGCCGGCGCGCACCACCGCAAAGCCGCGCGCCAGCGTGGATTCGTAGCCCAGCGAGCCGCGCAACCGTTCCAGCGCCGCAAGCCCCTGCCGCCGTTCACCCATGCGCGCCTTCCAGGCCTGCCGCAGCCGCCCCTGCAACCGTGACAGATCGCCGGGTGCCGCCGCCTGCTTTTGCCGGATCGAGCGCAGGCTGAGCCGGCCCGAGATCCCCGCCAGATCCAGCTTGCGGCGCGACTGGAAGGTCTCGGCCGCCCGGTCCAACCGCTTGCCTGCCACTGCCAGCCGCTGACGCTGAGCCTCCAACCGGTCGTTCAGGCGGCCCGGATGCAGGCTGCCCTTGGCGCTGTTCAGACGCGCGCGTTCCTGATGCACACGGCTGCGCAAGGCCACCGGCAGGCGTTGCGAAACCGCGTCGAACCGTTGCTCTGCATGGCGGGTCAGATCCTGCGGGCGCGGCAACGCCCGCGACAGATCCCGCAACCGCTGGCCGCGCTGTGCGGCGCTGCGCGCGTGCGCCCCGGCCAGCCGCGCGCCCATGCCTTCGGTAAAGGCCAGAAGCTCGGCCCGCACCGGCACCGCGATTTCCGCCGCCGCCGTCGGGGTCGGAGCGCGCCGGTCCGACACGAAATCGATCAGCGTGGTGTCGGTCTCATGCCCCACCGCCGAAATCAGCGGGATCTCGGACGCCGCCGCCGCCCGCGCCACGACCTCCTCGTTGAAGCCCCACAGATCCTCGATCGAGCCGCCGCCGCGCGCCACGATCAGCACATCGGGCCGGGGCAGCGCACCGCCGGGGGTCATCCGGTTGAAGCCCTCGATGGCGCGCGCCACCTCTGGCGCACAACGCTCGCCCTGCACCGCCACCGGCCAGATCAGCACCTTGGACGGAAACCGGTCGCGCAGCCGGTGCAGGATGTCGCGGATTACCGCGCCCGAGGGAGAGGTCACCACGCCGATGATCTGGGGCAGATAGGGCAGCGGCCGCTTGCGCTCGGGCGCGAACAGCCCCTCGGCCTCCAGCATCTTCTTGCGCTTTTCCAGCATGGCCATCAGGGCACCCGCACCGGCAGGTGTGATGCTGTCGATCACCATCTGGTATTTCGACTGGCCGGGAAAGGTGGTCAGCCGCCCGGTGGCGATCACCTCAAGCCCCTCTTCGGGCTGGGTTGCCAGCTTGGCCGCCTGGCCTTTCCAGATCACACCTGCCAGCACCGACCGGTCGTCCTTCAGGTCCAGATAGACATGGCCCGAGCGCGGGCGCGACACACGGCCCAGCTCGCCGCGCACCCGGACGCGGGCGAATCCCCCCTCGATGGTCTTTTTCACCGCGCCGGAAATCTCGGAAACGGTGAATTCGGGGGCATTGTCCCCCGGTACGGGGCTTGGATCTTCGAACAGGTCGGACATTGACGGGCCTTTGCTTGCGCATCTCGGACCCGCACCCTAGAACCCAAGGCCGAAAAGGCCAAGGAGGGCGGCGATGAACATTCTGATCCTGGGCGGCGGGGGCCGTGAGCATGCGCTGGCATGGGCGGCGCAGCAAAACCCCAAATGCGACCGCCTGATCACGGCCCCCGGCAACGCCGGAATGGCGGATATCGCCGAACTGGCCGACCTCGACATCAATGATGGCCCGGCGGTCGCCCAATTCTGCGTCGAGAACGCCATCGACTTCGTCATCATCGGCCCCGAGGCACCGCTGGCCGCCGGGGTGGCGGACGAATTGCGCGCCACCGGCATCCTGTGTTTCGGCCCATCGGCGGACGCGGCCAAGCTGGAAGCGTCGAAATCCTTCACCAAGGAAATCTGCGACGCCGCCGGTGCCCCCACCGCCGCCTGGGCGCGCTTCACCGAAGCCGCCCCGGCCAAGGACTATATCCGCGCACAAGGCGCGCCGATCGTGGTCAAGGCCGACGGTCTGGCGGCGGGCAAGGGCGTAATCGTCGCCATGACCGAAGCCGAAGCCCTGGACGCCATCGACGACATGTTCGGCGGCGTCTTTGGCGGCGCCGGGACCGAGGTGGTGATCGAGGAATTCATGGAGGGCGAGGAAGCCTCGTTCTTCGTGCTCTGCGACGGCGAGGTCGCCCTGCCCGTGGGCACCGCGCAGGATCACAAGCGCATCGGCGAAGGCGACACCGGCCCCAACACTGGCGGCATGGGCGCCTATTCCCCCGCACCGGTGCTGACTGACAAGATCGCCGAACGCACCATGACCGAGATCGTCTATCCGACCCTGCGCGAGATGGTGGCGCGCGGCACCCCCTACCAGGGCGTGCTCTACGTCGGGCTGATGATCCAGGACGGCGCACCGCGCCTGGTGGAATACAACGTCCGCTTCGGCGATCCGGAATGCCAGGCCCTGATGCTGCGGCTGGGCGCGCAGGCCTTCGACCTGCTGCACGCCTGCGCCGAAGGCCGTCTGGCCGACACCCAGGTCACCTGGGCCGATGATCATGCCATGACCGTGGTGCTCGCTGCACAGGGCTATCCCGGCAGCTATGCCAAGGGCAGCGAGATCAAGGGCCTCGACGCCCTGCCCGCCGACAGTTTTCACATGATGTTCCACGCCGGCACCAAGGAAGTCGACGGCAAGATTACCGCCAACGGCGGAAGGGTGCTGAATGCCACGGCGCGCGGCGCAACCCTGGCCGAGGCCCGCGACCGCGCCTATGCGCTGGTCGATGGCACCAACTGGCCCGAGGGCATCTGCCGCCGCGACATCGGCTGGCGCGCGCTGAACTGACGGGCGATTCCCCCCTGGCTCCCCCAGGGGCGAAAACCCTTGCCCCAGCGTCATCCGGGTTGGTAGACCCCAGGCAATGGCCCGGCCCCGGGCTCCTTCGCATCTACAAGGATATCCCGCCATGGCCGACCCCGCTTTGCCCATCCACCCCCTCGCACCAGAGCATCTGCCCCGCTTCATCACCGCCCCGGGCCAGACCGACCAGATGCTGGTGAACGTCGGGATCTTCCTGGTGGTCGCCATCCTGCTGCTGGGGGTGTTGTATCTGTACCTGCACTCCCTGCCCGACCGGATGGCGCATAGCTCCAACTCGGCCCAGTTCCAGTTGATCGGCGTGATGACCCTGCTGGCGCTGTTCACCCACAACAACATCTTCTGGGTGGGCGCCTTGCTGCTGGTCTTTCTCGACATCCCCGATTTCATGACCCCGTTACGCAGCATCGCGGCCTCTCTGGAAAAGGCAACCGGCCGTCAGGGCCTGCCCGAAACCGTGACCGGCGAGGATGCGGCCAAACCGGCGGCGGAGACCGATCATGTTTGAACTGATGTTCTGCTCGTTCTTCACGATCCTGCCGGACTACCTGTATCGCCGCCTGATACAGGGCAAGCGGATCGGCCAGGAAATCAACCTGTTCACAGTCTGGTACGAATTGCGCTGGGGGCTGACCGGGTGCTTCATGCTGACCATCGGCCTGATCACAACGGTGTTCTACTTCCACCCGTCGACCACGGCTGTATCGTCCTACTATCGCACGGTCACCATCCTGCCGCAGATCGCCGGACGGGTCGAAGCTGTCTACGTGATCTCGAAACAGGAGGTGAAGACCGGTGATCCGATCTTCAAGATCGAGGATTCCTCGCAGCAGACCGCCCTGGACACCGCCACCCGTCGCATTGCCGAGATCGAGGCCGCCGCGCTGGTGGCCCAAAATCAGCTCACGGCCGCCGAAGGCACCATCGATCAGGCCATCGGCGCGCTCGAACAGTCCGAAGATGAACTGGCCCGCCAGTTGAACCTGCAGGCGCGCAACCCCGATGTGGTGGCCGGGCGCGAGATCGACCGGCTGCAGAACTCGGTCGAATCCCGGCTAGGCGCCGTGGACGCCGCGCAAGCCCAGCGGGCGGCCATCGAAACCCAGATCAACGAATTGCTCCCGGCGCAACTGGCTACCGCCAATGCGCAATTGGCGCAAGCACAGGCCGAGTTGGACAAGACTCTGGTCGTGGCCGGGGTCGACGGCACGGTCGAGCAATTCGGGCTGCAGGTCGGCGACTATATCTCCTCCGTCCTGCGCCCGGCCGGCATCCTGATCCCGCATGAGTTCGATCGGGGTGTGTTTCTGGCAGGTTTCGGACAGTTGACAGGCCAGGTCGTCAAGCCCGGCATGCTGGCCGAGATCGCCTGCGCCACGCAACCGTTCAAGATCATCCCGATGGTGGTGACTTCGGTGCAGCCGGTGATCGCCTCGGGGCAGTTCCGGCCCTCGGACCGGCTGCTCGATCCGGGCAATGCGCCGGCACCGGGGTCGCTGACCGCCACCCTGCAACCGTTGTTTGAAGGGCAGACCAATGCGGTTCCGCCCGGCAGTTCCTGTGTCGCCAACGCCTACACCAGTTTTCACGCGCAACTGGAAAGCGCCGATCTGCCATTCTTGACACGGCTCGGGATGCACGGGGTGGACACGGTCGGCCTGCTGCACGCAATCATCTTGCGGGCACAGGTGTTGTTGCTGCCGGTCCGGACACTGGTGTTCTCGGGCGGCCACTAGGGCAACCGGGGCGCTTGCCGGGTCCGGCGGGCCCTGACCATGGACGCGGCGCCTTGAGGGGCAGACCTGCCGCTCAAACGCCTCTCAGCAGTATCCCTTGGCATTCTTGCAGGCCCACAGCGGACCGGTGCGCGCAACCGCCGCGCCCGTCAGGGCGCGGCACGGCCCAACCCCGTCAGACACCGCACGGTGTCGCAACGGGGGCGGGAGCGCCCCCTATCCGTCGGTCGGGAACTGCACCACCATCATCTCGACCGCTTCGCCGTTCATCGCGCGCGAGGCATGGCCACCGCCCGTCACATCCTTCATCCAGAAGATGTCACCCGGCCCGAAATCACGGACCTCGCCGTCCCCGGCCTCGACCCGGAACAGGCCGCGCAGGATGAAGGCCACTTGTTCCAGCGGCGAATTGTGCGGAACCCCCACCCAGCCTGCGGGCAGGGTCAGGGCCACCAGCGCGCTTGCGGGGATCTTCTCGGACAGCAGCATCGGTGCTGCGGGCGGCGCGAAATGGGTCTCTTCCAGCAGGAAATCGGCCTCCTGAAAGTGGGAAACCCCTTCGGCATCTTCATCCAGTATCGTGTAACGCATGGCGGCTCCTCCCTTACCGAAAATCATCGGACCGGGCGAAGCCTAGCATGGGACCGGAGTTTCCCGAAGAGTCTGAGATCAGGCCAGCCGATCAGTCGGCACAGGCCAGGGCCGCGTCAAAGCCCGCCGCATCGGTGGGCTTGCCCAGGCGGCGGGCACTCAACTGACCCTCTCGCAACTGCACCGCCACCAGATCGCCCCAGTTGCCCGTGGCCAGCACCAGTTCGGCGCCCTGCCCGCAGTCCCGCACCCCGCCCGAGATGTCACGCTCTCCGATCCGGTGGTTGGTCACGCCCGGCAGGTCTGCCACCGGCACCAGCGCCCCATCCTCGATGCGCCAGACGCGCAGGGTCTTGGCCAGATGCGGGCGGTCCACATAGGCGATCTCGATCCTGCCGTCGCCGTCCAGATCCGCGATCCCCGCCGGCGCCAGCCAGCGGAACCGCGTGCCGATGAAGGGGGTGGCATAGCGCAGGCCGGTGGCATCATAGATCGCCAGACGCGCCCCGCGCCGCTGGTCGCTTTCGACCACCACAACCTCGGCCTGCCCGTCGCCATCCACGTCCGCCAGACGTGGCGCTGTGTCCTCGAACACCCGCGTGTCGGGCAACACCAGCCGCAGGGGCGGCGCGTCGGCACGTTCCAGCACCAGCGCGCCATGTTCGATGCCATCGCCCAGCACCGCATGCGGATAGCGGGTGGTGGGATCGGCGTAGCGGGCGCCGGTGATCTCGGCCGCGACCGGCAGCGCCAGAAACATCGCCAGCACCCCTGCCAGCAGCCCCGGCACCGCCGCCCGCCCGATACACATGGCTCAGATCTGCTTTTCGGGCATCTGTACAACCAGCCCGTCCAGATCGTCGGTCACCTTGATCTGGCAGGTCAGGCGCGACCGCCCCGGCTCGGGCTCATAGGCGAAATCCAGCATGTCCTCTTCCATCGGATCGGCGGCGGGCACCTTCTCGATCCAGTCGGGATGCAGGTAGACATGGCAGGTGGAACAGGCGCAGGCGCCGCCGCAATCGGCCTCGATCCCGGGCACGTTGTTGTCGCGCGCGCCTTCCATCACGGTCAGCCCCACGGGCACATCGACGACATGCTCGGTTCCATTGTGCTCGATATAGGTGATCTTCGGCATGTTCTGCCCCTTCTGCCTGGCTCACTTGCAAACTCTCGCTGAGGCGGGACATAGGCCAGCGCGACGGGATTTTCCAGAGCCGCACGCGCCCTTGTGAAATCGTCGCATTGTTCTATCTTTGTTCACATGCCCCGCAGCCTGACCCCAGCCCCGTCTGACATCCAGTGGCCCCGCCCGCCGCTGGCCCTGCCGGCCGCCTGGCTGGATCGCCCGCCCAATGGTGCGCGGGTAACCGTGGCCGGGCTGGTGCTGGTGCGCCAGCGGCCCGGCACCGCCAAGGGGGTAATCTTCCTGACGCTTGAGGATGAGACCGGTGTGGTCAACGTGGTGGTCTGGAAATCGCTGTTCGACGTGCACCGCCGCGCCGTGATCGCCGGGCGGCTGCTGCGGGTGACCGGGCGCATCCAGCGCGAGAACTCTGTCACCCATGTGGTCGCCGAACAGGTCGAAGATATCTCGGCCCTGCTGGACACGCTTATGACCTCGTGACCCGCGCCCCGGCGCCAGCCG
The DNA here is from genome assembly GCF_014901205.1 of Meridianimarinicoccus sp. MJW13. Classification (GTDB taxonomy): domain Bacteria; phylum Pseudomonadota; class Alphaproteobacteria; order Rhodobacterales; family Rhodobacteraceae; genus Meridianimarinicoccus. Next base: position 153,661 of record NZ_JACNMU010000007.1, read on the forward strand.
GTCAGGCGATCGAGATCAGATGCTTGCGCCCCGCCGCGGCCCGCACCCGCTTTTCGATCATCTGCGTCCAGACCGCGACGATGATCCAGCTGCCGTGGAAAGCCACCCCCAGCAGGAAGACCCAGCCGCCATGGACCGGGCCGATGGCGGCACGCTGGATGAACTCGGCGAAATCGGCGGCCGGAACCGGATGGATCAGCAGCTTTCCGAAATAGGCCACCGCCTGCACCGACAGGATATAGGCATAGTTGCGCCGCAACCGCCGCCCCATCGCCCGCAGGAACGAGATATGAAACGTCGGATGGATATAGTCCGAGGCCAGCAGCGTGTTCCACTTGCCATCCATGAGCACGCCCTCGCCGCGCAGCATCGGGCCGTACATGTCGGTTTCCATCAATCGGCAGCGCGCCCGCCAGACGTTGAAATAGCGATAGCGGCGCGCTTCGAACATCAGGAAAACGCCCACCAGCAGACCCACCAGCAACAGCGGCAGCGGCGTCGCCTCGGGTCCGGCAAAGGTCAGCGACAGGGCCAGCCCCGTGGTCACCACCGACCAGTTGGTGGTCTGGTCCAGCCGGGTGCGCCAGATCGTGCTGCGGTAAACCTCGCCGCGATAGAGATGCGCCAAGGCCCCCATTTCAGCGGCCGTGAACTCTCCGGCCTGATCCTGGACCTGGGGCTTGAAATTTGGATGTGTCATATGGCTTTCCGTCTGGTGCCTCCCGACTATTGCACCCCATCCGCGACCCGCCTAGGACAAGTTCGCCAACTGCCCGGATTTTTGGCGCGCGACCATGAATGGCAAGCGATCCGTGTTGCTCCGTTCCGGGCGTCCGCCACGAAAAAGGGCGCCCGAAGGCGCCCCATCCGTTGATCACATGATCGGTGTCAGTCCACCGAGAGCGCCACGAAACGCGGATCCCCGCCCCGGCGCACCAGCAGCAGCAGCGACTTGCGGCCAGCCTCGCGGGCATCGGCGATGCGATCCTGAAGGTCGGTGACCGAGCTGACCTTCTCCTGCCCGGCTTCGGCGATCACGTCACCGCTGCGCAGACCCTTCTCGAAGGCGTCGCTGTCTTCATCCAGATCGGTGACCACCAGGCCGGTGCTGTCTTCTTCCAGACCCAGCTGGCTGCGCAACTCGTCGTTCAGAACCGTCACATCCATGCCCAGGACGGTGTCCTGGATCGGTTCGTTGGCGGCGGCGGCGGCCGGCACGGTTTCGGCGGTCTCGCGACGGCCAAGCGTGACCATCAGCGTTTCGGTCTTGCCATCGCGGAACACGGTGACCCGCACGGCCTTGCCGACCGAGGTGTTGCCGACCTTGCGCACCAGTTCGCGGGTGTCGCTCACATCGGTGCCGTCGAAGCTGAGAATCACGTCGCCCGACTTCATCCCGGCATCCAGCGCCGGACCTTCCGGCACATCGGTGACCAGCGCGCCTTCGGCGGTCTCAAGTCCCAGCGCATCGGCCAGTTCCTCGGTCACGTTCTGGATCCGCACACCCAGCCAGCCGCGGCGGGTTTCGCCGAACTGCTTGAGTTGGTCGACCACGTTCTTCACCACCGAGGACGACATGGCAAAGCCGATGCCGATGGAACCGCCGTTGGGCGACAGGATCGCGGTGTTCACGCCGATCACCTGACCGTCCATGTTGAACAGCGGCCCGCCCGAGTTGCCCCGGTTGATCGCCGCGTCGGTCTGGATGTAGTCGTCATAGCTGCCCGACAGCGCCCGGCCGCGCGCCGAGACGATGCCGGCAGAGACCGAGAACCCCTGCCCCAGCGGGTTGCCCATGGCCATGACCCAGTCGCCCACGCGGGCGGCTTCGCTGTCGCCGAAAGTGACGAAGGGCAGCGGGGTGTCGCTGTCGACCTTGAGCAGCGCGATGTCGGTTTTCGGATCGGTGCCGATGACTTCCGCCGGAAGCTCGGTGCCGCCAAAGAACTCGATCATGATCTCGTCGGCGGATTCGATGACGTGGTTGTTGGTGACGATATAGCCGTCTTCCGACACCACGAAGCCCGATCCCAGCGCCGAACCGCGCCGCTGGCGCTGCTGGTCGCCCTGGCCGTTGCGATCCATGAAGTCTCGGAAGAAGTCCTCGAACGGCGAGCCATCGGGAATGATCGGCATGTTCTCACCACTGGCCGTGGCAACGGTGGTACGTGTGGTGATGTTGACCACGGCGTCGCTGACCTGTTCTGCCAGATCGGCGAAGCTGTCAGGCGCACCCCGGGCTTCGACGGGCTGGCCCTGTCCAAGGGCAACCGCAAAGCCAAGCCCAAGCGCCACGATGGCCGCCCGCACCTGAGAGGGTTGGGAAATATCGCTGAAGCGCACTGTGATCTCCTTTTTCGTTCGTTCAGGCAGGCCGCTCGGAAACATGCGGTCTGTTTGATACGCAATATGGGGGTGTCGCGACGAAAAAGCCAACTCCCTCGCCGTTGCAATTGCTGTCACACCTGCGTGAAAGATGTGAACCGCGTCAGAAAGTGATGTTCAGGATCGCCCCGAAGATCGGCGCGTTGTCATAGTCGCGCTGCACCTGCTTGCGGCCATCCTTGTCGCTGAGCGTGAAGCGGCCATTGGTCTGCACCCCGGCAAAGGCGGCAAGGCGGACCTGGTCGTTGGGTTCCCATCCGACACTGGCCACCAGCGGAAAGCTCTGGTCGCGGGCGATACCGTCCGGCACGCTGGCGTCGTCGTCCAGACGGAATTCCACGTTCTCGACCCGGCCAGCGATGCCGACGCTCCACGCGTCGTTCAGGGCGTAGGTCAGTGCCAGACCCGGCCCCTGGGTGGCGCCGAGCCCTTCCCCGGTGGCCAGTTGCAGACGCTCGGTGATGTCCCATTCCACCAGCAGGAAGGGGAACACCTGCACGTCGTCGTCCAGCTTGGAGAAGATCCCCAGCGCCGGGCCGATCACCAGGTTGGGCGAGACCCGCCACGCCGCCCCGGCAAACATGCCCCAGGTCATCGCCTTGTCCATGTCGCCGTCGATCTCGCCGTTCCAGCGCACGGTCGGGGCGATGAAGCCGAAGCCCGTATCGCCAAGGCGGAAGTCATAAGACAACGAAATGCTGTCGCTGCGATAGTCGAAACTCTTGCCGATGGCGGGCACATCGTCGAAGTCATAGCGGCCCCGGCCGATCTCGACGCCGACGCCGACGCCGGTGCGGCGGGTCAACAGGAAGGACGCGCCGAAGTTCACCACCCCGGCGCTGGCGCTGACCGAGCCGCCACCGTCGATATCGGCCTTCGATTGATACAGCGCGCCCGTGGTGATCTCGTAAGTCGCCAGATCGGGACGTTCCTGCGCCAAGACTGGCAGGGGAAGCAGGGCTAGGGCAGAGACCAGAACGGAACGCATCGCGAACTCCAATAAGGCAAGGTATCTCGATTACGCAGGCCAACCCGGTTCGGATCAACATTAGCCACGACTACAGCGATCTATCCGCCACCGGTGCCGCCGGTCAGCCACAACAGCAACACCCCGAACGCCAACGCGCCAAGCCCGAGGGCCCGGCGCGTGTCGATGGAAAGCGTGGCCAGAAAGGCGGCCAGATCTTCAAGTCGCTTCGGGGCCAGTGCCAGCACCAGCCCCTCGGCCACCAGGACAAACCCGATGGCCGTCAGGACGATCAATTATCGCGCCCCATGGAGCCATCCAGATAGTCGAAGAACTCGCTGTCCGGTGTGATGACCATGGACGAATTGCCGCCCTTGATCGCCCGCTCATAGGCGGTCAGCGACCGGTAGAACTCGAAGAAGTCCTGATCGGCACCATAGGCCTGCGCAAAGACGCGGTTGCGTTCAGCATCGGCTTCACCGCGGGTGATCTCGGCGTCCCGCGTGGATTCTGATACCAGTTCCACCACGGTCCGGTCGGCTTGCGCCCGCACCCGCTGGGCCGCTTCCTCGCCGCGCGCGATCTCGTCGGCGGCTTCGCGTTCCCGTTCCGCCCGCATCCGGGCAAAGGTGGCGTCAAGGTTCTGATCCGGAAGGTTGGTCTGCACGAGCCGCACGTCGACCACATCCAGCCCCAGCGCCGAGGCGCGCGCGGCGGACTGGTCGCGGATCCGGGTCATCAGTTCGGCCCGATCCGCCGACAGGATGGTGTTCGACGTGACCCCATCCGCACCCAGAACCTGACGGGTCTGGGTGGTGAGGATGCCGGCCAGACGATCCTCGGCGACGCGTAGCCCACCAACACCAACGGCCTGACGGAACTGAACCACATCGGCGATCCGGTAGCGCGCGAAGGCATCGACGATCAGGCGCCGGTCATCCGACGGCGTGACTTCGATGGGCGGCGTGTCCAGCGACAGGATGCGGTCGTCATAGCGCACGACCTCCTGGATGAAGGGGATCTTCATCGCCAATCCCGGGTCTTCCTTCACGGCCTTGATCTGGCCGAATTGCAGCACCAGGGCCTTCTGACGTTCATCGACGATGAACAGCGAGGACAGCACCAGCGCCCCGACCACAACCGCAGCCGGCAGCAGGAATGTTGCTTTCTTCATGCTCATTCTCCTTATTGCTGGGCGCTGTTGCGACGCAGCTCATTCAGCGGCAGGTAGGGCACGACGCCCTGCCCTGTGCCCGAGCCATTGTCGTTCAGGATGACCTTGTCGACGTCACCCAGAACCTTTTCCATGGTTTCCAGGTACAGACGCTTGCGGGTCACTTCCGGCGCGGCAGAGTATTCTTTCAGAACGGCGAGGAAACGGCTGGCCTCACCCTGAGCTTCGTTGACGACCTGCGCGCGATAGCCTTCGGCCTCTTCCAGAAGCTGTGCGGCTTCACCCCGTGCCCCGGCAAGAACCCGGTTGGCATAGGCGTCGGCCTGACGTTCCAGACGATCCCGTTCCTGCTCGGCGGCCTGCACTTCGCGGAAGGCGTCGATCACCTCGATCGGCGGGTCGGCCTTGGCAAGGTTGACCCGGACGATGTTGATGCCGCTGTCATAGCTTTCCAGCGTCGACTGGATCAGTTCCTGTGCGCTGGCTTCGATCATGCCGCGGTCGCGGTTCAGGATCGGCGCCAGTTCCGAACGCGCGATGATCTCGCGCATCGCCGATTCAGACACCGAGCGCACGGTCTGGACCGGGTCGCGCAGGTTGAACAGGAATTTCGCCGGGTCGTTGATGTTCCAGACCACCTGGAAGTCGATGTCGACGATGTTTTCGTCGGTGGTCAGCATCAGCCCGCCATCATCCCCGGTGTTGCGGCCGTCTCCGATGTCCTCGGATTGTTCGCGCGTCACCGGCAGAACCTCGTAGGTCACGAGGGGCCAGGGCGCGAAGTTCAGACCCGGATTGCCGGTCTGGCTGTATTTGCCAAGGAACAGTTCCACCGATTGTTCTTCCGGCTTCACGGTGTAGAGCGAGGCGAACACCCAAACGCCCACCAGCACGATAGCGCCCAGGCCGAGCGCCCCCTTGGACATCTTCGGACCGCCGCCAAAGCCGCCGCCCTTGCCGCCGCGGCCGCCCATCAGAACCTTGAGCTGTTCCTGGCCCTTGCGGACAATCTCGTCGATTTCTGGGATCTGGGGCTGATCGCCCTGTCCGGGACGGCGCCCGCCCCCGCGATTGTCGCCGCCGCTGCCATCGCCGCCGCCGCCGTTACCTGAATTACGGCCTCCGCCGCTTCCCCAGGGACCTCCGCTGTTTCCTGCCATGTGAAGCCTTCTTCCTGTTTCGTCTCAAGACGTCTTGAATTCTAGATGAGCGCACGAGCGGGAATATCAAGCCGTGCGCATGGGGTCCTTCATGGTGACCAGTTCCTCGGCCATGGTCGGATGCACCGCCACGGTGGCGTCGAACTGTTCCTTGGTGGCCCCCATTTTCACCGCAATGGCGGCCAGTTGGATCATCTCGCCGGCCTGCGGTGCCACAATGTGACAGCCCAGAACGCGGCGCGTTTCCTGACTGACAATCAGTTTCATCAGCACCCGGTCGTCGCGGCCCGCAAAGGCCGACTGCATCGCCTTGAACGAGGTGCAGTAGACCTCGATCGGCTCCTGTTCGCGGGCGGCCTCCTCGGTCAGACCCACGGTGCCCAGTTCCGGCTGGGTGAACACGGCAGAGGCCACGAGTTCGTGATCCGGTGCCGTGGGGTTGCCGTTGAACACGGTTTCCACGAAGGCCATGCCCTCGCGGATCGCGACCGGGGTCAGGTTGATCCGGTTGGTCACATCCCCAATAGCATAGATCGACGGCACCGCGGTCTGCGAATACTGGTCCACGACCACTTCGCCGCGGCGGCCGATCTCGACGCCCAGTTCCTCAAGCCCCAGACCCTCGGTATTGGGCACGCGGCCGGTGGCATACATGACTTTCTCATAGGTGCGGTGCGAGCCGTCGGTGGCCTTGACCCAGATGCCTTCGGCGCCGCGATCCTCCATCTCGACCACATTGGTGCCGGTGTGCAGCGTGACGCCGCCTTCGATCATCTTTTCGGCCACCAGCCCGCGCGCCTCGTCATCGAAGCCGCGCAGGATCTGCGCGCCACGATAAAACTGTGTAACTTCGACGCCCAAACCATTGAGAATGCACGCGAACTCACATGCAATGAAGCCGCCGCCGACAATCAGAATCGACTTGGGCAACTGCTCAAGATGGAAGATGTCGTTCGAGGTGATGACATGTTCGGCACCGTCCATCTCGGGCACGAAGGGACGCCCGCCGGTGGCGACCAGTATGTGCTTGGCGGTATAGGTTGTGCCATCGGCCAGTTCCACCGTATGCGGATCGCGGATCACGGCGCGCTGGTTGTGCCAGTCCACGTCGTTGCGGGTCAGGATGCCCTGATAGACCCCTTCCAGCCGGTCCAGTTCCGCCTCGAGCTTGCCACGAAACCCCGGCCAGTCCAACTCGCCGTTGGAAACGTCCCAGCCATAGCCGCGCGCATCGTCGAACACCGCGCGGTAGGAGGACGCAAACACCATCAGCTTCTTCGGCACGCAGCCCCGGATCACACAGGTGCCGCCCATACGGCTTTCCTCGGCCAGACCAACCCTGGCCCCGCCCTGCGCCGCCACGCGGGCCGCGCGCACACCGCCGGACCCGCCACCGATCACGAAAAGGTCGAAATCAAAACTCATACCGCGTCTCCTGAAACTGCGTCGTCATGCTGCCGGAAGGGCCGCTGCCTCGGCCGGGTCGACCCGGGCAAGAACTGGCGCCGATCCATCCGCACGACGGGTTTCCACGCGCCCGTCGGGATGGCCAATCACAACCGCGTCACACAGGCCCAGGAACAGTCCGGTTTCCACCACGCCGGGGATCTGCAGCAGTGCTGCGGCCAGATCCGCCGGGGCGTCGATCCGCGCCAGCGCCAGGTCGACGATGTGGTTGCCCTCGTCGGTGACGAAGGGCGCATCACCCTGCATCCGCAGCCGGCTGCTGCGTGCGCCCACGGCAGCGGTTTCCAGCACCTTGTCGATCAGCTTGCTTGTGACGCCCTTGCCGAACGGCGTGATCTCGACCGGCAGGGGGAAAGCGCCCAGTTGCGCCACGTCCTTGCTGGGATCGGTGATGACCACCATCCGGTTCGAGGCCGCCGCCACGATCTTTTCCTGAAGATGCGCGCCGCCGCCGCCCTTGATCAGGTTCAGCGCCGGGTCGAATTCATCGGCCCCGTCGATGGTCAGGTCCAGCCATCCGGCTTCGTCCAGCGTGACCACCCTCAGACCCTGCGCCCGCGCCAGATCGCCGGTCCGGGTCGAAGTCGGCACGCAGGTCAGCGACAGCCCTTCCCGCGCCACACGGGCGGCCAGTGCCCGCACCATCCAGTTCGCGGTCGAGCCGGTGCCCAACCCCAGTTTCATACCGTCTTCGACAAGATCCACCGCGCCGCGCGCCGCGGCGAATTTTCCGGCATCAGCCTGAGAAAGAGGTTCGGACATCAGTGACTCCCTGCAACTGGCCATATCTATACGCAGCCTTTGACCCGGCTGCGAGGGCAATAGGGCAAAAAGCTCAGCCTTCGGCCCACCGAGGCGCGGCCTCCAGCGCTTCCAGCAGCACATTCAGTCGTCCACGCGGCAGGAAGACCAGCATTCGTGGCGCATCCAATGTCAGATGTACCGGGCCGGTGGCGCGGTTCGAGGTGCCGATGGCGCCATCCGGCGCGAACCCCTGTCCGTCGATCGGCCATTCCAGCCCGCTGCTCTGCCCGGTCACAGCCCCCATGGGAAACAGGGATACGCGGCAGCCCGGTTCCAGCGGCAGCGCGATCTCGGGCGGCAGCAGGGTGATGGCCTCGGACTTGTTGATCAGCACGCAGCGCCGGGTCGGATGGCGGACCAGCGTGTTGAAGACCGCCAGCGTGTGGTCAAGACGCCGGGCGGTGAACCCCACGCCCAGCACCAGTGGTGCTGCGATGCGGGTCAGGCATTTCTCGAAATCGGTGCTGTCCTGATCGGGGATGTGGTGCTGCACCTGCGGGGACAGTTCCGCGCGCCCCGCCGCGGTCAGCGAATCCATGTCGCCGATCACCGCGTCCGGGCGCAAGCCCCGGCCCAGGATTGCATCGGCACCGCCATCGGCAGCCACCAGCACGGGACCACGGGTAAGGCAGGTGTGCAGATCCTTGTCGCGCAGCCCGCCGCCGCCCACCAGCGTGACCGGCGTCTGCGTGGTGACCAGAGGCTCGGGCGCTGTCACGGCGATTTGCCCTCCTCGCCGGTTTCGGCGTCAGGGTCGGGCTTGCCGATGCCGCGGAATACGAAGCGGAACGGGATCGCCCAGAGCAGGCCCAGCAGAACATAGACCAGCAATTCGACCACGAAGGGCGGCCGGTCCAGCAGGTTCAGCACGGTGACCACCGCGACAACATAGGCCGGCATCCCCACCAGCAGGATCACCAGCGACCAGCGACGGCGGGCTTTGTACGACAGGGCCATGGGCAATTTCTCCGCATCCTTTGCCCCGGCAACTGTGCGCCGGGGCGGGGAAGTCAAGGATCAGTCCGCGAAAGGATCCGTCACCAGGATGGTGTCTTCGCGTTCCGGCGAGGTCGACAGAAGCGCAACCGGGCAGTCGATCAGCTCTTCGACCCGGCGCACGTACTTGATGGCATTGGCCGGAAGATCGGCCCAGCTGCGCGCTCCTTCGGTGCTTTCGGACCAGCCCGGCATTTCTTCATAGATCGGTTTGCAGCGGGCCTGCTGGTCGGCGGCGGTGGGCAGATAGTCCAGCCGCGCGCCGTCCAGATCGTAGCCGACGCAGATCTTCAGGGTTTCGAACCCGTCCAGCACATCTAGCTTGGTCAGCGAGATGCCGGTGACACCCGAGGTGGCACAGGTCTGGCGCACAAGCGCGGCGTCGAACCAGCCGCAGCGGCGCTTGCGCCCGGTGGTGGTCCCGAACTCATGACCGCGTTCGCCCAGCCGCTGGCCATCGTCGTCGTCCAGCTCGGTCGGGAACGGCCCTTCGCCGACGCGGGTGGTATAGGCTTTCACGATCCCCAGCACATAGTCGATGGAGCCCGGCCCGATGCCGACCCCGGTGGCCGCCTGCCCGGCGATCACATTCGACGAGGTGACGAAGGGATAGGTGCCGAAATCAATGTCCAGCAACGCGCCCTGCGCACCTTCAAACAGGATCCGTTTGCCGGCCTTGCGCTTTTCGTTCAGCACCTTCCAGACCGGGGCCGCATAGGGCAGGATCTGCGCCGCGATCTCCTTGAGCTGGGCAACCAGCCCGTCGCGATCCACGGCCTCGATCCCCAGACCCTTGCGCAGCGGATCGTGGTGCTGCAACGCGCGGTCCACGCGGGCCTCGAGCGTGGCATCATCGGCCAGATCCGCCACGCGGACCGACCGGCGGCCAACCTTGTCTTCATAGGCCGGACCGATGCCACGGCCGGTGGTGCCGATCTTGGTGCCTTTCGAGGCAGCTTCCTCGCGGGCGCGATCCAGCTCGCCATGGATGGGCAGGATCAGCGGCGTGTTCTCGGCGATCATCAGGGTTTCCGGAGTGATTTCCACGCCCTGCGCCTGCACGGTGGCGATCTCCTTGACCAGATGCCAGGGGTCCAGCACCACGCCGTTGCCGATCACCGACAGCTTGCCGCCACGCACCACACCCGAGGGCAGCGCATGCAGTTTGTAGACCTTGCCATCGATGACAAGCGTATGGCCGGCATTGTGCCCGCCCTGGAAGCGCGCGATCACATCCGCCCGCTCGCTGAGCCAGTCGACAATCTTGCCTTTGCCTTCGTCGCCCCACTGGGCGCCTACGACGACCACATTGGCCATGGGAAACTCCTCGTCCTGTGCCGGTCTTCAAACCCGAGCCGTCTTAGCTTGCCCAAGGCGCGGACGAAAGCCCCAATGCCAAGAGGCGACCCTTGGGCGGCCGCCTCTTGGTGTCACAGGGGAGGAACCGGATCAGGCGGCCTGATCTGACTTCTTTTCCCATGCGAACTTCTGCATCACCTCGTCCACCGGGGTCTGGGCGATGTGATTGACGTAATTCGACATCACCTTCTGGCTGATGCCCAGGATGACTTCCAGAACCTGCTGGGGGCCATAACCGGCGGCATAGAAGGCGGCAAGCTGCGCCTCGGACACCTCGCCGCGCTGGCGCACCATGGCCAGGGTGAAGGTCCGCAGGGCTTCCAGCGCGTCATTTCCCAACGGTGCTTCGTTGCGCAGCGCTTCGCTGAGCGCGGGATCGACGCCCATCATGTTGGCAATGCCGGTGTGGGCAGGCACGCAGTAGTGGCAGCCATGTTCGACGTTGATCGCCTGCCAGACAACCGTCAGTTCGTCCTTGTCGAGGCTGGAGTTCTGAAACGCGGCGTGCGCCTGCTGGTACACGTCCAGAAGACCCGGCGCTCCGGCCATCACCTTGTGCAGACCCGGCAAACGACCAAAGGCCTTTTGCGATTTTTCCAGAAACGGTTTGGCGGCCTGGGGGGCTGTGTCGAGGTCGTAGGACGGAAAATCGGTCATCAGGGGTTCCTTTCTGGTGTTGCACGCCGATGTGCCCTATCTAGCCCCATGGAGCGGTTGCTCAAGTCTCTTTTTGAACGATCACTCAAGCGTGAGATCACAGCACCCTGTGCATCCGTGAAACGCCGCGCTATATCTGGGCCATGACCATTCGTTCCAAATCCCACGACCGCGACAAGGCGCTGTCCCGCGCACGCGACCTGTTCTGGAAACAGGGGTTCCATGCGACCTCGTTGAAGGACATCGAAGCGGCCCTGCGCATGCATCCGGGCAGCATCTATGCCGCCTTCGGCAACAAGGAGACGCTGTTCCGCATGGCGTTGGAACGGTATGCTCAGGAAATCGCCGAAAGCCGTCAGAAAATTCTGGATGCGGCCCCCGATGTTCTGGAAGGACTGGCGCGTTTCGTGGAATCGGCGCACCCGGTGGTACGGGACGATGTCCCGCAACCGGCGTGCTTCCTGGCCAAGACCGGCATGGACACGGGCCTGACCCAACCGGCTCTGCGCGCCGCGATTCTGGATCTGCTGGACCGCAGCGAGGCCTCGTTTGTCGCGATCTACCGGCAGGCGCAGGCCGAGGGCGCCCTGCCCGCGTCGCTCGACCCCAGCCAGACAGCCCGGCGCCTGCAAGCCACGCTGACCGGCATCGGCGTCTATGCCATGCGCCCGGACCGCCGCGAACAAGCCCGCGACATGGCCGCCGATCTGGCACGCGAAATCCGGGCGATGCGGGTTCTGGCCTCCTGACAGGCTGGACAGCCGCATGCCTATCGGTCACCGATAGCCCGACGCACAATCCCGAGGATCCCCATGAACATCGACCTGCTGAAACGGCTTTGCGAAACCCCCGGCGTGCCCGGACAGGAGGATCGCGTCCGCGACCTGATCCGCGCTGAAATCGACGGGCTGTTCGATGAGGTGCGCGAAGACAACATGGGCTCGTTGCTGTGCCGCCGGAATGGCAAGGGCGACGCGCCGCAGAAGATCATGCTGCTGTGCCACATGGACGAGATCGGCTTTCTGGTCAGCCACATCACCGACAAGGGCTTTTGCTACCTGCAGCCCGTCGGCGGCTTCGATCCGCGCAACCTGTTCTCGCGCCGCGTGCGCGTCTGCACCGAAGGCGGCGATCTGCCCGGCGTGATGAACCCCGGCGGTCGCCCGGTCCACATTGCCACCCCCGAGGAACGCAAGAAGGTGCCCGAAGTGGCCGAATTTTTCGTCGACCTGGGCCTGGGCGAGGCCACCGCGGATCACGTCAGGATCGGCGACATGGTGGTGATGGAAGAACCCTTCGTCGAAATGGGCGACAAGATCGTGTCCAAGGCGCTGGACAACCGCATCGCCTGCTGGCTGGGCATCGAAGCCGTGCGCGCCATGGGCGATCACGCGGCCGAGGCCGAGATCCACGTCGCCTTCACCTGTCAGGAAGAGGTTGGCCTGCGCGGTGCCCGCACCGCCGCCTTCGCCGTGCGCCCCGACATCGGCATCGGCGTCGACACCACGCTGGCCTGCGACACCCCCGGCGTGCCGGAACAGGATGCCACCACGGTACAGGGCAAGGGCGTGGGCATCCACCTGCGCGACGGCTCTTTCATCGCCGATCGCGGGCTGGTGACGACCTTCGAACAACTGGCCGAGGCCAATGACATCGTCTGGCAGCGCACCATGCTGCGGTCGGGCGGTCAGGACGGCGCCGCCGCCCAGCAGGCCGCCGCCGGGGCCCGCGCCATCGGCATCGTGGTCGGCACCCGCTATATCCACACGGTGACCGAGATGATCCACAAAAGCGATCTGGAAGCCGCCCGTGACCTGCTGGCCGCCTATCTGAAGTCGGTGTGATGCGCCGGATCTTCCGTCCGGGGCTTGCCGCCGCGCGGAAGGTCCAGACCACTCTGCCCGGCTCAACGCTCAGCCGCTGGCTGCTCTGGCCCGCGCTGGCCTTGCTGCTTGCGGCGGCGACGCTGTTTCTGGGCGGTGGCTATCACGCCGGGTTTGCCACGCTGAACGGATTGATGCCACTGGCGCCGCCCGTGGTCTGGGCCGTGCTGACCGAGTTCGGCGACACCGCCGTCGCGCTTTGCCTGCTGCTGGTGCTGCTGCCGGGGCGCTGGTATCTGGCGTGGCCGGTGCTGATCGCCAGCGTCTTTGGAACCGCTTTCACACATGTCTTCAAAGGCTTCTGGCCTGTTCTTCGGCCATCTGGCTTGTTGTCGCCCGACCAGTTCCACAGCGTCGGCGCATTGACTGCGGACCAGAGCTTTCCTTCCGGTCACAGCCAGACCGCCCTGACGCTGGCGGGGTTCGTCATGGTCTGTTGCCCGCCCCCCTGGGCGCGGGCGCTGGCCCTTGCGGGTGGTCTGGCGGTTGCGCTCAGCCGGGTGCCGGTGGGGATGCACTGGCCCATCGACACGCTGGTCGGCGCGGCGGGCGGGCTGGTCTGCGTCTGGCTGGGGCTGGAGATGGCCCGCCGCCTGCCCCAAGGCACCACCCTTGTGGTGGTGGGCGGCCTGACCGGGCTGAGCCTGCTGGCCGCCTGCCTGCTTCTGACCGGCCATCCCCCGGCCAATCCGCTGGCGCATGGGGCGATGGCGCTGGTCGGCGCGCTGTCGTTGCTGGCGTTCGTCGGACAGGTGGCGCGCGGCGGCCTGCGCCGCGCGAAGGCCCGCGATCAGAAGGCGATCTGATCCTCGATCGCGGCGATGCCGGCCTCGGCGCATTCATCGTCCAGGCTCGGACCCGGCGCCCCCGACACGCCGATCCCCGCGACGATGGAGCCGTCGCCATCCTGCACCACCAGTCCGCCACCCAGCGGCAGGGCCAGGTCGAGGAAGCGGATGCCATAGGACTCCGACCCCGGCGCCGTGGTCGCGTTGAGCTCGCTGGTGCCGGCGCGGAAGGACACCGACGTCCACGCCTTGCGGAACGAGGTGTCCTGCACATGCGCCCCGGCGAACCGGTCGCGCAGAAACACCTGTGGCACGCCGAAACGATCCACCACGGTGACGCCCACCTGGTAGCCGCCGGCCCGGCAATGCTCCAGCGCGGCCTGCGCGGCCTGCAAGGCCACTTCGGGTTTCAGCACCTTGAAGGTGACGAAGGCGTCGTCGTCCTGGGCAGTGGCACAGGTGGCGACAAGGGTCGCGGCCAGCGCGATGGGGGCGATACGGGTCATGATGGTCCTCCCTTAAAATCCGTATTATTTGTTAACAAGTTGGCAAGCATCCACCAGAACATCTCCTCCCCCGGATAGCCCTCGATCCGAGCCAGTTCGCGGCCTTCGTCGACCAGAATGAAGGTGGGGGTGAAGACGACCTTGCCTTGCAGGCTCAGGTCCGGTGGCAAGGGTTGGTGCAGATCCACGCGGCGCAGCGGGGCAAAGGCGCCCTCGGGCGTTTTCGGATAGACCGGCCCGACCGCCACATTCCATCGCGCACAGTATTGGCAGCCCGCCTGCTCGACCATCACCAGTTCAAAGGCCGCTGCCTGCACCGCCAGCACGATCCCCGTCAGCGCGGCCAGAAGCCTTCGCGTGATTTTCATGGCCTGCTGCGCTCCTGCACAATTGACGGCTGAATTTCTGGAATCGTATTATAAGAATATGTCTCCATCAAGCGGCTGGGAGGAATGTTCTTGTTCGAAGTTTCGGTGATCGGCGCGCTTGCAGGTGGGCTGCTGGTGTTTTTCTCTCCCTGCATCCTGCCCATCGTGCCATTTTATCTCAGCTATATGGCCGGGGCGAGCATGGCCGAAATCCAGGCCGATGGCACCCTGCCGCCGGGCCTGCGGCGGCGCGCGGTGCTGGCCTCGGTGATGTTCTCGGCCGGAATCATCACCGTTTTCGTGCTGCTGGGCGCGGCGGCCTTCAGCCTCAGCCAGACCTTTCGCGGCTACCAGACCGAGTTTCGCCTGTTCGCCGCGGCGGTGGTGCTGCTGATGGGCCTGCATTTTCTGGGGGTGATCCGCATCGGGTTTCTGAACCGCAGTTTCAGCATGGGCGGCGGCCAGACCGAACAGATGTCGATCATGGGCGCCTTCGTGGTGGGACTGGCTTTCGCCGCCGGCTGGACGCCTTGCGTGGGCGGCGTGCTGACCGCCGTGGTGTTCCAGGCCAGCCAGGAAGCCACCGCCCAACGCGGGCTGTTCCTGCTGCTGATCTTCGGGCTGGGCATGACCCTGCCCTTCGTGGTCGCGGCGGGTTTCATCGGCCCGTTCCTGCGCTTTGCCAGCCGCTTCCGGCGCCACCTTGGCACGGTCGAAAAGGCCATGGGCGGGGTGCTGATCCTGTTTGCCGTGCTGATCGCCACCGATTCCGTCAACCAGATCGCCAACTGGATGCTGCAGACCTTCCCCGTTTTCCAAGCCCTGACCTGAGGAGGATCCCCATGCCCCGCCTGCTGACCACCCTTGCGCTGCTTCTTGGCCTTGCCGCCGGGACCACCACCGCCGCAGAACTGGGCGACGACGGGCTGCACAAGACCGACTGGATGCGCGACACCTTCAAGGATCTGCGCGAGGATCTGGACGAGGCCAACGCCGAAGGCAAACGCCTGGCCCTGATCTTCGAACAGCGCGGCTGCATCTATTGCACCAAGATGCACACCGAGGTGTTCCCGCGTCCGGAAATCGCCGAATTCATTTCTCAGAATTATTTCGTGTTGCAACTGAACCTGCACGGCGATCTTGAGGTCACCGACTTCGACGGCGAGGTTCTGAGCGAAAAGCAGATGGCCCGAAAATGGGGCCTGCTGTTCACCCCGACGATTCTGTTTTTGCCCGAGGACGTGCCCGAAGGACTGTCGGCACAGCAGGCCGCCGTCGCGATCATGCCGGGGGCTTTCGAGGCGGCGACCACGCTCGACCTCCTGGTCTGGGTGCACGAGAACCGCTATGACACTACCGATGGAGAAGATTTCCAGCGGTATCACGCCCGCAGGATCGAAGAAAGAAAGTCCACCAAGGCGCCCTAGTCAGGCTCATAATCCTGCACAAAGCGACGCACCGGAATTTTAATCTTGCGCTAGGGTAAATCAATAACATACATCTGAATGTGATAACGCCAGTTCCAGCTTCGACTTTGGGAGGAGACATGAAGCCATTTGCGACCACGGCGGTAGCGGCAACGCTTGCGGCAGGGGCAGCCCTAGCCAGCGAAACCGCACCGGGAGATGTCGTCTTTGACGAATACGGGGCGGTAGAGGTCTCCTTGACCGGCGCGGCCGGTGATCCTCAACGCGGCGCCGAGATCATCACCGCCCGATCCAAGGGCAATTGCATCGCCTGCCACGAAGTCACCGCGCTGAAGGATGCGCCCTTCCACGGCGAGGTCGGCCCCATTCTGGACGGCGCGGGATCGCGCTGGACCGAGGCTGAATTGCGCGGTCTGGTGGCCAATTCGAAGATGACCTTCGATGGCACCGTGATGCCGGCCTTCTACAAGACCACCGGCTTCATCCGCCCCGGCGATGCCTATACCGGCAAAGCGGCTCCGGCCGACCTGCCACCGATCCTGACCGCTCAGGAAATCGAAGATGTGGTCGCCTACCTTGCAACGCTCAAGGATGAGTGATCCCAGACCTTTCCCATTCAAGGAGAATGCCATGTCCCTGACACGACGCGACACGCTTGCGCTCGGCATTGGCGCGGTCAGCCTGGCCGCGCTGCCGTTGCGGGCCAATGCCGCCGTTGACGACGCCATCGCCGCCTTTACCGGCGGGGCCGCCGTTTCCGACGGCGGTGTCGATCTGAACGCCCCCGAAATTGCCGAGAACGGCAACACCGTGCCGATCGAAGTCGGCGCTGACGGGGCCGCGGCGATCATGTTGCTGGCCGCGGGCAACCCGACGCCTTCGGTCGCCACCTTCAATTTCGGCAAGCTCGCCGGTGCCGGGTCGGCCTCGACCCGCATCCGCCTTGCCGGCACCCAGGATGTCATCGCCATCGCCCGGATGGAAGACGGCAGCTTCAAGCGGGCGCAAGCCAACGTCAAAGTCACCATCGGCGGCTGCGGCGGCTAAGACAGGAGAACCAAGAAATGGCATCTGGTGTAAAACCCCGCGTCAAGGTCCCGAAGACCGCCTCGGCTGGCGACACGATCACGATCAAGACCCTGATCAGTCACCCCATGGAAAGCGGTCAGCGCAAGGACAGCGACGGCAACCTTGTCCCGCGTTCGATCATCAATCGCTTCACCTGCGACTTCAACGGCGAGAACGTCATCGACGTGACGCTGGAGCCGTCGATCTCGACGAACCCCTACCTGCAATTCGAGGCCGTGGTGCCCGAAGCCGGGGAGTTCAAGTTCACGTGGTACGACGATGACGGCTCGGTCTACGAAGAAGCCAAGCCGATCACCGTCTGAACCGGCAGCAGGAAATAGGGAGGAACGCGATGGCTCTGGCCACATCAACAAAGATCGCCCTGGGCCTGGCCCTGGCAGGCGGCGTCGCCGCCGGCACGACGGCCTGGGCGGACGAGGATGACATCCTGGTCATCAACGGCGAGACCGAGATCATCACCAAGACCGACGCCCCGGCACATGTCGAGGGGCTCGACACCATCCGGTCGGGCTGGACCTTCCGCACCGTGGAAACCCAGTCCTTGCAGATGGATGATTTCGACAACCCGGCGATGATCTTCGTCGATCAGGGCATCGACAGCTGGAACGCCGCGGATGGCGCCGCCGGCAAATCCTGTGCCGATTGCCACGAAGACCCCGAATCCATGACCGGCCTGCGCACCAAGCTGCCCAAGTGGAACGAGGCCGCCGGCGAAGTCTGGACCATGGAGATGTACATCAACGCCTGCCGGACAGAGCGCATGGAGGCGGAGCCCTGGGGATGGAAATCCCAGCCGATGCTGAACATGACAGCCCTGATCGGCAACCAGTCGCGCGGCCTGCCCATGGCGGTCGAGATCGACGGCCCGGCCCAGGCAACCTGGGAACAGGGCAAAGAGATGTATTACACCCGTTATGGCCAGCTGGAGCTGTCCTGCGCGAATTGTCATGAAGACAATTATGACAACTACATCCGCGCCGATCACCTGAGCCAGGGCCAGACCAACGGCTTCCCGGTTTACCGCCTGAAACAGGCCAACCTGATCGCGGCGCACAACCGCTTCAAGGGCTGCATCCGCGACACCCGCGCCGAGACCTATTCGGAAGGCTCGCCGGAATTCGTGGCGCTGGAACTTTATGTCGCCTCGCGCGGCAACGGGCTTTCGGTCGAAACCCCCGCGGTTCGCAACTGATCTGAAAAACGGGCCGCGTGCCGCTTTCCCCCCTTCCGCCCTGCGGGAGGGGACACCCAAACTTTGTCTGATTTCGGAGTCTCCGCCTCATGATTTCCCGCCGTGATTTCCTTCAGGTCGGCATGGCCGCCTCGGCCGTGCTGGGCGCTTCCGGCTTCGGCAACTGGGCCCGGCTCGCGGCCCAGCAAAGCCTGACCCAGGACCAGCTTCTTGAATTCGACACCTTCGGAAACGTGACGCTGATCCATGTCACCGACATCCATGCCCAACTCAAACCGATCTATTTCCGCGAGCCCGAGATCAATCTTGGCGTCGGTGCGGCGCGCGGACATGTGCCGCACATCACCGGCGCGGACTTTCGCAAGCTTTATGGCATCGAGGATGGCTCACCCTCGGCCTATGCGCTGACCTACAACGATTTCGACGTGCTGGCGCGCAGCTATGGCCGGGTCGGCGGGATGGACCGCGTGGCCACCGTGGTCAAGGCGATCCGAAGCGCCCGCCCCGACGCGCTGCTGCTGGACGGCGGCGACACGTGGCATGGCTCCTACACCTGCTATCAGACCGCGGGCCAGGACATGGTCAACGTGATGAACGCGCTGGCCCCCGACGCCATGACCTTCCACTGGGAATTCACCCTGGGGTCCGAGCGCGTGCGCGAACTGGTCGAGGGCCTGCCTTTCGCGGCACTGGGGCAGAACATCTTCGATCAGGAATGGGACGAGCCGACCGAGGAATTCCCGCCCTACAAGATCTTTGAACGCGGCGGTGCCAAGATCGCTGTCATCGGCCAGGCCTTCCCCTACATGCCCATCGCCAATCCGCGCTGGATGTTCCCCGAATACTCTTTCGGCATCCGCGAAGACCGGATGCAGGAAATGGTCGACGAAGTGCGCGCGGCCGGGGCCGATCTGGTGGTGATGCTGTCGCACAATGGCTTCGACGTGGACAAGAAGATGGCCGGCCGCGTGCAGGGCATCGACGTGATCCTGTCGGGCCACACCCATGACGCCCTGCCCGAACCGGTGCTGGTGGGCGAAACCATCATCGTCGCTTCCGGCTCCAACGGCAAATTTGTCAGCCGCGTCGATCTGGACGTGCGCGATGGCCGGATGATGGGCTTCCGCCACAAGCTGATCCCGATCTTCTCGGATGTCATCACCCCCGATGCCGAAATGGCCAGCGTGATCGACGCCCAGCGCGCCCCCTTCGAAAGCCAGTTGTCCGAGGTGCTGGGCCAGACCGACAGCCTGCTGTACCGCCGGGGCAATTTCAACGGCACATGGGACGACCTGATCTGCGACGCCCTGATCGAGGAACGCGAGGCCGATATCTCGATGTCGCCCGGCGTGCGCTGGGGGCCGTCGGTGCTGCCCGGTCAGGACATCACCCGCGAGGATCTGTGGAATGTCACCTCGATGACCTACGGCAAGGCCTACCGGACCGAGATGACCGGCGAATTCATCCACACCATCCTGGAAGACGTGGGCGACAACCTGTTCAACCCCGACCCCTATTACCAGCAGGGCGGCGACATGGTGCGCATCGGCGGCATGGGCTACGCCATCGACATCACCAAGCCGCAGGGCGAACGCATCAGCGACATGACCCTGCTGAAAACCGGCGAGAAGATCGATCCGGCGAAATCCTATGTGGTGGCCGGCTGGGCCTCGGTCAACGAAGGCACCGAGGGCCCGCAGATCTGGGACGTGGTCGAAAGCTACATCCGCCGCAAGGGCACCGTCACCGTCACCCCGAACACCAGCGTCAAGGTCAGCGGCGCCTGAGCGCCCGGCCCAACGCTGGACAGATCAGCAAGGAGGACCCTCTCCCATGACCGACAAGACCAAGGACCCCGGAACCTCCCGCCGGCAGTTTCTGGGCGGCGCCCTGGCCGCCGGGGGTGCCGTTGCGGGCGCGTCGATGGCGCGCGGCGCCACGCCAGACCCGCTGATCACCGAGGTGCAGGAATGGGCCTCGGGGTTGGGCGACGGGGTGGATGCCACGCCCTACGGCCTGCCGATCCAGTACGAAAGCGACGTGATCCGCCGCAACGTGGAATGGCTGACCGCCGACACCATCAGCTCGATCAACTTCACTCCGATCCACGCGCTGGACGGCACCATCACCCCGCAGGGCTGCGCGTTCGAGCGTCATCATTCGGGCGCGATCGAGCTGCGCAAGGAAGACTACCGGCTGATGATCAACGGGCTGGTCGATACGCCGCTGGTCTTCACCTATGCCGATCTTGAACGCTTTCCCCGCGAACAGCGCACCTTCTTTCTGGAGTGCGCCGCCAACACCGGGATGGAATGGGCCGGCGCGCAACTCAACGGCGCGCAGTTCACCCACGGCATGATCCACAACATGGAATACACCGGCGTCTCGCTTCGCACCTTGCTGAACGAAGCGGGCATCCAGCCCGAGGGCACATGGCTGTATGTCGAAGGGGCCGACGCGTCCTCCAACGGCCGCTCGATCCCGATGGAAAAGGCGCTGGACGATTGCATGATCGCCTTCAAGGCCAATGGCGAGGCCCTGCGCAAGGAGCATGGCTATCCCGTGCGCCTGATCGTGCCCGGCTGGGAAGGCAACATGTGGGTGAAATGGCTGCGCCGCATGGAAGTTGCCGACGCGCCCGTGGAAAGCCGCGAGGAAACCTCGAAATACACCGACACGCTGGCCGATGGCACCTCGCGCAAGTGGACCTGGGTGATGGACGCCAAGTCGGTGGTCACCTCCCCCAGTCCGCAGTCTCCGATCACCCACGGCCCCGGCCCGCTGGTCATCACCGGTCTGGCCTGGTCCGGGCGCGGCGCGATCACCCGCGTCGATGTTTCCCGCGATGGCGGCGTCACCTGGGAAACCGCGCGGCTGGCCGAAGACGGCAAGCCCATGGCGCTGACCCGCTTTTACCTCGACGTGGACTGGCAAGGCGAAGAAATGCTGCTGCAATCGCGCGCCATGGACAGCACCGGCTATGTCCAGCCCACCAAGGCGCAACTGCGCGAGGTGCGCGGGCTGAACTCGATCTACCACAACAACTGCATCCAGACCTGGCACGTAAATGCGAACGGAGAGGCGGAAAATGTCGAAGTCTCGTAATCTGCTGATCGGCTCTGCCCTGCTTTCCGCAACCCTGACGACCCCGGCGCTGGCCGACAAGCTGGGACTGGGCCGCCCGGCCCTGCCCGAGGAAATCGCCGCCTGGGATCTGGACGTGCGCCCCGATGGCACCGGCCTGCCCGACGGCTCGGGCGATGTCTGGACCGGAGAGGAAGTTTTCGCCGACTATTGCGCCGTCTGCCACGGCGACTTTGCCGAAGGCATCGACAACTGGCCCAAGCTGGCCGGGGGTGCCAACACGCTCGACCACGACGACCCGCTCAAGACCGTCGGTTCCTATTGGCCCTACCTGTCGACCACATGGGACTATGTGAACCGTTCGATGCCCTTCGGCGCGGCGCAGACCCTGTCGGCGGATGATGTCTATGCCATTGTCGCCTATATCCTGTATTCCAACGATCTGGTGGACGATGACTTCGTCCTGTCGAAAGACACGTTCTTCGATGTCGAGATGCCCAACGCCGACGGCTTCATCATCGACGACCGCGACAGCGCCGAAGCGCATTTCTGGACCGAGACCCCCTGCATGGAGGCCTGCAAGGACAGCGTCGAAGTCACCATGCGCGCCATGGTGCTGGATGTGACCCCGGACGAAACCGCCGCTGCCGAGGATACGGAAGCCGAGGTCGAAGAGGCTGTCGAGTTGGCCGAAGCCGCCGAGACCCAGGAGCCGGAGGTCATGGCGCCCGATCCCAAACTGGTCGCCGCCGGCGAGAAGGTGTTCAAGAAGTGCAAGGCCTGCCACCAGGTTGGCGACGGCGCCACCAACCGCGTCGGCCCGGTGCTGACCGGCATCGTTGGCGGTGCGGCCGGGGCCGTGCCGGACTTCAAGTATTCCAAGCCCCTGCAAGTCGCCGCCGAGGACGGGTTGGTCTGGACCGACGCCGAACTGGCCGCCTTTCTGGCCGATCCCAAGGGCTACATGAAGGGCACCAAGATGTCCTTTGCCGGGCTGCGCAAGGAAGCCGACATCGACGCGGTGATCGCCTACCTGCAAGCGGCCCCCTAGGCCGATGGCGCGGCTCTGCCTGTTGCTGGGTTTCACCCTGGGCCTGCTGGCTCCGGGCGCCCATGCCGCCGGTCAGATCGGCGACGCCTCCCGCGGCCAGACGCTGTTCTCCCAGTGCAGCGGCTGCCATCAGGTCGGTGCCGGGGCGATCAACCGCGTCGGCCCCCATCTGAACAACATCTATGGCCGTCCTGCCGCCGGGCTGGACGGCTTTGCCTATTCCAAAAGCATGGTGCGCGCCGGGGCCGACGGGCTGGTCTGGCATCTCGACACCATCGATGCCTATCTGGAAAACCCCCGCGCGCTGGTCAGCCGCACCCGGATGAGCTTTCGCGGCTTTTCCGATCCCCAGGACCGGGCCGACGTGATGGCCTACCTGCGCCGCTTTACCGCCAGCCCGCAGGACATCCCCGAGGCCGAACCGACCGCCCGCGCCGATTTGCCCGATCTCGATCCGGCGATCCTGGCGATCGAGGGCGACCCGGACTACGGTGCCTATCTGTCCAGCGAATGCAGCACCTGCCATCAGCGCGACGGCGGCGACGCCGGCATCCCGGCGATCACGCTCTGGCCCGAAGAGGACTTCGTGGTCGCCATGCACGCCTACAAGCAGAAGCTGCGCCCGCACCCGGTGATGCAGATGATGGCCGGACGGCTGTCGGATGAAGAGATCGCCGCGCTGGCCGCCTATTTCGCCCGGCTGGAGGAGTGACCGGCCCCATTCCCGCAAGGAGGAGACCCCGATGACCCTGAACAGACGCCATTTCCTGGCCGCGACCGCCGCGGCCACCGCAACCGCCAGCCTGTCCGCGCCGATGCTGCGCGCCCAGGGCAAGCCACGCGTGGTGGTGATCGGCGGCGGCGCCGGCGGGGCCACCGCCGCGCGCTATATCGCCAAGGACAGCCAGGGCGCCATCGACGTGACGCTGGTCGAACCCTCGCGCACCTATTTCACCTGCTTCTTCTCGAACCTCTACATGGCCGGGTTCACCGGGCTTGAGGACATCGCCCATACCTATGGCGGGCTGGCTGTGGGGGGGGTCAACGTGGTCCACGACTGGGCCACCGGCGTCGACCGTGACACCCGGATGGTGACACTGGCCAGCGGTGCCGTGCTGCCCTACGACCGGCTGATCCTTTCGCCCGGCATCGACTTTGTCGAGGGTGCGGTGCCCGGCTGGTCGGTGGCCGCCCAGAATGCCATGCCGCACGCCTACAAGGCCGGGTCGCAAACCCAGCTTCTGAAAGCCCAGATCGCGGCGATGCCCGAAGGCGGCACCTTTGCGATGATCGCCCCGCCCAACCCCTACCGCTGCCCCCCCGGCCCTTACGAACGGGTGTCGATGGTCGCCCATGTGCTGTCGCAGTCCAATCCCACCGCGAAAATCCTGATCGTCGATCCCAAGGAGAACTTCTCGAAACAGGGGCTGTTCGAGGAAGGCTGGGAACATCACTACCCCGGCATGATCTCGCGAATCGGCCCCGATTTCGGCGGCGACGTGGTCGAGGTGCGCCCCGACAGCATGGAGATCGTCATCGACGGCGAGGTCGAGAAGGTCGATGTGGCCAATGTCATCCCCGCCCAGAAGGCCGGCCGCATCGCGGAACTGGCCGGGATCACCAATGACGCCGGCTGGGCGCCGGTGATCCCCGCCACCATGCAAAGCCGGATGGACGAGAACATTCACGTCCTGGGCGATGCCAGCCAGCAGGGCGACATGCCGAAATCGGGCTTTTCCGCCAACAGCCAGGCCAAGGTCGCAGCCATGGCCGTGCGCGGGGCGCTGACCGGCTCCAAGGTGTTCCCGGCGCGGTTCTCCAACACCTGCTGGTCGCTGATCGCCACCGACGACGGCGTCAAGGTCGGCGCCTCCTATCAGGCCACCGATGAGAAAATCGCCAAGGTGGACGGCTTCATCAGCCAGACCGGCGAAGACGCCAACCTGCGCAAGGCCACCTACGAGGAAAGCCTCGGCTGGTACGCCGGTATCACCGCCGACATGTTCGGCTGAACGTCCCCGCCTTCGGGGTCCGGCCCCGAAGGCCCCTCTTCAAAGGAAACCCCTCATGCGGTTGACCAAAGCCCTCGCCCCTCTCGCCCTGCTGGCCGCCCCCCTTGCCGCGCAAGCCGACGGTGTCACCACCTATCCTTTCGACGGCAGTTTCGAAGACGCCACTTTCGCGGTGGAAACCGCCATCGTCGGCAAGGGGCTGGTGATCGACTATGTCAGCCACGTGGGCGAGATGCTGGCCCGCACCGGCGCCGATGTCGGTTCCGAGGTGACGCTGTTCGCGGCGGCGGATGTGTTCCTGTTCTGCTCGGCCGTGACCTCGCGCACGGTGATGGAGGCCGACCCGATGAACATCGCCCATTGCCCCTATGGCATCTTCGTGGCCGATCGCGACGGCGACGTCGTGATCGGCTACCGCCACTATCCCGACGGCGCCATGCAGGAGGTTCAAAGCCTGCTGGACGACATCGCGACCGAGGCCGCCGCCTTCTGACCCCGAGGCCTTGACGCATGTCATGGCAAAGGACCGCGGCGGGCCGCAGGCTGGCCGCATCACACCGCAGGGATGCCCCGGATGCTTGAAGAGCTGCTCAACACCTATGGCGACGCCGAGGTTCTGGCGACGCTCGGCCTGATCGTCGGCCTGCTGTTCGGCGCGTCGGCCCAGCATTCCCGGTTCTGCCTGCGCGCCGCCACCATCGAGGTCGGCAGCGGTCAGGCCGGGCCGCGTCTGGGGGTCTGGCTGATCGTCTTCGCCGCCGCCCTGCTGCTGACCCAGGGCGCGGTGCTGCTGGGCTGGCTGGACACCGGGCAGTCCCGGCAGATCGCCGCATTGGGCAGCCTGTCGGGCGCCATCATCGGCGGGCTGATGTTCGGCGCGGGCATGATCCTGGCGCGCGGTTGCGCCTCGCGTCTGCTGGTGCTCTCGGCCACCGGCAACATGCGGGCGCTGGTCACCGGGCTGGTGCTGACCATCGTGGCGCAGGCCGCCTATCGCGGGATCCTGTCGCCAAGCCGCGAAGCGCTGTTCAACATCTGGACCGTGGACGGCGGTCCTGCCCGTGACCTGCTGGCGGTGCTGGGGCTGGACCGTGGCCTGGGGCTGGCGCTGGGGGCGATGCTGCTGGCGCTGGGGGTCTGGCTGGTGCTGCGCAGCCCCATGGGTGCCTCGCGCCTCCTTGCGGCCTTCGGCGTGGGGCTTGCGGTGGCTCTGGGCTGGGTCGGCACATACGCGGTGGCACAACTGTCGTTCGAACCCGTCTCGGTCTCAAGCGTCACCTTCACCGGCCCTTCCACCGACACGCTGATGGCGCTGATCAACGAACGCGGCCTGACCCTGTCGTTCTCGCTGGGGCTGGTGCCGGGGGTGTTTCTGGGCTCGGCCCTGACCGCCTTGCTGACCGGAGAATTCAAGCTGCAGCGGTTCGACTCCAGCACCCGCATGGAACGCTACCTCGTGGGCGCGGTTTTGATGGGCTTCGGCTCGATGCTGGCGGGCGGCTGTGCGGTGGGTGCGGGCGTTTCGGGCGGCGCAATCTTCGCGCTGACCGCCTGGCTGGCGGTGTTCAGCATGTGGGTGGGCGCGCTGCTCACCTCGGCGCTGCTGGACCATTTCGACCGCAACAGCACCCGACAGCCGCGCCCGGCCGAATGATACCGCGCCGCATTCAGCCCCCCAAGGTCGGAAACTGGCCCGCAAGTCGCCAGACCGGGCTTGCGGTATTGCGGTACATCCCATAAGTAGCCACCTGATCCAACGAAGGCCCGGTTCATGGAAAACGTCCTGCTCATCGTCCATCTCATTCTGGCACTCAGCCTGATCGGCGTGGTGCTTCTGCAACGCTCCGAAGGGGGCGGTCTGGGCATGGGCAGCAGCGGCGGCGGCGGCGGCGTGATGTCCAGCCGCGGCGCGGCCACGGCCCTTGGCAAGCTGACATGGGCCTTTGCCATCGCCTTCATCGCGACCTCGATCACCCTGACCATCGTCGCGGCCAAGAATTCCGCCGGCAGCTCGGTTCTGGACCGCGTGACCGCCCAGCCCGAGGTGACCGCACCGGCCGTTGACGAGACCGCGCCGCCGCCGACCCTGCCCGGCGCCGAAGGCGGCCTGCTGCCGCCCAGCACCGGCGATGCCCCGGCCCTGCCGCCGCGCGCCGAGTGATCCGGACGGCCCTTCCGGCCCCTATCCACTGAAATCGACACCGCAACATTCACAGGATGTTGCGGATCACCCCTAAATCTTGTACTTCTTGAATCCCGTGATGCAGCGTTTCGCAGCAGCGAAGCGCTTTTGCCGAATCGAGCTCGTCGCGGGGGAGCAGCCAAACATGACACGTTACATCTTCATCACCGGCGGTGTGGTTTCTTCGCTTGGCAAGGGACTGGCCTCGGCGGCCCTTGGCGCGCTCCTGCAGGCCCGCGGCTTCACCGTCCGGCTGCGCAAGCTCGATCCCTATCTGAACGTCGATCCCGGCACCATGTCGCCCTTCGAACACGGCGAGGTCTTCGTCACCGACGACGGCGCCGAAACCGACCTCGACCTTGGCCACTATGAACGCTTCACCGGCGTCGCCGCCCGCGCCACCGACAGCGTCAGCTCGGGCCGCATCTATTCCAACGTGCTGGAGAAGGAACGCCGCGGCGACTACCTCGGCAAGACCATCCAGGTGATCCCGCATGTCACCAACGAGATCAAGGAGTTCATCGACATCGGCGACGGCGAGGTCGATTTCATGCTCTGCGAGATCGGCGGCACCGTCGGCGACATCGAAGGCCTGCCCTTCTTCGAAGCCATCCGCCAGTTCAGCCAGGACAAGGCGCGTGGCCAATGCCTGTTCATGCACCTCACCCTGCTGCCCTTCATCAAGGCCAGCGGCGAGCTGAAGACCAAGCCGACCCAGCACAGCGTCAAGGAGTTGCGCTCCATCGGTCTGGCCCCCGACATCCTGGTGTGCCGCTCCGAAGGGCCGATCCCGGCGAAAGAACGCGAGAAGCTGGCCCTGTTCTGCAACGTCCGCCCCGAGGCGGTGATCGCCGCACAGGACCTGACCTCGATCTACGACGCGCCGCTGGCCTATCACGCCGAGGGGCTGGACCAGGCGGTTCTGGACGCCTTCATGATCTCGCCCGCGCCGCGCCCCAACATGGCCCGCTGGGACGACGTGCACGACCGCATCGTCCATGCCGAAGGCGAGGTCCGCGTCGCCATCGTCGGCAAGTACATCCAGCTGGAAGACGCCTATAAATCCATCGCCGAGGCCCTGACCCATGCCGGCATGGCCAACCGCGTCAGGGTCCGCGCCGAATGGATCGACGCCGAGATCTTCGAAAAGGAAGACCCGGCCCCGCATCTGGAAGGCTTCCACGCCATCCTCGTCCCCGGCGGCTTCGGCGAGCGCGGCACCGAGGGCAAGATCAAGGCCGTCGAATTCGCCCGCACCCGCAAGATCCCCTATTTCGGCATCTGCCTGGGCATGCAGATGGCGGTGATCGAGGCGGCGCGCAACCTGGCCGGCATCCCCGACGCCGGATCGGAAGAATTCGACGACGAGGCCGGCGAGGCCCGCTTCACCCCGGTGGTCTATCACCTGAAGGAATGGATCCAGGGCAACCACACGGTCGCGCGCAAGAAGACCGACGCCAAGGGCGGCACCATGCGGCTGGGCGCCTATACCGCGCATCTGAAAGAAGGCTCCACCGTGGCCAAGGCCTATGGCACCACGGTGATCGAGGAACGCCACCGCCACCGTTACGAGGTGGACATGAGCTTCCGCGCCGCACTGGAAGACCACGGGCTGGTGTTCTCGGGCGTCTCGCCCGACGGCCGCCTGCCCGAGATCGTCGAGGTCAAGGACCACCCCTGGTTCATCGGCGTCCAGTTCCACCCCGAGCTGAAAAGCAAACCCTTCGCCCCCCATCCGCTGTTTGCGGATTTCGTGCGGGCGGCGAAGGATGTGAGCAGGCTAGTCTAGGGTCAGGACTCGTTCTTGTCTCAAAGCCAGAACATGACGGTTGCGGCCAATGCGATGGCTGAGAGGAAGACTTTTGGGCACCGGTCGTAGCGAGTGGCCACACGCCGCCAGTCTTTCAGTCTTCCGAACATGATCTCGATGCGGTTGCGGCGCTTGTATCGACGCTTGTCATACTTGATGGCTGTCTTGCGCTGCTTTCGGCCGGGGATACAGGCTCGTATCCCCTTGTCTTTCAATGCTTCTCTGAACCAGTCTGCGTCATAGCCCCGGTCCCCGAGCAGCCACTCGGCATTCGGCAGGCTGCTCACCAATGCCCGTGCGCCGATGTAATCGCTCACCTGCCCGGCGGTGACGAAGAGATTGATTGGTCGCCCCAGGCTGTCGCAGACGGCGTGCAGCTTTGTATTCATACCGCCCTTGGTTCGGCCGATCAGGCGGCCACGCCCCCCTTTTTAACGCCCAGGCTGGACGCGGTGCGGTGTGCCTTCAGATACGTCGCGTCGATCATCACGGTCTTTTCTTCACTGTGTTCGGCGGCCAGCCCAGCCATCATCCTCGCGAAAACACCTTTGTCACTCCACCGCTTCCAGCGGTTGTACAAGGTCTTGTGCGGACCGTATGCGGCAGGCGCATCCCGCCAACGTAAGCCATTGCGGTTGATGAAGATAATTCCGCTCAACACGCGACGATCATCGACGCGGGGCTTGCCGTGAGACTTGGGAAAGAAAGGCGCAAGCCGCGCCATCTGCGCGTCGCTAAGCCAGAAGAGATCAGACATGTCACCGCTCGTTTTTCGAACGGTGAATCACGCTGATCGCCGGAAATCAATGGGTCCTGAGCCTAGACCAAGGATCACCATTGCGGAACATAGGTGATTTTCTCCAATCAGTTTTCGAACTGATCCGCGAAATCATTCGCCGACCATGGCCAGTGAAAGCTGCGGCCCTACTTGTTTCTGCTGGCGTTGCAAAGATGACGGTTGTTTGGTGGATTCCATTCATTGAACCCCTTTTTCAAAAGCATTTCGATGTCGAACCCGATAGTGCGTCAAATTTCGAACAAGGCCTTGTCCTGATTGGAATAGGCATATTCGTGTACTTTCTGCACTATTTCTCTTCAGCGCAGAAACCTCCCGAATCCACGCAGGAAGAACGACCGGAACCTGATCGTCGCATTGCGGCACAGATCCGAAACAAATCCCCACTATCATTGGCTGACCCTTTGCATCCTTTCGTCCCGGTCCTCTCTACAGATACAGCGCGCCAACGAACGCAACATTTGGTTGAAATCTTGACCCAAGATGGGGTAAAATTCAAAGATCGTGAACTGGATGCTCAGCGAAAAAAGATCGTTGGACAAGCCCGCGAGTTTCTTCACCGGTTAAATGGGCCGCTAGCTATTTCTGAGGACTTCGCAGCCTCGGCAAGTGGCCTAAGTCAAGCTCGTCTAATTGACCAACAGCTTTCTGAACTGATATCCAAAGCTGCAGGGAACGAACAATGACGCAATTTGACCCGCAAGACGGAATCCGCAAGCTCGTCGACGGATTTTTAGAAGACGTGACCAGTTATCACCGGCAAAGGCGCGTCATGTTCCTATGCGGGGTTATTCTTCTTGTCCTTTTGATCCTCGCACGCGCATTTGGCACAGCTCCGCTATATTCTTCAAAACTTGAGAATGAAGCGGTCTTTTTGCGAACAGAAGTGGCAGACCT
The DNA here is from genome assembly GCF_014901205.1 of Meridianimarinicoccus sp. MJW13. Lineage (GTDB taxonomy): Bacteria > Pseudomonadota > Alphaproteobacteria > Rhodobacterales > Rhodobacteraceae > Meridianimarinicoccus. The sequence continues at coordinate 183,715 of NZ_JACNMU010000007.1, forward strand.
AGACACGCGGCTCGGCAGTCACAGTTCCAGCACCGAAGGCCAGTTTGATTTCAATATATCTAACGAAGATATTGAAAAAATTTTGACAAAACAGACCGAGATTCTCGCCCGAACAGAGTTGCTTGTGGCCGAGGCAAAGCGCTTGGCAGACACGGATTTCAAACACGACGACCAGTTGTTCTACTTTATGGCCGGAATGTCTGCGATCTTGATCTTGGGCGCCGTGGGCCCCGGTATCATTTTCGGCACACGCTACGGTCATAAATTGTTGCAGACTTTGGAATCCAGCGAAGCGAGACGTATGCAAACGCCGGACATCCAAGGGGACAGTCCCCGGCAGAATTCGCCCGGAAGCGATTGAACCTCGGTCAACTCTCCGCGTCCGACTGGGTGTCCGACATTTATCAAGAAACATCACCAAAACTGTTTCATACCGTCCCCAAGACCCCCCTCAATCCCCCGGCTTGCGATAGCTCGCCGCCGCCGCTCCGGCGGCCTTCGCGATCTCGGCGAATTCCGCCGGGGTCCAGGCGCGCACGGTCTGCATGCCGGTCCCGGCCCCCGACGCGCCGGCCACCATCGCCGCGGCCACCGCCGCGTTGGGATCGTCCGACTCGACGATCATCAGGATGTCGCGCTCGCCGGCCGTAAAATACAGATCCTTCAGCGTGGCACCGGTGGCGGTGAACAGCGCGCCCAGCGCCGCGCGGCGATCCTCGGGCTTGTCGATCATCCCCTGAATGCTCTGCTGCGTCAGATTGGCGGTCATGATGAATGTTGGCATCGGTCGTTTCTCCCCTTGATTGACCTTGCGTCATTTTAGCACAGTTTCGCCCCGCAGCAGAGAGCCCACTGGGGTGATTCCCGCATGGACCGGTCCGAATTTCCCGCTAGGGTAACCAAAACACTCAGGAGACCTTGCCATGACCCCCACCCGTTTCGCCCTGTTTGCCGCCCTGCCGCTGTTGGCCGCCTGTGTCGTGCCGGCCCCCTTCGTTTCGGCCTATAACGGCGACAGCGTGACCGTGACCCTGCCGGCGGGCGGCGCCGTGGGGTCGGCCTATACGATGGCGACGCAAACCTGTCAGCGCGGCGGCAAGGGCACCTCGCAACTGGCGTCGTCCAAGGCGCTGCCCGGCTACGGCGGCACCGAATTCCTGTTCCTCTGCCTCGACTGAGGCCGCCGCCCGGATCCGGCGGGCAGCCATACGTCCGCCATACCTTTTCCAGACGCTTTCCAGACGCGGGTTTTGCCATTTCAGGGCTTGGCCCGCGCCGCTCACCGGCCTAGCCTGCGGCCATGTTTGGAACGCTTCTGAAAGGCCTGATGGCCCCCGATCCCAAGCCGCTGCCCGATGCCGACGCAAGGCTGGCGCTGGCGGCGCTTCTGGTGCGCGTGGCACGCTCGGACGGCGATTATGCCGATGCCGAGATCGACCGCATCGACCGTATCCTTGCCACCCGCTATGGCCTGTCGCCCTTCGAGGCCACGGATCTGCGCGCAAAGGGCGAGGCGCTGGAGGCCCAGGCCCCCGACACCGTGCGTTTCACCCAGGCGATCAAGGAGGCCGTGCCCTACGAGGACCGCACCGCAGTGCTGGAAGCCCTCTGGGCCGTGGTGCTGGCCGATGGCGCCCGCGACGGCGAAGAGGACAGCGTGTTGCGCATGGTCGCCAGCTTCCTGGGCGTCAACGATCGCGACAGCAACCTTGCGCGCCAGCGCGTACAATCGAAGCTCTGACGCGGCGTCATACTGTTCACACGCGGGTTTTTCCGCCGTACCAGCCCGGCAAGCCTTGTATTCCTGCCCTTTTTACACCGTAATCCCCGGATGAATCGCGCAAGGGGTGGGCAAGCGTGGCGACAGAACCGGTCATCGAAATCCGAGAGCTTCACAAGGCCTATGGTCAGTTGGAGGTTCTCAAGGGCGTGTCGATCAATGCCCACAAGGGCGATGTGGTCTCGCTGATCGGCTCGTCCGGGTCCGGGAAATCCACCATCCTGCGCTGCCTTAACCTGCTGGAAGACAGCCAGCGCGGCGAGATCCTGTTCGATGGCGAACCCATCACCTGGAAGGGCGAGGGCCACAATCGCCGCCCCGCCGATGCCAAGCAGGTGCTGCGGGTGCGCACCAACCTGTCGATGGTGTTTCAGCAATTCAACCTTTGGGCGCATCTGACGGTTCTAGAAAACGTCATGGAAGCCCCCGTCACGGTGCTGCGCCAGGACAAGGCCGAGGTCGAGGCGCGCGCGCGCGGGTTGCTCGACAAGGTCGGCATCGGCGACAAATGCGATGTCTACCCGGCGCAGATGTCCGGCGGCCAGCAACAGCGCGCCGCCATCGCCCGCGCGCTCTGCATGGAGCCGCAGGCGCTTCTGTTCGACGAGCCGACCTCGGCGCTCGACCCCGAGCTTGAACAGGAAGTCATCAAGGTTATCAAGGATCTGGCCGCTGAAGGCCGCACCATGCTGATCGTGACCCACGACATGCGCATGGCCCGCGACATCTCCAGCCACGTGGTGTTCCTGCACCATGGGCTGATCGAGGAACAGGGGCCGCCCGAGACGTTGTTCGATGCACCGGGCTCGGACCGGCTGCGCCAGTTCCTGTCCCATTCTCAACCGGCGTAGACCGGGTCCAACCAAACCAACACGGGAGTTTTCTATGAAAAAACTGCTACTTGGCACCGCCGCCCTGGCGCTGACCGCAACTGTTGCCACAGCGGATGTGGTGCGCATGGGCACCGAAGGCGCCTACCCTCCGTACAACTTCATCAATGATGCGGGCAACGTCGACGGCTTCGACGTTGACGTCGGCAACGAAGCCTGCGCCCGCGCCAACCTGACCTGTGAATGGGTCACCAACGAATGGGACAGCATCATCCCCAACCTCGTGTCGGGCAACTACGACACCATCGTCGCGGGCATGTCGATCACCGCCGAACGCGACGAGGTCATCGATTTCACCCAGAACTATGCGCCGCCGGATCCCTCGGCCTATGTTGCCATGTCCGAGGACGTGGACCTGAACGCTGGCGTGATCGCGGCCCAGACCGGCACGATCCAGGCCAGCCATGTGGCCGAAAGCGGGGCGACGCTGGTGGAATTTTCCACGCCAGACGAAACCATCGCCGCGGTGAAGAACGGCGAAGTGGACGCGGTGATTGCCGACAAGGGGTTTCTTGAGCCCTTCGTGGCCGAAGATGCCGACCTGATGTTCGTCAGCGAAGACGTGATCCTGGGCGGCGGCCTGGGCATCGGCCTGCGTGAAAGCGACGGCGATTTGAAAGCCACGCTGGACGCCGCGATCCAGTCCATGAAGGACGACGGCACGCTGAACGAGCTGATCCAGAAATGGCTGCCCGCCAGCGCCTTGTTCTGATCCGGTCACGCGACCAGACGTGAGATTGCCAGGCGGCCCGGTTGATCCCTCGACCGGGCCGCTCCATGACAGGGCACGGCTGCAAATGGCGTTGGTTGCCGGGTGACAAGCCCCAAGACCGCCGCCATACTGCACCGACTGTCCCACGACGATGATCGGTTCCGCTCTCAGTGTTCGACTTCTGCACAGACCCCGACGCGATTGAAGGAATGACCTGGCTTGCCTGTTACCTGACCACGGGCAAGCACATGGCGTTCTACACCTCCTTCGGGACGGTGCTGCTGTTGCTTGCGATCACGGCCCCCATCGCGCTGCTGTTCGGCTTTTTCGGTGCTGTTGCAGCCCGGTCGCAGATTGCGCCGCTGCGTTGGCTGGGCAAGGGCTATACCGCCATGGTGCGCGGCGTGCCGGACATCGCGTTTTTCCTGTTCGTACCGATCGCCATGGATCAGGGGTTCGAATGGCTGCGGCACAAGACCAAATGCCCCGACTGGGAATTCCCGGTGCGCCAGGGCAGCGACTTCGTGGTCTGCGATATCGCCAAGCTGCCGCAATCAAGCTCGGCCCAATGGGTGCATGAGGCTTATGGCTTCACGCTGGCGGTGCTGGCCTTCGCGGTGGTGTTCGGCGCCTTTGCGGCCAACGTGTTGTATGGCGCCATGAACGCGGTGCCGCGCGGACAGGTGGAAACCGCCGAGGCCTATGGCATGTCCCGGCATCAGACTTTCTGGCGCATCGTGGTGCCGCAGATGTGGGTCTATGCCCTGCCCGGCCTGTCGAACCTCTGGCAGATCCTGATCAAGGCGACACCGCTGCTGTTCCTGCTGGGGGTCGAGGATATCGTCTATTGGGCGCGGGAACTGGGCGGTTCGAAAACCTCGACCTACGCCTATCCGCATCCCGACTGGCGGCTGTATTACTTCACGGCGCTACTGGTCTTCTACCTGACCCTGACCTCGCTGTCGGAACGGTTCTTCTCGGGCATGACGACCCGCCTGTCCCGTGGGCAGGCCACCATGGGCGGCGACGCCCAGCGAAAGGCCGAGGCATGAGCTGCTGGGACACCATTCAGGACTATGGCCTGCGGTCCATTGGCATTGGCGAACGCCTGTTGCCGAAATCCGACTTCACCCTGTGCCAGCAGTTCACGCTGATCGGCTCGGGCATGCTGTGGAATATCTATTTCGGGCTGCTGGCGCTGTTGCTGGGGTTTTTCCTGGCCACTGCCGTGGCTCTTGGCAAGGCTGCGCCCAACCCGCTGATCCGCAAGCCGTCAGAATGGTTCATCTTCCTGTTCCGTGGCTCGCCCCTGTTCATCCAGTTCTTCCTGGCCTACCAGGCCTTCGTGATGCTGCCGCGCAACGGGATCGAGATCAATCTGGGCATTGTCGAACTGACCGCCCAGACCCGCTGGTTGACCAAGGCCTGGGCCGGGGCGCTGATCGTGCTGTTCCTGAACACGTCGGCCTATGCCGGGGAAATCTTCTATGGCGCCCTGCGCTCGGTCCCGAAGGGAGAGCTTGAGGCCGCCGACGCTTACGGCCTGTCGGGCTGGGCCAAGTTCCGGCGCATCACCTGGCCCACCATGCTGCGGCTGGCCTGGCCATCCTACACCAACGAGGCGATCTTCCTGTTCCATGCCACGGCGCTGGTGTTCTTTTCGGGCTTTCCGGCCTGGCAACAGATGGGCGACGCGCTGTATTACGCGAATTACTTCGCCGACAAGACCTTCAACCCCTTCGTGCCCTACCCCATCTTCGCGGGCTATTTCATCGTGCTGACCCTCTGCGTTATCGCGCTGTTCGGCTATATCAACCGGCGCCTGAACCGGCACCTTCCGGCCACGCAACGGCGCCGCCTGCGCATCCGCCCGCAAGTCATCCGGTAACGCCATGGAGATCGAGACCAAAAGCCTGCGCACCGCCTGTGCCGATCTCAACGGCCAGATGCGCGGCAAGCGTCTGCCGGGCTCTCAGGCGGCGATGCTGGAATACGGTGGCCAGCGGATGCCGCTGTCGGCACTGTCGCTGGACATCTGGGGCCGCGATGTCGAAGACAGCCCGCTGGTCTTTGCCTCGGGCGATGCCGACGGGCAGTTGCGCTGCACCGAGCGCGGCCCGGTGCTGATGCCCTGGCTGGACCAGCCCGCCACCCTGATCCCCATGTGGATGTATACCGAAGACGGCAATCCGTTTCAGGCCGATCCGCGCCACGCGCTGGCCCGCGTGCTGAAGCGCTTCGACCGCAAGGGCTGGAAGGTGGTGGCGGGCACCGAGATCGAATTCACCCTGGTGGACGACCGCACCGGCAAGCTGGCCCCGGTGCATGCGCCCGGCGTCGGACGGCCCCTGTTCGCGGGCGAGATCACCGGCGTGGCCGAGATGGACCGCTTCGCCGCCTTCTTCGATGACCTGTACGACGGCGCCGAGGCCATGGGGCTACGCCCGCTGGCGGCGTCTTCCGAGGGCGGGATCGGGCAGTTCGAGGTCAGCCTGCAGCACGGACCCGCCATGCGCATGGCCGATGACACCTGGCTGTTCAAGACTTTGGTGCGCGGCATGGCACGCAAGCACGGCATGGCCGCAACCTTCCTGGCCAAGCCCTTCGACGGCGACGCGGGCAACGGGCTGCATGTGCATTTCTCGATCACCGACAGCAAGGGCCGCAACCTGTTCGACAACGGCGTGATGACCGGCACCGCACTGCTGCATCACGCGGTGGCCGGGCTGATCGCGGGCATGCCGGGCGCCACGCTGATCTTCGCGCCCCACGCCCACAGCTATGACCGGTTCGCGCCCTACAGCCATGCCCCCACCGGCGCCAGCTGGGGCTACGAGAACCGCACCACCGCCATCCGCATTCCCGGCGGCGCCAACGCCCATCGCCGGATCGAGCATCGCATGGCCGGCAGCGACACCAATCCCTATCTGGTGATGGCCGCCATCCTGGGCGCGGCCTTCATGGGGCTGGAAGACGAGTTGACCCCGCCCGAGCCGATCATGGGCAATGCCTATGGCCAGCGCGTGTTGATGATCCCCACCGACTGGGACGAGGCCATCGCCCGCTGGGAATCCTCGCCCAAGATGGCCCGGATCTTTCCCGGCCTGCTGATCGACATGCTGCAACGGCTGAAACGTCAGGAACAGCGGCTGTGCGAGGGCCTGTCGCCCGAACGGCTGGCGCTGGAAACCTTCGAGGCCGTCTGAACACTGGACGCTTGCACCGCACGGGGCTAGCGTCGCTGCACGCGCAAAAGATCGTGCTGACCGTGCCACGTTGCCCCGAAGCCGCAGGTCCGGCCAGGCCGACCGCAACACAGATGGAAGACCATGACCAAAGCTCCGCCCGCCTGGCTCTCCGAGGCCCCCGAAGCCGCCCGCAGCTTTCTGGAGGGCCATCGGCTGGACGAGGTCGAATGCATCATCTCGGACCTGCCCGGCATCGCGCGCGGCAAGGCCGTGCCAGCCGGGAAATTCGCCCGCCAGAAGCATTTCTACCTGCCCGAGTCGATCTTCTTCCAGACCATCGCCGGCGGTTGGGGCGAAGCTGCGGGGCCTTCGGGCTTCACCGAACCCGACATGGTGCTGGTGCCGGATTACTCTACCACCAGCGCCGCGCCCTGGACCGGCGACTGGACCCTTCAGGTCATCCATGACGCGGTGAATGCCAAGGGCGATCCGATCCCCTTCGCCCCGCGCAACGTGCTGAAACGGGTGGTGCAGGCCTATCGCGATCGCGGCCTGGAACCGGTGGTGGCGCCGGAAATGGAATTCTACCTTGTCGCCCGCAACCTTGACCCCGCCCGTGCCATCGAACCGATGCTGGGCCGCAGCGGCCGCCCGGCGGCGGCGCGGCAGGCCTATTCCATGTCGGCGGTCGATGAATACGGGCCGGTGATCGACGACATCTATGATTTCGCCGAAGCGCAGGGCTTCGAGATCGACGGCATCACCCAGGAAGGCGGCGCCGGTCAGGTCGAGATCAACCTGCGTCACGGCGATCCGGTGAAACTGGCCGACGAAGTGTTCTACTTCAAGCGGCTGATCCGAGAGGCCGCCCTGCGCCACGATTGTTTCGCCACCTTCATGGCCAAACCGATCGAGCAGGAGCCGGGATCGGCCATGCACATCCACCATTCGGTGCTGGACAGGGCCACCGGCCAGAACATCTTTTCACAGGCCGATGGCAGCGAAGCCCCGGCTTTCCGCCATTTCATCGGCGGATTGCAGTCCCATCTGCCCGAAGCGGTGGCGATCTTTGCGCCCTATGTGAACTCCTACCGCCGCTACGTGCGCGACCACGCGGCACCGATCAACCTGGAATGGGGACGCGACAACCGCACCACCGGCATCCGGGTGCCGATCTCGGACGCGGCCTCGCGCCGTGTGGAGAACCGGTTGGCGGGCATGGATTGCAACCCCTATCTGGGCATCGCCGTGTCGCTGGCCTGCGGGTTGCTGGGGCTGGAGCACAAGGTCGAGCCGCGCGCCATGTTCAACGGCGACGCCTACAGCGGCGAGGCGGACATGCCCTGGGGGCTGTTCTCGGCGCTGGAACTGTTCGCCGATGCCCGTGGCCTGCGCGACCTGTTGGGCGAGGATTTCGCACGGGTCTATGAGATCGTGAAAGACGCCGAATACAATGAGTTCCTGCAAGTCATCTCTCCGTGGGAACGTGAACACCTGCTGATGAACGTATGAACCTGCTGCATGAAAATGACCGGCCCGGCGTCTATCCCGACAGTTGGTACGCGGCGACCTCGGGCCCGATTGGCCCCTTCCCGGCGCTGAAGGATGAGGTGCGCACCGATATCTGCGTGATCGGCGGCGGCTACACCGGGCTGTCGGCGGCGCTGCATCTGGCGCGGCGGGGGTTTGACGTGCGGCTGCTGGAAGCACAACGCATCGGCTTTGGTGCCTCGGGGCGCAACGGCGGCCAGGTCGGCTCGGGCCAGCGGGTGGAACAGCCGGACCTTGAAAAGCTGATGGGCGACGCGGACGCGCGCCTGCTGTGGGACATGGGCGAAGACGCCAAGGCCCTGGTGCGCAGCCTGATCGACGACCTCAAGATCGACTGCAACTGGCGCGACGGGGTGGCCCATGTCTGCCACAACCGGGCCGGCTGGCAGCACGCCTGCACCGAGGCCGAGCATCTGCGCCGCACCTATGGCCACGACAAGCTGGAGATCCTCGGCCCGCGCGAGGTCGAGGCCGAAACCGGCTCGCAACTGTTTCGCGGCGGGGTGATCGACTGGAGCGCCGGACACCTGCACCCGCTGCGCTTTGCCATCGGTCTGGGCCGCGCCGCGCAGCATCTTGGGGTCAAGCTGCACGAGCAAAGCGAGGTAACGGAACTGGACCCCGGCGAGCAGGTCGTGGTGCGCACGTCCCAGGGCAGCGTCCGGGCCCGGCAGGTGATCCTGGCCTGCAACGGCTACCTTGGCAAACTGTCGCCCCAGGTGGCGCGGCGGGTGATGCCGATCAACAATTTCATCGTGGCCACCGAACCCCTGGGCGAGATCGCCCCCGAGATCCTGCCGCGCGACATAGCGGTGGCCGACAGCCGCTTCGTGGTCAACTACTGGCGGCGTGGCGGCGACGGACGGCTGCTGTTCGGCGGCGGCGAAAGCTATGGCTACCGGTTCCCGCGTGACATTGCGGCGCTGGTGCGCAAGCCGATGCTGGAGATCTATCCGCAACTGGCCGATGCCCGCATCACCTATGCCTGGGGCGGCACGCTGGCGATCACCCGCTCGCGCCTGCCGCATTTCCATCGGCCCGAGCGCAACGTGCTGTCAGCCTCGGGCTATTCCGGGCACGGCGTGGCGCTGGCAACGCTGGCCGGGCAGATCCTGGCCGAAACCGTCGCCGGCACGGAAGAGCGTTTTGACCTGATGGCGCGCCTGCCCACACCCGCCTTTCCCGGCGGCCCGGCAATGCGCAGCCCGTTGCTGGCGCTGGCCATGACATGGTTTTCCCTGCGCGACCGCCTAGGCATCTGACCCCGCCCGGCTTTTCGTCATGTCACACCGCCCCGGTTTTTCGGGAAACAAGGGCATGCAATTTGCGCCAGCCATGTTATACGGATTTTCGAAAGATGATTTTCAGGAAATCCGAACATGCCGCAAGCCTCTGCCCCGAACGTCTATGATGCCGAACCGATCCCCGAAGCCGCCCGCGCCGAGGTGGCCCGCCTGCTGAGCAGCGGCGATCTGTTCCGCTACACGTCCGAGGCGTCTCCGGTGGCGCTGCTGGAAGCGGAATTCGCTGAAATGATGGGCAGCCGTTACGCACTGGCCGTGGCCTCCTGCTCGGCTGCGCTGTTCCTGACGCTCAAGGCGCTGGATCTGCCGCGCGGTGCCAAGGTTCTGGTCCCGGCCTTCACCTTTGCCGCCGTCCCCTCGGCCGTGGTGCATGCGGATTGCACGCCGGTGCTGGTCGAGGTCGGGCGCGATTATCGGGTCGACATGGCCGATTTCGAAGCCAAGTTGACCGATGACGTGCAGGCCATCCTGATCTCGCACATGCGTGGCCATACATCGGATATGGATGCGATCCTGCGCCTGGCCGAAGCGCGCGGCCTGCCCGTGATCGAGGATGCGGCGCATTCGCTGGGCACCGAATGGCATGGCCGCAAGATCGGCACGCTGGGCCGGGTCGGCTGCTTCTCGTTCCAGTCCTACAAGCTGCTGAACGCGGGCGAAGGGGGCATCCTGATCACCGATGACGATGACATCGCCGCCCGCGCCGTCATCATGTCCGGCGCTTACGAGCACAATTGGAAGAAGCACGCAGCCATCTCGGGGCGAGTCGCGCACTGGCAGAACAAGCTGCCGTTGTACAACACCCGGCTCAACAACCTGTCGGCGGCGCTGATCCGGGCCCAGCTTGCCGAACTGCCACGCCGGGTGCGCGATGGCCGTGCCAATCATGACCATGTGGCCGCGCAACTGAACACCTCGCCCTGGCTGGAAGTTCCCGACGCGCTGCCGCCCGAGGTTCGGGCGCCGGATTCTCTGCAATTCAACCTTCAGGGCTTTACCGATGAAGAGGCCCGCGATTTTCAGGCCGCCGCCGCCGCGCGGGGTGTCTCGATCCAGATCTTCGGCCTGTCCACCGACAATGCCCGCGCCTTCTGGAACTGGCAGTTCCTGGATGACCGGCCCGAATTGCCCCAAACCCGCGAAATGCTGATGCGCGCCTGCGACACGCGCCTGCCCGCACGGCTGACCCGGCCCGAACTGGATTTCATTGCCGGGGCAATTCTGATGGCGGTGGCCGACGTCAAGGACACCCGCGCCTACGGCACCTAGGGCGCCGTCGCGCCCGGGCCGCTGTCCAGCACCTTCAACTGTCCTGCCAGCCACGGCATCTGCCGGATGGAGGGCGCGACGATCATATCCTGAAGGATGGCCCGCAACCGCGCGGCGGTCTGAGCCGGCACCCGGCCCATGACCTCGCGCCGGGCATGCAGCGAGATCCTGCGCGACAGCGGCTCCATCGGCAGCGGACAGATCCGCACGTCTTCAAAGAACCGATGCGCCCGCAGAAATCCCAGCGGTGTGAGGATGGTCCATCCCGCCCCCTGCGCCACCATCGCCAGAATGGCGTGATAGCTGTCCATCTCGAACCGATGCAGAAGCGAAACGTTCTGGCGCGACAGATGCGCGGCGATCTGGCGGCCCATGTGATGCCGCTGGGTGTATTGGACGAAGGGCAGATCCCGCAGATCGGCCAGTGTAACAGGCTCGGCCCCGCCCTTGGGCAGTGCGGCGACGAAGGGTTCCATCAGCAGCGGATGCACTTCCATCCAGTCCGCCGCAACCGAGGTATCCGCCGCCACGATCACATCCAGCGCGCGTTCTTCCAACTGCGTGACCAAACGGTGACTGGCGCCGGTCTCCAGCAGGAAGCGGCAGGCGCGCAGATCTTCGGCCATCTCGGTCAGCAGGCGCGGCGTCACATCGGCATCGAAATCCTCGATCATGCCCAGACGAAAGCGCGCCAGATTGGCCATGTCGCGGCTGGCCAATTCGGCACGGGCCAGATCCGCCTCGTCCAGGATGTTGCGCGCGCGGCGCAGGAAGATGTGGCCTTCGGGGGTCAGTGTCAGGGGCCGTGCGCTGCGGTCCACCAGCCGGGTCGAAAGCCCGGCCTCAAGGTTGCTGAGCTGCTGGCTGACCGCCGAGGGGCTGGCCTCCAGCCGACGCGCTGCCGAGGAGATCGATCGCTCTTCGGAGATGGCGGCAAAGACTTCCACCATCCACAAGGAAATGCGACCGGGGCTGTCAGCCATCAGGCCCGTGTCCCGGCGGGATCACAACCCGGTCGCGACGTGCGGGCCATCATTTGCCCAGCTTCGTCATCTTCTCTTTGAGTTCCGCCAGCTGGGACTTGATGTCTTCCAGTTCCTGACGCTCGTCGTTGCTGAGGTCTTCCGGGACCGGGGTTGCCTCTTCGACGGGGCTTTGGCCTTCGGTGGCTTCGGGCGTTGGCATGGTGCCGCCCGGCCCGCCCTTCCAACCCGGCATCATCGACGCCAGAAAGGCTTTCTGCTGCCGCTGCATGGCCTCGATCCCCGACATCGGGTTTATCGGGGTGGGCATATGGGTGAAGTTTTCCATCATCTTCGACTGGCTGTCGCGCAGCATCTCGAAGGACATGGCCAGAAACTGCGGCACAACGCTGTTGGCCTGGGTCGTGTAGCTGCGCACAAGATCGGTCAACACCGCGATCGGCAGGACGCTTTCGCCCTTGCTTTCGTGCTCTGCCACGATCTGCAGAAGATACTGGCGGGTCAGGTCGTCGCCGCTTTTCAGATCGACAATCTGAACCTCGCGTCCTTCGCGGATGAAGCGGGCAATATCGTCCAGGGTTACGTAATCACTTGTTTCCGTGTTGTAGAGACGCCGACTTGCATAGCGCTTGATCAACAACGGCTTGTCACTGTCTGCCACGGTCATCCTCCGACTGGGTTTGCTGCAATGCAGAGTATGACGGGTTCTTCACAAAAGAAAAGAGCGGGCTTGACGCCCGCTCTTCAGAAAACCCCAAAAACACAGAGTTTTCTACAATACGACACCTGTCCTTGCGACAGACGTTGCTTACTTGGCGACGGTGGTCGCTTTCTTGGCAGCTGCGGTCACGTCCGCAGTGGCTTTCTTGACGGCGGCAGTCGCGTCTTCCGAGATGTCCTTGCCAGCGGCCAGCATCAGTTCGACGGTTTCCATCTGAACTTTCTTGGCGACTTCAGCGAAGGCAGCCAGGGCTTCCGAGGTCATTTCGGCCTGGGCCGAAGCGAAATCGGTCACGGCCTTGCCGTAGTCGGCGGGCTCGTCCTTGACGGCGGTGACAGCGGCCAGCTTGGCCAGGGTCTCTTTGGTCCACTTCGAGGAGATCTCGGTCGACTTCTCGGCGGCTTCCAGAGCCACTTTCGACATCTTCTCGCTCAGGGTCGCCTGGGTCTTGAAGGCGTCCTGGATGGCTTTGGTGTCAACAGGGAACGAACCCATCATTTCCTGCATCATCTTGGTCACGTCGTTTGCTTTGGTAGCAGCCATGGTATCTCTCCTGAGTTGTCGGTGTCCACTGCGCGGTGCACCGTGCTGTTCCTGAGACACAATATGGCTGCTGCAACGCAGCATTTCAAGCATTTTTTCTGCGTTGCAGCATTATTTTTTTGTCAGCAAATTCAACCAGTTGAACGCTGAACCACATAGGTTCCGGGTGCCGGACCCAAAACCGGATGATCCGAATCGCCGGGTTCGCGGGCCTCAACCATGCGTCCGGATTTCTTCTTCAGCCATTCTTCCCAACGCGGCCACCACGAGCCTTCGTTGAAATCGGCCCCCGACAGCCATTCATCCGCCGGAAGCTTCATGTCCGGGTTGGTGTAGTGGCCGTATTTCTTCTTCGAGGGCGGGTTGATGATCCCGGCGATATGGCCGGATTCCGACACGATGAAAGTCTTCGACCGGCTGCCGAACTTCTGGAACCCGTTGTAGCAGGCCTTCCACGCCGCGATGTGATCGGTTTCACAGGCGATGGCGCAGAAAGTGGTCTTCACGTCAGAAGATTTCAGCACCTCGCCGCAGACCTTGAAGCCCTCTTCGGCGAATTCGTTGTTCTGACACAGCCCGCGCAGGTATTCGACCGCCATGCGCGCCGGCAGGTTGGTGCTGTCGCCGTTCCAGTGCAGCAGATCGAAGGCCGGCGGCGCCTCGCCCATCATGTAGCGGCGGGTGGCGGGCGCGTAGATCAGATCGTTGGCCCGCAGGAACGAGAACGTCCGCGACATGAAGAAACTGTTCAAGATGCCGGTTTCCGCCACTTCGCGTTCGACACCGTCGATAAAGCTGTTGTCCAGGAACACCCCCACTTCGCCGGGATCCGAAAAATCGGTCATGGTGGTAAAGAAGGTTGCCGACTTGACCGACTTGTCACCGCGCTTGGCCATCAGCGCCAAAGTCAGGCTGAGCGTCGTCCCGGCGATGCAGTAGCCCACCGCGTTGACTTCTTTCTGGCGGGTGAGTTTCTTGACTTCGTCGATGGCGGTCAGGAAACCGCTTTCGATATAGTCGTCCATGCCGACATCGCCATAGCTTCCGTCGGGGTTCTTCCAGCTGACCACGAACAGCGTGTAGCCCTGATCGACAATCCATTTGATCAGGCTGTTCTTCTCCTTCAGGTCCATGATGTAGAACTTGTTGATCCACGGCGGGAAGATGATCAGCGGGGTCGCGTGGACGGTCTCGGTGGTGGGCTTGTACTGGATCAGTTCGAACAGGCGGTTGCGGAACACGACCGAACCTTCGGTGGTGGCCAGGTTCTCGCCCACCTTGAAGGCCTTGGGATCGGACAGGGTGACCAGAAGCTCGCCGTCGTTGGCCTCGATATCCGCCACGAGGTTCTCAAGCCCGGTGACCAGCGACTCACCCTGCGTTTCCACGGCGCGTTCCAGCGCGTCCGGGTTGGTGCCCAGGAAGTTGGTCGGCGACAGCATGTCGACGATCTGCTGGGTGAAGAATTCGACCTTCTTCTTCTCGTCCTCGTCCAGCCCGTCGATATCCTTGATGGCGTTCTCGATGGCCTCGGAGGTCAGCTGGTAGTTGTTCTTGATGTAGCTGAAGAACGGATGGGTATTCCACAGCGGGTTCGAGAAGCGTTTGTCGGTCGGCTGCCCCCCTTCCGGTTCGGGCGCGACAAGACGCCCGGATGCCAGTGCTTTCTGGACCTCGAAATAATGTTTCAGCATTGATCCCCAATAGCCGACCTGATGTTCCATCAGCTTGGCCGGGTTCTGAAAGGCCTCCTGCACGTAAGCTGTTGCCGCCTTGGCAAACAATTCCTTCTTGGGTCCGTGCAGGCCCGGGTCGACAGCGCGCTTGTGCGCCATTGCAGTGACCAGACGCTGGGACAGCTCTTCCATCTTGCTCAGATTCTCGTTCAGCCGATCCAGTTCTGCGCCTGCAGCATTTTCGTCAGTTGTCATGTCCCGATTTCCCCCGTAGGTTCATGCCCGATATATGTACCGCCGCTAAGGTGGGGGGCCAAAGCGACGAATTGTTACGGGGGGGAACCCCGACAGGAGTTACAGATGCGTTATATGGCAACTTATGACCTGATGGAGACGGTTCGAAACACCAACCAATGGCTTGGTGCAACGGCCCGCGCTTTCGGCTCCTATCCGGCAACCGGCCTGTTTCCGACACCTGCATTCAAGGTAATGGCGGCCTGGGGCGAGGTCATGGAGCGCAGTTTTTCACGCATGATCGCCAAGCCGGACTGGAACATCAGCTCGGTGGTGGGCGAGGACGGGCGCGACCATGTGGTCACGACTCATGCGGTGGTCGAACGTCCCTTCGGTGACCTCATCAAGTTTGAAGTTCAGGGCCGTGGCCCGAAGCGCCGCCGGGTGCTTCTTGTGGCACCGATGTCGGGTCACTATGCCACGCTTCTGCGGTCAACCGTGATCTCGCTGCTGCCCGACTGCGACGTCTATCTGACCGACTGGCACAATGCGCGCGACATTCCGGTGTCGGAAGGCAAGTTTGATATTGAGGATTACACCCTCTATCTGGCCGAATTCATGGAGCATCTGGGCACCGATCTGCATGTCATCGCGGTCTGCCAGCCAGCCCCGTTGACGCTGGCCGCCACCGCCTATCTGGCCGAGAAGAACCCCGACGCCCAGCCCCAGACCCTGACCCTGATCGGCGGCCCGATCGACCCCGATGCCGCAGCCACCGACGTCACCGATTTCGGCGCCCGCATCACCATGGGCCAGTTGGAAGAAGTCGCCATCCAGCGCGTCGGCTTCAACTATATCGGTGCGGGGCGACTGGTGTATCCGGGCCTGCTGCAATTGTCGTCCTTCATGTCGATGAACGCCGACCGCCATGGCGAGGCCTTCTTCAACCAGATCCTGCGCGTCGCCAAGGGCGAGGCCTCGGATCACGATCACCACAACCGCTTTTATGACGAGTATCTGGCGGTGATGGACATGCCGGCCGAGTTCTACCTGTCCACCGTGGAGCGGGTGTTCAAGAATCTCGAAATCGCGCGCAATGAATTTTCCGTCGCCGGTCACAAAATCGACATCGGCAAGATCACCACGGTCGCCGTGAAGGTGGTCGAAGGCGAAAAGGACGACATCTCGGCGCCCGGCCAGTGCCTTGCTGCACTGCGGCTTTGCACCGGCCTGCCAGAGTCGAAAAAGGCCGCACACCTGGAACCGGGTGCTGGCCATTACGGTATTTTCGCGGGCAAAAGCTGGCGCAGCAACATCCGCCCGCTGGTTTTGGACTTCATCGACTCCAACGGCATCGAGACCGCAACGCAGTCGCCCAAACCGCAACTCAAGACGGTCTGAGCCACAAGCCGCGACATTGCAAAGGCCCGCTCACCCGAGCGGGCTTTTTCATGGCCGGGCGTTACCCCAGATCCTTTTCGAAGAAGACCTTGGTGACGGTGCCGTCTCCGAAGCCCTCCTGCCGGTAGACCTCGCGATACCCGGCGCGGCGATAGAAAGCCGGCGCCTGAAAGCTGAAAGTGTTCACAAGGGCCCGGCGCCCGCCCTCGGCCCCCGCCCGGCATTCCAGATCCGCCAGAAGGCGTGATCCGATGCCTTGCCCGCGTGCTTCGGGATCCACCCACAGCAGGTCAATCTCCAGACATTGCCCCCAAAGCACCGCCGCAACACCGCCCAGAACCCGGCCGGTGCTGTTGCGGGCTTCCAGCACGACTGACCGTTCATCGCCGATATCCGAGACGCGCAGATTGTCCGCGATCAGGTGACGCCGCAGCCGTTCCTCGGCCAGGGTCGGATCGGGCGCGGCGGCAATGACAATCGCCGCGCCATCCGGGTTTACAGGCCGCGCGCCCATGCCACGATTCGCTCGGCGATCGGTGCGGTCTTGTTGGGGCTCAGGATATCACCGGCCAGGACATGCCCGCTGGGATCATCCCCCTCGACGCGCACGACCGGCACCAGCTCGCTTGGCGCGCCCCAGTCCGCCGACGCACGGCGGGCTAGCTTGGGGTCGATCACCTGATCCTCGTTCGACACAAAGAAGATCGCCGGAACCGTCATCGCCCCAAGATCCATGTTGCGCACCTTGTGGCTCAGGGCTCCCAGACGCGCGACCGCCTCGAACGGGTATGAGGTCGTCCAGTTTTCCGCATGGCCGGCGTTGCGCGGCTCGAAACTGTAGGTATCGCCAATCACCAGCCTGCCCCACGAGTTGATCAGCGGCCATTCGATGGCCCGCCCCTTCAGCCCGGCAGCCCCGAAATTCGGCGACATCAGAACCAAACCTGCCATCTGCGCGTTCAGGGCCGGATCGGCGGCGGCCGCCACAGCCAGCGTCGCACCGGTGGAATTGCCCATGACGATCACCCGTTCGCCCAGACTCGCGCCGATGGCCAGCGCTTCGGCAACATCGGTCATCCAGTCGTTGACTTCCGGCTCCCCCATGGCCGCTGAATCACGACCGTGACCCGGCAGGCGCGTCAGGTAAAGGTTTGCCCCAAGCGACGCGGCGACCATATCGGGCAGCGGCCGCAATTCGGCCTTGGTGGCGGAAAACCCGTGGATATAGACCACCGAAAGGGGCGTCTGCCCCCCCGGTTCCCCGGCCCAGACAATCTCCTTGGCGGCATTGTCGCGCAGGTTTGCCACCTGCGCCTCCTGCTCGGCCAGCCAGACATCCAGATCGGCGCCCAGCTGCGCGGGATCGAACTCGGTTGCCAGATCCGCCGGTTCGGTCGGCCCGATCCAGTCCAGCAGCGC
This sequence comes from Meridianimarinicoccus sp. MJW13, assembly GCF_014901205.1. Lineage (GTDB taxonomy): Bacteria > Pseudomonadota > Alphaproteobacteria > Rhodobacterales > Rhodobacteraceae > Meridianimarinicoccus. Next base: position 201,386 of record NZ_JACNMU010000007.1, read on the forward strand.
CAGCGTCCCCCAGGCCAGAATGGCCAGCCCGACCGCCCATTTCACCAGTGTCAGGATCATTCCCATCATCGCGCGTCTCCTGTTGCTGCCAGCACCTGCTCCACCGAGCTCTCGATCAGGGCCAGGCATTCCGGCGTGGAAAACCGATGATCCGCGCCCTTCACCAGCGTCAGCCGCAGATCCGGCCCGGTGGCATGTGCCAGAAGGCGCAGGGCCACATCCGTTTCGACCGCTTCATCTTCGGTGCCTTGCAGGAAGCGCACCGGGAACTCAAGTGCCAGCGGCTTGTCCAGCACCGTCTGGTCGTGGCCATCCTCGATCATCCGGCGGGTGATGCGGTAGGGCGCGTCATAGTCCGATGGGATCTCATAGATGCCCTCCTCCATGACCCGCTTTTGCCCGTCCGCGCCCAGTTCCGCCCACATCGAGGTGGTCATGAAATCGGGTGCCGCGGCAATGGTCACCATCCCGGCCACCCGCGCCGGCATCGCCCGCGCGCAAAGCAGCGCAATCCAGCCCCCCATGGACGACCCGACCAGCACCTGCGGCCCTTCGGTCAACGCCTCCAGTACCGCCATCGCATCCTCGGTCCAATCGCCGACACAGCCGTCGATGAAGTCCTCGGACGACTGCCCGTGCCCGGAATAGTCGAAGCGCACGAAGGCGCGGCCCTGCGCCCGCGCCCAATCTTCCAGATACAGCGCCTTGGTGCCTTCCATGTCCGACACGAAACCGCCCAGAAACACCAGGCCCGGCCCGGTCCCGGCACTGCGATGATAGGCGATGCGCCGTCCCTGCGGCGTGTCCAGATAGTTCGGCTCGGTCATGTCGGCTCCTTGCAATGTCGCGCAAACCTCGCCGCAGCGGCCGCCGCGAACAAGGGTTTTCTGCGGCTCATTCCTGGCGCAACGCGGGCAGGCCGATGCCCGTGGCCTCGAAGCCGCCATCGACAGACAACGTCTGCCCGGTCACGAAACTGGCCTTGTCCGAACTCAGAAAGACGATGGCACGGGCGATCTCTTCCTCACTGCCATAGCGATTCAGCGGCAAGGCGTCGTGATAGGCCGCGATGATTTCGGGGCTGTGCACCGCCATGGCCAGCTTTGTCCGCACCGGCCCCGGCGCCACGCAATTGGCCCGGATGCCATGTTCCCCCAACTCAACCGCCTGCTGCTGGGTCAGATGGATCACCCCGGCCTTCGAGGTGCCATAGGCCACCCGCAGGGTCGAGGCCCGCAGCCCCGAGATCGACGCGATGTTCACGATGGTCCCGCGCGTCTTCTTCAGCGCCGGGATCGCCGCCTGCGAACACAGGAACACCCCGTACAGGTTGGTCTCCATCACCCGCCGCCAGCGCGCGAAGTCGGTCTCCTCGATGGGCCCGAAATCGGCGACCCCGGCATTGTTGACCAGATGATCGATCCGCCCGAAAGCCGCCTCGGTCTCGGCCATGATGGCTGTTGCATCCTCGGGGCGCGACACGTCGCGCTCCAGCGCCAGTACCCCGTCCAGCCCGGCCACGGCGTCGCGCAGGGCGGGCGCATCGCGGTCCACCATGGCCACGCGCACCCCTTCCTCCAGGAACAGCCGCGTGGTGGCCAGGCCAATGCCCCGCGCCGCCCCCGTCACAATCGCCACCCGTTCGCTCATGCCATGCCTCCGCCGGTTTTCCTGAACCCTAGGCAATCGCCGGGGTGGCGGCAATCGCCCGCACCCTGCGCCGCGCCAGCCATTTCTTCTTGGCAAAAATACTCACGGCACACCATCGGCCCCCGCGCACCCGCCGAGCCGTCTTGACACCCCGCCGCCAAGCGCCCAGAAGACCCGCGAAACCATACCCGCAACCGGGCGTTCCGTGGGCGCCAAACCGACGAGGAGGCCAGATCATGGCAGACATCTCCCTCACCTTTCCCGATGGCAACAGCCGCTCCTACCCCGCAGGCGTGACCCCTGCCGATGTGGCCGCCGGCATTTCCAACTCGCTGGCCAAGAAGGCCATCTCGGCCACCGTCGCAGGCCAGCACTGGGATCTGCAATGGCCGATCGAGGCCGATGCCGAGATTGCCATTCACACCCTGAAGGACGACGCCCCGGCGCTGGAACTGATCCGCCACGACTGCGCCCACATCATGGCCCGCGCCGTGCAGGAGCTGTGGCCGGACGTGCAGGTCACCATTGGCCCGGTGATCGACAACGGCTGGTACTACGACTTTGACCGCGCCGAGCCCTTCACTCCCGAAGACCTGGGCGCCATCGAAAAGAAGATGCGCGAGATCATCGCCGCCCGCGATCCGGTCCGGACCGAGATCTGGGAACGCGACCGCGCCGTCCAGCACTACAAGGACAGGGGCGAGCCCTATAAGGTCGAACTGATCGACGCCATTCCGGGCGACGAGCCGCTGCGCATGTATTGGCACGGCGACTGGCAGGATCTGTGCCGCGGCCCGCATCTGCAACATACCGGACAGGTGCCCGCCGATGCCTTCAAGCTGATGAAGGTGGCTGGCGCCTATTGGCGCGGCGACAGCAACCGTCCACAGTTGCAGCGCATCTATGGCGTCGCCTTCCAGAACAAGGACGGGCTGAAGAAATACCTCAACTTCCTTGAAGAAGCCGAAAAGCGCGACCACCGCCGCCTTGGCAAGGAGATGGAGCTTTTCCACTTCCAGGAAGAAGCGCCCGGCATGGTGTTCTGGCATCCCAACGGCTGGACCATCTACCGCGAGCTTGAAGACTATATGCGCCGCCAGCTGACGCGCGACGGCTACAAGGAAATCAAGACCCCGCAGGTGGTGGACCGCAAGCTTTGGGAAAAGTCCGGCCATTGGGACAAGTACCGCGAGAACATGTTCACCACCGAGATCGATGAGGAACATGCCAACGAAAAGCGCACCAATGCGCTGAAGCCGATGAACTGCCCCTGCCATGTGCAGGTGTTCAACCAGGGCCTGAAGTCCTATCGCGACCTGCCGATGCGGCTGGCCGAGTTCGGCTCGTGCCACCGCTACGAGGCGCATGGCGCGCTGCACGGGCTGATGCGGGTGCGCGGCTTCACCCAGGATGACGCGCATATCTTCTGCACCGAGGATCAGATCGAAAGCGAATGCGCCAAGTTCATCGACCTGCTCAGCCGCGTCTATACCGACACCGGCTTTGGCAAATTCGACATCAAGCTGTCGACGCGGCCGGAACAGCGTGTCGGCTCGGACGAGATCTGGGACAAGGCCGAGGCCGCGCTTGAAAAGGCGATCCTCAGCGTGCGCAACGATTTCGAACTCGACCCCGGCGAAGGCGCGTTCTACGGGCCGAAGCTGGACTTCAAGCTGACCGACGCCATCGGGCGCGAGTGGCAGTGCGGCACCTTCCAGGCAGATTTCAACCTGCCCGAGCGCCTGAACGCCAATTACATCGGCGCCGATGGCGACAAGCATCGCCCGGTCATGCTGCACCGTGCGGTTCTGGGCTCGTTCGAACGGTTCCTCGGCATCCTGATCGAGAACTACGCCGGCAAACTGCCGTTCTGGCTGGCCCCGCGTCAGGTGGTGGTGGCCTCGATCATCTCGGACGCGGATGCCTATTGTCAGGAAGTCGTCAACGCGCTGACCGCCGCCGGCGTGCGCGCCGAGGCCGATCTGCGCAACGAGAAGATCAACTACAAGGTGCGCGAGCACTCGCTGGGCAAGGTGCCGGTGATTCTGGCCATCGGCATGAAAGAGGTCGAGAACCGCTCGGTCTCGGTCCGCCGGCTGGGCGAAAAGACCACCAGCGTCGTGCCGCTGGACGAGATTGTCGGGCAATTGACCCAAGAGGCCACGCCGCCCGATCTGGTCTGATCCACCTCCCGATCCCAAATGCAACGGCCCGCGGTTTTCCGCGGGCCGAAGTGTTTCAGGCCTGGATTTTTCCGCGCGGGCCGGTACCGCCATCGACCGCGAAACCTGTAACATTTCGTGCATCGCGGCCCCAAGCGATGCCGGAAATTGCAACACTTCGGCGTCATATCAAATGAAAACAATGCCTTGCGCACCTCGACCCCCGGCCGCCACCTGACAGGATATGACAGCCCGGTGAGTCACGGAGCCGTGTGTGGGATCGGCTCATGCCAGCGTCTAGGATTTCCCTGTCGCCCGATGCGGCACCGAAACACATACAACCCAACAAGGATAGACCCATGTCGAACACCGTGAAGCATCTTGCCGTCGCTGGCGCCGTCGCCGCCGCTGTTGCCACCGCCGCCACCGCCCCGGCCCACGCGCAAGCCCAGGAAAAATGCTATGGCGTGTCGCTGGCTGGCGAGAACGATTGCGCAGCCGGTCCCGGCACCACATGCGCTGGCACCTCGACCGTGGACTACCAGGGCAACGCCTGGACACTGGTGGCCAAGGGCACCTGCACGGAAATGAAACTTCCCGACGGGCGCATGGGCTCGCTGGAAGCCCTGGACCGCGATCTGCCCGCCTGATCGGCCTGTCGGGCGGGCCGGGATCGGCCTGCCCACCCCTGACTGCCCGAGGTTCCCATGTCGTTCAGCCGCCCGCCGTTCACCGCCCTGCCCGATGCCGTCGGCGTCGGCTACAAGCCCAGCCATTTCGCGGCGATCGAGGCCGACCCCGGCCCCGTGCGCTGGTTCGAGGTTCACGCCGAGAACTACATGGGGGCAGGCGGACGCCCGCTGGCACAGTTGCGGGCGCTGGCCGAACGCTTCCCGATCTCGGTGCATGGTGTCGGTCTGTCGATCGGCGGAGAACGCCCGCTGGACACCGATCATCTGTCGCGCCTGAAGACGCTGCTGGGCTGGCTTGCCCCTGCGTCCTTTTCGGAACATCTGGCCTGGTCGACCCATGACAGCGGCTTTCTGAACGACCTGCTGCCGCTGCCCTATACCGCCGCCACGCTGGACCGGGTCTGCACCCATATCGATCAGGTTCAGGAGGCTCTGGGCCGCCGGATGCTGCTGGAAAACCCCTCGACCTACCTGGCGTTTTCTGAAACCGAGATGGCCGAGGTCGACTTCCTGCGCGAGATCGCGACCCGCACCGGCTGTGGCCTGCTGCTGGACGTGAACAACGTGTTCGTGTCGGCCACCAACCAGCAAACCGATCCCGTGTCCTATATCGACGCCTTCCCGCTGGATCTTGTGGGCGAAATTCATCTTGGCGGCCATGATGAGGATACAGATGATGCGGGCGCACTGTTGCTGATCGACAGCCACGGCGCCCCGGTGGTGGACCCGGTCTGGACGCTGTATGCCCATACCCTGCGCCGTGGCGGTCCACGCCCGACCCTGATCGAATGGGACACCGATGTGCCGGACTGGCCTGTGCTGGTGTCAGAGGCCCGCCGCGCGGCCGACCTGCTGGCACCTGTCCTGGTGCCCGCGCAATGACGCGCCTTTCGACCTTTGGAGAGGCCCTTCTGGACCCTGCGTCCCCGGTACCGGACGGTCTGACGGGCCCAGACGGCGCCCCTGCCGGCAAGCGATTCGACGTCTACCGCAACAACGTGGCGGTCAGCCTGACCGAAGCCTTGGAAACCGGATTTCCGGTCATCCGCAAGCTGGTCGGGGAAGACTTCTTCAAGGCCATGGTCGGCATCCACCTGCGGCAATCCCCCCCGCAAACGCCGCTTCTGATGACCTATGGCACCGCGTTTCCAACCTTCCTGGAAGCCTTCCCACCGGTGGCGCATCTGCCCTATCTGGCCGATGTGGCACGGCTGGAACTGGCCCTGCGCGAAGCCTATCACGCTGCAGACTGCACACCGCTCGACCCCGCGCGCCTGCAAGACCTTCCCACCGACGTGCTGATGACCACCGGCTTCATCATGGCCCCGGCGATGCGCGTGCTGTCTTCACCCTACCCGGTCCATGGCATCTGGCGCGCCAATACCCAGGCCTCCGCCCCGCCCCCGACCCCGCAGGCCGAGTCGGTGCTGATCTCGCGCCCCGGATTTGATCCCATGGTTGACCCGCTGACCCCCGGTGCCGCGTCCTTCTGCCAGGCCCTGCAAGCCGGCACCCGTTTCGGTGCCGCGCTGGACCAGGCCACCCGCACCGATCCCGACTTCGACCTGAGCGCCACGCTGGGCCTGCTTCTGACCCGTGGCGCGATCCATTCCCTGACCGAAAGCTGACCCCATGAAAACCCTTGTTTCCCTGTACAATTCCGTCTTCGGCCTGCTGGAACGCGCCACCGATGGCTGGCTGACCCCGACCCTTGCCCGGCTGGTCTTTGCCGGCACCCTTCTGGTCTACTATTGGGCGTCGGCGATGACCAAAATCGGCGATGGCATCTTCGGCTTCCTGTTTCCCTCGGCCGGGGCCTACATCCAGATCTTCCCCAAGGCGATGGAGGCCGCGGGCTATGACACCAGCCAATTGGGCTTTTTCCACTGGCTTGTCGTGCTCCTGGGCACCTATGCCGAGTTTCTGCTGCCGTTGATGATCGTCATCGGGCTGCTCACCCGCGCGGCGGCCCTTGGCATGATCGGCTTCGTCATCGTGCAAAGCTGGGTGGACATCACCGGGCACGGGCTGGCGGCCAAGGACATCGGGGCATGGTTCGACCGCGACCCGAGCAGCCTGATCGTCGATCAGCGGTCGTTCTGGATCTTCCTGCTTCTGGTTCTGGTGCTGAAAGGCGCTGGTCCCTTCGCCGCCGACCGTTTTGTCCTGAACCGTAAAGTCGAGGTCTGACCGGCATGGGTCGGTTGCCCGGTTTCCGGGCAGCCCAGTGCGCCGCACCAGGAACCATGGGAAAAATGGGCGGGGATGGAGCACTCCGGACTTGCCTTTTTGCCCCAACATGCTTGTTCAATAGGGACAGGGGGCGGTCCCGCCGCCCCCGTACACCACGGTCGATACGGTTTCGGCTGAAGACAAACGGCCCGCTCCGGCGGGGAGGACAAGGAGACACGCGATGCCCACAGGCACCGTGAAATGGTTCAACACCACAAAAGGTTATGGCTTCATCGCCCCTGACGACGGCGGCAAGGATGTGTTCGTACACATTTCAGCGGTCGAGCGCGCCGGGCTGACCGGCCTCGCCGACAATCAGAAGATTTCCTATGAATTGCGCGAAGGCCGCGACGGGCGGGCGTCGGCCTCGGAATTGTCGCTGGAAAGCTGACCCGGCTCAGACCGCATGAGACCAAGAAAACGGCCGCCATCGCGGCCGTTTTTTGCGTTTACAGCCGCAACCATTCGCCCAATTCGCAGACCGGCGCGGTGCTGCGCAGCGGTGTGCGGGCCACCACCGTCCAGTCGGCTGGATCGATGCGGGGAAAGAAGGTATCGGCATCCGGCACGTCGAGATCAACCTCGGTGATCATCAGCCGATGGGCCAGCGGCAGCATCGCCTGGTAGATCCCCGCACCGCCAATGCCATAGATCCGGTGATAGCCCGCCGCCGCGCAGGCGGTCATCGCGGCCTCGACACTGGTGCAGACCGCATCGGCACCGTCGATCTGCCCCCCCGAGACGACGCAGTTGAAGCGGCGTTTCAGCGGGCGGAACGGCAGGCTTTCCCAGGTCCGGCGGCCCATGATGATCGCCCCGCCCAGGGTTTCACGTTGGAACGCCTTCAGATCCTCGGGCGCATGCCACGGAATATCCCCGTCCCGCCCGATGGCGCCGTTTCTGGCCCGTGCAACGATCAGCGTCATCATGGTCAGACCGCCACCGGCGCGCGGATCACCGGCGCCGGATCGTAGTTCAGGAATTCGAAGTCCTCGTAGCGGAAGTCGAAGATCGACGGCACCTCGCGCGTGATCATCAGGGTCGGACGGGCGCGCGGGGTCCGCGACAACTGCTCGGCCACCTGTTCCATATGGTTGGAATAGATATGGGCATCTCCAATGGAATGGATGAACTCGCCGGGCTTGTAGCCGGTCACCTGCGCCAGCATCGCCAGCAGCAGCGCGTAAGAGGCGATGTTGAAGGGCACGCCCAGGAACATGTCCGCCGAGCGCTGATAGAGTTGCAGATGCATGGTGTCACCCTGCACCCGAACCTGCCACAGCGTGTGACAGGGCGGCAGCGCCATCACGTCGACCTCGCCGGGGTTCCACGCCGAGACGATCAGCCGGCGGCTGTCGGGGCTGGTGCGGATGGCCTCGACCAGCTTGGCGATCTGGTCCACCTCGCCGATGATCGGACCGGCGGAGCCGGTCTCGACCTTGGGGAAATGCCGCCACTGGTGGCCATAGACCGGGCCAAGGTCGCCGTTTTCATCCGCCCATTCGTCCCAGATGCGCACCCCGTTGTCTTTCAGGTAGCGGATGTTGGTATCGCCGGACAGGAACCACAGCAGTTCGTGCACGATCGACCGCAGGTGCAGCTTCTTGGTGGTGACCAGCGGAAATCCCGCGCGCAGATCATAGCGGCACTGCAGCCCGAAATACGACCGGGTGCCGGTGCCGGTGCGATCCGAGGAGTCGACACCCTTCTGCAGCACCGTTTGCAATGCGTTGAGATATTCCTGCACGTTTCCCTCCCTGCGGGCTGTCCTGCACCGGCGCGACTCGGGTGCCGGATGCCGTTTTCCGATGTGTACCCGTTCCACCCCGACCGGCAAAGCAGATCGCGGGCCCGGCAGAGGCGCCAGGGCATTTGCAACCGCCGCCGCTCCGCCTATGTTTGCGCCATCAACAACAGGGGATCCCGATGACGATCAAATACCTCCACACCATGGTGCGCGTGAAAGATCTTGAGGCGTCTATGGCCTTCTACCGCCTGCTGGGACTGGAAGAGACCCGACGCACGGACAGCGAAGGCGGACGTTTCACATTGGTCTTCATGGCGCCGCCGGATCAGCCGGACTGCCCGCTGGAACTGACTTATAACTGGGATGGGGACGAGGGATTGCCCTCGGACAGCCGCCATTTCGGGCACCTGGCCTATGCGGTCGACGACATCTATGCGACCTGCCAGCACCTGATGGACAACGGCGTGGTGATCAACCGTCCGCCGCGTGACGGGCACATGGCCTTTGTGCGGTCGCCGGACAACGTGTCGATCGAATTGCTTCAGAAGGGAAAATCTCTGCCCCCGCAGGAGCCTTGGGCGAGCATGGAGAACACCGGTCACTGGTGATCTGGATGCGCGCGGACCGTTCTGGTCCCTGGTTCGGGCGGCGTGTCGGCGCCCGGACGATGCTTAGTAGATGTAGCGGATCTGGTCGCTCCAGTACCGCTCGACCCGGCGCAGCGAGGTGTTGATCTGGGCCATGCCATCGGCACCCATTACCCCGTGGCTTTCCAGACCGTCGGCATGGCGCGCGAACAGATCCTGCATGATCGCCCGGATCTCGCGCCCCTTCTCGGTCAGTTTGACCCGCACCGAACGGCGGTCGATCTGACAGCGCTGGTGGTCCATGAACCCCATCTCGACCAGCTTCTTGAGATTGTAGGAGACATTGGAGCCCTGATAGTAGCCGCGGCTTTTCAATTCGCCTGCGGTGACCTCATTGTCGCCGATGTTGAACAACAGCAGCGCCTGCACCGCGTTGATCTCGATGATCCCGAGCCGTTCGAACTCATCCTTGATCACATCCAGCAGCAGCCGGTGCAGCCGTTCGACCAGCGACATGACATCCAGATAGCTGGACATCACCGACTGTTCCGCCTTTTCCCCGATACCTGGGTGAACACTCATCCTGAAAACCTCCGCCAATAAGCAACTGGCGAAAACATTCAGCGCATTTTCCCAAGATCACGTTAAACTGGGCGCGAACCGTGCGAGACTGCGGTCGATTGGCTGGCGGCGATGCGGGTCATCAGTTCCAGATACTCGGGCGGGGTCGGTTTCTGGCCGCTGATCCACTGGTACAGATCGTGATCGTTTTCCGACAGCAGCGCGTCATAGATCAACAGATCGGCCTCGTTCAGCCCTTCAAGCTCACGATCCGCGAAGCCACCCAGGATCAGGTCCATTTCCTTGATGCCCCGCCGCATCGAGCGCATCTTCATGCGCTTGATCCGGGCCTCTGCCGTTTCCGCCATCACTTGTCCTCTTTCAGCACCTGACGCAGGCGCTTTTCCAGCAGGCCCACGCGGTCAGCGCTACGCTGCATCTCGGATTTCAGCACCCGCATCTCGGTCAGGATCGCGGCCAGATCGTCCGAGATCGTGTCCTCGACGGCGGGGCCGTCCAGCCCTTCGCCCTCGGCCGTCAGCAGCCAGGTCAGCGACACGCCAAGGATGCCCGACAGCATCTGCAGCTTGTTGGCGCGCGGTTCCGAGAAGTCGTCTTCCCACTTGGCGACCGTGGTTTCCTTGACACCCAGCCGACGGGCCAGTTGCCCGCGACTCATGCCGGCGGCCTCCCGCGCGCCGGCCAGCCGGTCTCCGAAGGTCGAAGTTTCAGAACTGAACCATTCTTCGGGATTTTCAGCGCCGCTCATGTCCGTGGTCTCTTGATCCGTCATGCGGCGCACCCTAAGCATAGCCTACCCCCATGACAACCGGAGAGACCGATGAGCTTCCTGTCCGAAACCCTTGCCCGCGTGAAACCCAGCCCGACCATCGCGGTCACCACAAAGGCCGCGGAACTGCGCGCCGCCGGCAAGGACGTGATCGGCCTGGGCGCGGGCGAACCGGATTTCGACACGCCCCAGAACATCAAGGATGCCGCCGTCGCGGCAATCGCCGCGGGCAAGACCAAATACACCGCCCCCGATGGTATCCCCGAGCTGAAGCAGGCGATCTGCGCCAAGTTCAAGCGCGACAACGGGCTGGACTATGAACCGGCACAGGTCTCGGTCGGCACCGGCGGCAAGCAGATCCTGTACAACGCCCTGATGGCCACGCTGAACCCCGGCGACGAGGTGGTGATCCCCGCCCCCTATTGGGTCAGCTATCCCGACATGGTGCTGCTGGCCGGCGGAGAGCCGGTGATTGCCGAAGCCACCGCCGAGAATGCCTACAAGCTGACGCCCGAGGCGCTGGAGGCCGCGATCACGCCCAAGACCAAATGGCTGATCTTCAACTCGCCGTCGAACCCGTCGGGCGCGGCCTATTCGCGCGCCGAACTGAAAGGCCTGACCGATGTGCTGCTGCGCCATCCCCACGTCTGGGTGATGAGCGACGACATGTACGAACACCTCGTCTATGACGACTTCGACTTCTGCACCCCGGCCGAGGTCGAGCCGGCGCTGTACGACCGCACCCTGACCGTCAACGGCGTGTCCAAGGCCTATGCGATGACAGGGTGGCGGATCGGCTATGCGGCCGGCCCCAAGGAGCTGATCGGCGCGATGCGGAAGATCCAGTCGCAAAGCACCTCGAACCCCTGCTCGATCAGCCAATGGGCGGCGGTCGAAGCCCTGAACGGCACGCAGGATTTCATTCCGGTCAACAACCAGACCTTCAAACGCCGCCGCGACCTTGTGGTTTCGATGCTGAACGACTGCGAAGGCATCACCTGCCCGACCCCGGAAGGCGCCTTCTACGTCTACCCGTCGATTGCGGCGTGCATCGGCAAGACGTCGGGCGCAGGCACCGTCATCGAGAATGACGAAACCTTCGCCACGGCCCTGCTTGAGGAAACCGGCGTTGCCGTGGTCTTCGGCGCGGCCTTCGGCACCTCGCCCTGCTTCCGGGTCAGCTATGCCACCTCGGACGACGCGCTGACCGAGGCCTGCGGGCGGATCAAGTCGTTCTGCGCGGCACTGTCGTAAACGACCAGATCAGGCGGCCGGTGCCCTGCGCGCCGCCGCCACTTTCGGAACGATCCGGGTCCAGAACCGGCGCATCATCAGGATGCCCGCCGTGGTCAGACCCAGCGCCAGACCCAGCCAGATGCCGACCCCGCCAAAACCCATGTGGAAGCCCAGGAACCAGGCCACCGGCGCGCCAACGCCCCAATAGCTGACCGCCGCATAGATCATCGGCACCCGGGTATCCTGCACCCCGCGCAGCAACCCGAGGGCCATGACCTGCGCCGCATCGGTCACCTGGAAGATCGCGGCAGCCGCCAGAAGGCCGACACCGATGGCCACGATTGCGGGCAGTTGCGGATCATCGGGATCAAGGAACAGCCGGACCAGGGGTTCGGGCAGCGCCACGAGGACAATTACGGTGACAATCGCCACCGCCGCCGACAATGCCATTGCCGCCTTGGCCCCGCCGACCAGAAGAGCGGCGTCCTTGCGGCCATAGGCACGCCCGGCCCGCACCGTCGCCGCCTGTGCCAGGCCCAGATGCACCATGAAGGTGGCCGTGACGTATTGCATCGCAATGCCATGGGCGGCCAGGGCCTCGGCGCTGATCCAGCCCATCAGGACAGAGGCGAAGGAAAACAGCCCGGCCTCGGCCAGGCTGGTCAGCCCGATCGGTGCACCGATGCGAAACACCTGCCGCAGCGCCGCCCAATCGGGCCGCCAGAAGCGCACGAAGATCTCGCGCCGCCGCTCTTTCCAGCGCGCGTAGATGATCAGCAAGATGGCCGCCGCGACGTTCGCCCCGATAGAGGCCCAGGCCGCACCGCGCACCCCCATTTCGGGAAATCCGAAGGTGCCGAAGATCAGCAGATAGTTCATCACGGCGTTCACCGCCGCCGCCGCCAGCGTGACCCAGAGGACCACCTGCGTGCGCTCCAGCGCTGAAAGGTAACTGCGCAACAGCATGATCACCAGCGCCGGCACCATCATCCACAGGCCGATGGCAAAATACTGGTCGGCCAGCACCGCCACCTCGGGCACCTGCCCCAGCATGCCGAACAGATCCTGCACCATTACCAGCGGCGGCAGAACCACCACGCAGTACCCCATCGACGCCCAGAGCCCCATGCGGGTCACCCGGCGCACCTGGATGTCGTCGCCCTCTTCGGCGGCCGCGGCCACCAGGGGCATCACGCCCCAGGCAAACCCGGAGCCAAGGATCAGGAACACGAAGATGACCGAGGTTGCCACCACCAGCGCCGCAAGCTCGGTGATGCCGTACCAGCCCATCATCACCGTATCGGTGACATGGATCAGCAATTGACCCAACTGCCCGCCGATCAACGGCAGGCCAAGGGTCAGGGTCGCTTTCAGATGCGCGGAAAAGGTCAAGGGTCGGGACATCCCCGGCCCTTACTCCGATTGCCGTGCCCCCTCAAGGGCCGTGGGAGCGCGTGCTACTGCACTTCAACCAGCCGGAACATTGCACGGCTCAGGTTGCTCTGATGGAAGGATCGCAAGGACTTGGACTTTGGCATGATGCGGATGCCCACCGACAGGGAGTCGTATTTCTGCTGGCCGCGATAATCGTTGAAGGCCTCGGCATAGTCCAGGAACAGGCTGATCGGCGCGCCGTCAAAACGGTACTCCGTGCCAAAGCCGTAGACCGCGCCATCGGTATCGGCCAACGCCCCGGCCATCAGCAACCAGTTGTCATTGATATAAAAATCGCCGTCGACCTGACCGAACAACCCCGGTCCGTCCCGCCCCGGCACATCGTCGGAATCGGCGACAAACTGCATTCCAAACAGCCCGTGCCAGTCGATGGAGCGGCCGAAATGCTCGGCGCTGTAGGCCAGTTCTGTCGTCGTCGAAAAATCATCGTCGGACCGGATCCGCGCCCCGGCGGCATAGCGCTGCATGCCGACCCGCCGCCCGAACGCCAGTTCGAACCCGTTGAGGGCCGGATAGGGGCCATCGAAATCCTCGTTGCCCACGCCCAGTTCCAGCGCCGCCCGCATTCGTCCGTCGCCGCCCGCATCCCAACTGAGCGCCATGGCCAGCCGGGAAATGTCGTTGTCGGACTTGTCGGAATCGCCCGGTTGGGTGACCTCTTCGCGCGCCGCGTGGCTCAGCGCCGCGTCGAATTCGGCGTTCTGTGCATGGGCCGCCGAAATGCCCGCCAGGACGGCAAGAACCGTCCCAAAACCTACTGCTCGCATCGTGTTTTTCCCATGCGTTCGCCTCCCACATCTTGTGGCACGAGAGGCGAATCAACGCAAGTGAGGGCGCAGGAGTGATTGCCCTTCCCTGCCCGCTGCCTGTAGACTGGCCCGAAATACCAACAAAAGAGCAGTTCCATGGCCGATGACCTTCTGACCGGGGCGCAACCGTCGCCTGCCTATGACGCCGCCTCGATCGAGGTGCTGGAAGGGCTGGAGCCGGTGCGCAAACGGCCCGGCATGTACATCGGCGGCACCGATGAGCGCGCCCTGCACCATCTGGTGGCCGAGGTTCTGGACAACTCGATGGACGAGGCCGTCGCGGGCCACGCCAGCCGTATCGAGATCGAACTGCACGGCGATTGCTCGGTCACCATCAAGGACAACGGGCGTGGCATCCCGGTGGATCCGCATCCGAAATTCCCCGACAAATCCGCGCTGGAAGTGATCCTGTGCACCCTGCACGCGGGCGGCAAGTTCTCGGGCAAGGCCTATGAAACCTCGGGCGGTCTGCACGGCGTCGGCGTGTCGGTCGTCAACGCCCTGTCCGATCACGTCCGGGTCGAGGTCGCGCGCAACAAGACCGTCTACGCGCAGGAGTTTTCCCGCGGCATCCCACAAGGACCGGTGACCGAGGTCGGGCAGGCCCCCAACCGCCGTGGAACCTCGGTCACCTTCCATCCTGATGCCGAGATATTCGGTAAGTTAAGGTTAAAGCCCGCGCGATTGTTCAAGATGGCCCGCTCCAAGGCTTACCTTTACTCGGGCGTCGAGATCCGCTGGAAATCCCACATCGACGATGGCGAAACCCCGGCCGAGGCGGTGTTCCACTTCCCCGGCGGCCTGTCGGACTATCTGACCGAAACCCTGGGCAGCGCGGCCACCTATGCCGACCGCCCTTTCGCAGGGAAGGTGCAGTTCCAGGAACGTTTCGGCGTACCCGGCTTGGTCGAATGGGCAATCAACTGGACCCCGGCCCGCGACGGCTTCATCCAGTCCTACTGTAACACCGTCCCCACCCCCGAAGGCGGCACCCACGAGGCCGGCTTCTGGGCCGCGATCCTGAAGGGCATCCGCGCCTATGGCGAACTGGCCAGCAACCGCAAGGCCAAGGACATCACCCGCGAAGACCTGATCACCGGCGGCTGCGCGCTGGTGTCCTGTTTCATCAGCGAACCGGAATTCGTCGGTCAGACCAAGGATCGCCTCGCCACCACCGAGGCCGCCCGCCTGGTGGAAAACGCCGTGCGCGACCACTTCGACAACTGGCTGGCCGCCGACACGAAATCCGCCGGCGCAATCCTCGACTTCCTCGTGCTGCGCGCCGAGGAACGCCTGCGCCGCCGCCAGGAAAAGGAAACCGCCCGCAAATCCGCCACCAAGAAGCTGCGCCTGCCCGGCAAGCTGGTGGATTGCTCGGCCGCCAACCGCGCCGGCACCGAGTTGTTCATCGTCGAGGGCGATAGCGCCGGCGGCTCGGCCAAGATGGCGCGGGACCGCAAGACCCAGGCCCTGCTGCCCCTGCGTGGCAAGATCCTGAACGTGCTGGGCGCAGCTTCGTCGAAGATGACCCAGAACGCCGAGATCAACGACCTGTCGCAGGCACTGGGGGTCTCGATGGGCACCAAGTTCCGCGTCGACGACCTGCGCTATGAGAAGATCATCATCATGACCGATGCGGACGTCGACGGCGCCCATATCGCAGCACTGCTGATGACATTCTTCTTTTCCCAGATGCGCCCGCTGATCGACAACGGCCACCTCTACCTCGCCTGCCCGCCACTGTACCGGCTGACCCAAGGCGCCAAGCGCGTCTATTGCCTGGACGAGGTCGAGCGCGACGAATGGCTGGCCAAGGGACTGGGCGGCAAGGGCAAGATCGACGTCAGCCGCTTCAAGGGTCTGGGCGAGATGGACGCCAAGGATCTGAAAGACACCACCATGAACCCGGCCACCCGAAAACTGATCCGGGTGTCCGTGGACGACGACGAACCGGGTGAAACCGCCGATCTTGTCGAACGGCTGATGGGCAAGAAACCCGAAAAGCGGTTCGAGTACATCCAGGACAACGCGCGGTTTGTCGAGGAACTGGATGTTTGACCGACTGTAAGACAGACGGTATGCTCACATCGAAAAAAGTCGAGATTGCTTTGTCTTACGGTTGCAAGAACGTTATTAGAAGAAAGTTCGTCGCATCCTCAATGTTCGGATGTGTTTTGTTTTGTTGTATAGGGTCCGGTCCGGTCTACGCGGATCCGCTTTCGTGGAAGTCGGTTGGGTGGTGGGAGATCGACTTTTACCCTGATTCAAACGGCTGCGCGGCATTTGCATCATTTGACGGAGGCACGGCGTTTTCTATCGGCTTGATGAGAGTGGATGATGAGTTGCTATTTCATGTCAATCTCGTAAGCGAAAACTGGAAGTCGCTTGAAGAGGGAAAAGAATATCCGATAGATGTAAAATTTGGGAACGAAATACCTTGGAATCTTGACATGATTGGCACAAAAAGCGATCCGCTTTTTGGCATACATTTTCAAATAGATGCAATGTCTGAGTCCGCAGGGCTGTTTGTTGACGAGTTCATGAGAGAAATCAATATGTCGTGGAGTTTTGAGGGAAACAGTCTCGGCGTGTTCTCTCTGAAGGGGTCGGGTCTCGCATTCAAAGAAGTAGTTGAATGCCAAAAGTCGTACAACGACGCTGTTTCAAAGTCAGGAGATCCATTTGCGGGCACAGGCCGGGGCCAAGAACTCGATCCATTTCAGTAGAACCGAACGCTCTTAACCTGCGAGTTTCTATGCGCGCCTTCAACGACATCTACACCATCGCCGTCACCCGCAAGGGCTCGCCCGAGTCTGTGAAATACCAGGTCCACGGCCCCAAACCACCCGCCGAGATCGCGCAGATCCCCGAAGCCGACTGGCTGGCCGCCTTTTCCGGCGCAATCTTCTCCACCGGCCTGAACTGGCGCGTGGTGGAAAACAAATGGCCGGATATTCTGGCGGCCTACAAGGGCTTCGACGTGAACGCCTGCGCCATGATGGATGACGGCTGGTTCGATGAACTCATGTCCGACCCCCGCATCATCCGCAACGGCGCCAAGGTCACCTCGGTGCGCGACAACGCGGTGTTCCTGCAATCCCTGCGCGCGCAGGGCGGCGCCGGACAGGTCTTCGGCGAATGGCCCGCCACCGATTTCATCGGCCTGCTGGCGCTGATGAAAAAACACGGCGCCCGCATTGGTGGCACCACCGGCCAATACGCCCTGCGCAAGATGGGCGTCGACAGTTTCATCCTGTCCAAGGATGTGGTCGCCCGGCTGATCGCCGAAGGAGTGATCGACAAACCGCCCACCTCGAAAAAGGCCATGGCGGCGGTGCAGGAGGCCTTCAACACCTGGATGGCGCAATCCGGCCGCTCCCTGACCGAGGTCTGCCGCGTGCTGGCCCTGTCGGTCTGACGCCTTCACCCAAGCGTGATGAGGGGCTCGCAGGATCGGCGCTAGGGTGGGGCAAACAACAAGGATCCTCCCATGCGCCGCATCGCCCTCGCCCTTACCCTTCTCGCCAGCCCCGCCTTTGCCGACAGCATCGCCCCGCGTAACGGATGGGCCATCCACGCCAGCGCCAAGACCTATGACCAGATGATCGACGCGGTCAAAGCCGCCGCCGCCGAAAACCAGCTTGGCGTCGTCACCCAGGCCGGTCCCACCGGGGCCGCCAAGGCGCGCGGCATCACCATTCCCGGCAACCAGGTTATCGGGCTGTTCAACAACGTCTTCGCGGTGCGCATCCTTGGCCTGTCAACCGCAGCGATGATCGAAGCCCCGATCCGCGTCTATGTGACCGAGGAACCGGACGGCACGGCGCTGTTGTCCTACAAGACCCCCAGCCATGTCTTCGCCCCCTATCTTGACGAAGGCGGCACGGATCTGGCCGCCGCCGCCGCCGAACTGGACGCGCTGTTTGCCGGTGTCGCCGAACAGGCCCTGGCCGACTGACCCCCCATTGCCTGCCCCCGGCCCCTGTGCTTTGTGATCCCGGAAGGAGATCGCAATGCCCGAGATGTTCAAATACGCCGCCGTCATGTTCCTGGCCGGTCTCGGCATCCCGGTGCTGGCCGCGCTGAACGCCGGGCTGGGGCAGCGCATCGGATCGCCGATCTCCGCGGCCCTCGTGCTGTTCGGTGTCGCGCTTTCGGCCACAGCGCTTGTGGTGCTGCTCAGCGGCGCGCCCCGGGCGCCCGCGATCCTCACCGGCCACCCCTGGCCTCTCTATCTTGCCGGAACGCTGGTCGCCTTCTACGTGCTGACCATCACCTGGGCCGCGCCCCATTTCGGCGTCGGCAACGCGGTGTTCTTCGTGCTGCTGGGACAGCTCGTCTCTGCCGCCCTGATCGACCGGTTCGGGCTGCTGGGCGCGCCGATGACCGACCTCAGCCCATTGCGTCTGGCAGGCATCGCCACCATGGCCCTGGGCCTCGGCCTCGCCCTCAAGGGCTGACCCGCGCCCTTCTTCTTGGCAGAAATACTCCCGCCGAAGGCGGAAATCCGCGGCCGTCAGGCCGCCACCAATTGCCCGCCCTCCAGCCGCAACACGCGGTCCATGCGCGCCGCAAGATCCGGGTTATGGGTGGCCACCAGACCGGCCAGACCGGTATCCCGCGCCATGGCGACCATGACGTCGAACACCGTTTCCGCCGTGTCGGGATCAAGGTTGCCGGTGGGTTCATCCGCCAGCAACAGCCCCGGCGCGTTGGCCAGCGCCCGGCAGAAGGCCACGCGCTGCTGCTCGCCACCCGACAGGGCCGCGGGCCGATGCCCGGCCCGGGCGGTCAGCCCGACGCGCCCCAACAGATCTTCCGCCCGACGGGCGGCCTCTGCCTGCCCCACCCCATTGGCCAGTTGAGGCAGGACGATGTTTTCCAGCGCCGAGAATTCCGGCAGCAGGTGGTGAAACTGGTAAACGAAGCCCACCCGTTCGCGCCGCATCCGGGTACGCGCGCCATCGCGCAGCGCCCCGGTGTCGCGCCCGTCGATACTGACCCGGCCCGCGTCGGGACGGTCCAGCAGCCCCGCGATGTGCAGCAGCGTTGACTTGCCGGCCCCCGAGGGCGCCACCAGCGCCACCAGTTCCCCCGGCGCGATGCGCAGATCTACGCCGCGCAGAACCGAAACCTCGCCCGGCCGCCCCTTGTTGTAGACCCGCGTGATCCCGGTCAGCTCCAGCATCGGCTCAGCCATGACGCAGCGCCTCCACCGGGTTCATCCGCGCCGCACGTCGGGCCGGAAAGATCGTCACCACGAAGGACAGGAACAGCGATAGTCCCATGGCGGTCAGCACGTCGTCCAGATGCAGCTGCGCGGGCAAATAATAGATGCCCCGGATCGACGGATCCCAGACCCCGCCCCCCGACAGCCCGTTGACCAGCGCGAAGATCGGATCGATATAAATTGCGAAAAGACAGCCCAGCACCACGCCCGCCAGCGTGCCGATGACCCCGACCGAAGCGCCGCAGATGAAGAACACCCGCAGCACCGCGCCCTCGGTCAGCCCGATGGTGCGCAGGATGCCGATGTCGCCCTGCTTGTTCTTCACCAGCATGATCAGTCCCGACACGATGTTCATTGCCGCGATCAGCACCAGCACCGACAGCAGCACGAACATCACGTTGTCCTCGACCGCCAGCGCCCGCAGGAAAGCGCCCGAGGCATCCTGCCAGGTCTGGAACAGCCCGTCGTTGCCTGCCTCGCGCCACAGGTCCGGCATGACCCTGGCCACATCTTCGGGGTTGGCCAGCATGATCTCGATCTCGTCGGCCACCCCGTCACGGTTGAAGAACAACTGGGCCTCGGCAAAGGGCATGTAGACCCGCGTGGAATCAATGTCATAGCGGCCGGCGCTGAACACATGCACCACCTCGTAGACGCCGACACGCGGCGAAGTGCCGAAAGGCGTCTTGGCACCGTCAGGCGAGATCAGCTTGATCTGGTCGCCGGGCAGCAACCCCAGCATCCGCGCCACGCCCGCGCCGATGGACACGCCCTCGCCATAGCGGGCCAGGTCGCCCGTGCCCATCTCGGGATCGGCAATGCGCGGCAGGGCGGCCAGATCCTCGGCCGCCATCCCGTACACCTGCACCCCGGCGTTGCGGCCGCGCCCGCCGGCCAGAACCTGCCCCTTGACCAGCGGCGCCACGCGGGTGACGCCGGGAACGGCGCGCAGACGGTCGGCCACCTCAAGGTAATCGGGGATCAGCCGCTCGGGCTCGCCCGCGTCATTCAGCCGGGTGATGTTGTAGTAGGTGACATGGGCGTTGGCGCCCAGGATCGTATCCACGAATTCCGCCCGAAAGCCCGAGCGCACGGCCAGCGTGGCAATCAGGGCGAACACCGCCAGCGCGATGCCCACCAGCGAAATCCATGTCATCACGCTGACGCCACCTTCGGCCCGCCGCGCGCGCAGATAGCGCCAGGCGATCATCCATTCGAACCGGGAAAAGGGTGGTGTCTGGGCCATATACGTCTCTGCCTGTCTGCTCGCGCGGACCCTGAGCGAGCGCGCAGCAGAGGTCAAGCCGGGGCAGCACACCCGCCCCGCCATTGGAGCACAAGGTCATGAGGAAAGCAGAATGCTTGTCGTCGGCGCGCGCGCCGCGCGCGTCCAGGCCCAGCAGGTCGTCGATCTTCCAGATGTTGCGGATCGGGTTGACCGCGTCCTGACACAGCACCCCGGCCACCGCACCGATCAACAGTGCCTTGACCGGGCCGACGATGCCCCGGGCGGGGGGGGATGGCCGCAAGCCCCGCGATCGTGCCCGTTAGCTTCCCCACCAGCATGGACTTGCCGAACGTGATCCGCTCCCACCATGCACGGGAATGCATCAGTTTGCGAACACGCGGCGGTGAGGACCAGCCCCACCGCCGATGGGATCAGTCTTCGTCGCTCATCACGCCCCAGATGAACGCGCCAAGTGCGCCGCCAACCAGCGGCGCCACCCAGAACATCCAAAGCTGCTCCAGCGCCGGACCTTCGGCGAAGAAGGCCACACCAGTGGACCGGGCCGGGTTCACCGAGGTGTTGGTCACCGGGATCGAGATCAGGTGGATCAGGGTCAGCCCCAGCCCGATGGCAATGGGCGCAAAGCCCGCTGGCACCTTCGACGACGTGGCCCCCAGGATGATGATCAGGAAGGCCGCGGTCAGCACCACTTCGATGACCAGTGCGGACGTCAGCGAATAGCCCATGGGCGAGGCCTCGCCATAACCGTTTGAGGCAAACCCGCCAACCCCGGCGAAATCGGGCTGGCCCGAGACGATCAGGTAGAGCACCGCTGCTGCCGCCACCGAGCCCAGCGTCTGGGCGATCCAGTAAGGCGGCAGTTCCCTGAATTCAAACCGGCCAGCGACGGTCAGTCCCAGGGTGACGGCAGGGTTGAAATGCCCGCCCGAGATACCGCCCACCGCATAGGCCATGGTCAGCACGGTCAGGCCGAAGGCAAAGGCGACGCCCAGCCAGCCGATCCCCACATCGGGCACACCGGCGGCCAGCACGGCAGCGCCGCAGCCGCCGAACACCAGCCAGAAGGTGCCAATGAACTCCGCCATCAATCTGTTTGTCATGAAACGCTCCGCAGTTGGTCAAGTTGGTTAACCGCAGTCTGCAACAGGTCCGGCGCGGCGCAAGTGAATTCCGGCGGTAGGGGGCGCAAAAAACAGCAAAAAGGCACCGCGTATGATGCGCGATGCCTTTCGACTGCCAAACCGGCGCATGCCGTTCAGATATCGCGATAGATCTCGACGATCCGCGCCACCGCATCCTCGGCCGACATCTCGACGCTTTCGCCGGTCTTGCGCGAGGTCAGTTCGACCACGCCGTTCTTCAGGCCGCGCGGCCCGACGGTGATCCGCCACGGCAGGCCGATCAGGTCCATGGTGGCGAATTTCGCCCCGGCGCGTTCGTCGCGGTCGTCGTAGAGCGGCTCCAGCCCGGCCTTGGTCAGCGCGGCGTACAGGTCCGCGCAGGCCCCGTCGGTCGCCGCATCGCCCTGACGCAGGTTGACGATGCCGCAATGGAAGGGCGTCACGCCTTCGGGCCAGATGATGCCCTTGTCGTCATGGCTGGCCTCGATGATCGCGCCCAGCAGGCGGCTGACGCCGATGCCGTGGCTGCCCATGTGCACCGGGATCTGTTCCTGCTTGTCGTTGATGACGGTCGCGCCCAGAGCATCGGAATACTTGGTGCCGAAATAGAATATCTGCCCGACCTCGATGCCACGCGCCACGCGGCGGCGCTCTTCGGGGACCTGGTCGAACAGGGCTGCGTCATGGGTTTCGTCGGTGCGGGCATAGCGCGAGGTGAACTCGTCCAGTACGCCCTGGCACTGGGCCACGCTGTCATAGTCGATGTCGCGGTCGCCGAAGGTCAGATCGGTGACCTGGCTGTCATAGAACACCTCGGATTCACCGGTGTCGGCCAGCACAAGGAATTCATGGGTATAGTCGCCGCCGATGGGGCCGCCGTCGGCGCGCATCGGGATTGCCTGAAGGCCCATACGCTCGTAGGTGCGCAGATAGGCCACCAGATGCCGGTTGTAGGCGTGCAGCGCGTCTTCCTTGGTCAGGTCGAAGTTGTAGCCATCCTTCATCAGGAACTCGCGCCCCCGCATCACGCCAAAGCGTGGGCGGATCTCGTCGCGGAACTTCCACTGGATGTGATAGAGCGTCAGCGGCAGATCCTTGTAGCTTTTGACGTAGCTGCGGAAGATGTCGGTGACCAACTCTTCGTTGGTGGGACCATACAGCATGTCGCGGCCATGGCGGTCGGTGATGCGCAGCATCTCTTCGCCATAGTCGTCATAGCGGCCGGAATCGCGCCACAGGTCCGCCGATTGCAACGTCGGCATCAGCATCGGGATGTGACCCGCGCGGATCTGTTCCTCGTTCACGATCTGCTCGATCCGTTTCAGCACCCTGAAGCCCAGCGGCAGCCAGGAATAGATCCCGGCGCTGGCCTGCTTGATCATCCCGGCCCGCAACATCAGGCGGTGGCTGGCGATCTGCGCCTCGGCGGGGGTTTCCTTGAGGACCGGCAGGAAGTAGCGGGACAAGCGCATGTCGGGCACCTTTTCAACTAGCGTTTTGGCGTTCAAGACCGCTTAGGCCATCCCGGCAGGGCAGACAAGCGCGCCCTCACCCTCATACCCCCTGTGCGCCTGCGGCATGAATCCTTGCACCCGTCAGGGCCATGGGCGATGAAAGGGCGAACCGCAGGAGGAAGCATGGCCCTACCCGTCCAGACCCAGACCAAGATCTGGGGCATTGTCGCAGTGGTGTTTTTCGCGGTGCTCTGGGCGTTGGGCAACGTTCTGCTGCCCTTCCTGATCGGCAGTGCCATCGCCTATCTGCTGGATCCGCTGGCCGACCGGCTGGAGGCACGCGGCCTGTCACGCACGGCCGCCACGGCGGTGATTTCGGTCGGTTTCGCGCTGGTGGCTGCGGCAGGACTGCTGATCATCATTCCGGCGATGATCCGGCAGTTGATCGACCTGATCCAACTGGCCCCGGAACTGACGGCACAGGCGCGAACTTTCATAGAAACCCGGTTCCCGTCGATTGGCGAGCAGATCAGCCAGTTGCACGGCACGCTTCCCGGCATCGGCGAAACCGTCCGGGAACGCGGTGTGGAAGTCCTGACCAGCGTGCTGAGCGGTGCCATGAGCTTCGTCAACGTGGTGGTGCTGATCTTCGTGGTGCCGGTGGTCACGGTCTACATGCTGCTGGACTGGGACCGGATGGTGGCGCAGATCGACGCTCTGTTGCCCCGCGATCACGCCCCCACGCTGCGTCGTCTGGCTGGCGAAATGGATCGCACCATGGCCGGCTTCATCCGAGGTCAGGGCCTGGTCTGCCTGATCCAGGGCAGCTTCTATGCGGTGGCGCTGATGTTGGTGGGGCTGAACTTCGGCCTGCTGGTCGGCGTCTTTGCCGGGTTGATCTCGTTCATTCCTTTCGTGGGATCGTTGGTGGGCGGCGCGTTGTCCATCGGGCTGGCCTTGTTCCAGTTCTGGGATCAGCCGTTGATGATCCTGCTGGTGGCCGGAATTTTCGCCTTCGGGCAGGTGGTCGAGGGCAATTTCCTGACCCCGAAACTGGTCGGCGGCTCGGTCGGGCTGCATCCGGTCTGGCTGCTGCTGGCGCTGTCGATCTTCGGAACCTTGTTCGGCTTTACCGGGATGCTGGTGGCCGTGCCGATCTCGGCCATGATCGGGGTACTGGTGCGCTTCGCGGTCGAGCAGTACCGCTGTGGCCGACTGTACCTTGGGGTCGAAGCACGGGACGGGGCCAAGGCGCCCGCAGACCGGGATGATCCCGCCGCCGAATGACCGACACGCAGTTGCCCCTCGACCTGTCGCCGGACCCGCGCCTTGGCCGGGCCGAGTTTCTGCCCGCGCCGTCCAACGCGGCGGGCCTGTTCGCCGTGGACAACTGGCGGGACTGGCCCGAACAGCGGATGCTGCTGTGCGGGCCGCTGGGTGCCGGGCGCACCCATCTGGCGGCGATCTGGGCGCGCGACACCGGCGCCGCGATGCTGTCGGGCGCACGGCTGGAGACGCTGCCCGCCCCGGCACCGGCCTATGTGGTGGACGACGCCCATCTGGTGGCCGGGCATCCGGCGCGCGAAGAGATGCTGTTTCACCTGTTCAACCGGGCGGTCGCCGCCCGCGCGCCGCTGCTGCTGACCGCGCCCGACACCCCCGGCACCTGGGGCCTGGCGCTGCCCGATCTGCTCAGCCGGATGCTGACCCTGGCTGTCACCCGCATCGACGCGCCCGACGACACGTTGTTGCAAATGGCGCTGGTCAAGCTCTTTGATGATCGGCAGGTGCCGGTCACGCCCGAGACCATCACCTTCCTGACCCGGCGGCTCGATCGCTCGCTCAGCAACGCCGAACGGGTGGTCGAAGCCCTTGACCGCGCGTCCCTGAGCCGTCAAAAACGGATTTCCCGCGTGATGGCCGCGCAAGTGCTTGAGGATCCTGATGCGTTCCTCGCAGTCACCGGCCCGGATGCGGAGGACACCGACGCCCCCTGACCCAAGGATGCCCTGCCCCAGATGACCGCCGCCGATTTCCTGAACACGCCCCTCCCGGAACCTGTCGAGTTGCATGACACTGACCTGACCGGACCCGCGCGGTTCTTCAATCGCGAGTTGTCGTGGCTGGCTTTCAACTGGCGCGTGCTGGAAGAGGCGGAAAACCCCGCCGTGCCGCTGCTGGAACGAGTGCGCTTCGTGTCGATCTCGGCCAACAACCTGGACGAATTCTATACCGTGCGCGTGGCGGGCCTGCGCGAACTGGCCCGCGAAGGCCACACCACGCCCGCGGCCGACGGCCTGTTGCCGACCGAGCAACTGGCGCTGATCGACAAGAACGCCCGCGCCCTGATGCAATCGCAACAGCGGGTGTTCGCCCTTTTGCGCAAGGAAATGGAAGCCGAAGGCATCTTCCTGCTGACCCGCCGCAAGCTGACCGCCGCCGACAAGCGCCACCTGGAACAGGTGTTCCTCAGCCAGGTGTTCCCGGTGCTGTCGCCGCTGGCAGTGGACCCGGCGCATCCCTTCCCCTTCATCCCCAACACCGGGTTTTCGCTGGCGCTGATGCTGGAACGACGGTCCGACAAGAAACCGCTGCGCGCCCTGCTGCCGATCCCGCAGCAGATCGACCGGTTCGTGCCCCTGCCTGCCAAGCCCGGCCAGCTGCGCTATCTGCCGCTGGAAGAGCTTTTGCTGCTGCATCTGGACAGCCTGTTTCCCGGCTATGACCTGAAGGGCGAATGTTCGTTCCGGGTGCTGCGCGACAGCGATCTGGAGGTCGAGGAAGAGGCCGAGGATCTGGTCCGCGAGTTCGAGACCGCCTTGAAACGCCGCCGCCGGGGCGAGGTGATCCGGCTGAAGATCTCGACCAACGCACCGGGTGAGTTGACCCGCGTCATCACCGAACAGCTGCACGTCAGCGGCGACGAAGTGATCGAAACCCGCGGCATGATCGGCATCGTCGATGTCAAGGAACTGGTCACCGACGCGCGCCCCGATCTGCTGTGGCCCTCCTACACCCCGCGGGTGCCGGAACGGGTGCAGGATCACGACGGCGACATGTTCGCGGCGATCAAGCAGAAGGACATGCTGCTGCACCACCCCTATGAAACCTTCGACATGGTGGTGCGCTTCCTCAAGCAGGCGGCACAGGATCCCAACGTTCTGGCGATCAAGCAGACGTTGTACCGCACCTCGCACAACAGCCCGATTGTCGAGGCGCTGTGCGAAGCCGCCGAAGACGGCAAATCGGTCACCGCGCTGGTTGAACTGAAGGCCCGGTTCGACGAAGCCGCCAACATCCGCCAGTCGCGCCGGCTGGAACGTGCCGGCGCCCATGTGGTCTATGGGTTCGTCAACTACAAGACGCATGCCAAGATCAGCTCGGTGGTGCGGCGCGAGGGCGACAAGCTGGTCACCTATTCGCACTGGGGCACCGGCAACTATCACCCGATCACGGCGCGGATCTATACCGACCTGAGCTTCTTCACTTGCGACGAAGGGCTGGGACGCGACGCCACAAAGGTCTTCAATTACCTGTCGGGCTATGCCCCGCCCGTCGGGCTGGAAAACCTGTCGCTCAGCCCCAAGGACATGAAAGCCGACATCATCCAGATGCTGGAGGCCGAGGCCGACCACGCCCGCGCCGGACGCCCGGCCGAGGTCTGGGTGAAGATGAACTCGCTGATCGAACCGCAGGTCATCGACGCGCTGTACCGGGCCAGCCAGGCCGGGGTGAAGATCCTGTGCGTGATCCGCGGCATCTGCGGGCTGCGCCCCGGCGTGAAGGGATTGTCAGAGACCATCCGGGTGAAATCCATCGTCGGACGGTTTCTGGAACATTCGCGCATTGCCTGTTTCGGCAATGGCGGCGGCTTGCCATCGGAACAATCGCGGGTGTTCATCTCGTCCGCCGACTGGATGGGTCGCAACCTGAATCGCCGGGTCGAAACGCTGGTGGAGTGTCACAACAAGACGGTGAAGAAGCAGATCGTCGATCAGATCATGATCGCCAATCTGCACGACCAGTCCCAAAGCTGGGTGCTGAATCCCGATGGCAGCTTCACCCGCGTTCTGGATGACCAGCCGGAAAAGCTGTTCAACTGCCACCGGTTCTTCATGGAAAACCCATCGCTGTCCGGGCGCGGGTCTGCCGGGGCGGACGATGTGCCACGCCTGACCACGCGGCCCCTGCTGACTCACGAAAGTTGACGCGGAACATCTTGGCGGGCAAGGTCGCCTCCGCCGGGTTGTGGGAAAGGGCGTTCGATGGTGCAGGATCTGCTGACGGACTGGGGTCCGTTCGGACACCCGTTGTTTCAGGATCCCCGGGCCCGCAAGCTGTCCCGCGTGGGCGTTGTGGACGTGGGATCCAACTCCATCCGTCTTGTGGTCTTTGACGGCGCGGCCCGCTCACCCGCCTACTTTTACAACGAAAAGGTCATGTGCGGGCTGGGCAAGGGGCTGGCCGAGACCGGCCTTCTGAATCCCGAAGGCAAAAGCCGCGCGCTGGACGCGCTGCAACGGTTCCAGTCGCTGGCTGACGGTCTGGGGCTGGAGCCGCTGAACGCCGTGGCCACCGCCGCCATGCGCGAGGCCGCGGACGGCCCCGAATTCCGCGAAGAGATCGAGCGCAAGACCGGCCTGAAGCTCTATGTCATCGACGGGCAGGAAGAGGCGCGGCTGGCGGCACAAGGCGTGCTGCTGGGCTGGCCCCGCGCCGAAGGCCTGGTCTGCGACATCGGGGGGTCGTCCATGGAGATGGCGCAGGTGTCGCGTGGCAAGGTGGGCAACCGCGAAACCTCGGCTCTCGGGCCTCTGAAATTGCGCGACGTGAAGGGCGGCAAGAAGGCCCTGCGCGCCCATATCGACAGCGAGTTGAACAGGCTGAAAGAGGCGCTTGATGCCTCGGATGACCGGCTGTTCCTTGTCGGCGGATCGTGGCGGGCCATCGCCAAGCTGGACATGGCGCGGCGTGACTATCCCCTGAAGGTTCTGCATGAATACAAGATGTTGCCGGACGATCTTAAGGCAACTCTGGATTGGATCAAGGACACCGATACCGAAGAGTTGCGCAGCCTGGCCGGCATCTCGTCGGGGCGGATGGCGCTGGTGCCGGATGCGGCGGATGTGTTGTCGGGCGTGTTGCGTGTCTTCGATCCCAAGGATATCTTCGTGTCCTCTTACGGCCTGCGCGAGGGGCTGCTGTATGAGCAGATGCCGCAGGTTCTGCGCGACCGCGATCCGCTGATCGAAGCGGCGCGTTTCGCCGAAGCCAAGGATGCCCGCGTGCCGGGGTTCGGCAAGGCGCTGTACCGGTTCATCCGGCCAATCTATGACAAGGAGCCGCTGGCCCTGCGCCGCTTGGTCAAGGCCGCCTGCCTGCTGCATGACGTCAGCTGGCGCACCCATCCCGACTATCGCGCGGATGTCTGTTTCGACTATGCCACCCGCGCCAATTTCGGCGGGCTCAGCCATGCCGAGCGGATCTTCCTGGGGCTTGCCCTGCTGCACCGCTACAAGAACAGCCGCGCCAACGGGCGGTTCGATGCGCTGGTGGATCTGATCGATCCCGCAGATGTCACCCGCGCCGAGGTTCTGGGCCGCGCCATGCGCTTTGGCGCCATGTTCACCGCCCAGCGGGCCGAGCAGATGGGCACCATGCGCTGGCAGCCCAAGGAACGGAAACTGGCGCTGACCATCGGGCCACAGGCGATGACCCTGTACGGAGAGGTTGCCCAGGCCCGGTTTGCCTCGTTGGCGCGGGCCCTGGACGCCGAGACCGAGGTGGTGGCGCTCAGCCGGGCTGTGACCAGTTAACTGGGCTCTCCCGGCGGGACCATCGCGCGCATGATGGCGTGCCAATGCTGGCCCGAGGCCACGATGTAGGCGCGCCCGTTGGCTTCGGTCACGACAATGGTCCAACTGCCGCTGACCGGGTCGTTCCAGACCTCGAGCAGCTGGGTTTCGGATTGCAGGCCCGCGGCGGACAGATGTTCGCCATAGGTCTTTTCCAGGGTTCTGGCGATCACCTCGCGCGGCGCACAGGCCGTCGGCGATTGTGCATGAACAGGCGGGGCCGTGGCGGCGGCGCCAAAGATCAGGGCTGCGGTTATCAAGCGTTTGAACATGGTGTCCTCCATTGGGTTGGAAGACGCATCCCGGCAGGCGCCGAAACGCGCCTCATACCCCCAATATCGGGATCCCCGGCATCCACGACAAGGTCCGCTACCCTCAAGGTGAAGCGGCGTGACGATGATTTTCGGGATGATTTTCCCTATCAGGCGCGCGTGTTCGAGATTTCTTCCCAAGCCTGATTCACGGCGATCAGCCGCTTTTCGGCCAGCTTGATCGCCTCTTCCGGAAGACCCCGTGACATCATCCGGTCGGGATGGGTCTCGCGCACCAATTGCCGCCAGGCGGCGCGCACCTCGGGCAAGGGCGTGTCGGGCAACACACCCAGCACGTCATAGGGATCCGGCGCCATGTCAGACACAAAGCGCCTGCGGATGCGCGCGACTTCTGCCGCGTCCAGACCGAAGATCTCGGCCACCTGGCTGAGAAAATCATGTTCGGAAGGATGGTATTCACCGTCGGCGACCGCGACATAGTACAGCCCCTCCATCAGGTCATAGAGCGCCCGGTGGCCTTCGCCGAACATGCGGCGGATGCGGTGGGCATAAACCTCGAACCCGGCGACGTCCTGCCGGGCCAGATTGAACACCCGCGCGGCATTGGCCTCTTCCGACTGCGGGATGTGGAAGACCTGACGAAAGGCGGCGACCTCATCGCGGGTCACTTGCCCGTCGGCCTTTGCCATCTTGGCGCCAAGGGCAATCACGGCGATGGTGAATGCCACCGAGCGTTCCGGCGGCGTGCGCAGCCGGTCGAACACATCGGCCAGCGGCTGCCCCTGGGTGAGGGCAGACAGGGCATCGGCAATTCGGGACCAGATCGACATAGGCGCAGGCTACCCGATTGTGCAGGCGCGAAAAGAGGCAACTTGGCCGCTGGTACGCATTTCCCGGCATGCTAGGCTGACCGCATCGTCGCCACCTTGCCTTGTTCTGGAGTTTCCATGACCACACCCCTTCACACCGGAAGCTGCCGCTGCGGACAGGTCCGCATGACCCTTTCGGCCAATCCCGTCATGACCTCGGCCTGCCATTGCCGGGGATGCCAGCAGATGACCGCCAGCGCCTTTTCGCTCAGCGCGCTGGTGCCGGCCGCGGCCTTTCAGGTGGAGGGCGCGGACCCGGTGATCGGCGGGCTGCATGACGCCGACCAGCGGCACCACTTCTGCCCCCATTGCCTGAGCTGGATCTTCACCCGCATCACCGGACTGGAGGATTTCGTGAACCTGCGCAGCGTCCTGTTCGACGGGCTGGCGGATCTACCGCCGTTCATGGCCACCTGCACCGCCGAAGCCCTGCCATGGGTGCAAACCGGCGCCACAGTCAGTTTTGCCGGAATGCCCGGCGCGGCGGAGTTTTTCGATGCAATGGGACGGTTCGAGGCTCAATCCGCAGGCTGATCACCCAGGATCTTCTGCATCAGCACCAGATCCAGCCAACGGCCGAACTTGCGCCCAACCTGCGGCATCCGCCCGGTTTCGGCATAGCCAAGGGCCGCGTGAAATTGCTGCGCCGCCTGGTTGTCCGCGTCGATGGCCGCAACCATGACATGCACGCCGACAGTGGCGGCCTGCGCCTCCAACACCTGCATCAGGGCACGACCAGCCCCCTGCCCGCGCGCCTGTGGTGTCAGGAAGATCGAATGCTCCATGGTGCGATCATAGCCGTCGCCGCCGCGAAACCGGTCGTAGGTGGCAAAGCCCAGCACCGTGCTACGCGCATCCAACGCAACCCACAGATCGCGCCCCGCCGCGCGCCGGGCTGCGATCAGATCGGCGACCTCGGGGACGGTCCATTCGTTGGTGTGAAAGATGGCGGTGGTCTGGCGCACCACATCGGTGCGGATCGCGGCAATGGCCGCGTGATGGTCGGGGGTGGCGGACAGAATCTTCATGCCCCCGACATAGCAGGACGCCGCGCGGGCGGCGTCCCGAAAATCATGTTGTGACGACTGGAAAAGCCCTCAGGCCGCCTGCGACCGCGCCTTGCGGATCAGGGTCAGGATGTCCTTGGCGGCCTCGGGAATATTGGTGCCCGGCCCGAAGATCGCCTTCACCCCGGCCTTGGTCAGGAAATCATAGTCCTGCTGCGGGATCACCCCGCCACAGATCACGATGATGTCCCCGGCGCCCTGGGCTTTGAGCTCTTCGATCAGCTGCGGCGCCAGCGTCTTGTGACCGGCGGCCTGCGAGGAAATCCCCACCACATGCACATCGTTGTCGATGGCATCCTGCGCGGCCTCGGCGGGCGTCTGGAACAGCGGCCCCACGTCCACGTCAAAGCCGATGTCGGCAAAGGCGGTGGCGATGACTTTGGCGCCCCGGTCATGCCCGTCCTGCCCCATCTTCACCACCAGCATACGCGGGCGGCGGCCCTCGGCCTCGGCGAAGTCCTCGATGCTGGACTGGATGGCGGCGAAATCGTCGTCGCCTTCATAGGCGGCGCCATAAACCCCGGCCAGCGTCTTGACCTCGGCACGATGGCGGCCGAATTCCTTTTCCATTGCCATGCTGATTTCTCCAACGGATGCACGGGCGCGTGCCGCTTCGACGGCGGCCTCCAGCAGATTGCCGCCCTCTTTGGCGCGACGGGTCAGTTCGCCAAGGGCAGCCGCGCAAGCGGCCTCGTCACGGGTGGCGCGGATCTTTTCCAGACGGGCGATCTGTGATTCCCGTACCTTGACGTTGTCCACGTCCAGAATGTCGATTGGGTCTTCCTTGGCCAGACGGTGCTTGTTGACCCCGACGATCACCTCTTCGCCCCGGTCGATCATGGCCTGACGGCGGGCGGCGGATTCTTCGATCCGCAGCTTCGGCATGCCGGACGCGACGGCCTTGGTCATGCCGCCCATGTCCTCGACTTCCTCGATCAGCTTCCAGGCTTCCTCGGCAAGTTGCGCGGTCAGGGTTTCGACATAATACGACCCCGCCAGCGGATCGACGACCTTGGTCACCCCGGTTTCTTCCTGAAGAATGATCTGGGTGTTGCGCGCGATCCGGGCCGAAAATTCGGTCGGCAGGGCAATGGCTTCGTCCAGCGCGTTGGTGTGCAGCGACTGGGTGCCGCCCAGAACCGCCGACATCGCCTCATAGGCGGTGCGGATGACGTTGTTGTAGGGATCCTGCTCCTGCAGCGACACCCCCGAAGTCTGGCAATGGGTCCGCAGCATCTTTGAACGGTCCGACTTGGCCCCGAACTCGGTCATGATGCGATGCCACAGCATCCGCGCGGCACGCAGCTTGGCCGCTTCCATGAAGAAGTTCATGCCGATGGCGAAGAAGAAGCTCAGCCGTCCGGCGAACTTGTCCACGTCCATCCCGGCTTCGATGGCGGCGCGCACGTATTCGCGCCCGTCGGCCAGCGTATAGGCCAGCTCTTGCACCAGGTTCGCGCCCGCTTCCTGCATGTGATAGCCGGAGATCGAGATCGAGTTGAACTTGGGCATCTCGTTGCTGGTGAATTCGATGATGTCCGAGATGATCCGCATCGACGGCTCGGGCGGATAGATATAGGTGTTGCGCACCATGAACTCTTTCAGAATGTCGTTCTGAATGGTCCCCGACAGCAGGCTGCGGTCATGGCCCTGCTCTTCCCCCGCGACGATGAAATTCGCCAGGATCGGGATCACCGCGCCATTCATGGTCATCGAAACCGAGACCTTGTCCAGCGGGATGCCGTCGAACAGGATCTTCATGTCCTCGACGCTGTCGATGGCGACGCCCGCCTTGCCGACATCGCCAACCACGCGTTCGTGGTCGCTGTCATAGCCCCGGTGGGTGGCCAGATCGAAGGCGACCGAAACCCCCTGCTGCCCGGCGGCCAGGTTCTTGCGGTAGAAGGCGTTGGATTCCTCGGCAGTCGAAAAGCCCGCGTATTGGCGGATGGTCCAGGGACGGCCCGCGTACATGGTGGCCTTTACGCCGCGCGTAAACGGTCCGAATCCCGGCAGCTCGCCCATCTGCGGCAGGGCGGCGGTATCGGCCTCGGTATACAGCGGCTTGACGTCGATTCCCTCCAAAGTGGTCCAGGTCAGGTCGTCCAGGGACCGGCCGCGCAATTCTTTTTCGGCCAGGGATTTCCAGGTGTCCAGCTTGTCGCTCATGCGCAGGCCCTTTCTAGATAGGGGTCCGGCCGCCCGTCAGGCGCAGGTCCGGCAGGACGTGAGAAGAACGTAGGGGAAGGCAAAGCACGAAGCGGTGAAATCGCCTGTGCTTCGCGGCCTCCCCAACCTATATTTTCAGGAACGGGAGGCCGCATGAGACCTTTAAGATCACTCGCATTCGCCGTTCTGACGCTTTCGATGGCCGCCGTCTTTCCGGTGTCGGCCCAGGACATGGACAGACCGCTGCTGACCGAGGCCACGGAGCTGGACCAGTTTCTGTGGGTGGCGAGGCCCGTGGTGGTCTTTGCCGACACGCCCAACGATCCGCGCTTCATCAAGCAGATAGAACTGCTGAACGCCCGCAAGGACGAACTGTTCGTCCGGGACGTGGTGGTGATTGCCGACACCGATCCGGCGGCAAAATCTGCGCTGCGGACGCAATTGCGCCCGCGCGGTTTCCAGCTGACGCTGTTGGGCAAGGACGGCAAGGTGGCGCTGCGCAAGCCCGCGCCGTGGGATGTGCGCGAACTGACCCGCGCCATCGACAAGATGCCCCTGCGCAAGCAGGAGATCCGCGACGCGGCAGGCGGCGCCGGGTAATCCCGCCGCCGCGCAGGTGTCGTGATCCGGGCCTGTCGGCCCGGAACCGCCAGCCGGGATATGGCTGGACTGTCGGTCATTCGAATTCCATGATCACATCGTCCACCGCCAGGCTGTCACCGGCGCTGGCATTGACCTTCGAGACCTTGCCGGTTCTCTCGGCGCGCAGGATGTTCTCCATCTTCATGGCTTCCACCGTGCACAGCGCCTGGCCTTCCTGAACTTCGTCGCCGACTTCGACGTCGACCTTCACGATCAGGCCCGGCATCGGGCAGAGCAGCATCTTGGATGTGTCGGGCGCCAGTTTTTCCGGCATCAGCCGCGCCAGTTCGGCGGCACGCGGCGTGCGCACCTGTACCTTCAGGTCGGCACCCCGGGTGCGCAGGCGGAAGCCGCCGGTCACCTTGCCGACCTTCAGAACCAGCGGTTTGCCGTCCACATCCAGTTTGGCAAGGCTGTCGCCGGGCGTCCAGTCCGACGCCACCCGCAGGCTGCCGCCATCGTCGAAGCGGACGGTCGAGCCGTCGGCATCCGCCGCGATCACCACCGGGAATTCTTCGCCCTGAAGCGTCACAACCCAGTCGGTGCCGACCTTGCGTTCGTGGTTGTCCATGCGGCCCGATACGCGGGTGCGGCGGATTTCGGCGATCCGGTACATGGCAGCAGCGGCGGCGGCGATGCGTTTCAAATCGGTGACCGGCAGGGTCACGCCTTCGAAGCCGTCGGGATATTCCTCGGCGATGAAGGCCGTGGTCATGTCGCCCGAGATGAACTTGGGATGATCCATCACCGCCGACAGGAACGGCAGGTTGTGGCCGATGCCCTCGACCTCGAAGCTGTCCAGCGCCACGCGCATCGCCTCGATGGCTTCCGACCGGCTGGGCGCCCAGGTGCACAGCTTGGCGATCATCGGGTCGTAGTACATCGAGATCTCGCCGCCCTCATAGACGCCGGTATCGTTGCGCACCGCGGTCGGCCCTTCCGGGGCTTCGCCCTGCCATTTGCCGTTGACCAGCAGCGGACCGGCGGCCACTTCGGCGGGCGGGCGATAGGCGGTCAGGCGTCCGATCGACGGCAGGAAGCCGCGATAGGGATCTTCAGCATAAAGCCGGTTCTCGATGGCCCAGCCGGTCAGTTTCACATCGTCCTGGGTGAAGCTCAGCGGTTCACCGGCGGCAACGCGGATCATCTGCTCGACCAGA
Source organism: Meridianimarinicoccus sp. MJW13 (assembly GCF_014901205.1). Lineage (GTDB taxonomy): Bacteria > Pseudomonadota > Alphaproteobacteria > Rhodobacterales > Rhodobacteraceae > Meridianimarinicoccus. The sequence continues at coordinate 236,395 of NZ_JACNMU010000007.1, forward strand.
TCGACGCCGGTGATCAGTTCGGTCACCGGGTGCTCCACCTGCAGGCGGGTGTTCATCTCAAGGAAGTAGAAGTTCTTCTCGCCATCGACGATGAATTCCACGGTGCCGGCACTGGCGTAGCCCACGGCCTTGGCCAGCGCCACGGCCTGTTCACCCATCGCCTTGCGAGTGGCCTCATCCAGGAAAGGCGACGGCGCTTCTTCCACAACCTTCTGGTTGCGGCGCTGGATCGAGCATTCCCGCTCCCCCAGGTAGACGCCGTTGCCATGGGTATCGCAGAGCACCTGAATCTCGATGTGACGCGGCTGGGTGACGAATTTCTCGATGAAGATGCGGTCATCGCCGAAGCTGCTGGCGGCCTCGTTCTTCGATGACTGGAAACCCTCGCGCGCCTCGGCATCGTTCCACGCGATGCGCATCCCCTTGCCGCCGCCGCCGGCCGAGGCCTTGATCATCACCGGGTAACCGACCTGGTTCGAAATCTTGACGGCCTCTTCGGCATCCGCGATCAGCCCCATGTAACCGGGCACGGTGGACACGCCCGCTTCCTGGGCGATCTTTTTCGAGGTGATCTTGTCGCCCATGGCCTCGATCGCCGGCACCGGCGGTCCGACGAATTCCACCCCCGCTGCTTTAAGAGCCTCGGCGAACTTGCTGTTTTCAGACAGGAAACCGTAACCCGGATGCACCGCTTGTGCGCCGCTTTCCTTGACCGCTTCCATCACCTTGTCGATGACGATGTAGGACTGGTTGGCCGGCGGCGGGCCGATGTGGATGGCCTCGTCGGCCATTTGCACATGCAGCGCCTTGCGGTCGGCATCGGAATAGATGGCAACCGTCTGGATCCCCATCTTCCGCGCCGTCTTGATGACACGGCAGGCGATTTCCCCGCGGTTGGCGATCAGGATTTTGTTGAACATGTTGCCTTCTTCCTCTTCAGTCCTGCCCGGTGCGGCCCCGCCACCTCCGGAAATCTCGGTGTTGTCAGCGCCGCCGTCTCAGGCGTCGTCTGCATCGTCTTCGCCGTCCCAGACCTCGTCTTCATCCTGGAACAGGGCCGGAAATCCGGCCCGCGCCGCCCGCATATCCACATGCAGAAGCGCCTCGTAACTTGCTGGATCGAATGGTTCCTCGGCGGGAACAACCTCGCGCCCCAGCAGCCAGCTCAGCCGCCCGGCATCCAGGTTGCCACGCTCGAAGGGTGCCTCGCCGAAATGGTCGATCAGGGCGCCCAGAAAGGCGGCATCGGCGCGCCGGTCGGCGGGTTTGCGATCCTTGTACCGCTCCCGCGCCTTCAGCGGCGTCGCCCCGGCCTTGGAAGCCCGGCGAATGGTGAACTGGTAATCGGTGCCGGGCAGCCGCCCGGGGAATCCGCGATGCTTGATCATGAACCCGCCTTCGTTCCGGCCCGCGTGGCCATCTTCGCCGCCGTGGGGCGCAGCCGGGCATGGGTTGCCCAGCGATGTCTGAGGGCGGGAGTTTCCAACATATGTGCAATACGCGAGCCCAGGCCCCCCGGCACCGGTCCCGCGATCTGACCGCCGGCGCGCAGAAACAGTCCCCCGTCGCGCTCGGACAGCTCAATCACTGGTGAAAACCCCCGCTGGCTGCGCAGAAGACGCCAGAGATCCTTGCGAACCTCGTGCGCCAGAACCCGTGCCCGCAGCCGTGGCAGCCGGGTTGTTGCTTCGACATCGAAGCGCGCCGGCAACCGCCGCGCCAATGTCAGACCGTCGTCCGTCTTGACCATATGCCAGCCGTTGCGCCGCATCAGGCGGCGCCCCGCCGGACGGCCAGCATGTCGATCTCGACCAGCGCATCCACGGCCAGGGCGGTCACCCCGATGGTGGTGCGGGCCGGACGTTGCCCGTCCGGAAAATAGGACATGTAGACCTTGTTGAAGGCGTCGAAGTCGCGCTTGAACTCGGTCAGGTAGCAGCGGCACTGCACCACGTCCTCCAGGCTCAACCCGATCCCCTCCAGCACCAGCTTGAGGTTCTCGATCACCCGCACGGTCTGCGCCTCTACCCCTTCGGGCAGCGGCGCGTCCGGTGCGCCCGGCGTGGTCGGCATCTGGCCGGTCAGCATCACCCAGCCGTCCGCCTCGGTGGCGTGACAGAAGGGTCCGACCGGGGTCGGTGCCGTGGCGATCTTGTGAAATCTGGTCATGCCCTTGCCCCCGCCGGTATGCCCAGTTCACCCAGAAACCACGTTAGATGCGGCCAGGGGTCGATGCGTGCCCGTTGCGCCCGCTCCGCCACATAGGCTGCGTACTTCCGGTTTACCGCCAGATAGTGCAGACCGTAGACATCCGCGATCACGGAGCGGTCCAGCGCGTCATGCCGGATGCCGGCGGCGACGATGTTCATGGTGTTCAACAAGACGTCCACGTGCTCCCTGTCCTCTTTGGTCAACTCTTCCAGCGTCACCACCGACTTTGGAAATTTCCGCTCCAGCGCGATGCGCGAGGTGTCGTAGTACCCCCAGACCGACGCGATGAAATCCAGTGTCGCGATGCGTGTTTCGCGCTTGTGGTTTTCCTGGCCCCCGGCGCGGATACGGTGGGCCTGGGTCAGAACCGCCGCGATCAGCAACACCTGCAAGGCTTCGGTGGTGAAAAACCCCTTCTGCCGCGCCAGTTCGGACAACCAATCCGGTGCCCCCGTGGCAATGATAAGACCCGAGAAAACTCCTATGATCAGTGTCAGTAGTGGCAGTATCCCCATGACATCCCCCTTGATTGTCACGGGGAGACTAACGCATCACAACGGGATGTTGTCGTGCTTTTTCCACGGGTTGGTGACCTTCTTGTTGCGCAGCGACGCAAAGGCCCGCGCCACCCGCTTGCGCGTCGAATGCGGCATGATCACCTCGTCGATGAAGCCCTTTTCCGCAGCCACGAAGGGGTTGGCGAAACGGTCCTCATAGTCGGCAGTGCGGGCGGCGATCTTCTCGGGCTCGCCCAGTTCCGACCGGTACAGGATCTCGGTCGCGCCCTTGGCGCCCATCACTGCGATCTCGGCGGTGGGCCAGGCATAGTTGAAATCGCCGCGCAGGTGTTTCGAGGCCATCACGTCATAAGCGCCGCCATAGGCCTTGCGGGTGATCACCGTCACTTTCGGCACCGTCGCTTCGCCATAGGCGAACAGCAGCTTGGCCCCATGTTTGATGACCCCGCCGTATTCCTGGCTGGTGCCCGGCAGGAAGCCCGGCACGTCGACCAGCGTCAGGATCGGGATCTCGAAGGCGTCGCAGAAGCGCACGAAGCGGGCCGCCTTGCGCGAGCTGTCGATGTCCAGGCAACCGGCCAGGATCATCGGCTGGTTGGCCACCACGCCCACCGTCTGACCTTCCAGACGGATAAAGCCGGTGATCATGTTCTTGGCGTAATCTTCCTGGATCTCGTAGAAATCGCCCTCGTCGGCGGTTTTCACGATCAGCTCTTTCATGTCGTAGGGCTGGTTCGGGTTGTCCGGGATCAGGGTGTCGAGCGACGGCACGGTGCGGTCGGTCTGGTCAAAGAACGGGCGCACGGGCGGCTTTTCGCGGTTGTTCAGCGGCAGGAAGTCCACAAGGCGGCGCACTTCGGTCAGGGCCTCGACATCATTGTCGAAGGCGCCATCGGCGACCGAAGATTTCTTGGTGTGGGTCGACGCCCCGCCCAGTTCCTCGGCGGTGACATGTTCGTTGGTCACGGTTTTCACCACGTCCGGACCAGTGACGAACATGTACGAGGTGTCGCGCACCATGAAGATGAAATCGGTCATCGCCGGCGAATAGACAGCGCCCCCCGCACAGGGCCCCATGATGACCGAGATCTGCGGCACCACGCCCGACGCCATGATGTTGCGCTGGAACACCTCGGCATAGCCTGCCAGAGAGGCCACGCCTTCCTGGATCCGCGCCCCGCCCGAGTCGTTCAGCCCGATCACCGGCGCGCCGTTTTGAACGGCCATGTCCATGATCTTGCAGATCTTTTCCGCGTGGGTTTCCGACAGCGACCCGCCGAAGACGGTGAAATCCTGACTGAAGACATAGACCATGCGGCCGTTGATCGTGCCCCAGCCGGTCACCACGCCGTCGCCGGCGGGCCGGTCGGCTTCCATGCCGAAATCGGTGCAGCGATGCGCCTTGAACATGTCGAACTCTTCGAAGGAGTCATCGTCCAGCAACAGTTCGATGCGTTCGCGGGCGGTCAGCTTGCCCTTGCGGTGCTGCGCCTCGATCCGACTCTCACCACCCCCCTGGCGCGCCTCGGTGCGACGATGCTCAAGCTCCTGAAGAATATCTTTCATATGCCGGGTTCCCTTGTTTTGCAGGCACCCTATACAGGAGATGGCAGTCCGCAAAGTGGAATTCAGAAAATTTGCAACTGCATATGATACATGCTACTGCAAATTGCATAATTGCAAACATTGTTTGTTGTCAGCACCTTATAGATTTGACGCGCCATCAACGAAGGACCCCGCCATGGCTGCCCGTTACCCGCACAAGTTCCTCGACCGGGACACGCCGCCGCACCTGGCCACCCTGGTGGTGCTGGCGGGCATGTCCGCGGCGGCCATGAACATGTTTCTGCCCTCGCTGCCCGCGATGGCCGAGCAATTCGACACCGGCTATGGCGTCGTGCAATTGTCGGTGACGTTGTACCTGGCGGTGAATGCCGTGTTGCAGCTGTTCATCGGGCCGCTGTCGGACCGGTTGGGCCGCCGTCCCGTGCTGTTGTGGTCGCTGGCGCTGTTCGTGGGGTTTTCCTTTGCCATCCCGTTTTCGCCCTCGGTCGAGGTCTACCTGACCCTGCGCATGGGACAGGCGGTGGTGGTGGCGACCATGGTGCTGTCACGCGCCATCGTGCGCGATGTGGTTCCGCAGAATGAAGCCGCTTCGATGATCGGCTATGTCACCATGGGCATGGCACTGGTGCCGATGCTGGCGCCGATGCTGGGCGGCGCCATCGATCAGCTTCTGGGCTGGGAATGGACCTTCCATATCCTCGGCATCCTGGGGCTGGGCGCGCTGTATCTGACCTGGGCCGACCTGGGAGAAACCGCCACCCCCGGCCCCAACGCCCTGGCCGACCAAATGCGCGAAGCGCCGGAACTTCTGCGCTCCCCACGCTTCTGGGGCTACAATTTCGCCGCCATGTTCTCGTCAGGGGCGTTCTTTGCCTACCTCGGCGGCGCGCCCTACGTGGGCACCGAGGTGTTCTCGCTCAGCCCGCTGATGCTGGGCATCCTGCTGGGCTCACCCGCAGTGGGCTATATGGCCGGCAATGCGATCTCGGGCGCGTATTCGATCCGGCGCGGCATCAACGCGATGATCCTGACCGGCACCCTGCTGTGCTGCACCGGGCTGGGTCTGTCGTTGATCCTGTCGCTGGCCGGCTGGCACAACCCGTGGGTCTTCTTCGGCTTCACCACCTTCGTGGGGCTGGGCAACGGGCTGGTTCTGCCCAATGCCACCGCCGGGATGTTGTCGGTGCGGCCGCGTCTGGCGGGCACGGCTTCGGGCCTGGGCGGGGCGATGATGATCGGCGGCGGCGCGGCCCTTTCGGCGCTGGCCGCGGCGGTTCTGGTGCCCGGACGCGGCGCCTATCCGCTGATCTGGATGATGTTCGTGACCTCGGTCCTGTCGGTGCTGTCGATCCTGTATGTGATCCGCCGCGCGCGTCAGGTCGGCGCCACCGACCCCTCTGACATGCAGCCATGACCCGCCAGAAGATCTATGCCGGCGCCAAGCTGCGCGACATTCGCCGCAGGCTGGAGCTGACCCAGAAGGCCTTTGCCGAGAAGCTGGGCGTGTCCCTGCCCTATCTGAACCAGATGGAAAACAACCACCGACCCATCGCGGCGGGGGTGGTTCTGGCGCTGGCGCAGGAATTCGGGCTGGATGTTACAGAACTCAGCAGCGGCGAGAGCGAGCGGCTGGTGTCGGACATGCGCGAGGCGCTGGCCGATCCGGTGTTTTCGGGCAATGATCCGCCGCTGGCCGACCTGCGGCTGGTGGCCTCCAACGCGCCGGCGCTGGCGCGCGCCTTGCTGGAACTGCACCACGCCTACCGCCGGTCGCATGAACGGCTGGCCTCGCTGGACGAGGCCCTGGGCGCGGGCGGCGGCAGCCATGCCCAGTCGCCGTGGGAAGAAGTGCGCGACTTCTTTCACTATTGTGACAACTACATCGACGCGGTGGATCGCGCGGCCGAGCATTTTGCCGACGGGGCGCCGTTGGTGGGCGGCCATCCGGACCTGCGACGGCGGGCGCTGGACACGCTGGACAGGATCGGCGTCAGCGTCCGGTTCGAGGACAATGCCGTGCTGCGTGGCTATGATCCCGGCAGCAAGTCCCTGCATCTGTCCAACCGGGCGCCGGCAGCCTCGATCACCTTCCAGCTTCTGCACCAGGTGGCGCTGCTGACACAGGGCGAGTTGATCGGCGCGACGCTGGATCTGGCCCGCTTCCAGTCCGAGGAAGCCGCGGCCATCGCCCGGATCGGTCTGGCCAATTATTTCGCGGGCGCGGCCCTGCTGCCTTACGGGCTGTTCCAGCAGCAGGCACAGGCCACGCGGCACGACCTGGAACGCATGGCCGACCAGTTCGGCGCCTCGATCGAGCAGGTGGCGCATCGTCTGTCGACCCTGCAACGCGCCGGTGCCAAGGGCATCCCCTTCTTCTTCGTGAGGGTCGATCAGGCCGGCACCATCACCAAGCGCCATTCGGCCACGATGCTGCAATTCGCCCGCTATGGCGGCGCCTGCCCGCTGTGGAACGTCCACCGGGCACTGGAAACGCCGGGGCGGTTCCTGCGGCAACTGGCTGAAACGCCGGACGGGCGGCGCTATCTCTGCCTTGCGCGGGATGTGTCGAAACCCGGCGGCAGCTTCCACGCCCCGATCCGGCGCTACGCCATCGGGCTGGGGTGCGAAGTGCAGCACGCCGGGTCGCTGGTCTACGCCGACGATCTGGATCTGGACAATGCCAAGGCGTTCGAGCCCATCGGCATTTCCTGCCGGATCTGCGAACGAACGAATTGCCACCAGCGGTCGGTTCCACCGCTGGAACGGCGGCTGGTGGTCGATCCGAACCGCCGCGGCACCCTGCCCTATGAGGTCGAGGGCTGACCGGGGACGGCCCGCAGATCGCAAGTCGTCCCGAAGTTTCTCGGCCTATCCGAGCATCCGGTCGATCTCGCTCCGCAGCGCGACACGGGACTTGCGCAGCCGCAAGGCCTCGACATCGGCCATGGGCAGCTTGTTGGTGTCCACCCGGTACAGGGTTTCGTTGATCTGATTGTATTCATCCACCAGACGCGCGACCGTGGCGTCCTTCATGCGCAAATCGTGCAGCACATGGATCCGGTCGGGAAACTCGTCTGACAGGTCATGGGGCGTATGGGCCATCTCTAACCTCGTTGGTAGCGCCCATACATCCTAGGAAACCGCAGCACCCCGCACCTTGACACGTGTCATTTGCGCGGGGTGCCGTTGCAGGCAAACTGCCCGCCGGAGAGTCACAGCGCGGCCATGACCTCGTCCGACACTTCGAAGTTCGCGGTGACGTTCTGCACGTCGTCATCGTCTTCCAGCGTCTCGATCAGCTTGAACAGCTTCTGCGCCGTGTCCAGGTCCAGCTCGGTGGTGGTCTGCGGCTTCCAGATCAGCTTGGTGCTTTCGCTTTCGCCAAGCGCCTCTTCCATGGCGTTCGACACGTCGTTCAGATCGGTGTCGGCGGTATAGATGATGTGGCCGTCTTCCGAGCTTTCCACATCCTCGGCACCCGCCATGATCGCCGCTTCCATCACCGCGTCCGCATCGCCGACCGAGGCCGGATAGACGATCTCTCCCTTGCGGTCGAACATGAAGGACACCGACCCGGTCTCGCCGAGGTTGCCGCCGTTCTTGGAAAAGGTCGACCGCACGCTGGAGGCGGTGCGGTTGCGGTTGTCGGTCATCGCCTCGACGATGACGGCCACGCCGCCGGGGCCGTAGCCTTCATAGCGGATTTCGTCATAGGTTTCCGCGTCGCCGCCCTGGGATTTCTTGATGGCACGGTCGATCACATCCTTGGGGACCGAGTTCGACTTGGCCTCCTTGACTGCCAGACGCAGACGCGGGTTCTTGTCCGGGTCCGGGTCGCCCATCTTCGCTGCAACCGTTATTTCCTTGGAAAGCTTGGAAAACAGTTTCGACCGTGCAGCGTCCTGACGGCCCTTGCGATGCTGGATGTTTGCCCATTTGGAATGGCCGGCCATACACGAATTCCTCTGCCTGTGAAGCGATGCGCCTCTATAAAGCAGGCCCGCGCGCGGCTGCAAGCCCTGGACACGGGGCACCCCTCCGGACCAAGCTTGCGGCCCCATGGGGACGAGACCGGCACAATCCGCCGTCGGACCAGAATCACGACCCCGATAGACCTGTGACGGGCCTGGGTTTCCGCAAAAATACAACCTTAGGTTTAGTGCGGAATGTCACACGCTTTGACTGCCGATAAAGTTGCGGCCACCCCCAAGCGGGACGGATGCGGCCTGACGGGCCCGGATTGTCAGTAAATTCGCTTTGTTTCCCTAGCGTTAGGGAGATGGGTCTTTGCCGGCACGCCGGGAAATCTTCACCCCAGAGAAGGCCCGACCAAGGGAATGCGTTAACGCAATCGTTGACCTTTGGGAAAGATTTTGCGATATCTGGTTAATGATTGACGAGAGGGAAGCTCGATTATGAAAGCGATTTTGAGAGTAACTGCCGTCGCAGCGGCCCTGCTGACGGCCAATGCCGCAAGCGCCGCTGTGGTGGTCTACGGAGCCGGCCCAACACCCGCTGCCGCGAATGCAATGGTTCTTACCGACATCTCTGTCGGGAACACGGTCAATGTGGCGGACGTCCTTTCACCCCAAGATCTTGACCAGTTCAAGTTCACCGCGTTGGAGCGTCTGCGGGTGAACACCATCGCCCTGACTGCAACCGGTACGCGCGCAACCGTCCGGGCCATTGAATACGGACTGACGTCGTCGACCACGATGTCCTTCCTGAACGATGGGCAGATCTTCACGTTTGGACCGACGTCCTCTATCGGGGTCGCGTCGTTGAACGGATTTATCATGAACGCGGGCGACATGTTCTCGCTCTACTGGTCCGGGGCAAACACGCAAAGTCCGGCATCGATCAACGCCTCGTTCACCACATCCGAAGTTCCCCTGCCTGCGGCGCTGCCGCTTCTGGCCGGTGCGCTCGGCCTGCTGGGAATGGCGCGGCGTAAAGCCAAGTCCTGACAACCATATTCGAACAACTCCAGGGAAGGGCAGCAATGCCCTTCCTGCCATGTTTTTCAAAGCAGAATCGCGTCGAAATCGCCGTAGAGACCGGTCATTTTCGACAGAATCGCCGGGCTCTTCAGTCCTTCGATCCCCAAAACACCTTAAAAATTTAGAAAGAATCTCGCTCTGGACCGGCACCCAGGTTTCAGACCTGCACGGATTTTGAGCGGATTCCACTACCTCGCCTCCGGTCAGGTCTGATTTAATCTGATTTAATTCAGCAGCTTATCGAATGACGCGAGATTTTTTGACAGTTTTTGGCCTGTGTCACACCGCGCACCCTATGCGGGAGAATTCGCAACGATTTGTTGACCCAAGGCCATTTTTGCCCCATAACTCTATGCAGGAGTTAAGAGAGGGTAACACCGTATGAGCAAGTTTTTGAAAGCAGCGGCCATCGCCGCAACCATTTTCGCAGCAAACGCCGCTTCGGCAGCGGTTGTTGTGTACGGCTCCGGCCCCGTGCCGGCACCGTCCAACAAGATCACGACCGCTGACATTGTCGCCAATGTTGCTGACATTGTCGCCAATGTTTCGGTAACCACGAACGAGATCCTGAGCCCCGGCGATTCCGCCGAGTTCACCTACACCGCCCTTGAGCGCCTGCGTGTGAACACCATCGCACTGTCCGCTACCGGCTCGAACGGCGGTCGAGACCTGAACAACGTGGAGTACGGCTTCACCTCGGCCACGGTCAACTCGTTCAAGAACGACGGCATCGTGATCGTGTTCTCGAGCAGCTCTGCCGCGGCTCTGGCTTCGCTGCCGGGTCTGTTCATGAACCAGGGTGACACGTTCACCCTGTACTGGGAAGACGGCATCACCTACCCGGTGAACGTCGGCGCATCGTTCACGACCTCGGAAGTTCCGCTTCCGGCCGCCCTGCCCCTGCTGGCAGGTGGTCTGGGTCTGCTGGGTCTGGCCCGCCGCCGCAAGGCACGCGCCTGATCCATTCGGATCAAGATTTGGGAAAGGGGCCTTCGGGCCCCTTTTTCTTTGGTTGACACGTTCGCCAATCGCCCCGCGTATCCAGGCGTGAACAGCACTTCCCGCCGGTCGATGACAGCCGGGCCTGGCACCGCCCCCTCCCCCCGTATTCACACACAAGACCCGCACCGCCGCTTGGCGGCTCCCATTGGCGTTCCTGTCGCGTGGATGGTCGTGGGCAGCTGAACCGGGAAGGGCCAAACCCTGAGAGATAGGCCCGCGCATCAAGGTGGCCTGTCTGGCCCGTGCCCGGAACACCAATCACCCCAACATCAAAGCCTTGCCCGGACAGGTTTCGGCACGGGTTCCGGCCCGCTCTCGCATCGGCGCCCGCTGCTTCAGAGCGGCCAGATGAAGGGGATCAGGAACGAGGCGAGGACACCCATGCTCAGGTTCAACGGAATGCCCACCTTCAGGTAGTCGCTGAACTTGTAGCCCCCCGGACCGTAGACCATCATGTTGGTCTGATAGCCGATGGGTGTGGCAAAGCTGGCGGACGCCGCGATCATCACCGCCACCACCAGCGGGCGCGGATCGATCCCCAGCGCCGTCGCCAGACCGATCGCCACCGGGGTGACCACAACCGCCACGGCATTGTTCGACACCATCTCGGTCAGGATCGAGGTCAGCAGATAGACCGACCACACCAGCACGAAGGGCGGCAACCCCGTCAAATGCGGTGAAATACCATTCACCAGAAGCGTGACCGCGCCCGAGGCTTCCAGGCTGGCCCCGATGGCCAGCATCGAGAAGATCAGCGCCAGCAGCCGCCCATCCACGAAAGAGAACGCCTCCTCGGCATCGATACAGCGGGTCAGAAGCACCACGGCCACGGCCACAACCGACAGCATCAGGATCGGCGCGACACCAAGCCCCGCAAGAACGACGATGCCCGCCAGCGCGGCAAGGGCGACGGGGGCATGGCTGCGCCGGTAGGCCCGTGCGGACGGCGAGGAGACGTCCACCAACTCCATGTCGGCAGCCAGTCGCTGGATGTCCTCGGGCGCGCCTTCCAGCAGCAGCGTGTCGCCCACGCGCACCACGATGTCATCCATCTGCCGGCCGATGTTCTGGTTCGAGCGATGCACCGCCAGCGGATAGACACCATAGCGGCGGCGCAGGCGCAGCGCGCCCAGCGACCGGCCCACCATGCGGCATCCCGGTGTGATCAGAACCTCGACAGTGGTGGTTTCCACCGACGACAGCTTGTCCACCATGCGCAGGTCGCGGTTCTTCTGCAGGCCCAGAACCTCGGCGATCTGGGTGCGCAGAACCACGCGATCCCCCGGCTCCAGCACAACCGCCGACAGGTCGCGGCGCAGCGAGGCATCGCCGCGCAACACGTCGATCAGGCGCACACCGTCGCGCTTGAACAGATCTACCTCGGTCACGGTCTGGCCGGTCAGGGCGCTGCCTTCGGGGATCGCCACCTCGGTGAAGAACTTCATGCCCTTGCGGCCCGACAGCAGGCTCGACATGCTGTCCCGTTCCGGCAACAGCTTCGGTCCCAGCACGCCCAGGTAAATCGCGCCCCAGGCCACCACGGCCAGACCCAGCGGGGTCACTTCGAAGATCGTGAAGGGTTCCAGCCCCTGCTCCCGCGCGACACCATCGACAAGCAGATTGGTCGAGGTGCCGATCAGCGTCAGCGTTCCGCCCATGATTGCGGCATAGGACAGCGGGATCAGCAGTTTCGAGGGCGCAAGGCCCAGCGACCGCGCCAATTGCGTGAACACCGGGATCATGACGACCACCACCGGCGTGTTCGACACGAAGGCCGAGGCCACAACCACGAAGAACAACAGCACGAGCACCGCCATGAAGGGCTTCCTGCGGGACACCACCTCGGTCTGGCCGATGAACCATTCCAGCGCACCGGTGCGCACCAGCGCCCCCATGACGATGAACATGGCGCCAATGGTCCAGGGCGCCGGGTTCGACAGCACCGACAGCGCAGAGTCGTAGGGCAGGATCCCCAGCACCAGCATTGCCGAGACCCCGCCCAGGGCCACAACCTCGGCGGGGAAGGTCTCGCGCAGAAACCCGATGAACATCAGGGCCACGATCATCAGGGCGATGATCGGCGCTGAATGTTCCATTCCGAGAATGGCCATCATTGTGCGGTCTGGTCCCTCTTCACGTCACACCGACGCCATAACAGACAGAACACCAGCGCCGGGACAACGGAAATCTCACAGGGTACTGGCTTCCAGCCGTCCGCCATGGCGGATCATGCGGATCGAGGTCGTCTTGCCGCTGCGATCATCGGTTTCCACAAGAACCCCCGACAGGGTGGCCTCGCCGTTGGCCGGAACAAAGCGGCCCTTGCCCATGCCGGTCACAAAACGGCGCAAGGGCTCGGCCTTGTCCATGCCGATGACGGAATTGTAGTCGCCGCACATGCCGGCATCGGTCAGATAGCCGGTGCCGCCGGGCAGGATCTGCGCATCGCCCGTGGGCACATGGGTATGCGTGCCCACCACCAGCGAGGCGCGGCCGTCGCAGAAATGGCCCAGCCCCATCTTTTCCGAGGTGGCCTCGGCATGCACATCCAGCAGGATCGCCTGCGCCTGCCCGCCCAGCGGGTTGCGGCGAAACAGCAGGTCCAGCGCCGAAAACGGATCGTCGAAGGGGCGCTTCATGAACACCTGGCCCAGAACCTGCGCCACCAGGATCTTGCGCCCGTCCGGCAGTTTGAACATCCGGGCACCGCTGCCGGGCGCTTCCTTGGCGAAATTGATCGGCCGCAGGATGCGCGGCTCCTTGTCGATGAAGCCCAGCATGTCGCGCTGATCGAAGGCGTGATCGCCCAGTGTCAGGCAATCGACGCCGGACTCCAGCAGTTGCTTGGCATGATCCGGGGACAGCCCCGCACCCGAGGTTGCGTTTTCGCCGTTGACCACGACGAAATCCAGCTTCCAGTCGGCCCGCAATTGCGTCAGCCGCTCCCGAACCGCGGTCCGCCCGGACCGCCCAACGATGTCACCTAGGAAAAGTAGTCTCATAAGCTTTGCCTAGGCGGCGCGCGGGTCCGGAGCAAGCAGAATTGCAATCCGCCGGGCGGCTTGGGGGCACAGGCCGATCAGGGCCGGATCACACCCTGTTCGGTGACGATCATATCCAGCGTCTGATCCACCGGTTCGACCGGCAGGTCCGGATCTTCCTGCGCGGCATAGGCCAGCCCGATGGCCAGCACACGCCCGCGCGCGCGCAACCCTTCCAGCGTGCGATCATAGAACCCGCCGCCATAGCCCAGCCGCGCACCACTGCGCGAAAACGCAACCATCGGCACGATCAGCACTTCGGGCACCAGTGGATCGGACCGGGCCGGAATGCGGGCACCGAAAGGACCGTCGGTCATCTCGGCCTCGGGGGTCCAGCGGTGAAAACTCAACGGTTGCCCCTTGCCAAGGATCACCGGCACCGCCACCGGGGCCACGCGCGTCCAGTCGGACATCACCGGCAGCGGGTCCATCTCGGTGTGGATCGCCATATAGCCGGACAGGATGGCCCCCTGATGATCGGACAAGACCGCGCGCAAAGCGGCCAGCGCCGGGGCAGGATCGGCTTGGTCATGTGCCGTCTTGCGCCGGGCGAACCCGGCCTTGCGGGCAGCAGTCTTGGCCTCGACGCTCATAGCAGCACGTAACTGGCAAGACCGAGAAAGGCGAAGAAACCCACCACATCCGTCACCGTGGTCACGAAAGTGCCCGAGGCCAGCGCCGGGTCGAAGTCCAGTTTCTCCAGCACGATGGGGATCAGGATGCCCGACAGCCCCGCCACCAGAAGGTTGATGACCATCGCCACGCCCAGCACCAAGCCAAGGGTCAGCGAACTGAACCAGAGCCCACCGATCAGCCCCATGACCACCGCGAAGAACACGCCGTTGGCCAGCCCGGCCAGCGCCTCGCGCCGGATCACCCTCGTCACGTTCGATCCGGTCAGGTCGCGCGTGGCCAGCGCCCGCACCGCCACCGTCAGCGACTGGGTGCCCGCGTTGCCGCCCATCGAAGCCACGATCGGCATCAGCACCGCCAGCGCCACAACCTGCGTCAGCGCATCCTCGAACTGGGAAATCACCAGCGAGGCGATGATCGCGGTCAGCAGGTTCACCGCCAGCCAGGGCAGGCGCGCGCGCACGGTTTCAACCACCGTGTCGGACAGGCTGGTTTCGCCGCTGACCCCGGCCAGCAGCAGCAGGTCTTCCTCGTTTTCCTCGTCCAGCACGATCATCGCGTCGTCGATGGTGATAACCCCGACTAGGCGCCCGGCCTCGTCCACCACCGGGGCCGAGATCAGGTGGTACTGGTTGAAGGCATAAGCCACATCCTCGCCGGTTTCGGTCACCGGGATCAGGATGAAAACTTCCTCGGTGATGTCTTTCAGCAGCGTGGCGCGCGACGAACTCAGCAGTCGGCCCAGAGTGACATTGGCCACCGGGCTCATGCGCGGATCGAGCAGGGTCACATGGTAGAACTGTTCGGGCAGATCGGTGGCATCGCGCATGTGATCGATCATCTGGCCCACGGTCCAATCCTCGGGCGCCGTGACCGCGTTGCGCTGCATCAGGCGGCCGGCGGAATCCTCGGGGAAGGCCAGCGACTGTTCCACCGCGAACCGGTCGGAATCCTCCAGCGCGTCAAGGATGGCTGCCTTCTGGTCGTCTTCCAGATCCTCGACCAGGTCGACCACGTCGTCGGTTTCCAGATCGCGGACACCTTCGGACAGGGCCGCAGGATCCAGCTGGCCGATGACCTCTTCGCGCAGGCCCTCGTCCAGTTCCGACAGAACCTCGCCCGCGTCTTCGCCGGACCACAGTTCAAGGAAGGCATCGCGGTCGCCATCGCTGACCTGTTCCAGGAAGTCGGCGATGTCGGCGGGGTGCAGACCGTCAAGGTTGTCGTTGAGCAGGGCCGCGTCGCGGTCGGCCACCGCGGCCAGGATCTTGGTGATCCGGCGCGGATCCAGGACAGTGTCGGCGGGCTCGAAAGTCTCGGGATGTTCGCTCATCTGCCCCTCCGCTGCGGTGCTGTCTCGACGTGCCGTAGGCTGGACCTAACAAGGGGGTGGTCCGCTCGGCAAGGGGGGCATGTACGGATTTGCAACAAACTGCCATGCTTGGCCGGAATGGCCCTGGTATGGCGAAAAAACCGGCCGTGGGCACAAGGCAGGAAGGGTTGGGCCATGTCGGGCAAGGTGACGGTACTGTTGGGTCAGGTTGTGCAGTTTCGGGACGATCCTTTCGCCGGACCGCCTGAAACAGCCGCCCGCCACGATCGCCGGGGCGCAGTGGCGGTGGCCGACGGCAAGATCCTGGCCCACGGCCCGGCTGAAACGGTGCTGGCCGCCCACCCCGACGCCCGGCGGATCGACCATGGCGATGGGGTGATCCTGCCCGGCTTTGTCGATGCCCACGCCCATTATCCCCAGACCGCGATGATCGCCAGTTGGGGCAAGCGGCTGATCGATTGGCTGAACACCTACACCTTCCCCGAAGAGATGAAGTTCGGCGACCCGGCCTATGCCGCCGAGATCGCCGCCCGCTATCTGGATCTTCTGCTGGCCAATGGCACCACGACAGTGGCCAGTTTCTGCACCATCCATCCCGAAAGCGTCGAGGCGCTGTTCCAGGCCGCCGAGGCCCGTGGCATGTGCGTGGCCGCCGGCAAGACCAGCATGGATCGCAACGCGCCCGAGGGGCTGCGCGACACCGCCCAAAGCGCCTATGACGACAGCAAGGCGCTGCTGACCCGTTGGCACGGGCGCGGGCGCGCGGCCTATGTCATCACGCCAAGGTTCTCCCCCACCTCCTCAGCCGACCAGCTGGCGGCCCTTGGGGCGCTTTGGGCCGAACACCCCGACTGCCTGATGCAGACCCATCTGTCCGAACAGCACGAGGAGATCGCCTGGGTTCGCGAATTGTTTCCCGAGGCGCGGGACTACCTGGACACCTACGAATCCCACGGGCTGCTGGGCCCCGGCGGCCTGTACGGCCATGCCATCCATCTGGAGCCGCGCGAGATCGACCGCCTGCGCGCGGTGGACGCCAGCCTGATCCATTGCCCGACCTCGAACACCTTTATCGGCTCGGGCCTGTTCGCGACGATGGACCATTGCCGCGCCGGACAGCGCGTCGGGCTGGCCACGGACACAGGCGGCGGGTCAAGCTTTTCCATGCTGCGGACCATGGCCGCAGCCTATGAGGTCGGCCAGTTGCGCGGCACCGCACTGCATCCGGCGCAGCTTCTGTGGCTGGCCACCGAAGGCTCGGCCCGCGCGCTGCGGATGGACGATCGCCTTGGCACGCTGGCGCCCGGCAGCGATGCGGATCTGGTGGTATTGGACCTGGCCGCCACCCCCGCCATCGCGCAGCGCCAAGCACAAGCCAATGACATCTGGGAGGCGGTCTTTCCCACCATCATGATGGGCGAGGACCGGTCGGTGGCAGCGACATATGTGCAGGGGCGTAGGGTCAACGCGTCTGAGTGAACTGGAATTTGGGTCGGTGGCGCGATGTGCTGCGACGTGGTCGCGCAATGCTGTCGGGGTGCCTTGAGTATTTTTGCCAAGAAGAAATGGCAGGGCACAAGCCGAAGCGCGCGTCTGTCTAGGTATCTGGCCGGTTCAAAAGCGCCAGCGCTGCGGCGTGAAGCTCGGGCGTGGCGGCGGCCAGCGCCTGACCGCCCTGCCAGACCGGCCCGCCCTGCCAATCGGTGACGATCCCGCCGGCGGCCTCGATCACCGCGACCGGAGCGGCGATGTCATAGGCGTTCAATCCGGCCTCGATGACCAGGTCGATCTGGCCCATGGCCAGCAGCCCGTAAGCGTAGCAATCCATGCCATAGCGCACCAGACGGGCACGCTCGGCCACGCGGGTGAAGGCGGCGCGTTCGGCCGGGCTGCCGATCTCGGGGAAAGTTGAAAACAGGATGGCCTGCGACAGGTCGGTCGTCGCGGCCGCCGTCATCGGTGTTGTCGTGCCACGATGCGCCAGATGTGCGCCGTCGGGCGTGCCGATGAAACGCTCGCCAGTGTGCGGCTGATCGATTACCCCCAGAAGCGGGCCGTCTGCCGTACAGCAGGCGATCAGCGTGCCCCAGGTCGGGGTCCCAGACATGAAGGCGCGTGTGCCATCGATGGGGTCAAGGATCCACGTCAGGCCGGAAGTGCCTGTTTTGACGTCAAATTCCTCTCCAAGTATCGCATCCTTGGGGCGCAGGTCCGCCAGAAGTTGCCGCATCGCGCGTTCGGCCTCGCGGTCCGCGATGGTGACCGGGTCAAACCCGGTTGCGGCCTTGTTGTCGGCCGCCAGATCCCGCGTGCGGAAGTGCGACAGACTGATCCTGGCCGCCGCATCGGCCAGTTTCAGGGCACAGTCGAGAAGACCGGAGATTTCTGATTGTTGGACCACGTCGACCACCCGCACCTGAAGATGGAGGCGTCATAGCGGGCGCAAGCGCGTCTGTCACCCGGCCTGCGCGGCCGGGGACGGGGTTTTCGCAAAGCTCCGCCCTAGCGGCGGAACGGGGTCACTTCGATTGCCGGGTCCTGCGCCCTGGGGTTGTAGCCCTTGAAGAAATAGTCGATCGGCACCGACAGGGCTTGAGAAATTTCCCAAAGGCGAGAGGCGCTGACCCTGTTCACCCCGGTTTCGTACTTCTGGATCTGCTGAAATTTGATCCCGACCTGCTCGGCCAGTTGCTGTTGTGTCATCGACATCTCGCGCCGTCGTTGACGGATGACGTTTCCCACGTGGGTATCCACTGGATGTGGCATTCCTGTTCTCCCAAATCGCTCAATACCAAACTGGTGAAAGCCGAAACGCCTGGCCCGTTCTGGGCCGTTGGGATTCTCCCGCTGTGCTGTTCCGGCATGTCCCCGCACCATGGGTACAGGACCGGAAAGCGACCGCTTCGGGGCGTGCAACACTCTTGTAACGCATATACTGGAAAAATTTCTCAAAAATACAGTGCAACGTCAGCTTAATCTTTACCAGTGGTTAACACTTCACATATTCGAAACCTCGGACGGCAAACAGTGTTTTTTGGGTAAGGAGAACCAAATGCGGGCTTGGCAACTGGAAGAAATCGGTGGAACGCCGCAACTTAACAGTGTGGAGCCGCCCCGACCCGGCCCGAGCGAGGTGCAGATCGACATTGCCGCCTGTGGGCTGAATTTCGCCGATCTGCTGACCATCAAGGGGCAGTACCAGGAAAAGCCGCCGCTGCCCCTGACCCTGGGGATGGAATTCGCCGGCGTGGTGCGGGCGGTGGGATCCGAGG
Organism: Meridianimarinicoccus sp. MJW13; assembly: GCF_014901205.1. GTDB lineage: Bacteria > Pseudomonadota > Alphaproteobacteria > Rhodobacterales > Rhodobacteraceae > Meridianimarinicoccus. The sequence goes on from NZ_JACNMU010000007.1 coordinate 254,971, forward strand.
TGACGGGCCTGGCGGTGGGCACCCGCGTCGGAACCTACTCGGGCGGTGGTGGTCTGGCCGAGGTCGCCTGCGTGCCTGCGGACCGCTGCGTGCCGCTGCCCGATGCAATGCCCTTCGCCGATGCGGCGGCGTTCCAGATTGCCTATGGCACTTCGCATGTGGCGCTGCGCCACCGGGCCAACCTGCAACCGGGCGAAACCGTTCTGGTGTTGGGCGCGGCCGGGGGTGTGGGCCTGACGGCGGTCGAGATCGCCCATCGCATGGGCGCACGGGTGATCGCCTGCGCCCGCGGGGTCGAAAAGCTGGACATCGCGCGCCGGGCCGGGGCCGATGAGGTCATCGACAGCGAAACCCCTGACCTGAAGGCCGCGCTGAAAGCCATGGGCGGCGTTGACGTGATCTATGATGCGGTGGGCGATCCGATGTTCTCGGCGGCGCTGCGCGCCTGCCGTCCCGGTGCGCGGGTGCTGGTGATCGGCTTTGCCGCCGGTCAGGTGCCGCAGATCCCCGCCAATTACCTGCTGGTGAAGAACATCACCGTCCATGGCTTGTACTGGGGCGGCTACCTGGCCTTTGCCCCCAAGGTGCTGACAGACTCGATGGCCGAATTGTTCGACTGGTACGCCGAGGGCAAGCTGCGGCCGCACATCAGCCACACCTTGCCTCTGGAGAAAGCCGACGTGGGGCTGGAGCTGCTGCGCAGCCGCAAGTCCACCGGCAAAGTGGTCATCACCCCCTGAGCCAGCTCAGGCCACGGCGCGGGCGCGACGGATCTGGTAGGCCGCGCGCACCAGTTCGGCCATGCGGGCCACGGGCGTCTCCTGGCCGGCGCCGTTGACATAAAGGTTGATCTGGCGCGACGGCAGTTGCGGCAGGGCGCCGCCGTGCGGGATTTCGTCCAGTTGCGGCGAGGCGGTGCCGGACAGAACCGCGCCCACGGCCAGATCGGCGCTGAGCGAAGCTTCGATGGTGCGCGAGGAATCCGATTCCACCGCCATGTCCCATTCGATGCCTGCCTGATCCAGCGCCTGCTGGACCGGGGCGCGGAACATGCAGCCCGGTTCGAACCCCAGCCGCAGCGGGCGCTGCTTCCACGCGATCCCGCCGGGCGCCCCGATCCAGACCAGCGGCAACGCTGCAAGGGTTTCACCCTGCGCATCGGGGCTTTCCTCGGTGGTCAGGATCAGATCGCAATCGCCGCGGGCGAATTCTTCCTTCAGTTTGCGGGTGTAGGACGACACCAGATGCACCCGCATCCGGGGAAACTCGGCGTTGAAGCGTTGCAGCACGCCGGGAATATGCGGGTAGATGATGTCATGCGGTACGCCAAGCGTCAGTTCGCCTTCGAAGACGGTGTCGGTCAGGCGGCTGACCGCCTCGTCGTTCAGGGCCAGCATCTTGCGGCTGTAGCCGAGCAACTGCTCTCCCGCCGCGGTCAGGGTGACGGTGCGAGCGGAACGGTCCAGAAGCTGCACGTCCAGTGCCTCCTCCAGCCGCTTCATCTGCATCGAGACCGCCGATTGCGTCAGGTTCAGAAGGTTTGCCGCCCGCGTCACGCCGCCGGTATCGGCCACGGCCACAAAACTGCGCAGGGCTGACAGGTCAAGAACACGCCTCATATCAATACCTGTGATGTTTTGGTTCAAAATCATTCGTTTTACAAATTCACCACAGCGGCACAGAAACATCAACAGAATTCATGAAAGAGCCAAACTGCATCACGAACACTGAAAGGAACACCCCATGTCCGCGCCCGTCTCCTGCACCTGTGCCCTGCCCCGCCAATCCCGCCGCCTGTCCCTGCCCGGTCTCTTCCAAGCCGTCCGGGCAGCGCACCGCCAGCGGCGTGCCTTGCAGCAACTGGACGACCGGATGTTGGCGGATGTGGGGATCACCCGCGCCCAGGCCGAGCAAGAGGCCGCGCGGCTGGTCTGGGATGCGCCCGCCCATTGGCTGCAACGGCGCTGAAAGGCCCTGCCGGCCCCGACATTGACAGGAATCAGCCCCCGCAGGCCGAACAAATCCGGAAGATCGGCTGAAATCGTACCCACACTCGCTTGAAAAACCGCGCCCGGTTGCCGATATTCTGTTGCAAGTGCGGCCCGTGAACTGGCCGCCTGCCAGATATGACAGGAGAGAGCTTCATGGCTGAATATCAGACGATCCGCGCACAGGCCGGGGCCCGGACCGCGCAGATCGACGAGGGCCTTCGCGCCCATATGAACAAGGTCTACGGCACCATGTCGATCGGCATGTTGATCACGGCCCTGACATCCTGGGCCATTGCCGGCCTTGCCGTGACCAGCGACCCAACCGGCGCAACCGCGCAAATCGGTGCCGATACCTATCTGACAAGCCTTGGCGCCGCGATCTACACCTCGCCGCTGAAATGGCTGGTCATGTTCGCACCGCTGCTGTTCGTCTTCGGCTTCTCGGCCGGGATCAACCGCATGTCGGCGGCCACGGCCCAGACGGTGTTCTACGCCTTCGCCGCGGTGATGGGCATTTCCATCAGTTCGATCTTCCTGGTGTTCACCGGGGAATCGATCGTGACCACCTTCCTGGTGACCTCGATCGCCTTCGCCTCGCTCAGCCTCTACGGCTACACCACCAAGAAAGACCTGAGCGCGCTTGGCACCTTCCTCATCATGGGTGTGGTGGGTCTGATCATCGCGTCGATCATCAACATCTTCGTGGCCTCGTCGGCCATGGCCTTCGCCATTTCGGTGCTGGGTGTGCTGATCTTCGCCGGGCTGACCGCCTATGATACGCAGAAGATCAAGACCACCTACCTCCAGATGGCGCAAGCCGGTGATCAGGAATGGCTGGGCAAAGCCGCCATCATGGGCGCGCTGAGCCTGTACCTGGACTTCATCAACATGTTCATGTTCCTGCTGCAGTTCCTCGGCAACCGCGAGTAATCGCCGGGCAAAGCCTGAACAGATCACAACCCGCCGGAGCCTTTCCGGCGGGTTTTTTTCATGGACGCGCGCGGGTCAGATGCTGGGCCAATCGCTGGCTGCGGCGCAGGATCGGGGCTTCGATCGCAAGGTAGCTGGCCAGCGACAGCGCCAGAGTTCCCGCCAGCAAGGCCAGGATGGCCAGCCCTCCGGTCAAATCCGTGCGAAGGGCGATCTGGTCCAGCACCGCCATGTGCCACAGGTAGATGCCGAAGCTAAGCGCGCCGCCCGCCCGCATCAACGGGGCCTCGAACACCGCACACAAGGGGCGCGGTCCATGTTCCAGCCCCAGCACCAGCAGCCCCGCACACAGGCTGGCCAGCGGCACCAGCCAGACCCGCAACGTGGCCGTGACGGCATCCCCGAACAGAACGTCAGACAGGTCCGGGATGGTCAGCACCAGCAGGATCAGGCCCAGAATCATGCCCCCGCCCGCGACACCCCGCGCCGGACGCACCTCGCTTGCCTGTGCCGTGGCCGACAGGACACCCGCCAGGGATCCGGCCCAGAAACAGCAAAGATAGGGCCAGAGCGCGACGCTGTTGCTGGCCGCCGCATCACGCGACAGCACTGCCAGCACCCCGAACCCCGCCAGCCCGATCCCGACCATCACGCCCAACCCCAACCGCCGCAGCAGGTCGAAGCCCAGCGTGACCACCGGCAGCAACACGTAGTATTTCAGCTCGACCGGCACGCTCCAGGTGACGCTCTTGCCGTCGCGCAGGGCCAGGTGGCCCAGGTACTCCTGCCACCACAGCGGGAAGGGAAAGGCGGCCGTGGCGCGCTGGCCTGAGGCTTGCAGCGCCCATGTGGTGACCAGCGCCAACGTCAGATACAGCAGGTAGAGCGGCACGATCCGGGCCAGTCGGCGCAGCCCATAAGCCGCCATCCCGCCCGGCGTCCAGAACCCGGCCCCCTGCCCGATCTGGATGCGCGACAGCAGGAAGGCGCTGAGAAAGAAGAACAGGAACACGCCCGTCTTGCCCCAGCCCGCAAAGGACAGGCCGCCAAGGCTGAGCCACTTGGCGTTGGACATATGGCTGAGAACCACGATCCCCGCCGCCAGCGCCCGCAGCCCGTCGAGACCGGGAATGTCGTTGCGTTTTGCGGCAGCGGCCCGCGACAGAATCAAGGGCATGTGACTGCCAGACGTTTGCCGGAAAAAATGACAAACGCGCGGGTTGCCCCGCGCGTTGGCCGCATCGTCATGGCCGTCCGCAGGGCGCTACAGCGCACCCTCGGAGCCGAGGAACTCTACCCCGTCAGTGCTGCCATCGCTGTAGGCGATGCATTTCCACGGCGCTTTCTGCTCCCCGACGGCAAGCGTCACATAAGTGCCCGCTTCCGAGAACTCCGAGGAGGTCACGGCGATCATCGGGTTCTGGGTCACATCTGCCACGGCGGCGGCACATGCGCTCTCGGCCACCGTGGGCGTCCCGCTGCTGGAACCGCCCGAGGGCATGTCGCAGCCCATCAGGCCCAGAGCCACGGCCAGACCGCCGGCAATTTTCAAACCATTCATCATTGTCGATTCTCCCTGTCCAAAGTCGTTCACTCCGAGCCTAGCGAGGAAAATGCGCCGTGCCAAAGCCCTTTGCGGAATTCTCGTTGTTTCGCGGAACCTTGCCCAAACGTCATGCACCCACGAAAAAGGCCACGCGCGATGCGTGGCCCCAAAATTCGAAAGGTTGGCGATCTTACTTGATCTTGCCTTCCTTGTACTCGACGTGCTTGCGCACCACCGGGTCATATTTCTTGGTCACCATCTTCTCGGTCATGGTGCGGGCGTTTTTCTTGGTCACGTAGAAGTGGCCGGTGCCCGCGGTCGAGTTCAGGCGGATCTTGATTGTGGTCGGCTTCGCCATGGGAGGTCTCCTCAACCGGGCGGAACGGACCACCCGAAGAATTCATGAAACCCGCCTTTTACGGATGCCCGCCCCGGTGTCAAGTGAAACCGCCCGGAAATCCGGGGCAAGGCGCGCAAAGCCGCAAGGAATGGCAGGCCGGGTCATGACGCCAGCGGGCGCGGCCCGGCCCCGCCCGGTCAGCCGCGCGGCAGCGGCGGCAGGCCCATGGCGCGATGCACCTGATCGCGGGCCGCATCGGTCAGACCAAGCGCCGTCGAAAGCTGCCGCAGGTAGGTGATCTCGGCCGCCGAATCGACCTTCACCGCCATCAGCGACATGGAATAGACCTGCGCCTTCATGGCCTCGCCCGTGTCCTGTGCCAGCCCCATCGGATCGACCGGTGCGGCCAGTTCGGCCTTCACGAAGGCGACCTCATCGGGATCGGCATCCTTGAGTTGATCGAGGATCTTGGCCTGCTCGTCGGCGTCGATCTCGCCATCGGCCTTGGCGGCCTGGATCATGGCGCGGATCATCAGCTTGGCGTTGGATTCGGCTGCAACCGAGACCGGGGTATTGGCGAACATGCCACCCATCATGTCATCCATCTGCTGACCACCGGCCGCCGCAGCACCGCCCATGGCCGACATCAGCCCGCCAAGGCCCATGGCTGCGGCGCCGCTGTCCTTGCTGCTGCCACCCATGCCGCCGAGGCTGCCCATCAAGTCCTTGACGGCCTTGCTGCCGCCGGGCACGCCCAGTTTATCAGCCATCTGGGCGATCTGGTCGGTCATGCCGCCCAGGCCCATGCTGCCAAGGCCGCCGGCACCGCCGGACTTGCCCGACATCATGTCTTGCATCCCGGCCATGCCGCCCATGTTCTTGAACTTGTCCACTCCCTTTGCCGCGGCAAATCCCATGGCGACGGTAGCTAGCGTTCGCATGAAGCTCATTTGTGGTCCTCCCGTTTTGGCGGGCAATGCTTCCCGCCCGGTCAAGTGGACCCCCAAACCGACGATATTGCAAAACTTTTCCGGCTCCGCGTCGTCGCAGGGGCAGAAAAGAAGGGCGCGGATGGCCTGTAAGCCGGATTCTGTCCGGGAGTTGCCCCCCCTGGATGACCATTCCTCTGGGCGCACCGTTGCCGATGCGCTCTAGCTGCCAACCCGGATCTCGCGGCTGAAGCGGCCTGCGGACGAAGCCGCGTGAGATCCCTATTTGGCATTGCTCCCGGTGGGGCTTGCCGTGCCACGACTGTTGCCAGCCGCGCGGTGGGCTCTTACCCCACCGTTTCACCCTGACCATGGACGGTATCGGCAAGGCCGACCTGCCCCATGGCGGTCTGTTTTCTGTGGCGCTTTCCCTCGGGTTGCCCCGGCCGGGCGTTACCCGGCACCGTTGCTTCATGGAGTCCGGACTTTCCTCGGGCATTGCTGCCCGCGATCACCCAGCCATCCGCGCCCCGCCTGTTAGGCCGGGACGGGGTCCGGGTCAACGGGGAAGCGGCGGGCCAGATCGGCAATCACCGCCATGTCTTCCGCCGCCAACGGCCCGCGCGCCGCCGGGCGGAAACGGTCGCGAACTGCGGTCAACAGGGCGTCGGGGGACGCATCTGGGTAGCCGAAGGTGCAGGCCAGTCGGGCGAAGGCGTCGGGGTCCGTTGCGGGTGCGGTCGCGACCTCGGGCCAGATCGCCAGCCCTTGCCGCGCCAGGCGGCACCAGTCAAAGCGCGCCCCCGGATCAGACTTGCGGTCCGGCGCCATGTCGGAATGGCCGATCACCGCCTGGGGTACAATCTGCCAATTGGCCATCACTTCGCCCAGCAGCGCCTCGAGCTGCGCCATCAGCGGTTCGGAAAACGGCGTCTGCCCGTCATTGTCCAGCTCGATCCCGATGGAGCGGGAGTTCACATCCCCCTGCCCGGCCCAGGCCCCGGCCCCGGCGTGCCAGGCGCGGTCGGCCTCGCGGACAAGTTGCCAGCACGTGCCGTCGCGGCCGATCAGGTAGTGGGCCGAAACCTCATGCTCGGTCGAACACAGCCGTTCCAGCGCCGACTGGGCGCTGTCCATGGCGGTATAGTGCAGAACGATCAGACCCGGCCGTGCGCCGTTGCGCCGGGGGCCGAAGTTCGGCGAGGGATGCCAGATCACCGGATGGCCTTGCGAAACCGTTCAGGATTCCAGTTGCAGGCATAGCCGTCGCCGTCGGGATCGATGCCGGCGCTGTCGCGTTCCGGCCCGCCCGAGTTCAGGAAGGCCGCTTGTGCCAGATCGTCCGAGGCATAGCGTGCGCAAGCGCGGGCGGCGCGTTCCGCCGAAGGGTTGGAGCGCGCATAGACCGACTGCCCCACCGGGTGCGAGGTATCCAGGGCGAAGCCCACCACCGACGGGCTGCCCGTCGACGGGCGCGAGGGCACCGGGCGCGCCTCGACCTGTTCGACCGCCACCGCCGTAGGGGTCACATGGGTGATCTGCGCCGGCGCGGCCCCGGTATAGGTGGTGTCGTTGCCGACGGTACCGGGCGTGCTGCTGACTGCCGCCGTGCTTCCCGCCACCGGTTCCAGCCCGACCGTGCCACGGCCCGAGGGGCCCTGCAGCGCCGCGTTGCGGGCGGCGCGCGCCTCGGGCGACACCGGCTCCAGATAGACCACGTTACCCGAATCGGGGACCGAGGGGCTGCAGGCGGCCAGCGCCAGCAGCGACAGGGTGACGGCGATCGGGGCGGCGCGCATCAGCTTACCACCACCGCGCGGGTTTGACCGCGAACCCGGCGGCCCTTTCCAGCACGCTGGCCTGGTTCAGCAACGCGCCCTCTTCCCAGGGCTTGCCGATCAGTTGCAGCCCCAGCGGCAGCCCCTGACCATCCACACCCGTGGGCACCGCGATGCCCGGCAGACCGGCAAGGTTGACGGTCACGGTGAACACGTCGTTAAGGTACATCTTGACCGGATCGGCATCATTCATCTCGCCCAACCCGAAGGCCGCCGAGGGCGTCGCCGGGGTCAGGATGGCGTCGATGCCCTCGGCAAAGACGGTCTCGAAGTCGCGCTTGATCAGGGTGCGCACCTTGCGGGCGCGGTTGTAATAGGCGTCGTAGAAACCCGCCGACAGCACATAGGTGCCGACCATGACGCGGCGCTGCACCTCGGCGCCGAACCCCTCGGCGCGGGTCTTTTCGTACATCTCGGTGATGCCGTCGCCCGCCGCCAGCTTGGCGCGATGGCCAAAGCGCACGCCGTCATAGCGCGCCAGGTTTGACGAGGCTTCTGCCGGGGCGATCACGTAATAGGCCGGCAGAGCATACTTGGTGTGCGGCAACGAGATGTCGACAATCTCGGCCCCCGCATCGCGCAGCATGTCCCGCCCGTCGGCCCAGAGCTTCTCGATCTCCGCCGGCATCCCGTCCATGTGGTATTCCCTGGGAATACCGATCTTCTGGCCGCGAATGTCGCCGGTGATCGCCGCTTCGAAATCCGGCACCGCCAGATCGGCGGATGTGCTGTCCAGCGGATCGTGTCCGGCCATGGCGTTCAGCATGATTGCCGCGTCCTGCACGGTCTTTGTCATCGGTCCGGCCTGATCCAGCGAGGAGGCAAAGGCCACGATGCCCCAGCGCGAACAGCGCCCGTAGGTCGGCTTCAGCCCGGTGATGCCGGTGAAGGCCGCAGGCTGGCGGATCGAGCCGCCGGTGTCGGTGCCGGTCGCTGCAAGGCACAGGTCGGCGGCCACCGCGGCGGCCGAGCCGCCCGAGGAGCCGCCCGGCGTCAGCGCCGTCTCTTCCGTGGCGCGCCGCCAGGGGTTCACCGCATTGCCATAGGTCGAGGTCTCGTTCGACGAGCCCATGGCGAATTCATCCATGTTCAGCTTGCCCAGCATGACCGCGCCCGCGTTCCACAGCTTTGTGGTGACGGTGCTTTCATACTCGGGCTTGAACCCGTCCAGGATGGCCGAGGCCGCCTGCGACGGCACGCCCTTGGTGCAGAACAGATCCTTGATGCCCAGCGGGATGCCGCACATGTCGGGCGCATCCCCCGCCTTGATCCGCGCGTCCGCTGCCGCGGCCTGCTGGCGCGCGATCTCGGGGGTGTTGTGGACAAAGGCGTTCAGCGCGCCGGCGGTGTCGATCTCCGACAGGCAGGCTTCGGTCAGCTCGGCAGCCGTGGTTTCGCCGGCGCGCAGGGCGTCGCGGGCGGCGGCGATGGTCAGTTTCGACAGGTCCGACATTATTCCACCACCTTCGGCACGGCGAAAAAGCCTTCGCGGGCGTCCGGCGCATTGGCCAGAACCTTGTCTTGCTGGTCGCCATCGGTGACCACATCCTCGCGCCGTTTCAGGCGCATGGGCGTGACCGAAACCATCGGCTCCACGCCGTCTACATCCACCTCGCCCAATTGTTCGATGAAGCCGAGGATGGTGTTGAATTCCTGGGCCAGGGCGGGCAGCGCGTCCTCCTCCACCCGGATGCGGGCGAGCTTGGCCACGCGCGCGGCGGTGTCGCGGTCGATCGACATGCGTGTCTCCGTAATTGTGCTGCGCCCCGCTTTAGCGGTCCGAAGCCGGGGCTGCAAGCGAGCGCAGGTGATGGCGGCGATAGACTTCGATCACCCAGCCCAGAAGCACCGCATTCAGGCAATGCCACAGAAAATGCGTCCCCATGGGCAAGGCCCCGCACAGGGGCATGTCCAGCGACCGGAAGGTCAATGATGCCGTCAGCAGCCCCCCGGCAATGACCAGCCCGCGCGCCACCTGCGGCAGCCGGGCACGCAGCACGAAGGCATAGACTAGAAACGCACCAACCAGCGGCCAGTACATCGCCGAAATGCGAACGAAGGGCAACGCCGACAGCAACGGTGTCAGGGCGGCGGTCAGCGGCAGGTACAGCAGGGCCAGCGCCAGTGCCGGCAGCCGTCGCAGCCCAAGGTAGGCCCGGTTCGCTGCAAACAGATAGACCAGCGCGAACAGCACGATGGGCAGCGTGTCGGCCAGCGCCGACCAGACCTGCGCTGTGGTGTGAAACAGGAAACTGCCCAGCCCGATGAACGCCAGCAGCCCGGTCAGCACCTGCGCCAGCGGCACCGCCTGCCCGTGCAACCGCCGCGCCATCACCAGGGCCGCCACGAGAAAGGCCAGGTTTGTCACCGCATTCCACGGCTCAGCCCAGAACGCGGGCCCCAACCGCTCGCAATAGCCATCCAGCGCCTGCGTCAGATCCATTCCCTTGTCCCGTCCCTGTGCTATCGTGACCCTGCTTCGGGACATGTAGGGAGGCTCCCATGAAAATCACCTGGCTTGGCCACTCGGGCTTTCGCATCGAGATCGGCAATCAGATCCTGCTGGTCGACCCCTGGCTTGACGGCAACCCGGCCTTTCCCGACGATCGCCGGGCCGAGACCATCGCAGGCGCCACCGCCATCCTGATGAGCCACGGCCATTTCGATCATACCGGCGACATGCTGGAAATCGCGCGGGCGCTTGAGATCCCGGTGGTGGGCAGTTTCGACATCGTCTCGCATTGGGAAGCAGCCAAGGACATCCACGGTGTCGGCTTCAACAAGGGCGGCACCGTGCAACTGGGCGATGTCAAAGTCACCATGGTACACGCGGTGCATTCCTCGTCGCTGGGCACCGATCACGGGCCGATGTACGCGGGCGGCGAGGCCGGGTTCATGATCGCGCAGGGCGGCCGCACGATCTATTTCTCGGGCGATACGGACGTGATGATGGACATGGAGCTGTTCCAGGATCTGCATCATCCGGAAATCGGCATCCTGTGTTGCGGCGGGCATTTCACCATGGACATGGCGCGGGCGGCCTATGCGGCCAAGCGGTTCTTCACCTTCAAGACGGTGATCCCCTGCCATTACAAGACCTTCCCCCTGCTGGAGCAATCGGCCCAGCCGCTTGTCGATGCCCTGCCGGACGTGGATGTGAAGACCCCCGAGGTGATGGAGACACTGACGCTGTAGGCCGCAGCCCTAGCGGCCGTCCAGATCATCGGGCCGCAGGAACAACAGCAGGACGGCGGCCGCCACCAATGCGGTCGCGGCGGTCTTGGCGAAGAACACAAGTTCGCGGTCACCCTGCAGCGCGCCGTGAATGGTGACGACGAAACAGCCCAGCAGGCTGACGGCCGCGACCAGCACCGCCAGCGCCGTCAGCCATTGCCGCACCGGCGACAGCCGCCGCCGGGGATCGCGGCGGCAATTGCGGCGATCCAGATGCGCCAGCCGCAGGTAGATCGGGGTAAAGACCAGAAACTCGGCCAGCCACCAGTCAGTGTTGTAGAAACGGGTTTCCGGATCGCCCCAAAGCCGTTCGATCCCTGCGTGCAACAGGTGGACAACCGCCAGTGCTGCATTCACCAGCGCGATGAACATCAGCGCGTAGAACAGCGCATCACGGGCCGAGATCGCCGGGCGCGGGCGCGGCACGGGCACCGGGAAATCGCTGTCGGCATAAATATCCATTGCGCGGGCGATCTCGCGATCATCCCAACCGGCGCTGGCCAGCGCTGCGGCAATGGTGTTGCGATCCTGGCCATCGACCAGCGCCTCGCGCACAAAAGTCTGCAACTGGGCACGGGACATCAGGCCGGCCGCCCCACGCGCAACTCCGCGAAAAAGGTTTTCAGAAGGCGTTCGGCCTCTTGCGCGCCGATGCCGTCATAGATCTCGGGGCTGTGGTGGCTTTGGGCGCGGGTGAAAATCCGCGCGCCATGAGCAACGCCGCCGGATTTGGGATCCGCCGCGCCATAGTACAACCGCGCCACCCGCGCCGCCGCGATGGCCGCCGCGCACATGGCGCAGGGTTCCAGCGTCACATACAGGCTGCACCCGGTCAGCCGTTCCGATCCCAGCCGCGCACAGCCCTGCCGGATCACCAGCATCTCGGCATGGGCCGTCGGATCGGCCATCTCGCGCGTCCGGTTGCCTGCCTGCGCCAGTACCGCGCCATCCGGCCCCGCCAGCACCGCCCCGACCGGCACCTCGCCGCGCGCTGCGGCGGCGCGGGCCTCGTCCAGCGCAAGGCTCATGTGGGAATGGAACGTGCTCATCATCCTTTCTTGCCTTTGGCCCCGCGCCCATGCAACAGGCTTTCGTTTCCCGCTCCCGAGGACTAAGGCTGTGACATGACTGACAAGACCCCTCCCGGCGACCGGATCGCCAAAGTCCTGGCCCGCGCCGGGATCGCCTCGCGCCGCGATGCCGAAAAGCTGATCGCCGCCGGCCGCGTCACCCTGAACGGCAAGCGCATCACCAGCCCCGCCGTCAATGTCATGCCCTCCGATCGCATCACCTTCGATGGCAAACCGGTGCAAGAAGCCGAACCGACGCGGCTGTGGCTCTATCACAAGCCTTCGGGTCTGGTGACCACCGAACGCGACGAGAAGGATCGCCCGACGGTGTTCCAGAACCTGCCCGAGGACATGCCCCGCGTGATGAGCGTGGGGCGGCTGGACCTGAACTCGGAAGGGCTGCTGCTGCTGACCAACGATGGCGAGATCAAGCGCAAGCTGGAACTGCCCGCGACCGGTTGGGTTCGCAAGTACCGGGTCCGCGTCAAGGGCGCGCCCACGGATGAAACGCTGGAGCCGCTGCGCAAGGGCATCACCGTGGAGGGCGAGCGGTTTCAGCCGATGGCGGTGCAACTGGACCGGCAGCAGGCCTCGAACGCCTGGCTGACCGTGGGGCTGCGCGAAGGCCGCAACCGCGAGATCCGCCGCGCCATGGGGGCCATCGGGCTGGATGTGAACCGGCTGATCCGCGTGTCCTATGGCCCGTTCCAACTTGGCGAGCTGAAAGCCGGGAAGGTGGAAGAGGTCAAACCGCGTGTCGTGCGCGACCAGTTGGGCCTTGGCCCGGCACGCCCCAAACCGCAACGCAGCCGTCGGGACGACCCCGCCGCCACGCCGCCCGACGGAAAAACCCGGCCCTCGGATCCGGGGAAACCGGCCCGCGGCGGCAAGGCCCCGACACCCCGGCCCGTGCGACGCGGCAAGCCCGGCTCGCGCTGAGAGCACAAATTTCCCGCCACGCGGGGCTTGCGCAACCGGCACATCGTGCCATCCTCCCTTAACAGGGAGGCATTCGTCCCCTATCTCTTGAAGTCAGAGATCATTCGAGGATGGCCATGTCCGGGACCGGAATGCAAAAACTGTCATACACCCTGCTGGTGCTGCTGGTGCTTTACGTCGCCTTCACGGGGGCGGTGTAATGGCCCAGCGGTTCGGCGGCAAGTTCAGCCCCGGCGCCACGGCGGGCGATCTGCCCGAGGTTCACCCCTATGACGGAAAGATCCGCAGCCGCGTCGGCTTTCGCGTCAATTTCCTGTTCCTGCTGCCGTTTCCCTTCCTGATCTCGGCCTTCCGGGCCGACCCGCTGGGGCTGGCCCTGAACCTGGCCTGTTTCGCAACGCTGATGCTGGCCGCCTGGCTGACCCGCGACGGGCTGCGGGCCGAGGATGCCTATAACGAGCGGCGCATCTCGAAACGTCCGGCGATCCCGCGCAAGCTGTTCGGCTCGGCGCTGACCGGGCTGGGGCTTGGGCTGGCCGGGCTGGCGGATGGCAGCCTTTTGAATGCCGGCATCTTCACGGTTCTGGGCGCAGTGCTGCACAGCCTGTCCTTCGGCATCGACCCGCTGAAGGACAAGGGCATGGAAGAGATTGACCGCTTCCAGTCCGACCGGGTGGAGCGCGCCGTGCGCGAGGCCGAGAAATACCTGGACGACATGCGCGCCGCCATCGCCCGCGCGGGCGATCGCAAGCTTGAAGTGCGTGTCGATCGTTTCGCCGATACCGTGCGCAAGATGTTCCGCACCGTCGAGGAAGACCCCCGCGACCTGACCGCCGCCCGCAAGTTCCTGGGCGTCTACCTGCTGGGCGCCCGCGACGCGACGGTGAAATTCGCCGACATCCATGCCCGCACCCGCGATCCCCAGGCACGCGCCGACTATGCCGCGCTGCTGGATGATCTGGACGCCAATTTTGCCGCCAAGACCGAAACCCTGCTGCTGGACAACCGCACCGACCTTGATGTCGAGATCGAGGTGCTGCGCGAACGTCTGGCGCGGGAATAGTAATTTCTGACAAGGAGCCCCTGATGTCCGAAGAGACCCGCACCAAGGCCGCCGCCCAGACCGAGCTGCTGGCCGATCTGGCCGCCCCCCTGCCCGTCCCGCAGGACGCGCTTGTCGTGCTGGAGCAAGCCGACGCACCCGTGGCCGATGAAATCCGCCGCCGGATGAACGAGATCGACATGAGCCAGACAGGTTCGATCATCGCGTTCGGCTCGAAGGCGCAGGCCGAGTTGCAGGAGATCAGCCAGGCCATGCTGGCCGATGTGCGCAACAAGGATGTGGGACCGGCGGGCGACAGCCTGCGCGAGATCGTCACCACCCTGCGCGGCTTTTCGGTCGACGAGTTGGACCCGAACCGCAAGCGGTCGTGGTGGGAAAAGCTGACCGGTAAGATGGAGCCGATGGCGAAATTCATGGCCCAGTACGAGGATGTGCAGGGTCAGATCGACAAGATCACCGACAACCTTCTGGGCCACGAGCATCAGCTTCTGAAAGACATCAAGTCGCTGGATCTGCTGTATGAAAAGACGCTGGGGTTCTACGACGAACTGGCCCTTTACATCGCGGCAGGCGAGGCCAAGCTGAAGGAACTGGACGCGGTCACGATCCCCGCCAAGGATGCCGAGGTCGGTGCCGCCCCCGAGGCCGATCAGGTCATCGCCGCGCAGGAGTTGCGCGACATGCGTGCCGCGCGCGACGATCTGGAACGCCGGGTCCATGACCTGAAGCTGACCCGCCAGGTCACGATGCAGAGCCTGCCCTCGATCCGACTGGTGCAGGAAAACGACAAGTCGCTGATCACCAAGATCAACTCGACCCTGGTCAACACCGTGCCGCTTTGGGAAACCCAACTGGCGCAAGCGGTGACGATCAACCGCTCGGCACAGGCCGCCGGGGCGGTGAAGGAAGCCACCGATCTGACCAACGATTTGCTGCAATCCAATGCCGAGAACCTGCGCACCGCCAACAAGGCCGTCCGGCAGGAGATCGAGCGCGGGGTGTTCGATATCGAGGCGGTGAAGGCGGCCAACGACAACCTTATCGCGACCATTCAGGAAAGCCTGCAGATCGCCGACGAGGGCAAGGCCAAGCGCGCCGCTGCCGAGGCCGAGTTGCAGCAGATGGAGGCAGAGCTTCGCGACACCCTGGCGTCGGCCAAGGCCGCCGCGCCCAAAGCCTGAGGCCGGATCATGGGCCGTCCCGCAGTCTTGTCCCGCATGGCGGCCGCCCTGGCCGCCATGCTGCTGGTGACGGCCTGCGAGATGCCCTTGAGCCCTGACACCGCGCCACGGGCAGTGCCGCGCGGCGATCCCGCGCCGCAGGTCGAGGTGTCCGAGGAAAGCCGTGAACTGGCCGCCCGCTATGCAAGGATCGAAGAAGATCTGGTGACGCGCGGGTTGTTGCGCACCGATGGCGGTGGGCTGGACACGCCCTTTGATGCCGACCTGCTGGCCCGGAATTTCATGCAGATCGCGCTGTTTGACGAATACGCCCCGCTGTCGGGGCGGCTGGTCGCGCGCGAGACCGAAAGCCCGCTGCGCCGCTGGCAGGATCCGGTGCGCGTCGGGCTGGTCTATGGCGCCTCGGTCAGCGCGGCACAGCGGGCGGTCGATGACGACACGGTGAAAGCCCTGACCGGGCGGCTGCGCGCCGCCAGCGGCCATGACATCCGCACCACCAGCGGCCCCGGAAACCTGACCGTCTATGTGGTCAACGAGGACGAGCGGCGCGCGTTGGAACCCATGTTGCGGGAAAACATGCCCGGCATCTCGGACGGGGTGATGCGCGCCATCACCCAGATGCCCACCAGCACTTTCTGCCTGATCATCGCCTTTTCGGCCGACAACGCGCCGAACATCTATCGCCGCGCCATCGGCATCGTGCGGGCCGAGCATCCGCCGCTGCTGCGCCAGTCGTGCCTGCACGAGGAAATCACCCAGGGTCTGGGACTGGCCAACGACAGCCCCGACGTGCGCCCGTCGATCTTCAACGACGATGAGGAATTCGCGCTGCTGACCACGCAGGACGCGCTGATGCTGACGATCCTCTACGATCCACGCCTGCGTCCGGGCATGACCGCCCCCGAGGCCGCCCCGATCGTGCGCACCATTGCCGCCGAACTGCTGCCCGAGCCGCCACCCGATGCTGAGGCAGAAGATATTCCGACTTTGGCCACCGCCCCCGAGGCCGACGCCGAGATCCCCCCGCTACAAGGAGAGACCTGACATGTCCCTGTTCAATTTCCTGTCTGGGGAATTCATCGACGTCATCCACTGGACCGATGACACCCGCGACACCATGGTCTGGCGGTTCGAACGCCAGGGCCACGCCATCAAGTACGGCGCCAAGCTGACCGTGCGCGAAGGCCAGGCGGCGGTGTTCATCCACGAAGGCCAGATGGCCGATGTGTTCACCCCCGGCCTCTACATGCTGGAAACCAACAACATGCCGGTGCTGACTACGTTGCAGCACTGGGATCACGGTTTCCGCTCGCCGTTCAAGTCCGAGATCTATTTCGTCAACACCACCCGGTTCAACAACCTCAAGTGGGGCACCAAGAACCCGATCATGCTGCGCGATCCCGAGTTCGGGCCGACGCGGCTGCGGGCCTTTGGCACCTATACGATCCGGGTGGCGGACCCGGCCAAGTTCATGGTCGAGATCGTCGGCACCGATGGTGAGTTCACCATGGACGAGATCAGCTTCCAGATCCGCAACATCATCGTGCAGGAGTTCAGCCGCACCATTGCCGCCTCGGGCATCCCGGTACTGGACATGGCCGCCAACACCGCCGATCTGGGCAAACTGGTCGCCGCCGAAATCGCACCGACGCTGGCCGGCTATGGGCTGGCCATGCCCGAGCTCTACATCGAGAACATCTCGCTGCCACCGGCTGTGGAAAAGGCGCTGGACAAGCGCACCTCGATGGGGCTGGCGGGCGATCTGGGCGAATACACCCGCTATTCCGCCGCCGAGGCGATGACCACCGCCGCCGCCACGCCCAATTCGGGCATGGGTGCGAGCATCGGTGCGGGCATGGGGATGGCCATGGGCCAGCAGATGACCCATGCCGCCGGGCCCTGGGGCACCCGCCCGGCCGGGCAGGCCCAGCCCACCGCTGCTGCCGTGCCGCCGCCGCCCCCTGTCGAACACGTCTGGCACATCGCCGAGAAGGGCCAGACCACGGGGCCGTTTTCCAAGGCCGACATGGGCCGGATGGCCACCGAAGGCAAACTGACCCGCCGTACCCATGTCTGGACCGCCGGACAGGATGGCTGGCTGCGTGCAGACGAGGTCACCGAACTGGCACAACTGTTCACCGTGCTGCCCCCGCCGCCGCCGGCGGACGACTGACCCGGCCTGCCGATGACCGTCGAAACCCACAGCTTTCCCTGCGCCCAATGCGGGGCCGATCTGCGCTTCGATCCGGCGTCGGGCAAGCTGGTCTGCGACCATTGCGGCTATGAGGACGAAGCCCGCGACCTGTCCGACGGGCCATGGGGCGGCAGTGCCATCCGCGAGTTGGACTTTGCCACCGCGCTGAAGGAACAACTGCCGCTGGCGGAAATGGAGGAAACCCGCACCGCCACCTGCAGCAGTTGCGGCGCCGAGGTGGCGTTTGACGGTGCCACCCACGGCAAGGAATGCCCTTTCTGTGCCAGCCCCATCGTCGCCGACACCGGCACCAACCGCCACATCAAGCCCAAGGCGCTGCTGCCCTTCCTGCTGAGCGAGCGGGACGCGCGCAAGGCCATGACCAACTGGCTGGGTCGGCTGTGGTTCGCGCCCTCGGGCCTGCAGAAATACGCCCGCCATGGCCGCAAGATGGACGGGGTCTATATTCCCTACTGGACCTTCGATGCGCGCACCGCCTCGGACTATCGCGGCGAGCGCGGCACGGTTTATTACACCACGCGCACGGTGACGCGGAACGGTCAGCGCCAGACCGAGCGGGTGGCCCGCATCCGCTGGCGCCGCGCCTCGGGCCGGGTGGCGCGGATGTTCGACGATGTGCTGGTGCTGGCGGCGCGCTCGCTGCCCAAGACCTTCACCGACGCCCTGCCCCCGTGGGACCTGTCGCAACTGGTGCCCTACAGCCCGGAGTACCTGGCCGGGATGCGGGCCGAGGCCTATACGGTCGAGTTGGACGAGGGGTTTCACGAGGCCCGCGCCCATATGGACCGGGTGATCGAGCGGGACGTGCGATTCGACATCGGCGGCGACCGGCAGCGGGTGCACAACATCCAGACCCGGGTTTCGGATGTAACCTTCAAGCATGTGCTGCTGCCGATCTGGGTCGCGGCCTACAAGTACCAGGGCCGCAGCTATCGATTCGTCATCAACGGCCAGACCGGGCGCGTTCAGGGCGAGCGGCCTTACTCCAAGGGCAAGATCGCACTGGCCGTGGTCGCGGGGATGGTGCTGGCGGCGGCCGCCGCCTTTGTTTTCGCGGCGCAGAATGGCGCAGGCGGGGGTTATTGACACGCGCCTTGGCAAAAAGACTTGCCGTCAACATGGCCTTTCCCTTACGTGAGCGCTAACATTCCCGGCGCATACGGCCCGAACGAAGGAAGCGAGACTCAAAATGATCCTGTGTTGTGGCGAAGCCCTGATCGACATGCTGCCGCGCAAAGGCGCCGACGGCGGTGCCTGTTTCCAGCCCTATTCCGGCGGGGCGGTGTTCAACACCTCGATCGCGCTTGGACGGCTGGGCATCCCGGTGCGCATGTTCACCGGCCTGTCAGATGATCTGTTCGGCCAGCAGTTAACCGCAAGTCTTGCAGCGTCTGGCGTCGGAACCGACCTGGTCGCGGTGTCCGATCGGCCCACAACGCTGGCCTTCGTCACCCTGACTGATGGCCACGCCAAATACGCCTTCTACGATGAAAACACTGCTGGGCGTATGCTGGCCCCGGCCGACCTTCCGCAGGTGCCCGACGATGTGAAGGCGGTGTTCTTCGGGGGCATCAGCCTTGCGGTTACCCCCTGCGCCGACACCTATGCCCAGCTTCTGGCGCAGGTCGCAGGCGACCGCCTGATCATGATCGATCCGAACATTCGTCCGGGATTCATCCGCGACGAGGCCGCCTATCGCGCCCGTCTGGACCGCATGTTCGCCGCTTGTGACGTGGTGAAAGTGTCGGATGAGGATCTGGAATGGCTGATGGGTCCGGGCGCAACGGTCGAACTGGCGCGCAAACTGATCGCCAAGGGGCCCAAGCTGGTGCTGGTCACCGAAGGCGCCAAGGGCGCCCACGGCATCACCGCGGACCGCGCGGTCTTCGTTCCCTCGCAGAAGGTTACGGTCGTGGACACCGTGGGTGCGGGCGACACGTTCAACGCAGGCTTCCTTGCTGCGCTGGCCGATGCCGACGCCCTGTCGAAAGACGCGCTGTCCGGGCTGGATGACGCGGCGCTGTCTGCCGCCCTTGGCCTTGCCGCCCGCTGCGCTGCGGTCACCGTCTCGCGCGCCGGGGCCAACCCGCCAACCCGCGCCGAATTGGCCTGATGCGCGCCCTGATCCAGCGCGTCGCCCATGCCGAGGTGGTCGTCGACGGGGCCAGCACCGGCAAGATCGGTCCCGGCCTGCTGATTCTGGTCTGCGCCATGCAGGGTGATGATGCCGCGACGGGCGCGAAACTGGCCGCCAAGATCGCCAAGCTGCGCATCTTTCAGAACGAGGACGGCAAGATGAACTGCTCGGTCATGGACATCGGCGGCAGCGCGCTGGTGGTCAGCCAGTTCACGCTGGCCGCGGACACCTCGCGCGGCAATCGTCCGGGGTTCTCCCGCGCCGCCCCGCCCGTCGAGGGCAAGGCCTTGTACGAATCCTTCGCCGCCGACCTGGCGGATCTGGGCATCCAGGTGGAAACCGGCATTTTTGGCGCGGACATGAAGGTATCGCTGCTGAACGACGGGCCGGTCACCATCTGGATCGACACGCAGGATCCGGCCTGAACCCCGCAGCTTGCGCCAATTGCATCTTGGCAGCACCGGGCGGGCATGTTTGATAGTCCAAAAGGCTGGACGGCAGGGCATGGATCTTAACGCACTTCGCGAATTTACCGCCATCGCTTCGGAGGGGTCCTTCGCTGCGGCAGCGCGCAAGCTGGGCACGCCGAAATCGACGGTTTCCAAACGCATTCAGGATCTTGAGGCCGCCCTTGGCGTGCGCCTGATCGAACGCACCACCCGCAAGCTGAGCCTGACCCCCGAAGGCGCGCTGGTGCTGTCGCGGGCCAAGCGCATTCTGGCGGACGCGGGCGAGATCACCCGCGCGCTCAGCCCCGCCGATGACGGGGTGGCAGGCCATCTGCGCATCGCCGCGCCGGTGCTATTCGGGCAAAGCTTCATGGGGCAGATCGTGGCGGTCAGCCGCCGGGTCTATCCCGACCTGACCATCGAGGTGGTGCTGACCGACAGCCAGCCCGATCTTGTCGAGGAAGGCTTCGACGCGGCGCTGCGCGTGGGCCATCCCCATGACACACCCTTCGTGTCCAGAACCATCGCGCAATCGCATCGGGTGGCGGTGGCCGCGCCGCAGATCGTCGCGCGGAAACTGGAGGACCCGGCAGATCTGGCCGGGTTGCCGGTACTGTTTCACGGCGTCGGTCTGGTGCACAGCTGGCATTTCGTGAAAGAGCGACAGGACCGCACCGTGCGGCTGGCCGGGGGCGTGGCGATGACCTCCTACCCGGCCCTGAAGCACGCGGCCCTTGGCGGGGCAGGCGTGGCGCAATTGCCGTTGTACCTTGTCGAGCAGGAACTGGCCCAAGGACAGCTGGTCGAGGTTCTGGACGGCTGGCAGATCCCGCCCGGCGAGATTGTCTTCGTCTATCCCGGACCGCAGGCGCTGACCGCCCGGATGCGCGCCTTTCTGGAACTGCTGGAAAACGCCTTTCCCGATGGCACGCTGCACGGCGGGGTGCTGCGCAGCGGGATGTGATCCCGCCGCGCCAATTTCAGCCGCGCGCGGCGGCGATCCGTTCCATGGCCATGCGATCGGCCAGAAGATCGGTACGCTGGCCCTCGGCCTCGGCCCGTGCCAGAAGCTCGGCCACGCGGGGGCCAATGGCATCGACAGCCGTCATCACCTGGTCGCGGGTCTTGTCGCCCAGGTATTCGGCCCCAACGGCGATGATGCCGCCCGCATTGAGGACATAATCGGGCACATAGGTGATGCCGCGCGCGGCCAGTGCATGGCCCGCAGCTTCATCGGCCAATTGGTTGTTGGCCGCCCCGGCGATCACCTTCGCCTTCAGCCCCGCCACCGTTTGCGCGGTCAGCACACCGCCAAGGGCACAGGGGGCAAAGACATCCGCCTCGGCCGTCAGGATCGCATCCCCCTCCACCACTTCGGCGTTCAGCTCCACCGCCAGCGCGTCGCGACGGGCGATATTGGCCTCGGCAATCACCAGATCGGCGCCCCGTTCGGCCAGCATCCGGCACAGCGCCCCGCCGACGTTGCCGGTGCCCTGCACCGCCACCCGCAGCCCGTCCAGATCCGTGCGCCCCAGCCTTTTGGCCACCGCCGCCTCAATCCCGCGCAGCACGCCGCGCGCGGTATAGGGGGACGGATCGCCACCCACCGCCCCGCCCGCAGGCGGCAAGCCCGAGACATGGCGGGTTTCCACGGCCACGGCCTCCATATCCGCAACCGACACGCCCACGTCTTCGGCGGTGACGTATTTTCCGCCGAGCCCTTCCACCGCGCGACCAAAAGCGCGGAACGCCTCCCTGCGGGCCTCGGCCCCCTCGGGCAAAGGCCCAAAGATCACCGCCTTGCCGCCGCCAAGCGCCAGATCGGCCATGGCGTTCTTCAGCGACATGCCCCGCGACAGACGCAGCACATCGGTCAGCCCTGCCGCTGCATCGGGATAGGTCCACAGCCGACAACCGCCCATGCCGGGGCCAAGTGCCGTGGAATGCACGGCGATCACCGCCCGCAGGCCGGTTTGCGGATCCTGGATCCAGGTCACCAATTCATGGGCGTTGAAATCGGGGTGGGTATACATGCGCCTGGGCTCCTTCCGTGCGAACCGGTCCCTTCTGTTCCTATCCAAGCAATCAGGGCATGACAAACCCGGTGTTTTCATGCTCTCTCGAACCAGCAATTCTGGACGGATCCCCGATGGCCCTGGACTTCACCCCCGACGACATTCCGCAAGGCGCCGGTGCCGCGCCCTCCCGCATCGCGGTTCTTGGTGCCGGGGCCTGGGGCACGGCCCTGGCCAGCGTGGCGCGACAGGCGGGGCGCGAGGTCAGCCTGTGGGGACGCGACGCCGAGGTCACCCGCGAGATCCGAGAAGACAGCCGCGCCAGCCGCTATTTGCCCGACGTGCCGCTGCCCGAGGGCATCGCGGCCACCACCGACATGGGCCGGGCGCTGGACGGCGCAGAGGCGGCGCTGATCGTCACCCCCTCGGCCACGCTGCACGAGGTGTGCGACCTGATCCGCCCGCATCTGCCCAGAGGCATCCCGCTGGCGCTGTGCTGCAAGGGCATCGAACGCGGCAGCGGCCTGCCGTTGAGCCAGGTGGCCGAGGACGCCCTGCCCGGCCATCCCATCGGCGCGCTGTCAGGTCCGACCTTCGCGCGCGAGGCCGCACTGGGACACCCCACCGCCGCCACCATCGCCTTTCCGTTCAACTTCCGCGACCGGCTGCATCCGGGGCAAAGCCCGGCAGCGCGGCTGGCGCTGGCGCTGAGCGCGCCCAGCTTCCGGCCCTATATTTCCGACGATGTGATCGGGGTCGAGGTCGGCGGCGCGGTCAAGAACGTCATCGCCATCGCCTGTGGGATGCTGACCGGGGCCGGCTTTGCCGAAAACACCCGCGCCCTGCTGATCACCCGCGGCATGGCCGAGATGACCCGGTTGGCGCTGTCGCTGGGCGGACGGGCCGAGACCATTTCGGGGCTGTCGGGCGCGGGTGACCTGATGCTCACCTGTTCCTCGACCACCTCGCGCAACATGTCGCTGGGCACGCAGCTTGGGCAGGGGCTGGCCCGTCCCGCGTGCTTCGAAGGCCGCCCGGTAGTGGTCGAGGGCGAGGTCAACGCCCCCTCGGTCATGGATCTGGCCACCCGTGTCGGCGTCGAAATGCCGATCTGCGCCGCCGTCAACGCGGTGCTGCACCAGGGCGCGCCGATGGAAGAGACCTTCGCCCGCCTCTGGTCGCGACCCTTGCAGGGCGAAAGCGGCGCCCTGGGGGTCAGCCTGTCGAACCCGGTCTCTCAATCCGCGCGCCGCCCGCAGGCCAAACCCGCCCCATGAGCCTGTCACACTGCGGTTTCGTGCTGGCCACGGATCTGGACGGCACGTTTCTGGGCGGACCGCGCCGGGCGCGGCGCAGGCTTTATTCGTGGATTGAAGAAAACCGGGACCAGACCGGGCTGATCTACGTCACGGGGCGCCCCATCGAGTTCGTCAGCGATCTGGTACGCACCGGGCATCCCTGCCCCGACGTTGCCATTTGCGACGTTGGAACAAGCGTTTACCGGATTTCCAGAGACGGCGCGGCGGTGGCGGATGCCGACCTTGAGGCCCCCATCGCCGCGCGCTGGAACGGGGCAGCCGACCGGGTGCGCCGCGCGTTGGATGGGCATCCGGGGCTGCGCGAACAGGCGTTGCCGTTCCGCCATCGGCTGAGTTTCGACATGGATCCCGCAGAAGTACGCCCGCACAGCGCCGAGGCTGTTCAGGCCCTGGGCCTTGATCTGTTGATTTCCCAGAACCGCGACTTCGACGTGCTGCCGAAAGGTGTCAGCAAGGGTCCGACGCTGCTGCGGGTGCTGGACAGCCTGCAAGTCGCGTCTGCGCGGGTTTTGACCGCCGGCGATACGCTGAACGACCTGTCGATGCTGGCCAGCGGGCTGCCCGGTGTCGCCGTCGGCAATGCCGAACCCGCGTTGCTGGCGGCGCTGACGGCCCATCCGCAGATCTATTGCGCCACACGCAAAGGTGCGGCCGGGATCCTTGAGGCGATGGCGCAACGCAACCTTGGCCCCGACGCCTAAAGCCCTTCGCCGATCCGGTCGGTTTCTGCCGACAGGGCCAATACCGCCCCGCCCCGCGCCCAGACCAGATCGCCCCAGGTGTTGACCGCGATGCGGGTCCGCTCGCGCCCGATCCAGTCGGAGAACCGATGCGTGCCGCTCAGAACCTCCTCGGCGTAGAGGTAGTCATACCGCAGCCGCGCGCCCGACAGGATCAGCAATTCCGGATCGAACACCCGGATCACATTGGCCAGACCGGTCGACAGATAGCGCCCGGCGCGCGCAAAGATCGTCCGCGCGGCCTCGTTCCCCGCCTTGGCCTGATCGAACAGGATCTCCAGCGTCTGCTGCGGCGACCGCACCACCGAGCTGTCCCATTCCAGCGCCGTCGAGGCCTCACGCACCAGTGCGTAATCGGCAATATAGGCCTCCAGGCAGCCGCGCTGCCCGCAGCGGCACAGGGCCCCGTCCAACTGGATGGTGGTGTGCCCGATCTCCAGCCCGATTCCGCGCGCGCCGCGATAGATGCGATTGTCCAGAATCAGCCCCATGCCAACGCCATGCTCGATGGTAAAGACGGCGAAATTGGACAATTCGCGCCCCATGCCGAACCAAAGCTCCGCCATGGCCAGAAGGTTCACGTCGTTGTCCAGGTAGACCGGAAATGGCAGGTTGTCGGACAGGAATTCGCCCAACGGCACGCGCTTGTCGCGCAGGAACGGACACCAATGCACCAGCCCGGACTGGTGATCGATGAAACCGGGCAGCCCGATGCCGACGCCACAGATGTCGGACCGGGACAGACCGCTGCGCGACAAAAGATCGACCAACAGGGCGTTCAGATCGGCCAGCAGCTCCTCGGGTTCCTTGCGGCCCGACGCGCATTCCAGCGTGGCATCGGCAACCACCCGCCCGGTGAAATCGGTCAGCACCGCGTTGTGCAAGCCGTCGCGCAGGGTCACGCCGATGACGTGGCGCGCGTCGGGCACCAGCGACAGCTCCACCGGCGGCCGCCCGCGCGAAAAATCGCGCTGTGGCTTGGGATTCTCCCGCACCAGCCCGGCGTCCATCAGCCCGCTGACGATCGAGGTGACCGAGCCCGGCGAGACGCTCAGATCCTTGGCCACATCGCTGCGCGAGATACGGCCGGCGGCGCGGATTCGCTCCAGCACCTGCTGACTGAGCGGTTTTTTTCCGCGCGCCGCATCCACCAGCAACGGCCCGCTGCCTTCCGCCATGTCGGTCTTGGGGGCGACCTGCTCCATCACATGATTACTTTACGCAACGAACAATTCCTTCTGCAATGCAGCAAAATCAACCGCAATACTTGAGCAATGTTTCTCAAAGTCCCCCGCATTCGATCATTTTCCACCCTAACGGTGAATTTTTATTTTTGACAACTAAAATAAATATGGCATCCTGCGTGCATCCGGACGTTCCGGAGGCCCAGATTCGGGCACAAAAGGGAGGACTACATGCGCAAAGCATTTATCGCGGCCACCGCCGTAGCAGTCGGGCTGTCGTCGACGGCCATGGCACAGGATCTGACCGTCGGGGTCAGCTGGTCGAATTTCCAGGAAGAACGCTGGAAGACCGACGAAGCGGCCATGAAGTCGATTCTGGACGAGGCTGGCGCCACCTATGTCAGCGCCGACGCCCAGTCGTCGCCATCCAAGCAGTTGTCGGATATCGAAGCCCTGATCGCTCAGGGCGTGGACGCGCTGATCATCCTGGCCCAGGACAGCCAGGCCATTGGCCCCGCCGTGCAGGCCGCCGCAGACGAGGGTATTCCGGTGGTTGGCTATGACCGCCTGATCGATGATCCCCGCGCCTTCTATCTGACCTTCGACAACGTCGAGGTTGGACGGATGCAGGCCCGCGCGGTTCTGGCGGCCGCACCCAAGGGCAACTACGTCATGATCAAGGGCTCGCCCACCGACCCGAACGCGGACTTCCTGCGCGGCGGTCAGCAGGAAGTGCTGCAGGCAGCCATTGACGCCGGCGACATCACCATCGTTGGCGAGGCTTACACCGACGGCTGGCTGCCGGCCAACGCGCAGCGGAACATGGAACAGATCCTGACCGCCAATGACAACGCGGTCGACGCGGTCGTGGCGTCGAACGACGGCACCGCCGGCGGCGTGGTCGCGGCGCTGACGGCGCAGGGCATGGATGGCATTCCGGTCTCGGGTCAGGATGGCGACCATGCCGCGCTGAATCGCGTGGCGCTTGGCACCCAGACGGTTTCGGTGTGGAAGGATGCGCGTGACCTTGGCCGGGCCGGTGCGGCAATCGCCCTGGGACTGGCAAGCGGAACGGCCCCTGCCGATATCCCCGGCGCACAGACCTGGACCTCGCCCAGTGGCAAGGACCTGACCGCCGTCTTCCTGGCGCCGGTGCCGGTGACTGCCGACAACCTGACCGCTGTCGTCGACGCGGGCTGGATCGAGCAGGAAAAACTGTGCCAGGGCGTCACCGCCGGGCCGGCACCCTGCAACTGATCCGACGATCTGCCACATGATACCCGTGTCCGTGCCAATGCACGGGCACGGCCCCCTCCGATCAGGCCCAATCGCGCCTCGTCCCGACCTTCCGTAACCGGAGTCCAATCCCATGTCCGATACCACGACCGCACCCCCGGCGGCCAAACGGAACATTGCCAAGACGCTGGAGCTTGATACGCGTCTGCTTGGCATGATCGGCGCCTTCGTCGTTGTCTGTCTGGTTTTCAACGTCCTGACCGATGGACGCTTCCTGACCCCGCGCAACATCTTCAATCTGACCATCCAGACCGTTTCCGTGGCCATCATGGCCACCGGCATGGTCTTTGTGATCGTCACCCGCCATATCGACCTGAGCGTCGGCTCGGTGCTGGCCACCTGTTCCGCGGTGATGGCCATGACCCAGACCGCGCTGCTGCCCAATGCCCTGGGCCTGGAACTGGGCCATCCGCTGATCCCCTGGATCGCCATCGCCGTCGGTATCCTGACCGGCGCGCTGATCGGGGCCTTCCACGGCTGGATGATCGGTTATCTGGCCATTCCCGCCTTCATCGTGACCCTGGGCGGCCTGCTGGTCTGGCGCAACGTCGCCTGGTACATCACCAGCGGCCAGACCATCGGCCCGCTGGACCCGACCTTCATGGCGTTCGGCGGCATCAACGGCACGCTGGGCACCACGACCTCGTGGATCATCGGGTTTGCCGCCACCGCAGCCGCCATCGCCGGCCTGTGGAACGCACGCCGCGCCAAGGTGGCGCATGAGCAGCCGGTGAAACCGGTCTGGGCCGAAACCGTGCTGTCGGCCCTGATCGCCACCGGCATCCTCGGGTTCATCGCGATCCTGAATTCGTATGAGGTGCCCGAGCGCCGCCTTGCCCGCATGTTCGAAGCCCGCGGCGAGGTCATGCCCGAGGGCTATACCGAAGCCTATGGCCTGCCGATCTCGGTGCTGCTGCTGATCGGCATTGCCGTGATCATGACCATCATCGCCAAGCGCACCCGGCTGGGCCGCTATATCTTCGCCACCGGCGGCAACCCGGATGCAGCGGAACTGTCGGGCATCAATACCCGCCTGCTGACCGTGAAGATCTTCACCATGGTCGGGGTGCTGTGTGCGATCTCGGCGGTGGTGGCCTCGGCCCGCCTGGCCAACCACTCCAACGACATCGGCACACTGGACGAACTGCGCGTCATCGCGGCGGCGGTCATCGGCGGCACCGCCCTGTCCGGCGGCATCGGCACCATTCATGGCGCCATCCTCGGCGCACTCATCATGCAGTCGTTGCAATCGGGCATGGCCATGGTCGGCGTCGACGCGCCATTCCAGAACATCGTCGTGGGCTCTGTCCTGGTGCTCGCCGTCCTCGTGGACATCATCTATCGCAAGCGCACCGGAGGCAAATGATGGCGACTCCTCTCGTAGAAATGACCGACATGTGCATCTCGTTCGGCGGGGTGCAGGCGGTGGATCACGTCTCCATCGATCTGTATCCCGGTGAAGTGGTGGGCCTGCTGGGTCACAACGGCGCTGGCAAGTCGACGCTGATCAAGATGCTCTCGGGGGCCTACAAGGCCGACAGCGGAGAGATCCGCATCGCCGGCGAAAGGGCCCGGATCGAAAGCCCCCGCGACGCGCGACGCTTCAATATCGAAACGATCTATCAGACGCTGGCGCTGGCCGACAACCTGGACGCTTCGGCCAACCTGTTCCTGGGGCGCGAGATCGTGACCGCGACGGGCCTGCTGAACGACGCCAAGATGGAATCCGAGACGCGCAAGATCATGGCGCGGCTCAACCCCAACTTCCAGAAGCTGAAGGAACCGGTCTCGGCCCTGTCGGGCGGTCAGCGGCAATCGGTGGCCATTGCGCGGGCGGTCTATTTCAACGCCCGCATCCTGATCATGGATGAACCCACCGCCGCCCTTGGCGTCCATGAAACCGCCATGGTCGCGGAACTGATCCAGGAGTTGAAGAACCAGGGTCTGGGCATCTTCCTGATCTCGCACGACACCCACGAGATGATGGAGTTGTGCGACCGCGTCTCGGTCATGAAGAACGGCAAGCTGGTGGGCACCGAAAGGGTCGAGGATGTCACCGAAGACGATATCCTGAGCATGATCATCCTCGGCAAGAACCCGAAAAGGGCCGCGTGATGTATCTTGGATTGGATCTGGGCACCTCGGGCATCAAGGCGCTGGTGGTGGATGACAAGCAGCAACTGGTGGACGAAGCCACGGCCCCGTTGGAGGTGCTGCGCCCGCATCCCGGCTGGTCCGAACAGCGCCCGGCCGACTGGATCAGCGCCGCCTCGACGGTGATGGACATGCTGGCGGCGCGCGGCAGCCTGAAGGGGCTGCGCGGCATTGGGCTGTCGGGCCAAATGCACGGGGCGACCCTGCTGGACAAGTCCGACAACGTGCTGCGCAACTGCATCCTGTGGAACGACACCCGCGCCCATGCGGAAGCCGCCCAACTGGATGCCAACCCGGTCTTCCGGGCACAGTCGGGCAATATCGTGTTCCCCGGTTTCACCGCCCCCAAGATCCTCTGGGTGGAGGCCAACGAGCCCGAGATCCGCGCCAAGCTGGCGCGGGTTCTGCTGCCCAAGGACTACCTGCGGCTGTGGCTGACCGGCAATCATGTGTCAGACCTGTCCGATGCTGCCGGCACGGCGTGGCTGGATCCCGGCAAGCGCGACTGGTCGGATGCCTTGCTGGCCGCCTGCGGGCTGACGCGCGACCACATGCCGGATCTGGCCGAAGGCTCTGCCCCCACTGGCGTGTTGCGGCCCGAGATTGCCGCGCGTTGGGGTCTGGCCCGCGATGTGATCGTGGGCGGCGGCGGTGGCGACAATGCAGCCTCGGCCGTGGGCGTGGGCGTGGTGAAGGCCGGACAGGCGTTTGTGTCCCTTGGCACCTCGGGCGTGCTGTTCGCGGCCTCCGACAGCTATTCCCCGGATGCGGGAAGCTCCGTGCACACCTTCTGTCACGCTTTGCCGAAGCTGTGGCACCAAATGGGCGTGATCCTGTCGGCCACCGACAGCCTGAACTGGTATGCCGGTCTGGTCGGGGCTGATCCGGCCGAACTGACCGGCAATCTGGGCGCGCTGCAGGCCCCCGGACGGGCGCTGTTCCTGCCTTATCTGGGCGGTGAACGCACCCCGCATAACGATGCCCGCGTGCGCGGCGCGCTGGTGGGGCTGGCCCATGACACCGACCGCACCGCCGGAACCCGCGCGGTGCTGGAGGGCGTCAGCTTCGCGCTGAAAGATTGCCATGACGCGCTTTCGGCAACGGGAACGCGCATCGACAGCCTGGTGGCCGTGGGCGGGGGCAGCCGCTCGCGCCACTGGCTGGAGATGATCGCCACCGTGCTGGGCCAACCGGTTTCGATCCCCGAGGCCGGCGACTATGGCGCCGCATTTGGCGCCGCCCGCCTGGGCCTGATGGCCGCCACCGGAGCCGGGGCCGAGGTGGCCACCCCGCCGCGGCTGGCCGCGACCATCGACCCGGTTCCCGCATTGAGCGAGGCTTTTGCCCAGGCCCATGCTCGCTACAAATCTACCTATACCGCTCTGAAGGATCTCTCATGACCGACTTTTTCGCCGGCATTTCGGCCCTCGCCTATGAAGGGCCGGACAGTGACAACCCGCTGGCCTATCACCACTACAATCCCGAAGAAATGCTGGGCGACAAGACACTGGCCGAGCATTTGCGCTTTGCCGTCGCGTGGTGGCACAGTTTCGCCTGGCCCGGCGTCGACCCTTTCGGCGGCCAGACCTTCGAGCGGCCCTGGTTCGGCGACACCATGGATCTGGCGCGCCTGAAGGCCGATGCGGCTTTCGAGTTGTTCGCCATCCTCGGCCAGCCCTATTTCTGCTTCCACGATGCCGACATCCGCCCTGATGGCGCCGATTTCGCCGAGAACACCCGCAACCTTGAAGAGATCGTGGACTACATCGGCCAGAAGATGGCCGATGGCGGCCCGAAGCTGTTGTGGGGCACCGCCAACCTGTTCTCGCACCGCCGCTTCATGTCCGGGGCGGCCACCAACCCGGACCCGGATGTTTTTGCCTTTTCGGCAGCGACGGTGAAGACCTGCATGGACGCCACCCAGAAGCTGGGCGGCGAGAACTATGTGCTGTGGGGCGGGCGCGAGGGCTATGAAACCCTGTTGAACACCGAT
This sequence comes from Meridianimarinicoccus sp. MJW13, assembly GCF_014901205.1. Classification (GTDB taxonomy): domain Bacteria; phylum Pseudomonadota; class Alphaproteobacteria; order Rhodobacterales; family Rhodobacteraceae; genus Meridianimarinicoccus. Next base: position 285,534 of record NZ_JACNMU010000007.1, read on the forward strand.
CTGGTGCGCGAGCGCGAACAGGCCGGACGCTTCCTGTCGATGGTCGTCGACTACAAGCACAAGATCGGCTTCAAGGGCGCGATCCTGGTCGAACCCAAGCCGCAGGAACCCAGCAAGCACCAGTACGACTATGACACCGCCACCGTCTACAGCCTGCTGAAGGAATACGGGCTGGAAAACGAAGTGAAGATGAACCTGGAACAGGGGCACGCGATCCTGGCGGGCCATTCCTTCGAACATGAACTGGCCATGGCGGCCTCGCTGGGCATCTTCGGCTCGATCGACATGAACCGGAACGACTATCAGTCGGGCTGGGACACCGATCAGTTCCCCAACAACGTGCCGGAAGTGGCGCTGGCCTATTACGAGATCCTCAAGGCCGGCGGCTTCACCACCGGCGGCACCAACTTCGACTCCAAGCTGCGCCGCCAGTCGCTGGATCCCGCCGACCTGGTGGCCGCCCACGCGGGCGCCATGGACGTCTGTGCGCGCGGCCTGAAGGCCGCCCATGCCATGCTGGCGGACGGCAAGCTGGAAGAAGCGCGCGCCGCCCGCTACGCCGGGTGGTCCGAACCCGACAATGCCGCGATGCTGAACAGCGATCTGGACAGCATCACCGCGCGCGTTCTGGCCGAAGGCATCAACCCGCGGCCCGTGTCGGGGCGGCAGGAAGTTCTGGAAAACCTCGTCAACCGCTACGTCTGAGGCTCGATTGCCGGGTGTTGGGCCCGACAATAACAGGCGCGCCGCCCCCGCAGCGCGCCTGTTTGCATGTGGGTCCCCCCCGAATCATCGTCGCAATTCCGCCAGAATTTCGGCGAAATGCCCGCAGCGGTTGTTGCGCGCGCAGCAAAAGGGCCGCCCCGGCAAGGACGGCCCTGAAAGTGACGTCACGTCGTATGGCGCGGGTGGCTCAGGCGCGTTCGGCGTATTCCATGGTTTCGGTGTTCACCACGATGTCTTCATCCTGACCCACGAAAGGCGGCACCATGACCTTCACGCCGTTGTCCAGAATCGCCGGCTTGAAGCTGTTGGCGGCGGTCTGACCCTTCACCACCGGCTCGGTCTCGACGATCTTGCAGGTGACCTTTTGCGGCAGAGAGGCGTTCAGCGCCTCGCTCTCATGGAACTCCACCACGATGGTCATGCCGTCCTGCAGGAACGGCCGCCGGTCGCCCAGAAGATCGGCCGGAAGCTCGATCTGCTCGTAGGTTTCGGTGTCCATGAAAACCAGCATCCCATCGGATTCATACAGGAATTGCTGATCCTTCTGCTCCAGCCGGACGCGTTCGACCTTGTCCGCCGAGCGGAAGCGCTCGTTCAGTTTCGAGCCGTTGCGCAGGTTGCGCATCTCGACCTGGGCGAAGGCGCCGCCCTTGCCCGGCTTCACATGGTCGACCTTGACCGCAGCCCAAAGGCCACCGTTATGCTCCAGCACGTTTCCGGGCCGGATTTCGTTTCCGTTGATTTTCGGCATGCCTGCCCTCGTCGGTGAGGTTGTAAAAAAATGTCCCCCTCCTATATCTGTGGCTCTGATCCCCATCAAGACGCGGAGAAGCATGGAAACGCGGCGACAGCCATGCACTGAGCGCATAGGTGGTATCGCCAGATAGCATTACAGAATCACGACAAAAGGGTCATATTGCGGCTCACCCCAGAAACGACCGGAAACGCAAGAGCAAGAATAAGGATCCCGCATGGGCGAATTCGTAGACAGCACAGCGTTCAGCCACGAGCAAGGCAACCGTGCACGTAAATTGTTCGCAGCCGTGGTGCTTGCCGCACTGGACGATGCGATTGCAGATGACAAGAAGTATGGCAATGGCCCCGAGCAGATTGCCCGCTGGGCGCGGTCCCGTGACGGCCGCGAAGTGCTCAGCTGTGCCGGCATCGACCCCAACGAGCGTGTGGTCTCGGGCCTGATGGAATTCGTCGGCAAAGGCGTCCGCACATCGGTCGCCCTGTCGCGCGAGGAAAGCGAACGTCGCCAGCAGGCCGAAGCCGCCTGATCGCGGCCCCACCGCCGGTTTGCAGCGCGCCCCAAGGGGCGCGTTTTTCTGTTCGGGCACAGGATCGCATGACATGACCCGCGCCATCATGATCCAGGGCACCGGCTCGAACGTGGGCAAGAGCATGCTTGTGGCCGGCCTGGCCCGGGCCTGCTTGCGACGCGGCCTGACGGTGCGCCCGTTCAAGCCACAGAACATGTCCAACAACGCCGCTGTCACCGAGGACGGGGGCGAGATCGGGCGGGCACAGGCGCTGCAAGCGCGCGCTGCGGGCGTGGCCCCGCGCGTAGACATGAACCCGGTACTGCTGAAGCCCGAACATGACCGGGGCGCGCAGGTGGTGTTGCAGGGCAAGGCCATCGGCACCGTGCGCGCCCGCGACTACGCACAGTTCAAACCCCGATTGCTTCAGGCCACACTGGACAGTTTCCGCCGCCTCGCCGCCGAGGCCGACCTCGTGCTGATCGAGGGCGCGGGCAGCCCCGCCGAGATCAACCTGCGCGCGGGCGACATTGCCAACATGGGCTTTGCCGAGGCCGCCGGGGTGCCGGTGGTGCTGGTGGGCGACATCGACCGCGGCGGCGTCATCGCCCAGTTGGTCGGCAGCCATGTGATCCTGCCCGAACCCGACCGCGCCCGCATCAAGGCCTGCGCCGTCAACAAGTTCCGCGGCGATCCCAGGTTGTTCGACGACGGGCTGGCCGAGATCGTGGCGCGCACCGGCTGGCCCTCGCTGGGGGTGATCCCGTGGTTCGACGGCGCGTGGCGCCTGCCGGCCGAGGATATCCTCGACATTCGCAGCCATGCCGGTGACGGCATTTTGGTCGCCGTCCCGCGCCTGCCCCGCATCGCCAATTTCGACGATCTCGACCCGCTGAATGCCGACCCGCGCATCGACGTGCGGCTGATCCAGCCCGGCCAGCCCCTGCCCGGCGACGCCGACCTGGTGCTGATCCCCGGCAGCAAATCCACGATCTCGGATCTGGAGGCCTTCCGCGCGCAGGGCTGGGACATTGATCTGACCGCGCATCTGCGGCGCGGCGGCAAGGTGCTGGGCATCTGCGGTGGCTACCAGATGCTGGGCCGCCACATCCATGACCCCGAGGGGATCGAGGGCAGCGCCCGCGCCGTAGAGGGTCTGGGCCTGCTGGATGTCTCGACGGTCATGGCCCCGGAAAAACGGCTGGCCCGCGTCAGGGCCACGCACAGCGCCTCTGGCACCACCCTGGACGGCTACGAGATCCACCTTGGCCGTACAGAGGGCCCCGACTGCGCCCACGCCTGGCTGGATCTGGAGGGCCGCGCCGAGGGCGCGTGCTCAGCCAATGGCCAGGTCTGGGGCTGCTACCTGCACGGGCTGTTCAGCGCCGATGCCTTCCGGCAGGCGTTCTTCGACGGTCTGGGGTTGCAGGTCGGCTCCTATGACTACGAGGCCGGGGTCGAGACCGCGCTGGACGATCTGGCCGCCCATCTGGAAACCCATTTCGACATCGACAAGCTGCTCGCACTGGCCAGCCCCCTGCCCTGAACAGAAAAAAGGCGCGCCGGAGATCTCGACGCGCCTTTCATATCAGTGCCGGCAGGGGTTCAGTATTTGCCGATGCTTTTCAGAACCCGCTCAAGCTGGATGCCCTGTGCGCTGCCCACGGACGGTGCGTTGCGCACCGCGTTGTAATAGACCGACGGGTCATAGGCGGTGACCGGAAGCCCCAGCCCATCCACGGTCAGCCGCCCCATCGAGGCCAGCAGGCCATAGACCGCAAGTTGCTCCAAGGCGTTCGCGTCGATCTTGGCGCCGCGCGCGTCCAGAAGTTCCTGTTCCGCGTCCAGAACGTCCAGCGTGGTGCGCGCGCCAAGCGTCGCTTCCTCGCGGGTGCCGTCAAAGGCGATCTGGGCCGCTTCGATCTGACGGTCGGTGGCCACCAGACGGGCCCGCGCCACATCGCGCACGGCCCAGGCGCGTCCCACCTGTTCGTCAATCTCGGCGGTGGTGCGCAGCAGACTGGACCGCTGGTTGTCCCGGTCCGCCTGCGCCCGGCGGAAAGCCGAGTTGATGGCGCCGCCACGATAGATCGGCCCGCGCAAAGACAGGCCGATGCTGGCCGAAGGCTCCAGCCCGTTGTTCGGATAGAACCGGCTGAAGTCCGAGTAGCCAACGCTGGCATTGGCGCTGATCGACGGCAGAACGGCAGCCTCGGCGCGCGCCACGTTGATCTCGGCCACGGTCACAAGCCGCTGTGCGCGCAGGATCGCCGGATGTGCGCGCAGGGCAATCTCGCGCGCCGCATCAATGGAAGAGGCCGTGGAAGGCAACGCCGGTGGCGGCGCGAGCTGGCCGGGATAGCGCCCGACCTGAAGGTTGTAGTCTTCGCGCGCGGTTTGCAGATCGCCTTCTGCCGAAACCAGATCAGCGTCCGACTGGGCCAGACGCGACTGGGCTTGCGCCACGTCGGTCCGGGTGACCTCGCCAACCTCGAACCGGTCGCGGGCGGCCCGCACTTCTTCCTGAAGGACGCGCACGTTGTTGCGGCGCAGGTCCACGGTTTCCGTGGCCCGGATCACTTCCAGATAGGCTTCGACCGCATCGAACAGCACCGCCTGTTCCTGCACCAGCAGGGCCTCGCGGGCGGCCAGAACCGCCTCTTTCGCGGCCTCGATCGCCAGCTTGTTGCGGCCCCCTTCGTAGATCACCAGTTCGGAGGTCAGCCCGAGGGTCGTTTCCGCCCCGTCCCTGTCCGCACCACGGATGGCGTCATCGTCCAGAAAGGTCCAATCCCGCTGAATGCTGTAGTCCAGCGTCGGACGCAGGACCGCCACAGCCGAGGCAACGTCTTCATCCGCCGCCCGCAGCACGGCCCGCGCCTGATCCAGAAGATCGCTGTTGTTATAGGCCGACACCAGCGCGTCGGTCAGGGTTTCAGCCTGCGCCGGAAACGCCATGAAGCCGGACAGCACCACGGCTGCCAGACGCGCCTTTCCCGAGAATTTCTGTCTCACCAGTTTGCTCCTGCTCGGCCGGGCGCAGCCCGACGTCAAATCACAGCGCGAATTCCGCCGCCTTTGCAAAGCCCGGCAGGACCGGAGCGCCGGCATTGAAATCGTAGCGCCAGTTCACCGTGCCATCGATCTTGTAGCCGATCCTGACGGTGCCGAGTGCCTCATCCATGAAAACCGCCGCGATCCGGCCGCCTTCCTTCAACTGGTCCAGCAGCGCGTCGGGCACGGTTTCCACGCCCCCTTCTACCACAATGGCGTCATAGGGGCCATGTTTCGCCGCACCTTCGGCCAGCGGCGCGTGAAGGACGGCAACATTGTCGACCCCATGGTCGGCCAGGCGACTTTCGGCCTCGCGCGCCAGATCCTCGTCTTCCTCGATAGCCACCACGGCCTCGGCCAGTTGCGCGATCAGCGCCGCCGAGTAGCCATAGGCACACCCAAGATCCAGAACCAGATCGGTGCGGTGGATGTTCAGGACATCCAGCATCTTTGCCATGGTCCGGGGTTCCAGCAACACGCGCCCGTCGCCCAGGTCCATGTTGTTGCCCATATAGGCCGCTTCAACCTGCGCTTCGGGCACGAAAACCTCGCGCGGGACACGCAGCATGGCGTCGATGATCGGGTATTTCGTCACGTCCGAAGGGCGCACCTGGGTGTCGACCATCATCGTCCGGCGGGAAGTGAAATCGGGCATGGATCAGACTCTGCCGTTCAGTTTCATGTCCCGTTCGGCTTCGCACAGATGCCCGGTGCGGGCAACCTCGCAAACCGCCTTGCGCGACCATACGACGTGGGCTATAGCCACCGCACACCGGTTCGGCGAGTTGGCGGAGTGGTTACGCAGCGGATTGCAAATCCGTGTACACCGGTTCGATTCCGGTACTCGCCTCCAGTGTTCCCAATGACTTGAAGCCCTTTTTGCGCACGCGGTGCCAACCGTTTGCGCGTGGTCGGGTTGCCCCGTGTCTGCAAGACCGCAGTCGGCACATCGGGGCGATATTGGCGGCTTCGATTTCGGAATGGGCGCTTTGAGCGGACAGGCCGCCGTCAGACACCGCCCGAGGACAGTTCCCCCTGTTGTTCTTTCACCAGCCGCATCAACGCGCGTGTCAAGACCGTTGCCTGTGCAGGTGGAAAGGCGCGCTTTCAAGGTCGGGGCCAGAAACAGGCGGTTGCCCACGGCAAGCAGCGTCCACACCAGCTCGGGCAGCATCTTGAGGATCTCGATGAGAACCTGGTCCGAGTGCATGGCGGCAATCTCGCATTGCAGGGCTTCCATCTGCGTCCTGGCAAAGGGGACCACGCAACGGCCGCGCGCAGGGTGCGGGCGCATCGGGAAAGCTGGGGCAAGCTTTCGGCCGGCTCACCAGGGGATGGTCTTGCCAGCCCAGTCGAAAAAGCCCCCCGAGGCTCCGGGGTCCAGACCGTCTATGACCTTCAACAGGTTCTGTGCGGCGTCCTCGGGCGGAACGGTCGGGTGTCGGCCTGCGTAGGCGCGGGTCAGCGGCGTGGCCACGGTGCCGGGATGCAGCGCGACGCAGATGGCCTGCCGATGGCTGCGCTTCAGTTCGATCGCGGCACCATGCAGGATCTGGTTGAGCGCGGCCTTGGCGGCGCGGTAGCTGTGCCAGCCGCCCAGGCGATTGTCCCCGATGGATCCGACCCGCGCCGACAGGGCCGCGAAGACCGCCCGGCGATCCTTGGCCAACAAGGGCACGGCGTGCTTCAGGATCAGCGCCGTACCCAGCGCATTGAGGTCAAACACCGCGCGCAGCGCTTCGGGCGAAACCTCGCGAAGGGCCTTTTCCGGGGCGTGACCCGCCACCGCCAGCCCGCCGGTGGCCAAGAAAACCAGATCGAACGGCCCGTCCTGCCGCGACAGGCAGGTGCGGACCGACTGTTCTGACGTGATGTCCAGCCCATCGTCGCGCCGCGAAAGCGTCGTGACATTGCCCGCCCCCAACCGGGCGCGCAGGGCCTCGGCCACAGCCGCGCCGATGCCACCGCTGGCCCCGATCACCAATGCCCTTTGCATGCGGTCCCTCCTTCCAATTCATGCCATCAGCTAGCCGAAAGGGCCTTCGGTTCAATCCCGACCGCTGAACAGCGCACTTGTTTCAATGCCTGGTGGGCCGCTACCGTTGGCAGATGCCGATCGTGTCCCCCCTGCTGCGGGCAGCCGTTCTGGCCGTCCTTCCGCTTGCCGCTTCCGCGGCCGAACTGACCTTCGTGCGCAGCTTTCCCTTTCCCGGCCCTTCCGGTCTGGCCTTCGATCCGCTGTTTTGCGCGCTCTGGGTGGCCAATGAAACCGAGGAGATCGCGCTGCTCACATTGTGGGGCGCACCGCTGCGCCGGTTCCGCTCTGACCTTAGCCGGGTGGATGCCCTGGCGGTCACTGATACACATCTGCTGCTGAGCGACGGCAGCGGCCGGTTTCAGGAAATATATCGCGATGGCACGGCGCGGGGTGCGCCCTTCCGCCTGACGCGCGACTTCTCGGATATCGACGGGGTGTACGTGGATGCCGCCCGTGACGAAATCTGGATCACCGATGACGCCCGCGCCCAGGTGCTGCGGCTGGAGGCTGGTGGCGGTCTGCTGGCCCGCATCGACGGCACCACGCTGACCCCGCCGATGCTGGAGCCGCAGGGCCTGACCCGCGATCCGGGCACCGGTTACCTGCTGGTGGTCGACGATGCCGATGCGCTGGACAGCCTGTTCGAATTCGACGCCACGGGCCGCTTGCTGGACGTGATCCCGCTGGCCACCTCTGCCTATTCCGACGCCGAAGGCGTCACCCTGGCCCCCGAAGCCGGGTTGGTGTTCGTGGCCTTCGACGCGGGCAACACCATCGTGACCTATGACTACAGCCCCACCCTGCCCGCCACCCGCAGCCCCGAGGGTCGGGCCGCCGACCCCTGCAGCGTCTCGGGGCCGCCGCGCACGCCACCGGGGGGCTGAGCCGGAAAACCGCGGTTGCATCGGCAATCCGGCCCGGTCTAAACTGCGCCCCATGAACGCAACGGCTGCTATCATCGCTGGATTCCGCGACCTGCCCCTCGGGCAGCTGGCCGCCGCACGTCTTCTGCTTCTTAGTCGCCTCTGAGCGTGCCGTTCACCGGCGCGACCGCTCAGAGGATGCTGCCCGCGCCACGACAGACTTCAAGCAGAACGGACCTCAGATGACACAGACCCTCAATGCCCGCAGGCTGGCGCCTTCCGCCGCCGCATGCCGCCCTTGTTGCGGCCCCCGTCCCACGCGCGGCCCCCGCGCCATCGCCACGAAACGGACCTGACCCATGACCTCTTCAACCCAAGACCGTGTCAAGATTTTCGACACCACCCTGCGCGACGGCGAACAAAGCCCCGGCGCCACCATGACCCATGCCGAGAAGCTGGAGATTGCAGGCCTGCTGGATGAAATGGGCGTCGACATCATCGAGGCCGGGTTTCCCATCGCCTCGGAGGGAGACTTCCAGGCGGTCAGCGAGATCGCGAAGAACTCGGTCAACTCGTCGATCTGCGGGCTGGCGCGCGCCAATATCACCGATATCGACCGCTGCTGGGAGGCGGTGAAGCATGCCGCCCAGCCGCGCATCCACACCTTCATCGGCACCTCGCCGCTGCACCGGGCGATCCCGAACCTGTCCATGGACCAGATGGCCGAGCGGATCGAACAGACCGTGACCCATGCCCGCAACCTGTGCCCGGACGTGCAATGGTCGCCCATGGATGCGACCCGGACCGAGCATGACTACCTGTGCCGGGTGATCGAGATCGCCATCAAATGCGGCGCCACCACCATCAACATCCCCGACACGGTGGGTTATACCGCGCCGCGCGAAAGCGCCGACCTGATCCGGATGCTGATCGAAAAGGTGCCCGGTGCCGACACGGTGACCTTCGCCACCCATTGTCACAACGATCTGGGCATGGCGACGGCCAATGCGCTGGCCGCGGTCGAGGCCGGTGCCCGGCAGATCGAATGCACCATCAACGGGCTGGGCGAACGCGCCGGCAACACCGCGCTGGAAGAGGTCGTCATGGCCATGAAGGTGCGCAACGACATCCTGCCCTATGCCACCCGCATCGATGCCACCAAGATCATGAACATCTCGCGCCGGGTGTCGTCGGTCTCGGGCTTCGCGGTGCAGCCCAACAAGGCGATCGTCGGCAAGAACGCCTTCGCCCATGAAAGCGGCATCCACCAGGACGGCATGCTGAAGAACGCCGAAACCTTCGAAATCATGCGGCCATCAGACATCGGACTGTCGGAAACCTCGCTGGTGATGGGCAAGCATTCGGGCCGCGCCGCGCTGCGCGCCAAGCTGGCCGACCTGGGCTATGAACTGGGCGACAACCAGCTGAAGGATGTCTTCGTGCGGTTCAAGGCGCTGGCCGACCGCAAGAAGGAAATCTACGACGACGATCTGGTCGCGCTGATGCAGGACAGCAGCGCCGCGGCCGCCAACGAGCATCTGAAGGTGAAATTCCTGCGGGTGATCTGCGGCACCGAGGCACCACAATCGGCCGACCTGACGCTGACCGTGGATGGCAAGGACGAACAGGTGACCGCCACCGGCGACGGTCCGGTGGATGCGACCTTCAACGCGGTGAAGGCGATCTTCCCGCATGATGCGCGGCTGCAACTGTACCAGGTGCACGCGGTGACCGAAGGCACCGATGCGCAGGCCACCGTCAGCGTGCGGATGGAAGAAGATGGCAAGATCGTCACCGGCCAATCCGCCGACACCGACACCGTGGTGGCCAGTGCCAAGGCCTATGTGGCCGCGCTGAACCGGCTGATCGTGCGCCGCACCAAGACCCATTCCGACAAAAAGGAAATCAACTACAAGGACGTCAGCTGACCTGACAGCCGCGTTCCTGCCTCACGGGCGCGCCCCACCGGCGCGCCCGTTCCTGTCTGCCCGCCCGCCTGACACCTGCCCGAGTGGGGGCCATCGCCGCCGTTCAAAAAAAACTTCCCCAAGGTTTACCGGGCAGAACCCTGCCGAGGCCCGCGCAGGCCCCCTTCTCCCCTTTCACCCCCCTGCCCCGAAGCCTATAAGCGGGGCCAGCCTGCGGCAGCGACTCGCGGGACAATTTGGGGCATTAGCAGGACAACCTCGACATGGCGCTTTTCAGGGGCTTGTTTACTTCGGACGTGGCAATTGACTTGGGCACGGCGAACACGCTGGTTTACGTCAAGGGCAAGGGTGTGATCCTGAATGAGCCCTCGGTGGTGGCCTATCACGTCAAGGATGGCGTCAAGAAGGTGCTGGCTGTGGGCGAGGATGCCAAGCTGATGCTGGGTCGGACCCCCGGCTCGATCCAGGCGATCCGGCCGATGCGCGAAGGCGTGATCGCCGATTTCGACGTCGCCGAAGAAATGATCAAGCATTTCATCCGCAAGGTTCACCGCCGCACCAGCTTTATCAAGCCCAAGATCATCGTCTGCGTCCCGCATGGCGCCACCCCGGTGGAAAAGCGTGCCATTCGTCAGTCGGTACTGTCGGCGGGCGCCCGCCGCGCCGGGCTGATCGCAGAGCCGATTTCGGCCGCCATCGGCGCCGGCATGCCGATCACCGATCCGACCGGCAATATGGTCGTCGATATCGGCGGCGGCACCACCGAGGTGGCCGTTCTGTCGCTGGGCGATATCGTTTACGCGCGTTCGGTCCGTGTCGGTGGCGATCGCATGGATGAAGGCATCATCAGTTATCTGCGCCGCCAGCATAACCTGCTGATCGGGGAAGCCACCGCCGAGCGCATCAAGACCACCATCGGCACCGCCCGGATGCCCGACGATGGCCGCGGCCAGTCGTTGCAGATCAGGGGCCGCGACCTGCTGAACGGCGTGCCCAAGGAAACCGAGATCACCCAGGCCCAGGTGGCCGAGGCGCTGGCCGAACCGGTGCAGCAGATCTGCGAAGCCGTGATGACCGCACTGGAAGCCACGCCCCCGGATCTGGCCGCCGACATCGTGGATCGCGGCGTGATGCTGACCGGCGGCGGCGCGCTGCTGGGCGATCTGGACCTGGCCCTGCGCGAGCAGACCGGCCTGGCGATCACGGTGGCGGATCAACCGCTGAACTGCGTGGCAATGGGCACCGGCAAGGCACTGGAATTTGAAAACCAGCTTCGCCATGTCATAGACTACGACAGTTGATCCATCCGCACGCGGGCGGTGGCCTGCCAGTCTGAGCCGCCCCGGAACCCGCCGCAGTCTCGGAGACGCATTTGGCTTACGACGGCGACAAGGGACAGGACCATTTCCGCCCGATCCGGCGCATCTTCGCCGGCGGGCTGATCCTGGTCTGCCTTGCCGTCTTCCTTTTGTGGCGCATCGACAGCCCGCGCGTGGAGCGCCTGCGCACGGATGTGGTCGATGCGACCCTGCCCCGCGTGCAATGGGCGATGGCGCCGATTACCGCGCTGGTCAAGATGAGCGACAATTTCTCGACCTATTCGGCGCTCTACCAGCAGAACCAGGAATTGCGCCGCGAGTTGCAGCAGATGCGCGCCTGGAAAGAGGCAGCACTACAGCTGGAACAGAAGAACGCCCGGTTGCTGGATCTCAACAACGTCAAGCTGGATGCGCGGCTGACTTACGTCACCGGCACCGTTCTGGCCGACAGTGGCTCGCCCTTCCGGCGGTCGGTGCTGCTGAACGTGGGGGAACATGATGGCATCCAGGAAGGCTGGGCGGCGATGGACGGGATCGGGCTGGTGGGCCGGATCTCGGGCGTCGGGCGGACCACGGCGCGGGTGATCCTGCTGACCGATCCGGCCTCGTCGATCCCGGTGACAATTCAGCCTTCGGGCCAGCGCGTGCTGCTGAGCGGTGACAATTCTACCCAACCGCGCATCGAGTTTCTGGAAAGCGTCGAACTGGTACGTCCCGGCGACCGGGTGGTATCCTCGGGCGACGCCGGGGTGTTCCCGGCGGGCATTCTTGTGGGCCAGGTGATCCGCGGCCCCGACAACCGTTTCCGGGTGCGGCTGGCGGCGGATTACGAGCGGCTCGAATTCCTGCGGGTGCTGCGCTATTCCGGCCCCGAGCCGATCCGCGAAACCGGCCAGATCGTGCGCCCGCTAGCGGCGATGCAAGGCCCCTCGCAACCGGAGGCCGCAGATGAGTGAAGGACAGCTTCTCAAGCGGCTGATGTTCGGCGGGCTGTTCGTGCTGCTGTGCAGCGGCGTGCTGATGGTCAAGCTGCTGCCACTTGATCTGCAACCCGGTCCCCTGCCGACCCCTGATCTGGTGATCTGTCTTGTGGTGGCCTGGGTGATCCGGCGGCCCGACTGGTTGCCGGTCTGGCTGATCGCGGTGATGGTTTTCGTGTCGGATCTGCTACTGATGCAGCCGCCGGGACTTTGGACCGCCATCGCCATCGGCGCGACCGAATACCTGCGCCGTCGCCACAAGCGCCTGCAACCGCTGTCGGTGCTGGCTGAAACCGGGGTATTTGCTGCCCTTTATACCGCCATGGTCGGGCTCAACTGGCTGGCCCTGACCGTGACCTTCGCCGATCAACCCAGCCTTGGGGCGCAACTTCTGCGGATGCCGGTCACCGTCGCCGCCTATCCCTTGGTGGTCCTGCTGTGCGCCGCCGGTCTGGGCCTGCGCAAGCGCCCCGTGCCCGAGGGCTTTGGCCGGGGGAGCGGGCGATGAGACGTCCTCCCCGCGACACCGACCTGTCAACCCGCCGCATCGGCCGCCGCGCGCTGGTGCTGGGCGGCGCGCAGCTGGCCTTTGCGGGTCTTCTGGGCTGGCGGATGCGGCAGATGCAGGTGGAGCAGTCCGAAGAATACCGGATGCTGGCCGAGGAAAACCGCATCAACATGCGGCTGCTGCCCCCGGCGCGCGGGCTGATCTTCGACCGCAACGGCTCCCCCATTGCCATTAACGACCAGAATTATCGCGTGGTCATCGTGCGCGAGGATGCGGGCAATGTTGAGGAAGTGCTGCAGGAACTGGGCCGCCTGATCCCGCTGACCGAGGAAGACATCGAGCGCACCCTGCGCGAGACGCGCCGCCGGTCCAGCTTTGTGCCCGTGACCGTCGCCGACCGGCTGTCGTGGGACGATCTGGCCCGCGTGGCCGTCAACGCCCCCGCCCTGCCCGGCGTGCGCCCCGAGGTGGGGCTGTCGCGCGCCTATCCGCTGGGATCGGATTTCGCCCATGTGGTGGGCTATGTGGGGCCGGTCAGCGACTATGATCTGTCAAAGCTTCAGGATCCGGACCCGCTGTTGCAGATCCCCAAGTTCCAGATCGGCAAGTCGGGGATCGAGGCCAAGGAAGAAATGGTCCTGCGCGGCCGGGCCGGCAACAGCCAGATCGAAGTCAACGCCGTGGGCCGGGTCATGCGCGAGCTGTCGCGCACCGAAGGCACCGCCGGACGGAACCTGCAACTGACCATCGACGAGACCCTGCAGAACTATGTGCAGGCCCGGCTGGACGGCGAAAGTGCGGCGGTGGTGGTCACCGATGTGCGCAACGGCGACCTTCTGGCGGTGGCCTCGTCGCCGACTTTCGATCCCAACAAGTTCGTGCGCGGGATCTCGGGTGCCGACTATCGCCTGTTGACCGAGAACAAGTTTCGCCCGCTGGCCAACAAGTCGGTGCAGGGGGTCTATCCGCCGGGTTCCACCTTCAAGATGGTGACGGCGCTGGCGGCGTTGGAGGCCGGGGTCGTCTCGCCCGAGGACACGGTCTGGTGTCCAGGCTACCTGAGCGCCGGCTCACGCCGTTTCCACTGCTGGAAGCGCGGCGGCCATGGGCACATGAACCTGCACCAGAGCCTGCAGCAATCCTGCGACGTCTATTACTACGAGGTCGCCCAGCGGGTCGGGATCGACAAGATTTCCGAAATGGCGCGCAAGCTGGGCATGGGCACCCGCTTTGACATTCCCATGTCGGCGGTCGCCGAAGGGCTGACGCCGACGCGCGACTGGAAAGCCACGCGGCGTGGGGCGGACTGGGTGATCGGCGACACGCTGAACGCCTCGATCGGACAGGGGTTCGTGCTGGCCTCGCCGCTGCAACTGTCGGTGATGACCGCGCGTCTGGCCAGCGGCAACGCCATTGCGCCCCGGCTGATCCGGGCCGTGGACGGGGTTGAAGAGCCGGTGCGCCTTGAGGGGCCACTGGACATCAATCCCTATCACCTGCGCGCGGTACAGCGGGCCATGTTCGCGGTCTCCAACTCGAACCGGGGCACCGCCTATCGGTCGCGCATCAATGACGAGACCTTGCAGATGGCAGGCAAGACCGGCACCAGCCAGGTCCGCAACATCACCGCCGCCGAGCGGCGGCGCGGCGTCTTCCGCAACGAGGATCTGCCGTGGGAGCGGCGCGACCATGCGCTGTTCGTGGGCTTCGCCCCCTACAACGATCCCAAGGTCGCGGTGTCGGTGGTGGTGGAGCACGGCGGCGGCGGCTCGACCGCGGCGGCCCCCATTGCCCGCGACGTGATCCTGCGCACCCTGCATGGCGACTTGCCGCCGCTGGAGGCCTATCCCGCCGGCCAGCGCGAGCGCATAGAGCAAGAGCAGCGCGCCCTGCCCCTGCGCGACCGCAAACCGGTCGAAACCGTCAGCAGCCGCGCATGACCTATCTTGAATACAAGGTCAAATCCGTCCCCCGCGGGCTGCGCAAGGTCCTGTACCTGAACTGGCCGCTGATCCTGCTGCTGGCGGCAATTTCGGGCATCGGGTTCGTGATGCTCTATTCGGTGGCGGGCGGATCGCCGACACCCTGGATGGAACCGCAGATGAAGCGCTTCGGCCTGGGCATGGCGATGATGCTGGTCATCGCCATGGTGCCGATCTGGTTCTGGCGCAACATGGCCGTCATGGGCTATCTGCTGGCGCTGGCCCTGCTGGTCTGGGTCGAGGTTGCCGGCACCGTCGGCATGGGCGCGCAACGCTGGATCGACCTTGGCTTCATGCGGTTGCAGCCGTCGGAACTGATGAAAATCACCCTCGTGATGATGCTGGCGGCCTATTACGACTGGCTCGACCTCAAGAAGACCTCGCACCCGGTCTGGGTCATCGTGCCGCTGGTCCTGATCCTGATCCCGGTGGCGCTGGTGCTGAAGCAGCCCGATCTGGGCACCTCGATCCTGCTGGTGGCGGGGGGCGGCTTCGTGATGTTCCTGGCCGGGGTACATTGGGCCTATTTCGCCGCCGTCATTGGCGCGGGCGGCAGCCTTGTCTGGGCGGTCATGGCCTCGAAAGGCACCGACTGGCAATTGCTGAAGGACTATCAGTACCGCCGTATCGACACCTTCCTTGATCCGTCGACCGATCCGCTGGGGGCGGGTTATCACATCACCCAGTCGAAGATCGCGCTGGGGTCCGGCGGCGTCACCGGGCGCGGCTTCATGCAGGGCACCCAGAGCCGGTTGAACTTCCTGCCCGAAAAACACACCGATTTCATCTTCACCACGCTGGCCGAGGAATTCGGCTTTGTCGGCGCCACCTCGCTGCTGGCGCTGTATATGCTGGTGATCCTGTTCTGCATCGTCACCGCCATCACCAATCGCGACCGTTTCGGGTCGCTGCTGACGCTCGGTATCGCCGGCACCTTCTTCCTGTTCTTCGCCGTGAACATGTCGATGGTGATGGGGCTGGCCCCGGTGGTGGGCGTGCCGCTGCCGCTGGTGTCCTATGGCGGCTCGGCGATGCTGGTGCTGCTGGTGGCCTTCGGGCTGGTGCAATCGGCCCATGTTCACAAACCCAGGTAGAGGGCTTCCATGACGCTCAACATTTATTTCTCAGCCGCCGCCAAGGACTGGGAGGCGTACCAGCCCCTTCTGCAGAACGATCTGACGGCGGCGGGGTTCGATATCGCGCTGTCCAACACCTGCCCCGCGCCCGAGGCGGTGGATTACATCGTCTATTCTCCCGACGGTCCGCTGGAAGACTTCAGCCCCTTCACCAACGCCCGCGCCGTGCTGAACCTCTGGGCCGGGGTGGAGCGTATCGTGGCCAACCCGACACTGACACAGCCTCTGGCCCGGATGGTGGATCCCGCCGGGCTGACGGCGGGGATGGTGGAATGGGTCACCGGCCATGTGCTGCGCTATCACCTTGGGATCGACGCCCATATCGTCAATCCCGGCCACGACTGGGTGCATGTGCCGCCGCCGTTGGCCCGGGCTCGCAAGGTCACCGTTCTGGGGCTGGGCGAATTGGGCGCGGCCTGCGCCGCAATGCTGTCCAGTCTGGGGTTCCAGGTGACGGGCTGGAGCCGCACCCCCAAGGACATCGCCGGGGTGCGTTGCCTGTCCGGCGACGACGGGCTGCAACCGGCGCTGACCGGGGCCGAGATCGTCGTGTTGCTGCTGCCCAAGACCCCGCAGACCGAGAACCTGATGAACGACGACCGGCTGGGCTGGCTGGCCAAGGGCGCTGCGCTTCTGAACCCCGGACGCGGCCCGCTGATCGATGACGACGCCCTGCTGCGGGCGCTGGACGATGGCCGGGTCGGCCATGCCACGCTGGACGTGTTCCGGGTCGAACCCCTGCCCGCCGATCATCCCTTCTGGCACCATCCGCGCGTGACGGTGACCCCGCATATCGCCTCGTCCACCCGTCCCGAGACGGCCTCGCAGGCGGTGGTGCGCGCCATCACCGCCATCGAATCCGGTCAGCCGGCCCCGCATCTGGTGGATCGAAGCCGGGGGTACTGACCCCCGGCCCGCGCTGTCAGCCCTCGGGGGCGTCCTGCCAGCGCCACGGCCGGGTGAAGCGGTTCATGACCTGGGCCAGGGCGTCGTCTTCCACGTCCCCGTGCCGCTTCAGGATCGCCACGAGGCCCAGCTTCTTGTCATCCACGACGCTGGCGACCGAGACCGGCAGGCCCGCGCCCTCAAGGGCCGCGCCATAGACGCGCGTGATGGCCCGCTTGCGCAGGTCGGGCTTGAAGACCTTGCCGACGGCGGTTTTCGGAAGCTCTGGCAGAACCTCGATATACTTGGGGATGGCGGCGCGTTCGTGGATGCGATCCTTGCAGAAGTCCAGCAACTCTGCCGGATCGACCTGCGCCCCGGCCACCAGTTCCACATAGGCGCAGGGCAATTCCCCGGCGACGGCGTCGGGCTGGCCGATGGCCCCCACCACGGCCACCGCCGGATGGCCCATGAGCGCCTCTTCGATCTCGGCGGGATCGATGTTGTGACCGCCGCGGATGATCAGATCCTTCTTGCGCCCGGTGATCCACAGGTAGCCATCGGCGTCCAGCCGCCCCAGGTCGCCGGTGCGCAGGTAGACGCGATCGGCAAAGAGCCCCAGGTTCTTGCCCGGCTCGGTATAGGTCGAGCCCTCGTAGACGCCGGGGTTCGAGACGCAGATCTCGCCCACCTCGTCGGTGCCGCATTCATGGGTGATGCTGCCGTCCTCGGCACACTGCAGGATGCGAACGTCGGTATAGGGCAGCGGAATGCCCACCGAGCCGACCTTCTTCTGCCCTTCGAACGGGTTGCAGGACACAAGGCAGGTCGCCTCGGTCAGCCCATAGCCCTCGGCCACCTGCACGCCGGTGCTTTCTTCGAACTTGCGGTACAATTCCAGCGGCAGCGGCGCCGAGCCCGAGATCGCGGTCTTCAGGGTCGAGACATCGGCATCCACCTTGCGCTGCATCAGCGCCGACAGGGCGGTGGGCACGGTGATCAGGAAGGTCACCCCGTAGCGTTCGATCAGCTTCCAGAAGTTGTCGAACACCCCGTCCCCGCGATAGCCCGCCGGAGTCGGGAACACCACATGCGACCCGGCCTGAATGGCCGACATCATGATCGGATAGCAGGCGAAGACATGAAACAGCGGCAGCGGGCAGATCAGTACGTCGGTTTCGTCGAAGATCAGTTCATGCCCCAGCCAGCCATTGTAGATCATGCCCTCCTGCTTGTGCTGGGTGACTTTTGGCACGCCGGTGGTGCCGCCGGTGTGGAAATAGGCCGCCACCCGGTTCGCGCCGGAATGATCGAAGTTCAGACGGTCGGCGGGCTGGGCCGCCACGGCCTTGGCATAGTCCTGCACCCTGGCGTGATGGCGCGCGGTGACCTTGGGCCGGATCAGCGGCACCAGCCAGCTTTTGGGTGGCGTCAGATAGTGCAGCAGGTCCACTTCAAGAATGGTCTTCACATTCGGGGCAAAGGCCGCGGCCTCGGCGGCCTTCTGCGCCACGTCGGTCTTGGGAAAGCCCTTCAGCGTGACCAGAACCTTGGCATCGGTTTCCTTCAGAATGCCTGCGATCTGTTCCACGTCCAGCAGCGGGTTGATCGGGTTGACGATCCCCGCCGTCATCCCGCCCAACATCACCACGGCGGCTTCATTGCAGTTGGGCAGCAGGTAGGCGACCACGTCATTGGGTCCGACGCCAAGGCTGCGGAACAGGTTGGCGGCCTGCGTGGTGCTGGCCAGAAGATCGGACCAGGTCAGGGTTTCGACCTTGGCGCGCGGATCTGACAGGATTTGGAAGCTGATCGCCTTGCGGTCGCCCATCGTCCCGGCGGTGCGCAACAGCGCGTCATAGACAGTGCCGGGCACGTCGCGGTCGGCCCAGGGCATTTCGGCCTCGATAACCTTGCTCACGGTGGCATTGGTGAATGCTCTGGTCACAACGGATCCTCCCCGACAGAAGCGACAGTTTTGCCGGCAAGGATGTGCGCGAAGTGATCTGGGAACAAGTCTGACGCGGCGTTTCGTCAGAATTTACGCAGCGCCGCAGTGCCCCACCGGCGATCAGAACCGCCAGAGGGGCACCGGGGACGGGCCTATTCCGCCGCCATGCCTTGTGTGAACTGCAAGCGCGCCAGCCGGGCGTACAGGCCGCCTTCGGCCACAAGCTGATCGTGGGTTCCTTCGGCGACGATGCGGCCCTCGTCGAAGACCACGATGCGGTCGGCCTTCTTCACGGTGGCCAGACGGTGCGCGATGATCACCGTGGTGCGGTCGCGGGCCAGCGATTCCACGGCACTTTGCACCAGCATCTCGCTTTCCGCGTCCAGCGCCGAGGTGGCCTCGTCCAGCAGCAGCACCGGCGCGTCGCGCAGGATGGCGCGGGCGATGGCGATGCGCTGTTTCTGGCCGCCCGACAGCATCACGCCGCGTTCGCCCAGATAGCTGGCATAGCCGTCCGGCAGGGCCGAGATGAACCCGTCGGCGGCGGCAGCGCGGGCGGCGGCGCGCACCTCGTCGTCGCTGGCCTCGGGGCGGCCGAAGCGGATGTTCTCCAGCGCGGTATCGGCGAAGATCACCGGTTCCTGCGGCACCAGCGCGATCTGGCGGCGGAAGTCGTCGCGCGCCATGTCGCGCAGGTCCTGCCCGTCCATCCGCACCACGCCCGACTGCGGGTCATAGAACCGCAGCAGCATTTGCAGCACCGTGGTCTTGCCAGCGCCCGAGGGTCCGACCAGCGCCACGGTTTCACCCGGTGCCACGGTCAGGCTGATGCCGTTCAGCGCGGCGGCATCGGGGCGCGTGGGATAGTGGAACACGACCTCATCCAGTTCCAGCTCGCCCCGGCCCGGATTGACGGCCGGCACCGGATGGGCCGGATCGGTGACTGTATCCTCGGCGTGCAGCAGGTCGGCCAGCCGTTCGGTCGCGCCCGCGGCGCGCTGCAGCTCACCCCAGATCTCGGACAGGGCCGCGGTGGAAGCCGCCATGATTGCGGCATAGATCACGAATTGCACCAGCTCGCCGATGCTCATGACATCCGCCCGCACATCGCGCGCGCCGACCCAGAGCACACCGACAATGCCCGCAAATACCAGGAAGATGACGATCACGGTCAGCGCCGCGCGCACGGTGATGCGCGACTTGGCAGCCTCGAATGACCGTTCGGTCACATCGGCGAACATGGCGCGCGACTGCGGCTCGTGGCTGAAGGCCTGCACGGTCTGCACCGACAGCAGCGTTTCCGACGCCTTGCCCGAGCTTTGCGCGATCCAGTCCTGGTTTTCACGGCTCAGCTTGCGCACCCGGCGCCCCAGCGCGATGATTGGCACGATCACCACCGGCACCAGCAGCAGCACCAGCCCGGTCAGCTTGGCACTGGTCAGCAGCATCATCAGCAGCCCGCCGAAGAACAACAGCACGTTGCGCAGGAACCACGAGATCGACGATCCGATCACCGACAGGATCAGCGTGGTGTCGGTGGTGATCCGGCTGAGAACCTCGCCGGTCATGGTCTTTTCATAGAAGGCCGGGCTCATCCCCACCATGCGGTCGAACACGGCGGTGCGGATGTCGGCCACCACGCGCTCGCCCAGCCGGGTCACCATGTAGTATCGGACGCCGGTGCCCAGGGCCAGGGCGGCGGCAATGACGAGCGCGGCAAAGAAATACTGGTCCAGAAGCTCGGCCGCGCCGGACTGGAAGCCGTCCACCACCCGGCGCACGGCCAACGGCAGCACCAGCGAGATGAAGGCGGTAAAGACCAGCGCCACGCCTGCCCCGGCCACCAGCGGCTTGTAGCGCATCAGGAACGGCACCAGCCCGCGAAGCGCGCCGATGCGTTTGGATTTCTCCCGCTCCTGATCCGTCGTCTTGGGTGTTCTGGCCATGTCCTGTCTCCGCGAGTTTGCGATGGTGTACCCATTGCGGGACCGGGCAACAAGACATCGCGCACGGGCCGGAAAGTCACAGGCGGGCAGCGGCAGAAAATGGATCGGGAAGGCTGGAGCGGGCGGCGGGAATCGAACCCGCGTCATTAGCTTGGAAGGCTAAGGTCTTACCACTACACAACGCCCGCGCAGTGTAGGCTGCTGATATTTCATCGCCAAACCGGGGTCAATACCGAACCCCAAGGCAGGCGGAACCAAGTGGCCCCACCTGCTCTTCGGCGCTCAGTACTTGCTGGGCACATACAATTCGGGCGGCAGCACCGCGCGCTCGTATTCCTTGTTGTAGACCCGTTCGGGCAGCGAGATGTCCTCGTGCGGCACCGGCTCATAGGGGATCAGGCTGAGCAGATGGTCGATGCAGTTCAGCCGCGCCCGTTTCTTGTCGTTGCCTTCAACGATGAACCACGGGGCCTCGGGGATGTTGGTCCGGGCCAGAGTTTCTTCCTTGGCCTTGGTATACTGCTCCCACCGCACGCGGCTTTGCAGGTCCATCGGCGACAGTTTCCACTGTTTCAGCGGATCATGGATGCGCATCAGGAAGCGCATCTGCTGTTCCTCGTCGGTGATCGAGAACCAGTATTTCACCACCCGGATGCCCGAGCGCACCAGCATCCGCTCAAACTCCGGCACGTCGTGGAAGAACTGCTCGACCTGATCCTTGTTGGCAAAGCCCATGACCTTTTCCACGCCCGCGCGGTTGTACCAACTGCGGTCGAACAGCACGATCTCGCCCGCCGCCGGCAGGTGCGGCACATAGCGCTGAAAATACCATTGGGTCTTTTCCCGCTCGCTGGGGGCGGGCAGCGCGACGACGCGGCAGACGCGCGGGTTCAGCCGCTGGGTGATGCGTTTGATGACCCCGCCCTTGCCCGCGCTGTCACGGCCTTCGAAGATCACCACGATCTTTTCGCCCGAATGCTGCACCCAGTCCTGCAGCTTGATCAGCTCGGCCTGCAGCGACAGCAGCTTGCGGAAATAGTCGCGCCGTTCAAGGCTGGGCGGATGCGCCTTGCGATAGATCTTGCGGATTTCCAGCGACAGGGCGGGTTCGGACATCTCAAGCTCGAAATCTTCGTCCAGCGTGTCGGCCAATTCGGCCTCTAGCCAGTCACGACCTGCGTCGTCTTCGGTGAATTCGTTTGCCATCACAGTTTCCCCTTCTTGCCAGAGCTGGCAACCGCCACGTTCCCGGCGCGCGACGTGACGGTTTTACAATCTGATCCCTGTCTAGGTGCGCCAATCGAAGAAATTCTTGCCCGCGCGCGCCAGAAGCCGCTGCGCCATGTCCCGACCCAGGGCGGCGCCATCCTCGATCGGGGCGTCCGCGGCATCGGTCAGCGATTCCGAGCCGTCGGTGCGCAGGATCTCGCCGCGCAGGTGCAGGGTTCCGCCGGACAGCTCCGCCAGTCCGGCAATCGGTGTTTCGCAGGATCCGTCCAGCGCCGCCAGGAAGGCGCGTTCGGCGGCCAACCGCTGACCCGTCGGAGTGTCGTGGATCGCCTCCAGCATCTCGGCGGCGCGGCTGTCGTCGGCGCGGCGTTCGATACCGATGGCCCCTTGCGCCACCGCCGGCAGCATGTCCTCGGGCGCGATGGCGGTGCGGACAACCTGCGTCATCTGCAACCGGTTCAGCCCGGCCATGGCCAGGAAGGTGGCCTGGGCAACCCCCTCCTCCAGCTTCTTCATGCGGGTCTGCACGTTGCCGCGAAATTCCACCAGCGTCAGGTCGGGGCGGCGGTGCGCCAGTTGCGCGCGGCGGCGCAGGCTGGACGAGCCCACCACCGCGCCCTCGGGCAGATCGGTCAGCGACGCATGGTCGGGCGAAATGAAGGCATCGCGCACGTCCTCGCGCGGCAGGTAGCAGTCCAGCACCAGCCCCTCGGGTTGCAGCACCGGCATGTCCTTCATGGAATGCACCGCGATGTCGATCTTGCCCGACAGCATGTCCTGCTCGATCTCGCGGGTGAACAGGCCCTTGCCGCCCAGTTCCTTCAACGGCTTGTCCGCGTCGATCAGCGCCCGGTCGTCGCCGGTGGTCTTGATGACCACGATCTCGAAGGCCGCGGGCGGCAGGTCAAAGGCTGCCGCCAGCCTGTCGCGGGTTTCATGCGCCTGTGCCAGGGCCAGCGGAGAGCCGCGGGTGCCGATGCGAAGGGGCGAAGTCGGGGTCGGAAGCGTGATCGTCATGGCAATTCCCTAGACCCGCCGCGTCGGCGTGACAACTGCCGATGCGTTGACTTTCTGGCGCAGGTGCGGGACCACCAAGGCAACAAGCGACGGGGTATGTCATGGCCGAACAAAAAAAACTTCTGCGCAGTCTTGCGGGCGAGACCCAGGATGTGCCGCCGATCTGGATGATGCGGCAGGCCGGGCGTTACCTGCCCGAGTACCGCGCGACGCGGGAACAGGCCGGGGATTTCCTGTCCCTGTGCTACAACCCGGAACTCGCAGCCGAAGTCACGCTGCAACCCATCCGCCGCTATGGCTTTGATGCGGCGATCCTTTTTGCCGATATCCTGCTGATCCCCGACGCGCTGGGGGCGGATCTGTGGTTTGTCACGGGCGAAGGCCCGCGCCTGTCCACAACCACCACGGAAGAGGATTTCGGCAAGCTGTGTCATGCCGCCGACATCCACGATCACCTGTCCCCGGTCTATGAAACCCTGCGCATCCTGCGGCGCGAATTGCCTGCCGAGACCGCGCTGATCGGCTTTGCCGGGGCGCCCTGGACGGTGGCCACCTACATGATTGCCGGGCAAGGCACCCCGGATCAGGCCCCGGCGCATGCGCTGATCGCCGAGAATCGCGAGCTGTTTCATGCCATTATCGGGCGGCTGACCAATGCCACCATCGAATATCTCTCGGCCCAGATCGACGCCGGGGCCGAGGTGGTGAAGCTGTTCGACAGCTGGGCCGGATCGCTGAAGGGCGACGATTTCACCAATTACGCGCTGGAACCGGCGCGCCAGATCATCGCAGCCTTGAAAGAGCGGCACCCCGAAATCCCGATCATTGCCTTCCCGCGCGAAGCGGGCGAACGCTATATCGGCTTTGCCAAGGCCAGCGGGGCCGATTGCGTGGCGCTGGACAATTCGGTCGATGCGGCCTGGGCGGCCGAACATGTGCAGGTCGACGGCTGTGTGCAGGGCAACCTTGCGTCCAGCCATATGGTCACCGGCGGGCAGGATCTGGTGGACGAGGTCCGGCGCATCCGGCAGGCGTTCTCGGGCGGGCCGCATATCTTCAACCTGGGCCACGGGATCACCCCGGACGCCGATCCCGACAATGTCGCGCTGATGATCGAAACCCTGCGCGAGACCACCTGAAGCGGCGGGCTGGAAAAGGTCTGGCCGGCGTATGGCTGACGTATGGCAACCGGGCCGGTGATGGACGGGCTGTTCTTTCCGCTGTCAAAGCTGTTCTGGATGGCGGCCCGCCCCGAAAGCTGGCTGCTGGGGCTGATGCTGCTGGCGCTGGCCGGTCTGCTGCTGCATCGGCGGCCGCTGGCGGTCACGGCGCTGTCGCTGGCCATTGCCGCTTTTCTGGTCATCGCCCTGCTGCGCCCCGCCTACACGCTGCTGGGCCCGCTGGAGCGCGCCTACCCCGCCAACCCTGACCTGGCCGCCCCGGCGGCCATCGTGGTGCTGGGCGGCGGCGAGGAGGCCGTGCGCACCGACACCTACGGCCAGCCGCACATCAGCGACAAGGGCGACCGGTTTCTGACAGCCATCGCGCTGGCCCGGCAATACCCCGAAGCACGGGTCGTCTTCACCGGCGGCACCGGCTGGTTCCGCACAGGCTTTCTGCCCGGTTCCGAGGTCGCGCGGCAGATCTTCACCGGCGCCGGGATTGCACAGGATCGCCTGATCCTGGAAGGCCGCTCGCTGAACACCTGGCAAAACGCGGTGAACACCCTGCCGCTGATGGACGGCCTGCCCGAGGGCGGGATCGTGCTGGTCACATCCGCCTTTCACATGCGCCGCAGCGTCGAGGTCTTCTGCGCCGCCGGCTGGCGCAATCTGGTGCCCTATCCCACCGATTTTCGAATCCTGCCGCAGGGGCACCGGCTGGGCTGGCGCTTTGCCGAAAACCTTGCGGAATTGAATCTGGCGGCAAAGGAATGGATCGGGCTGTTGGCTTATCGCCACACTGGACGCGGCGTCACCCCGCAAGATCGTCCCGGCTGTTTGTTGCCCTGACCCAAGGTCGCACAAGGAGGAACACTCGCAACCTGACAGGCGGCGGTGAAATTCTCTCTTGCAGCGATGCCTGCCCGAGCATTTCTTCTGAGGAAAGATGATTAATCATTAATCACCCTGGGAAGAAATATACGCGGCAAGTAGCATATCAGTTGAACCAAATCTTCACGGATTGTTAAGATTTAGGATGAAACAAGTAGTTAACGTCCTGTTGCTGCGACAGGGCATGTGAGTCCGGTGTTGGGGGAGTACTGCCAGATGATTGATGAAACCGTTCTGCGGTCACAAACAGACGTGTCATTGGGCATCTTTTCTTTCCCGACACCACGTCCGGCAAATCCGCCTGCCGACGTTGGCGCCGACCCGCATCCCGGCTGGCTGCACCAGATCCGTGTGCTGGACATCCGTCTTGCCAATACCTCTGAGCAATCGCCGAAATGGTCCGCCGCATGGTCTGAGCGCGAGCATCTGACCCATCAGATGTGCCGCACATCGCCGTCCACCTGGGACGGGCTGGTCGCCCAGCTTGCCTGGATCAATGAAGAGATTGCCCCGGTGTTGTCCGACGCCACCGACACCGCCTATCCGACGGCGCTGGAGTGTATTCGCGACGCCGTCGAGACCCTGCGCGGCAGGTACACCCCCAAGGATTGAAACCGCCAACCTCTTGGCCCCGTCGGCGACCACCGTCATGCGGAGGCAATCGTTGTGCGTGCTCCCGGTCCGGCCGCGCATGCGTTGGGAGCCGCGGGACTTGCGCCTGACAGTTGGGACTACGCGCCCGCCTGATCGACTGGACCGTGATTTTCCAAATCTACCAAATGATCGCGTTTTTTGCCGGTTTGTGTGATTATGCACAGAAATCCGGAAAGCCGGCCCAATCAGTTCGTTAATTGCAGACCTCAGACCCCGGAGACCGGAGGATGCGCGGCGTTACTCGGCCGGGTGCCGGCCTTTTGCATCCAACTTGCGCGCCTCGCGGCGCAACAGAAGGGCACCGGCCGCGGCAACGGCCAGAGCAATCACGGGAACGATGAAATCGAAGAAGCTCATTGCGGCATCTCCTTGCGTATGTACCTTAAGATATAGTGCGAAACGCCGTGCAATGCGAGTCCGCCCGCGCCCCACCATAGCGTGGTCAGCCTGACATTCTGCCAATCTTCCACGGCGGGACGCAAAATCGCGAAACCGATCAGGCCAAGGCCGATGGCGCTGATGAACCCGGCAAACAGCTTTACACGCTCATTGTGGGTGACCAGCGGATCCCGCATCCCGTAACGCCTCCTTCAGGCTGTGGCTGGGCCAGACGCCAACCGATGATGTGCAAACACTGCGCCGGAACCGGCATGCTCGGTTGCGGATACCTGCGGTGTCAACACCGGGCACACCGGCGATGAGGCCGCCTTGCCAGGCCGCGCGTCAAGGTGTGGCCGTCGGAAATTCGCAAGCGGCGCGGTACACGGGTCAGCCTGAGGCACAGGTGTGGTCGCCTGGAAGACTTGAAGGGGTCTGTATGGATGGTGCTGCTGGAGAGAATTGAACTCTCGACCTCTCCCTTACCAAGGGAGTGCTCTACCTCTGAGCTACAGCAGCATTTCCGGGCTGCGCGGTGTGGCGCCGCCGGTGTGGGGGGGCTGATACGCCCAAAGACCTGAGGGCGCAAGAGCCCCTTCCAAAAAAATTTCACTTCACGCGGCGACACGCGATAAGGCGGAAAATCCGCCGCTCTGGACCGGGCCGCGCGGACAGGCTAGACAGCGCGCCATGGACAAGAACAAGACCGCCTCGGAACAGGGCAAACCCGCTCAGAATCGGGACGACCGGCTGAAGGCCGCGCTGAAGGCCAATCTGGCGCGGCGCAAGAAACAGGCGCGTTTGCGCCAGGATACCGAGACCAAAGAGGGCTGAGCAGTATGGACAGGATCGTGGTGCGCGGTGGCACGCCCTTGAACGGCGTGATTCCGATCGCGGGGGCGAAGAACGCCTGCCTAGCCTTGATGCCCGCAACCCTGCTGTCGGAGGAGCCGCTGACGCTGACCAACGCGCCGCGCCTGTCCGACATCCGGACAATGACCGAGTTGCTGGAATCGCTGGGGGTCGAGGCAAGCTCTTTGCAGGATGGCAAGGTGATCTCGCTGTCCTCGCACGATCTGACCAGCCATGTGGCGGACTACGAGATCGTGCGCAAGATGCGCGCCTCGAACCTGGTGCTGGGTCCGCTTCTGACGCGGTTTCATCATGCGGTGGTGTCCCTGCCCGGCGGCTGTGCCATTGGCGCACGGCCCATGGACATCCACATTCACGCGCTGGAAGCCCTGGGCGCCGAGATCGAGTTGAAGGACGGCTACCTGCACGCCCGCGCGCCTGGCGGGCTGAAGGGCGCGGACATGACCCTGCGGTTCGCCTCGGTCGGGGCCACGGAAAACACGCTGATGGCGGCGGTTCTGGCCAAGGGCACCACCATCATCCGCAACGCCGCGCGCGAGCCCGAAATCGTCGACCTGGCCCAATGCCTGCGCAAGATGGGCGCGCAGATCGACGGCGAAGGCAGCGACACGATCACCATTCAGGGCGTCGACAAGCTGCATGGGGCCACCCATCCGGTGGTGCCGGACCGGATCGAGATGGGCACCTATATGCTGGCGCCCGCCATCGCCGGCGGCTCGGTCGAGCTTCTGGGCGGCCGGATCGATCTGCTGGCCTCGTTCTGCGAAAAGCTGGATGCGGCCGAGATCGACGTGAGCGAGACCGCCACGGGCCTGAAGGTGACCCGCCGCAATGGCCGGGTTGGCGCGGTTGACGTGGTGACCGAGATTTTCCCCGGCTTTCCCACCGACCTGCAGGCGCAGATGATGGCGCTGCTGACCACCGCCGACGGGGTCAGCGTGCTGGAGGAACGGATTTTCGAGAATCGATTCATGCACGCGCCGGAACTGGTGCGCATGGGCGCCGATATCGAGGTGCATGGCGGCACCGCCACGGTCACCGGGGTGCCGCGCCTGAAGGGTGCGCCGGTCATGGCAACCGACCTGCGGGCCAGTGTGTCGCTGATCCTTGCCGGTCTGGGGGCCGAGGGCGAAACCGTGGTCAACCGTGTCTACCATCTGGACCGCGGCTATGAGCGGGTCGAAGAGAAACTGGGCGCCTGTGGTGCCATGATCGAACGGGTAAGCGAATGAGCGATGCAAGGTTCGAAGACGGCGCGGAACAGCCGCTGCGCCTGCTGGCCGAAACCGCCGATGATCTGGCGATCCTTTCGGCGCTGGTACAGGACGCGGTCTTTCCGGGCAGCGAGATGACCTATCGACCCGGCAAACGGGAATTCGCTCTGCTGCTGAACCGCTTCCGCTGGGAAGATCGGGAAACCGCCAAGCGCCAGAAGCGGCCGTTCGAACGGGTGCAAAGCGTGCTTCTGGTGGGCGACGTGCTGAAAGTGGCCAGCCAGGGCATTGATCGGGACGACACGGACACGGTTCTGAGCCTGTTGTCGGTCACCTTCGATCCGGCACAGGATGGCGCCGGGGAGATCCTGCTGACGCTGGCCGGGGACGGTGCGATCCGGCTGACCGTCGAATGCCTGAACCTGCATCTGCGCGATGTGACCAAACCTTACGTCGCCCCGTCTGGCAAGGCGCCTGACCACGAGCTGTGATCCGGTCTGCCGCTGCGACGACAGTGACATTCCAGTTGCTTGTTACATCTGCCGCTGACCTTTAGAACGCTCCGAAAGGAGTCTCCATGCCCCAGTTTCTTGACACCTCTGATCCGGGATTCGAAGACGCTTTCCGTGCGCTGTTGTCGGCCAAGCGGGAAGACAGCCCCGATGTGGATGCCACCGTGGCCGAGATCATCGCGGATGTGCGGGCGCGGGGCGATGCGGCGGTGATCGAGTTGACGCAGCGGTTCGACCGGCTGGAGCTGACGCCTGAGACCATGGCCTTTACGGCCGAAGAGATCGACGCGGCCTGTGCGCAGGTTCCCCACGAGGAACGCGCGGCCTTGCAGATGGCGGCGGACCGGATCCGCGCCTATCACGAACGCCAGCTGCCGCAGGATCAAAGCTGGACCGATGCCGCCGGCGCGACGCTGGGCTGGCGGTGGTCGGCGGTGTCGGCAGCGGGGCTTTATGTGCCCGGCGGGCTGGCCTCCTATCCGTCTTCGGTGCTGATGAACGCGATCCCGGCGCAGGTGGCCGGTGTCGGCAAGCTTGTGATCTGCGCCCCCACGCCCGATGGCGCGGTCAACCCGCTGGTACTTCTGGCTGCGCGGCTGTCGGGGGTGGACACGGTCTATCGCATCGGCGGCGCGCAGGCGGTGGCCGCCATGGCTTATGGCACGGACACCATCGCGGCGGTCGACAAGATCACCGGGCCGGGCAATGCCTTTGTCGCCGCCGCCAAGCGCCGGGTGTTCGGCAAGGTGGGCATCGACATGATCGCCGGACCGTCGGAAATTCTGGTGATCGCCGATGCCGAGACCGATCCCGACTGGGTTGCCGTCGATCTGCTGAGCCAGGCCGAGCATGACGAAAGCGCCCAATCGATCCTGATCACCGATGATGCGGCCTTCGGACAGGCGGTCGCCGCCGCCGTGGACACGCGCCTTGAGACGCTGGAACGCCGCGCCATCGCGGGCGCAAGCTGGCGTGACTTCGGCGCGGTCATTACCGTGCGCGACCTGGATGAGGCCGCCGCCCTGTCCGACCGCATCGCGCCCGAGCATCTGGAACTTTGCGTCGCCGACCCCGAGGCACTGGCCGCGAAGGTCACCCATGCCGGCGCGATCTTCCTGGGCGCCTGGACGCCCGAGGCCATCGGCGATTATGTCGGCGGACCGAACCACGTATTGCCCACGGCACGCTCGGCACGGTTCTCGTCGGGCCTGTCGGTCCTGGATTTCATGAAACGCACCACCACTGCCCGGATGAGTCCCGGCGCGCTGAAGGCCGTGGGCCCGGCAGCGGAAACGCTGGCGACCTCGGAAAGCCTTGAAGCACATGCGCTGTCGGTCCGGGCACGGCTGGAACGGCTGAACGAGGGGCCGCAATGACCGAACGCCTGTATGATGTGACCCTGGACACCGGCGGCGCCCGCGCGCCTGCGCCCGAGCTGGAGCAGGAACAGCGGGTCGCGGTCTTCGACCTGCTGGAAGAAAACCGCTTCACCCTGCCCGATGCGCCGCAGGGCCCCTACGCGCTGATGCTGGGCCGGGCCGGACGCAAGCTGGATTTCCGGCTGAGCACCCAGACCGGGCAGGATGCCGCGCAATTCACCCTGTCGCTGGGGCCACTGAACCAGGTGGTGAAGGATTATTCCCACATCTGCGAAAGCTATTACGAGGCCGTGCGGTCAAAACCGCCCGCCGAGATCGAGGCGCTGGACGAGGCACGCCGCGCCATCCATCTGGAAGGTGCGGGAATGCTACGCGAGGTACTGGCGGGCAAGGCCGAGATCGACGGCGACACCGCGCGCCGCCTGTTCACGCTGGTCTGCGCCCTGACCGCACGGGACTGAGCCCTTGAAGCGGCCCGGAACGCGGCCAGGGCCCTGCCGATATCCCTGATTTCCGCCGCCCGCACGGCCGCTGCGGGGCATGCCAAAGGCCATGGCGCGAAAACAACCGCCCTGCCCGCCCCGAACCCGCAGCGTATTTGACGCGGCCCCTTGATTCACGGACAATATAGGCGCATGTAGACCCCGCCCGCGTTTTGGCGGGTCTATTGATATGGAGTGACCATGGCCAAGGAAGAACTGCTCGAATTTCCCGGCGTCGTGAAGGAACTCCTGCCCAATGCGACGTTTCGGGTCGAGCTTGAGAACGGCCATGAGATTATCGCACACACGGCAGGGAAGATGCGCAAGAACCGGATCCGGGTTCTGGCAGGCGACAGGGTTCAGGTTGAAATGACCCCGTACGACCTGACCAAGGGCCGGATCAATTACCGGTTCAAGTAAGCGTTCCGACGCGACAGGGCGAGACTCATGCGACTGATCCTGGGTTCAGGAAGCCCCCGGCGGCTGGAGCTGCTGGGCCAATTGGGCATTGTGCCCGACGACGTTCGTCCGCCCGACATCGACGAGACCCCGCACAAGGGGGAACTGCCGCGCGTCTATTGCGCCCGCATCGCGGCTGAAAAAGCGCAAGCCATCACCGCCGAGGCCGACGACGTGGTGCTGTGCGCCGACACCGCCGTGGCACTGGGGCGCCGGATCCTGGGCAAGCCCGCCGACGCGGGCGAAGCCGCGGCCTTCCTGATGCAACTCTCGGGGCGGCGCCACCGGGTCTATACCGCCGTCAGCGTGAAACGCGGCGACCGGACGTGGGCGCGCTGCGTGGAAAGCCGGGTCCGCATGAAGCCCCTGTCCGACACCGAGGTGAATGCCTATCTGGCCAGCGAAGACTGGCGCGGCAAGGCCGGCGGCTATGGCATCCAGGGCCCTGCCGGCGCGTTCATCCCGTGGATCAGCGGCTCCTTTACCGGCATCGTCGGCCTGCCCCTGTCGGAAACCGCCGGGCTGTTGCAGGCCGCGGGCGTTCCCCTGATGAAAGGTGCCGCATGAAAGGCTGCCAGATCCTGATTTCGCAGATCAACGGCCGCATGGCTGCGGCCCGCATCGTCGACGGCCAGCTTGACGATCTGCTGATCGACACCCCGGATCATATCCCCCGCCCCGGCGCCATCTATCGCGGTACCGTGGGACGTCCCATGAAGGGTCAGGGCGGACGTATCATCACCCTGACCGACGGCACCAACGGCTTCCTGCGCCAGGGGCACGGGCTGTCGGAAGGTCAGGCGGTTCTGATTCAGGTCTCGGGCTTTGCCGAAGGGGGCAAGGCCGTGCCGGTCACCCCCCGCCTGCTGTTCAAGAGCCGCTATGCCATCATCACCCCGGATGCGCCGGGGCTGAACATCTCGCGCGCGATCAAGGATGAAGAGGCCCGCGTGCGGCTGAAGGAAATCGCCCATGCGGCGGAACTGCCCGACCACCTGGGTCTGATCCTGCGCTCGGCCGCGGAAATGGGCGACGACGACGCCGTGGCCGATGACATCGCCGAAATGGCCGGGCTGGCAGCAGCCATTCTGGCCGAAGACAAGGGCGCGCCCGAGCTTCTTCTGGATGGTCCCACCCCGGATCTTCTGGCGTGGCGCGAATGGGTGGATGTGGCCGACCACAATGTGCTGCAGGGCGATCAGGCCTTTGACCATGGCGGCGCCGCAGAGCGGCTGGAAACCCTTTCCGACCCGCGCGAGCCCCTGCCCGAGGGCGGTTGTTTCTACGTGGAGCCGACCCGCGCCCTGGTCGCCATCGACGTCAACACCGGCCCCGACACCAGCCCCGCCGCTGGCCTGAAGGCCAATATCGCCACCGCCCGCGCCCTGCCCCGCGCCCTGCGCCTGCGCGGCCTTGGCGGCCAGATCGTGCTGGACCTGGCCCCGATGCCGAAGAAAGAGCGCCGCACCTTCGAACAGGTCCTGCGCGCCGCCTGCCGCGCCTGCCCGGTGGAAACCACCCCGGTCGGCTGGACCCCGATGGGCCACTTCGAATTGCAACGCAAACGCGAACGCCTGCCGCTGAACGAGGCGCTGTCATGAGTTGCCCGATCTGCAAGAAGACCGCGCATCCAACCTATCGCCCGTTCTGCTCGCGCCGCTGCGCGGACGTGGATCTGGGCCGCTGGGTGACTGGCGGATACGCCATTGAAACGACAGAAGAACCCGAAGAGTTCAGCGAAACCCCGCCCTTTCGCGAAGGGCTTGAAGGTGACGGAAAACTGCACTGAAAAAAGTTGCGTTCGGCTCTGGACACCACACCGTGGCTCTTCTAGAAGACGCGAACCCAGACGTTGGACGTCACCCGTGCCCGGGTAGCTCAGGGGTAGAGCAGTGGATTGAAAATCCTCGTGTCGGTGGTTCGATTCCGCCCCCGGGCACCAATGCACCTCATAGTGTGAATAATATCAATGGGTTACGGGGCGAAATCGTCCCACCGTTTTCGCGCTTGGTCAAAAGTGGGACTTTTTTGTCCTCGTTTTGTTTCCCGCGGGCAGTTACCGCTATGTGACTGACTGTCTGTCGCAAGCCGGTTGTGCTGGCTAGCACCAGTGATGGATGAGAGTTGGAGTTCGAGTTCGAGCTAGGGCTAGGGCTCGCCCGGCCCTTCGAGCTTGATCGTTGTATCCTTGTTGACCTTCACGCTGGCAAGCCGCTCCAGCAGATTTCTGGCGTCCTTCATTATTTCTTGATTGCTCTCGATAAACTCCATTTCAGACTCAGTAAGTACGCGTGTCATCACGCTACACTCACCGTCTGGCCCTTTGGTTTTGATGATTAGTAGCGATCCAAATTGTGCAACTGCGTTTGGCACATTCTCAATGGATTTAATGAATTCCCCGGCCGCTAAAGCATTTTCACGGTTTACCTCTGCTCTCTGCTTGTCCAAGGCAGTTAGCTCTAGTGCGCGCTTACCTTTCTTGATCGTGTCTTCGAGTTCTTCTGAACTGAGAGCATCTTTCGATTTCGCGATCCACTTCTTGAACCAACTACCACTCTCGGGCGGATAATCAGTCGCCGTTTCGAAGCCCAAGAAGGTGACGTAGGCTTTAGCGGCATGCTCAACGGAGCGAACAGTCTTGGGGTCATCCTCGCTGATATAAATCCGTACTGGCGCAAACCTTGTCTGAGACACGTTAGCAGAATTTAGTCCCATGCTATCAATGAGGAACTTTTCGTACGTCTCGCGACGAATACTGTCCAAGCCACTTTGAAGACTCTGAACTTCGCGAGATACTCGATTAACCTGAGATTGAAAGCTATCCGAACTCTTTGGTGAGAATAGTTGTTCGACGCGCTTGGCTAGGGTCTGGACTCATTGAGTTTCAAAGCCAGTAGATGACGATGGCCGCGAGGGCGATTGCCGAGAGGAAGACTCTGGGGCAGCGGTCATAGCGGGTTGCGACCCGCCGCCAGTCTTTCAGTC
>NZ_JACNMU010000008.1 GCF_014901205.1 Meridianimarinicoccus sp. MJW13
ATGGCTGTCGCCGCTGCAGTCACAAATTTCATCGATCATCCTCCCGATCAGTCGCTGAAAACAGGACCACACAAAAATGCGCGCCCCCAAATCATCATCACCATTAAAAAGAGTCCGGCAACAGCCGCGTAAATTTTGTGCTGTTAATGTCGAATAGTGAATGATAACAAATTATAAGACAAAGGCATTCATCAAGATTGCGGTGAAGGTGTGCGGGTTTCCGCACGGTCAGGGTCAACCCTGTGTGAAGTCCCGCACATCATTCCAACCCATGAATATCAATATGTTAGGGCAAGCATCCCGCTCAGAGCCCGCGCAGCGCATAGGCGGGCGATCCGTTCCAGCGCAAGGACCAGCGGGCACCGGGTCGCACGTTCTGGATGATGCCCGGATCGAAAGCCACCAGGCAACGGCCCCCGGAATGGCGCACCGAGGGGTAGAGCAATCCGCGATGCCCGTCGCGGCGCAGGTCCATCGCCAGCGCCTGCCCGGCCGGATAACCGATCTCGGGATCCGCGGTCAGGGCGGGATGGGCCGGGGTGTCGGTCAGATCCGGGAAGTCGCCGATGAAATCGGCCAGCAGTTCCACGTAGTGGGCCTCATCTTCGAAAATGCCGATGTAGCTGAGTTCGCGGGTGCGATGAAACCCCACTTCTTCGGCCGAAGTCAGTACGTTGTAGCTGCAATACCAGGCCCCGCGGTCGCCATTGTTGAACCGGTTGCCCGTGGGCCGCGTGTAGGTGAACGCGGCGTTGATGTGGCTTTGGCCATAGAGTTTCAGGTCATGGGCACGGCGGGCAAAGACCAACTCGCGCCGATCCAGCGCCGGGCTGCCCTCGCGCTCGGCAATCAGGCGGGCGCTGGTTTCGCCTTCCAGATCGGCCAGAAGCGCGGCTTCCTCGTCGCTGTCGACGAGACCGCGCAGCACCGGAGGCTTGAAATGGGTTTCCGAGATCAGGCGTACCAGCGCCCGGTCATTGATGGAGGTGATCTTCACATGCCGCCCCGCAGGGCGTCCAAATAGCTGCGCACCCGCAGGATCTTGGGCAATCCGCCCCGGATCATCGCGTCCAGCGGGCGGCTGCCGTCGAATTCGGGACCAGTGTTGGCCAGTTTGACCCATTTGCCCGCAATCGGCGGATTGAAATACAGCTCCAGCGATTTGTAGAGCCCCACCAGCGCGCTGAGCCGCAGCATCTGGTCGCGTGTCAGCTCTCCGGCATAGCCGGGCTTGCGGGCGCGTTTCCATGTGGAGTCCGACATGTCGGCCAGTGCCGCAGCCTCGCGCCCGGTCAGCGACCAGGCGTCGGCAATGCGGCCGAAAGCTTTCAGCGCGACGGCTTGTCGGTCGGCGGTGGGGCGTTCACGAAATGCGTTTTCCATGGGATCACTCCTTGCACATAAGATAGGGTCATATGGGATGCTTGTCTAGGCCATATGACCCGTTCGGAGTGACGTCGCGTCCCGCAAGGGCCTGCGTAACTGTGCTGCCCCTTGCGAAAAACCCGTGCTAGGGTTTCACAAAGCTGAAAGGCGGGGCGTCGGAACCGGCGCACCCTGCGGAGGGGAGGACGAAGGTGACATCGACTTCGGTTGAAACGGCGCAGGCCCAGGGGGCAGCAGACGGCACGTTGCCCGTGACACAGGATCACGGCCGCTTTCCGCGCAATCCCGGCATGCCGCTGGATCTGGACGTGGTGGCCTCGGTGCGGGTCAACACCTCGGCGGTAGAGCGGCGCGCCGCCACGTTTGGCACCCGGCGCAGCGTCAAGAAGGATCATCAGGCGGCCTGGCTGCTGCGGGCGATCTCGTTGATGGATCTGACCACGCTCAGCGGCGATGACACCAAGGCGCGCGTGCGGCGGCTGTGCGCCAAGGCCCGCCATCCGCTGCGCGATGATCTGGTCGAAGCGCTGGGGATTGCCGATCTGAACCTGACCACCGGGGCAGTCTGCGTCTATCACGAGATGGTGGAAACCGCCGTCGCCGCGCTCGAGGGCAGCGGTATTCCGGTGGCCGCCGTGTCCACCGGCTTTCCCGAGGCGCTGTCGCCCTTCCATCTGCGGGTCAAGGAGATCGAGGAATCGGTCAGGGCCGGCGCGCAGGAGATCGATATCGTGATCTCGCGCCGCCATGTGCTGACCGGCGACTGGCAGGCGCTTTACGACGAGATGGCCACCTATCGCGACGCTTGCGGATCGGCCCACGTCAAGGCGATCCTGGCCACCGGGCAGTTGGGTTCGCTGCGCAATGTGGCGCGCGCCAGCCATGTCTGCATGATGGCGGGGGCCGATTTCATCAAGACCTCCACCGGCAAGGAGTCGGTCAATGCCACCCTGCCCGTCAGTCTGGTGATGGTGCGCGCGATCCGCGACTATCAGGCGATGACCGGCCAGATGATCGGCTTCAAACCCGCGGGCGGCATTTCGAAGGCCAAGGACGCGCTGGTCTACCTGTCGATGATGAAGGAAGAACTGGGGCGCGACTGGCTGGAACCAGACCTGTTCCGTTTCGGCGCCTCCAGCCTGCTGGGCGATATCGAACGCCAGTTGGAGCATCACGTCACCGGCCGCTATTCCGCCGCCTTCCGCCATGGCATCAGCTAGGACACTCCCATGACCATCGCAGAGATTTTCGAGACCATGGACTACGGCACAGCCCCCGAAAGCTCCGCCATGGCGCAGGCCTGGCTGGATCGACACGATCGCGCCTTCGGCCATTTCATTGACGGCGCCTTTACCAAGCCCGGCAAGGCGCGCTTCGACAGCCTGTCCCCGGCGACGGGTGCGCAACTGGCCAGCCTGACGGAGGCCACCCAGAAGGATGTGAACGCCGCCGTGGCTGCCGCCGCGCGGGCGCAGAAGGGCTGGGCCGACCTGGGCGGGCCGGGCCGTGCGCGGCACCTGTACGCGCTGGCGCGGCTGATCCAGAAACACGCGCGCCTCTTCGCGGTTCTGGAGAGCCTCGACAACGGCAAGCCCATTCGCGAAACCCGCGATGCGGACGTGCCCACGGCGGCGCGGCATTTCTATCATCACGCGGGCTGGGCCCAGCTGATGGAGACCGAATTGCCGGGGTATGACGCGGTGGGGGTCGCCGGTCAGATCATCCCGTGGAACTTCCCCTTCCTGATGCTGGCCTGGAAGATCGCCCCGGCGCTGGCCATGGGCAACACGGTTGTGCTGAAGCCCGCCGAATACACCTCGCTCACCGCGCTGCTGTTTGCCGAGATCTGCCTTGAGGCCGGTCTGCCCGCGGGCGTGGTCAATATCGTGACCGGCCACGGCGCGGTCGGGTCGATGATCGCCGGGCATGCGGATGTGGACAAGGTCGCCTTCACCGGCTCCACCGGGGTTGGACGGCTGTTGCGCGAACAGACCGCTGGCAGTGGCAAGAAGCTGACGCTGGAACTGGGCGGCAAGTCGCCGTTCATCGTCTTCGACGATGCCGATCTGGACAGCGCGGTCGAAGGCGTGGTCGATGCGATCTGGTTCAACCAGGGACAGGTTTGCTGCGCGGGCTCGCGCCTGCTGGTGCATGAGGCCGTGGCCGAACGGTTCCTGGACAAGCTGAAGCTGCGGATGGCCACGCTTCGGGTCGGCGATCCGCTGGACAAATCCGTGGATTTGGGCTGCATCGTCGATCCGGTGCAGCACGCGCGGATCACCCGAATGGTGGATCAGGGCGTCGCCGACGGCGCGGTTCTGTATCGGGCCGACACGCCCCTGCCCGACAGCGGCTGCTACTATCCGCCGACCCTGCTGACCGGGGTCGAGGCCGGATCGACCCTTGCCCAAGAGGAAATATTCGGCCCGGTGCTGGTCACCATGAGTTTCCGCACCCCCGAGGAAGCGGTGCAGCTGGCCAACAACTCCCGTTATGGTCTGGCCGCCAGCCTGTGGAGCGAGAACATCAACCTCGCCCTCGGCCTGGCACCGCAGATCAAGGCCGGGGTGGTCTGGATCAACTGCACAAACCAGTTCGACGCGGCGGCGGGCTTTGGCGGCTTCCGCGAAAGCGGCTTTGGCCGCGAAGGCGGGCGCGAGGGGCTGTATGAATATGTCAAACCGGCCTGGCAGAAGTCCCTGAAGGATGCGCCCGAGGCGAAACCCGCCAAGCTGGTTGAAACCGGCCTGGGCGGGCTCAGCGGTATCGACCGCACCGCCAAGATGTATATCGGCGGCAAACAGGCCCGGCCCGACAGCGGCTATGCGATGCCCGTGGTCTCGCCCAAGGGCCGGTTGATCGGCCAGGTCGGCCACGGCAACCGCAAGGACATCCGCAATGCGGTCGAAGCCGCAGCCGTGGCATTGGGGGGCTGGCAAAAGGCCTCGGGCCACCTGAGGGCGCAGATCCTGTATTACATCGCCGAGAACCTGTCGGCCCGCGCGGCGGAATTCGAAGGCCGCCTGCGCGAGATGACCGGCGCTTCGGCCAAGGCTGCGGCAACCGAGGTTCAGACCTCCATCGACCGGCTGTTCACGGCGGCCGCAAGGGCGGACAAATACGACGGTCAGGTGCATTCGGTGCCGCTGCGCGGCGCTGTTCTGGCGATGAAGGAACCGGTGGGCGTTCTGGGCATCGTCTGCCCCGCCGAGGCCCCGCTGCTGGCCTTCGTGTCGCTGGTGGCCCCGGCCATCGCCATGGGCAACACGGTGGTGGTGGTGCCTTCCGAGATTGCGCCGCTGGCCGCAACGGACCTCTATCAGGTGTTCGACACCTCGGATCTGCCCGGCGGCGTCGTCAACATCGTCACCGGCCACCGCGACGAGTTGAGCGGCACGCTGGCCGATCATTATGGCGTCGATGGCCTGTGGTATCACGGCAGCCGCGACGGCTCGGCCAGGGTTGAAAAAGCCTCGGCTGCCAACCTGAAACGGACCTGGGTCAACAACGGCAAGGCGCTGGACTGGCACAATCCGACCCAGGCTGCAGGCGACGCCCTGTTGCGCCACGCCACCGAGGTCAAGAACGTCTGGATCCCCTACGGCGAATAGACCGGCGCGCGGGCCGGGTCAGCCCGAATTCAGCGACAAATCCTCGTCCACGGCGGGGATCTGGGCGCGGTGTTCGCGCCGGGCGCGGGCCGCGGCCACGAGGGCTGCGAACAGCGCGCGCTGGCGGCGCAAGTAGAACAGATGCTCGGGGTGCCATTGCACGCCGATGGCAAACGGATCGCGGGTGGTTTCCACGGCTTGCACCATGCCGCCGTTGTCGCGCGCGCTGACCCGCAGGTCGCGGCCCAGATCCTTGACAGATTGGCTGTGCAGCGCGTTTACCGAGACTTCCGCGGTGGCCATGATCTGGCACAGGCGGGTGTCGTCCAGCACCCGCACCCGTTTGCGCGGCAGGATGGTGCGCAGCTTGCGGCTGTCGCGGAAGGTGCCATAGGCGTCCTGGTCCAGACTGCCGCCCAGGGCGACGTTCAGCATCTGCGCCCCGCGACAGATGCCGAGGATCGGCAGGTTCCGGGCGCGCGCGCTTTCGACGATCTCGCGCTCCAGCGCGTCACGGTAGGGATCCAGCCGCGCCGTTGTCACCAGCTCGCCCTTGTAGAGTTCGGGCGAAATGTCGTCACCACCACCAATGATGACGCCATCGACAGCATTCAGATCCACATCCTCCGAACGGCTCCAGCGCCGGGCGCGGCCCCCGGTCAGAAGGACATTCAGCGCCACCAGCGGGAATATCCGCCACCCCGAGCGGCGCGAGACCGAGACGCCGATTACCGGGCGAGACATGCGAATGCCTTTCGGTGCAACAGCGGCGCAATCATGTCCTCGGCTGCGCGGACGGGATCTGGTTCGTCGCGCACGGCCTTGGTCAGACGGGCCAGCAGATCGGGATCCTCCGCCACCGCATCGACCAGTTGCCACTTGGCCCATTCGGCGCCCAGCGACCAGTCCGGTTCGCTCAACCGGCACTCGGGCAGGCGAAAGTGATAGGTCGGGCGGGCACTGCCTTCCGAGGTGCCAAGGGCGGCGGTCACCGCGTCGGCATCGTGGTGGCGCAACAGCGGCAGCAGATCCAGCCCGTGATTGCGCGACGTGGTATGCGACAGATACAGGGTCAAAAGGTCGTCGGGTGTCAGATCCCCGGCGTCCGGCGCCAACAGGGCCTGAACCAGGGTTCCCGGCCAGGGATTGATGAAGGGCAGCACCCGGCGGGTGGCATCCAGATGCGACGCGGCCCGCAACCAGGGCTCCAGCGCCGCATAGGCCCGGGCGACGCGCACCACCGAGGCGTCAAAGGCGGTTTGCGGATTGAAATGCACACCATAGGCCGCCAACAGGCTGTCGCGGCTGCCCGCGGCGCCATGCTGGGCCAGCGTGTCCAGAACCTCGTCCAGCACCGCGATCTGAGGCTCGGTAAGCGGCGCGGTGATCAGCTCAACGGGGACCAGCGTGCGCGCAATGGCGCCGGCGGCATCGCCTGCTGCCGCGATCTCATGTTTCCAGACCGTGTCCAGCTCGACCGTGATCTTGCCCAGTTGGTCGGTGGCCAATTCGATCACATGATCTGTGCGTCCGGAGACCGTGCCACCGCATCGTTCAAGGATCAGTTCGGCGGCACGTTCTTCGGACAGGCCGCCGAATTCGACCTCGACCCCGATCCGGCGTTGGGCGTCAAGGGAGTCATCGTGTTGGTCCTGGTGTTGCATTCGGCTCATTGGCTGAATGATAGGGCCTTGTTGTAAAATTGCACCTCTGAAAGCCCCGATTTCCCCGCAAGGATGCCGCCACAAGCCCATGGCAGGTATCGCAAAAGCCGATTGGCGGTTGCGCCCCACGCGTCAACACGCCCTACTGAGGGGACGGGTTGGCCGGTAAAACAATCATAGCCGGATGCAAAAGATTCGTGTATCGGGCTGCCTACGTAAATCTACGTTAACGCTAACAACTGCCGTCTGTCGCGCGGCACAGGGTTCTGATCCAGTCATGAAAAACGCAATTCTCAAACGTCTCCGTTATTCGCTGGGCAAGGATGCCGACCATGCCTCGGTCTATGACTGGCGCATGGCGCTGTCGCTGGTGCTGCGCGATCACATGGTCGACACATGGTTCGACAGCACGCGGGCGGCCTATGGCACCTCGGCCAAGCGGGTCTATTACCTGTCGATGGAATTCCTGATCGGGCGGCTGATCGAGGACATGATCTCGAACCAGGGGCTGGAGACCGAAGCCCGCGACGCCATGAAGGCGCTGGGGCAGGATTTCGACACCATCGTCCACGATGAGCCCGACGCCGCACTTGGCAATGGCGGGCTGGGCCGTTTGGCGGCCTGTTTCATGGACTCGCTGGCAACGCTGGGCATTCCCGCCTACGGCTATGGCATCCGCTATGAACACGGGCTGTTCGAGCAGAGCTTCGTCGAAGGCGAGCAGATGGAAAAGCCCGAGACCTGGCTGTCGCAGCGCCACGCCTGGGAGTTCGAACGCCCCGAGGTGCAGTATCGCATCGGCTTTGGCGGCCATGTCAGCCACAACGACGGCCGCGCCACATGGCATCCCGGCGACTCGGTTCTGGCCACCGCGCACGACACGCCCATCGTTGGCTGGAAGGGCGTCTGGGGCAACACCCTGCGCCTGTGGGCCGCCGATCCTGTGCGCATGTTCGACCTGGCCAGCTTCAATCGGGGTGACTACATCGCGGCGGGCCGATCCGAGGCGCTGGCCCGGACCATCTCGCGCGTGCTCTATCCCGACGACACCACCGAAAGCGGCAAGGAGTTGCGGCTGAAGCAGGAGTACTTCTTCACTGCCGCCTCGATCATGGATCTGGTGCGCCGGTTCCTCAGCGATCACGACGATATCCGCGCCCTGCCCGATGCCGTCGCGATCCAGTTGAACGACACCCACCCCGCGATTGCCGGGCCGGAACTGGTCCGGCTGCTGGTGGACGAACATGGCCTGGACATGCCCGAGGCCATCGCGCTGGCGCGCCGCTGCCTGGCCTATACAAACCACACCCTGCTGCCCGAGGCGCTGGAGCGCTGGCACGAGGGTCTGCTGGGCCGCATCCTGCCGCGCCACCTGGAAATCATCCGCGCCATCGACGACAGCCATCAGGCCGAGCACCCCGGCAGCCCCCGCATCCTGGAGCACGGCGACGTGCGCATGGGCGAGCTGGCCTTCATCATGGCACACAAGGTCAACGGCGTCTCGGCGCTGCACACCGAACTGGTCAAGGAAACGGTCTTTGCCGACCTGCACCGCATCCATCCGACGCGGATCATCAACCAGACCAACGGCATCACGCCGCGACGCTGGCTGTACGGCTGCAACCCGGCCCTGCGCAACCTCATCAGCGAGGAACTGGGCGAAGGCTGGGTGTCGGATCTGGAGCAACTGTCGGCCCTGAAAGCCAAACGCGGCGATTCCGCCTTCATGGCCGATTTCCACGCTGCCAAGCGGCTGAACAAGGTGGCCCTGTCGAACTGGATCGGCCAGACCTGCGATGTGCAGATCGACCCCGATGCCATGTTCGACGTGCAGATCAAGCGCATCCACGAATACAAGCGCCAGTTGATGAACCTGCTGGAAACCATCGCCCTGTGGAACGAAATGCGCGACCATCCCGAAAAGGACTGGACCCCGCGTGTCAAGATCTTCGGCGGCAAGGCCGCGCCGGGCTATTTCATGGCCAAGGATATCATTCGCCTGATCAACGACACCGCCGCTGTCATCAATGCCGACCCGGTGACGCGGGACCGGCTGAAGATTGTCTTCCCGCCGAACTACAACGTCACCATGGCCGAACGCCTGATCCCCGCAGCTGACCTGTCCGAACAGATCTCGACCGCCGGGAAAGAAGCCTCGGGCACCGGCAATATGAAGTTCGCTCTGAACGGTGCGCTGACCATCGGCACGCTGGATGGCGCCAATGTCGAGATCCGTGAACATGTAGGCAGCGAGAACTTCTTCCTCTTCGGCCTGACCGCTGCCGAGGTGATGGAACGCCGTCAGCAGCATGGGTTCTCGCGCGCCGCGATCGAGGCCAGCCCGCGCCTGAGCCGGGTGTTGGGCCAGATCTTCGAGGGCCGCTTTTCGCCCCAGGATCCGCACCGCTATCACGGGCTGGTGGGCATGCTCTACGACCATGACCATTTCCTCGTGACCTGCGATTTCGACAGCTATTTCGATACGCAGCGCCGCGCCGATATTGCCTTCCAATCCCAACAGACCTGGGCCACCATGGCTTTGATGAACACCGCAAGCATGGGCTGGTTCTCGTCGGATCGCACGATCAAGGGTTATGCCCGCGACATCTGGAAGACCCAGCCCCACGGGGCGCTGCTGGAGAAGTCCGCATGAGTGAACCCCACACGCTGATCGACCCCGAAACCGCCACTGCGATCCTGGCCGGGCGCCATGGCGACCCGTTCTCGGTGCTGGGCCTGCATCCGCACGATGGCAAACTGGTCGTGCGGGCAATGCGCCCCGAGGCCGAAACGGTCGAGGTACTGGACGCCCGCACCGGGCGTCGGCTGGCCGCGCTGGATCCTCTGGGCGACGGGCTGTTCGCCGGGATCATTCCGCGCCGCAAGAACCCGTTCAAGTACTGCTTGCGGCTGACGCAGGGCGAAATCGTCTGGGAGGACCACGACGCCTATGCCTTCGGTCCCTACCTTGGCGATCTGGATGAATACCTGCTGGGCGAAGGCACCCATGGCGAGTTGTGGAAGGCGCTTGGCGCACATCCCTGCACCCATGACGGGATCGACGGCACGCATTTCGCGGTCTGGGCGCCCAATGCTGCGCGGGTTTCCGTGGTCGGGGATTTCAACGGCTGG
Organism: Meridianimarinicoccus sp. MJW13; assembly: GCF_014901205.1. GTDB lineage: Bacteria > Pseudomonadota > Alphaproteobacteria > Rhodobacterales > Rhodobacteraceae > Meridianimarinicoccus. The sequence goes on from NZ_JACNMU010000008.1 coordinate 9,794, forward strand.
GACGGACGGCGGCATGTGATGCGGCGGCGCGGGGCCACCGGTGTGCATGAGATCTTTGTACCCGGCATCGGCGACGGCGCGGTCTACAAGTACGAATTGCTGGACGGGGCCTTCAATCTGTTGCCACTGAAGGCGGACCCGGTTGGCTTCGGCGCCGAATTGCCCCCGGCAACGGCCTCGGTGGTGCGCGATCTGCGCGGCTACGACTGGGCCGATGGCGGCTGGCTGCAAGAGCGGGGCGCAAGGCAGAAGGTGGACCAGCCGATCTCGGTCTACGAGGTGCATCTGGAAAGCTGGCGCCGCGTGCCCGAAGAGGACAACCGGTCCCTCACCTATCGCGAACTGGCCGAGACGCTGGTGCCCTACGCCAAGGACATGGGCTTTACCCATATCGAGCTGACACCGATCAGCGAATATCCCTTCGGCGGTTCATGGGGCTATCAGCCGGTGGGGCTGTTCGCGCCGACCTCGCGCTTTGGCACGCCCACCGATTTCCGTGCTTTCGTGGAAGCCTGCCACGCGGCGGGGCTGGGCCTGATCATCGACTGGGTGCCGGGCCACTTCCCCACCGACATGCACGGGTTGGGTCGGTTCGACGGCACCGCGCTGTACGAGCACGCGGATCCCAAGGAAGGCTATCATCCGGACTGGAACACGCTGGTCTACAACTATGGCCGCACCGAGGTTCAGAACTTCCTGATCGCCAATGCGCGCTTCTGGTTTGAAGAGTTCCATATCGACGGGCTGCGCGTCGATGCGGTGGCCTCGATGCTCTACCGCGACTATTCGCGGAAAGAGGGCGAATGGGTGCCCAATGAACACGGCGGGCGCGAGAACCTGGAAGCCATCGCCTTCCTGCAGCGCATGAACGTCGCCGTTTACGGCGCCGACGACAGCATCATGACTGCGGCCGAGGAATCCACGGCGTTTCCCGGCGTCAGCGCGCCCACCGATGCGGGCGGCCTGGGCTTCGGGTTCAAGTGGAACATGGGCTGGATGAACGACACTCTGCGCTACATGTCCGAAGATCCGATCAATCGGAAATACCACCACGACAAGATGACCTTCGGGCTGCACTATGCCTTCTCGGAGAACTTCATCCTGCCGCTCAGCCATGACGAGGTGGTGCACGGCAAGGGCTCGCTTCTGGCCCGGATGCCGGGCGACGACTGGCAGCGGTTCGCCAACCTGCGCGCCTATTTCGGGTTCATGTGGGGACATCCCGGCAAGAAGCTTCTGTTCATGGGGTGCGAGTTTGCCCAAGCGCAGGAATGGAACAACGAATCCAGCCTCGACTGGCATCTTCTGGATCATGCCCCGCATGCCGGGATGCAGCGGCTGGTTGGCGATCTGAACCGGCTGTATGCCGCGACACCGGCGCTGCACCAGCGCGACAGCTCGCCCGACGGCTTCCAGTGGATCGACGGCGGCGACGCGGCCAATTCGATCTTCTCGTGGGTGCGCATGGGCGCGCCGGGCAGCGCCCCGGTGCTGGTGGTGGTCAACATGACCCCGGTGCCCCGTCCGGGCTATCGCATCGGCGTGCCCCAGGCCGGGGTGTGGCGGGAACGGCTGAACACCGATGCCGCGACCTACGGCGGCAGCGACACCGTTCATCCGGAAGATCTCGCCAGTTCTGACGCGCCCGCCCATGGCTGTGCCCAGTCCATCGAGATCACCGTGCCACCATTGGCAGCCGTCTTTTTCGAACGGGTCGCCGAATGAGCGGCCACAAACAGATACTTTCGCGGGAGGAAACCATGAGAGACGACAGATTTGGGCTGGCCCAGCAGACCATGGCCTATGTTCTGGCAGGCGGTCGCGGCAGTCGCTTGAAGGAAATGACCGATATCCGCGCCAAGCCGGCCGTCTATTTCGGCGGCAAGACCCGGATCATCGACTTTGCGCTGTCCAACGCCGTCAATTCGGGCATTCGCCGGATCGGTGTGGCCACGCAATACAAGGCGCACAGCCTGATCCGTCACATGCAGCGTGGCTGGAGCTTCTTCCGCGCCGAGCGCAACGAGAGCCTGGACATCCTGCCGGCTTCGCAGCAGCTGGACGAGGAAAACTGGTACAAGGGCACCGCCGACGCGGTGACGCAGAACCTCAGCATCATCGAAGGCTATGGGCCGAAGTACCTGCTGGTTCTGGCCGGGGACCATATCTACAAGCAGGACTATTCCTTCATGATCGAGCAGCACGTCCGCTCGGGTGCCAAGGTCACGGTCGGCTGCATCGCAGTCCCGCGCGAGGAGGCCAAGGGCTTTGGCGTGATGGCGGTGGATGCCAGTGACAAGATCCTGGAGTTCGTCGAAAAGCCCGCCGATCCCCCGGCCATGCCCGGCGATCCGACCCGCGCTCTGGCCAGCATGGGGATCTATGTGTTCGAGACCGAATTCCTGGCCCGGATCCTGCGCGAAGATGCGAAAAACCCCGACAGCAGCCATGACTTCGGGTCGGACATCATCCCGGCCATCGTGGCCGAAGGCGGCGCCTATGCGCATCCCTTCAGCCGTTCCAGCGTCATGTCGGGTCTGGAAACCGAACCCTACTGGCGCGACGTGGGCACCATCGACGCCTATTGGCAGGCCAACATCGACCTGACCGATTTCAAGCCGGCGCTGGACATCTTCGCCACCGACTGGCCGATCTGGACCTATTCCGAACTGGTGCCACCCGCCAAGTTCATCCACAACGAGGAAGGCCGCCGCGGGCAGGCGGTGTCGTCGATGGTGGCCGGGGGCTGCATCATTTCGGGCTCGTCGCTGGATCGCTGCCTGCTGTTCACCGGCGTGAAGACCCATTCGTTTGCGCAACTGGAAGGCGTCGTCGCCCTGCCCTATGTCGAAGTCGGACGCCGGGCCAAACTGAAGAACGTGGTCATCGATCGCGGCGTGAAAATTCCCGACGATCTGGTGGTTGGCGAGGATCCGGACCTTGACGCCAAGCGCTTCCGGCGGTCAGAAGGCGGCATCTGCCTGATCACGCAGGACATGATCGACAAACTGGATGGCTGACATGCAGGTCTTGATGGTGGCGTCTGAATGCGCCCCTTTTGCAAAAACCGGGGGGCTGGCCGATGTGGTCGGCGCCCTGCCCGCAGCTTTGGCCCCTCTGGGGATCGAAGCGCGGGTTCTGATGCCCGCCTATCCGGCGCTGTTCCCGCTGCTGCCCGAGGGCGAGGAAGTGGCGCGGTTTGACAATCTGCCTGGTGGCGCCGGGCGCGTGGTGCGCGTCACCTCGCGCGGGGTGCCGCTGCTGCTGCTGGACATGCCGCAGCTGTTCGACCGTCCCGCAGGGCTTTACATTGACGAGAATGGCACCGACTGGGCCGACAATCCCATCCGCTTCGGTGCCCTGTCGCGGGCCGCGGCCTGGATCTGTGCCGGCGCCATCGAAGGCTATACCCCCGATGTGCTGCATGCCCATGATTGGCAGGCCGCTCTGGCCCCGGTCTATCTGAAGATGGACGGGCACGATCAGCCGCCCTCGGTCCTGACCATTCACAACATCGCTTTCCAGGGCCTGTGCGGGCCGGAAGCCCTTGGGCCCCTGGGTCTGAAAGGCGACTGGTTCCATCCCGAGGCGCTGGAATACTACGGCCAGATCGGGTTCCTGAAGTCCGGGCTGGTATTTTCCGATCGCATCACCACAGTCAGTCCGACCTACGCGCGCGAGATCCTGACGCCGGAATTCGGCATGGGGCTGGAAGGCGTGCTGCAAAACCGTGGCGCGGCGTTGAGCGGGTTGCTCAACGGCATCGACACCGAGGCCTGGGATCCCGCCGCCGATGCGGCCCTGCCCCGACCGTTCGAGGCGCGCAGCCTCAAGCGCAAGGCCGAGAACCGGGCCGCCGTCTGCACCCGCATGGGTCTGGACCCTGACGTCAACGGGCCGCTGTTCTGCGTCATCAGCCGCCTGACCGGCCAGAAAGGGCTGGATGCGCTGCTGGAAGCGGTGCCGCATCTGGTCAACCGGGGCGCACAACTGGCGGTTCTGGGCACCGGCGCGCCGGAACTGGAACGTGGATTCGTGCAGGCTGCCGAGGCCTTTCCGGGCCGCGTCGGCACCGTCATCGGCTATGACGAGACGCTGGCCCACCTGTTGCAAGGCGGCAGCGACGCCATCCTGATCCCCTCGCGGTTCGAACCCTGCGGCCTGACCCAGCTTTACGGGCTGCGCTATGGCACGCTGCCGGTCGTGGCCCGAACCGGCGGTTTGGCCGACACGGTGATCGACGCCAATGCCGCCGCCCTGACCGCCAAGGCCGCTACCGGCTTCGTTTTCGACGAGGTCAGCGCCGAGGGCATCGCGCAGGTCATCGACCGGGTGGTCGAGGTCTATTCCGAGCCGCGGGTCTGGCAGACGATGCAACGCGCAGCGATGAAACAGCCAGTCGGCTGGGAACGGTCGGCACGTGGATACGCCGACCTCTATGCGTCGCTGGCCCCATGAACTGTCACACCGCTGTGGATGCCCTGTTTGAACCCGGACGACCGACCCGCCTGGGCGCGCATTTCGACGGGGGTGGCACCAATTTCGCGGTGTTCTCGCAACATGCGACACAGGTCTACCTGTGCCTCTTTTCGCCCGATGGAAAGCGCGAGGAACGGCGGCTGCCGCTGCCCGAACGCACCGGTGATATCTGGCATGGCTACCTGCCCGGCCTGCGGCCCGGCACGCTGTATGGCTACCGGGCAGACGGACCCTACGCGCCGGACCATGGGCATCGGTTCAACCTTCACAAGCTGCTTCTGGATCCCTACACGCGCGAGTTGCGGGGCGGGTTTACCAACCATCCCACCACCTACGGCTACAGGACCGACGCGGCAGAGGCTGACCTGATCATCAACCCCTGCGATAGCGCTGCCCATGTGCCCAAAAGCGTCGTGTCGAACCCCGATCAGTTCCGGCCCGATGCCCAGAACCTGCAACGGCCCTGGGAAGAAACCCAGATCTACGAGGCGCACGTCAAGGGCACCACGATCCGGCATCCCGGCATTCACCCCTCGCTGCGCGGCACCTTCGAAGGGATGGCCGCGCCCGCCATGCTCGATCACCTGACCCGGCTTGGCGTCACGGCGGTGGAACTGTTGCCGGTGCAGGCCCTGAAATCCGAAGGCGGCTTGGCGCAGCGCGGGTTGGTCAACTACTGGGGCTACAACACCATTGGCTTCTTCGCCCCCGAACCGCGCTATTTCGGGCCGATGGGCGTGCAGGGCTTCCGCGCCATGGTCAGCCGGTTCCATTCTGCCGGGATCGAGGTGATCCTTGACGTGGTCTACAACCACACCGCCGAGGGCGATCATCTTGGTCAAACCCTGTGCTTTCGCGGGCTGGACAATGCCGCCTACTACCGGCTGCAGGACGGCGATCCGCGCCACTATGTGAACGACACCGGCTGTGGCAACACGCTGGATGTCAGCCATCCCTTCGTGCTGCGCATGGTGATGGACAGCCTGCGGTTCTGGGTCGAGGTCATGGGCGTCGACGGCTTCCGCTTCGATCTGGCCACCACGTTGGGGCGCGAAGCGCATGGTTTCGATCCGAACGGCGGATTTCTGGATGCCCTGCGTCAGGATCCGGTGCTGGCCGGGGTCAAGCTGATTGCCGAACCGTGGGACATTGGTCCGGGTGGTTATCAACTGGGCCAGTTCCCGCCCGAATTTGCCGAATGGAACGACACCGGGCGCGACACTTATCGCCGGTTCTGGCGCGGTGATCAGGAAAGCGCGCAGGCGCTTGGCTCGGCGCTGCTGGGCTCGTCTTCCGTGTTCGAACGGCCCGGACGCCGGACCTGGGCCGCGATCAACTATGCGGCGTCGCACGATGGTTATACCCTTGCCGATCTGACCTGCTATGAGCGCCGCCACAATCACGCCAATGGCGAGAACAACCGCGACGGGCACAAGGCGAATTTCAGCGAGAATTTCGGCGTCGAGGGCGCCACCGACGATCCTGTCATCACGGCAAGCCGACAGCAGAGACAGCGCAACCTGCTGGCCACCGTCTTTCTGTCCCAAGGCACCCCGATGCTGCTGGCGGGCGACGAAGGCGGGCAGTCGCAACAGGGCAACAACAACGCCTATTGCCAGGACAACGAGACCAGCTGGATCGACTGGGAGGCGCTGGATCCGGACATGATCGCCTTCACCGCCGCGTTGACGCGGTTCCGTCACGACCATCCGGTGCTGCGGCAAAGCCAGTATCTGCACGGCGCCGCGCGTGCCTCGGACGGGCAACGCGATGTCGAATGGCGCGACTTTGACGGCAGCACGCTGGACTGGCACGACCCGGACCTGTCCGGCCTGTGCCTGCATCTGCGCGGCTGCGCCGAATGCCTCAAGGGCGATGCCCTGCGCGACGAGGTCCTGATCGCCATCAACCGCAGTTCCGAAGATCGGGTTCTGGACCTGCCCAACCCCGGTGCGCGGGTCTGGACCCGCGCCATTGACACGAACAGGGCGCACCAGGGCAGCAAGCGCGAAACCGCACGCGAGACCACGCTGAAGGCGCACACTCTGGTCGCCTTCTGCCTGACCGGGGATGAGGCATGAGCCGCTCTGCCGATGATGCGCTGAGCGATCTGGCGCGCCAGCATGGCGTTCACACGGCCTATCACGATCTGTCCGGCCAGCGGCATCCGGCCTCGCCCGACACCCTGCGTGCCCTGCTGCGTGCCCTGGGAGTTGCCGCCGGATCGGATGCGGAGGTCGACGAGGCCCTGGCCGAGGCACGCAGCGACAGCCCCCTGCCCGACGAAATCATCCTGACCGCGAACAGCCCGTGGCAGGGCCCGGTCGAAACCGCTTTCGACTGGGTGTTGCTGGCCGAGGATGGCACCCAGGTCGCCGAGGGCCGGGCCGAGGGCACCCTGTATCTGCCGGCACTGGCGATGGGCTATTACCTGTTGCAGGGGCCCGCCGCATCCGCGCCAACCCGCGTGCTTGCACGCCCCGTCATGGCCCCCGACGTGCCCTCCCGCACCGGGCAGCAGCGCAGCTGGGGCATGACCGGGGCGCTTTACGGGCTGCGCAGTGCCGACAACGGCGGTTTGGGCAGCTATGCCGATCTGGCGCGGGCGGCAACGGCGCTGGGGCAGCAGGGCGCGCAGTTCTTCGGGATCAACCCGGTGCATGCGCTGGGGTGGAGTGTCGAGGACATCATCAGCCCCTATTCGCCCACCCACCGGGGGTATTTCAACACCGATCACCTGGCCTTGCCGGGTCTGGGTCCGACCCCTGCCGAGGGACTGATCGATCATGCCGCCTTCCGCGCCCGCCACAAGCCCGCGCTGGAAGCCGCCTTTGCCCGCCAGAAAGACAGCGCCGCCTTTCAAGCCTGGCTGTCTGCGGCAGACGACGATCTGACGACCTTTGCGCAATTCGAGGCGCTTGGCGAAACCCACGGCCATGATTTTCGCGACTGGCCCGAGGCGCTGCGCACGCCGGGCCTGGCCGCCGCCAAGGCCGCCGGCGCGCGCGCCGAGTTCCACGCCTGGCTGCAATGGCAGGCCGAAACCCAGATTGCGGCCGCGCAGGCCAGCGCCCGGACTGCGGGGATGTCGCTGGGGCTGTATCTGGATCTGGCCGTTGGCCCGCGCCCCGACGGGGCGGAGGTCTGGATGAACACCGCCACTATCGCGCGCGGCGTCACCATTGGCGCCCCGCCCGATCAGCTCAGCCCCGAGGGTCAGTCCTGGGCGCTGGCCGCCCATGCCCCCGGACCGCTGGCAGCGGCCTTCTATGGGCCGTTCCGAAAGATGCTGGCGCGCCTGATGCGGCATTGCGGCCTGCTGCGCATCGATCATGCGCTGGGGCTGGCGCGCAGTTTCTGGCTGCCCGACGACGGCAGCCCCGGTGGCTATGTCACCATGCCATTCCAATCGCTGCTGGCGGTGATCGCCATCGAGTCCACCCGCGCGGGCTGTGTCGTCATCGGCGAGGATCTGGGACTGGTGCCCGAGGGCTTCCGCGCCACCATGAATGACGCCGGACTTTACAGCTATGCGGTCTGGCAGTTCGAAACCCGCCACGACGGCACCATCCTGCCCGCCAGCGCCATGCCGACCCGAAGCCTTGCCTGTTTCGGCACCCATGACACGCCGACCATCGCCGGGTTCTGGCACGGCGCCGACATCGAATGGTGGCACCGCGTCGGCTGGATATCCGAAGGTGAGCGCCTTGACCGTCACGGCTTTCGTGCGCGTCAGCGCCACAGCCTGCGCGCCGACCGGGATTTGCCGCCAAACGCATCGACGGGCCATATTCTGGACGCCATCCACGCCGGTCTGGCCGAGGCACCCTCGGCGCTGGTCTCGGTGCAACTGGATGACGCCCTTGGCGTCACGCAAGCCCAGAACCTGCCCGGCACCATCAACGAACATCCCAACTGGCGGCGGCGTCTGCCCGTCCCGGTCGAGGACTTTTCGCGGACCGCATCCCTGCGTCATGTCACCGACGTGATGCAAAACCATCGTCCCCCCCTGCCTGCCTCACGTGAGAAAGACATCGCCTCATGACCAAAGTGACCCAGCCCTGCACCCCGTTCGAAGGCCAGAAACCCGGCACCTCGGGCCTGCGCAAGAAAACCCGCGTCTTCATGCAGCCCGGATTTGTCGAGTGTTTCGTGCAGTCGACCTTCAACGCCATCGGCGGCGTAACGGGCAAGACCCTCGTGGTCGGCGGCGACGGGCGCTATTTCAACGCCGAGGCGATCCAGATCATCCTGCGCATGGCGGCGGCCAATGGCGCGAAGCGGGCCATCGTCGGTCAGGGCGGGCTGCTGTCGACACCGGCGGCGTCGAACCTGATCCGCCAGCGCAAGGCAGACGGTGGGCTGATCCTGTCGGCCAGCCACAATCCCGGCGGGATCGACGCGGATTTCGGCCTGAAATACAACATCGCGAACGGCGGCCCGGCGCCCGAGGGCGTCACCGATGCCATCTTCGAGCAGACCAAGACGATATCCGAGTACCACACGCTGGACACCGACGATCTGGACCTGAACCAGATCGGGGATACCGCGCTGGGGGGCATGGCGGTCGAGATCGTCGATCCGGTGACCGACTATGCCGATCTGATGCAAACGCTGTTCGACTTCGACGCCATCCGCGCCCTGTTTGCGGGCGGCTTCACCCTGCGGTTCGACGCCATGCACGCGGTGACCGGCCCCTATGCCACGGCGATCCTTGAAGGCCTTCTGGGCGCGCCGGACGGCACCGTGATGAACGCAGTGCCTTCGGTGGATTTCGGCAAGGGGCATCCCGACCCGAACCCGATCTGGGCCAAGCCGCTGGTCGATCTGGTGATGGGCGACGATGGCCCGGATTTCGCCGCGGCCTCGGATGGCGACGGCGACCGCAACATGATCCTCGGGCGCGGCATCTATGTGACGCCCTCTGACAGTCTGGCCGTGCTGGCTGCCAATGCGCATCTGGCGCCGGGCTATGCGGGCGGGCTGGCCGGGGTGGCACGATCGATGCCCACCAGCCGCGCCGCCGACCGCGTGGCCGAGGCCAAGGGGCTGGGCTGCTATGAAACGCCCACGGGCTGGAAGTTCTTCGGCAACCTTCTGGACGCGGGCAAGGTGACCCTGTGCGGCGAGGAAAGCGCCGGTACCGGCAGCGATCATGTGCGCGAGAAAGACGGGCTGTGGGCGGTGCTGCTGTGGCTGAATATCCTGGCGGCGCGGAAGGTCTCGGTGCAGGAGATCCTGGCCGATCACTGGCAGACCTATGGCCGCAACTATTATTCCCGCCACGACTATGAGGCCATCGCCACCGACAAGGCCAATGCTCTGATGGCGAGGCTGACTGAGCGGATGGACGGCCTGCCCGGCGCTGCCGTTGGCGGGCTGACCATCGCCGGGGCTGACCAGTTTTCCTATACCGATCCGGTGGACGGATCGGTCAGCCGCAACCAGGGACTGCGCATCCATTTCGAAGGCGGCGGGCGCGCGGTGCTGCGGCTGTCGGGCACCGGCACCGAGGGCGCCACGCTGCGGGTCTATCTGGAACGCTATGAACCCACCGGGGGCGACTTGTTCCTCGACACCCAGGACGCGCTGAACGGGATCATCGCTGCCACCCGCGCCCTGTGCCAACTGACCGAAACCACCGGGCGTACCGAGCCCGACGTGATGACCTGATCACCGCAGATCGCCCCCGGCCGGTCAGCGCCGGGGGGCGGTCGGCTGCAAGGGCACCGGGCGCTGTTCCTCCATCGCTTCCATGGCGAAGAACGAGGTGACGGTTTCCAATTCGATCCCAGCAATCAGGCGGCGATAGCAGCCGTCATAGCTGGCCATGTCGCGGGTGACGATCTTCAGCAGATAGTCGTATTCACCACCGATCCGGTAGAAATCCACCACGTCGTCCAGTGCGGCGACGTGCTTGCGGAATGTTTCCAGCCATTGCACGGAATGATGGCGGGTGCGGATCATCACGAATACCACCAGCCCTGCCCCTACCGCATCGCGGTTCAGCAGCACCGTGTAGCCGCGAATGGCCCCCTTTGTATCCAGCACCTTCAACCGCCGCCAGCAGGCGTTTTGCGACAGGCCGACCTTGTCGCTGAGCGCCCGTTGCGACTGTGAGGAGTCTTTTTGCAGTTCTGCCAGTATTCGGCAGTCGATGTGATCTAGCGAAATCATGATATGTCTATCATATGATAGAAATTGGGCCGTAGTATAGCAAAATCATGTGATGATTTCGCGGGGACAATGGGTCAGAACTGGTCCGGACAGACCGTCCGACCTTTCTTCTCTGGATAACCATGCAACCACTGGAACAATTCCGCGAAACCCTCTCGGCCCCCGATCTGGTGGAGCGCCTGCGCGCGGGCCTGATCGGCAGCAATGCCACCATCCCCGGCCCCTATGGCGCGCGGCCGCTGGTCTATGCGGATTACGTCGCCTCGGGCCGTGCCCTGACCCAGGTCGAGGATTTCATCCGCGACGCGGTCCTGCCCTATTACGCCAACAGCCATACCGAGGCCTCGTATTGCGGGGCTTTCTGCACTCGGCTGCGCAATGCCGCAAGGGCCGAGATCGCCCGCATCGTCGGCGCGCCGGAAGGCCACAGTGTTGTGTTCACCGGCGCGGGCGCGACGGCGGGTCTGAACCGGCTGGTGGGCCTGCTGGATATTCCCGCGCTGGTCGCGGGCGGAGGCCGGGTGGTGATCCTGATTGGCCCCTACGAGCATCATTCCAACCTGCTGCCGTGGCGCGAAAGCGGCGCCGAATGCATCGAGATCCCCGAAGCCGCGCAGGGCGGCCCGGACATGGCGGTGCTGGAACAGGCGCTGGTCGCGGCACGGGGCGCGGATCTGATCGTCGGGGCCTTTTCAGCGGCTTCCAATGTGACCGGCATCCTGACCGACACCGATGCGGTGACGCGATTGCTGAAGGCGCATGGGGCGCTGTCGATCTGGGACTATGCCTGCGGCGCGCCCTATATCGACATGCAGATGCAGGCGGGCGGCGATTGTGCCAAGGATGCCATCGTGTTCTCGGCGCACAAGTTTCCGGGCGGTCCCGGTGCCTCGGGTGTGCTGGTGGTGCGCGATGCCATCGCCCGGCGCCGAACCCCGACCCTGCCCGGCGGCGGCACCGTGTCCTTCGTATCGCCGTGGTCGCATGTCTATTCCGAAAGCCTGACGCACCGCGAAGAAGCCGGCACCCCGAACGTGGTCGGCGACATCCGTGCCGCCCTTGTGCTGATGGTGAAGGAAGCTTTGGGCCAGGACTGGCTGGACCAGCGGCAGGCCGAGCTGCGGGCCCGTGCGCTGGCGGTCTGGAGTGCCAATCCGCGCCTCCAGATTCTGGGCAATGCCAATGCGCCGGCAATCCCGATCTTTTCGTTCCGCATTCGCGATGGCGCGGGCGGCCATTTGCATCACCAATGGTTTACCCGCCTGCTCAGCGACCTGCACGGCATACAGGCGCGCGGCGGCTGTGCCTGTGCGGGTTCCTATGCCCACCGCCTGCTGAATCTCGACAAGGCGGCCTCGGATGCGACGTTGGCGGCACTGGAAACCGGGCAGGAAGCCGAGAAGCCCGGCTGGGTCCGGCTTAATCTTTCAGCCCTGCTGACCGATGAGAAGGCAGATTTCATCATCGACAGTGTCGACAACCTTGCTCAGGTTGCGGCATGTTACCTTGATGAGTACGAGGGCGACGCGAGTACCGCCCGTTTCGCCCACCGCAGCTTGCGCCCGTCCGGTCAGCCAGAACCGCCGTCCGAGGGGCGCAAGGAGAGAGCCTAGATTTGAACCACCCGCTCAGAAATCCCCAGTTCCGGCGCCTGTTCGCCGCACAGATACTGTCGCTGACCGGGGTCGGAATTCTGACGGTGTCGCTGGCGCTCAGTGCCTATGATTTCGGCGGCATCTCGCTGGGCGGTACCATTCTGGGCGGCATTCTGGCACTGAAGATGGTGGCCTATGTGCTGGTCTCGCCGGTGGCCGAAGCGGCGCTGTCGCACTATCCGCGTCGGCCGGTTCTGGCGATGATCGACCTTATGCGCATGGGCATTGTCGCGCTGATGGCGCTGGCCGTGGGGCCGTGGCAGGTGGCGGGGCTGGCCTTCGTGTTCTTCGCCTTCGCCTCGGGCTTCACGCCGCTGTTCCAGTCGGTGATCGCCGACATGATCCCGGACGAGGCCGAATACGCCCGCGCGCTGGCCCTGTCGCGGCTGGCCTATACGCTGGAGTCGATCCTCAGCCCGGTGATCGCCGCACTGGCGCTGAACCTGATCGCACCGGGGCAGTTGTTCTTCTTGGCCAGTCTCAGCTTTGCGGGATCCATCGTGATGCTGATGCTGACCCGGTTTCCCGCCCTTGTGGCCACCGCCAAGACCCCGTTCCGACAGCGCCTGCCGCGCGGTTTGCGGATCTACCTGCGCACCCCGCGCCTGCGCGGCCTGTGGCTGATGCAATTCGCCCTGTCGCTGATGATGGCCTGGGTGCTGGTCAACTCGGTCATCTACGCCGCCGCGCATTTTGAAACCGGCGTTGAATTCTATCCCCGTTTGATGACCTGCTATGGGATGGGTGCGGCGGTGCTGGCCCTGCTGGTGCCGCGCTTGCTGGACCATGCCAGCGAGCGGCGGATCATGACGCTGGGGGTTGTGATCTTCGCGGCTCTGGGGGCGCTGGTCCTGCTGTCGCCCGGCGAAACCGGCGCGCTGGTCCTTTGGTTCGGCTTCGGGGCGGCGGCCTCGCTGGTGCTGACCCCTGGCGGGCTGATCATCACACGCTCCAGCACCTCCGAAAATCGCCCGGCGGTATTTGCCGCGCAATTCGCCCTGTCCCATGCGGGCTGGCTGCTGGCCTATCCGGCCGCCGGTCTGCTGGGCGCGGCCGTCGGTCCGGCCCCGGCCATGGCCGGGCTGTGCATCGCGGCCCTTTTGACGCTGGTGCTGGCCGCCCGCGTCTGGGTGGCCGAACCGCCGGCCGGCCTGGTTCACGAACATCCCGAACTTCCCGAAGGCCATCCGCATCTGCGCGAACATTACGCGCAGGGCCATCGCCACCGGCATCGCTATTTCATCGACGACCTGCACCCGCATTGGCCCGGCAGCACCACCGCCTGAGCCCACCCCGTGCAGTTGAACTTCAGAGGTAAGAGACAGACCATGACACAGCCCACATTGCCCAGCATCGACGGCGCCGGACTGCCCGCACTGGAAGCGCGCCTGCACGAGGATCTTGCCTTCCTGTGCAGCCCCGGAAAATCCTGGGTGCCGCCCCGCAGCAAAGGCGATGAACCGGTGCATGACGTGGTCATCATCGGTGGCGGCATGTGCGGGATGGTGGCCTGGCTGGCGCTGAAAACCGGCGGCATCCACAACATCCGCGTGCTGGACCGATCGCCGGCAGGCTTCGAGGGCCCGTGGCTGAACTATGCCCGCATGGTCACCCTGCGCTCGCCCAAGGAGTTGACCGGCCCGGCCTTTGGCCATGGCGCGCTGACCTTCCAGGCGTGGTACCGCGCCCAGCATGGCACCGCGGCATGGGAGGCCCTGGGCAAGATCCCGCGGCCGATGTGGATGGACTATCTGCGCTGGTATCGCAAGGCGCTGGACATCCCCGTCGAGAACGAGGTTTCGGTGGATCGGGTGGAACCGGAAGGCGACCTGCTGCGGCTGCACCTGTCGGGGGCGGCGCAAGGCTCGATCCTGACGCGCAAGCTGGTGTCAGCCACCGGGCGCGATGGTACCGGCAAGCCCAACATTCCCGGCTTTGTCCGCGACCTGCCAAAAACGCTCTGGGCGCATTCTGCCGATGACATCGACTTTGCCGGTCTGAAGGGCAAGAAAGTGGCGGTGATCGGGGTTGGCGCCTCGGCGGTGGACAACTCTGCCGAGGCGCTGGAACATGGCGCCGCCGAGGTACGCCACCTGATCCGGCGCAAGACCATGCCCACCGTCAACAAGATGATGGGCATCGGCAGCTTTGGCTTCACCGCCGGGTATTCGGCCATGGAGGATGCGTGGCGCTGGCGCTTCATGCAATACAGCTTTGCCACGCAGACGCCCTCGCCGCATGGCTCGACCCTGCGGGTCAGCCGCCATGACAACGCCTATTTCCATTTCGGCAAGGCCACCACCAAGACCGAACAGGTCGGCGATCAGGTGAAGATCAGCTTTGCCGATGGCACCAGCTGGACCGCCGATTTCCTGATCCTCGGCACCGGTTTCGTGACCGATCCGCTGCAACGCAAGGAGTTCGGCGATGCCGCCGGGCAGATCCAGCTTTGGCAGGATGTCTATACGCCGCCCGCCGAGGAGGAAAACGCCGACCTGGGCCGGTTCCCCTATCTGAACCCGGATTTCACCTTCCGCGAGAAAGTGCCCGGCACCGCCCCCTGGCTGAAGAACGTCTATTGCTTCAACTACGGGGCCACGGCGAGCCTGGGCAAGGTCAGCGGCGATATTCCCGGTGTGTCCGAAGGGGCCGCTTGGCTGGCCCGCGACATTGCGGCGACGCTGTATACCGAGGATGTGGACACCCACTGGCAAGGCATGCTGGACTACGACACGCCCGAACTGGACGGCACCGAATGGACCGAAAGCGATCTTCCGCTGGAGGTCGACGCGTGAGCGATACCTGGTCCACCACTGCCGTGGCCGAAGGTGGCGTTGTCCCCGAAGGCCCCGGTGCGGCGGCGGTGACGCTGCGTGCCAATATCCTTGACATGACCCAGACCGCCGAAGAGGCCGTGCTGGCACCCGAAGACTGCGGCGCTTGGCCTGCCGATCTGCGTGCGGCGCTGGCGTCCCGCATTGCGCGGCTGAACCGGCTGGATGCGGTGGCAGACCGCTATGCCGGCCGCATGTCCGGTACCGCCTATGCCGGGCTGACCGATCCCGGCCAGGATGGCGCGGCAGAAGGTGTCGCGGAAGTGGTGGCCTTCATGGACAAGGTCGCCATGCAGACCCGTGACATTGCGGCGGCGGACATCGCAACCCTGCAAGCCGCCGGGATTCATGACGCCGATATCGTGCGCCTGTGCGAGTTGAACGCCTTTCTGGCCTACCAGTTGCGCCTGATCGCCGGGCTGCGTCTGATGACGGAGGTCCGCACATGACCGCTCGTGTCATTCACAAGTTCACCCGCAACGTGCCGCAATGGCGGCCGCGCGTGACCCCGGTCGACCTGGCCGAGGCGACGCCAGCGCAACTGGAGGCCCTGCAGGTCACCCCGTCAAACACCAAGGTGTCGGATTACGTACTGACTCTGGCCCATGACGTGGAAAGCCTGAAGGTGCGCTCGCCGCTGTTCAACGCGATCATGTACGACAAGGAGGGGCTGAGCCGATCCGAGCGCGAGCTGGGCGCGCTTGGCGCCTCGATCGTGAACCGCTGCATCTATTGCGCCGCTGTTCATGCCTCGCGCCACGCGCAGATCGAAAAGGACACCCGCGTCACCGACGAGTTGTTCGCCAAGGGGGAAAACGCCGACCTGAGCCCGCGCGACCGGGCGATCTTTGACTTCGCCCGCAAGCTGTCCGCCGCGCCTTCCCAGGCCAGCGCCGAGGATATGGACGCCCTGTGCGCCGCCGGTCTGGACGAAGCAGAAGTGCTGGACCTGATCCTGTCCACCGCGCTGTTCGGCTGGGCCAACCGGCTGATGCATGTGCTGGGCGACCCCGTCCGCGAGGAGGGTTCCGGATGAGCCTGTCTGTCGGCATCGCGGGCGCAGGTTCTATTGCGCTGGCCACCGCTGCCCTGCTGGAAAGCCGGGGCCACCGAGCGGTTCTGTGGTCGCCTTCGGGGGCAGGCACCAAGGGTCTGGACGGCGGCATCACCGCCAGCGGCGCGCTGGAGGGCCACTATCGCCCGTCCGTGGCCGACACGCCGGACGAATTGGCCGCAACGGACGTGCTGCTGGTGGCCGTGCCCGGCTATGGCCACAAGATGGTGTTCGACGCACTGGCCCCGGTGATCCGCGAGGGGCAGCATGTTATCATTTCGTCCCATGCCTCTTTCGGGGCGCTTTACCTGCGCGGCAAGCTGGCCGCACGCGGCGTGACCGCACCGATCACCTGCTGGGGCACCACCGCCGTGACCGGACGGCGGCAGGACGGGGCGGCGGTTCTGGTCAACACCATCCGTGCGCGTATCGACATGTGCACCGTGCCCGCCGATCAGCAATCGGCGGCGCTGGATCAATGCGAAACCCTGTTCGGTCCGGTCTTTGCCCCGCGCGACGGGTTGCTGGCGATCACCCTGTCGAACCTGAACCCGCAGAATCACATGGGCATCGCCCTTGGCAACATGACCCGCATGGAACGCGGCGAAAGCTGGAGCCAGGGCCAGAACGTCACCCCGAAGGTCGGCCGCCTTCTGGAACAGCTGGACGAGGAACGGCTGGCCATCGCCACTGCGCTGGAGCTGTCGGTCAAGACCATCTTCGAGCATTTTCACCAGTCGTTTCACGTGGCGGTCGCCTCGATCTCGGAGATGAACCAGCAGATGCACGCGCAAGGCAATGGCGGCACCGGTCCGGCCACCGCCGACAGCCGATATGTGACCGAGGACGTGCCTTACGGCCTGCTGCCGGTTGTCGTTCTGGGCCGTCTGGCGGGCAAGCCGGCGGTGCTGCACCAGGCCGGGATCGACATCTTCTCGGCCATGTACGGACGCGATTTCGCGACGGAGAACGAATTGCTGTCGGCGCTGGATCTGACCGCTTTCAGCCTGGATGACTTGACCACGGCGGCGCATACCGGAATTCTGCCTGACGCTACGCAAACAACGCCAAGCGCCTGACAAGGGCGTGCCACCCTCGCTGAGGGACCGGTCCGGTCCTTTTTCGAACCAACAAGGAGAGACAAGAATGTCGAAACTGATCCTCAATCGCAGGAAATTCCTGGGCACCACCGCCGCCACCGCAGGGATCCTTGCCAGCCCGGCCTACCTGCGCCGCGCCCATGCCGCGGGGGGCGAAGTCAACGTCTGGACCTACAACGACTTCGTGCCGACCGATTTCAAGAACGACTTCGAGAAGGACACCGGCATCAAGGTCAACGTCCGCCTCGTGGATGACCAGGGCAAGCAGTTCAACCTTCTGGCCGCCGAACAACCGAACCCGACCGTGGACATCATGACCGTGGCCGGCCACCGCTTCCTGCAGTTCATCGAAAACGATCTGCTGCAACCGCTGGACGTGGATCGCCTGCCCAACTGGACCACCATCAACCCGGTGTTTTCGGAAAGTGACTGGTCGACCATCAATGGCAACAAATGGGGTGCGCCGATCCTGTCGGGCATGGAAGTTCTGGCCTATAACAACGAGTTGGTGCCGGAAGAAGACGTGCAAAGCTGGATGACGTTCTTCTCGGACAAGTACAAGGGCCAGACCGCTTATGTGATCCAGGACATGATGTCGATCGTGATGCTGATGAAGGGCTACGACGGCAACATGGTCGAATACCTCAACGATCCCGAGCGTGCCGCCGAGATCGTCGCCGAGGCCCGCGATTTCCTGATCGAGAAGAAGCCGCTGGTGCGCAAGTACTATGACGGCGGTGCCGAAGTGCAGCAGATGTTCGTGAACCAGGACATCGCGATGGCCTGCGCCTGGAACGGCCCGATCGCGGCGCTGATGGCCGACGGGTTCCCGGTGTCGATGACCATTCCGAAGGAAGGCTCCTACGGCTTCGTCTACACCTACAACATCGCCAACAACTGTCCCAACCTCGACAACGCCTATACCTTCCTGAACGCCATCCTGGCGGAACCGGAAATTGGCGCGGCGATGACCAAGGCGTCGGGCTTCATCTCGACCTTCAAGGGGGCGGACGCCTATCTGACCGATTCCGAGAAAGCCGCGTCTTCGTTCACCGAAGAAGAACTGGCCAACCTGCAGTTCTTCCGCGCCGAGGCCAACGAGATGAAATACGGGCTGGTCGATCCGGCAGTGGAAGCCGTCAAGGCCGCCTGACCCACCACCCTTGCTTCGGGCCGCTTCCGGCTGGCCCGAAGCCACAGGTTCTGCAGTTGCAGAAAGGATAGTAACCATGACCAACACGGCATCTGTCGGGGCCAAGCGTGGCGCCCCCGCCGTGACCCGGCCCCCGGCGGCGGAAGACGCCACCCGTTGGGGCCGTCTCGTCGCCTGGAAACCCTACCAGGTCCTGACGGGTTTGATTTTTGCGTCGCCGCGTCGACAATTTCTGCTGCTGGGCATCATCCCGCTGATCTGGCTGATCACCCAGCACCTGGGCCCGATGCTGCAAATGTTCCAGGTGAGCCTGCTGGATGCCTATCCGGTGGCACCGGGAACAGAAACGCATTTCACATTAGACAATTACGGGACGTTCTTCAACGAAAGCGTGTTCCAGAAACCGTTCTTCCGAACCATCATCTACTCGGCCTCGCTGACCTTCGTCACCCTGCTCATCACCTATCCTGTGGCCTATTACCTGGCCCGCTATGTGAAGCGCGAGAACCAGTTGGCACTGCTGCTGCTGGTGCTGATCCCCTTCTGGACCGGCGAGATCGTGCGCACCTATGCCATCATGATCCTGCTGGGCAACAACGGTGCGGTGAACATCGCGTTGAAATGGCTGGGTCTGATCGACCGGCCGATCCCCTTCATGTTCACCGGCTTTTCGGTCAGCGTCGGCTTGATCTACCTGACCGCGCTGTACATGCTGTTGCCGCTGTATTCCGCGCTGGAAAAGCTGCCGCGCAACTTTACCGAGGCCGCCGCCGATCTGGGCGCGGGCCCCTGGACCCGGTTCCGGCGCATCACCCTGCCGCTGAGCCTTGAGGGCATCGGGTCGGGCTGTACGCTCGTGTTCCTGATCTCCACCGGTTATTACGGCACGCCGGTGCTGCTGGGCGGTCCCAACAGCACGGTGTTTGCCCAGACCATCGCCGGCTTCTTCCATGTCGCCGGGGACAAATGGCCCACCGGTGCGGCCTTTGCCGTCATCATGTTCGTGGCCGCCCTGGTGCTGAGCGGGATCTTCACCCGCCTGATCGCCTTCCTGCGCAAGGGAGACAGCTGATGACCCGTTCGCATCGTGTCGTTCTGTCCGTCGTTTTCTGGGCCTTCGTCGTCTATCTGTTCGTGCCGCTGGCGCTGATGATCCTGATGGGCTTCAAAGACAGCAAGTTCATCGGCTTCCCGATCAAATCCTACACGCTGGACTGGTACATCGGGGTCTTCGGCGACACCGAACTGATGGTGACCTTCCTGTATTCGGTGGCCATCGCCGTGGCCTCGACCCTTGTCTCGGTGCTGATGGGCACCTGGCTGGCGGTGATGCTTGCGGGGCGGGCCTTTGTCGGCCGGGCGGCAGTCTATGCGCTGATGATCCTGCCGGCGCTGGTGCCGGGCGTGATCTCGGCCATCGCCTTTCGCATCTATGCCCGGCAGCTGGGGATCGAACCGGGGATGTTCGCCATCATCTGGGCGCATGCCGTCCACAACGTGCCCTTCGTGACGCTGGTGGTCATGGCGCGCCTGACCACCCTGCCCAGAAGCATGGGCGAGGCCGCCCGCGATCTGGGCGCCGATCCTTTCGTGACCTTCACCCGGATCACGCTGCCTTATCTGAAACCGGCGCTGATGGGGGCCTCCATCTTCTGCCTGCTGCTCAGCTTCGACGACTTCGTGCGCTCGTTCTTCCTGGGCAGCTATCAACCGACGCTTCCGGTGCTGATCTTTGCCAAGCTGCGCTCGGGCATGTCGCCGGAAATCAATGCAATCTCTGCCGTGGCGCTGGTGCTGACCGCGGTGCTGGGGGTCTGGGCCGAACGTTCCAGCCGCCGCATGAACAAGGACACCTGAAAATGAGCTCCGAAAAGGAACCGCTTGTCCGCCTGGAAGGGATCTCGAAAAGCTTCGGCAAGGCCGTCGCCCTGCACCAGATGGATCTGACCATCAATCCCGGCGAATTCGTCACCTTCCTGGGGCCGTCGGGCTGTGGCAAGTCCACCACCCTGCGCATCCTCGGCGGGTTCGAGAAACCCGACACCGGCCGCATCATCCTCAGCGGCGAGGATGTCACCGCCCTGCCGCCTGAACGACGCCATATCAACATGGTGTTTCAGGACTACGCGCTGTTTCCGCATATGACCGTGGCGCAGAACATGTCCTTCGGGCTGGAACTGAAAGGCATGTCCAAGACCGCGATCAAGGCGCGGCTGGACGAGTTGATGACCTTTCTGGAACTGACCCCCTTTGCCGACCGCTATCCCTCGCAACTGTCGGGGGGGCAGCGGCAGCGGGTGGCGCTGGCGCGGGCGCTGGCCCCGGATCCGGACCTGCTGTTGCTGGATGAACCGCTGGGTGCGCTGGACGCCAAGTTGCGCCACCAGGTGCAGCTTGAACTGAAGTCGATCCAGCGCCGGACCCACAAGGCCTTCTTCTTCGTGACCCACGATCAGGAAGAGGCGCTGACCATGTCCGACCGCATCGTGGTGATGAACGCGGGCAAGATCGAACAGGACGGCACGCCCGAGGATCTGTACTTCCGCCCGGCCAGCCGCTTTGTCGCCGAATTCGTCGGCGACACCAACCTGATCGAAGGCGAGATTCGCGGTGTGGACCGCGCCAGCGGACAGGTGAGCTTTGACTGGCAGGGCATTCCGCTGATCGGTCTGGCGGCCTCCGGTGCGCCGCAGGCAGGGCAGAAGATGGCCGCCTCGCTGCGACTGGAAAACCTGTCACTGCACGCCGAACAGCCAGGAACCGCCAACGCCGTGCGCGGGCGGATCACCGAACGCGTGTTCCTGGGCAGCCGCAGCGCCGTGGACATCGCACTGGAGGATGCACCGGGGCAGACCCTGCGCGCCTTCACCGATGCAGCGACCCTGTCCCGGCATGGCGATGCCCCTGTCTGGGTGTCGTGGGACGCCGACGCCATGGCGATCCTGTCGCACTGAAAGACGCGGGGCCGCCGGGTGCGGCCCTGCCCGACCGCCGACCGGCAGGTGCCGCAGGTCTTGCCCGAACGGCACCGCCCGATGCCGCCATGTCAGTCCGGCACCGCGATCCTGCCAGAAAAATATCTGTTTCAATCGCCGGCGACTCGCGCCAATGTGGCAGTCCATGACCACTTGCGTGACGCATACGATGACAGGCGCCCAGTTCCTTCGAGGGATCCCGATATCCTTCTCCGCCGATGCAGCCGCGTCATGCATTCGCCTGCTTGCCCGCGTTGCGTGCTATGGTGACCGGACCGGCGCAGGCGCCGCACGGCCCCGGCCCGCCTTGCGCGGCGATGACACAGGGCGCGCGGTTTGATCGCCGATCTGCTAGGCAGACCCATCCGCCCCTGCCGCCGATCCGGCAGGCATACGCCCGATAATCCGGTCCCGTACAGCGCAGCTTTTGCGCGCATGGGCACCCCCGACTTTCGGTCCCGACCGGACCACCAGGAGACCAGACGAGTATGACCCCATTTGCAATTGCCGGCATCCAGATGCATGTCGATCCGCTTCATTCCAATGTCGATGCCATGTTGCACCGCATCGACATTCTGATGGCGCGCTTTCCGTGGACCCAGATGGCGGTGTTCAGCGAACTGGCCGCCTATGGTCCGCTGCACCGGTTCTCAAAGCCCTTCCCCAACGAAGACATCGTCCGGTTTCAGGAAAAGGCGCGCAAGCATCGGCTTTGGCTTATCCCCGGCTCGATGTTCGAAACCAAGGAAGATGGCCGGATCCTGAACAGTTCGGTGGTCATCGACCCCGATGGCAACATCGTGGCCACCTATTCCAAGATGTTCCCCTTCCGCCCCTACGAGGAAGGCATCTCGGCCGGCAATGAATTCTGCATCTTCGATGTCCCCGAGGTCGGCCGCTTCGGTCTGTCGATCTGCTATGACATGTGGTTCCCCGAAACCACGCGGCAACTGACCAGCCAGGGCGTCGAGGTTCTGCTGCATCCGGTGCTGACCGGCACTGCCGACCGTGAGGCCGAAATTGCCATTGCGCGGGCCACGGCGGCGCAGTTCCAATGCTATGTCTTCGACATCAACGGGCTGGGCTCGGGTGGGGTCGGACGGTCGCTGGTGGTCGATCCTGCGGCGATGGTGCTGCACCAGTCGGCGGGGCAGGACGACATGTTTCCCATCGAGATCGATCTCGATCAGGTGCGCCGCCAGCGCGAATTCGGCCTGAAGGGGCTAGGCCAGGTTCTGAAGAGCTTCCGCGACCGCGAGGTCAGTTTCCCGATCTACGATCCGGGCAGCGGCTCGGACACCTATCTGCACGCGCTTGGTCCGTTGGAAACGCCCAAGCAGGGCTCACTTGCCGGTCTCAGCGCCGCCGACCCGCGCACCATGCTGGAAGAGGCCGAGGAAAAGGCCGTTGCCAGCTGGCATCGCGAAACGGGCTAAGCGCCCGCCGCATTCCCCAGTGTCGTACGAGTTCACGTCATTACGAGACTTCACCAGCCAAAGAGAGCAGGTTTGACCATGACGAAACGACCAACCGAAGCGTCCGGAAGCAAGCCGGGTCAAGGCGACGGACAGAACCTGCCTTCGATCGGGGAATACTACAGCGCCACCCAGTTGCGCGCCGATCGGTGGAGTACCCTGCGCGAAGTTGCCGAAGGTCTGGCCTTGCATCCAAGCGAAAGCCGCCAGCGGAAATCCCTGCTGAACCGGGCCGAACAGCTGTTCGCGGCCCTGGCCCCGATCGAGGCCTATTGGGCCTTCCCGGGCGCTGCGGCCTTCAACCACATGCGCAAGCTGGTGGAAAACCGCAACGTCGACGACTTCTGCCACAGCGTGCTGCGCACGTCGCGGGCGCTGTCGTCGGGCGCCTATCGCCGCCGCGTCGTGCCACTGATGTCCAACGAGGTCGACGCCGAGGATTTCGAGGACGAAGCCTCGCTTTCGCCCGAGGAACGCGCGTTGGGGCGGCCCTATTTCGAAGTGCTGATCGTTGACGACCTGAGCGAGCATCAGGAACGCTGGCTGCGCCGGAGTCTGCAACGCGCCCGCCGCCCCGAAGATGCCTTCATCTACGAACCGGTGATCGTGCCCAGCCTGGAAGACGCGCTGATCGGCATCATGTTCAACTTCAACGTGCAGGCTGTGGTGGTCAGGCCCGGTCTGACCCTGAAGTCGCGCAACGGTGTGTCGATCCTGAACAAGTACCTCACCAGCGTCAGCGAGGATGAAGAGGTCGACGGGTTGCGCCCCGAGGAATACGGCCCCGAAACCTGCCGGCTGGTGCACAAGATCCGGCCCGAACTGGACACCTATCTGGTCACCGACCGCTCGGCCGAAACCATCGCGGCGATGGATCTGGGCGGCTGCCGGCGGGTGTTCTACAATCAGGAAGATTTCCTTGAGTTGCACCTGAACATCCTGCGCGGTGTGAACAGCCGGTTCAAATCGCCCTTCTTCACGGCGCTGAAAGAGTATTCCAAGCAACCCACCGGCGTCTTCCACGCCATGCCGATCAGCCGCGGCAAATCCATCGCGCGCAGCCACTGGATCCAGGACATGGGCGCCTTCTATGGTCCCAACATCTTCCTGGCCGAAACCTCGGCCACCAGCGGCGGGCTGGACAGCCTGCTGGAACCCAAGGGGCCAATCAAGAAGGCCCAGGAATCCGCCGCCCGCGCCTTCGGCTCGAAACAGACGTTCTTTGCCACCAACGGCACCTCGACCTGCAACAAGATCGTGGTGCAGGCGCTGATCCGGCCGGGCGACATCGTGCTGGTGGACCGCGACTGCCACAAGTCGCACCACTATGGCATGGTGCTGGCCGGGGCCAATGTGGTCTATATGGACAGCTATCCGCTGCACCAGCATTCCATGTATGGCGCGGTGCCGACCAAGGAAATCAAGCACAAGCTGCTGGAACTGAAAGCCGCCGGGAAACTGGACCGGGTGCGCATGGTGCTGCTGACCAACTGCACCTTCGACGGGCTGGTCTACAACACCGAACGGGTGATGGAGGAATGTCTGGCGATCAAGCCCGACCTGGTGTTCCTGTGGGATGAAGCCTGGTTCGCCTTCGCCCGCTTCAACCCGGCCTACCGCCGCCGTACCGCGATGCATACGGCCGGAGCGTTGCGCCGGACGCTGAAAAGCCCCGAACGGGCGCTGGCCTGGGAAAAGCAGCAGGCCGATCTGGCCGATGCCGACGACGAGACCCTGCTCAACACAAGGCTGATCGCGCCGCCGCATGCACGGGTGCGGGTCTATTCCACGCAGTCGACGCACAAGACCCTGACCTCGCTGCGGCAGGGATCGATGATCCATGTCTACGACCAGGATTTCAAGGGCGAGACCGAACAGGCCTTCCACGAAGCCTATATGACCCATACCTCGACCTCGCCGAACTACCAGATCATCGCCTCGCTGGACGTGGGCCGACGGCAGGTGGAACTGGAAGGCTACGAGTTCGTGCAGCGCCAGATCGACAGCGCCATGACGCTGCGCCGGGCCATCAACACCCATCCCAAGCTTGAGAAATACTTCAAGGTTCTGACCGTGGCCGACATGATCCCGGCCGAATATCGCGAAAGCGGGATCGAGAGCTACTATGATTCAAAGCAGGGCTGGACCGATGCCTGGGATCACTGGGGCAGCGATGAATTCGTGCTGGACCCGTCCAAGGTGACACTTGCCGTGGGCGGCACCGGCTGGGACGGCGACACCTTCAAGACCCAGATCCTGATGGACAAGCACGGCATCCAGATCAACAAGACCTCGCGCAACACCGTGCTGTTCATGACCAACATCGGCACCACGCGATCCTCGATCGCCTATCTGATCGAAGTGCTGCTGGGGATTGCCAACGATCTGGACGATCTGCTGGACGATGCCTCGATCATGGAGAAACGGTCGTTCGACAACCGGGTCAAAAGCCTGGTGGAGCATGTGCCTCCACTGCCCGATTTCAGCCGCTTCGACACCGCCTTCCGCAATGGCGAAACCCCCGAAGGCGACATCCGCACGGCCTTCTTCCTGGCCTATGACGAGGAAAATTGCGACTACCTGAATCTGGACGACGGGATCATGGCCAAGCTGGACGCGGGCGAACAGCTGGTGTCGGCTTCGTTCATCATCCCCTACCCGCCGGGTTTTCCGATCCTTGTGCCGGGACAGGTCATCAGCCGCGAGATTCTGACCTTCATGCGTGCGCTCGACGTCAGCGAAATCCACGGCTACCGCCCGGATCTGGGCCTTCGGGTCTTTGCACCCCATGCGCTGGAGCGTCTTTCAAAGAACTGAACCACCGACGAGGGAGTTACCATGCCAAAGAAAAAGCTGAAGAACATCTCTGAAATCCGTCGGTACTTCCACACCAACGAGGATCCGATCTATTTCGTGTCCGCCACCAACTTCAACCTGCTCGGCATCGACGAATGGGTGAAGAACTTCAAGTACATCTGCTACATGGACTGCTTCGACGGGCGCCATCCCAACGTGCTGGTGCCCTCCGAGGTGCCGCACGACGAATTCCAGTCGATCGAGGACATCAACAACTACCTGTTGCAACACAAGGAAGTGGTGGATTTCGTCAGGCAGCGCGGCGGCAAGCCCAAGTTCGTCTTCCTGATGTTCAACGAAAAGACCGAAGCCCTGGTCAAGGAGTTGGGCGGCGAGATCTGGTTCCCCAAGGCGGCCCTGCGCGAGCGGTGCGACAACAAGATCGAAACCGTGCGCATCGGCGACGAGGCCGGGGTGCCGTCGGTGCCCAATGCCCTGCACGAGGTGAAAAGCTACGCCCATCTGCAGAAGATCTGCAAGGACGCCGGGCTGGGCAACGACCTGGTGCTGCAATCGGCCTTTGGCGACAGCGGCCACACCACGTTCTTCATCAAGTCCGAGGCGGACTTCCAGAAGCATGAACACGACATCGTCGGCGAAGGCGAGATCAAGATCATGAAGCGGATCGACTGCCGTGGCTCGGCCATCGAGGCTTGCGCCACCAGCCAGGGCACCATCGTCGGCCCGCTGATGACCGAGCTTGTGGGCTTCAGGGAACTGACCCCCTATCGCGGCGGCTGGTGCGGCAACGAGATCCTCGCGACCTCCTTCCCGTCAAAGGCCCGCCAGCAGGCCCGCGAACTGACTTTCAAGTTCGGCGAGCAGTTGCGCAAGGTCGGCTATCGCGGCTATTTCGAGCTGGATTTCCTGATCGACAAGAAGACCGGAGTACTGTGGCTGGGTGAGTTGAACCCACGCATCACCGGGGCCAGTTCGATGACCAACCATGCCGCCTTTGCCCATGCGGATGCGCCGTTGTTCCTGTTTCATCTTCTGGAATTCTCGAAAAAGCCCTTCTCGCTGGACGTCGAGAAAATCAACGCGCGCTGGTCCGATCCGGACATGATCGACAGCTGGTCGCAGATGGTCATCAAGCACACCGACGACAGTGTCGACATGGTCACCGAGGCCCCGCAAAGCGGCATCTACACGATGCTGGACAATGGCAAGGTGGTCTTCGACCGGTTCGACTATCACCGCCGTGCGGTGGAAACCGAAAACGAAGCCTTTTTCCTGCGCATCCTGAACACCGGCGATTACCGCTATGAAGGCGCCGATCTGGGCATTCTGGTCACCCGCGGCCGGTCGATGACCAAGGCTTTCGAGTTGAACGACCGCGCCAAGGCGTGGATCGACGGCATCAAGTCGGCGTTTACGGCACGGCCCTTGCCGGCGGCGCAAGCCTCCGGCGAACCTGCCTTCAAGATGATGTAAGCGTGTCTGTTCGGTTTCAGGCCCTCAGTGAAGACGACCCCGGCCCGATCTGGACCGGGTTGTTTCAGGAGTTCTGGCCGGCCTACAGGGACTGGTGGGCGCGCGAGGGTCTGACAGCCCGCCCGACCTATCTGGAAAGCCGCATCGCCCTGCGTCGCCACATGCCCGAGATCCTGCCGCTGTATGACGAGCTGTGCGAACTGGCCGGCGGCAGCGACAGCGCGGCGCGGTTTCTCAGCTACTATTGCCCGCCCCGCTATCTGTCCGGCTGCAGCCAGGCGGTCTGGCGCGGCGATGCCCCTTTGCTGGTGCGCAACTACGACTATCACCCGCGGGCCTTCGACGGGATCTTGCTGAAGTCTTGCTGGCAGGGCCGATCGGTGATCGCGATGACCGACGGGCTCTTTGGTCTTGTCGACGGGATGAACGATGCGGGTCTGGTGGTGTCGTTGACCTTCGGCGGGCGGCGCGAGGTCGGCGAAGGCTTCGGTGTGCCGCTGATCCTGCGCTATATCCTGCAAACTTGCGAAACCGTGGCCGATGCCGAGAATGTGCTGCGCCGTGTGCCCTGTCACATGAGCTATAACGTCACCGCGCTGGACCGATCCATGCGCTTTGTCACCGCCTATCTGACGCCGGACCGGCCCACCATCATCTCGAACACGCCGGTGGCGACCAACCATCAGGAACGGGTGGAATGGTCCAGCCACGCCCGTTTCACCGCCACGGTCGAGCGCGAGAAATTCCTGCTGAACCGGCTGACCCTGCACCCCGAGACCGCGGAACGCTTCATCTCCAGTTTTCTCAAGCCGCCACTCTATTCCATGGCGTTTTCGCGGGGCTTCGGCACGCTGTACACGGCGGCCTACCTGCCCGCTGAAGGGGCAGTGCAACTCAGGTGGCCGATGCACACATGGACCCAGAGTTTCACCAGCTTCACGTCCGGTGCACAGCTTGTCGCCTTTCCCGACACTGACCCCGGCGCCATCGTCTGAGCCAATCCGGCGGCCGGGGCTTTGAACGCGACGCGCACCGACCGGCTTGCCAACGGAAAAAGGCGGCCCCCTTCGGGCCGCCTTTCAGGTCTTCGATCCACTGTTTCCTAGCTGCCGTGCCCGGTGGCGTCGCGATACCAGGCCACGATCTGCATCCGCGCCTCGGGATCCATGTCGATGGCATTGGGCGGCGGCATGGCGTGGGTGCGGCCCGCCTGCATGTAGATCTGCTTGGCGTGGCGCGCCACATCGGCCTCGGTCTCAAGCACAACGTGCTTGGGCGCCCAGTTCAGCCCTTCCCACGACGGTTCGCGTGCGTGGCACATGGAGCAATTGCCGACCACTGCGTAGAAGGCATCCTCGAAACTGTCCACCGAGGCGAACTTCTGCTCGGCTGGCGTCAACTCGCGGGCTTCGGATTCCTCATAGGTGTCGATGCCGGGGACGGTCGACAGCCAGGCGATCACCACCATCAGAAGCACCGTGGCCAGCCAGGTCCAGTTCGGCCCCTTGCCGGTGCGGTGCATGGTGTTGAAATAGTGGCGGATGGTGACGCCGGTCAGGAAGATCAAGCTGGCGATGAGCCAGGCGTAATGCGTCCCGAAGGCCAGCGGATAGTGGTTCGACAGCATCAGGAACACCACCGGCAACGTCAGATAGTTGTTGTGGGTCGACCGCAGCTTGGCGATCTTGCCGTATTTGGCGTCCGGCGTGCGGCCTTCCTGCAGATCCTTCACCACGATGCGCTGGTTCGGCATGATGATGAAGAAAACATTGGCGGTCATGATGGTGGCGGTGAAGGCCCCCAGATGCAGCAGCGCGGCGCGGCCGGTGAAGATCTGGTTATAGCCCCAGGACATGATCACCAGAATCACGAACAGCAGCAGCATCAGCAGGGTCGGGTTCTCGCGCAGCCGGGACTTGCACATGGCATCATAGGCCAGCCAGCCAAGGGTCAGCGACCCGCCCGAGATCAGGATGCCCTGCCACAGCGCCAGTTCGACCTTGCTGGGATCCAGCAGGTACAGTTCTCCGCCGACCCAGTAGACGATCATCAGCAAGGCCGCACCGGACAGCCAGGTGGTGTAGCTTTGCCATTTGTGCCAGGTCAGATGCTCGGGCATCCGCGCCGGAGCCACAAGGTACTTCACGGTGTGGTAAAAGCCGCCGCCGTGCACCTCCCATTCCTCGCCATAGGCGCCGGCGGGCAGGTCGGCATTGGGCTTGAGCATCAGATCGAGCGCGATGAAATAGAACGATGCGCCGATCCACGCCATGGCCGTGATGACGTGAAGCCAGCGGACCGAAAAGGCCACCCAGTCCCACAAGATTGCCAGTTCGAACACAGTGCTTCTCCCAGTTTTTCGGTGTCTGGACGACCCTAGTCCAAGCCGGTTTATTCTGCTATCGGTGTGAAAGTCCAAGCAGCATCAAAAAAAAACGAACAATGTCCTATCTCGACAATATCCGCACCTTCGTGCGTGTCTATGAATTGGGCAGCATGTCTGCCGCTGGTCGGGATCTACGCGTGTCTCCGGCGGTGACCTCGGCGCGAATCTCGCAGCTGGAGGAACATCTGGGCGTGCGCCTGTTCCAGCGCACCACGCGCAGCCTGACGCCGACTGAACAGGGCAAATCGTTCTATCGCGGCGCGACCGAGATCCTGGAAGCGGTGGAAAACGCCGAAGCGCAGATCGTCAACATCACCGACAATCCCAAGGGGTCGCTGTATGTCGCGGCCCCCTTGGGCGTTGGCCGGCGGCTGATTGCGCCGAAGGTGCCCGAGTTCCTGGCCGAATATCCCGAGGTCAGCGTCCGCCTGCGCCTGACCGACCGGCGCGTGGACCTGACGACCGAGGGTCTGGACCTGGCATTCTTTCTGGGCCAGCCTCAAGACAGCAACCTGCGCATTCGCAAGATCGCAGATGTGGCGCGGGTGCTGTGCGCGGCGCCCGCGTATATCGCGCAGCGCGGGATGCCGGCCAGCGGTTTCGATCTGGTGTCAGAACAGCACGAATGCCTGAGCCTGCGGTTTCCCGGCGCGACCGAGTTTCAGTGGCTGTTGTCGACCGAGGACGGGCCCAAACGGTTCCGGGTGTCGGGACGCTACGAATCCGACGATGGCGATGTTCTGACCGACTGGGCGCTGGCCGGTCACGGGATCGCCATGAAGCCGGTGTTCGAGATTGCAGAGCATCTGCGTGCGGGCGCGCTGGTTCCGGTGGCCGTCGAGACACCTCCGGAACCCATTCAGATGGCCTGCCTGTTTACGCATCGGCGACGGCAGGATCCCAAATCACGGCTGTTCATGGACTTCATGATCGACCGCATCGGCGCAATCATTCGGGACACGGATCAGCCCTGACGCGCAGGTCTCAGCTGCCGCGATAGGTGCTGTAGCCGAAGGGCGACAGCAACAGAGGCACATGATAGTGCGAAGGCTCGGACATGCCGAAGCGCAGCGGGATCTGGTCCAGGAAGCGCGGGGATTCCGCAGGCACACCACAGGCATCCAGATAGGCGCCGACGTGGAACACAAGCTCATAGGTGCCGGTCTGGAATTCCGTCGGCGGCAGGATCTGCTCGTCGGTGCGGCCGTCGTCGTTGGTTGAGACCTCGCGCAGCAGTTTACGGCTGTCGCCGTCGATCAGGAACAGCTCGATTTTCAGGCCATGTGCGGGACATCCGCGCGCAGTGTCCAGAACATGGGTGGTCAGATATCCGGGCAAGGTTGTGTCTCCTTCGTGATTTACAGTTAACTAGTCCCTGCCGCCCTCAGGTGGCAAAGGGGGTCTGCAAAGAGGCTCCTTCTAATATTTTTTGATAATGCTAGGTGATTTTCCAGTTTATCAAGTGGTAAAACCAGAGGGAACCCAAGTTGACACGATATCCAAGAGACATGATCGGCTACGGCCCCCGGACGCCCAAGGCAAACTGGCCCGGCGGCGCGAAGATCGCCATCCAGATTGTGCTGAACTACGAAGAGGGCGGCGAGAACAACATCTTGCATGGCGATGCAGCCTCGGAGGCCTTCCTGTCCGAGATCACCGGCGCCCAGCCCTGGCCCGGTCAGCGGCACTGGAACATGGACACCATCTATGAATACGGCGCGCGGGCCGGGTTCTGGCGGGTCCATAGCCTGCTGAAGGACACGCCGATCACCGTTTACGGCGTGGCCACGGCGCTGGCGCGCTCTCCCGAGCAGACCGCCGCGATGCAGGCGGCGGGCTGGGAAATGGCCAGCCACGGTCTGAAGTGGATCGAACACAAGGACATGTCGCCGGACGAGGAACGTGCCCAGATCCGCGAGGCCATCCGCCTGCACACCGAGGTGACCGGCGCCGCGCCACGCGGCTGGTACACCGGGCGCTGTTCCATGAACACGATCGACCTTGCGGCAGAAGTGGGCGATTTTGCATATATTGCAGACAGCTACGCCGACGATCTGCCCTATTGGGTCACCGCAGCTGGCAAGCCGCAGTTGATCGTGCCCTATACCATGGACTGCAATGACATGCGGTTCGCGATCCAGGCGGGATTCACCAATGGTGCCCAGTTTGAAAGCTATCTGAAGGACAGTTTCGACATGCTGTATGCCGAAGGTCAGGCCGGCGCCCCGAAGATGCTGTCCATCGGCCTGCACTGCCGCCTGGCAGGCCGCCCCGGACGCGCTGCCGCGCTGAAGCGGGCGCTGGACTATTTCCGCCAACACGACGGGGTCTGGTTCGCGACCCGTGAACAGATTGCCGACCATTGGGCACAGGAGCATCCCCCGAAGCCACAGGCGACACCGTCGCGGATGGACAAGGCCACCTTCGTGCAGGAATTCGGCGGCGTGTTCGAACACAGTCCGTGGATTGCCGAAGGCGCGCACGACCTGGAACTGGGCCCGGCACATGACTGTGCGGCTGGGGTGCACAACGCCCTCGCCCGCGTGTTCCGCTCGGCCAGTCCCGAACAGCGTCTGGGCGTGCTGACCGCGCACCCCGATCTGGCCGGCAAACTGGCCGCTGCCAAGCGCCTGACCGCGGAATCCACGGCCGAACAGGCCTCGGTCGGGCTGGATGCGCTGACGGACGAGGAACGCGCCAGTTTCACCAAGCTGAACGAAACCTATACCGAGAAATTCGGCTTTCCCTTCATCATCGCGGTGCGCGACAACACCAAGGATTCGATCATGGCCGCCTTCGAGCGCCGCATCGGCAACGATCGCGACACCGAGTTCGCCGAGGCCTGCCGCCAGGTCGAACGGATCGCCGAGTTGCGACTGCAAGAGAAGCTGGGCGCATGAGCGATACCATCCAGGTGCAGCCGCTGACCGCCGAGGCGTTTGCCCCGTTCGGGGACGTGCTGGACGTCAGCGGCACCCCCGACAAGCTGATCAACCAGGGTCTGTGCGGCCGGTTCCACGACCGCGCGACCCTGGACTTTGCCGATGGCCGCGCCGGGATCAGCCTGTTCAAGGCGCAACCGCGTGCCCTGCCCTTGAAGCTGGACATGGTCGAACGGCATCCCGACGGCAGCCAGGCCTTCCTGCCCATGAGCCAGGAGCCGTTTCTGGTGGTCGTAGCACCGGATGAGGGGGACAAACCGGGCGTGCCGCGGGCCTTCGTGACCGCGCCCGGACAGGGCGTCAACTATCATCGGGGCGTCTGGCACGGGGTTCTCGCCCCCCTGTCAGAGCCGGGACTGTTCGCGGTCGTGGACCGTATCGGCAGCGGCCCCAATCTTGAGGAACACTGGTTCGCACAGGACATCGTGATCGTCAAAAACTAGGACGCGCCGGAGGAGGAGCCGGTTCGCCCACAAAGGAGAGACAGACACCATGGCAGATTCTTCAATCGGGACAGCGGCACAGCTCCGCGATCCCAACTACACCCCACCGATGGCAAAGGCGATCCCGCTGGGCATCCAGCATGTTCTGGCCATGTTCGTGTCGAACGTGACGCCGGCCATTATCGTGTGCGGCGCGGCGGGCTTCGGCTTCGGCTCGAACTCGCCCGATTTTCCGCAGATGATCTATATGATCCAGATGTCGATGTTCTTTGCCGGACTCGCGACCCTGATCCAGACCATCGGCCTGGGCCCGGTGGGGGCCAAGCTGCCGATCGTGCAGGGCACGTCGTTTGCCTTCATCCCGGTGATGATCCCGCTGGTGGCGGGCAAGGGCGTCGATGCCATCGCCGTGCTGATGGGCGGGGTTTTCGTGGGCGGCCTGTTCCACGCCTTTCTGGGTCTCTACATCAAGAAGATCCGCTTTGCCCTGCCGCCGCTGGTCACCGGCCTTGTGGTGACGATGATCGGCCTGGCACTGGTCAAGGTCGGCATCCAGTACGCGGCGGGCGGCGTTCCGGCCATCGGGACACCGGAATACGGCTCGCTCCAGAACTGGTTCGTGGCCATGGTGGTGATCTTCGTCACCCTCGGGCTGAAGTTCTTCACCCGTGGCATGATTTCGGTCTCGGCGGTTCTGATCGGTCTGCTGGTGGGGTACGCGGTGGCCTTCATGATGGGCATGGTCAACTTCAGCAACGTCGGCAACGCGGCCAGCTTTGCCCTGCCGAACCCGCTGCACTTCGGGATGGAGTTCACCTTTGCCGCCATCCTTGGCTTCTGCCTGATGGGCTTTGTCTCGGCGGTTGAAACCGTGGGCGACGTTTCGGGCATCACCAAGGGCGGCGCGGGTCGTGAAGCCACCGACACCGAGATCCAGGGCGCGACTTTCGCCGACGGTCTGGGCACGGCTGTGTCGGGTCTGTTCGGCGCCCTGCCCAACACCTCGTTCTCGCAGAACGTCGGCCTGATCGCCATGACCGGCGTGATGAGCCGCCACGTGGTGACCATCGGTGGTATCTTCCTGATCCTCTGCGGTCTGGTACCGAAGATCGGCGCCATCATCGCGACCGTGCCGATCGAGGTTCTGGGCGGCGGCGTCATCGTCATGTTCGGCATGGTGGTCGCGGCCGGTGTCTCGATGCTGTCGGATGTGGTCTGGAACCGCCGCAACATGGTGATCTTCGCCATCGCGCTCAGCCTGGGCCTGGGCCTGCAACTGGAACCGGGCGCGCTGCAGTACCTGCCGTCGACGCTGAAGGTTCTGGCCACTTCGGGCATCCTGCCCGCCGCGCTGATCGCCATCGTGCTGAACCTTGTTCTGCCCGAGGAACTGGCGGATGAGGCCACCGAAGAGGTTTCGGGCGGCATGGCCGGTCACGGCCACGGCTCGCTGCCGCACGACGATCACGTCTGAAAAACCTGCATCGGCGGCCTGACAACGGGCCGCCGGAGCGCTAGACAGACTAAGGGCGGTGCACCGGCGTGCGCCGCCCTTTCTTGCTGAAAGGACAGCGGATGCTGCTAGAGACCATTGTTCTTGCCCTGGCCGGGTTCGGCGCGGGCATCGTCAACGCCATTGCCGGCGGCGGCACCTTTCTGACCTTTCCGGCGCTGGTCTGGGCCGGGGTGCCCCCGGTGATGGCCAATGCGACCAGCACGGTTTCGGTGTTTCCGGGCTATCTGGGCAGCGTGTTCGGCTATGTGAACGAGTTGAAAACACTCAAGCGCGCGCAAATGATCCGGCTGACCGCGATCACGCTTGCGGGCGGGCTGGCGGGTTCGTTGCTGCTGCTGGTGTCCTCGAACGAGGCCTTCTCGCTGATCGTGCCTTTCCTGCTGCTGTTCGCCACCACCGCCTTCCTGTTCGGGCAGGATCTGAAGGTCTGGGCCGAACGCCATGCCCGCGGGTTCCGCCCCGAGGGCGCCATCGGCCTGTTCCTGGTCAGCCTTTACGGCGGCTATTTCAACGGTGGGCTGGGCATCGTGCTGTTGTCGCTGTTCGCCCTGTGGGGCTGGCGCGACATCCATCTGTCCAACGGGGTCAAGAACTGGTTGTCGTTTGCGCTGTCGTCGATCTCGGTAGCGACCTTTGCCATTGCCGGGATCGTGGTCTGGCCCAAGGCGATCCTGATGATGATCTTCGCGGTGGCCGGCGGCTATTGCGGCGCCTGGGTGGCCAAGGCGATCCCGGTCAGGGCGGTGCGGACCATCGTCGTGGTCATCGGCTACGGGATGAGCGCCGTCTTCTTCGCCCGCCTGTTCGGGCTGTGACGGCGCTGCGCCCCCGGTTTCTCAATCCGTGGCGCACAACTCCCGCGTGAGGACGGCCGGGGGGGTGGATTTCGTCGGGCGGCCCGCGACATAGACCTCGGCAATGGCGCGGTCGTCGCCCAGCGTTTGCAAGATGAACAGCTCTTCGCTGAGGCTTTGGGCGCGCTGCATCCGCAGTTGCATGGCATGGGTGGCACAGGAGTCCAGCACCACGATGTCGGCTTCGGTTCCGGCGTCCAGCGTGCCGATCTTGTCGTCAAGCCCCAAGGCCACGGCATTGCCCCGCGTGATCCAGTGCAAGGCGCGCAGGGGGTGCAGCTTCTGGCCCTGCAACTGCAGGATCTTGTAGGCCTCGCTGAGGGTGTTCAGCATCGAATAGCTGGTGCCTGCGCCCACGTCCGTGGCGATGGCATTGGTGATGCCCTGCCCGCGCAACCCGGCGTCGTCGAACAGCCCGCTGCCCAGAAACAGGTTCGAGGTCGGACAGAACACCGGCTTGGCCCCGGTTTCGGCCAGCACAGCGATCTCGCGCGGGGTCAGGTGGATCGAATGGCCCAGCAGCATCTTCGGCGTCAGCAGACCCGCCCGTTCATAGACGCCCAGATAGTCGGGCGCGTCGGGAAACAGCTCGGCGGTATAGGCGATCTCGTCGTGGTTCTCGCTCAGGTGGGTCTGGACGTAGCACTCGGGATGTTCGGCCACCAGCGCGCCGGCCATCTCTAGCTGGGCCTGGGTCGAGGTGATGGCAAAACGCGGAGTGATCGCATATTGCGCCCGGCCCTGCCCGTGCCATTTGGCGATCAACGCCTTGCTGTCGTCATAGCCCGATTGCGGCGTGTCGCGCAGCCCGTCGGGGGCGTTGCGATCCATCATCACCTTGCCGCCGATTATCCGCATGTCGCGGCGCGCGGCCTCGGCAAAGAACGCCTCGGCAGAGGCCGTATGCACCGAACAATAGGCCACGGCGGTGGTGGTGCCATGGGCGCCAAGAAGGTCAAAGAAATGGCGGGCCATGGCGGCGCAATGATCGGGATCGGCAAAGCGGGTTTCCTCGACAAAGGTATAGCCGTTCAGCCAGTCCAGAAGCTGCGCCCCCCACGAGGCGATGACCTGCACCTGCGGGAAATGGATATGGGTGTCGATGAAGCCGGGCATCAGCAGATGCGGGCGGTGGTCGGTCACCGGAACGTCCGCCGCTTTCGCCGCGACCTGGGCAAAAGGCCCCATGGCGCGGATCGTCCCGTTCTCGATCAGGATCGCGCCGTCGTCGTGATAACTGTAGGCACTTGTGTCGGCGGCGTCGGTCGGCTCGGCATGAAACGTCAGGATACGCCCGCGCAACAGGCGGCGGCTGGGGTCTTGGGTCATCTGGAAATTCCGTCGTGATTTGATGCGGGCCATGGGAGGAGAGAGACCATGGCCCGCAGGGATGTTCGCGCCCCGCGCGGGGCGCGAACCTCGTTACTCGGCCGGGGCGGCGGGCGGCTCTTCGGTGACCGCGTTGGGGTTCACCAGATCCTCGTCCTTGTGGAACTTGGGGTAGATGAACAGGAAGGCTGCCGCGATCAGATAGCCTGCCGACACGCCGCTGAGGACCGGCCAATGCAGGCTGGCGCCGTGGATGATCCCCAGCGAGGACATCACCGCCGCCGCCAGGGCAAAGCCACCGGCATTACGGAAGTTGCCGTCGATCACGCTGGCCACGATGGCGCCCCAGATCAGGCCGGTCAGGATGGCGCCCTGGCTAAGCGCCAGATGGCCTTCGAAATGCGCCCCTTGCTGCAACAGCGCCCCAGTCAGGTCGGGATCGCCGAGGCTGGGCAGGCCGACCACGCCGGTCGCCGCCAGTGCCGCGATCATCGCGCCCCATTTGATCATCAGGAAGGCCGAGACATGGGGCATCATCGCGATGGTCACGGCGGCCATGTGGTCGGTCTTGACCGAATGCGCGGTGTTGGTGATCAGGCTCAGCGCCACGAAGACCAGCACCGGCGCGGCGGCGGCCACCGGGATCAGGTTGTTGAGGAAGGCCAGCAACCCGAAGAAGGCCGCCAAGGGGATCACGATGCCCACGCCGATGATATAGCCCGAATGCGCCCCCATGCGTTTATAGGCCGGGTGTCCGATATAGGCGGTGGTCGGGAAAGGCGATCCGAAAAGCGCGCCGATCATGGTCCCGGCCCCGTCCGTCACCTGGCACAGCGCCACCGGATAGTGGTCGCCCGCAGCCTCGGCGCTTTCCACGTTGTTCATGGTTTCGATGAAGTTGTAGATCTGCACCGGCACCAGGACCAGGAACAGTTCCGGGTTGTCGAACAGATGCTGGATGCCGACCACAAGGTCACCGAAATACGGCACGGGCGGGTAGAAGCCGACGCCATCGAAGCTGAACCGCGCTTCGCCGATCAACAGGGCGACCACGGTGCCCACGATCAGGGCCAGCAGACCGGCGGGAATGTTCCACGGCAGGCGGAACCGGCCCACCAGCCCCCACAGGATGATGATCATCGAGGCAAAGCCGACGAAAGGGTTTTCAAAGACGATGGCCAGCGGCACGGTGCCGATGAACACCAGCGCGATGCCGCACAGGGTGCCCAGCATGCCTGCCCGCGGGGTCACGCGCTTCAGCCACGGCCCGACGATGGCGCCCAACCCGGCGACGATGCCGCCCATGAAGCCCGCGCCGATGCCCACCTGCCAGGCCAGAACCGGATCGTTGGTGGCCCAGTAGATCGGCCCGATCACCCCGAACAGGTAGACGAACATCACCGGGGTCGAGATGCCATACGGCAGGGCCGTGACATCGCGGCCATGCTGTGCTGCGGCCCGTTTGGCCAGCAGCACATAGACCGCGACCCCGGCCAGAATGGCGATGGCCGCGCCCGGAATGATCCGACCGAAGACGATCTCGGCCGGCATCTGGAACACGAACTGGCAGATCCCCGCCAGCACCATCAGGTTGATCAGGTTGTCGGTGAACAGCGCCCAGAATGCGCTGAAATCGCTGCGATCAAACAGCTTGTAGTGATAACTCCCATCCCTCATGGGGACCTCCTTTTCAAACCGGCGCGCCCTGCCCATCCTCCCGGACAGTTGCGCGGCCTGCTCATGTCACTGCGCCGCGATATGCGAAGCAGCGCCCCAGTGGGGGTGAAATGCGGCAGTTTCAGAGGTCAGCGCCGTGATCACTTCTGCCACCACCTGGGCGGCGATCACGGCTGGCCGCTTGTCGCGGCTGCCGCCTGCCCCGATGGGGCAGATCAGGGGTGCGACAGAGACGCCGTCGCAGTGTTTCCGGCACCAGCTTTTGAACTTGGCCCGTTTGGTGGCTGAACCGATCAGCCCGACATAGGCCGCGTCGCGGCGTTGCAGGGCGGCCGAGGCCAGCAGGAAATCCAGCCCGTGATCATGGGTCAGCACGATGAAGGCGCTGCCCTTGGGTGCGGTCTGGATGTCGAATTCGGGGATCGCGCTGATCCGTTTCTCGATGGCGGCTTTGCACAGGGTCAACTCGTCGGCGCGCTGGTCGATCAGGACGGTACGCACCGGCAGATGCTGGAATTGCGCCGCCAGTGCCCGGCCCACATGCCCGGCGCCCAGGATGTAGACCGCCGGCAGGGCGGCGTCATCTTCGCGCGCCGCGGCGATGGCCTTGGCCTTGTCCGAAGCGCTCATCCGCAGCACCGCAACCTCGACCCGGCCGCCGCAGCACTGGCCGATGGCCGGCCCCAGCGGCAGGTCCAGATCGGCGGCCATGTCGCCGCGTGCCAGCAGGGCGCGGGCGGCGTCGATGGCCAGATGCTCCAGCTGGCCGCCGCCGATGGTGCCGAAAAGCCCGTCCTCGCGCACGAACATATCGGTGCCGGTGTCGCGCGGGGAAGACCCCCGCACCCGGCTCAGCCACAGCCGCGCCACCGGGCCGGGCTGGCCCAGGAACATGGCAAGATCGTCGGCACGGGCCATCGGCTCAGACCCCGGCCTTCAGACGGTCCACCGCCATCAGCACCCGTTCCGGCGTCGCCGGGGCATCCAGACGCGGGCAGACCTTGTAGTCGGCCACGCTGGCCACCGCCATCGACAGCGCCTCGAACACCGAGATGCCCAGCATGAAGGGCGGCTCGCCCACGGCCTTGGAACGCTTGATGGTCATCTCGCGGTTCTCGGACC
The DNA here is from genome assembly GCF_014901205.1 of Meridianimarinicoccus sp. MJW13. Lineage (GTDB taxonomy): Bacteria > Pseudomonadota > Alphaproteobacteria > Rhodobacterales > Rhodobacteraceae > Meridianimarinicoccus. The sequence goes on from NZ_JACNMU010000008.1 coordinate 49,255, forward strand.
AATCGGCAAGATCGACGTTGAAGACGCGCGGGCGGTCGCTGGCCAGCGGGATCTTGTAGGTCGATGGCGCATGGGTGCGCAGCCGTCCGGCGTCGTCCCACCACAGCTCTTCCGTGGTCAGCCATCCCATTCCCTGAATGAAGGCACCCTCGACCTGCCCTTTGTCCAATATCGGGTTCAGTGAGCGGCCCACATCGTGCAGGATATCGGTGCGTTCAACCCGGTATTCGCCGGTCAGCGTGTCGATCGAAACCTCGGAACAGGCCGCGCCATAGGCGTAGTAATAGAACGGACGGCCCTTGCCGGCGGCCCGATCCCAATGGATCTTGGGTGTCTTGTAGAAGCCCGCCGCCGACAGATGCACGCGCGCCATATAGGCTTGGCGAATGAAGGTGTCGAAGGCCAGGACCTCCTCGCCGATCTTCACGGCGTTGGGCAGGAATTCCACCTGCTCGGGCGCGACCTTGCGGCTTTCGGCGGCAAAGGCCACCAGTCGTTCCTTGATCTGCCGCGCCGCATCCAGCGCGGCCATGCCGTTCAGGTCCGATCCCGACGAGGCCGCCGTGGCCGAGGTGTTGGGCACCTTCTCGGTGGTGGTCTTGGTGATCTTGATGCGTTCGAAATCCACCTGGAAAGCATCGGCGACAACCTGCGCCACCTTGGTGTTCAACCCCTGCCCCATTTCGGTGCCGCCGTGGTTCAGGTGGATCGAGCCGTCGTTGTAGACATGGATCAGCGCGCCCGCCTGATTGTACCAGGTCGCGGTGAAAGAGATGCCGAACTTGACCGGCGTCAGCGCGATGCCCCGACGCATGACCCCGCCCTTGGCGTTCTCGGCAATGATCGCGTCCCGGCGCGCCCGGTAGTCGGCGCTGGCCTCCAGTTCGTCCACCACGCGGCCGATGACATTATCCTCGACCTGCTGGTGATAGGGCGTCAGATCACGGCCCGCCTCGCCGTAGAAATTGGCCTTGCGCACGTCCAGCGGATCCTTGCCCAGCGTGTAGGCGATCTCCTCGATCATCCGCTCGGCGGCGATGACGCCCTGCGGGCCGCCAAAGCCCCGGAAGGCGGTGTTGGACACGGTGTTGGTCTTCTGCGGACGCGAGACCAGCCGCACATGCGGGTAGAAATAGGCGTTGTCGGCATGAAACAGCGCCCGGTCGGTGACCGGCCCGGACAAGTCCGACGAGAAGCCGCAGCGGGCCGCAAAAGTGCCCTCCACGGCCTGAATGATCCCGTCACCGTCAAAAGCCACATCATAGTCGATCACAAAGTCATGGCGCTTGCCGGTGGCGGTCATGTCCTGATCGCGGTCAGGACGGATCTTGACCGGGCGCTTCAGGCGCTTGGCGGCCACGGCGGCCACGGCGCAGAAGATGTTCATCTGGCTTTCCTTGCCACCGAACCCGCCGCCCATGCGGCGCACGTTCACCGTCACCGCGTTCGACGGCACCCCCAGCACATGGGCCACCATGTGCTGTGCCTCGCTGGGGTGCTGGGTCGAGCAATGCACGATCACATCGTCATCCTCGCCCGGAATGGCAAAGGCGATATGGCCTTCCAGGTACATGTGATCCTGACCGCCCACGACCATACGCGCCTGCACCCGGTGCGCGGCTGCCGCCTGACCGGTGGCCACATCGCCGCGTTGCAGGGTCAGCGGATCGGTGACCAAGGGCAGGCCCGCTGCCTGCGCCGCCGGGGCGTCGATGGCATGGGGCAGTTCCACATAGTCGATCTCGGCCAGTTCCGCTGCGCGTCGCGCCGCATCCCGGCTTTCGGCGATGACCGCGAACAGGGGCTGGCCGTGGTATTCCACCAGCTTGGTGGGAAACACCGGCTCGTCATGGCGTCCGGTGGGGCTGATGTCGTTCACGCCGGGAATATCCTCGGCGGTCAGCACATCGACCACGCCGGGCGCGGCGCGAACCGCGCTCAGGTCCATGGTGCGGATGCGCCCGTGCGCCACGGATGAAACGCCGAGATAGGCGTGCAGCGTGCCCCAGGGTTCGGCAATGTCGTCGGTGTATTCGGCCTGTCCGGTGACGTGCTTGGTGGCACTGTCATGGATGCGGTCCTTGCTGACCGCGCCGCTGATGGTGTGCATGTCCTTCATCGTCGTCTCCTTTCAGGCCACGGCCTGGCTGTCGGGCGCTTGCGCCGGATCGCCATGCTCAAGCCAGAACCGCCGCAGCAGGTTTGCCGCCACGAGTTGCCGGTAGTCGGCAGAAGCCCGCCAGTCGGTCAGCGGTGTAAAATCTTCGGCCAGGGCCTTGGCCGCGGCCTCGAAGGCGGCGGCACCAAAGGGCTGGCCGCGCAACGCCGCTTCGGCCTTGGCGGCGCGTTTTGGCGTCGCCGCCATGCCGCCGAAGGCGATGCGGGCCTCGGTCACGATGCCATCCGCCACCTCGACGCTGATCCCGGCCGCGACCGAGGAGATATCCTCGTCCCGGCGTTTCGAGATCTTGTAGGCCGCGTCGATCTGGCCCGGTGCAGGGCGCGGGATCCGCAGGCTGGCGACGAAATCGCCCGGCTCGCGTTCCTGCTTGCCGTAATCGACGAAAAACGCCTCCAGCGGCAGGCTGCGTTGACCGCCAGCCTTTTGCAGGGTCACCTCGGCCCCCAGCGAGATCAGCACCGGCGGGGTGTCTCCGATGGGCGAGCCATTGGCGATATTGCCGCCGATGGTGCCCATGCTGCGCACCTGCCAGCCAGCGATGCGATCCCAGTAGTCACCCATATGCGGGAAGGCTTCGCGGATCGCTGGCTCGGCCTCGTCATAGGTGACGCCGGCGCCAAGGGTCAGATCGGTGTCGGTCAAGGCGATGGTCTTGAGGTCCTCGAGATGCCCGATGAACACCACCGGCGAGATCGGGCGCATGAACTTGGTCACCCACAGCCCCACATCGGTGGCCCCGGCGACGATGGTGGCCTTGGGCGTTTCGGCCAGAACCTGCGCCAGATCATCCAGATCGACGGGCAGGATGGCCCGGTTGTCGGCAGGGCCGACCTCGACCCGGACCTTGGGCTGCATCGCCTCAAGCTGCGCGGTGATCGCAGCCCGTTCGCGGGTCAGGTAGTCGTTGGCCGGGCTGCCGTAGGTATTGACCGCCAGCGCCGCCTTGACGATCGGTTCGTAGCCGGTGCAGCGGCACAGGTTGCCCTGGATCGCGGTTTCCACCTGCGTCCGGGTCGGCTGCGGGCATTGCATCCACAGCGCATACAGCGACATCACGAATCCCGGCGTGCAGAACCCGCACTGGCTGCCGTGAAAATCGACCATCGCCTGCTGCACCGGATGCAGGCGGCCATCGGGGCCCGACAGATGTTCGACGGTGACCACATGGCAGCCGTTCAGCGAGGCCAGAAAGCGGATGCAGGCGTTCACCGGCTCGTACCGCAGGCTGCCCTGATGCAGCCGGCCAACCAGCACGGTGCAGGCCCCGCAATCGCCTTCGGCGCAGCCTTCCTTGGTGCCGGTCAGGCGGCGTTCTATGCGCAGGTAATCCAGCAGCGTCTGCGTCGCGGGCACGTCGCTGGCCGTGATCTCGGTTCCGTTGAGAAGAAAGCGGATATGGGGTTGCGGGTCCATCGGGCCTCCGGTCAGGCTGGGGAAAAGCGGGTGTTCCAACACTACCCTGCGCGACTGCCTCGACAAACGACGTTGTTTGGGAATAACTTTCAACAGAACGTTGAAAATGATGCGGTGCTGGCCGATGGACGGTCATGCGGAAGAAATGGGCGTGTTCTGAATGGCCTATCTGGAAAGTCTGCGGGTCTTCACCCGCGTGGTCGAACTTGGCAGCATCACTTCCGGAGGCCGCGACCTGCGACTGACCCCGGCTGTGGCCAGCAAACGCATCAAGGAGTTGGAGCAGCATCTGGGCGTTCGCCTGTTCAACCGCACCACCCGGTCGCTGACGCCGACCGAAGTTGGCCAGCGATTCTATGAAGAAGCCCGCCGCGTGCTGGAGACGGTGGACCAGGCCGAGGCGGTGGTGGCCGAGTTTTCAACCGCGCCGCGCGGAGTGATCCGCATCACCGCGCCGCTGGGCGTCGGACGGCGCATCATCGCGCCGATGATCCCCGACTTCGTGGACCGCAATCCCGGAATCGAAGTGCGGATGCGCATGTCGGACCGCAAGGTCGATCTGCTGGCCGATGGTCTGGACGTGGCCTTCTTCGTCGGCACCCCGCATGACAGCAGCCTGAAGATGCGCAAGATCGCCGATTGCCCGCGCGTGCTTTGCGCCGCGCCGGCCTATCTTGAGCGGTATGGCGTCCCCGCCGATCCCGAGGATCTGTTGCGCGGCCACAACTGCCTGCTGCTGCGCTATCCGCGGTCGCCCGAATATTACTGGATGCTGAACACGCCCGATGGGCTGCGCAAGTACGAAGTCAGCGGCAAGTTCGATGCCGATGACAGCGATGTGCTGACCGATTGGGCGCTGGCCGGGGCGGGTATCGTCAACAAGCCGCAATTCGACGTGGCCGCACATCTGGCCGCCGGGCGGCTGGTCGAGGTGCTGCCGCACGCCCGCCCCGCGCCCTCGGTCTTCGGCTGCCTGTATCCGCACAAGAAGTTGCAGGATCCCAAAGTGCGGCTTCTGGTGGAATTCGCCGTCGATCACGGGGTGCGAACCATGCAAGGGTTGGTGGCTGCCCCATCTGACGCATAAGCGCCCGGGCAGAAGCCGGGGCGCTTGAGTGTCTCAACGATTGTGCGGTCGCGATCAGGGCGCGCCGTCCGCTGCAAGGCCGCTTGCATCAGCTTTTCCTCGGTGACCTTGCCAGTGCCATTGAAAGCCTTGTTCAGCCCGAAGGCGGTTTGCAAGGCCAGCAGGTTGCCCGAATGGCACCAGCGGTGCGGGCGTCATCGCCATGCCGATCGCGCCCGCTCGCATCGCCAGAACGCTCTGAAGCCCAGGGGCCATCCGTTCGCCTTTCGGCAGTGACTTGTTCACGGCATCGATCGTCGGGTCAGACATCCCAAGGTCACTCCTCGCCAGGTCCGATATCCCCATGGATGGGCAGGTCGGTGTTACCTGTCCGGTTCACGCAGCAGCGGACCGGCCTGCGGCTTCAGCGGTCACTGGCCGCATCTGCGCCGGCCAGGGCGGCGATGGCGCGAAATCCGCGCGGGGTGATGCCGGGCGTGCAATATGGGCGCGGTTTCCCCTGCCCATCCGGATGGGAAAAACTTAATGTCGGTAACTGTTTAGAAACAATAGGTTGCGGCCTTCACCTGCGGCGAAGGGTTGGCCGTAGATCAGCGCGTTGGCGCGCCCGGGAAAGTTCCCCGGTTCCCGCCGGTGTCCGCAACCGGGTCCCGTGCCGGGGGGCCGCTCCTTGCAGGACCGAAGCGTTCAGACAGGTCTCTGCCATCGGCTGCGCCTTATGGCGCAACCGGAGGTCAGAGACGGATGGGGTCGATGGGCTGGCGGGTCGGCCTAGAAGTCGACCTCGATGGCGATGCCTTTTTCGACCGCCAGATCGACCACGGCGGCGGCCACGGCCAGATCCTGAAGGCCGACGCCGGTGCCGTCGAACAGGGTGATCTGGTCGTCCGAGATGCGGCCCGGATTGGTGCCGTTGATGACGGCCCCAAGTTGCGCAACATCGGCCTCGGCGATCAGCCCCTGGGCCACGGCGTGCTGGGCCTCGCCGATGCTGATGGACTGGGCCACCTCATCTGTAAAGACATCGGCCTTGACCAGAAGCTGCGGGTCGACCTCTTGCTTGCCCTTGGTGTCGGTGCCCATGCAGGCCACATGGGTGCCGGGGCTGACCTGGTCGGCGTTCAGGATCGCATCGAAAGAGGAGGTGATCGAGATGATCACATCCGCCGCCCGCATTTCGTCCAGGTCCACCGCCTCGAAGGGCAGACCGGCCTCGGCGGCCACTTCTTCAAGGTTGGACAGCATTTCGGGGTGCAGGTTCCAGCCGATGACCTTTTCGAAGTCGCGCTGTTCCAGCGCGGCGCGCAGCTGGAATTTCGCCTGGTGGCCCGCTCCGATCATGCCGATGACCTTGGCATCTTTCCGCGCCAGGTGCCGGATCGAGACCGAAGAAGCCGCCGCCGTCCGCAGCGCGGTCAACAGGTTGCCGCCGACCATGGCCTTCGCCTTGCCGGTGTCGGGATCGAACAGGAAGACCGTGGACTGGTGATTGATCAGCCCGCGCTTTTCAAGGTTGTTGGGCCAGTAGCCGCCCGCCTTCAGACCCAGCGTCAGCCCGGCCCGGTCAAAGCCGCCTTTGAAACCGTAAAGCGCGTCTTCATGGCCGATGGCCTCGCGCACCACGGGGAAGTTGTAGGCCTTCCCGGATGCCATCGCGGCAAAGACCTTCTCGACCGCCGCAAAGGCCGCGTCGCGGGTCATCAGGTCGGCGATTTCGCGTTCGGGTACGATCAACATGTCATTCTCCAAATTCCGTTCGCGCGCCCGTGTGCCATTGCCGGTGGGAAGGCATACACACGGGCGACTTTCCGGCTCCTCCCGAGCCAGCCCCACCGAAACGAAGGGGCTTCAGTAGGCCTTGCCGCGGGCCGACACCGGCCACAGGGTTTCAACCTTGCCGCCCCGCACGCCCACATACCAGTCGTGGACGTTGGCGGTGGGGTCGCAATGGCCCGGCACCAGCCGCAGCTTGTCGTTGACCTTCAGCGCGCCGTTGGGGTCGGACACCACGCCGTGCTCGTCCGAGCACTTGATGTACTCCACATCGTCGCGGCCATAGATGAACGGCAGCCCGCTATCGACCGACTGCGCCTTGAGGCCCGCATCGACGATGGCCTTGTCGGCCTTGGCATGGCTCATCACGCTGGTCAGGATGAAGAACGCGTTCTTCCATTCGCCCTGGTCAATGCGCTTGCCATCCTTGTCGAGGATGCGGCCATAATCGGCATCCATGAAGGCATAGGAACCGCACTGAAGCTCGTTGTAGACGCCCGAGTTGCTTTCGAAATAGTAGCTGCCGGTGCCGCCGCCCGAGACCAGCTCGCAGTCGATGCCTTCGGCCTTCAGGCCGGCGATACCGTCCTTGACCTGCGCGATGGCGGCGTCGAGCTTGGCCTGGCGGTCCTCGAAGCTGTCCATGTGCTGCATGGCGCCCTGGTAGGCCTGAATGCCCTTGAAGGTCAGGTTGTCAGCGTCACGCACGGCTTTGCCGATTTCGACAACCGCATCGGTGGTGATCACACCGCAGCGGCCCGCGCCGCAGTCGATCTCGATGAAAACACCAAGGTTGACGTCGTGCTTTTTCGCGGCGGCCGACAGGTCGGCAACGTTGGCGACATCGTCAACGCAGACGATGATCTCGCTGCCGTATTTGGGCAGTTGTGCCAGACGCTCGATCTTGGCCGGGTCGCGCACCTGGTTCGACACCAGGATTTCCTTGATGCCGGCCCGGGCGAAAACCTCGGCCTCGGAGACCTTCTGACAGCACACGCCGATGGCGCCGCCCAGTTCCATCTGCAGCTTCAGCACGTCAACCGACTTGTGCATCTTGCCATGGGCGCGGTGGCGCATGCCGTGGGCCTTGGCGTAATCGCCCATTTTCTTGATGTTGTATTCCAGCGCGTCCAGATCGAGGATCAGGCAGGGCGTCTGGATATCGGCTTCGTCCATGCCGGGCAGTGCCGGGACATCGAAACCGACTTCGAGATCGGAGAGATTGACAGGTGCGTTCATTGGAGGTGCTCCCTCATTAAGTCCACGGCAGTTTGTCGAGATCGACGTTGCCGCCGGTGATGATGACGCCGACGCGCTTGCCTTTGAACGCATCGGGGTTTTTCAGGATGGTGGCCAGCGGCACGGCGCTGGAAGGCTCCATGACCACCCGCAGGTGCTTCCACGTCAGTTTCATGGCTGCGATGATCTCGGCGTCCGACGCGGTGTAGATCTCGCTCACATGGTTCGAGACGAAATGCCAGGTCAGATCTTTCAGCGGCACCAGCAGCCCGTCAGCGATGGTCTTGGGCGCGTCGTCGGCAATGATATGTCCAGCCTTGAAGCTGCGATAGGCGTCGTCGGCCTGCTCCGGCTCGGCGGCGATGATCCGGGTTTCGGGGGCCAGCGTCGACAGGGTCAGGCAGGTGCCCGAGATCATGCCGCCACCGCCGATGGGCGCAACCACCATGTCCAGACCGCCGGTCTGTTCGGTAAACTCCTTCGCGCAGGTCCCCTGCCCGGCAATCACGCGCGGATCGTTGTAGGGATGCACGAAGTCGCCACCGGTTTCGGCCTGCACCTGCGCAAAGGTGGCTTCCCGCGACGTGGTCGAGGGCTCGCATTCGGTGATCTTGCCACCATAGCGGCGCACGGTGTCCTTCTTGGCCTGCGGCGCGGTGCGCGGCATGACCACGTTGCAGGGAATGCCCCGGCGCATGGCGGCATAGGACAGGCAGGACGCATGGTTGCCCGAGGAATGTGTCGCCACACCCTTGGCCGCCTGCCCTTCGTCCAGCCCGAAGACCGCGTTGGTGGCCCCGCGCACCTTGAAGGCGCCCGGTTCCTGGAAGTTCTCGCACTTGAAGAACAGTTGCGCGCCGGTCAGTTCGTTCAGGTAGTCCGAGGTGCGGATCGGCGTGCGGCGGATGTGCGGCTTGATCCGCTCATGCGCCGCCAGCATGTCGTCATAGGTGGGGATTTGCATCACCAGATCCTTCATCATGCAGCGCTTTTAAGGGCCGCTGCGGGGTGGCCACGATAGTAGTCCTGCGCCGCCGCAACGCCCGAACCCAACGGGATGCTCAGACCCAGATCGGCCATGCACATCTCGGCGGTGGCGATGCCCGACAGGGTCATGACATCGGTCAGGCTGCCCAAGTGGCCGATGCGGAACACCTTTCCCGCAACCTCGCCCAGACCAACCCCGAAAGCGACACCATAGGTGTTGGCCGCATGGGTGACAATATCGGTGGCATTGAAACTTTCCGGGGTGCGGATGGCGCTGACCGTGTCGGAATAGACCGAGGGATCGCTGGCACACAGCTCCAGCCCCCAGGCAGAGACCGCTGCGCGAACCCCCTCGGCAATCCGGTGATGGCGGGCAAAGACATTGTCCAAACCTTCGCTGAGCAGCATCTGGCAAGAGATGTTCAACCCGTTCAGCAGGCCGACGGCCGGGGTATAGGGATAGGCGTTGTTGGCGTAACCCTTGGCCATGTCGTGCACATCAAAGAAGGTGCGCGGCAGACCGGCGGTCTTGGTGGCCTCCATTGCCTTGGGGCTGAAGCCGACGATGGCCAGACCGGCGGTCAGCATGAAGCCCTTCTGCGAGCCGGCGACGGCCACGTCCACGCCCCATTCGTCGAAGCGGAAATCCATCGAGGCGATCGAGCTGACCCCGTCGACGAACAGCAGCGCCGGGTGGCCGGCTGCGTCCAGGGCACGGCGCACGGCGGCAATGTCGGATTTCACGCCGGTGGCGGTTTCGTTGTGCGTGGCCAGAACGACCTTGATCTCGTGCGCCGTGTCGGCGGTCAGGATCTCTTCATAGCGGTCCGCCGGCAGACCGTCGCCCCAGGGGGTTTCGACGATCTGAACCTCGAGCCCGTGACGCTGGCACATGTCGATCCAGCGATGGCTGAACATGCCGTTGCGCGCCGCCAGAACCTTGTCGCCTGCCGACAGCGTGTTGGTCAGCGCGGTTTCCCAGCCCCCGGTGCCGGTGGAGGGAAAGATGAAGACCTCGGCCGCGTCGCTTTTCAGGATCTTGCGCACGCCTTCGCGGGCCGGGTGCAGGATCTGGCCGAACAGTGGCGAGCGGTGGTCGATTGTGGGCATGTCGCAAGCCTTGCGCAGGCTTTCGGGGATGTTGGTCGGGCCGGGGATGAAGACCGGGTTCTGAAAGCTCATGGATGACTCCTTGCGTCGTTGAGAGCACCATAGGCGGACTGTTCTCACAGGGGAACTTTTTTGAAATGCGTTTTCAGATTGCGTAGAGACTTAAAAAACCATTTGTTGTCATGATCTTACTTTTTTCATATCATGAATTAGGCTTTCACAGCAAACCAGAAGGTTTTTATGGAAACGCAAGACAATGACGGTGGACCGGTGCGCAAGTCGCGGGGGCGGCCGCGCGGATGGGATGACAAGACCGGCCAGAACACCATCAAATCGCTGGATCGCGCGATGGAGGTGTTCGAGTATCTGAGCGAGGCGCAGGGCAAGACGCTGACCGCCATCGCCAGCGAAATGGGGCAATCTCCGGCGACGGTGTACCGCGTTCTGGTCACGCTTCAGGGCCGGGGTCTGGTGGAATTCGATGCCGAGGAACAGCAATGGCACATCGGGCCGCGGGCCTTTGTCATCGGCGCGCGTTTCCTGCGCCGCACCAGCCTGGTGGATCGCGCCCGCCCGATCCTGCGCAAGCTGATGGAAGCCACGGGTGAAACCGCCAATATCGGCATCGCGCAGGAGGGCGCGGTGCTGTTTCTGAGCCAGGTGGAAACCCACGCCAGCATCCGCGCCTTCTTTCCCCCCGGCACCCTGTCGCCGCTGCATGCCTCGGGCATCGGCAAGGCCTTGCTGGCGGGGATGGATGAAGAGCGTTTTCAGCGGGTGTTGGCAATGGGGCCTTTGACGGCCTTTACCGAACAGACCATCACCGACCCGGATGCCCTGCGCCGCGACCTGCAAACGGTGCGCACCCAGGGCTATGCTTTTGACAATGAGGAAAAGAACAGCGGCATGCGCTGTGTCGCGGCGCCGGTCTACGATGTGACCGGAGAGGCGATTGCCGGGATCTCGGTTTCCGGTCCGTCCAATCGGATCAGCGCCCGGCATATCGACCGGCTCAGCCGCCCCGTGATCGAGGCGGCCAAAGACCTGACTGCGGCCATCGGCGGCCTTGTCCCAGAGCCGCCGGAATAAGGGGTGTCAGCGCTGCGGGCGCAGCGGCATCTGGCGGTTCACATCTTTATACAGCAGGTAACGGAACCGCCCCGGCCCGCCCGCATAGCAAGCCTGCGGGCAAAAAGCGCGCAACCACATGAAATCGCCGGCCTCGACCTCGACCCAGTCGTTGTTCAGCCGGTAGACCGCCTTGCCTTCCAGCACGTACAGCCCGTGCTCCATCACATGGGTTTCCAGGAAGGGGATAACCCCGCCAGGCTGGAAGGTCACCACCGTGACATGCATATCGTGGCGCAGGTCGGTGGGATCGACAAAGCGCGTGGTGGCCCATTTGCCGTCGGTGTCGGGCATTTCGGTCGGGGCGATATCGTTTTCGTTCAGGATCAGGAAATCCGGTTGGTCCAGACCCTCGACCGCCTGATAGGCCTTGCGCACCCAGTGAAAGCGCAAGGTCTCGGGCCCTGCGTTGCGCAGGGTCCAGGTGCTGGACGGCGGCAGATAGGCATAGCCGCCCGGCGTCATCTCATGCGCCGTGCCGTCAAATGTCAGGGTGGCCGTGCCTTCGACGATGAACAGCACCCCTTCGGCTTCGGGATCGGTCTCGGGCCGGTCTGACCCGCCACCCGGCGCCACTTCCATGATGTATTGCGAGAAGGTCTCGGCAAACCCCGACAGCGGCCGGGCGATCACCCAAAGGCGGGTATCGTCCCAGAACGGCAGAAAGCTGGTCACGATATCGCGCATGGTGCCCTTGGGCAGCACCGCGTAGGCGTCGGTGAAGACCGCACGATCGGTAAGCAGTTGATCCTGGCCCGGATGGCCTCCGTGCGGAGCGAAATAGGTGGCGGTCATGGCAGGCTCCTGAATACGTCGACGTTGGGATAGTCCTAGGACGCCAGGCCCCGCCCCCGCCACCCGGAAAGCACCGTCATCTCTTTTAGGTTATTTTTGATAATCAGTCTGCACTTGCCAATCTGCATGGAAAAGCGGTCCGGTGCGGATACACTGTCGCTGACATTGACCTTCATCAAAGTGGGCGGTGTCGCGGCTGGATAAGGTTAACAAATCCTTTCAACAAATATCCGCTCTCGAATGTTTCCCAAGAGTAAACTCTGGGAGAAGCTGGGTCCGTTCCACTTTGGGACCGATGCGCCCTGACGGCGGGATGGCAAACGTTGGGAGGGCGCCGGGTTTTTGGTCGAAACCCCGGCCGCGACCGGAGCGAGTCACCGGCCCCTATTCAGTTCTGGATATCCGACAGTGTTTTCCAGAATGCAAAGATCGGCTCTACTCTATTATTTGTATGCAAATGTATGCAGTTCTGGGAAAGCAAGACCAATTTTCAAACATGACGCGGCACCTGCTTCTCATATCCGCCATTGGATTGCCGCAGGACACGCGTTTCATATCCTGTGCATCTTGATTTTTTGTTTCGGCAATAATCAGCCGATACAGGGAGCAGTATTGCAGGCCGCGAACTGTCGCGTTCCGGGAACGGCTCAGCCGATCCACGACAACGGTGCCCGACTCACGTCTTTCAACGCAATGATTCGCCGACTTGTGCTGTGCAACACGGGGGCTTCCGACGGTATTTTCCGTGCTTGATTCGGGAAATCCGGCGGCGGATGACGCCCCAGAGAAGGAATTTCCGGCGTTGGCGCCCCGCGCCAAGCCCGAGCGAGCCAATTTTTCCAAAAAGGTGACTCGCCGCTTCGGCAGACAGATTCTGCGATTGAAAACCGTCGCTTCCTGCCTCGAAATGTTCAGTCCGAATGAGGTTTTCACCGAGGATTTCTGCGGTTTCTGCAATTGGACAGGCCTCTCTTGCCGAAATTGACTTGCAGGTAATGAACGTACGTTACCTGTTGCAATTGATGCTGAAATCAGGATTTCAACATGTGGCTTGCGTGGTAATTTCATGGAATTGACACCCGGCAGTCGATCCCGGTGCGATGCAGATTTCAGGGCTGACTGTCCCGAAATGCCCGTCCCGCGAGGTCGCGGACAGCAAGTTCCCCGAAACGCAATCACCCTGCGCGTCAATGTGGCTAACCCTAGGTCATTTGGGCGGATTTCAGCCTAAATCCTCGCGCTCGGGTTGCGTCAAGGGAAACTACACGCATAGGTTGCAATACAACGACAGCGTGCATTCTGCGGAACAGCGTTTCGCAGGTGCTGGTACAGAAATGATCAAGTGGAAGAGGTAGTAATGTCAAGTTACGGGCTGCAGAGTTCTTTTTCGACATACATTGATGGTCAACGCTCTTACAGAACAGTCGCGCGAGATGTAGCTGTAGACAGTGCCGGGAACATATATGTGACGGGCGGCACATCCTCTCCGAACGGCGTCGCGATCACATCGGGGCTGGATTACAAGACCAATCAGGGCGCGGCCAGTGCGGGCCGGGCAGACGAAATGGATGTCGTCGTCCAGAAGTACGCCCCGGACGGAACTTTGCTGTGGTCCGGACGCATCGGCGGCAAGGGCTATGACCGCGCCTATGCGCTGGAGGTCTCGGACGACGGCTATGTGTATATTGCCGGACGGGCCGGCGACGGGCTGTTGACGACCGCTGGCGCCTACCAGGGCAACTTCGGCGGCGACACGGTTCCCAACAACCTGTACGGCGAACAGGATGGCTTTGTGACCAAGCTGGACGCCGACACGGGTGCGATGGAATGGACAACCTATCTGGGCGGCAGTGACGCCGGGTTCATTCGCGACATCGATGTGGATGATCAGGGTGTGGTTCACGTCGGCTATACCAATGCAGAAAGCACGATGTCCGACACCCTGCTGACTCCGGACGCGATGACCCGCACGCCAGGCAGCAACATGTACCTGCAACTGTCGTCCGACGGCCAATCGCTGCTCTATGGTACCCATATCGGCGGCAGGGGGCACGGCGTTCCCTCGGTTCGTGTTGATGACGTGGGCGATATCAACATCTCGTTCAGTGCCAGCAACAACGGCAATCTGACCACAACCGCCGGCGCCCTGCAAAGCCACGCCTTGGGTGACGACGATATCTATCTGGCGAAATTCGACGGGCAAACCAACGGCCGCACCCTGAAATCCGCGACCTTCTTCGGTGGTTCGGATCGCGAAGGGTCGGAAACGCACCAACTGGCCGTGAACAGCCAGGGGGACTTCTACGCCCTCTCGTTCACCTCCAGCGTCGATATCACGACAAGCGCGACTGCCTACCAATCCAGCCTGAACGGCCCCAGCGACGCCATGATCACGTATATCTCGGCGGATGGGACCACCCTGCTGGGCGCCACCTACTTTGGTGGTTCGGGCGGTGAAGGTGCCGAAGGCATCGTCGTGACTGACCAGGCGGTCTATATAACCGGCTCCACCAATTCTGCCGATCTTCCGGTCACGGACTACACCACCTTCGGTGGCTACGGCGGCGGGCAGGATGGCTTTCTTGCGGTGTTCAGCCTGGATCTTTCGACCCTGCTCTATGCGACCTATATCGGTGGCTCGCGCGACGATGCGGCCCGTGCCATCGAAGTGGCAGACAACGGCGATGTGATCATCGGCGGTCAGACCATGTCGAACGATTTTGATCTTCTGAATGCCAACGACGGCAACAAGGCCGGAAGCCGTGCAGGCTTTGTCACCAAGCTGAACGAAGTCGATACCTCTGTGGGCGGCGGCGGCGGTTCGGGTGGCAATGGCGGTGGCGGTGGAACCGGTGGCGGGACCGGCGGCGGAGGAACCGGTGGTGGCACAGGTGGCGGCACCGGCGGCACCGGTACCGGCAACCTGACCGTCTCCGGCGGCGACAAGAGTGACTTTCTGGACTACTCTGGCAGCACCCAGAATCTCTTCATCCAGGCCGGGAACGGCAACGACACCGTCATCGGTGGTGACTTTGACGATATTATCTACGGCGAGGGCGGCAGCGACGATCTGAATGGCGGCGCCGGCGATGACAAGATGTACGGCCAGAACGGCCACGACACGATGCTTGGGGGTGACGGCAACGACATCCTGATCGGCGCCAAGGGCAAGGACACGCTGGTTGGTGGCAACGGCAACGACATTCTGGATGGCGGAACCCTGGAGGATGCGCTGACCGGCGGCGCTGGCGCGGACACCTTCGTGTTCGCGATTGTCGAGGATCGCTATTGCGACAGCGTCACCGACTTCAACATCGCGCAAGGCGACGCGCTGAACCTGACCATGATCTTCGCAGGACAGGACATGTCTGCCGGGATCGACAATTTCATCCAGTTGCAGGTGACCGGTGCCGACACGCTTGTACTGGTCGATCAGGATGGCCAGGGCGGTGACTTCGTCGATATCGCCGAACTGGAAGGCATCGCGCTGCATCAACTGGCTTCGACCTATGTTGCCACCGGTCTGATTTCGGTGGATGTCGATCTGAACCTCTGAGGTCGCGTAACAGAAGATCGTCAGCGGCGCTGCGGGTTTCCGTGGCGCCGCTGCTGTTTCACGGCACGGGATCCGGTGTCAAGGCTGCCACCAAACAGGCTGCAGCGTGCAAGGCCATGCGCCGGATTCACTCTCTTCTGACTGGATCAAGCAGGGCGCTCTCGATTGGGTGTCGCCAGATGCATCTACCTCCTTGCCGTGTCCGGGAGTCGGCGCACCGGCCTTTCGTCCTCCTGCCCCGCCCACCGTAGCCCACTGGAATCCGCCGCGTGCAATTCCTCCGCCTGCCTGTCGGGCGCGGCGCCGCCATTGGGGACATTGATCCCGCAGAAGTGGCACACGCACAATTTGCATTGTTCCGCGTGGCCGACGAAACCTGCTTCAGCAGGCAGAGGCGTCGTTGCCCATGATACTCAGACCGGACCGGCTGAGGATCTCGATCATGACGGGATGGGGCGTCTTGACGAACATGCCATGCATCTTCTGTCCGGCGACAAGCCGGGCCGTGAATTCCGAATTGACGGTCATCGCCGCCGTCCGAAGCGGGGATCGGCGTGGCAAGGTCACGGCCTGTTCGGTGGCGCTTCCATGATTGCCTCGACGAAGTTGCGGGCCACGTCTCGGACAGATCGGAACGGGCAACGACGGCGATCTAGAAGCCCGATGTGATGTAGGGGCACAGGTGTCTCCTGCAAGGTGAAATGCCTGACACGTCGGATGACCGCCGTGGGCCAAGATGAAGCGGGCCGTACCTGTTCCATCCACATGCGCAATTTTTCGGAAGTCACGAATGAAAAATTGCGGGCTATTTCACCCGCTTTCACGCAGGATCAGCTCACCGCGCACCATGCGCACGCTGCCCTGCGCATCGGGATCCAGAACCGTTTCCTCGATCAGATCCAGCGTATTGCGCACCATCTGGTTGGTCTTCTGCCGCACGGTGGTCAGCTTGTAGGACGCCCATGCTGCCATCGGAACGTCGTCAAAGCCGATGATGGCCACATCCCGACCGGGGACGAGGCCCGCCTCTTTCGCCGAGTCGATGGCGGCAATGGCGGTGATGTCATTGGCGCAGAACACCCCGTCGGGGCGCTTGGGGTCGCGAAACAGAAGATCGGCAAAAGTGCGCGACACGCCATAGTCGTATTGCCCTGCGCCTTCATAGGCCACCTTCATGCCGCGATCGTTCAGCGCGTCGCGAAACCCGCGCCGGCGCTCTAGATGGGTCGAGGTGTCGCGAATGCCGCCGATGAAGGCGATGGTCTGACATCCCCTGTTGGCAAGGTGTTCGGCCACCATGCGGCCGCCGTTGTAGTTGTCGGTGCAGACAGCGCTGATCGTCGCGTCGGCCTGAACCCGATTGAACAGCACCACTGGAATGCCGCGCAGCTTGCATTCGCGCGCCAGTCGTGACGACAGGTTGGCCGAAGTCACCACCACGGCATCGGTGCGCGTGCGGAACACCTGCGGCAAGACACTGTCGACCGTTTGGCCCGGTGGAACGGAATGCACCGCCATGTCGCGGCCCTGCTTCGAGATTTCCGTGGCAAACCGATCCAGGATGGCCGGATAGAACGGGTTGGTGATGTCGCCGACGACCAGGGACAGGGCGCGGATCCGGCGCGGGCCGGACCGGCGGAGCTGCGGCGGCGCATAGCCCATCTCGCGGGAGGTTTCCAGGATCCGACTGCGAACATCGGGCGCGACAGAGGATTCCGGGCGAAAGGCCCGCGACACGGCAGCGGTCGATGTGTTGCAACGCCGGGCGACATCTTTGGCTGTAATTTTCATGATTTCAGACCAGAAATTACACGATTTGTTCTGGCCTAGCCCACCTGCTGAAACTAATCAACGGGGCTGTCTTGTGGTCCTGCTGCGCCAGGTCCGGCGTGAAACAAACAAAAAACGCCACCGGAGAGCTCTCCGATGGCGTTGGTTTCGTATTCCGTCTGGCCCGCACGCCGCCGACACTTGGCGCGCTGCCGGAAGGCTAGGCCGAGCCCGTGTCGAGGCGCACCACCTGACCGCTTTGCCAGGACAGAGTCGCGGCATCGGCAAGGATTTGTGCTTTCAACCCATCGTGAATCGATGGCTGCGGCGGCTGCCCTGCGCGGACACTGTCCACGAAGACGGCCATTTCGGCGGCATAGGCGGCCCGATACCGCTGCAGGAAGAAATCCTCGACCGGGGATTTGCAGAACCCGCTTTCGTCTGCACGCTCCAGCGTGGTCTTGTGAACGTTCCCGGCGCGCAGCATCCCCTTTGAGCCGTGCACCTCGATCCGCTGGTCGTAACCATAGGTGGCTCGACGGGAGTTCGAAATCTGGCAGATCTTGCCGCTGGCCGTAATCAGGTTGACCGCCGCCGTGTCCACATCGCCAAGGGTGGCGACCTCGGGGTCGACCAGGGCCGCGCCGATGGCGTGGATGCTGACCGGCTCCTCTCCCAACAGGAAGCGGGCCATGTCCAGATCGTGGATCATCATGTCCCGGAACAGGCCGCCCGAACTGCGCACATAGGCGTGCGGCGGCGGCGAGGGATCGCGCGACAGGATGGTGACGATCTCGACATTCCCCAGACCACCGTCACGAAGCGTCTGCTGCAAGTCCCGGAAATTCGGATCGAACCGCCGATTGAAGCCGGTCATGAAGGGCACGCCTGCGGCCTCGACTGCGCGGATGCAGTCTCGGATGCGGTCGGCGGACATGTCGATCGGCTTTTCACAGAAGATTGCCTTGCCGTGTGCGGCCAGCCCGTGGATCAGATCATAGTGGGTGTCGGTCGGCGTGCCGATTACCACCGCGTCGATATCGTCCGAGGCCACCAGCGCATCGATGCTGCGCACCTCGGCCCCGGTGCGGGCGGCCAGCGTCTGTGCCGGGGCATCGAAGGCATCGGCCACGGCCACCAGCGTCACCTCGCGCAGCAGGGCAATGCTGTCGACGTGCACCCCGCCGATGCGTCCGCATCCAAGAAGTCCTATCCGCATCTGATGTTACCTTGTTTTGGGGCCGCCGAAGCCGCGCAAGACCTCGCGCGCGGCGGCAACCAGGGGCTCGTGGGTTTCTTGCAGGATCTGCACACGGTCGAACCGCTCAGGGTCGTGATTGACCGCGTCCCGCAGCGCCTGACCAAACACCATGCGCAGTTCGGTGCCGATGTTGAACTTGCAGATGGCCGAGGTCGTGGCCAAATTCAGCCGTTGGGCATGGGGCACGCCCGATCCGCCATGAATGACCAGCGGCACCTCGGTCACGGCCTCGATGGCCCGGATGCGCGCTTCGTCCAGACCGCCGTCACGCTCGGTCTGCAAATGCACATTGCCGACCGAAATCGCCATCGCGTCCACCCCGGTTTCGCGGGCAAAGCGCGCGGCTTCCTCGGGGTCGGTCCCGGCGGAATTCTCGCCGCCGGAATAGCCGACGAAGCCGATCTCGCCCTCGCAGGAAATGTCTGCGCCATGGGCCAGTTCGGCCACTGCGGCGGTTTCGGCGATGTTCTGTTCCAGCGGCTTGCGCGACCCGTCAAACATCAGCGAGGTGAAGCCGCTGTCCAGCGCAAGCCGGCACTCTTCCATGGTGTAGCCGTGATCCAGATGGGCCACCACCGGCACCGAGGCTCCCTCGGCCAGATGCCGGAACATCTTGCCCAGAATGGGCAGCGGTGTGTGCGCGCGGCAGCTGGGGCCAGCCTGAAGGATCACCGGCGTGCCTTCGGCTTCGGCGGCGGCCACAAAGGCGCGCATGTCCTCCCACCCCAGCGTGACCAGACCGGCCACAGCATACCCTTGTTTCAAAGCGGGTTGCAGGACCTCTGCAAGAGTTGCCAATGTCATTTGAACTTCGCCACCATGTCCTTGATCCCGGGGATCGTTTCCACCTGATTGGCATGGGTGGGCTGGAAGAACTGCACCAGGGACCGCTGGCTCAGCCCGCCGAGGATGGTGAAATAATACATCTCGTATCCCGGCAGGGCGCAGCACGGGTGATAGCCATTGTCGATCAGGATCGTGGAGCCATCGACGATGTGATAGGCATCGCCGGGTTCATTGTCGACACGTTGCAGCATCTGCAGGCCCGAGCCGTGATTGGGCCGGAACCGGAAATTGTAGGTTTCGTCGTGGCGTGTTTCATCGGGCAGACGATCGGTGTCGTGCTTGTGCGAGGGGAACCCCGACCAGCCTCCCTGCCCCACGGTGTACAGCTCGGACACCAGCAGGCGGCCGACCTTGTCATGTTGCTTCTGGCCGAGGATGTGCTTGATCTTGCGATGGGTCTTGGTGTCGTCAGAGCCGTATTGCACGAAGTCGATACCATCGGCGCGCACGTCGAAAGGCTCCAGCACCGTGTCGTATCTTGCCCCGGCGACGAAAACCTCGGCACTGTCGGACTGGCACACCATGCGGGCCTTTGCGCCCGAAGGCACATAGACGCCCTCGGGCTCGCCGTCCCAGACATCGATGCCCCGGCTGCCAAGGGCAGCGAAGCCTACGCCTTCCACATCCACATCGACGGTGCCGGTGGCGGGCACGATGCAGGTTTCATACCCCGGCACCTGGTATTCGAAGGCCTCGCCGGATTTCAGTTTGACGATGTTGAAGTAGTTCAGCGGAACCCGCGGATCATCGGCATCGACGATCGGAGCGTTGGCGTTGTCAAAGGGGGGAATATGCATGGCGGATCTTCCGTATTGGGGGCGCGGTCAGACCGAAGTCGGGCCAGGATGGGTGGCAATGAACTGTTCAAGTTCGGCCGTGGTGGGCATCGCCGGGGCGCAGCCCGGTTGCGAAACGACGATGGCGGCACAGGCAGACCCGCGCAGAACCGCGTCGCGCAGCTCGCGGCCTTCGGCCAGTGCGGCCAGCAGGCCGGCCATGAAGCTGTCGCCCGCGCCATTGGGTTTGACGGCGGTGACGGGGAAGACACCGGTGCGGATCTCTTGCCCATCGGCAAGGGTCATCGCGCCCTCCTGCCCCATCTTGTAGATCACGATGCGGCCCGGTTGCGCGGCCAGTTCGCGGGCCTTGTCCAGCCCCTTGTCAAGGCCGCCGGCCATGAAGCCGAACTCTTCATCGTTGCCGACGATCATGTCGCTTTCGGCCCCGGCGCGGGACAGAACCTCGGCGGCCACTTCCGGCGATGGCCAGGAATAGGGGCGATAGTCGATGTCGAAGATGACGGGCAGACCGGCTGCACGGGCGTTTTCGAAGGCGCGGAAAGTGGCCCCGCGCGACGGCTCGGCCGCGAAAACCGTCCCGGCGGTGATCAGCGCGCCATAGGCGCTGTAGTCGACGCGATCCACGTCCTGCGGCGTGACCTGAAAATCCACTGCGTTGTTGCGGTAGATGCAGTTCTGGAAGTCCTCCATCGTGCTTTCATACACGGCCAGAGAGATGCGATATTCCCCGTCCAGAACCCGCAGATACTGCGTATCGACCCCATAGTGGTTCAGCCGGTTGGTACAGAACCGCCCGACGCAATCGTTCGAGACCGAGGTGACCAGGGCCGAATGCGCCCCCAACTTGCACAGCCCGGCGCAGATGTTGGCAGACGATCCGCCAAGATCCGCGCGGAAGGTCTGGGCATGTTCGGCCTTGGTGCCCGGCGGGTCGGCGAACATGTCCATCCCCGCCCGGCCGAAGACCGCAAAGCGGCTTTTCCGGATGCCGTCGATCAACGTGCCCATCACACCCCCCGACGCTGAAGGTGGCGGGAGGATTCCCAATCTTCATGGGCTGCGCGCACGCGCGGGCTATCGCTGACCTCTGGCGTCCCGCATTCCCACCAAGTGTGGCCCTTGTCGGTCCAGGCCCCGTAGGCGGCGACCTTCATGCAGATCACATGGGTCTTGTCCGACGCCTTGGCGCGTTTGAATGCCTCGGCCAGTTCTGCCGGGTTATCGACGGTTTCGGCGGTGGCCCCCATCGCGGCGGCATGGGCCTCGAAATCCACGTCGAAGGCTTCGGGGATGGTGGGCGTATCCTCGTAAAGGCAATTGTAGCTTTCGCTGCCCACGTTGTTCTGCAGCTTGTTGATGACCGCCCAGCCGCCGTTGTCGAGCACCAGCACGATCATCTTCTTGCGGGTCAGCACCGATGAATAGATATCGGAGTTCATCAGCATGTAGGCGCCGTCGCCCACCAGAACGATGGTGTCCTTGTCGGGCTCGCGCTCGGCCTGGGCAATCCGGGCGCCCCAGCCACCGGCGATCTCGTACCCCATGCAGGAAAAGCCGAATTCGACATCCACCGTACCGATGTCCAGCGTCCGCCAGTTGGCGGTGACCTCGGCAGGAAGCCCACCCGAAGCGGTCACGATCCGGTCACGCGGGTCGCACAGCGCGTTCACCACACCGATGGCCTGCGCATAGGAATTGGGCTTGTTGCCGGGTGCGACGTTGTCGGCCACGTAGGCATCCCATTTGCGCCGTTCGTCCTGCGCCTGTTCCGTCCAGCCGTCTGGCGCGGTATACCCCTGTGCCGCAGCACCAAGTGCCTCCAGCGCACAGCGGGCGTCGCCCACCACGGGCACCGAGCCGTGCTTGCCCGCATCGTGGCGCGCGGCATTGATCGAAATCAGCCGGGCATCCTTTGCGAAAGCAGTCCACGATCCGGTGGTAAAATCCTGCAACCGCGTGCCCACGGCAAGGATGACATCCGCCTGTTCGGCAATGGCATTGGCGCTGTCCGAGCCGGTCACGCCGATCGGCCCGATGTTCAGCGGATGCGTCGCCAGCATGTTGGCGCGTCCGGCGATGGTTTCGACCACCGGGATCTGATGCGCCTCGGCGAAGGCGGTCAGTTCGGCGGCCGCACCGGAATACTGGACCCCGCCCCCGGCAATGATCATCGGGCGTTCGGCGGCTTTCAACAGGGCTGCCGCATCGGCCACCTCGGCCACATCCGGCATGATCCGGCGAATGCGATGCACCTTCTTCTCGAAGAACACCGCCGGATAGTCATAGGCCCAGCCCTGCACATCCTGTGGCAGGCCGATGAAGGCCGGGCCGCAATCGCCGGGATCAAGCATGGTCGCCACTGCCGCCGGCAGCGACTGGATCACCTGTGCCGGATGGGTGATGCGATCCCAGTAGCGGGTGATCGGGCGGAAGGCGTCGTTGACCCCCAGCGTCGGATCCTGGAAGTTCTCCATCTGCTGCAGCACCGGGTCCGGCAGGCGGGTCACATAGGTATCGCCACACAGCATCAGCATCGGCAGACGGTTGGCATGGGCCAGCGCCGAGGAGGTGGTCAGGTTGCTGGTGCCCGGCCCCGCCGAAGCGGTGCAGAACATGAACCGCTGCCGCAGCCAGGTCTTGGCATAGGCCGCCGCCGCGAACCCCATGCTCTGTTCGTTCTGGCCGCGATACAGGGGCAGCGCGTCGCGATACTGGTACAACGCCTCGCCCAGGCAAGGGACATTGCCATGCCCGAAAATGCCAAAGCCGCCGCCGCACAGGCGATGCTCCTCGCCGTCGATCTCGATGTACTGGTTTGCCAGCCATCGCACGATGGCCTGCGCCGTGGTCAGGCGGAATGTCGTCTCGCTCATGCCCGTCGGTCCTCCCTTGTCTTGTCTGCAGCCTGCCGTAGACGATTGCTGCTTGCGTGATGTTGATTCTGAGGATACTAGTTTTGCAACCGGTTGCAAACTGATTTTGGAGAGCAGCACGACATGGCTGAAATCGGCATTGGAATTGTGGGTGGCGGCTATATGGGCAAGGCACATGCCGTTGCCATGTCAGCGGTCGGCGCGCAGTTCGACACCGCCCTGCGCCCGCGTCTCGAGATGGTTGCCGCACGCACGGAAACTTCTGCCGAGGCGTATCGGCAGGCCTTCGGAGTCCGGCGCGGCACCGATGACTGGCAGCAGCTGGTGACGGATCCACTTGTCGAGGCCGTGGTCATTGCCACGCCGCAGAAGCTGCATCGCGAGATTGCCGAGGCGGCCCTGGCCCTGGGCAAGCCGGTGCTGTGCGAAAAGCCCATGGGCGCCTCGCTGGAAGAGGCCGAGTCCATGGTCGCTGCCGCCGAAGCCAGCGGCGTCGCCAACATGGTCGGCTACAACTATATCGGCACCCCGGCCAGCCAGTTTGCCCGCAAGCTGATCGCCGAGGGGGCCATCGGCACCGTCACCTGGTTTCGCGGAGAGCATACCGAGGATTTCTATGCCGACCCCGAAGCCCCGGCGACATGGCGCACCTCTGGCATGGCCAATGGCACCCTGGGTGACCTTGCCCCCCATATGATCAACGCCGCCCTGGCCCTGATCGGCCCGGTTCGCAGTCTTGTGGCCGAGGTCGAGACGGTGCACGCCCAACGGCCCGGTGGCGCGGTGACCAACGATGATCAGGCCCAGGTCATGTGCCGGTTCGCCAATGGCGCCATGGGCCAGATGCATTTCAGCCGGATCGCCACGGGCCGCAAGATGGGCTACGCCTACGAAGTGCACGGCACCCGCGGGTCCATCCGGTTCGACCAGGAAGACCAGAACGCGTTGTGGCTGTACCGGGCCGAGGGGCCAGAGGCCGAACGCGGCTTTCGCAAGATCCTGACCGGGCCGGCGCATCCCGACTATCTGCCGTTCTGCCAAGGGCCGGGCCACGGCACCGGCTATCAGGATCAGATCATCATCGAGGCGCATCATTTCCTGCGCGCCATCGAAACCGGCACCCCGGCCTGGCCCACGTTCCGCGACGGATTAGCCGTCATGCGCGTTGTTCAGGCCGCTCTGACCTCGTCCCGGACCCGGACGTGGCAGGACGTTCCCCAAGACCCGACCATCTGAAAGGCTTCCAGAATGACCATTCGCATAGGCAATGCGCCCTGCTCGTGGGGCGTCGAATTCGCCAACGATCCGCGTAATCCCAGTTGGCAGACGGTGCTGAAGGAATGCGCCGAAGCGGGCTACAAGGGGATCGAACTGGGTCCGGTCGGCTTCATGCCCGAGGATCCCGTGGAACTGGCCGAGGCGCTGGACCAGCACGGTCTGGAACTGATCGGCGGCGTTGTCTTCCGGGCGTATCACGACCCGGCGCAATGGGATGACGTGTTGGACGGCACCCATCGCACCTGCAAGGCGTTGGTGGCGCATGGCGCGCAGCATCTGGTGCTGATCGATTCCATCTCGCCGCGCCGCGCCCCGACCGCCGGACGGGCGGATGAGGCCGAGCAGATGGACAAGGCCGAATGGACCGCTTACCGCGACAGGCTGGCCGAATCTGCCCGTATCGGCACCGAGGAATACGGCCTGACCGTCGGTATCCACGCCCATGCCGCGGGCTTCATGGATTTCGAGCCGGAACTTGAGCGACTGCTTGACGAGGTAGACGAGAAGATCCTGAAGATCTGCTTCGACACCGGGCATCACTCCTATGCCGGTTTCGATCCGGTGGCCTTCATGAAGCGCCACATGAATCGCATTTCCTACATGCACTTCAAGGACATCGAGCCGAAAGTTAAAGCAGATGTCATTGCCAGCCGAACCGGATTCTACGATGCCTGCGGCAAAGGGATCTTCTGCAAGCTCGGGCTTGGCGATGTCGACTTCCCGGCCGTTCGGCAAGTGCTTCTGGATCACGGTTTCGAAGGCTGGTGCACGGTCGAACAGGACATTGATCCGACGCTGGATGTCACGCCCATGGCGGACAACCGGGACAACCGCGAATACCTCGAATCCATCGGTTTCAAGTGAAAGGGCCGAACAGATGACGAAGCTGAAATGGGGCATGATCGGCGGCGGCGAAGGCAGCCAGATCGGCCCGGCGCACCGTCTTGGCGCATTGGCCGATGGCCATTTCGAATTTGCCGCCGGGGCCCTGGATCACCGCCCCGACGCGGGGCGCGACTATGCGCAACGGCTTGGTATTGCAGCCGATCGTGCCTATGGCGACTGGACCGAGATGCTGGCCGGCGAACGCGACCGGCCCGACCGCGTCGATCTGGTCACCGTCGCCACGCCCAACGCCACGCATTTCGAAATCACCAAGGCGTTTCTTGAGGCCGGGTTCAACGTGCTGTGCGAAAAACCGATGACCATGACCGTCGAGGAAGGCGAAGAGATTGTCCGCGTTGCTGAAGCGACCGGCAAGATCTGTGCGGTCAACTACTGCTATTCGGCCTACCCGATGGTGCGGCAGGCGCGGGCCATGGTGCGGGCGGGCGAGATCGGCATGGTTCGGCTTGTGGTGACGAACTTCAGCCACGGCCACCACGGCGACGCCACCGATGCCGACAATCCGCGCGTGCGCTGGCGCTATGATCCGGCGATGGCGGGTGTCTCGGGGCAATTCGCCGATTGCGGGATTCATGCGCTGCACATGGCCAGCTTCATCTGTGACGATGAGGTCGAAAAACTGGCGGCCGATTTTGCCTCGACCATTCCCAGCCGGGTGCTGGAGGACGATGCGATGCTCAACTTCCGCATGGCCGGGGGCACGGTCGGGCGGTTGTGGACGTCTTCGGTGGCCATCGGGCGGCAGCATGGGTTCGACATCCAGGTGTTCGGTGAAACCGGCGGGTTGCGGTGGGCATCGGAGCAGCCCAACCAGTTGATCTATACCCCGGTCGGCGGGCGCACCCAGATCATCGAGAAGGGTGAAGGCGGGCTGCATGCCGACGCGCAGCGGCTGTCGCGGGTATCCATTGCCCATCCCGAAGGGTTCCCGCTGGCGGTGGCGAACATCTACTGCGATCTGGCGGATGCGATCCGGGGCGAAGTGCGCGACGGGTTGCCGCGGGCGGCCGATGGTGTGCGGTCGATGGCCGCCGTACACGCAGCCGTGTCCTCGGCCAGCAAGGACGGCGCCTGGGTCGATGCCCGGCCGCCGATGTTTCGCTGAAGCCTCAGGAAAGCGGGCGCAACGTGCCCCTTTCCACCAACGAACAGGGAAAGAGCCGGGCCTCGGGATAGCGGTCCGGCTCGTCCAGCATCGCCACCACAAGTTCGATCGATGACCGGATGATCTGCTGGATGGGCTGGCGGATGGTGGTGAGGTTGATGTTTTCCCACCCGGCCATTTCCATGTCGTTCAGCCCGATGATCCCGATGTCTTCGGGCACCCTGAGCCCGGCATCGCGCACGGCACTCAGCGCCCCGATGGACAACACGTCATCGCCGCAGAAATAGGCCTGCGCCGGACCCTCGGCGATCAGGCGCAGCATTTCGGCCCGTCCGGCCTGAAAGGAATAGGCGGCGGCAAAGCTGTGCCGGGTCCGAATTTGCGGGTGGCGCAGCATTTCCTCGCGAAAGCCCGCGAAACGATCCTGGGTCGAGGTGGCGCGCTCCGGCCCCCCCAGGAAGGCCACGGTGTCATAGCCCCGGTCCACCAGCGCCCGCGCGGCAAGCCGCCCACATTCGATGTTGTCGATGCCCACCACATGCACCTTCGGGGAACTGGAATACCGCCCAAAGCTGTGCACCACCGGGATGCCGGCGCTGCGAAAGGCCTCTGCGAAATCCGGCGGCAGCGTCGAAGAGGCAACAACCACGCCATCCACCGAATACTGGCGCAGCATCTGAACCGAATTGTCCGGGGCAACCTCATCCGACAGATTGACCAGCAGCGGGCGCAACCCACGCTCTTGCAACCCGCGGGTGAACAGGTCGAAGACTTCCAGGAAGATCGGGTTGTGGAAGTTGTTGGAAATCAGCCCGATCAGCTTGGTGCGCCCGGTGGTCAGGCTGCTGGCCAGCGCGTTGGGGCTGTAGCCCAGTTCGGTTGCGGCTTTCTCGACCTTGCGCCGGGTCTTGGCCGACACCGAAGCGCCCGCCGTGAAGGTGCGCGAAACCGCGGATCGCGAGACCCCCGCCCGTTCGGCAACATCCTTCAAGGTAACCGGCATCCAACGGTCCTCCGCGGCTCAACATCAATTCCGCCGGTCTTTCTATACGACCCGGCCACGCTCCGCAGCATCAATCTTCCGAAACAGTTTTGCAACCGGTTGCAAAATGCGTCGATTCGTGGTTTTCTCTCGGTGAGCGGTTCATCGAGCCGCGAAGATACGACCATGGACTTTAGGGAGGATACCATGAAGCGCAACATTCTCGGGCTCATCCTTGGCTCGGCGGTTGCTGCCTTGCCAATGGCAGGCGCAACAACGGCCGCGGCAGAGGGCGAAAAATACGTGCTTGTCAGCCACGCACCGGATTCCGACAGCTGGTGGAACACGATCAAGAACGCCATTGCCCTTGCGGGCGAGCAGATGGATGTCGAGGTCGAGTATCGCAACCCGCCCACCGGTGACATCGCCGACATGGCGCGGATCATCGCACAGGCCGCCGCCTCTGGCCCGAACGGGATCGTTACCACGCTGGCGGACTACGATGTTCTGAAAGGCCCGATCATGGATGCGGTCGCCTCCGGCGTCGACGTCATCATCATGAACACCGGCTCTGCCGATCAGGCGCGTGAGGTTGGCGCGTTGATGTACGTGGGCCAGCCCGAATACGATGCCGGCTATGCCGCCGGTCTGCGCGCCAAGGGTGACGGCATTGGCTCGTTCCTCTGCGTGAACCATTCGATCCAGCAGCCGACGCTGGCACAGCGCTGCCAGGGCTTCGCAGACGGTCTGGGCATCGAACTGGGCAACGCCATGCTCGACAGCGGCACCGACCCGGCCGAAATCAAGAACAAGGTTCTGGCCTATCTGTCGGCCAACCAGGACACCGATGCGATCCTGACCCTTGGCCCGGTGTCCGCCGATCCGACGATCCAGGCGCTGGATGAAAACGGCATGGCCGGCGACATCTACTTTGGCACCTTCGACCTTGGTCCGGAAATCGTGAAAGCGATCAAGGGTGGCGTCATCCAATGGGGCATCGACCAGCAGCCGTTCCTGCAGGGCTACCTGCCCATCGTGATCATGACCAACTACCATCGCTACGGCGTTCTGCCCGGCAACAACATCAACTCGGGTCCGGGTTTCGTGACCGCTGATGGCCTGGAACTGGTGGAACAGTTCGCCGGCGAATACCGCTAAGGCATCCCGGGCGGGCGCCGACAAACGGCGCCCGCCCCTTCCCCACATTTCTCACAGCACAGAACGGAGCCCGAGCGATGTCACAGACAGCGCAGTCCAAAACTGTTGCCGATGAACGGGTCAAGGAAATGTCGGCCATGCGCCGCGCCCTCATCCGCCCCGAACTGGGCGGTATCGTCGGAACGATAGCCGTGTTCACCTTCTTCCTGCTGTTTGCCCTCGACAGCGGCATGTTCAACAGCCAGGGCATCCTCAACTGGTCGACGGTTTCGGCACAATTCATGATCATCGCCGTGGGCGCCTGCCTGCTGATGATCGCCGGCGAATTCGACCTGTCGGTCGGCTCGATGATCGGCTTTTCCGGCATGATGATCGCCATTCTTTCGGTCACCTTCGGCTGGCCGGTCTGGAGCGCGATCATCGTGACCTTTGTCGTCTGCATCGCCATCGGCGCGCTGAACGGCTACATCGTGATCCGTACCGGGCTGCCCAGTTTCATCGTCACGCTGGCTTTCCTGTTCATCCTGCGCGGCTTCACCATCTACCTGCCCCAGACCATCGAACGCAAAACCATCATCGGGGGTGTCCGTGACGTGGCCGAAGGCGACTGGCTGGCGGCCATCTTCGGCGGCAAGATCCTGGGTGGCTTGTTCACCTGGATGGGCAACAACGGGATGATCGCCACATTCTCGCGCGGCACCCGTGAAGGGCAGCCGGTGGTCGACGGCATTCCGATGCTGATCGTCTGGGCCATCGTGCTGGTGATCTTCGGTCACTTCCTGCTGACCAAGACCCGGTTCGGAAACTGGATCTTCGCGGCCGGTGGCGATGCCGAAGCCGCCCGCAACTCGGGCGTGCCGGTCAACCGCGTCAAGATCCTGATGTTCATGTTCACCGCCTTCTGCGCGGTGGTGTTTGCCACCTGCCAGGTCATGGAGTTCGGATCGGCCGGTGCGGATCGCGGCCTTCTGAAGGAATTCGAGGCGATCATCGCGGTGGTCATCGGCGGCGCCCTGCTGACCGGCGGCTACGGGTCGGTGCTGGGCGCAGCCCTTGGTGCGCTGATCTTCGGCGTCGTCCAGCAGGGTCTGTTCTTTGCCGGTGTCGAAAGCTCGCTGTTCCGGGTTTTCCTGGGTATCATCCTGCTCTTTGCGGTGGTTCTGAACACCTATATTCGCCGCCTGATCACGGGGGAACGCTGATATGAACACCCGCAGCACACATGCACCCATCATCCGGATGGTCGAGATCCAGAAGCATTTCGGATCGGTGATCGCCCTGGCCGGGGTTTCGGTCGATGTCTATCCTGGCGAGTGTCATTGTCTTCTGGGCGACAATGGCGCGGGCAAATCGACCTTCATCAAGACCATGTCGGGGGTTCACAAGCCCACCAGCGGCGAGATCTTCTTCGAAGACCAGCCGATGCACTTCGAAGATCCGCGCGATGCCATCGCGGCCGGGATTGCCACCGTGCACCAGCATCTGGCGATGATCCCGCTGATGTCGGTCAGCCGAAACTTCTTCATGGGCAACGAGCCGTTGAAGAAAGTCGGGCCGCTGAAGCTGTTCGACCATGACTATGCGAACCGCGTGACCATGGAAGAAATGCGCAAGATGGGCATCAATCTGCGCGGGCCCGATCAGGCGGTCGGTACCCTGTCAGGGGGCGAGCGTCAGACCGTGGCCATCGCCCGCGCCGTGCATTTCGGGGCCAAGGTGCTGATCCTGGACGAGCCGACTTCGGCGCTTGGGGTGCGCCAGACCGCGAACGTGCTGGCGACCATCGACAAGGTGCGCAAGCAGGATATCGCCGTGGTCTTCATCACCCACAACGTGCGCCATGCCATGGCCGTGGGCGACCGCTTTACCGTGCTGAACCGGGGCAAGACCCTTGGAACGGCGCAGCGCGGCCAGATCACCCCCGAGGAACTTCAGGATCTCATGGCCGGTGGTCAGGAGTTGGTCAAGCTTGAAGGCTCGCTCGGCGGCACCGTCTGAACCTGCTGCCGCCGGGACACCGGCGGCAGTTCCCGGACATTCGCTGAATAAAGGAGTTTCCCCGTGCCCGATCTCAAACGACGCCCCACAGGTTCTGCCGGGCTTGTTCATGACATCACGCCGGAAAGTGCCGGCTGGACATATGTCGGTTTCGCGCTTCACATCCTTGAACCGGGACAGCGTGTTCAGGCCCAGACCGGCGACCGGGAAGCGATCCTCGTGCTGGTCGAAGGCCGCGCCGAACTGGCTGCGGTCGGCGAGGATTTCGGGGAGATGGGCGAACGGATGAACGTCTTCGACCGCACCCCGCCCCATTGCCTTTATGTGCCTGCAGGCAGCGACTGGCAGGCTCGCGCGACAACATCGTGCAAGCTGGCGGTCTGCACCGCTCCCGGGGGCACGGGCCGATCTGCACAGCGCATCGACCCTGACGGCATCCAGACCACCCCGCGCGGCAAGGGCCAGAACACACGCTATATCAATAACATCGCCATGGAAGATCGGGACGTAGCCGACAGCCTGCTGGTGACCGAGGTCTTCACCCCCAGTGGCAACTGGTCCAGCTATCCTCCGCATCGCCATGACGAGGATGACTTCCCGCGCATGACCTATCTGGAAGAGAGCTATTATCACCGCCTGAACCCGGCGCAGGGCTTCGGGGTTCAGCGGGTCTATACCGAAAACGGCGATCTGGACGAAACCATGGCCGTGGCCGATGGTGACGTGGTGCTGGTCCCGCGTGGCCATCATCCTTGTGCCGCGCCCTATGGGTACGAGATGTATTACCTGAACGTGATGGCCGGACCGCTGCGCAAGTGGCGCTTTGCCAATGACCCGGCGCACGACTGGATCTATCAGCGTGACAGCGCGCCCTGACAGCGCAATGACGCGAAAGACCCCGGCCCGAACGCGCGTTCATAACCCGCTGCCGGGTCGAGGGTCGGACTAGATCTCGTCCCTCAAAACGGCGCTGTCCCGATCTGCCATCTGCGCCAGCTTGATCTGCATCAGCAGCGACATCTCGTCGATGTTGGTCCATTCGTCCAAGACCTTGCCGTCGCGAATGTGGAAATGGCTCATCCCCATGACCTGAAGCCGCTTGCCGGTTGGGGCGCCCAGTTCTTCGAAGACACCCCAGCCCAGGTGATGCCCCTCGACGATCCAGCGCACCGCAACCTTGGTGCCGCCCTCCTCGCAAGGGGTCGAGCAGATGTGCTGGGGGATGTAAAACCCGTCCGGGATGGTCGCATACAGACCCACGGTCTGATGGGTGATGGCGCCGTGGCCGTAGAGTTCCTTCATCAGCGGGCCGTGATATTGCACGGTGGGCGCATAGACCTCGCGGATCTGGCCGAACATGCGGCGGTTGTGGATCTCGTGCAGCCAGCGCAGCACCTCGGCTTCTTCGGCGGTGTTGGCGATTGAAGTATCGCACTCGGTCTCGGGCGGGTATTGCCCGATCATCCGGCGGTTTTCACCCATATCCACGGCCAGCAGCCCCTTTTCGAAATAGGGCCGGGCCAGATCCTCGGCAAAGACCTGCGGGTCCAGGCCGATCTGCTTGATCTGCGCCATGCTGTCGACCACCAGCCATTCGCGATAGATCTTGTTCTCGTAGACCATGCAGTCGGCAATGGTGCGCGCGACAAAACTGCGGCCCGTCGGTTTGCCATAGATGCCCGGCTGGCTGTGCCGCCCGGCCCCGGTCACCAGATGCGAGGTGTAGAAGCCGTCATCCTCGTTGCCATTCCAGATGACATGAGTGGCCATGCCGCGCCGCTCGGGCAGCATGAACAGCCGCTTGATGGTGTCATGCACCACGTCCTCGCGATTGTAGATGGTGCCGGTGGCGCCATAGACCACGCAGTTGTGCGTGTAATGGGTATAGATCAGGCCCACGTCGCGCTCGTCCCAGATGCGATGGGTGCAGCGCACGATATAGTCCACGATGTCGGTATAGATCGGATCGAAGCCGCGCATGGGCTGCGCGCGCGGTCGGTCGGTGGGCACCATGTCAACGAAATCCCGACGCTCGGACTGCAGCACGGCGGGCGGAGCATCGGCCCCCTTTTCGCTGCCGTTTGTGCCTTTGGTCGCCATGTCGATCTCCGTCCCTGACTGTCGATTAGACTCCAGCAACGCATAGTCTGCATTCGTTTGCAAGACAGATTGGCCGTCGGTGACATGTATCTGGCGCGCCGCGACTCGCCACACGGTTTTGGCACCCAATACGAAGGGAGGCGTTGCAATGCGGGCCATCCAGCCACCACAGGCGCATGAAAACTCTGTTTCACACGCGGCGTCCGCGGGAGAATTCACCCTTCTTCTCTTGCGTTAGCCGCTGCGCCTGTCCTCGCCTTTTGCAATTTTCAATGCGCTTCACAAAATATTTGCAATCGAATTCATGCCTGACTACGGTTTCGGGGGTGCCATGCTGCGCCGGCATCGAGAACAAGAAACATCCGGCACCTTCTTCAGTCTGTCCAACGGGAGCAACCACTCATGAATTTCCATTTCAAATCGGCGACCGCCGCCTCTGCCCTGATCGTTGCGGGCGGCATGGCCTTTGCCGATTGCGGTATCGAAAGCGGTTCGGTCCGCATTCTGTCCAACGACTTCGAAGCGCTGCACGCCGTCGCCGACTGGGCCGAGAAATGCGCCTCGGACACCGTTGAGGTGACACGCAACCAGACCGAAGAGCACAAGAACATCCAGGTGCCGGCCCTGTCGATCGACCCGGCCACCTATACCGTCGCGATTGTCGCCACAAACTCGCTGGTACCGCTGCTCAATGACGGGCTGGTGCGTCCGCTGGACGATCTGGTGGCCAAGCACGGTGGCCAGTTGACCAACAGCCAGAAGATCATTGTCGACGGCAAGATCATGGCGATTGCCTTCATGGCAAACTCGCAGCACCTGTTCTACCGCGAGGATGTGCTGGCCGAACACGGCATCGAGGTGCCGACCACCTTTGATGAGGTGTTTGCCGCCGCCGACACACTGCAGGCTGCCGGATACGCAACGCCCCTGTCCTCGAACTTCATGCCGGGCTGGAACATTGCCGCTGAATTCGTGAACACCTACCTCGGGACCGGCGCCGACTTCTTCAAACCCGGCAGCGCCGAACTGGACATCAACAATGAAAATGGCATCGCCGTGTTGGAAAACATGAAGCGCATGCTCGACTACATGAGCCCGGATTGGGCGACCTTCGACTCCAACGCGCAGAAACCCGTCTGGGAAGCCGGCGAGTCCGTGCTGTCGCTGTCCTGGGGCTCGCGGGCCGGCGCCTATATCGCCGACGACAGCCCGGCACCCGAGGTCGCGGCCAGCACCGCCTTCGCGGCGTCCCCGGCCCTTGGCGACAACAACATTCCGACCGCCGCCCTGTGGTGGGACGGGTTCGCGATCGCCAAGAACATCTCGGATGAAGACGCGGAAGCCTCGTTCATTGCCATGATGAATGGCATCTCGCCCGAGATGATGGCGGAAAACGCCAGTGCCGCCGTCTGGCTTATCGAAGGTTACGAGCCTACCAAGGCAGCCTCGGGCGTGATCGACGGTCTCGGCAAGGGCGCCCGCCCCTATCCGATGCTGCCCTACATGGGCATGTTGCACACCGCGCTGGGGGACAACCTGTCCGAGTACCTGCAGGGCAAGGAATCCGCCGAACAGGCGCTGGCCGATGTGACCGCAGCCTATACCACGGCTGCGACCGAGGCCGGTTTCCTCAAGTAAACCATTGATACCGGGGAATGCCTGACCGGGCGTTCCCCATCTCACCCCTTCCGGAATTTTCGGCATCGCCACTCGCCCGCGCGGCGAAACCGGAGAGATTTACCTGCTGCCAGGACGACGGGGAGGTCGCCATGGAATGCCAGACGCTGATCGCCGCGCTCGCCAAGGTTGGTATTCGCCCTGCACGAGAGGCCGATCTTGACGGCATCACCCGGACGGCTGTCTTCCTGAGGAGTTCGGCAGACCAGGTGAAACACTGGCTGGCGGAGGTTGACCATGACCAACCCCGTTGACCTGACCCTTCCTGTCGTGGCCGCGCGCCTGCGCGATGGCCGCCTGACCGCCGAGACGCTGGCGCAGGCGCATCTGGATCGGATCGCCGCCCGTGACGAAGGTATCGGTGCGTTCGTGCATCTTGACGCAGAGGCGGTTCTCGCCGCTGCACGCAGCGCCGATACCGAGCTTGCCTGCGGTATCGATCGTGGTCCGCTGCACGGGATCTGCGTGGCCATCAAGGATATCTTCGACGTGGCGGGCTGGCCGGTGCGCTATGGCTCGCGTCTCTATCCCGACCGGATTGCCGCGACCGACTGTACCTTGGTGACGCGCCTGCGGACCGCCGGGGCGGTGCCGCTGGGGCTGGTGGCCACCTACGATCTGGCCATTGTCGGTCCCGGTGACGACGGGTTGTATCCGCAGCCGCGCAATCCCTGGGACCCGGCCCGTGTAACCGGTGGATCGTCGTCCGGGGTTGCCGCCGCGATTGCCGCCGGAATGGTGCGCGTGGCGCTTGGCTCGGACACCGGGGGATCGGTGCGCAGCCCCTCGGCCTATTGCGGGATTGTCGGGCTGAAGCCCACCCATGGCGGCCTGCCCCTGGACGGCGTGCTGCCGCTGGCCCCTTCCTTTGACGTGCCCGGCGCCATGGGCCGAACCGTGGTCGAAACCGCGCTGCTCTTTGGCGCGTTGCGCGACGACCCGGTGGAACTGCCCGCCCTGTCCCTTGATGGCAAGCGCATCGGCTATGACCGTACCTGGAGCCTGTCGCCGGACGCCGATCCGCAGATCGTCCATGCGACGGATGCCGCGGCCTCGACGCTCAGCCTGTGTGGGGCCGAAATTCGCAGGGTGACCCTGCCGCCACTGTCCCTGATGACCGCCGCGGCAGCGGTCCTGATCCACGCCGAGGGGTTGCAGACCCATCGCGCGCATCTGGCGCGCGACGGTGGCCGCATGGGGCGGATGGCCTACCAGTCGATGGCCGCCGGTGCCGTCCTGACCGAAACCGATATCGCGCAGGCGCGCCGCGCCGCCGATCTGTTGCGCGCCCGTATCGACGCCCTGCTGCAAGAGGTCGACGCGCTGATCCTGCCAACAACCCTGACCCCGGCCCCGGCCTTCGCCGATTTCGCAGACGGCCTGGCCCGATGGAGCCCCATGTGCACCCTGCCGTTCAGCATGACCGGCCATCCGGCCCTGTCGGTACCGATGGGGTTTGCCGACGGGCTGCCGCTGGGGTTGCAGATCGCCGGACGACACGACGCCGAACCCCTGCTGCTGCAAATCGCAGCCGGCTTCGAGCACACCACCGATCACGGCGCGCTGGATGCCGCGTCCCTTGCCCGCCATCCACTTCCTGCTGCCCGCCAAGCCCCTGTTTTCATGACTGAGGAGACGACATAGGCCATGCCGCACAAGACGTTTCTCGCTTTCATATGGCCGTCGCTCCTGGCGATGATCCTGTTCATCGCGTTGCCGATCATCTCGGTGGCGTATCAATCCCTCTATGTCGAACACGAGCAGATCCTCGTGGTGGGCGAATCCTGCGGACCCTTCGGCTGCACCCAGGAAGTCAGCGTGGATGCCGAGGCCATGTCCCAGCTGCGCGCCGATCAGCCTGCCGGGCGTTTCAACGGGTTCGGCACCTATTCCAACGCCAGCCACCTGGCGACGGATGAGATCAGCGAGATCTTCGCGACCTCAGAGAACTTCTCCGAGATCCGCACCCGGATCATGAACCTGCCCTTCTACAAGGCGTTGGCCTTCACCCTGGCCTATACGTTCGTCGTGACGCCGCTGGTCATCATCCTGGGGTTCATCATCGCGGTGGTGGTCAACTCGGTGCCGTCGCTGCTGAAAGGTCCGGTGATCTTCTTCTCGCTGATCCCGATGCTGGTGACGCCGCTGGTCGGCTCGCTGGTGCTGTTCTGGATGATTGACAGCCGGGGCATCATCGGGGCCGGGTTGCAGGCGCTGTTCGGGGATCCGACGCTGTCGCTGAAAGCCTCGCCGACGCTGACGTGGATCACGCTGTTCGTCTACGGGGTCTGGCACTCGGCCCCCTTCGCCTTCGTGGTGTTCTACGCCGGTCTGCAAACCGTGCCGAAGGACACCATGGAAAGCGCCATGGTCGACGGGGCCAGCCGGTGGGAGCGGATCCGCTTCGTCACCATTCCCTACCTGATGCCGCTGGCCACCTTCATCGCGCTGATGCAGCTGATGGACAATTTCCGGGTGTTCGAACCGATCATCGGCTTCTCGGCGGCGGCCAGCGCCACCTCGCTCAGCTACCTGATCTACAACGATCTTCGGGCCGCTGAATCGCCGCTCTTCGGATCGGCGGCGGCGACCTCGATGCTGACCATTCTCGGGGTCATCATCCTGCTGCTGCCTGTCCTGCGCCGCAACTGGCGCGAATTCAATCGCAAGACGTAAGGGAGGCGCGTGATGTCAAATCCGGCAGATCAAAGACCGCTACCGCTCAAGCTGCTGGCCACAACCATCGTGCTGTTGTGGCTGGTCATCGCCGCCTTCCCCTTCCTGTGGACCATGTGGGGCAGCTTCAAGGTCGAGGGCGATTTCTTCAGCCGCGCCGACTGGATGAATGCCATCACCGGCCCCGTGACCCAACGCCAGTACGGCGGGGCCTTCACGCTGGCAGGCTATGACGGCGCCTGGGTCCAGCAGGAATTCTGGCGCGCGGTCATCAACACCGCCATCGTCACCGTCTGCGTGGTGGTGATCTCGCTGACGCTGGGCACGCTGGGCGGCTATGCGCTGGCCCGGTCGGGGTTCAAATACACCTTCTGGCTTCTGATGGCCGCACTGGTGTTCCGGGCCATGCCACATGTCACGCTGGTGTCGGGCTACCTGCTGCCGTTCTTCCAGCTCAACATCTGGGGCTATCTGCCCACCACCATCATCGTGCTGGTGGCAATCAACCAGCCCTTTACCCTGTGGATGCTGCATTCCTTCTTCCTGTCCATCCCCAAGGATCTGGACGAGGCGGCAATGGTCGACGGCTGCACCCGGTTCCAGGCCTTCCGCCTGGCGATCATCCCGGTGATGTGGCCGGGGGTTGTGACCACGGGGCTGTTCAGCTTCCTGCTGGCCTATAACGACTTCACCGTCACCTCGATGCTGCTGAGCCAGGAAAACCAGACGATGATCCCCAAGATCAACGCCTTCCTCGGCTCCACCCAGGAAGAGGGCAAGGTGATGTACGCGGTTGCCGCGGTGGTCTCGGCCATCCTGCCGCTCTTCGTGCTCATTCTCTTCTTCCAGCGCCAGATTGTCAGCGGTCTGACCGCCGGCGCCGTCAAAGGATAAAGGAGGCCCTCATGGCCAGACTTCAACTCAAGAACGTCAACAAGCGCTGGGGAAACTTCGTCGGCGTCGACAACTTCGACCTTGATATCGCGGATCAGGAGTTTCTCGTGCTTCTGGGCCCTTCGGGTTGCGGAAAATCCACCACCATGCGGATGATCGCCGGGCTGGAGGATGTGACCGAAGGCCAGATCATCATGGGCGAAAAGGTCGTCAATGATCTGGAGCCCAAGGATCGCGACATCTCGATGGTGTTCCAGTCCTACGGGCTTTATCCGAACCTGTCGGTCTATGAAAACATCCGCTTCCCGCTGCGCGTCCGCAAGGTTCCCAAGGACCAGCACGACGCCAAGGTGATGGAGGCGATCCGGATGGTGGAACTTGAGGATTTCATGGACCGCCGGCCGGCGGAATTGTCGGGCGGCCAGCGCCAGCGCGTCGCCCTGGGCCGTGCCATCGTGCGCAAGCCCACCGTGTTCCTGATGGATGAGCCGCTGTCCAACCTCGATGCCAAGCTGCGGGTCTCGACGCGGGCGCAGATCAAGAACCTGCAATCCAAGCTGCGCGTCACCACCGTCTATGTGACCCATGACCAGATCGAGGCGATGACCCTGGCCGACCGCGTCGTGGTGATGAACGCGGGCAAGATCCAGCAGGTGGGCACCCCGACGGACATCTACGACAACCCGGCCAACACCTTCGTGGCCAGCTTCATCGGCTCGCCCGCGATGAACCTTGTCGAGGGCCGTCTGGACAACGGCGTCTTCACCGCCGAGGGCATCCGGGTCGAAGGCCTGCCGCGCACCTCGTCGGGCAATGTGACCCTGGGGTTCCGCGCCGAGGACGCCGAGATCACGCAAAGCGAGGGCCAGATTTCCGCGCCGGTCTATTCGATCGAGCTTCTGGGCGAGGCGTCGATGATCACATGGCGCCTGGCCGGATCGCTGGTGTCGATCAAGACCCACAAGGAATACCGCGCCGAGATCGGCGATATCGTCAAAGCTAGCATTCCCGCCGGAATCTGCCATCTGTTCGACACCGCTTCGGGAGAAAGGATAGCCCACGGATGACACCGGAAGAACAAGCCGAGGCAACCCGCCAGGTGATCCTGCGCATGGAGGCGGCCCTGGGGGCCAATTCCAACGACATGGGCGCGCATTTTCACGAGGATTTTCGCTGGATGGGCAACCAGGGCTGCGGCACCAAACACGGCCTTCAGGCCTTCCGCAGCAACTGGCAACTGCCCCTGCGCGCCGCCTTTACCGAACGGGAGTACAAGACCGAACGCTTCATCTGTGAAGGTGACTGGGCGTCGTGCTTTGGCCATATCGAGGCCACGCATTCGGGCCCCTTCATGGGCCATGCCCCCACCGGCAAGCGCGTGAAGATCCCGTACATGGACTTCTGGAAGATCGTGGACGGGCGCATCGCGGACAATTGGGTCTCGGTGGACTTCGCCCATGTGCTCGCCCAGTTGGGCGAAGACGTTTTCGGTGGCCGTGGCTGGGAAGCCTTTGACGACGGCACCGCCATCCCTCCGACACCGCAAGAGGCCTGACATGACCATCCGACATCTGAAGACCGGCAAGCCCGAGGCGGACCGTGCGGCCGATGACGCCAAGACCCGCAACATCGTGGAAGCAGCCCTGAAGGATATCGAGGCCCGCGGCGATGCCGCCGTGCGCGAGATGTCCAACAAATTCGACGGGTTCGACCGCGACAACTACCGGCTGAGTGAGGACGAAATCCAGGCGCTGATCGCCAAGGTCTCGGACCGCGAGATGGCCGACATCCGCTTTGCCCACGATCAGGTGCGCAACTTCGCGCAGGCGCAGCGGGACTCGATGCACGACATCGAGGTCGAGACGTTGCCGGGCGTGATCCTGGGCCACAAGAACATCCCCGTGCAATCGGTGGGCTGCTACGTGCCCGGCGGCAAGTTTCCCATGGTCGCCTCGGCGCATATGTCGGTGGCCACGGCGGCCGTGGCCGGGGTGCCGCGCATCATCGCCTGCACCCCGCCATTCAAGGGCGAACCCAATCCGGCGGTGATTGCCGCCATGCACATGGGCGGCGCCCATGAGATCTATGTCATGGGCGGCATCCAGGCCGTGGGCGCCATGGCCATCGGCACCGAAACCATCGACCCGGTGCATCTTCTGGTCGGCCCCGGCAATGCCTTCGTCGCCGAGGCCAAGCGCCAGCTGTTCGGCCGGGTCGGCATCGACCTGTTCGCCGGGCCCACCGAAACCATGGTTATCGCCGACGAAACCGCCGCCGATGCGGAACTGTGCGCGACCGACCTGCTGGGCCAGGCCGAGCATGGCTACAATTCGCCGGCGGTGCTGCTGACCAACTCCGACAAGCTGGCCCGCGACACCCTGGCCGAGGTTGATCGCCTTCTCGCCATTCTGCCCACCGCCGAGACCGCCGGCAAAAGCTGGCAGGACTACGGCGAGGTCATCGTCTGCGACACCTATGAAGAAATGCTGGCCGTGGCCGATGAGATCGCCAGCGAACATGTGCAGGTGATGACCGATCGCGACGACTGGTTCCTTGAGAACATGACCTGCTATGGCGCGCTGTTCCTGGGGCCACGCACCAATGTGGCCAATGGCGACAAGGTGATCGGCACCAACCACACCCTACCGACGAAGAAGGCCGGGCGCTATACCGGCGGGCTCTGGGTCGGCAAGTACCTGAAAACCCACAGCTACCAGAAGGTCACCACGGATGAGGCCGCGGCCCTGATCGGCGCCTATGGCTCGCGCCTGTGCCTGCTGGAAGGCTTTGTCGGCCACGCGGAACAATGCAACGTGCGCGTGCGCCGCTACGGCGGGATCAATGTCCCCTATGGCGGCGCCGCGCCCGACAGGCAGGCAAAGGAATAACCCGCCAAACCCGAAACCGACGCGGCGGACCCCGGCCCGCCCGAGCCCCGAGTGTTCCCGTGTACCAGCTGACAAGGATGCCCAGATGACCCTGCCCCAGACCCCTTCCTTCCGCCTTGACGGCAAGTCCGCGCTGGTCGCCGGGGCGTCTTCCGGCATCGGGCTGGGCTGTGCCGTGGCCCTTGGCCAGGCCGGGGCGGCGGTGACGCTGGCGGCGCGGTCGGCAGACAAGCTGGCCGATGTGGTGGCGCAGATGCAGGCCGCGGGCATGACCGCACAGGCGCTGACGCTGGATGTGGCCGACGTGGCCGCCACCGAACGCGCCGTGGCCGAAGCCGGACCCTTCGACGTGCTGGTGAACTCGGCCGGTCTGGCGCGGCACGGCCCGGCGCTGGACACCACCGAGGCGGATTTCGACGCCGTCGCGGGTCTGAACATCAAGGGTGCCTATTTCCTGACCCGCGCGGTCGCCAAGGGCCTGATCGCGGCAGGCCGCCCCGGCAGTCTTATCAACATCTCCAGCCAGATGGCGCATGTGGGCGGCATCGACCGGGCGGTCTATTGCGCCAGCAAACATGCGGTCGAGGGCTTCACCAAGGCGATGGCGCTGGAATGGGGCAAGCAGGGCATCCGGGTGAACACCATCTGCCCCACCTTCGTGCGCACGGCACTGACGCAGGCAACCTTCGACAATCCCGATCGCCTGGCCTGGGTCATGGAGAAGATCAAGCTGGACCGGGTCGGCGAGGTTACCGACATGATGGGTGCCGTGGTCTATCTGGCCTCGGATGCCTCGGGCCTGATGACCGGCACGCATCTGTTGCTGGACGGCGGATGGACGGCAGATTGATGCACAACCCGCGGATCACATCCCTGGAAGTCGCCGAAAAGGCCGGTGTCAGCCAGTCCGCGGTCAGCCGCGTCTTCACCCCCGGTGCCAGTGCTTCGAAGGAGATGCGCGACAAGGTGATGCGCGCCGCCGAGGCGTTGGGCTATCGCCCAAACCGCGTGGCCCGCGCGATGATCACCGGGCGCAGCCGGATCATCGGTCTCGTGGTGGCCTATCTGGACAACCAGTTCTACCCCGAAGCGATCCAGAAACTGTCGGTCGCCCTGCAACAGCAGAACTATCACGCGCTTGTCTTCATGGCCGCCCCCACGGTCGGCGATGTGCAGCATGTGATGAAGGAAATCCTCGATTACCAGGTCGACGGGATCATCCTGGCCTCGGTGTCGATGTCGTCGGACCTGGCGCAGCGTTGCACCGATCACGGCATTCCGGTGGTGCTGTTCAACCGCGACCAGGACGACCCGCGTCTGTGTTCCGTGACCGCCGACAACCACCTGGGCGGCAAGGTGCTGGCGCATCATCTGATCGATTGCGGCTATCGACGGATCGGCTATCTGGCGGGGTTCGAAGGTGCCTCGACCCAGCAGCATCGCGAGAAGGGCTTTCGCGAGGGGCTGGCCGAGGCCGGGCTGGAGATCTGCGCCCGCGAGGATGGCGGCTTCGTCTACGCCAAGGCGCGGGCCGCCGCGCTGGAGATGTTCGCCGGCAGCGACCGGCCCGAGGCGGCCTTTGTCGCCAACGATCACATGGCCTTTGCGGTGATGGATGCCCTGCGCCACAAGCTGGACCTGAAAATCCCCGAAGACGTGGGGATCGTGGGTTTCGACGATGTGCCGATCGCCGCCTGGCCGGCCTATGACCTCACCAGCTATCGCCAGCCGATCAACAAGATGGTGGCCCGCACCGTCGAGGCCATCATGACCCGGATCGAGGACGCCGAGATCGCACCCGAACGGATCACCATCGAAGGTGAACTGGTGGTGCGCGGCAGCACCCGCAAGACGACGGAGACCCCGGCATGATGCGCGGCTTCAACCCAAAATGGCGCGACGTGCCGCATTTCATCAACGGCATCACCTACGAGATCTGGGAGGCGCGCCAGATCGGCAGCCTGCTCAGCCGCTACGCGCCGGGGCTGATCGTGCGCTCGCCCGCTTCGGTGCTGATCGACAATACCAATGTCATTGCCGCGACCATGGCCACGCTGGCCGAGTTTCCCGACCGGGAACTGCTGGGCGAGGATGTGATCTGGTGCGAGGATCCGGAAGGCCGGACCGAGACCTCGGAGGCGTTTCTGTCGTCGCATCGGCTGATCTGCACGGCCACGCACAGCCGTCCCGGCGCCTACGGCGCGCCGACAGGCAAGCGGCTGGCCTATCGCATTCTGGCCGATTGCGCGATCCGCGACGATGCGGTCTATGACGAATGGCTGGTGCGCGACCAGTCGGCCATTGTCCAGCAGATGGGCTTTGACGTGGTGGACTGGACCCGCGATCTGATCGCGCGCGAGGGCGGGCCGGAAAACTGCGTTCCGCCCATGACACCCGCCAACGACGTGCCCGGCCCCTACGACCGACACGGCAACGACAATCCCTGGGGCCAGAAGCACGCCGATCTGCTGACCGCGATCATGGCGGGCCATCTGGATCTGATTCCTGCGGTCTATGACCGGGGCGCCGCCCTGCACTATCCCGGCCATGTCACGACGCAGGGCCGGGGCGAGGCCGATCAGTTCTGGATGGGCCTGCGCGCGGCCTTTCCGGATGCCGCCTTTTCCATCGACCACGTCATCGGGCGCGACGACCCGCTGATGCCGCCCCGCTCGGCGGTGCGCTGGTCACTGCACGGAAAGCATTCCGGCTGGGGCCGCTTTGGACGACCGACCGGGGCCGAGGTCTATGTGATGGGCATCAGCCATGCCGAATGGGGGCCCTTCGGCGACGGCACCCCCAGCCTGCGCCGCGAATGGACCCTGATTGATGAAACCGCGATCTGGAAACAGATCCTGCTCAAGACCGGACTTCACCCATGAAAGACTTCTCGAACCAGTTCAAGGATCTGCCCGACTACATCCTGAAGATCACCAGGGAGATCTGGGAAGATCGCGGCCTGTCAACCTTGCATCACTACTATGGCAAGGACATCCCGATGCGGTTTCCCTCCGGTCTGGTGCGCGGCAACGAAGGAGTGATCGACGGCACGCTGGCCACCTTGTGTGAATTCCCCGACCGGCAGCTGCTGGGCGAGGATGTGATCTGGTCGCAGGACACGCAGGACACGGGCCGCTACCTGTCCTCGCACCGGCTGGTGACCATGGGCACCCATACCGGGCATGGCGCCTTCGGGCCGCCCACCGGCAAGAGCTTCACAATCCGCGTCATTGCCGATTGCGCCGCCAAGGCTGATGTCATCGACGACGAGTGGCTTATCCGCGACGTGGGCGGCATTGCCCGGCAACTGGGCTGGGATCCGGCGGAATACGCCCGCTACCAGATCCAGACCGAAGGCGGTCCTGACAAATGCCAGCGCCCGTTTCACCCCGACCACGATGTGGACGGACCCTATATGGGACGCGGTAACGACAACGAATGGGGCCAGCGGCTGGCCAGCATCCTGACGCAGATGATGGACAAGGATTTCGCCGTCATCCGGCGCGAATTCGACCGCGCGGCGCGCACCGAACACTGGGGCGCGCGGGGCGGCTGGTCCTATGATTTCGCGGAAACCGACTGGATGCGGCTGCGATCTTCCTTCCCGACGGCGAAATTCGCGATCCACCACACCATCGGCCGCGCCGATCCCGGCACCCCCTACCGGGCCGCGGTGCGCTGGTCGCTGACCGGCGCCCACAGCGGGCATGGCTTTTTCGGTGCGCCGACAGGGGCGGAAGTCCATGTCATGGGCGCCACCCACGCGGAATGGGGCGAATGGGGCCTGCGCCGCGAGTTCTCGATCATCGACGAGGTCGCCATCTGGAAACAGATCCACCTGCACACCGGGAACGTGGAATGAGCCGCTTCGCCACGCTTCCGGATTACATTCAAGGCGTGACCT
This sequence comes from Meridianimarinicoccus sp. MJW13, assembly GCF_014901205.1. Classification (GTDB taxonomy): domain Bacteria; phylum Pseudomonadota; class Alphaproteobacteria; order Rhodobacterales; family Rhodobacteraceae; genus Meridianimarinicoccus. Next base: position 93,641 of record NZ_JACNMU010000008.1, read on the forward strand.
TCGAGATTTGGGAGGGCCGACAGATCGCCTCTCTGCGCGACAGTTACGGCACCGATATGGTCATGCGCTCGACCCAGGGGCTGATCCTCGGGACCGACGGCGTCATCAAGGACACGCTGGCCGCGCAAGCGGCCTTTCCCGACCGGGAAATCCTTGGCGACGATGTGATCTGGTGCGGGACCGAGGCCGAAGGCTACTTGTCCTCGCACCGCTCGGTCATCACCGGCACCCACAGCGGCCATGGCGTTTTCGGCGCGCCCACGGGCCAGCGCGTCACCACCCGCTGCATTGCCGATTGCTTCGTCCAGGATGACGTCATCACCGACGAATGGCTTTGCTATGATGTCTCGTCGATGGTGCAACAACTGGGCCACAGCCCGCGTGACTGGGCGGCGGCGCAGATCGCCCGCGAAGGTGGGCCGGACACGGCGACGCGGCCCTTCACCCCGGATCAGGATCGTCCCGGCCCCTATGCGGGCACCGGCAATGGTCACGCGTTGGGAGACCGTCTGGCCGACATCCTGAGCCGCATCATGGACTACGACGTTGCCACGGTCGGGCGGGATTACGACCGCGCCGTGAACTTTTACCATGCAGGCGGCGTCACCGGCTGGGGCCGTCCGGCGCTGGAAGCCGAATGGATGCAACTGCGCGCGGCCTTTCCCGACGCCCGTTACACTGTTCATCACAAGATCGGCCGCGATGATTGCGGCGAACCCGACCGCGCCGCCATCCGCTGGAGCCTGGACGGCACGCACAGCGGCCATGGCCGCTTTGGCGCGCCCACCGGGGTGCAGGTGCACATCATGGGCTTCACCCATGCCGAGTTCGGCCCCTGGGGCCTGCGCCGGGAATGGAGCCTTTGGGACGAAACCGCGATCTGGAAACAGATCCTGCTGGCCGGAGCCTGACGCCATGCCCCGCCCCGCCCCTGCGCTTTGTGCCCTGCATGTCTATCTGGCCAGCCGCCGCGCGCGACGACTGAACAACCATCCACCCGGCGTGGCCAACAGGTTCGATCACACTTGTTCCCCCCGCCGGCACGCAACGGGCTCGGCACACCAAGGAAACCCGACATGACATCCCAAGACATGACCTCGCGCATCGTGCGCTATGGCGAGTTGCAACCCTGCAAGTCCGCCTTCATCGACGCCCATACGCCGGGCAGCGACCAGAAAGAGAACTTTACCATCATCGGCGGCGGCGTCTCGGAAAGCCCCGACCAGCACGTGCACATCGGCCTGCCGCACGGGTTCAACATCGGGGCCGCAGGCCAGCCGCCGCGCTGCCGCAACTCGCTGCACGACCATCACACCGCTGAAGTCTTCTTCGTCCTGAAAGGCCGCTGGCGCTTTTTCTGGGGCCGCTGGGGCACCGCCGGCGAGGTGGTGCTGGAAGAAGGCGACATCTTCAATATTCCCACCGGCATCTTTCGCGGGTTCGAGAACATCGGCACCGATTACGGCATGATCATGGCGATCCTCGGCGGCGACGATGCCGGGGGCGGCGTCATGTGGGCGCCGCAGGTGATCGAGGATGCCGCCGATCACGGCCTCGTTCTGGGTGAGAACGGTAAGCTCTATGACACCAAGAAAGGCCAGCAGTTGCCCGACGGTGTGAACCCGATGCCGCTGATGAGCGACGCTGAGCTGGCCAAACGGCCCGAGCCCACCACCGCCGATGTGCTGCCCAACCACGTCGCCCGCTACTGGGATCTGGTGGCGCTGGCCGACAAGACCCCGGCGCTGGTGATCGGAGAGAACGGGGTGCTGCGCGACAGGCCCGGCTTCGAGGTTGGCTTCATGACCCGCGACAGCGCCAGCGAAGAAATGCACGCCCATGACAAGCCCTCGGTCCTGATGCCGATGCGCGGCCACTGGCGCGTGCGCTGGGACGGCAATGGCGACCATGCGGCGGGCGAAGCGGTGCTGGCCCCCGGCGACACCATGTCGGTGCCCGAGAACCTGCGCCACAACGCGGTGCCCTCGATGACCGGCGAGGCCAGCCTGTACCATGTGGTGGCCACCGATGATCCGGCGGGCCACACTTGGCAAGGCTGAGATCCTGACAGACCCCGGGTGCGGCAGGATCGCCGCGCCCGTTTCTTCTTCCAATCCTTTCTAAAGAGGCTCCCGATGGGCAAAATCCTCACCACTCATGTCGGCTCTCTGCCGCGCACGCAGACCGTCGTGGACTTCATCTTTGCCCGTGAACGCGGCACCGACTATGACCCGGCAGAATTCGATGCGGCCATGACGCAGGCCGTGGATGACACGGTTGCCAAACAGGTCGCCGCCGGGATCGACATTGTCAGCGACGGCGAAACCTCGAAGATCAGCTATGCCACCTATGTGAAGGATCGCTACACCGGCTTTGACGGCGACAGCCCCCGCAATGCGCCCGCCGATCTGAAGAAATTTCCCAGCTTCCTGAAACGTCTGGCCGCCGATGGCGGAACTCCGCAATACGCCCGTCCCATGTGTGTGGGCGAGGTGCGCTCGAAAGGTCAGGGCGAGCTGGAAAAGGACATCGCCAACCTGAAGGCCGCAATGGAAAAACACGGGGTGGAGCGCGGCTTCATGAACGCGGCCTCGCCCGGCGTGATCTCGCTGTTCCTGCAGAACGATTTCTACAAGACGCGCGAGGCCTATCTGGCCGCGCTCGCCGACGCGATGAAGGCGGAATACGAAACCATCGTCGCCAGCGGGCTGGACCTGCAACTGGATTGCCCCGATCTGGCCCTGTCGCGGCACATGCTGTTCAACGATCTGACGGATGACGAATTTCTGAAAATCGCGGCCAGCCATGTGGAGGCTCTGAACCACGCGCTGTCGGACATTCCCGCCAACAAGATCCGCATCCACATCTGCTGGGGCAACTACGAAGGCCCGCATGTCTGTGATATCCCGATGGCCAAGATGTTCGACACGCTGATGTCTGCCAAGGCGGACTACGTTCTGTACGAAACCTCGAACCCGCGCCACGGCCATGAATGGACAACCTTCCGGGATCGCAAGGCGGACATTCCCGACAGCAAGATCCTGGTGCCGGGGGTTGTGGATACCACCACCAATTTCGTCGAGCACCCCGAGCTGGTGGCCCAGAGGATCGCGCGCTTCACCGATATCGTCGGTGCGGACCGGGTGATCGCCGGATCGGACTGCGGGTTTGGCACCTTCGCGGGCTTCGGCGCGGTCGATCCCGAGATTGCCTATGCCAAGCTGGGCGCGCTTGCCGAAGGTGCGGGACTGGTGAAATGATCGGCACGTTGACCCCGGACAGCGAAGGGGCAACCCCGTGACCCCGCTCGTCCTGCTGCCCGGCATGATGTGCGACGCCCGCCTGTTTGCCCCGCAGATCGCCGCCTTCGAGGGCGCGCGCCCGGTTCACGTCCTGCCGATCACCGAGGCCGACACGGTTCAGGATCTGGCCCGCCTGGTGCTGGATCGCGCCCCGGACCGGTTTGCCCTTGGCGGGCTCTCCATGGGCGGCATTGTCGCGATGGAAGTGATCCGGCAAGCGCCCGACCGGATCGCCGGGGCGGCGTTTCTTGACACCAACCCCAAGGCCGAGGTGCCCGAGGTTGCCGCAATGCGGGATCCGCAGATGGCCAAGGCACTGGCCGGAGAGTTGCGCGCCGTGATGCGGGACGAGATGAAGCCGCTCTATCTGGCCGATGGTCCAAACAAGCCGGCGATCCTTGCGCTGTGCATGCAGATGGCCGAGGATCTGGGGCCAGAGGTGTTTGTCCGCCAGTCCCGCGCGCTGGCCAGCCGCCCCGACCAGCAAGACACCCTGCGCACCGTGTCCGTGCCTACGCTTGCCCTGTGCGGGGCCGAGGACGCGCTGTGCCCCGTGCACCGGCATGAGTTGATCCGGGATCTGGTGCCCGGCGCGCGGCTCGAGATCATCCCGAACGCCGGGCATCTGCCCACCCTGGAACAACCCGACGCGACCAACGCGGCCCTGCGCCGCTGGCTGGAGGCCGTATGACCCCTTCTCTTCTGACCCTGCTGAACTCCGTCGATACGCCCACGGTGTGCAATGCCATCGAAGTGGCGCAAGGCAAGCGCGGCTTCAACGCTTTTACCCGTGGCACCGTGCTGGCCAGCGACCCGAAGGGGGTCATGGTCGGCCATGCGGTCACCGCGAAAATCCGGGCCTTGTCGCCCCCCAACGAGGCCCCCGACGTGATCCGGGCCCGACGGATGCAATACTACAAGACCATGGCCGAAGCGCCCAAACCCTCGGTCTGCGTGATCGAGGATGAAGACGTGCCCAACGCCATCGGCGCCTTCTGGGGCGAGGTGAACACCACCATCCACAAGGGGTTCGGCATGGCCGGAACGCTGACCAACGGGGTGATGCGCGATCTGGGCGACATGGCGCCGGACTATCCGGTCGTTGCAGGGTCCATCGGGCCGAGCCATGGCTTCGTGCATGTCACGGCGCTGGATGTACCCGTCACGGTTTTCGGGATGGAGGTGCGGCCCGGCGACCTGATCCACGCCGACCGCCACGGCGCGGTGGTGATCCCGCCCGAGGTGGTGGATCACCTGGAAGCCGCCATTGCCACCATGCAGGCGACCGAGCGGCTGGTGCTGGATCCGGCCCGCGGCGAAAACTTCGATTTCGCGGCGTTCGAAGCGGCCTGGTCAGCCTTTGAAAAGGCCCGCACCTAGCGCACCCGTGACCCGAAAATAGCGCGCTTCTGGACAGGGTCCGGGGGTGCTGCCCCGCCTACCCGTCCTGCAACCGATCCAGCCGCAGTTGCGCGGCACGACTGTGGCCATCCAGCCCTTCGCTGCGGCTTTGGCGCACGGCGGGCGGAGCCACGGCGCGCACGCCCTCCGGCTCCATCCACTGATGGGTGGCCACCTTCAAATAGGCACCGACCCAAAGCCCGCCGGTATACCGCCCGGCCGCCATGGTCGGCAGGGTGTGGTTGGTGCCGCAGCATTTGTCGGAATAGACCACGCTGGCCAGCTCCCCGATGAACAGGGACCCATAGTGCCGAAGCTTCTTCGCGGTGGCCTGCGGATCGGCGGTGTGGACTTGCAGATGCTCTGCCGCGATGTGGTCGGAATAGGCCAGCATCGCCGCCTCATCTTCGGCCACTGCGATCTCGCCATAGTCTTGCCACGCGACGCTGGCGGTCGCCGCCGTTTCCAACTCGCCCAACTGCCGCGCAACCTCGGCAATAACCCGGTCGGCCAAAGCGGCATCGGTGGTGATCAGGCCGACCCGCGTGCGCACGTCATGCTCGGCCTGCGCCAGAAGATCGGTGGCGATGGTTTCCGCGTCACCGGTGCTGTCGGCAAGGGTGTAGATCTCGGAGGGGCCGGCCAGCTGATCGATCCCGATGGGGCCGAAGACCTGTCGCTTGGCCTCGTTCACGAAGGCATTGCCGGGGCCGACGATCTTGTCGACGCGCGGCACGGTTTCGGTGCCATAGGCCATCGCGGCAATCGCCTGCGCCCCACCAATGCGGAAGATCCGGTCGGCACCTGACAGGTGACACCCGGCGACCATGGCCTCATGCGCATTGGGCGGCAGGCAGGCGATGATTTCTTCCACCCCTGCGACCCGGGCCGGAACGATGGTCATGATCGGCGCGGACAGAAGCGGATAGCGCCCGCCAGGCACATAGCAGCCCACCCGTTCCAGCGGAATAATCCGGTGGCCCAGATGCACACCCGGCCGGATTTCCACTTCCAGCGGCAACATGGTGGCGCGCTGCGCCTCGGCAAAGGCGCGCACATTGGCGATGGCAAATTCGGTGTCTGCGCGGGTCTGGGGGTCCAGCGCCGCAACGGAGGCCTCGCGCTGTGCCATGCTGACTTCGAAAGTGTCCAGGTCGGATTGGTCAAATTTCCTGGCATAGGCGCGCACGGCCCCGTCGCCCTGCGCGCGGACCGCAGCCAACACCTCGGCCACCGTCGCCGCAACATCCTGTGCATCGGACGCGGCATTGCGCGTGGGAGCTTTGCGATGCTGTATGCCAGCAAATGACAGGTCGGAATCGGCCACGGTCAGGGTCCTTCTTTGGAGTTCGGGAAAAGCTAGACGCCGTGGGGCTGCTTTGCAAACGTATTCGCATTGGAACGATGGTGCTTGGTATTGATCTGCCATTATCTGCCATTATCTGCCATTTTGTTATGAAATGGACGATTGCACACGTTGTCAAAACTTGTGCTTCCCGCTGCCGGAAATGCACCTTTCTTCCGCCTGCCTTAGAACACCCCCCCCGAGACCGGGACGAACCGAAAGGCAAGATACCGCTCTCAGCCGCGCATCAACCCGCCCCGGTTTCCAAACCGACAGGCTGCGCCAATCTGACATTAGCCGCAGAATGGCCGTTGCATCGACTCGACGCCTTCCAGATGCTGCCCCTGCATGTTCAGATTTATTCATTCCGCCGACCTTCACATCGACTCCCCGCTCAAGAGCCTCGCCCTGAAGGACGAGGATCTTGCCGCACGCGTCGGATCGGCCAGCCGTCAGGCGCTGAGCCGCATCACGGACACCTGTATCGCGCGCGACGCCCACGCCTTGCTGATCAGCGGCGATCTGTTCGATGGCGACATCAAGAGCATGAAGGCGGCGGCCTTTGTCACCGGCCAGTTCGAGCGCCTGAACGACGCGGGCATTCGGGTTTTCCTGATCCGGGGCAACCATGATGCCGAAAGCACGCCGTCGCGCGAGATCGAGATGCCGCCAAACGTGACCCTGTTCACCGGCCATGGGGGTGTCGTGCCGCTGCCAGAGCATGGCGTGGCCATCCACGGGGTCAGCTTCAGCCAGCCTTCTGCCCCGGACAGCCTTCTGCCCCGGTTCAAGGCGCCGGTGGCGGGGCTGTTCAATATCGGGCTGCTGCACACCAGTCTTGCCGGGGCGGCGGGCCATGACACCTATGCCCCCTGCAGCCTGCGTGAGTTGTCCGAGCATGGCTTCGACTACTGGGCCCTGGGCCATATCCATCGCCGCAGGGTCCACGCCGAAGCCCCGTTCATCGTCATGCCCGGCATGCCACAGGGCCGCGACATCGGTGAAGCCGGACCGAAAAGCGCAACACTGGTCACGGTCGAGGATGGCGACGCCACGCTTGAGGAAATCCCCACCTCGGTCGTGATCTTTGACGCGGTAACCTGTGATCTGGGCCAGATCGACGACTGGCGCGACGCCCGGCACGCGGTTCTGGACCAGGTGCGTGCCTGTGCGCGGCACAACGGCGAAGCCTTTCTTGTGGCTCGTGTGACCCTGACCGGCACCACCGACCTGGCCTGGAGGATCCGCCGCGATCAGGATCTGTTCCGGGATGAACTCTCCCAAGCCCTGACCGGGATCGGCGGCATTGCCATCGAGACGCTGGAGGTCGCCCTGTCAGCGCAACCCCGGTCCGGGACAGAGGGCAGCGCCGGGGCCGAGCTTGCCGGCATCATGCAAGATCTGATCGCAACCCCGGCCTTCGAGGAACGTGCCGTAGAGCTTGTGCGCGCCTTGGCCGGTGAATTGCCCCCCGACATCCGCGACGCCCTAGGCGCGAGCGAGGATGAACTGACCGCACTGGCCAAAACCCTGACCGCCGAGGGGGCCGACGATATCGCAGCCTGCCTTGCGGCCCCGCAGGGCGGGAGCGCGTCGTGATGCGGCTTCGGCGTCTCGATCTGACCCGCTTTGGCCATTTCACCGATTTCTCCATCGACTTCGGCGCGCACAATCCGGACCGGTCCGATCTGCATGTGATTTATGGCCCCAACGAGGCCGGCAAGACGACCGCCTTCGAAGGCTACCTTGATCTGCTGTACGGGATGCCGACGCGCAGCCCCTATAACTTCCTGCACGACTATGACCGGATGCGTCTGGGCGGCGTGCTGGAGATCGACGGAAACCCGGTAGAACTGAACCGGATCAAGCGGCGGCAAAACAGTCTTCTGGATGCCAACGACCAACCCGTGGGCGAGACCATCATTGAAGCAGCACTTGCGGGCATCACCCGCGATCAGTACCGCGCCATGTTCTCGCTGGACGATGACACCATCGAGGAAGGCGGCGACAACATCCTGGCCAGCGGCGGCAACCTTGGCCAGCTTCTGTTCTCGGCGGCGGCAGGGCTGTCGGATCTGAGCGGGGTTCTGGAAGGCTTGCGGTCCGAGGCCGAGGCGTTTCACAAACCAAGGGGCCGCACGACACGTCTGGCCCTTGGCAAGCGCGCCCTTGCGGACCTGCACGCAGAGATCCGGGACATCGATCTGACGGCGAGCCGCTATCATCGTCTGAAGAGAGAGCATGAGACCGCCCGGCAGCAGGAGGCCGCGGCCCGTGCGGCCCGCGCAACCCTTCAATCCCAGCTGTCGCAGGCCCGCGCCATTGCGGAATGCCTGCCGCTTTTGGTTCGCGTCCGGCAAGCCGAGGGCGAATTGGCCCCCCTCGCCGCCTATCCCGATCTGCCCGACCCATGGGTCGAAGAGGCCGACCGCCTGAAAGACGCCGAGGCCACGGCGCGCACCCGGCAATCCGAGGCGCGACACGCCATCGCCCAGATGACCAAGGATGCGGAGGCGGCAGAGCCCGATCCGAAGGCGCTGGAGCACCGCGACCGGATCGAGCTGGTCATGGGTGATCCCTGGGCCCGCGCCGCGACCGCCGAACGGGATCTGCCCAAGCGGCGTGACGAACGCGTGGCGCTTGAGGCTGACATTCGCGCCCTGCATCGCGATCTGGATTGGCCCGCAGAAACCGCCCCGATGGGCGAAATCGTGCTGGCCGCCAATGAAACCCTCGCCCGCGCGGTCGAGACCGCGCGCCGCACGCTGGAAGATCGCCGCCGGGATCACGCCGAGGCCGCCGAGGCCCTTGCCAAAGCAGTTGAGGAGACCCCATCAGAGGAAGAGACCGAACTGCCCGACCTTGCGGCTGTCTTGAATGAGCTGACCCCAAGCCTGCTTGCCGAACGTGTCGAGAGGGCGAAAGACGCGCGCGCCACCATCGCGGCCGATCTTGCCCGCGACTGCGCCGGCCTTCTGCCGTGGGTCGGTGGGCCCGAGGCTCTGCCGAACCTGCTGGTCACGGACGATCAACTTGCACGACGTCTTGAGACGTGGCGCACCTGCCTGCAAGCGGTCGAAAAAGCGCAAGACAGGCACGCCAATGCCAGGCTGGATCTGGAAAGATCGAAAACCCGCCTAGAGGAGCTTGAGCGGGACACCGGGGTGATCACCGATGCTCAGGCCGAGGCCGCGCGCCACCAGCGCGACGCGTTGTGGGACACACACGAAAAGACCCTGTCGCGCGACACCGCCCAGGCCTTTCACCAACAGATGCTTGTGCATGACACGGTGCAGGATGCCCGCCTTGGCATGGCCCAGGATCGCGCCCGGATCCGTGATGCAAAGGTGGCCCTGTCCGAGGCCAGGGTGGTCTTGGCCGACGCTGAAACCGCCTGCCGGGAAGCCAACGCAAAACGCGACGCGCTGTTGGCGGGATTTCGGGCCTTGTTCGCAGACCTCGGCTTGCCGGAGAACTTCGATCCGCTGGACCTGAAAGACTGGCACGCCCAGTTGTACCGCGCGCACGATACAGTGGCGAAGCGCGGGCAGGCGCAAGACACGCTGGCGGCCTGCGAAGCGGCGGCAAGCGTAGCGACAGGACGCCTGCGCGGGTTGTTGGGCCTGCCGCAAGACGACCGGACCCCGCTGGCGCGGCTTGCCGCCCTGGCGGCGGAGGAACGGGACCGGCGCGCGAAACGCGCCGCACGGAATGCCGAGGCGCGCAAATCGCTGCAGACCGCGCACCGCACCCATGCGCAGCGCGAAATGGCATTGAAGGATGCCCAAGAGGCGTTCGATGCCGCAATCACGGCGTGGGAGGCTGCCAGCAACGCCATGCCCGCCCTCTTGCGCGCGCCCGCCGGGTTCCTTGACGCTCTGCCCCGATTGCGCAAACTGTTGCAAACCTCCGACAAGCGCGCTGAATTACAGCGCCGCATCGCGGCCATGGAGCAGGACCTGGAGAACTTTCGCCAGTCGATCGACCGCCTGGCCGATGATCTGGAAGAGCCTGCCCATGACAACCCGCTTGCTACTGCGTCTGCCCTGAAACGGCGGCTTGATACGGCCAAGGCTGCTGCATCGGCGCAAGCCACGCGGCTGGAGCAGATCGCCCGGCATCGCCAGACCGAGGGCACCGCCGCCGACAAGCTGAACGACTTGCGCATTGCCCTTCGGAAGATGGCCAAGGACTTTCCCAATGCCGAGGACATCCAGACAGCCGCCGACCTTGTCGATGTGGTCGCAAAGGCGCGGGCCGCTGCGGACCTGCGCGGCAAGATCACCGCGCAGCAAAACGACATCGCCGCGCGGCTGGGCTGCAAGGATTTCACGACCGCCGTCACATTGCTGGAAACCCACGACCTGCCCGGAATCACCGCCCAATGCGCCACCCTTGAAAGCGATCTGGCGACGGCGGACTCGGCTGTCGATCTGGCAATCGGCAACCTGCGCCTCGCGGAGAAAGAGCTTCAGGCGCTTGGCGGCGACGACGCGGTGGCCCGCCTGTCGGAAAAGGCAACGACCCTTGCGCTGGACTTGGCCGATCAATCCCGCCGCTATCTTCGGGTGCAGATCGGTCTGGCGGCGGCGGAACTGGCGCTGAGCCGTTACCGCGACACCCATCGCAGCGGAATGCTGGCCGCGACCGCCGAGGCCTTCCGCACCCTCACGTCGGGAAGTTACGAGGATCTGAAAACCCAGACCGATGGTGACAAGGAGATCCTGTTGGCCCTGCGTGCCGGAGACAGGCGGTCGGTCTCGGCCGCCGAGATGTCGAAGGGCACGCGGTTCCAGCTTTATCTCGCGCTGCGTCTGGCCGGGTACAGGGAATACGCCACCAAGGGGATCGCGCTGCCGTTTCTGGCCGATGACATCATGGAAACCTTCGACAACACCCGCACTTCGGCAGCGATCAGCCTGTTGCGGGAAATGGGGCGCCACGGTCAGGCGCTGTATTTTACCCACCACGAACATGTGGTGGATCTGGCTCGCGACATCTGCGGCACGGATCTGCAGGTGCATGACATTTCCCGCGCCTAGCGCTGTGCCCGACGCTGTGCGGCAAACGGAATGAACCGCCGGTTCCGCCGGCTGCAACCGAGCTTGCCCAGACCGGCCACGCGCGAAAAGACCGACATGGCCTTTCAACATGGGGTCAGTTTCATCGGGCAAGAATGGCCCCCAAAGCCCAACCGATGTTGTATCCCTGCGAAAGACCTGCTTTTCATTTCGTCGTTGCGCCATACCCTCTGCATGAACTGCCCCTGGAGACCTTCTGACAATGCCCGCTGATGACATCGACCCCGTCCGGTACGGTTCCTTTCGTTCAGGACGGGCGGCTATTGCCCTGGCTTTTCTGCTTGCCGCGGTTGGCCTTGCAAGTGCCGCATGGGCGCAGATCGACCCGTCGGGGATGCTGACGGACAACCTGAACGTGACGGGCAAGGGTTGGGCGCAATTGACCGAATGGCGCGAAATGGGCCAGTTCCTGCTGGGGCTGCTGGAGGTCACCGCAATGACCGCCGCGATCGCCTATCATCCAGCCAACCGCACCGGTGGCCGCAAGGGCGGCGAGTACAATCTGCCCGGAACGTTGTTCGTCTATGCGTTGATCGGCATGGTTGTCGGGTTCCTGGTCATGAACCACGGGGCAATCATCGGCTTCGTGATCTTCGGCATCGGGGGGCTGTTGCGGTTCCGCACCGATATGGACAGCATGACGGACACCATGCGTCTGATCCTTGTGACGCTGATCGGGCTGTGCGTCGGGCTTGATCTGCCTGTCATGGCGGTGATCACCACGGCCAGCGCCTGGACAATCATGTATTTCTTCGGGGGTGTTCCGCGCCATGTGATCGAGATCAAGTTCGCCGACAAACACAGCATCCCGACGGCACGATCCGATCTGGAAGCCCAGTTGCAACACTCCGGCTACCGGATCACGGGGGTGCGCAAGTCCAAGGCCAAGCACACTTTTGCCTTCAGCGTTGTGGGCAGCAAGGGTTCGACCCAGGACGGGCTTGTTCATGCGATGATGGATCTGGAGGCTTCACAACCGGGGCATATTTCCGATTGGCATCTCGCATGAGCCGCCCTGCATGATATGCCGCGCCCCACAGAGCGTGCGGATCGCCTTGCTCCTGGTCGGGCTCGGAAGCCATGCCCAGGCCGATTGCGGCGCGCCGGCGGTGCGATATCTGGACAGCGACAAGATCGCCAAATCGTCAAAGGGCTATTCAGAACCCTCGGGCCTGTCACTGTCCGAAGATGGGCGCGCGCTTCTCAGCGTCAGCGATGATACGGCAGCGATCTTCAGCCTGGGGCCGAAAGGCGGCTTGAAGGGCCGCGATGATATTGCGCTCAAGCAACCCGATCTGGAAGGGATTGCCTGGGACGAAGCCCGCAACCGCATCCTGACGGTGAACGAAGGTGCTGCTGAAATCCTCGCGACCGACCCGCAAACCTGGGACAGTACGGCGTTTCCGCTGTCGAAGATGACGGGGTATTCGGCCGTCGAGCGCGCCTTCGCCACCTCGGACAGCAACGACCTTCTGGAAGGCATTGCTGTCGATCCCGGCAGCGACCGGATTTTCGTGCTGAAGGAAAAGCGACCCCGCCTGCTGCTGGAGATTTCCGCCGACCTGACAGAAATCCTGCGCGCCACCGAACTGACCCCGGCGCTTGGCTTTGTCGATGACGACCAGGGCGACGGTCCGCTGGATGTCTCGGGGGTCAGCGTGGACCGGCCGACCGGCTGCCTGTGGATCGTCAGCGACCGGGGCCAGCGGCTGTTTCTTTTCGACCCCTCCGGCGACAGCCCGGCCCACAGTTTTGCACTGGGTTGGCTGAAGGACAAGAAACCGCGTCCGCTGCCCCATGCCGAAGGCATTGCCCACGACCCGGAGACCGATCGCCTGTTGATCGTGAACGACGACGGCAAGTCCTCGCGTCTGTTTGTCTTCGAGGTTCTCAGGGACGGTGCCCCCGGCTAGGAAAGGGCAAGGCCAGCGCAGAAAACCGGTGGACGGTTGCGCCCTGCGGGTTAGTCTGGCCCGTAGCGAAAACAGCGTTCTGCCGTCCAAGGCGCGAGAGGATCGAGATGAATTCACACTGCCCCCGCAAACCCCTGTTCGGCATCGCGCTGATCGCAAGCCTGTTGCTTGGTGCAGCCGCCATGGCCTCGGACTATACAGCGCGCAACGGCGGGCCGAGCAGCAAGCAGATGCTGGAACGCTCCAGCGGTCCGGCCGACGGGCTGGCCTTCTTCCGCCCGGTCATGTCCGGCGTGCTCTACCGGGCCGGGTTCCACGGCGGCGACAAGGCCCGCACCGGGCTGAATTCCGCGCAACGCGAAGAGTTGTGCGAAGCCGGGTTTTCCGGCGCGCGTTACATCGATTTCGGCAAGAACACCACCTATGGCACCACCCAGTGTGGCGGCCAGAGCATGGTCTACGAAGGGGGCCGGTCGACCCGGACCGCTGACCTCATGAAGCAGATCCACGCCTCGATCAAGAACCCCGCGTCCGGCCCGGTTCTGGTGCATTGCATGTGGGGGGTGCATTCTTCGGGTGCGGTGTCGGCTATGGCGCTGGTGCAATTCTGCGGCTGGAGCGAGGAGCGTGCCAAGAAATACTGGGACGACGCCCGAAACGGCGCCGGCTGCTCGGGCGGGTGTTCACAATGGATCGACGCGCATTTCGCAAAGTTCAAGGTGGATCCGTCGCTGAAGATCTCCAGCGCCGAACAGGCCGCCATTTGCCCCAAATAGGACGTCACCTGATGCATAGAAACCTGATCCCCGGCCTTGCCGGCCTGGTTCTGATGGCCGGGGCGGCGCAGGCCTCGGACGCGGTGGTGGGCGAAGCTACGGCCTTTACCAGCCCCAACGGTGTGAGCGAACATTGCGTGCGGATCGCGCCGATCCCCGGCGGCACTTACAGCAAGCATGATGCCAAGGAAGAAGCCGACTATTGCGCCATCGACTTCTATGCCGCCGACGTCGCCCTTTGCCCCAAGACCTGGAGCACCAGCCCCGGCATGATGGTCTATGACGTCAGCGAAGGCGCCTATGCCGGAAATCGTGCGGAATTCGAGCGCAATGCCTGCAAGGAAGGAAAATCGGCCAAGGATCTGGCCGCCGACGATCTGGCCAAGTTCAAATCCACGATGAATGCCAAGGGCACCAGTGGCACCTTCGCGCCGTCCTCGCTGCTGTATTACCATTTCTCGCGCTACTTCGACGCGACGGTGATCGTGCCGGTGGCGGTCTGGCGCAGCATGGACGCGAAGATGCATCAGACCGAGGTCGCCGAGCCCGGTCTGGCGCTGTCGGGCAGCCGGTCCAGTGGACGGATGAACCACGCTGGCTGGCAGGCCTTCGCTGCCGCCGATCGCAACCCGTCCAGCTATAGCCCCACGGACGAGCTGTTCACCGCCGACCGCAGCCAGATCTACGGCGTGCTTCTGTCCAGCCCCGGCCATCGCTATGGATCCGAGGTCAACGGCACCCGCAAGTCCGGCTGGGGCAAAGGCCAGAACGAGGATTTCCAGCAGACCCCGGCTTTCCTTGCCCTGCGTTCGGATCTGCCCCTGGATGAGGCCATCGCGCACGGTCTGCACGAGGGGCGCAAGGATCGCCAGATCGCCCGTGATCTGGGCGATGACGGGACGCCACAGCAGATGGTCTACTGGATGACCGAGTTGAGCGAGATCGTTCTTCTGGACTACATCTTCAGCCAGCAGGATCGCGTCGGCAACATCGACTTCACGCCATATTACTATTGGACCGAGGCGGGCGAAGTGCAGACGAAGAAGGCCAAGCATCACGAAGCCGGCGACGGCGATGTGCCCGCCACGGCGCAGTTGCTGCGCCGCACCAACCTGAACGACAATGACGCGGGCGGTCGGGTGCAATACGCCAATTTCGCCAAGTCCACGCAGATGCTGGAAAAGCTGCGGCACTTCAGGCCGGACACCTATCGCAAGCTGATGGCGCTGGATGCCGATCTTCAGGCGCAGGGTCCGCTGTATCAATGGGTGGCCACCTCGGTCGGGCTGGACGACGGGCAGGTGCGACAGATCGTGAAGAACACCGCTCTGGCGGCGGGCATCCTGCGCCAAAGCTGCGCCGACGGAAAGCTGACCTTCGATCTGGATCCGGACGCCTATTTCCTGACCGGCACGGCCAAGGCGATCGAGGTGAGCTGCAATGGCGCGTAATCTTCTTGGCACCGCCCTGCTGTTTCTGACGCTGCTGGCCAGTCCTGCGGCGGCGCTGCGGGTCGTGGTGATTTCTGATCTCAATGGCTCCTACGGCTCGACCACCTATTCCAGCCGGGTGCCCGTTGCGGTCCAGCAGATCATTGCCCTGAACCCCGATCTGGTCATTGCCACCGGCGATATGGTGGCCGGTCAACGCTCGCCGGCCCTGAGCGCCAAGCAGGTGCGCGCCATGTGGGCGGGGTTTCACCGCGTGGTCAGTGATCCGCTGGCAAAGGCGGGCATCCCGCTGGCGGTGACGCCGGGCAATCATGACGCTTCGGCCTATGGCGGGTTTGAAGGGGAACGGCGGATCTATGGCGAGGAATGGCGCGCCCGCAAACCCAAGCTGCGCTATCTCGACGATGCGAACTACCCGTATTTCTATGCCTTCGAGATGGAGGGTGTGCGCTTCGTCTCGCTCGACGCCACCACCCTTGGCCCCTTGCGCGGCGATCAGATGGCGCGGTTGTCGGCGGTTGTCGACGGCGACGGGCCGGCCGTCACCTTCAGCCACCTGCCGCTGTGGCCCTTCGCCCAGAAGCGCGAGCGCGAGATCATCGGCGACCCGAAGCTTGAGGCGCTTTATCACAAGCTGGGCGTCGACATTCACCTGTCAGGCCACCATCACGCCTATTATCCGGGTTGGAAGGATGGTGTGGCCTACATCTCGCAGGCCTGCCTGGGCGGTGGCCCGCGGGTGCTGATCGGCGACGCGGGGCGCAGCGCCCACAGCTTTACGGTGCTGGAGTTCGACCGAAACAAACTGCGCGCGGTCACCGCCTATACGGGTGCGGGGTTTCAGACACCGCTGAACCCGGCCAGCCTGCCCAAGCAGATCGTGTCGCCACAAGCCACGCTGAAGCGTCTTGACCTTGTGAAGTGACAGGGAAATGGCCCGGTCCAAACAGCCCGGGGTCTTGAACGGACGCGCCCGACCTTGCCGGACCCAGACGGCTTGGCAGGCGGCCCCTACTCCGGCTCTCGCAAGACCCGAATGCCGATCACGTCGTTGCGCAGCACGATCCTGTCGCCGAAATACTCCGCCGGTCGAAAGTACTTGCGCACCGGCGTATCCCAGCCACCGCCCCGGAAGATGGCGTTCGAGCAATCGCCGCGCAGGCAGGAATTCGTCCAGTTCCAGACATTGCCAACCGCATCGTGCAAACCCCAGCCATTGGCGGGAAAAGCGGTCACGGGGGCGGTGTTGACATAGCCATCATCGCAGGTCTGAAGCGGGCGCTCATCTTCGGGAAAACCGGTCTTGAAGGCCGCATCTGCCGTATTCGCGAACCCGCAGATCGCGTCGTAATCGTCGCCCCACCAGAATTCGGTCGTGGCCCCCCCTGCGGCGGCCCGCGCCGATTCCTCCAAGGTGGGCAGGCGGTACAGATGGCCGGTACGCTCGGTCAGCCAATCGGTATAGGCCACGGCATCATTCCAGCTGACACAGACCACCGGATGATCGTCCTGTTGAGGATAGCCGGGGTTGGTCCAGTCGGATGTCTCGCTCCAGCCGCGCCGGGTGCCACGCCGCAGCGAACACCCGTTTCCCGAATGGCCGGTTTGAGCGGCGAAGACCGCATATTGGCCACGGGTGACGGGATATTTCCCGATCAGCGTGCCGTCGGGCAGTTCCACCAGTTCTGGGCATTCGGTGCAATCCCTGATGCCCTGTGCGGACAGTGCCACCGGTGCCAGCGTCACCGCCAGCAATGCCAGCTTGATCCAAGCATGCCTCATGTCACAACTCTCCCTCTCGAATGACGCGCATCCCGTAGTGGTTGTAGGGCGCATCCACCCGGTTCCAGATTTCGGCATCCATGCGCAGCGCGGCCGGGGAACTGGACCAGCCGCCGCCGATCAGGTAGCGCTCTGCACAATCGGGGGTGGCGCAGTCGTTGGTCCAGATCCAGACATTCCCCACCGCGTCGGCGACGTTGTAGCGGTTCTTGTCATAGGTGCCGACGGGCACCGTCCCGGTCCCGGCATCCGCCCCGCCGCAGCCGTCGCAATTGGCGCGGCCAACCCCCACCGACTGCCCCCACCAGTAGTTCCCGTGACTGCCGCCAAGCGCCGCGTAGCGTACCTCGGCGCGCGTGGGCAGGCGATAGCTGTGTCCCGTCAGATCACTCAGCCAGTCCGCATAGCCCGCCGCGTCCTGGTAAGAGACGCAGACCACCGGATGCGCATCGGTCTGCGCGATATGCGCAAAGGACCAGTCGCATCCCCAGCCTTCCCGCTTCCAGCCCGTGGCCTCGGCATAGGCGCGGAAGTCACCGCGAGTGACCGGCGTCTGGCTGATCATCAGCCCGTCAGGCAACACCACCATAACCGGGCAATGGTCGCAGTCCTGCACCAGCCGTTCCCTTGGTCCGGGCAGAAGAAGCCCCTGCGCATGGGTCGACACCGCGGCCGCAACCCCCAGCAGGAGCCAGGCGATGAACCGGGCCCGTCTCATAACGTTTCAAGCAGCTCACCGGCACCGGGGATGTCCTGGTCCACGGCCTGCTGCAGCAGGGTCCGGGCCCGGTCGGAATCCGCGTCGCCCCCCCGACCGTCCCGATAAAGGATCGCCAGATTGGCCTGCGCATAGCCGTTGCCCTTGCGCGCCGCGCGTTCCAGCCATTTGCGCGCCATCGCCTCGTTCTTTGGCAGGCCCATGCCTTCGGCCATCATGATGCCGGTGGCGGTTTCGGCATGATCATCCCCGATCTGCGCGGCCTTCAGCACGACATCCACGCGCTGCCACGGGGTCAGCACACCGGTCTGTTCGGCCCCGACGGACGCCTGATAGGCCCGCGCGGCACGGCGGGTTTGCGAGGTCATCACCCCGGCAGGATCATCGATGGGATAGCCAAGCGCGATCAACCCGTATTGAACGAATTCAAGCGGCAATTCGCGTGCCTTGTTCAGCGCGTCCTGCCGCAGACGCGCATGGGTGGACATCGGCTGCCCGGCCAGCAGGAATTCCTGAACCTCTCCGGCACGCTCCAGCGCGCTCATCCGCGCCCTTGCCAGATCGCGGTAGGCACCGCCCGGGAACAGATCGAGGTAGAGCTGGAATTCGACCGGAAGCACGCTGGCCCGGATCGATTCCCAGAACAGCGTGTCGGTGTCGGCATCATCGTGCGGGCGCCCGCCCAAAGCCCCGAGGTTCCGGTGCGCGTTGCGGGCCAGATCGGAATAGTCGCTGTCGGGAAAGGTGGCCAGATAACGCTCCAGCCCGGCGGCGTTCGAGGTCAGGACCGCTTCGACAAACAGACTCTGCTCGGATATGGGATCGTCGCCCATGTGATAGGGCCGGATCGCGCGTCCGTCCGATGACTTGGGAATGCCGTATTCCATGCCCACGAACTGACCGCCCTGCTTTGCCAGCGTTTCCTGCTTGCGGTTGGTGGACACGAAGAAGAATTCACCTTCATTGGCGCCCAGATCCCAGACCTGCGGCGTGATCGGGCGGCGCCAACCGGCCGCATCGGCCAGTTGCTTCACCCGTTTCTTCACGTAGTCCTCGATCTCGTTGACCGTGACCAACCCGTCCCTTTCAAAACCGCCGCTTTCGGTATCGGCGATGCCGCGCAGGGCTTCCAGCACCGCATAAGTAAAGATGCTGCCCGAAATCCGCTCGGTGGCAATGGTTTCCTGTTCGTAGGTTCCGGCGGTGATGATGTGGCGGCTGGGCCGGGCCATCTGCGACAGGGTGATGTCGCGGGTGCTGCTTTTGCTGACGGTGCCGGCAAAGCCGCTGAAACAACTGTCCAGCAGGTACAGCACCTGATTGGCCTTGATGTGGGAATCCCATTCCGTCAGGCGTTCCATGCTGACCATCTGGCTCAACTGGCCAGCCTGCGCCGAGGCAACCGGAAGATAACCCGACGGCTCCCCCCGCCTGTTCAATTCGGTGTGGCCATGACCGGACCAGTAGAACAGCATCCTGTCCTCGGCCCCGACACGTTGGCGAAAATCATCCAGCATCAACTGGCGCACGCGTTGTGGGGTGACATCCTTTTCGGTCAACAGATGCACATAGTCGAAGCCCGCCTCATCCAGCAGGAAATCCTTCATGCGGATAGGATCGGATGCAGTCGGAAGCGTCGTGAAATGCTCGAACTGGCTGATCCCGATCACCAGGGCATAGCTGCGGCGATAGCCCAATTCACTGCCCTGCACGAAATACTGAAGTTGCCGCCCCCAATCCTCCAGCCCGCCGGGCTTTTCGTAGGACTGGTCGAGCGCCAAGGCCCCGGACCCGGCCCAAAGCGCGGCCCCGGTCAGGATTGCCCGCATCTGCGCCCGGTGACAGGTCATGACTTGCGCGCGTCCAGCACCTTTCCGATCAGTCCCACGACAGAGGTCAGCAATCCGACGACCGAAGTCGCCAGTCCGACCAGCGCCAGAGTTTCGCCCGAGCCGCTTTGCGGCGTCACACCGGCGGGGACACGGTAGGCGAAATAAAGATAGGCGCCGACCAGCGTCACAAGGATTGCGAGGATGATGACCGTCGTTCGCTTCAGCATTGCATAGCCTCGAGGTCCAAAAAGTATTAACACTATAGCCATAAATCGGCATTTTCGTCAATTTTTCCGCAATCTGGGCGCAAGGCTCGGACGGGCAGTCATGCCGGTCGACAAGGCACAAAACGGGGGTGGGTCAGCGATGGGTCCGGGCGATACGGCATTGGTCACGGGCGCACACGGACTGGTGGGCAGCGCCGTGGTGCGCCGACTGGCGCGGACCGGGCTGCAGGTGATCGGCATCGACAATGACGCGCGGGCGCAGTTTTTCGGGGCCGCGGCCAGCACGCGGGCAGAGGGCGCGGCGCTCTGCCGGGATATCCCCACCTACCGGACCCTCGACATTGATCTGCGCGACACGCGAGCCCTGTCCCGACTGTTTCAAGAGCGCGGCCAGGGCTTTGCCATAATCGTACATGCCGCCGCACAACCCTCGCACGACTGGTCCGCCCTCGATCCGGTGCAGGATTTTGCCATCAACGCGGTGGCAACGCTGGATCTGTTGGAGCAGGTCCGCAATCACGCCCCATCGGCCCATTTCGTGCTGCTAAGTTCCAACAAGGTCTATGGCGACCGCCCCAACGAGCTGCCGCTGGACCGGCAAGGACAGCGGCTGGTGCTGCCGACAGACCACCCCTATGCCGCGTCGGGCATTGACGAGGGCATGTCGATCGACCAGTGCCGCCATTCGGTGTTCGGCGTGTCCAAGACGGCGGCCGACCTGTTAACCCAGGAATACGCGTTGCGCTTCGGGCTGGATGCGACGGTGTTCCGGGCCGGGTGCCTGACCGGGGTTGCGCATCGCGGGACCGCCTTGCACGGGTTTCTCAACCATCTGGTGCGAACGGTGCTGGCCGGGGACACCTATAGGGTTTGCGGGTATGGCGGCTATCAGGTGCGCGACAACCTGCTGGCCGAGGATGTGGCCGAAGCCGTTTGGCTGGCCGCAGGGCGGCCGGGACTGGGTGTCTATAACCTCGGCGGTGGGCCAGCGGCCTCGGTGTCCGTGCTGGAGGCGCTTGACATGGCCGGCGAATTGTCCGGGCGCGCGGCCCGGCTGGAGATCGACCCCAAGGCCCGCTATGGCGATCACAAGTGGTGGATATCGGACACCGGGCGCTTTCGTGCAGCCTTTCCTCAGTGGACCCCGTCGCGAAACGCGCGCGAGTTGATTGCGGAACTTGTGGACGGTCTATGCACCCCCTGATCCCGATGGATTGACGGGCTGTAGCCCATGGTGCGCCATGACCTTGCAAGGATCGCTGGCCAGCATGGCCTCCATCCGTTGGCGCGCGGCAGCGAAGATCTCGTAGTCCAGCGCGGCCTGCCTCCGAAACCGGCGCACCGCCTCGGGCGAGGGCTGAAGGTCGCGCGGCGTTCGGTTGAGCCATGGCAGATCCTTGGGTGCGGGCCGGCCAAAAGCCTGCGCGAGCCATGACAGGCACGGCCCCATGTTCTCCAGCGTACCGACGAACCAATAGCGGTCCAGCGCCCGCCGCCAGTCGGTGTCGATCGAGGACAGGTGATACATCAGGGGATGCAGCGGCGCGCGGCTCAGGTGGTCGTCGATGGGCATCGGTTCGAATCCGGGATCGTGATCCGCCCGGTGCCGGCATTCGAAGAAATAGGACGACAGCGCCGCATCCAGCGGGTTGCGGACGAAGGTGAGGATCCGGAAATTCGGGTCGGACAGCAGCGCGGGATAGCGCGTCCGCAAGTGCTGGCTGGCCGGGTTGAAATGGCTCCACAGCAGTTGCGTCGGGTCCAATTGCGCAGGGTCAACGGGCGGCCCCGGCGCCTCTTCCGCCCAGGGATCACGCTCGTCGATGACCACGTCAAACCAGTCCGCGAAGACCTTGCGGCAGGTCGTGCCGCCGGCCTTGGCCATGTGGTGAAACACGTACCGGGGGCGCTGTTCGGGGCGCGGCACGCCGGGCAGACCGGCAATGGTCGCGGCAAGCGCGGCACCATAGGTGGCGCGATCCATGCTTCGGGGCGGGTGGATGGCAGCACGGGCTGCGGCGCGGGCTTCCTGTGACCCGGCAAGGCTTGCCGCGAGGGTGCAATAGGTATCCGGCGTCTGGGCAACAAGGTGGCCCAGCCCCCATGCCCGAAGCCAGGCAGCACCTTGCCGTCCCGCCTGGGTCTGTTTCCGGTCAAGGCTGATGACCGGGGTGCCGGCTTGCAGCGCCTCGACCACCGTGGTTGCGCCGGAATAGGGAAAACTGTCCAGAAACACATCGGCGCCCGCCAGCAGGTCGGGGATTGTACCGGCGGGAACCGGCGCTTCGATCCGCACACGCGTCACCGGGATGGACTGCTCCGCACAGGCCGCCTGAACGCGGGCGACGAACCCCGACCGCGATCTTCCAAGACGCCAGTTCGCGGCGTAGGGATACAGGACCAGAACCGCATCGGGCACGGCGGCCAGAACCTTCAGCCAAGCCGTCAGAAGTGCCTGCGAAATCTTGTCGGTGTGCGCCGTGCTGACAAGGATCACGGCCTGCCCGGACAGTCCTAACCGCGCCCGAAGCAGCGGACTGGCCTGGGTCCGGTCGGGTCGGTGTTCCGATGGTGCGAACCGCTGCACGGGGTGGTCGGCCAGAACCAGCGTCTCGGTATACTGCCCGGAAAGATCGGGATCGGCGGTTTCCCTGTCGCCGAGCATTACGTCGAAACTGCCCAATCCGGTGGTGGCCGGCGAGACGGCGGTCGTGGCAATCTGCAATGGCGCGATGCGATGGGCACAGATCGCGGCAAGATTGTCAGGGCCGCTGAAATGCGAGGCCAGCCAGAAGATATGCGGCTGCAAGGACCGCATGGTTGCCATGGCGGCATCGGTTTCCAGCCAGTCCAGCGGGACGATCCGAAATTGGGGGGGCAGCGGATGCGGCTCCTCCTCGCGCTCCAGCGTATAGACGGTGATCTCGTAATCCGCTGATGGCAGAGCGCCCAGCATCCCTGCCAGAATGCGGGTTTCCGGCACATCGGCCTGCTGCCGCAGAAGCGCAGCAATGCGGATGCGCGGCCCTGCAACGGGCGCTCCGGTCAGGGTGATCCGCCGATCGCGGCTCAGGTGATAGGCGTCCAGCGCCCGCCCCATGGCTTGGGAAACAGGCCGCATGTTGTGACCCGCAAACAGCAGCGGCAGGGGACGCAACCGGTGCAGCAGGCTTTCGGCCATCCGGTAGCGGGGGCTGCCGGGCGGCCGGGCGGAAAAGCAGGTGGCCACCCAGCCCGCCAGTGCCAGAACATGCCGTTCATAGGCCCGCAGGTCCGCGTCCGATTCCACCCGGTGCCAATCTGCGGTGAGGTAGCGGGCGATCTGTTCAGGGCGGGACAGCAGCGGATTGCCGAGGGTGTCGAGGAACGACCCCGCCTGCAGCGCCTGCCAGGGCGGAGTTTGCAGGATGGCCCGCGCCAGTTGGCGCGGCATCTCCTCCCCGGCTCCCTGAACGGGGATCGGGATTGTCCCGGCGCCATCCGTCGCCGCCCGTGCCGCGCCAATGGTCAACAGATCCTCAAGCATCTGCGGGCGTGACAGCACGGCGCTGCAGCCCGTGCAGGTTTGCAGGGCCGTGTCGATCCGCGCCACGGTTTCGCCGTCGCTGACAGGGTCCGGAGATCGCCGCAGGGCAGCCGCCGCATCGGCAATCAGGGTGAACGGGGTGTCATGCCGGGTCACTGTCTGTACCCGTGGCAGCGCGGGCATCTTGGCGTTGAGCGTCAGCGACAGGATCCGCAACCGGATACGCTCCGGTTTCTCCACCGGGCCGCCCGCCACATGAACGCCAACATCAAGGCGACGCCATCCTTGAGACACAACCCCATCCAAGGGAATGCGCAGCACGCCGGTTTCAGCGATTGTCACGCCCGCCACCACCTCTGCGCCGACGGTCACCGCAAGGCGGGGCTGGTGGTCGTCTGTGGCCTGCGGCAGCAGCACCACCATCTCCAACTCGGGCGACGGGCCAATATCCGGCGGCAGGGAAAAGGTGATCATCCCGGAAAAATCGGCAAGCTCCACCGCGCGCGTGGTGTCCCAGCCGCCTGTGAAGATGCCCCCTTCTTCGGCGAGATCAGCCGCATCATGGATCACGCCCGGGGCAAGCATGCGCGGCCAGGGCGGCGTCCTGTAAGGGCAACGGATCGAAGTCAGATGCAGTTCCGCCGGATCCCCCGGCTCCTCCGGGGTCAACCGCAGGGCAAGGGCTGCCGGACACTGCCGATCGGCCCTTGCTGGTGGCACCTCCAACACCACGCGTGCCGAGGCGGTGACATGTGCCCTTGTGACCATGCCGTCATCTGCGGTGGCCGTCAGCACCCCTGATGACTGATCTGGCCCGAAGCAGAGCTCCAGGGCGGTCCGGCGCATGGGATCCGGGCGTGCCAACCGCAGGGTCAGCGTGCCATCCGCCGCCTTCGTCATTCCCTGCAAGGACGCGTCAAGGTCCAGGGTCTCACCGCTGCACAGCAGCGGCAGGCAAACATCCGGGATCAGCGGCGCGCAGGTCACGGCCTCGACGGACAGCAGGGCGGCGGGTCTGATGGGCGCGGCCAGTCGGGACCTCCAACTGGTTGCTGCCAACCGGGCGGACACCCTCAGCCGGGCGACACCGTCGGTGCCGAATTGCGCGGGCCCCAGGACCGCCTTCAGCCTGCCGCTTTCGTCGATCCGCCCGACAACGAGGCGCTTTTCACCGGCCCGGATCTCGACCTCTACCGGCGCACTGCCAAGTGCGCGCATGTCAAAGGCGATGCTCAGGCCGTCGTCGGGCGGGTCGGCGGGAAGCACCGAGATCTCTCCGGCCCGACGGTGCAACACCATGCCATCGTCGCTGCGGGTCCAATCGAAGTGGTTATAGCCGCTTCGCGCCGCCAGATGATCCGCAGGGCGGGTTTGCGATGCCGACGGTACAAGCCAGCGGCTGGGGTACAGGGCTTTGCGCGCGGCACGCAATCGGGCACCCTGGCTCGATTCTGTCAGAGCGCGTGCAAGGGCCGATCGACCCGATCGATCCGCCAGACCGACCGTCAAACCGCCAGTCGTGCGGAGTGTGGCGCGAAACAGGGTCATGACCATCGCAAGCCGCAACGATCCCCCGCTCAGGCGCCGCGCGATCCCGCCAATCCGCGCAAGTGTCATCCGTGGATCGCCCCCCCTTCGGGCGTCCAGCGCTAGGCCAAGCGCGGCGCGGCGCAACTCGAACACCGCCGCCGGGGCCGCGCCGCCCTTGTCTCCTGCGGCCGCCAGAACATCGGCGGTCGCGAGGCAGGAATCGACGGCATCATGCGCTGCCCGGTCCAGAACCGCCTGCTGCGGCTCGGCAGAGCGATAGTACCCGTTGCCCCCGTGAACCCGGTAGCACGCAAGTGGAATGTCCAACTGACGGATCGGCCCCAGCATTGCGGCAAGCCGCAACAGAACCGCATCCGCGCTGATCCGCCAACGGGCCTCGGGAAGCGGGAAGAACGGCCTGAGACGCGCGCCGTTGAAGGCATTTCCCGACGTGGGAACGAAGGGAAACTGGCCGCGAGACAGCAATTCCGGCCGCATGTCACCGGACGGCGGCCAAAGCGGATAGGCCCCGATCCGCGCGCCGGTCTCATCGATCAGGGACATGCGATAGCCAAGCGCCGCCAATGCGGGGTTCCAGCTTGCCCGGATCAGCGCACTGGCGTCCGGTTCCAACACGTCATCGGCATCCAGAAACACGACGATCTCGCCGGTGGTACGGGCAAGTCCGGCATTGAACGCAGAGGCTTGCCCCCCGTTCGGCTTGCGGATTGCGATCAGGCGGTCGTCATAGCGGTCAAGGATTTCGCGGCTGGCGTCATCGGAGCCATCGTCAACGACGATCAGTTCATCGACCGGCAGGCTTTGTGCCCGGACAGAGTCGATCGCCGCGCCCAGGTACGGTCCATAGTTGAAATTGGTGATGACAACGCTCAGGCTGGGGGCGGCCATCTGTCGGCAGGTCATGCGCCGGGTCTACGACCCGTTGCGCCCGTTGGAGCCGCCATTGGAGTCGGCAACCTTCGTCAAGCCGAACAGGTTCTGCACCGAGTAGTCGAGTTGCCGTTGCACGCCGCGCGAGAGCCCGAGAACACTGCTGCGCGGTACGTTGGCAAGCGTTGACGCGGGCATTGCGTTCAGCAGGTTGGCGGATTGCGAACTGCTGCTGTAGGCTTCGATGAAGCCGGTCACATCGGCGGCGGACTTGGACTGAAGGGCCTTTTGATAGGCCGCATCCTGCGCAGTGGATGATGCACTCCCGGCCGGTGTCGGGACCATGTCACATCCGACAGGGATGATGACCACGCTGGCGCCAAGAAGTGCCGCAGCCCCGATTTTCCGAATGTTGTGATTGTCCGCCATGTTACCGGCCTCCTGCTTGATCCTACGTCAACTTGGGCCGCAGGTCAAATTTTGGCTGGCGCAGAGGCCGCGATCCGGACCGATGCAAAGCTGTGGTCACGCCGCATTTCCGGGATGATCGGTGCCGCGCCAGGGGCCTCGGGGTGCAGGTGTTGGTCTGGCAGTTTGCCTGGGCCAGCAAGGCGCACACCGCGCGTGGGCACAGCGTGCCCAAGTTTCGAACAGGCTCACATCAGGCGGGCTTGCAGGGCTTCGGGATTGCGCACGGCGATCACTCCATAGTCCATGTGGATTTCGCCATTTCGTTTCAGCTTGCGCAAGATGGTGCCCGTCGCCGTACGCGAAAGATTGGCTGCAACCGCCAGTTCTTGCTGTGTAATCCGGATTGACTCCAGTGGCGGGGATGCCGGGTGGTTCAGCCGATGGCCCGTCAGCCTGAGCAAGAGCGCAACGACCCGCGCCTCGGCCGAGGCGAGCATCAGGTCGTCCGCTGCGCCCATTGCCAGCATTCCGTGCTGCACCGCCAGAACCGCAATCCAGCGCCAGATCTCGGGCTCTGCCCCGGCCATTTCCAGAAACGCGGTTCTGGTGACACGCAGCAGAAGCAGATCCTCGTTGGCATCGATCTCCATGATGCGCTGCAGGCCGGTCACGAGTTCGAAGTCTCCGAACCAGAATCCGGGTCCGCAGATATGGGCGACCCGCTGTTCGTGTTCGTTCATCGCGATGTGCATCCCGATGGAGCCCGAGGCAATTCCAAACAGGTCACCTGCCTCGTCTCCAATTCGAAAGACGATCTCTCCTGCCGGGACGCGCACCCATGAGCCTAGCGACAGAATGCTGTCCGCCAGCGGTGCAGGAACATCGCCCAACCATCCGGATTTCAGGTGTGTGTGGTCCGCCATCTTGCATCCGCCATTTTCACAGGATTGGTCAATCCTGCACAATGTTTTCGAGATGCCAATGGTATTCTGCGTCGATGCAGTGGCATAGGATAGAAGGCCACCGCGCCTGTCAAAGTCTTGGGCTGCCCGGAAAATGGACCGATCAAACGCAATGCAATGGAAGCTGTCCGGCCTGATTGTCGCACTGTCCGCCATGTCTGCGGGGGCACAAGACAATGGACTGCCGGCTGACCATAGTTTTCACGACGACGGCATCACCCTCGAGAACACCTTCGGCCTGACGGCCAAACTTCTGCTGCCGAGATAGGAGATATTTCCATGCGACCATCCGTTCTTGCCCTTGGCGTCACCCTTTCCGCTGCAGCGTTCACGCTGGCCTTGCCGTCCGGTACTGTGGCGCAGGACATCCCGCCAGACGCGGCTTCGGATGTTCTGAAGGGCCGGCCCTATTCGCCCTATGCCGACCGGGCTTTTCCCACGAGTGTGTTTTTCGGCGATACCCATGTGCACACGGCCCTGTCGGCGGATGCCGGTGGCGGCGGAACACGGCTGTTGCCGCGCGACAGCTATCGTCTGGCCCGGGGGGAACAGATCGTCTCGAACACCGGGCAGCCGGTGCAACTGTCCCGGCCCCTGGATTACTACATGATCACCGATCACTCGGACGGGATGGGTGCCATCACCGATATCCTGTCCGGGGCGCCCAACATCCTTGCCGACGAACAGGGGCGGAAATTCCACGAGGCCTTCGCGCAGGGCGGGCAGACGGCGCGCGAGGCGGCGCAGGAACTGACCAAGCAGTTTGCGCAGGGCACCCTGTCGCCGGTTCTGAACTACCAACCCGGCAACCCGGCCTACAAGCGCGTGTGGGACGACATCATCGCCGCCGCGGAAGAGTTCAACAACCCCGGCGTGTTCACCACCTTCATCGCCTACGAATGGACGTCGCTGGTGGCGGGCAACAACCTGCACCGCAATGTCATCTTCCGCGACGGGCCGGAACGGGCTGGACAGGTCGTGCCCTATTCGACCACGCCGCCGCTGGGATCCAGCAATCCCCGCGATCTGTGGGCCTGGCTGGAAAACTACGAAGCGGTGACTGGCGGCGATGTCACCGCGATCCCCCACAACGGCAACCTGTCGAACGGGATGATGTTTCCGCTGGTGGACGACTTTGCCGATGGTGTGCCGCTGGATGCCACGTACGCGGCGGCCCGGCAGAAATGGGAACGCTTGTACGAGTGGACGCAGCTGAAGGGCGATGGCGAAGCCCATCCCCTGCTGTCGACCGAGGATGAGTTCGCCGATTTCGAAACCTGGGACTACGGCAACCTTGATGCGACCGAACGCAAGACCCCAGAAATGTTGCCCGGCGAATACGCACGGTCCGGGCTTCTGCGCGGGCTGGAGCTTGAAGCCACGCTGGGCACCAATCCCTACAAGTTCGGCGCCGATGGTGCGACCGATACCCATATCGGCATGACAACGGTTCAGGAGGACAACTTCTTCAGCAAGTTCGCCGCCTATGAACCCAGCCCCGAACGGGCCAAGCACGTTGGCCGGAACTTCCCGGATGGCGAGGTTGCCTATGAATCCTGGATCTATTCGGCAGCAGGGCTGACCGCCGTCTGGGCCACGGACAACACCCGTGGCGCGATCTTCGATGCCATGGAACGGCGTGAAACCTATGCCACCACCGGCCCCCGCATGACGGTGCGCTTCTTCGGCGGCGACTTTGCCGAAAGCGCGATCGACCGCCGCGACCTGGCTCGCATCGGCTATACCGGAGGGGTTCCCATGGGCGGCGATCTGGCGCCACCCGCCGAAGGCGATGCGCCGGATTTCCTGGTCTACGCGCTGCGTGATCCCATCGGCGCCAACCTCGATCGCATCCAGATCATCAAGGGCTGGATCGATGCCGAGACCGGCGCGGCGATGGAGAAGGTCCATGATGTGGCCTGGGCAGGCGACCGCACCCCCGGCGCGGATGGAAAGCTTCCCCCGGTGGGCAACACGGTCGATCTGTCGATCCCGTCCTGGACCAACGACATCGGCGCAGCCGAACTGGGGGCGGTCTGGACGGATCCCGACTTCGACCCGGACGAACGCGCCTTCTACTATGCCCGCGTGATCGAGATCCCCACCCCCCGCTGGACCGCCTATGACGCGGTGAAATTCGGCGTTGAAATGGGCCCGGACGTGACCATGGTCACGCAGGATCGCGCCTATACCTCGCCGATCTGGCACACACCCCAAGGATAGATTGATGCAAGCCCTAGCCCCCAGCCTTGCCCTCGTGCTTCTTGCGACAACCGCGCTGGCCGAACCCAACCCGGCGAGAAACGCCTATTTCGGCGAAACCCACATGCACACGGCCCTGTCGCTGGATGCCTATATTGGCGGCACCCGTCTGATGCCGTCGGACAGCTACCGCTTCGCCAAGGGCGCGCCGGTGCTGGTCAATGGTCGGCACAAGCAGTTGGACCGGCCACTGGATTTCGCCGCCGTCAGCGATCACGCGGAATACCTGGGCGAAATGGTCTCGACCATCTTTCCCGACGCGCCGGGGCACCTGGACGAGACCATCGTGAACCTGCGCAACCTTCAGACCCTGGAGGAACGACAGCAGTGGTTTTACAAATACGTCGTCTCGAACACGCGCGGCGACAACCCCAGCCATCCGCCGTTCTGGCAGGGCGAGGATACCACGCGCACCGGCTGGCAGATCACCATCGACGCCGCCGAGGAACATAATGATCCGGGCAATTTCACGGCGTTCATCGCCTTTGAATGGTCGGCAGCCCCCGCCGGCGGCAACATGCATCGCAACGTCATCTTCCGCGACAGTGTGGTGCCGGGTCTGCCGCTGGACAGCTGGACCACCAACAAGGCCGAAGAGCTTTGGCAGTGGCTGGACGCGACCGAGCAGGCGGGCTCTACCCTGCTGGCGATCCCGCACAACTCGAACGCCTCGAAGGGGTTGATGTTCCCACAGGTCGACAGTTTCGGCGATCCGGTCGATGCCGAATGGGCCGCCAGCCGCAACAAGTGGGAACCGCTGGTCGAGATGATGCAGATCAAGGGCAATTCCGAAGTGCACAGGTCGTTCTGGGCCGCCGACGAGTTTGCCAATTTCGAGAATGCCGACACGATCCAGAAGAACTCGAACCGCTGGTTCTCGAAACAGGATTTCGTGCGTGAAGGGCTGAAGATTGGGCTGGCGCAGGGACAGGCGCTTGGCACCAATCCCAACCAGATGGGCTTCATCGGTGGCACGGACAACCACAACGGGTTGACCAGCGACGTTTCCGAGGATGATTTCATCGGCGGGCACGGGCCCGAGGATGGCAGCGTAGAGCGTCGGCGAACTGCCGGTGTTGGCGGCTGGATCGACGGGATCGACCTGTCCATCGGCTCGCTCGCCGGGGTCTGGGCCGAGGAAAACACCCGCGCGTCGATCTGGGATGCCATGAAACGGCGCGAAACCTTCGCCACCTCTGGCCCGCGCATCAAGGCGCGGATGTTCGGAGGGGCCGGGCTGGTTCCGGTATCCGATCCGGTGGATTTGGTCGCACAGGGCTACGCGGGCGGTGTGCCGATGGGCGGTGTTCTGGAGGCGGGCCAGACGGCGCCGACCTTTACCGTCTACGCCGAGAAGGACCCCGATGGCGCCAATCTGGATCGCTTCCAGATCATCAAGGGCTGGGTCGATGCCGAGGGCGAGACACATGAACGGATCATCGATGCCGTCTGGGCCGGGGATCGCACCCCCGACAGCGACGGCCAGTTGCCGCCGGTCGGCAATACGGTGGATCTGGAAACCGCGCTTTATACCAACGACATCGGGGCGCCGATGCTTGTGGGAAGTTGGACGGATGACGATTTCGACCCGACGCAGGGCGCCTTCTACTATGGCCGCGTGATCGAGATCCCGACGCCGCGCTGGACAACGTATGATGCCGTCCGCAACGGCCTGCCCCTGTTGAAAGAAGTGCCCGCGACGATCCAGGAACGCGCCTGGACGTCGCCGATCTGGCACACGCCGGCAAAGTGAGGGGGACGACAATGCACAGGGTCCGCCCCGCCATCGCCAGCCTTGCGCTGCTGCTGGCCGCCGCGTCCGGCGCCCATGCGGTCGAGGGCGGCATGGGCGCCTATCTTCTGGGATCGCGGACCACATTTTCCGGGATCGTGCCGGGACCGGGCACATATGTCGGGTTTGACGTGGTGACCTCCGAGGGGTCGGTTCAAGGTCTCTCGCTCGCCGGGTTGCCCATTCGCGCGGACACGAAGATCGACCTGACGTTTGCCAAGCTCAGCGTCACGCAAGTCTTCGACACAACCCTGTGGGGCGGCACCCCTGCCCTCAACATCAACATCCCCTATGTCTTCGACGCGAAACTGTCGTTCATCGGGCAAACACCGCCCATCGACGGCATTCCGATCACCGACACAACCTCGGGGGTGGGCGATGTCACGGTGACCGGTGTGGTTGGCTGGCATCGCGAGAATCTGCATTACAGTGCCGCCTTGTCGGTTTTTGCGCCGACGGGCAGCTACAGTACAGCTACGATAGATGTGGCCAACCGCACCATCGACGCGCTGAACACCGGCAAGAACATCTGGTCGATCCAGCCGGTCTTCGCGATCACCCATCTGGATCCTGCGACGGGGGTGGAGCTTTCGGGTTCGGCCAGTGTGCTTTTCAGCACGCGCAATCAGGCCACCGACTACCAGAACGCACCGGCGGTCAACCTTGAGGCGGCGGTTCTTCAGCACCTGAAGTCCGGCTGGGCCTTCGGCGCGACCGGCTATGCCTACAAGCAGATCGGAGACGACAGCGGCTCTGGCGCCGAGAACACCAAGGCCTTTCTGGGCGCCGACAGCCTGAGCGCCCAGGTGTTCGGTCTTGGACCCATCGTGACCTACGCCGGGGCCAACCTTTTCGGAAACGACGTGAGCTTCCAGTTGAAATACTACAGCGAATTCGGCGCCAAGCGCCGGTTCGAGAGCAACACGCTCTGGCTGAATGCGTCTCTCGCATTCTGAGCGGACCGGTCCCGCGTGGCCCCTGGGGACCGCCCGATCCGGTCGCTAGACCGCGGCGGGATCCGAAGACACATCAACCCTCACCACGACATCCATCGCGATCAAATCGTCGGTTGCACCGGTAAAACTGCCGGTCACCGGCGTCACCTGCGCGATGTTTCGGGCGACGGCGACCGGGATCAGGTTCTGGGATCCGACGCTTCGGTTTGTGGGATCGAAGGCGATCCATCCGGCGCCGGGAAGATAGATTTCAACCCAGGCATGGGTCGAGCCGGAGCCCGCAGATCCCTGAAGGCTTTCTTGCGGATCGGACAGGTAGCCCGAGACGATGCGCGCCCCGAGACCAAGGTGCCGGGCGGCTTCCGCCAGCAGGACCGCAAAGTCCCGGCACGACCCCCACCCCCGATCCAGCGTTTCAGTCGGAGACTGGGTGCCTTCCATCTCGCGACTCTGATAGGAAATCTGCGCAAACACGCCATTGCTGATGTCCTTCAACAGCGACAGCGTGTCGGTCGGATGCGCCATCACAAAACCCGCGACCCACCGGGAAAAGCGGCTTTCCGGATCGCCATATTGCGGGATCGTCAGCGCGCCCAGATCGGTCCATTCCTCGGCGGAATAGGTAAAGGGATATTCTGCGGCCGAGGCAGAGATGGCAAAGACCGGCCACGCCGGCGCACTCAATTCCAGACGTGCGCGGCTTTCGATCACCAGATGATCTGTGGACGCGTCAAAGGTGGCGGTCGCAATGGCGTTGCCGGCGACATCATGCGCCCATGTGACCGTTGCCGCCGGGGTGATGGATACCGCGTGCGAGAACAGCCGCAGCTCCCGCGTTTCGCGCGGGCGCAGCATCAACCGGTGCGGCCCGAGCGAGACCCGGTGGCGATAGCGGTAGGTGGTCTTGTGCAGGATATCGAGATGGGCCACTGTGGGTTCCAATTCGGTTCGGAGACAAAAACGCGCCCGTCCTACGCCGTCAGCGGCGGCGGGTGCCGCCCGGGGTGACGGGCATGGCATTGCGCCAGACGTTGAGCCCCTTACAGCGGCGGCAGATGCGCTCTCCGAACCCCTCGCTCCAGAACACGGCCTCGCAGCGCAGGCACTGGCGCTCTCGCGGCACGTCGCCCGAGGCGCGCGCTGGCGCCTTGTCCGGCAGCGCCCTGTCAGCCTTGGGTTTCCTGATCGTCATGTTGCGCCTGTTGTCCGGGCGGTGTCCGTGGACAGTCCGCTGTTCGACGCAGACGGTGTGACTTCGTTCTGCGTGTCCTGGGTGGCCAACACGTCCCGCGCGCTGCGGCTCGATCGGTTTGGCCCCTGCCCGGAATAGAGATGGCGCAACTGGGCTTCCGAAACGCCGTCGGCCTCCATCACCAGACGGATCATCGGGTCGGCCAGCATTTCGTCAACAAAGTAGTCCGACAAGGCCTTGCCCGTCAGCTTGTCCATGGCGCGCGCAAAGTCCAGATCGGCAAGCGAAACGGTCAGGGTTCTGGCCAGTCCGGGATGCGATGTTCTGGGGTGCAGCTTCACCTGCACCGAAGCTTTCCAGGCCTCGGGCTGCAGATGATCCGGCGGCGACACCAATTCTGTCTCGATGGCATACTCTCCCGCGGGAAGCGTTTCTTCAAACCCCGGAACACGGAACGGCCGGGTGAAGATGGCAACGGTCTTGCTGGTCAGGTCTTCCATCGGCGTGGTCCTCCGTGGTTTGGGTTTCGTGGGGTGCGGCGTTGGAAAGCCCGGCGGCAGCGGCGCCTGGCGCACCCACCAGGGGGGGCGCTGGCACCGCTGCCCGGACAGGCCGTGCACATGGCCGGTGACCGCAGCAAAATGGTCAAGATCCTATTGGTTCAGCACGCAGCGGCCACCTGACAGTTGGAAGTTCCTGTGGCATTCCCACCGGTTCCCGGACCTGTCGATATGGGCGTTGGCGGGCAGTTCCAGCGGAACGCAGCCACCACCCGACCTTGAATAGCCCCGGTCACATTTCCAGCCCGGACCATAGGAGGCATCGCTGAAATAGGCGTTCTCGGGAATGATCACGGCGGTACAAGCGTCGTTCTGTTCGACGTAGCCGCGCTCGCATGTCCAGGGCTGGCCATAGATCGATGCGTTCAGGAAGGCATTGTCGGGCACCACGATGGGCGCACATGCCTCGCCCACGGCCTCGAACCCCCGGTTGCATTTCCAGGATGCGCCATAGGTATCATCCGACAGATAGGCATTGTCCGGCACGACGATTTCCTGACAGGCGTTGTCGACCTTCAGGTACCCGCGCAAACAGCGCCATCCCTGCCCCGAAGCTTCCAGATACCCGCCCTCGGGAACCGCCACCTCGGTGCACATCGCACCGTCGATTTCGCGATACCCGTGCAGGCATTCCCAGCCGTCGCCATAGGTCCGGTTCGTGGCGAAGGCATTCTCGGGGATGTCTATGGGCGTGCACTGATCGCCGTCGATCCGGAAGGTCAGGTCACACTCCCACCCATCGCCATAGCTTTTGGGATGCGCATTCTCGGGCATCGGGGCGCCAAACGATTGTGCAAGGGCCGGAAGCGCGAAAGCGGCGGACGCTGCCAGAACGCAAAAGATCGCCGAACCGCGCGTGGCGCGCCAGAAGGCCGCCGTCCGGTTCCGAACCGGTCGGCCACCCTTGCGCGCCGCAGTTGTCCCGAGCCTACGAGGCATCCAGTTGCAACCCTTCGATACAGGCCTGGGCAAGATCACGGTTCGGAGAGTCCGCCCCAGGGATGGTCGCCCAGCCCGCCGCCATGATCGCATCCCGGCGCTTGAAGGTGGAGGCCGCGCGGATCGTGGCAAGTTGTTCGATCCGGTCGGGATCGGTGCGCGCCTTGTCGAGGCAGACCGGCACCATCGCCGCTAT
Organism: Meridianimarinicoccus sp. MJW13; assembly: GCF_014901205.1. Lineage (GTDB taxonomy): Bacteria > Pseudomonadota > Alphaproteobacteria > Rhodobacterales > Rhodobacteraceae > Meridianimarinicoccus. The sequence goes on from NZ_JACNMU010000008.1 coordinate 128,686, forward strand.
CACCTCGTCACGCGCCATCGCGTTGGCCAGTTTGTCCGCGCTGCCGCCGGTCATCCAGCCGCCCCAGGAAAACCCGCCAACGCCGACGACGACAGCGCCGATCAAGGCGCCGTAGATTCCGGGTTTCAGCCATTCGGGAGTGTTCATTTCAAGTCCTCCGGCGGAGAAAGCGCCGCCTCGCTGTGAGTGTTCTGATTCGTCATTGCCTGATCGCGGCGCAGCGCCGCTTTCAGGTCGTTCTCGGTGGTGGCGCGCATCTCGCTGCGCCCCGCATCTGCGCCCTTGCCTTCCACAAGCAGGTAGGTCGCCGTCCGCCGGTAAGCCTCGAAGCTGAGCCCCTGGAGGAGTTCTTCCTCGACGAGCACCTCGTAGTCGCCGGCGGGCAATACTCCCGCGTGGCCCAGCAGGCCAAACGCGTTGGCAAACGTCACCGTCGATCTTGACGATCGCATGTTCATCCTGGGTCTCCGCAATGTTGGCAGATCCGTCGCTGACACCTGTCTGCACCCCCGGATCACGGCGGCCGTCACTGTCGAACGATCTGTATTCTTCTACATCGGGAACCTTTGCCCGGCGCTGACGCAGGTTAGTCCCGGCCATCAAAATCCGGTTGGCCGGCGGTCAATGCGATCGAGGCGGGAGGGGCCCCGCAGGCGCCCGAAAGGCCGCAACCCTATTTCAACAGGGGCCCGGTCTGATCCAGATAGGCTGGATCGAACTCGGCAAGATCCACCAGCCTGCCGTAGTCGTGAATGGTCACATGGCCCTCGCGGAAGGTCACCAGACCGCTTTCGCGCAACTGCCGCAGGACACGGTTCACATGCACCGCACTAAGCCCCAGCGTGTCGGCAAGGTGATATTGCGTCAGCGGGCAGTCGAACCCTTCCTTGCTGCCCATGCCCACCAGCGCCAGCCGCGATCCCAGCTCCAGCAGGAAATGCCCCATGCGGGCATCCGCGTCGCGTCGGCCGATCCCGACCAGATGCTCCACCACCATCGCCTCATCCCGCGATGCGGCCCAGAGGATGGCAGTGGCAAGGCGCGGCGTCTGCGCGAATGCCGCCAGCAGATCCTCCGCCAGAACCTCGACGGCCTGGATGTTCACGATAGGCTCGAAACTGTGATCCGAGGTCCGCAGCAGAACGCTCCGCAATCCCAGGAAATCCCCCGGCACCTGGAAATCGACGATCTGGCGCGTTCCGTCCGGCTGGATCTTGTAGGAACAGACCCACCCTGACGACAGGATATAGGCGGCTTGTGCCGACTGGCCCTGATGCACCATATCCCGCCCCGCCACAAAGGAGCGGCGACGCTGGTGCAAGCCGTCCAGCACGGCCAGTTCAACCTCGGACAAGGCAACGAAGGCCGAAAGCTTGCGCGTGAGGGGGCTTTTCTCGACTGGTGTCATGGATCCTCCAGTCCAAAATGCGGTCCGCGCGCCGAAATCGGCCCAGAGACTGCTCTCGATCAGTCCAGCATAGACCATTTCCTGCAAGAAGTACCCATACGCAGCACCGCATCCGATGCCCCGGATCACGTTGTGATGAAGGGAAAACCAAGATGGTCACGGCGAACGAGCACGCAGGTCAGGCCGCCCTTTCGATCTGCGAGGCGCTTCTGCTTGCCCTGAACGATCACGGGGTTCTGCCGGAGCATGAGATCGTGGGAGTTCTGCGGGATGCTGCGGCAACCCACGAGAACGCCACCGGGACTGAGACCGAGATGGCGCGGCACCGGGCCGTTGTGGCCCTGATCAACGCAATCATCGACGGCGGCAACTCGATTGGGCGCGCGTGACGCCCCCTGAACCAAAGCTGCCGGCAAGCGGCGGGCCAACCCGCATTGAAACCAACGGACAACGGAAGGAAAACCCATGTCAAAAGGCGACAGGAAACGCAGCAACCGCGAAGTGAAAAAACCCAAGAAGACCAAGGAAAAGGTCGCGGCAACCGCCGATTTCGCCAAGGGAAAGACGGCGGTCAGTATCGGGGTCAAGAAAAAACCATAACTCCGGTAGGTGGCGCAATCGGCCCGCAGAATGCAGTCCAGCGCCATCAGGGTGTTGGGGCAAGACATCCGCCGCACCGAAATATATCTGTCCGGACGAAGGGCGCTGCTGGGCTGGAGCGTGAGGTTTGCGCGGCATCAACCTTCAGTTCTGGGCGCGCGCCGTGAAATGCGCCCCGCCCCGCTTGTTCCGTGTTCCAAACGCGTTTGCGGGTTGGGGCGCGACGTGCGCTGACGCGCCGTTACCACGGCAACAGCCATGGGGCTACAACAGATACTGACCTGCTGGCGTTATTGAATGTCGGCTTGCCGATCGGGGTCCCGTTCCAGTCGCGGGGGGCATCTTCCTGACCGCGACGCTGAAAGTTGCAACCCGTCGGTTAGCGATGCCGCAGCATAAGCCCCGCCTATTCGCGTGGCCGGTGAGCCGTTTGCCATCTGCGCGGGCCTCCAACAGGCTGCGATGACCTACACGCCTGTCTGCGCCGATTTGGCTTTTCCAGACCATTCCGCGCGAACTGGGTACACCGGGTATCAGGGTTGCCCTGACGGTCGGCACGGTCTTCACGGCAGTTCTGACCCCACTGGCCTTGCGAAAGCGCAGACCCGCGTCTGATGCCAGAACATGCGATGCGGGCTAGAGGTTCCTGGGGGTGTTGAAGGCAGGGGCTGTGCGCCCTCAAACCCGGCCGCAGATCAAGCCCCTAGGATGCAATCGCCACAACCGAAGCCTCGCCCTCTCCCTTGTTGCGCGTGTAGCGCATACTGTCGCCGCGATATTCGATGATCTCGCAATCGAGACCGAGATCCTCGCCATCCAGGGACGCAGTTCGGCAGAAATACCCATCTTCCCAATACCACTGCCCGGACAACTTGCCGGTCCCGGCCTGCCCCGTGATCCGGCCATCCGCGTGGATGACAAACCTGAGCCCGTCGCCAACCAGTTCCCGGTCGGCAAATCGTTTCAGAAACGCTGTCCGGGACAGCAGCCGTTGCCAATTTGGATTTGGAGATGTCATGGCTTTATCCTAGCGGGCACGGCCGGGCTTCACCAGCCAATTGCTGCCCGGCGCAACCGGTGGCACGAAATACCCCGCTGCGCTGCAAGTCACCCGGTGCCGCCTATCGCGATCCGGAAGGCATCGCATTGACAGCGATCCTCTGTACGACCGTCCAAGGGGAACATCAGCGTCCGGCCCGATACCGTAGACCCGATTGCGTGACGATCGCGTCAAGGCGAATGTCGTGCGGCTGTGGATAGATCGTCGGCAGCAGTGCTGCGTCCAGGCCGACGCCCACGACGAAGGGCCGGGGCGACAGGGCCGCCAGCGTGCGGTCGAAGTATCCCCCGCCATAGCCGAGGCGATAGCCCTCTTGGTCCCAGCCGACAAGCGGGGCGAGGACGAACTCCGGGGTCTCCTTCTCTGCGCCGGGGGCAGGCACCGGGATGTTCCAGTGTCCGCGGACCATCGGTGCACCGGGTTGCCAGCGGCGAAAGACCAACGGTGCGGCACGGGTTTCCACCACCGGCAGCGCCGTAACGGCCCCCGCTGCGTGCTGGTCGCCAAGCCAGCCGCGCAGGTCTGGCTCCGACTGGATCGGCCAATAGCCTGACACCACCCGGCCGGCGACCGGGCCGACTTGGACGTCAATCAGCGAGTCGAGGGCGCGCGCGAGGGCATCGGCCAGCGTGGCCCGCCCGGCCACCGGCAAGGCCGCCCGGGCGGCCAGCAACCGCCGCCGTTCGGAGGTGCGCCAGCGGGCAACGTCCCGGGCCTGTTGCGGATCGACGCCCAGGGGGTCGAAATAGGCTGGGTCGATCTCGTGCGCGAGACAGGGCGGCGAGGCGTAGGATTTGTGCCTGGCAGTCGCCATTTTGGAGCCTTTCCAACCATGTGGGGTCACCTTCCGGGCTACGCCACTTAATAGGTATTGTAAATACTTATTGGTTTGGCGCGGCAGACCCGCCGTGCGGGGAACAAGACAATGCCCGCAAGACCACCGGGCAAAGTCACGCCCCCCGGATCGTTGCTGTCGACGGCCAAGAGCACCCATGGCGTGATCCGCCGGCAGTCAGTCGGGATGGCGCACGTCCCCCCTGCGCAGCAACGCCATCTGAATGTCGAACAGCCGCAAGCCTTCGTCCACGATCGGAAAACTCCGGGTGCCCAACGTCCAGCGGATGGCCACGCCCTGTACCAGCGATGTGAGCAGGATGGCCACATCCGCAGCCGCCACATCATCGCGCAAGGCGCCCGAAGCCTGAAGCCCGGCGACGGCCTTGATCTGCCGTTTCTGGAACGAAGCGAGCAGACCCGCGAACACATCGCGCAGATCGGGATTGTCCAGGGTCAACTCGCGAGAGAACAGGATCGATGGCAAGGCCGGGGTTGCCCGGATCGCGGAAAGCTGTGCGGCAATCAGGGCCCGCAATCGCGCCTCGGGATCACGGGCGCCGGCTTCGGCTTCGTCCCAATCCGCAGTGAGACGCGTGGCGACATGTTCGGCAACGGCCAGCCACAATGCGCCTTTGGTCGGGAAATGCCGGAAGATGGCTGGCTGGCTGATCCCGATCATCCGCGCCACATCCGTCGTGCTCATGCGGTCGGGCCCGATCTCGAAAGCCAGTTTCAAGACCTGCGAAACGATCTGCGCCTTGCGATCCTCTGCACTGCGGCGTTGCGGCATGACATCTCCTATTGTTAGTGAGCACTAACTAACTTATTGTCGCTCCCGACGCAACACGCGTTTCCGAGTCGCCCAGATGCGGGCCCCCGACAGAAAGGACCGACAATGCCCACCCCGACCGGCTATTCCAGACCCCAGATCGCGCTGCACTGGATCGTCTTTGCCCTGATCGCACAGCAATACCTGCTTCATGATGCAATCGCTTCGGCCTGGGATCGTATCCTGGACGGGGCCGAAGTGGCGTTCAATCCGCTGGTTCTGGCCCATGTGGCGGGCGGGGCGTTGGTGCTCTTGCTGACGCTGTGGCGCCTTGGCCTGCGCCGCCGCCATGGAGTCCCGGCCCCGATCGAAGGCAGCGGGCTGCAGCACATGATCGCCAAGCTTACCCATGTCGGCCTTTATGCACTGATGATCCTCATGCCGATCAGCGGCTCGGTCGCCTGGTTCGGCGGCGTCGAAGCGGCCGCTGAAGGGCACGAGGTTCTCAAGGTCGCCCTGCTGGCGCTGATCGTCCTGCACGTCGTGGGCGCGCTCTATCACCAGTTCGTGCTGCGCGATGGTACGCTGGCGCGCATGCGCCACACCGGGAACTGAGACCGATGCGCTTGGGGCCGCTGCTTGCCTTGCCGCCCATCGCGCTGGGGGCCGCCGCCGCCGCGTGGATGATCACGACGGCGCCCGGCCCCGCGCAGGTGGCGGCCACCGGGACCGGGTTGCCCGTTCAGGTGATGACCCTCGCGCCCGAGACCATCCGACCGATCGCCACCGCCTGGGGCAACCTGCGCGCCGCTGAAACCTGGGTCGCGGTGGCCGAGGTCCAGGGCGCGGTGATCTGGCATCACCCCGACCTTGAGCCGGGGCGCGTGATCCCCGCAGGCACCGAGGTGTTGCGGATCGACCCCGCGGATTACAATCTGGCCCTTGCCCAGGCAGAGGCCGACCTTGCCTCGCTGGAGGCCGAACTTGCCCAGTTGACCGCAGAGGCGGACAACACGCGACGAATCCTGGCACTGGAACGCGACCGGCTGACGCTGGCGGAAACGGATCTTGGCCGCATCCGCCGACTGGCCGAACAAGGCAGTACATCACAGTCCCGTGCCGATGAGGCGGAGCGGGCCACGCTGCTGGCGCGCCGCACGGTCGCCGAACTGGAAAACGCCCTGGGGCTGATCCCGTCGCGGGAGGCACGCATCGCAGCACAGATCAAGCGGACAGAGGCCGCGATCCTCGGCGCGCATCGCGCGATTGGCCAGACGACATTGACCGCCCCCTTCGATCTGCGCGTGACCGAGGTCGCTGCGGAACGATTCCAGACCGTGGCCCCCGGACAGATCGTCATTCGCGGCAGCGGGATCTCGTCGGTCGAGGTCGTCGCGCACCTGCCGCTGGACGCATTCCGTCGACTGATCGGCGACAGCCCGGGGGATGTGAGCCTGCTCGAAATGATGCGCCAGGGTCCGGGCGTACGGCTGGAGGCGACGCTCAGTCCCCTGGCGGATCCTGCTCAGGTCTGGGCCGCGCGGGTTTCGCGTGTCGAGGGCGTTCTGGATGCACGGGCGCGCACCGTCCCGGTCGTCGTGACGGTCGACGATCCCTACCGGGATGCGGACCCACCCCATCGGTTGCCGCTGGTGCCCAACATGCAGGTTTCAGTCACACTCACCGGCGCCCCCCTGCCCGAGGTTCTGGCCATCCCCGAGGCGGCGTTTCAGGCCGGCATGGTCCGCGTTGTGGGCGATGGCAACAAGCTGGATCTGCGTGAAGTCACCCAGGCCTTCGCTCAGGATGGCCGCGTGGTGATTGCCGAAGGGCTGGTCGCGGGCGACCGTGTGGTCGTGGACGACATCGCCCCGGCGATCCCCGGACTCACGCTGACGCCCGTCGAGGTCGGAAAATGATCCGCTGGTTCGCCGGCCACCCGACGGCGGCCAACCTTCTGCTTTTGCTGTTTCTCGCGGCGGGCGCCTTCACCGCTCCGGGACTGCTGCGAGAGACGTTTCCCGATTTCCGCGCCGTCGAAGCCGAGATCACCGTGCCCTATCGTGGTGCTGCGGCCGAGGATGTGGAAAGCGCGATCTGCGCGCCGCTGTGGGACGCGGTCCAGGTGGTCGAAGGCCTGGAAACACTGACCTGTACCGCGCAAACGGGCCGCGCCCGGGCCGTCGCCACCATGGCGCCGGGCAATGATCCGCTCCGTTTCGTCAATACGCTGCGTACCGAAGTGGCCGCGATCAACAGCTTTCCCGACCGGACCGATCCCGCCATCGTGCGCGAATTGCACCGCTCGGACCCGGTAACATCGGTCGCCGTGTCGGGCGATCTGCCGCTGCCGGAACTCGACCTCTATGCCGAGGCCCTGTCAAACCGCTTGATCGCCCTGCCGGGCGTTGCCGGCGTCACCCGCTCCGGTCTCGGCACCCGCACGATCCGGATCAGCGCCCGCGCTGCCGTGCTTGAGGGTCATGGGCTGACCCCCGTCGGGCTGGCCGCCACCATCGCCAGCCAGAACATCGACCTGCCTGTCGGCACGCTGGAGGGCACGGGGGCTGATCTGACCCTGCGGCTCACGGCCGAGCGCAACACGGTGATGGGTCTGGCACGGATTCCGGTTCTCGTGCTCGCAGACGGTGCCACACTGACGCTTGGCGACGTGGCCGTGATCGACGAACGATTTGAGCCGCTCTACGACCGGGTCGCGGTCGATGGCACACCGGCGATCCTGATCGACGTCGCAAAGGCGCTGGACGCCGATGCCTTGCGGGTGCTCGATGCGGTTTCGGAACTCGTGGACGCAGAGACAGCGCGCCTGCCCGACCGCCTGCGGGTCGAGGTCGTGCAGGATGTCACCTCGATCATTCGTGACCGGTTGGTGATGCTGGTCCAGAACGGCGTGATGGGGCTGGTGCTGGTGGTTGTGGTCCTGAGCCTGTTCTTCCGTCCGGGATTTGCCGTCTGGGCCGCGATGGGCCTGCCGGTCGCCTTCGCGGGCGCCTTCCTGTGGATGGGGCTGACCGGGCTGAGCCTGAACATGATGACGCTGGTGGCGCTTTTGATGGCGATCGGAATCGTGATGGACGATTCCATCGTGATTGCCGAATCCATTGCCGTGGAAACCGCGAAGGGCGTCACGCTGGAAAACGTGGTTGCCGGGGTCGGGGTGGTGGCGCCCGGTGTCGTGGCCTCCTTCCTGACAACGCTCGCCGTGTTCCTGCCGCTGGCATTCCTGGCCGGCGAACTGGGCGCGGTCCTTGAGGTTCTGCCGGTCGTGCTTCTGGCGGCGCTGGCGGCTTCGCTGGTCGAGGCCTTCCTGATCCTGCCCCATCATCTGAAAGGCAGTCTGCGCGTCGCCCCCCCATCGCGCGTGCGACAGCGCGTTGACGCGGCCTTCGACGTCCTGCGCGAGCGCGGCATCGGGCGTCTCGCGGATAGGGCGATCCGCGCACGCTGGCTGGTCGCCGGACTGGCCATCGGTGCGCTGATCGCGACGGTTGGCACTTTGGGGGGCGGCATCGTCAAACGCGAAGCGATGCCCGAGATCGACGGGGACGTGCTGGAGGCGCGCATCCTGATGCCGGCGGGCACGCCCCTCGCACGCACGGCAGAAGCCGTTTCGCAGGTCGAGGCCGCGCTCGACCGGGTCAACACGCAGCTTGCACCGGAGCAACCCGAGGGGCAGCCCCTGGTCATCCGGCGGATCACACGCCTGGGCCGCAACCTGTCGGCGGGCGAAAACGGCGCACATGTCGGCACCGTGGCCGTGGACCTTCTGGGGGCCGAGATCCGCACGAGCACGCTGGACGAGATCGTGGCGCTGTGGCGGGCCGAGATCGGTCCCCTTCCCGGCGTCACCTCGCTGATCCTGGTCGAACCCGGCATCGGGCCGCAGGGCATCGCGGTCGAATTGCGCCTGACGCATCCCGACCTCGACACGCTGCAAGCCGCCGGACGCGCGACCCTTGCGGAACTTGAAACCTACGCCGGGGTGCGCAACGCGATCCTTGACCTGCGTCCCGGTGCGGGCGAACTGCGGCTGACGCTGGCACCCGGCGCCGAAGCCCTGGGCCTGACGGCCGCCGACGTTGCCGCGCAGTTGCCTGCGGCCTTCCTCGGGTCCGAGCTTGCCGAAGTCCGACGCGGTGACATGGCCTGGGACATCGAACTGCTGCTGGCCGAGGCTGACCGGGAGACGCGCGCCGACCTGAGCGATTTCGAGATTGCCCTGCCCGGCGGCGGCACCGCGCCGGTTTCCACCATCGCGACCATCGAAGAAGGGCGTGGCTGGGGCACGATCACGCGCCGCAACGGGTTGCGGACCTTGACCGTCTCGGCAGACGTCGACGGACGGATCGGGAATGCCGACGCGATCACGGCACAAATGTCCGAAAGTTCCCTGCCCGACCTCGCCGCCGCGACTCCGGGCCTGACGTTCGAGGTTGCCGGACAGGCCGCGAATTCGGCCGAGACCGTCGCGTCGATCCTTAGGGGGTTCCTGATCGGGTTGGTGGGGATATTCATCGTCCTGAGCTTCCAGTTCCGGAGTTACGTCGAACCTCTGATCGTCATGCTGACGATCCCCTTGGCGTTTCTCGGGGTGATCTGGGGGCATATGGCGATGGGCTATAACATCTCGATGCCGTCCCTGGTCGGCGCGGCCTCGCTTGCCGGGATCGTGGTGAACAACGCCATCCTGCTGGTCGGGGTCATCAAGACACGACAGGCCCAGGGACAGACCGCGGCACAGGCCGCAGGCGATGCCGTCCGCGTCCGCTTTCGTCCGATCTTCATCTCGGCCTCGACCACCATCATCGGAATGGCCCCGCTCCTGTTTGAAACCTCCACGCAAGCGCAGACGCTCAAGCCACTGGTCATTTCCGTGGTGTTCGGACTGCTGGCCTCGACGGTGCTGATCCTTCTGGTGCTGCCGTCCTTCTATGCAATCCTTGCCGACCTGGGCCTGAACAAGAAGGATGAGTGAGCTGTTGGACACCGCCGGGCCGGATGGGGCCTTGCAGCTTCGAAAGGCGCATCTTTCCAATGGGGATATCGGCGCTGTCCAGAAGGTGACGGCCGGTTGCGCGCCCTGGACACCCGCGGTCCTTGAAGCGGCCGCGCGACTTGTCCGCGTCGGGCCTCGGGTCAATGCGTCTATTCGTTTTGCCAGTGGACCTTGGTGACGAACACGTATCCGGCGCCATAGACGGTCCGGATCATTTTTGGGGACTTTGGATCATCGCCAAGCTTGCGCCGCAGGCGCGAAATTCGTGCATCGATGCTTCTGTCGTAAGGGTCCAGATCGTCCGGGCTGCCGATATCCAGCAGTTTCGATCGGCTCAGCACGCGTCCCGACAAGGTCAGGAATGTCTCCAGCAAGGCCGCTTCTGCCGAACTGAGGTTCTCGGTGTTGCCGTCCGGGTCGCACAGCGTACAGGACGAAAAGTCCGCGACCCACCCGTCAAACTCGGCAACCTTGGGGCCATGCGATTGCGGCTTGGCGGCGGATTGCGCCTGCCCCCGTCTCAGAACGGCGCGGACACGGGCCACCATCTCACGCGGCTCGAAGGGTTTGACGATATAGTCATCCGCTCCCAGCTCCAGCCCGACAATCTTGTCGGTTGAGTCGCCCCGGCCCGTCACGATGATCGCCGGAATCCCGCGGCGTTTCACGCTGTCTGAAATCATCGTCAGCCCGTCACCGTCCGGCAGGCTCAGATCGATCAGCATCAAATCCGGTGCGGTCTTCTGCAGGGCTTTTTCAAAATCACTGCGCAGCCGGAAGTGCTGGGTCTTGTATCCGACCCCTTCAAGGGCGCGCCGCATGATCCGCGCCATCTCGGTCTCGTCTTCGAGGATGTAAATCAGTTGGCTCATTGTGCCCCGGACCCATCCATCACGTCGCTGTTTTTCTGAAGGGATGACAGAACGTTGGCCAGATCGCGCTTTTCAAAGGGTTTCGCCAGGAACGGATAGGCGCCCGGCTTGCCGAGATCCTTGAGCGACGCACACTGACCGCTCATCAGAACGATGCCAAGGCGCGGGGCTTCGCGGCTGAGACATTCGGCCAGGGCGATCCCATCCATATCGCCGGGCATCGAGATGTCGCTCAGCATCAGCTTGATCTCGGGCACCGAGCGAAACAGCTCAAGGGCCACCGCCGCATCTTCGGCTTCGATCAGGGGATATCCAAGTTCGATCAGATGGCGGCGAACGACGGTTCGAACAGCTTCGTCATCTTCCACCAGCAGGACCAGCGGGTTTTCGGAACTGTCTTCGGCGTCCGATTGCCCGGAACCGGACGCGCCAGCCTCGTCCTTGGTATCCTCTTCGGCGATGGGGAGCAGGATGGAAAACGTCGTGCCCACGCCGGGTTCACTGACCACCGAGATGGTCCCGTTCGCCTCTCGCACAAACCCGAAGACCATCGACAGGCCAAGCCCGGTGCCCCCACTGTTTCCCTTCGAGGTGTAGAAAGGCTCGAAGACGCGCTCTTGCGCTTCTTTCGAGATGCCGACGCCATCATCCGTAACGCTGATCTTGAGATACGGTCCTGCTGGCAGCTTGTTCAGTTCGGCCTCGCTTGGGCCCAGGTCCTCGGGCTCGACCGTGATGGTGATGCAGCCCTGATGACCGATTGCCTCGCGCGCGTTCATGAAGAGGTTGAGCAGCGCCATCTCAAGCTGTGCCGGATCGACCATCGCGGGCCGGTTGCTGGCGTCGTCCGAAAAGACAATGTTGACGTCGCGCGGAAATGTCGACTGCAGCAGTTCGATCATTCCCGAGATCAGAGTGTCGACATGCACGGCGCTCGGATGCGCCGGTTCGCTTTTTGCAAGCGACAGCAATCTGCGCGTCAGGTCGCTGCCGCGACGGGCCGCGGAAATCGCCGGATCAAGGTATTCGTCGCGCAGGGTCTTGTCTGACAGCCGTTCCTTCAGGGGAATGAGATTGCCGAGGATGATTGCCAGGACATTGTTGAAGTCATGGGATATCCCGCTGGACATCCGACCGAGGGCGTCCATTTTCTGCGATTGCAGCAACGCGGCGTTGGCAAACTTGAGCTTGGTGACATCCAGCGACAACAGGTAGAATCCGACAACCTCGCCGTCGGATGGACTATCGGGGCGCAGATAGGTCCGGATCTCGCGTTTCTGACCGTTTGGAAGGGTGATTTCCATTTCGAAATCCACCACGTTGCCGCGGCGCGCATGTTCGAAGAACCGTGACGAGCGTTCGTGGGTTTGGGGGTGAAGAATATCCTTGCAGGGCTTGCCGATCAGCTGCGAGGGATCACGGCCATAGGCGCGCGCGAAACGCTTGTTGGCATACAGAATGTTCATGCCACGGTCGATGTGAGCAATCCCGGCGGGAACCTCATCCGCGATCAGTTGAAGCCGCGACTCGCTCAGCCGCAGTTGCGCGGTCCGTTTCTCGACCCTTTGTTCCAGAACTTTCTCGCGGTTCTTGTCTTCGGTGATATCGGTATAGACCGTCACGAAACCGCCCGTCGGCAGCGGAGAGCCGACGACCCGCAGCGTCTTGCCGTTCATCGAAACGCGTTCGAAATTGTGCGGCTTGAACGCCCGCGCCTGCTCCACCCGCTCTGCGACCTGTGCGTCGACATCGCCGGGGCCGTATTCTCCGCACTCGGCGTTGTGCCGGATGAAGCTTTGAAAATCCGCGCCTTCGAACGCCAGCGCCTCGGGGAACCCCAACAAGTCCAGAAAGCGCTTGTTCCAACTGACAAGCTTGAGGTTGCTGTCGAAGATCGTCAGCCCCTGCGCCATGTGATCCAGGCTCTCCCGGATCAGGTTTTCGACCGCCAACCTATTGGTTTCCTTGCTCATATCAAGTGCTCTCGTGGGAGTGGAAGCGTCGGGGGAAGCGAATTTCAAACTGCAACTGTCACAAACTTTAGCGCCAAACCCGGCATCCAGCCAGATGGCAGTACAATTGCGTACATTTGGCTGAAACTTCGACAACATCTGCATGGCACACACTCCCCAACCTGACGTTTGGGAGGAATCACAATGCATAACGCGACCATCTACGAGCATGGTTTGGGCATGACACCGGCCAACTACGTCGCGCTGTCTCCGCTGAGCTTCATCGAGCGTACTGCTTCGATCTATCCTGATTATCCGGCGGTGGTTTATGGCGACGTGCGCCGCGACTGGCAGACCACCTATCACCGCTGCCGCCAACTGGCCGGCGCCTTGTCTGCACGCGGTGTGGGCGTGGGCGACACCGTCACGGTGGTTGCCGCCAATATCCCGGAAATGTTCGAAGCGCATTTTGGCGTACCGATGTCCGGCGCGGTGTTGAACACTGTCAACACACGGCTTGATTCCGAAGCGATTGCCTTCATCCTGAACCACGCCGAAACCAAGGTTCTTCTGGTCGATGTGGAATTTTCCGATGTCGTCGACCGCGCCGTCAAGATGTCCGGCCGCGACAACATCCTGGTGGTGGATATCGAGGATGCCACGTTTGACGGCGGGTCGCGGGTCGGCGCGCTTACCTACGAAGAACTGCTGTCCGAGGGCGACCCCGCTTTCGAATGGTCCCTGCCCGGCAACGAGTGGGACGCCATCAGCCTGAACTACACGTCGGGCACCACCGGTGATCCCAAGGGTGTGGTGTATCACCACCGCGGCGCGATGCTGAACGCGACCTCCAATATCGTCACCTGGGGTATGCCCCAGCATTCGCGGTATCTTTGGACGCTGCCGATGTTCCATTGCAATGGCTGGTGTTTCCCCTGGACCATCGCGGCGAACGCGGGCGTGTGCCTGTGCCTGCGTGCCGTGCGTGCCGAGCCGATCTACCAGTTGATCCGCGAGGAGAAAGCGACCCATTTCTGCGGTGCGCCGATCGTCCTGAACATGCTGGCCAACGCGCCGGACGCGCTCAAGGATTTCTCGCACGAGGTCAAGGTCATGACCGCCGGTGCCTCGCCGCCCGCCGCCGTGATCGAAAAAATGGAAGCCATGGGCATCGAGGTCACCCACGTCTACGGCCTGACCGAGACCTACGGGCCGTCGGTTGTCTGTGCCTGGAAAGACGAGTGGAACGGCCTGAACGCCGAAGCCAAGGCCAAGCTGAAATCGCGCCAGGGCGTGAAGAACCTGGCCCTTGACGGCTTGATGGTCGCCGACCCCGACAGCCTGAAGCCCGTGCCCCATGACGGCGAAACGCTGGGCGAGATCTTCATGCGCGGCAACAACGTGATGCGTGGCTACCTCAAGAACCCCAGCGCCACGCAGAAGTCGTTCAACGGCGGCTGGTTTGCTTCGGGCGACCTTGGCGTGATGCACCCCGACGGGTTCGTCGAACTCAAGGACCGGTCCAAGGACATCATCATTTCAGGCGGCGAGAACATCTCGTCGGTCGAAATCGAAGACGTGCTCTACAAGCATCCCGCAATTCTGGAGACCGCGGTTGTGGCACGCCCGGACGACAAATGGGGCGAAACACCTTGCGCCTTTGTCACCATCAAGCCCGGTGCAACCCTGGACGAGGCCGAAGTGATCGCCTTCTGCCGTCAGAACATGGCGACGTTCAAGGCTCCCAAGACCGTGGTGTTTGGGGAGCTGCCAAAGACGTCGACCGGCAAGATCCAGAAGTTCCTTCTTCGGGATCGCGCCCGCGCGCTCTGAAACAGAACCTCCCTGAACTGGGTGGAGTGTTTTCTCCCATTCGCTCCACCCATTTTTTTCAGAAAGAGAAACGATGACAAGCACGGCCCAATATATTCTTGAGACCGACAGCCTTTCCAAGGATTTCAAAGGCTTTACCGCGGTTGACAATGTGAATCTCAAGGTCAAGCGCCATGACATTCACGCCCTCATCGGCCCGAACGGTGCGGGAAAAACCACGGTCTTCAACCTGCTGACCAAGTTTCTGGTTCCGACACGCGGGACGATCAAGGTCAATGGTGCCGACATCACCTCCTCCAAACCCGCCGAGATTTCGCGCATGGGCGTGATCCGGTCGTTCCAGATCTCGGCCGTCTTTCCTCATATGACAGCGCGTGAAAACGTGCGTGTGGCCCTGCAGCGCAAGCTGGGAACCTCGTTCCATTTCTGGAAGCCGTTGTCGTCGCTGAACAAGCTGAATGACCGCGCTGACGAGTTGCTGCACATGGTGGGGCTGGAGCGTTTCACCGACTCGATCGTGGGAGACATGCCCTATGGCCGCAAACGCGCGCTGGAGATCGCGACGACGCTCGCTCTCGAACCCGAATTGATGCTGTTGGACGAACCGACCCAGGGCATGGGCCGCGAAGACGTGGAACGCATCACTGAACTCATCCGCAAAGTGTCGAAGGATCGCACGATCCTGATGGTCGAACACAACCTTGGCGTTGTGTCCACATTGTGTGACCGCATCACTGTTCTGCAACGCGGCGCCGTCCTGACCGAAGGAAACTACGAAGAAGTGTCGTCCGACGCGCGGGTCAAAGAAGCCTACATGGGGAAAGCGGCATGAACGTCTCTGTCCAGAACAACGAGATCGGCGGCCAGCACGCGTCCGAACTTATCGAAGAACTGCGCATCACCGACCTGCACGCCTTCTATGGCGAAGGTCATGCACTGCACGGCATCGATCTGACCGTGCACCAGGGCGAGTTGGTCACCCTTCTGGGCCGCAACGGATCGGGCCGCACCACCACGCTTCGCTCGGTTGTTGGTCTGATCGGCCATCGCACCGGTTCCATCGTTCTCAAGGGCGAGGAAGTCATCAATTCGCAGCCGCACACGATTGCGCGGCTTGGCGTCGGCTATTGCCCGGAAGAACGCGGCATTTTCTCAAGCCTGAACGTCGAGGAAAACCTGATGTTGCCACCCGCCATCGCGCCGGGCGGGATGTCGGTTGAAGAACTCTACGAGATGTTCCCCAACCTTGCCGAACGCCGCAAGAGTATGGGCACACGGCTGTCGGGTGGCGAACAGCAGATGCTGGCCATGGCCCGCATCTTGCGCACCGGCGCAACGCTTCTGCTGCTGGACGAAATCACCGAAGGGCTGGCCCCGGTGATCGTCGACAAGCTGGCCGAGATCCTGATCGAGCTGAAAAAGCGCGGCTACACCGTCGTACTGGTCGAACAGAACTTCCGCTTCGCCGCACCGCTCGCGGACCGGCATTTCATCATGGACCACGGCCATATCGTCGAGACCGTCGCAAAGGACGAACTCGAAACAAAGGCGCATGTCTTCGACCAATACCTGAGCGTTTGAACCATCACCCCAAGGAGGAATAATATGAACATTCTCACCAAACTCGCCGTTGGCGCGTCCGCGACCGCGATGATCGCGTCGGCGGCTGCCGCCGAAGTCAGCGATGGCAAGGTCAAGATCGGCGTTCTGACCGATATGTCCAGCACCTACTCGGACCTGGCCGGCAATGGCGCCGTCGTTGCCGCAGAAATGGCGATTGCGGATTTCGGTGGCACGGTTGCCGGTGCGCCGATCGAACTGATCTCTGCCGATCACCAGAACAAGGCTGACATCGCGGCCAACAAGGCGCGCCAGTGGGGTGACAGCGAAGAAGTCGACGTGTTCGCCGAACTGGTGACGACCTCGGTGGCCCTCGCGGTCTTCGAGATTGCAAAGCAGCAGAACAAGATCGCCCTCGTCTCGGGTGCCGCGTCTTCGCCGCTGACAAGCGATGCCTGCATCCCGACCGGCCTTCACTGGACCTACAACACCCGCGCTTTGGCCGTTGGTACCGGGTCTGCCGTGGTCAAGGAAGGTGGCGACACCTGGTATTTCCTGACCGCCGACTACGCATTCGGTGAAAGCCTCGAGCGTGACGTGGCTGCCGTTGTCGAAGCCGAAGGTGGCCAGGTTCTGGGGTCGATCAAGCACCCGTTCCCGTCGTCGGACTTCTCGTCGTTCGTTCTGCAGGCTCAGGCATCGGGCGCCAAGGTTGTCGGCCTTGCCAATGCGGGCGCGGACACCGTGAACGCGATCAAGGCCGCAAACGAATTCGGCCTGGTTGCCGCCGGTCAGTCCATTGCGGCGCTGTTGACCTTCATCACCGACATCCACGCGCTTGGCCTGGAAACCGCGCAGGGCATTCAGCTGACGACCGGCTTCTACTGGAACCTGAACGACGAAACCCGGGCTTGGTCCGCGCGCTTCAACGAGCAGACCGGCACCATGCCGACGATGGTTCAGGCCGGCGTCTATTCGTCTGTCATGCACTATCTGAAAGCCGTGGAAGCCGCTGGTACGGATGACACCGATACGGTTCTGGCAAAAATGCGCGAGATGCCGGTCAACGATTTCTTCGCCACCAACGGTCAGGTCCGCAGCGATGGACGCATGGTGCACGACATGTA
The DNA here is from genome assembly GCF_014901205.1 of Meridianimarinicoccus sp. MJW13. GTDB lineage: Bacteria > Pseudomonadota > Alphaproteobacteria > Rhodobacterales > Rhodobacteraceae > Meridianimarinicoccus. The sequence goes on from NZ_JACNMU010000008.1 coordinate 145,721, forward strand.
CCTTGCCCGCGTGAAATCCCCCGCCGAAAGCACCGGCCCGTGGGACTACTATGACATCGTTCGCACGATCCCCGGCGAAGAGGCCTTTGGCCCGCTGTCGGAAAGCAACTGCCCGACCAAGTAAGACCATACTTCGCCCGGGTTTCACCGCCCGGGCGACCCTCCCCACAATCAAGAGACAGGACGCCGCGAGATGCTCACCGACCTTCTTGGAATTCCGCCACAAGTGTTGTTCGGCCAACTGCTGCTGGGCTTGATCAACGGCGCATTTTACGCCGTGCTGTCACTTGGTCTCGCGGTTATTTTCGGACTATTGAATATCGTCAACTTCGCCCACGGCGCGCTTTACATGCTCGGGGCGTTCACGACTTTCTTCCTTGCGAAGTACATCGGCGTCGGCTACTGGGGCGCGCTGATCCTGGCGCCGCTGATCGTTGGAGCCCTGGGCATCCTGATCGAACGGTTCCTATTGCGGCGCCTGACAGGGGTCGATCACCTTTATGGCTTGCTGCTGACATTCGGCCTGGCGCTTGTGATCGAGGGCGTCTTTGTCAAGATGTTCGGAGCATCCGGCATCCCCTACCCCACGCCAGAGGCCCTCAAGGGCGGTGTCAATCTCGGGTTCATGTTCCTGCCGTACTACCGCGCCTGGGTTGTCGTAGCGTCGCTGATTGTCTGCGTTGCCACCTGGGCCCTGTTTGAACGCACGAAGATCGGTGCATATCTGCGCGCGGGCACCGAAAACCCGCAGCTGTTGCAGGCCTTCGGGGTGAACGTTCCGATCCTGACCACGCTTGCCTACGGTTACGGCGTTGCCTTGGCGGCCTTTGCCGGCGTGCTGGCCGCCCCCATCACCCAGGTCAGCCCGCTGATGGGATCCAACCTGATCATCGTGGTGTTCGCGGTTGTTGTGATTGGCGGCATGGGGTCGATCGTTGGCGCGGTCGTGACCGGGCTGGCCATGGGCGTCGTCGAAGGTCTGACCAAGGTCTTCTGGCCCGAAGCCTCTGCCACCGTGATCTTCCTTGTAATGGCCATCGTGCTGGTTCTGCGCCCTGCAGGCCTGTTTGGCAAAACTGCGTGAGGTGCATGAGATGAATACGAAAGTTGGATACGGTATCGCCCTGGCACTGCTGCTGGTCGCGCCGTTCTTGATCTACCCCGTCTTCCTGATGAAGCTTCTGTGCTTCGCGCTGTTCGCCTGTGCCTTCAACCTGATCCTGGGATACGGCGGTCTGCTGAGCTTTGGTCATGCCGCGTTCTTTGGTGGGGCGGCCTATATCACCGGCCACGCAATCAAGATCTGGGGCCTGCCCACGGAACTTGGCCTGCTGGTCGGGGCCGGCTCGGCGGCCGCGCTTGGCTATCTGATCGGCCTGCTGGCGATCCGCCGTCAGGGGATCTACTTCGCAATGATCACGCTGGCGCTGGCGCAGATGGTGTATTTCATCTTCACAAGTGCCGGCTTCACGGGGGGCGAGAACGGCTTGCAGGGCGTGCCGCGTGGGTATGCACTGGGCATCTTCGATCTGCAGAACAACCTGACGATGTACTACTTCGTCCTGGCGGTTTTCGTGATCGGCTTCCTGATCATCGCACGGGCCGTGCATTCGCCGTTCGGCCAGATCCTTGGCGCAATCCGCGACAATGAGGACCGGGCCACGTCGCTGGGCTATGACGTCGATCGCTACAAGCATCTGGCCTTCGTTCTGTCCGCCGGCCTGGCTGGCCTTGCCGGAGCCACCAAGACGGTCGTGTTTCAGCTCGCGTCCCTGACCGATGTGCATTGGCACACCTCTGGCGAGGTGGTGTTGATGACCCTGCTGGGCGGTCTGGGCACCATCGCGGGACCGGTCGTCGGGGCTGGCGTGATCGTCACGCTGCAAAACTACCTTGCTTCCGGTCCGCTTGGCGCCTGGGTGCCCGTGGTGCTGGGCACGATCTTTGTGGTCTGCGTCCTGGCCTTCCGCCGCGGGATCGTCGGCGAATTGCACGCCCTGCTGAAAAAGTCCTTCTGACAAAAGGCGGCGCGCTTGGCTGCGCGCTGCCCCCAAGCTTGCGGAGATGAGAAATGAAGATCCTCGTACCAGTCAAACGCGTGATCGACTACAACGTGAAGGTTCGCGTCAAGGCAGACGGCAGCGGCGTCGACCTCGCCAACGTCAAGATGTCGATGAACCCCTTTGACGAAATTGCCGTCGAAGAGGCAATCCGCCTGAGGGAAGCAGGACTGGTGGACGAAATCGTCGTCGTTTCAATCGGCGTCAAGCAGGCGCAGGAAACCCTGCGCACCGCATTGGCAATGGGGGCGGATCGCGCCATCCTGGTGCTTGCCGCGGATGACGTGCACACAGATCTGGAACCGCTGGCGGTGGCCAAGATCCTTGCCAGGGTCGTCGAAGAGGAAGCCCCCGGTCTCGTGCTGTGTGGCAAGCAGGCCATCGACAACGACATGAACGCCACCGGCCAGATGCTGTCGGCCCTGCTGGGCTGGAGCCAGGCCACCTTTGCTTCCAAGATCGAGATCGAAGGCGACAGCGCCAAGGTCACCCGTGAAGTCGACGGCGGACTTCAGACCATCAGCGTCGCCATGCCGACCGTGGTCACGGTTGATCTGCGCCTGAACGAACCGCGCTATGCCTCGTTGCCCAACATCATGAAGGCAAAGAAAAAGCCGTTGGTTGAAAAGACCGCTGCCGACTACGGCATCGACGTCGCACCGCGGCTTGAAATCCTGAAAACCGAAGAGCCAGCCGCACGGGCGGCAGGCGAGATTGTCTGCTCGGTCGATGAACTGGTGGCGAAACTCAAAGATGCGGGAGCTGTGTAATGGCTGTTCTTCTTTTGGCTGAAGTGAATGACGGTGTATTGGCCCTGGATGCCACGGCCAAGGCTGTCACGGCCGCGGCGCTGTTGGGACCGGTCACTGTGCTTTGCGCGGGGGGCTCTGCAAGCGGGGCTGCCAATGACGCCGCGAAAATCGCTGGGGTCGCCAAGGTCCTGTGCGCCGAAGACGCGGCACTTGGGCACCGGTTGGCGGAAAGCACGGCGGCCCTGATTCTGGGGCTTGCCGGTGACTACAGCCACATCGTCGCCCCTGCGACCACCGACGCCAAGAACATCCTGCCGCGCGTGGCCGCGCTGTTGGATGTGATGGTCATCTCTGATGCGTCCGGCGTCGTGGACGGCGACACATTCGAACGGCCCGTCTATGCAGGCAACGCGGTTCAGACCGTGAAGTCGACCGATGCAACCAAGGTTGTCACGTTCCGCACATCGACGTTCGACGCTGCCGGCGAACAGCCCGCAGCCCCGATCGACACCGTCGCCGCCGCCGCTGATGCCGGGCTTTCGACATGGGTCGAAGACAAGCTTGCAGAAAGCGACCGTCCCGAACTGACATCCGCGGGTGTTGTTGTGTCAGGCGGGCGTGGTGTTGGCTCCGAGGAAGACTTCAAGATCATCGAAGCGCTGGCGGACAAGCTGGGCGCGGCGGTGGGGGCCTCGCGCGCCGCAGTTGATTCCGGTTTCGCGCCGAATGACTGGCAGGTGGGTCAGACCGGCAAGGTCGTCGCACCGGATCTTTACATTGCCGTGGGCATTTCCGGGGCCATCCAGCACCTCGCGGGCATGAAGGACAGCAAGATCATTGTCGCCATCAACAAGGACGAAGAAGCCCCGATCTTTCAGGTCGCGGACTACGGACTGGTTGCCGACCTGTTCGATGCCGTGCCCGCCCTTACCGAAAAGCTGTAAACAGGAGTTCCTGAGATGACCTATGCCGCCCCCATTCAGGATATGCGTTTCGTGTTGCACAACCTGTGCAACCTTGACGAAATCGCGCAGCTGCCAGCCCTGGAAGATGCGACGCCGGACATGATCGACGCCATTCTGGACGAAGCCGCAAAATACGCCGGTCAGCAGCTTTCGCCGCTGAACGGCGTCGGTGACCAGGCCGGGCTGGGGTTCGACAACGGCAAGGTCACAATGCCCGAGGGTTGGGCGGCGGCCTATGAAACGCTGGTCGAAATGGGGTGGAACAGCCCTTCGGCAAACCCGGAACATGGCGGCATGGGGCTGCCCTATGTGGTGAATGCCTGCATTCAGGAAATGTTCCAGGGCGCGAACATGGCGTTCCAACTGTGTCCGATGCTGACCCAGGGGGCGATCGAGGCGCTTGAAGGATATGCATCCGAGGAGCTGAAGAACACCTATTTGCCAAAGCTGGTGACGGGCGAATGGACCGGCACCATGAATCTGACCGAACCGCAGGCGGGATCGGACCTGGCGGCGATCCGGTCCAAGGCCACCCCCGAGGGCGACCACTATCGCATCAAGGGTCAGAAAATCTTCATCACCCACGGTGAACACGACATGACCGACAACATCATCCATCTGGTGTTGGCGCGGCTGCCGGATGCACCGGCGGGGGTCAAGGGGATCTCTCTGTTCCTGGTTCCCAAACTCCTGCTTGATGCCGATGGGGCGCCGGGCGCGGCCAATGACCTGCGCTGCGTGTCCATCGAACACAAGCTGGGCATTCACGCCAGCCCCACATGTTCGCTTTCCTTTGGCGACACTGACGGCGCGATTGGCTATCTGATCGGCGAACCGAACCGCGGACTTGAGTACATGTTCGCCATGATGAACAACGCGCGTCTGAACGTGGGGTTGCAGGGCATCGGTGTGGCCGAACATGCGCTTCAGGACGCCGCGCGCTATGCGGCCGAACGCAAGCAAGGCGGCGCCCCCGGTGTCGACGGCAGTGCGCCGATCATCCTGCACCCCGACATTCGCCGGATGCTGGGCATCATGAAAAGCCGCACCGAAGCGGCACGGATCATCGCCTACCGGGCGGCCGCCTCGCTTGACTTTGCCCACCGCGCAACCGATCCCGACACCCGTGCCTTTCATCAGCGCCGTGTCGATTTGCTTATCCCGGTGGTCAAAGGCGGATCGACAGAAATGTCGGTCCAGGTCGCATCACTGGGCGTGCAGGTCCACGGTGGCATGGGCTATGTCGAGGAAACGGGCGTCGCCCAGCATTTCCGCGATGCACGGATCACCACGATCTACGAAGGCACGACCGGAATTCAGGCGCTTGACCTGATCGGGCGCAAGATCCTGCGCGACAAGGGGGCCGCTGTGGCCGAACTTGTCCGCGACATGCGCGCCAGTGCAGAGGCGCTCCAGTCCGCAACCGGCAATGCCGCCGATTGGAAAACACTGTCTGACGCAGTGTCTCAGGGCGTTGAAGCCGTGGAGGCGGCAACCGCCTGGCTTCTGGTAAGCGCCAAGGATGCGCCCGGCGCGCCCCTGGCCTCGGCGGTCAATGTGCTGGAGGTCTTCAACATCGCGCTTGGCGCCTGGGCGATGGGCGATGCCGCGCTGGCAGCGGCCAGGCAGATAGCCGATGGCGAAAATGTGGCGGGTGCACAAAGCAAGATTCGCCTGGCCGAATTCTATGCCCGCCAGGTTTTTCCCGAAGCGCAGGCGCGTCTGACTGCAACGATGCACGGCGCGGACGCAGTGCTTGGCTTGTCGCCGGAAGACCTCCTGCAAGAGGTGTGAGGCTCCCAACGCCTGACCGGCGCCGGTCTTTGCACAGGCGCCGGCAATGAGGTGTCAGCGCAAGGCAGTCTCAAGTGCATGGTGCGTGGCTTGTGTAATGGGGCGCGCTGCTGCGATTGCTCGGTCCGACGTCGATGCCGGCCCGAGCAGGACGCCTGTCTTGCTGGTGTGCAGTAGAAATCCGTGATCCCGCTGGTTTTTCGGTCACGGCCGAGGGGAAACCGGTCTATGTAGGGTGCGTGAACACACGCACCTTCCGAGCGACCAGGTTGTTCCGCCGACCAGAAAACGTCGCACCCCGATGCCGCCAGAGACCCTTGATGCGCAAAGCCCCAAAAACATCGCGAACGCGCCGGATATTCTTGTTCACACCCTTGTTCCTGGCCACAATTCTGGCCGCAAATCTGTCGCTCGGCGTGCTGGACGGGGGGCTTTCCGGGGCGAACCTTGAAAAATTCGGGGTTAGTCTTGCCAGCCTGCAGAACGGGGAATGGCTTCGCCTTCTGACCGGGTCTTTCATCTCGCGCGATGCGGACATGTTGCTTCGCCAGCTCTTTCTTGCCGCAATTTCCATCGGTTGGTTCGAATGGCGATACGGTCCGTTGCGCGCGGGCGCCATGTTCTTTCTGCTTGATATCCTTGGCACACTCCTGCTGATGTTCGGCGTCATCTACCTGATCCAACACCTGAACTTGGACGGCGTGGCCGAGCTTCCAACCACTTTCGACGTCGGCATGTCCGCAGGCGGATTCGGCCTGATAGGGGCAAGCCTGTTTCACTTGCGCTGGCGGGGCCGCGCCATGGCCATCGGACTGGCTGTTCTGGTCGTGAAGCTTCTCACCTTCCCCGAACCGATCGCCGACATTGCACACCTGATCATGCTGCCGTTCGGCTTTCTGGTGGAAGCTCTGGTCTCGCGGTTAATTGCCCCGAAGCCTGACAGCACCAGGTGACATGTTCCATCCGCACCAGGCGGCCTAGCCGCGCGGAGTTTCTAAAGCTAGGGTCGGCCTTGCGGACACTTTCAGCAAGGTCCCGGATTTGGGTGGAGGCAACCAGGTAGTGGCGTTTTTATCGAGGTTCATTGTCCTGACCATCCTGGCCATCGGGGTGGTGATCCATCCCGATCTGGCCGCGGCAGACGCCTCTTTCTGGACGCCCGCGGGCCCCGTCGCGGCAGACCAGAAGGCGCATTTCATTCGCGTCACCCTGCTGACGATGGTGGCCGTGGTGCCGGTACTTGTTCTGGTGCCGCTGATGCTCTGGCGCTATCGCTACAGAAACACCAAGGCGAAATTCACGCCTGACTGGGAATATTCCGGCCCGCTCGATCTGTTGATGTGGGGTGTCCCCGTGGTCATCGTTGCCGTGCTGTCGGTGCAGCTTTGGCAAAGCGTCAAAAGACTGGATCCCTACCGGCCCGTCGATACATCAACACCGATCCTGCATGTTCAGGTTGTTGGTCTCGACTGGAAATGGCTGTTCGTCTACCCCGACCTCGGCATCGCGAGCATCGGCGAACTGGCGTTTCCGACCAATCGGCAGGTGGGCCTTTCCCTGACGTCCGATACGGTGATGCAATCCTTCGTTGTCAGCGCACTGGCGGGGCAGATCTACGTCATGCCGGGCATGACAACGAACCTGCACCTTGAAGCAGATGCGCCTGGACGCTTTCAGGGCCAGAACACCCAGTTCAACGGGGAGGGGTTCACCCAACAGAAGTTCGATGCCATCGGCATGTCCGAACAGGCATTCGAACACTGGGTTGCTTCGGTGCGCGACACCGGCGTTCCCCTGGATCCGGCCAGTTACGAGGTCGTCAGCGCAAGATCCACACAGGCAGAGGCGCGTGGCGTTCTCGGCACGGATGCAATGCCGGACGATGCGCTTTATTTTTCGTCTGTCCCGGATGATTTCTTCAACTCGATTGTGGCGCGATATCACGCTGGCGTCGCCGTATCGGCGGCACACCAACCCGGCGCCCCTGCCCCGTTGGAGGCTGGTACCCGATGAATTTGCAAGACATTGCCCTAGGACGGCTCGACTGGAACGCGCTGCCCATCCTCAAGGCCATCGAAAATCCGACAGCCAGTGAACTGATCGGCGGCGGGGCTGCCGGGGTCGTCATTGTCGGGGGTCTTGCTGTCGTGATCCTCATCACATGGTGCGGCTGGTGGCGGCCGTTGTGGAAAGACTGGCTGACCAGCGTCGATCACAAGCGTATCGGGATCATGTATATCGTGCTGTCGATGATCATGCTCACGCGCGGGGTGATCGAAGGCGCGTTGATGCGGACCCAGCAGGCTTTCGGTCTGGACGGCGGTTTTCTGGCGCCGGACCATTTTGCCGAGCTGTTCAGCACCCATGGCACGATCATGATCTTCTTTGTCGCCATGCCCTTCGTGTCGGGGTTCATCAACTACATCATGCCGCTGCAGATCGGCGCACGCGACATGTCCTTCCCGGTGATGAACCAGATCAGTCTGGGCCTGACCGCGGCGGGGGCGGCGTTGATCATGATTTCGCTGGTGATCGGGCAATTCTCGACCGGCGGCTGGACGGCCTATCCGCCCTACACGGGCAAGGTCTTCAATCCCGGTGTCGGGCCGGACTACTGGATCTGGTCGGTTGGCATCGCGGGGATCGGATCGACCCTGTCCGGCATCAATTTCGCCGTGACAATCTATAAAGAGCGCGCGCCGGGGATGACCCTGTTCCGGATGCCCCTGTTCACCTGGACCGTCCTGTGCGCCGCGATCATCCTGATATTCGCCATGCCACCGCTGACCGTGGCGACGCTGATGCTGGCCGCTGACCGCTATCTGGATTTTCACTTCTTCACCAACGACCTGGGCGGCAACATGATGAACTATGCCAACCTGTTCTGGCTGTTCGGTCATCCCGAGGTCTATCTTCTGGTGCTGCCCGCCTATGGCATCTTCTCCGAGGTGATCGCGACCTTCTCGGGCAAGCGGCTTTATGGCTATGCGTCGCTGGTCTATGCCTCTCTGGCGATTTCCATTCTCAGCTTCACGGTCTGGCTGCACCATTTCTTCACCATGGGTCAGGGCGCCAACGTCAATATCGCCTTCGGCATCGCCACGATGTTCATCGCGGTGCCCACGGGCGTGAAGGTCTATGACTGGATGGCGACCATGTTCCGCGGGCGCATCCGGTTCTCGGTGCCCATGCTCTATGCAACCGGGTTCCTGATCCTCTTCGTCATCGGCGGGCTGACCGGGGTGATCCTGGCCAACCCGACCATCGACTACCAGGTCCACAATTCCGTGTTCCTGGTGGCTCATTTCCACAACGTCTTGATCCCCGGCGTGCTGTTCGGGCTGCTGGCCGGGTATCACTACTGGTTCCCCAAGGCCTTCGGATTCCGGTTGCACGAAGGCTGGGGGTTTGTTGCCGCCACCCTGTGGATCGTGGGTTTTGCGGTCACCTTCTTCCCGCTCTACGTGCTGGGGATCATGGGGCTGCCGCGCCGGTCGTTCAGCTATCAGGAGGCCGCCTTCGACCCTTTCACCCTTGTGGCCATGTGCGGCGCGGGTCTGATCCTCTCGGCTCTTGCAACGCTTGTCATCCAACTGTGGGTCAGCGTCCGGGGCCGGGACAGCCTGCGGGTGCCAGTGGGTGATCCCTGGAACGGGCGCACCCTGGAATGGGCGACGTCGTCCCCGCCCCCGGAGTATAATTTCGCCGTCCTTCCGCAGGTGACGACGCGTGACGAATTCGCGATGTCGAAAGCCAATGGAACCGCCTTCCCGACCCCGGATCGTTTCGCGGACATCACCATGCCCCGCAACACCGCGCTGGGGATGATCATGTGCATCGGCGGCACGCTTTTCGGGTTCGCGCTGGTCTGGCACATCTGGTGGCTGGCGCTGGTGGCGCTGGTGACCATGCTGGGGTCATGGGTGGCAGGAACCTTCAGGACAGACCGTCACCGGACCATCCCCGCCGCCCAGGTGGCCGCGACCCACGTGGCTTGGCTGGAACAGGTGGCCACGGCCACGCCGACCACACGCGACAGCGAGGCCTCTTCGCGCAACACCGGCCGCGCCGCGCTGGACCTGCCGGAGATCTCTGCATGACGGCTCAAACAAGCTCTCACCCCGGTATGAACCTTGGCGATCACCACGGAGAGGCCCACCGGACGGCCGAGACACTGGTGTTCGGTTTCTGGGTCTTCCTGATGAGCGATCTGATTATCTTTGGTCTGATGTTCGCCACCTATGTCACCATGCTCAACCCGATGGGCATGGCGGGTGGCCCCGGCCCCAAGGATCTTTTCGACCTGAACAGCGCCTTCATCCAGACGATGTTGCTGCTGACCAGCAGTTTTACCTTCGGCATGGCCTCGCTGGCATTGCGGCATGAGCAGGGCAAAGGCCCGCTGATCTTGTGGCTGATCGTAACCCTGTGCCTTGGCCTTGCATTCCTGGGGTTCGAACTGAGCGATTTCTCGAAGATGCTGGCGGCGGGGGCCACCCCGGCGCGCAGCGGTTTCCTGTCGGCGTTCTTCGGACTGGTGCCCCTGCACGGCCTTCATGTCACGGCGGGTCTGATCTGGCTGATCATCATGCTGATCCAGATCGGCACCCTTGGCCTTGTCTCCCCGGTCAAGACACGGCTGCTGCGGCTGGGACTGTTCTGGCACTTCCTCGACATCATCTGGATCGGGATATTCTCGGTCGTCTACCTTTGGGGGCTTGCCTGATGCAGCATCCACCGGATTTCAAAAAGGAACGCCGCGCCTATCTGGTCGGCTTTGTCATCGCGCTTGGCTTGACGCTTTTGCCGTTCTGGGCGGTTGCCGCCCCCTGGGCGTCGCGGAGCCTGATCATCTGGGCGATCGCGGTCTGTGCGGTCATTCAGATCCTCGCCCAGTTCAGGTACTTCCTGCACATCAACCTGAGCCGGCAGAAACGCGAAGACCTGCAGCTTATCCTGTTCGCCACGCTGATCGTCATCATCATGATGGCGGGCACGATCTGGATCATGGCGAACCTTGCGATGCGCATGATGTAGTTTCGGTCATTCAGGCGGGGCAGACCGGAATACAGAAATCGGATGGCCCGGCCCGAAGGCGCGCGGACCTTCGGGACTATGCCTGGCCTTTGCCGGGTACCGCCGGGAACGCAAGCTTCACGATTAGGCCCGGATGGTTGTCGCCAAGCTCAAGCCTGGCGTCGTGAAGGTCGGCGATGACCGCAACCAGGCTAAGGCCCAGACCGCTGCCCGGCGTCGTGCGGCTTTGTTCAAGGCGATAAAGCCGCCGCAGCACCTTGTCCCTTTCCTGTGTCGGGATGCCGGGACCATCGTCTGCAACGCTCAACGTCACCGACGTGGCGGTCTTGCGCAGGGCCACAGCGATGCCGGACCCTGTCGGCGTGTGGCGCAGTGCATTTTCAATCAGGTTGGCCAGCACCTGCCCCAGCAAGACCTTGTCGCCAAGGACTTCGACGGCGCCGTTGTGCGTGTTCGACAGGGTCAGCGCATGGCCGCTTTCCTCGGCCGACGGTTCGTAGACCTCAACAAGCGTCGCAGCGAGCGCCCCCAGATCTACCGGCTGAAACCTGTTCCTGGGGCTGCCGCCCTCGATCTGCGCAATTTGCAACAGGGACTGGAACGTGGCGACGATCCCGGCGGTTTCCTGACCCGCCTGGTCAAGTGTGGTCCCGATCTCGTCGGGCAGGTTCGGCAGTTCGCGGGCGCGGTTCAGCAGCACGGCAACCCGTTGGATCGGGGTCTTGAGGTCATGCGCGATGTCCGCCGAGACCTGCCGCAGCGCATTGGTCGAGGATTGCTGCGCCGCCGCCATGCGATCGACCTGAACAGAAATGGTGGACAGGTCGTCCGCGCGACCGGGCATCTTGCCCACCCGTGCGGACAGGTCGCCGTCGGTGAGCCGTTCCAATGTCCGCCCGACTGCTTCGATGCGCCGCCCGCTGCGCCGGGAAATCACCAGCCCCGCCGCAAGTGCGATGGCCGTGGTGGGCAAGACGCTGAGCAGCAGGATGTTGAGAAACAGCTCGCCCAGTTCCTCGATCTGCTCGCGGCTGTTCGCGATCGTCAGCTGGCCGCCATGCAGGTTGGCCGTCAAGGCAAGATAGGGGTCCTCGGACAGATCCTCTCCTTCCGGAAAGGACAGGACGCGAAATCCCTCGCCGGACTTTGAAATCACGCCATTGCCGAAGTACCTGCCGTCGGGGGAACGATAGCTGAGAATGCGCCGCTCCGGATCCGTGGCCGCGCCCTGGGCCGAGATCAGCTGCGCCAGCGCGCCCGCCGAGGGGGCGGCCTGAAAGCCGGCCAGTTCCTGACGCAGATCGGTCTCCATCGTCGTTTGAAACGAGTCCCGGATGATCAGGTAGGAGGCCCCGAGGCTGAGAAGGCTCACCACCGCGAACAGAATGACCAGCGCCACGGCAAGACGCAGCGGCGTGGATTGCACCAGCGCGCGTGCTCTGTCCTTCGGTGTCGTCATTCTTCGATCCGGTAGCCGGATCCCCGGACCGTCTTGATCAATTCCGTCTCGAACGGTTTGTCGACCTTGGCCCGCAACCGGCTGACATGTGTTTCGACGACGTTGGTCTGCGGATCAAAGCTGATATCCCAGACCGCTTCCAGCAGCATGGTCCGGGTCTGCACCCTGCCCTTGCGGCGCAGCAGATGTTCCAGAAGTGCGAATTCCCTCGGCAAAAGGTCGATGGGTTGTCCTGACCGCGTGACCTTGCGGCGGACAAGATCCATTTCCAGATCGCCGGCGCGCAGGACCGTTTCTTCCTGCGTCGCCCGCGGTCGGCGGGCCAGCGCCGCAACGCGCGCCGACAGTTCCCCGAATGCGAAGGGCTTCACAAGATAGTCGTCGCCGCCAGCATTCAGGCCCTCGATACGGTCGTCGACGCCCCCCAGAGAGGTCAGGAACAGCACCGGGGTCTGGTTTCTGGCACCGCGCAGCGTTTTCACGACCGACACGCCGTCCAGCCCCGGCAACATCCGATCAACGATCAGAAGGTCGTAGTCGGTCGTGCTGGCCTGCAACAGCGCGTCCTTGCCGTCGGTCATCAAATCCACGGTATGGCCTTCTTCGCGAAGCCCATCGGCAACGTAGGTGCCGGTCGTCTTGTCGTCTTCGATGACCAGGATTTTCATTCTGCGCGTCCATGTTTTCTGGTGGCCGCCTGCAAGGCCACCAGCATTCTTGCATCTTGGTCAGAGGTTTGCGACCTACTTCTCGTCGTCGGCCTCGACGGTCATCGTCCCGTCCGCCAGCGTGTAGTAGACGTCCTGTTCGGTGCCATCTGCCATCAGGATTTCGAATTCGACAACGCTGTTGGCCGGGGCATCGTCATCGAATTCAGCCTCTGTGACCTTGCCGCCGGTTTTCGCTTCGACCTCTGCCAACACGGCGGCAACTTCGGGATTGGCGGTCAGGAACTGCTTCAGTTCTTCCGCCGATTTCGCGTCCGAACCGGACGAGGCGTATGCCATCGATCCGGCAAGGACCGACAGGCCGAGCAGGCCGGCGGTTGCGGCGCGGGCGAGTTTGGTGCGTTTCATGGTGGTCTCCTTGGTGTCCGGGCGGGATCATCCCGTCCGATGAAACAGATCTATGGCATCCGCATGGCCCGCGCCTGACCGTCGCATTACAACCCTGTAAGGTGCGGATGACGCTGGCGACGGAGCAACGACCATGCTGCCGGGAGCCTCTGGTTCCCACGATTCAAGGCATGCCGGGCCCCATGGGGCCCCTTCGGTGCAGGGTCGCCATGGGGTCGCCGGTTGGTCGGCTGTGCTGCCGTCAATATCCTGCGCACGAACGAAAAACGGCGGGGATTTCCCCGCCACCACCCTGCCAACAGAATGGGCCTCAAGCCGATGCGGGATGGCCCGCGAAGGCCTCATCCCGCGCGGTATCCGCGCGCTTTTCAGCCTCGGCAAGGATCCGCGGTCCCGCCAGACGCAAGGCCAGCGCAAGTGCGCCCCCCAGCACGATTGCGAAACCGATCGCCATGATCCCGAAGCCGAAACCGGCGAAAACGATCAGGGCCAGAAGCGTGCTTGCCAGAAGTGATTTGATACGTTGCATGTGTCAGGTCTCCTTGTTCCTTATGACAGGAATGTGGGGGGCAAGACCTGCCGTGACCTGACGCTGACATTACATCGGTGTAATGCGTCGAGACTTAGCCGCGGACGGCCCAAGGGATCGGGGTTGCCTGGGGCCGAACCTTCCCAAACATGATCCGAAGACTGCACCATCCGGTCGATCCCAGGACCTCGGCCACGTCGCGCGGGCGCCAAAGTGCGCGTCAGAAGGATGGCCCGGCGCACACTGGCGTCTCTTCCGGGCGTGGCCGTCGAACGCACGACGGCTTTGCAAGGTCTGCCGGGCCATGCGACCTTCGAGGTGCCCTATTGACCAATCGCCGTCTTTTCAAAAAACTGCTCGAAGCCAGGAGGGCTGGACATAGAGCCAAGATCATCACGTACGCATGGACGACGTCGACGGCTTTTGAAACGCCGCAGCGAGCCGATTGGCGCGTCACCGATGGCGATTTCGACACCGCAGAACGCGCATCCAACATCGATCACCACATATCTCTATGATGCAACGTCCTGCGAAGCTGTGGACGGACTGGCGTCCGGCGCGCCAGGTCAATTCCGATGGATCGATGTGTGTGGGCTCAAGGACGACGTCCGGATCGCAGATCTGGCAACGGATCTGGGTCTGAGCGGCCTGTCCGTCGCCGAGCTTTTCCATCTGGACCAGCGCGCCCAAACAGATGTGGACGGCGATCTGGTGCTGACCGTTCTTAGAATGCCGGTCAGTAGCCAGCCTTTCGTTGCTGACCAGATCTCGCTTGTGCTGGGGCCGGATTTTGTTCTGACCCTCCGCGAGCAGCCGCGCGATTGCCTGGATGCGGTGCGCAAGCGGCTGGCAGGTGGAAAGGGGCGTATCCGCAGTTCCAGCGGCTATCTGTTCTATGCCATCTGTGATGCCATCATCGACAGCTATTTCCCCGTTCTCGAAGCGCAGGGTGATCTGATCGAAGCGATGGAAGAACGCATCCTGCGTGATCCCGAAGACGGGGCCATGCGCGACACGCACCAGATCAAGCGCGATCTGTCGATCCTGCGTCACGCGATCTGGCCGATGCGCGAAGCTCTTGCGGCGCTTCAGCGGGATGACATGCCACAGATCAGCGACCCGCTGTTGCCGTACCTGCGCGATTGTTCGGATCATGCCTTTCAGCTTCTCGACATGGTCGAGGTGTTCCGGGAAACCGCACAGGGGCTTGTGGAACTGCAACTGTCGTCGCTTTCGAACCGAATGAACGCGCACATGAAAGTGCTGACGATGATCGCCACGATTTTCATTCCGATGACCTTCATTGCTGGTGTCTACGGGATGAATTTTGACCGCGCCTCGCCCTACAACCTGCCGGAGCTGGGTTGGCGCTTTGGGTATCTTTTCGCGCTTGCCCTGATGGCTGCGGCAGCGGCCACCATGCTGTTTTTCTTCTGGCGGCTGGGCTGGATTTTCGGTCGTTCCGACGAGGACCGGCGCGGCAGTGGATCCGCGACGGACCCGTCGCGACACTAGGGCCAGCCCCATGCATCCTGCCGCGGAAGATTACAGATTTGTATAGCCGCTGCGAAGTCGTGTTCATCCCCCGCCCCGATATCTGCTCCACAATGCATGAACACGGAGTTTCCCTCATGGCACATCCACAGTCCCCGAAACGACGCACCAAACTGACAGCGGCCCTGCTGACCGCAACCGTGGCATCGACCGGCATGGTTACTCTGGCGCCGACCGCCGCGCTGGCGGTTCCCGCAGGCGGCTATGCCGACCTGATCGAAACGTTCAGCCCCGCCGTCGTCCTTGTCGAAGTCACGTCATCCGCCACCCCCGCCGACGCGGAAGGCGGCATGTCCAACGACGACTTTTTAAAGGAATTCCAGCGCCGGTTCGGGGACACCATGCCCCAGATGCCGCAATCGCCGAATATGCCGGACCGTCAGGGGGTCGGCTCTGGCTTCATCATTTCGGAAGACGGCCTGATCGTCACCAACAACCACGTGATTGCGGGTGCCACAACCGTCACGGTCAAATTCGCGGACGGATCGGAGCACGAGGCCACGATCATCGGGACCGACCCGTTGACCGACATTGCCCTGATCGACATCGACGGCACGGACCTTCCGACCGTGGCGTTCGGCTCGTCCGAGGCGATGCGCGTGGGCGATGAAGTCATCGCCATGGGCAACCCCTTCGGCTTGGGCGGCACCGTGACCACCGGCATCGTTTCCGCCAAGGACCGCGATATCCGCTCTGGCCCGTTCGATGCCTTCATTCAGACCGATGCTGCCATCAACCGGGGCAATTCCGGGGGTCCGCTGTTCAACGACCAGGGGGAGGTGATTGGTGTCAACACCGCGATTTTCTCGCCCAACGGCGCAAGTGCCGGGATCGGCTTTGCCGTGCCGTCGGATCTGGTGTCCACGGTGGTCGCGGATCTTGAGGACGACGGCAAGATCGATCGCGGATGGCTGGGGGTGCAGATCAAGCCGGTCAGCGATGAGGTTGCCTCGGTGCTCGGCCTGAACGCGGGACAGGGCACGATGATTGAAAAGGTCATGGATGATACGCCCGCACAGAAAGCCGGTCTGCAATCGGGCGACATCGTGTTGAGTTTCGATGGCACGAAGATCGAAGAAGCCCGCGATCTGACCCGCGCGGTTGCAGGGACGGCGCCCGAGACGACCTCGAAAATCGAAGTTCTGCGCAAGGGCGAGACCCTGACGCTGGATGTCACCCTGGACAATCGCGCAACTGCTCAGGACGCCTGACCGAAGCCTTGCCGCGCCGCGCGTCCCTCTCAAGGCGCAGCAAGGCCCACACTTCGCGGAAGCCAAAACTGCCCCGGTGCAATTCGCGCCGGGGCAGGATACACGTCAAAAAAATACCAACGACTCGAGGTCCAGACGTGAGCGCTTCCGATACTTCGCCGCCAACAAACCTTTGGGCGCGGATCAAACCGATTGTCCCTTACCTATTGACGGCAGGCTTGTTCGCGCTCGGCACTTTTGCGCTCTACCATCTTCTCAAACCGATCAATTTCCGGGATGTCATGGACCAGGTCCGCGACACGCCCCTGCATGTCATTGTCCTGTCAATCCTCGCGATGTTCACCGGCTATGCCGCGCTGATCGGATATGACTGGTCCGCCTTGCGCTATATCGGCAAGAAGCTTCCGTTCCCGGTCATCATGATGGGCGGGTTCCTGGGCTATGCGCTTGGCAACACCGTCGGGGCAGGCCCGGTTACGGGCGGTGCAGTGCGCTATCGCATCTATTCGTCTTTGGGACTGACCGCATATGACATCGCGGGGATTGCGGTCTTCGGGTCCGCGGCCTTTGGGCTTGGCGCCATGATCATCGGGTTCGGCGCGCTTGCCTATCATCCCTTTGCCTTGCAGTCCCTGACATCCATAAGCCCACATGTCCTGCGTTGGATCGGGATCGCCGCGCTGATCGTCTCGCTGGGGTTGCTGCTGGCGCTGGCGCTGCGGAAGTCTGACATCACGCTGCGCGGCTACAGCTTCCGCACCCCCTCGTTGGGTCTGCTCAGCGGCCAGTTGCTGTTCACGGCGATCGATATCCTGATGGCCGCAACCGTTCTCTATCTTCTGCTGCCGTCCAACGAGATGGGCTTTGCCACCTTCCTGGCGGTTTTCGCGGCGGCGATCTTTGCCGGCGTTGCCAGCCATGTGCCCGGCGGCGTCGGTGTCTTCGAGACCGTTATCCTGACCGCCCTGCCCGACTCGGTGCCCGTCGATCAGGCGGCTGCCGGATTGCTGCTCTACCGCCTGATCTATTATCTTGTGCCCTTCGGCCTCGCGCTGATCCTGCTGGCGCTGTCCGAACTGCGCATGGCCAGTTCCAAGCCTCCGTCGCCCCGGATGCAGGCGCTTGCACCGGTCTTTGGCGCTGTCACCTCCATCGTGCCGCTGGCCATGGCGGCGATGATCTTTGCCTCGGGCATCTTCATGCTCTTCTCGGCGGTCATTCCGGCCGCCAGCGAGGTTGCCAGAGACCTTGAGCTTCTCCTGCCACTGGGCCTTCTGGAAGGCGGCGCCCTGTTGTCCAGCGCGATCGGGGCCGCCCTTCTGATCATTGCGCATGGCATGCTGCGTCGGATCGAGGGCGCTTATTGGCTTGCGGTCGGCGCGCTGATGGCGGGGATCGTGGCGTCGCTGCTGCATGGGCTCGACTATCAGCGGGCCCTGATCCTGTCCCTGATGGTGCTTGTGCTGCTGCCCTGCCGCCGCGAATTCTATCGCAGCGCGCGGTTGACACGAAATCCGCTGTCGCTTCGCTGGGTTTTGCTGTTGGGGTCGATCGTCCTGGCCGCGGCTGCGGTCTATTTCTTTGCCCACAAGGCGACGCCCTACAGTCATGAATTGTGGTGGCAGTTTGCCGAAGACGATTCCGCACCGCGTGCCATCCGCGCTGGTCTGGTCGGCGCGCTTCTGATCGGCCTGTTCGCACTCGTGACGGCCCTGCGACCACCGAAGGTCCTGGCCGATCTGGCAACTGCAGATCAACTGGAACAGGCGCGGGCCGTCATTGCGCAGCAGCCGAACCCGGATGCCAACTTTGCCCTGACCGGGGATAAATCCTTGCTGTTTTCCGACAGCGGCCGGTCGTTCCTGATGTACCGGGTTCAGGCTCGGTCGTGGATCACGCTGGGCGATCCCGTCGGAGATCCCGATGAGGTGGCGCAGCTGGCCTGGGAGTTTGTCGACGCCGCCAATGCCGCAAATGCGCGGCCGGTGTTCTACGAAGTCGCGGCGGACAATCTGGCGCTTTGGGCCGAGATGGGCCTCGCCATGCACAAGATGGGCGAAGAGGCGGTGGTGCCCCTGGCCAACTTCTCGCTGGAGGGCAGCCACCGCAAGAAGTTGCGCACGGCCCACAATCGCGCGGGCCGCAACGGGCTCAGCTTCGAAGTGTTGGCTGCGCCGGTAGATGACGCCACCCTGGAGGTGCTGCGCGACATTTCGGATCAATGGCTGGTCGACAAGCACAGTTCGGAAAAGCAGTTCTCGGTCGGCCGGTTCGATCGCGACTACCTGCGTCAGTTCCCGATTGCCATCGTGCGCCACGAATCCCGCATCGTGGCCTTTGCCAATGTCCTGACGACCGAAGCCAAGGAAACCGCGACCATCGACCTGATGCGGCACGTGGACGATGCGCCGTCGGGCTTGATGGACTACCTGTTTACCGAGTTGATGCTGCACCTGAAAGAACACGGGTTTGCCGGGTTCAGCCTTGGAATGGCCCCCCTCGCCGGCCTTGAAACGCGCCGTGGCAGCCGTTGGACGATGAAGCTGGGCGCATTGGTCTACCGTCACGGCGGGCATTTCTACAACTTCGATGGCTTGCGGAACTTCAAGAACAAGTTCGATCCAATGTGGGAGCCCCGCTTTCTGGTCGCCCCGCCGCGGGCCAATGTCCTGCTCATCGCAACGGACGCTGCGGCGTTGATTGCGGGCGGCATGCGCAAGGTGGTGGCGACCGGCTGACACGGGTCGTCCCGGCCATGGTGACAATCGTACGGATCGACATCGCGGCAGTCACGGAAGCCGCCGGCGGGCCGTTTGCGACCTGTCGTCCGGCCTCCGGTGCCTTGTGCCCATCGCCGGCCCCTCAGCCACTGATGGGCATTGCACTGTCGGTCACTGCTGCGGCGTCAGGCCGTCGTACATGGCATGAAGAAACCGGTCTGCCATGGCGGGGCTGAAAGCAAATTGCCGCCCGATCAATCCTCCCTCCTGCACCCCTTCTTCGGCTTCGTGGATCACCTGATCTTCCTTGATCGTCACCATGATGCGAAGCTGATCCAGTGTCTCGGGATCGACGGCCGTAGGATCGTCCGAGAGGATCACAAAGTCGGCAAGCTTTCCCACTTCGATCGAGCCCTTGTCTGCTTCCTCGAACTGCTGCCAGGCTGGCCAGAGCGTCAGCGCCTTCAGGGCGGTCATGACATCGACCCGTTGCGCCGGGCCAAGAATGTCGCCCGACCGCGTCCGCCGCGTCACCGTGGCATCCAGGATCCGCATGCTGTCGGGGAAGGCCACCGGCGCGTCATGGTGCGAGCCGAACATCATCCCGCGCTCGACCACCCATCCCGTCGGCGAGATGTTGTCGGCATTGACCGGACCGACGGTATGGTCGCGATGCCAGTCTCCCCAGTAGAACGTGTGCATTGGAAACAGCGATGGAAACACGCCGAGGGCCTTGTAGGCATCGATCTGGTCCTCGCGCAGGAATTGCCCGTGGATCAGCACCGGTCGGTTGCCCGGATCGCCGTAGTCCGCCTGGGCGGCCCCGAGAGCCGCGATCAGCATGTCAGAGGCCCCTTCACCATTGGCATGGGTGATGATCTGAAATCCGTTCTCGTAGCACCAGTTCACCGCGTCCTGGACCTGCTCCATTGTCACGGAAGCGTAGCCCGCATAACCGGGTGGGTAGTCTCCCACCGGATCGTAGTAGGGCCTGTCCCTGAGCGCGGTGAAGCCCTGCGGAGACCCGTCGATGGTCAGCTTGCAGCCGCCCACCCGCACGTTGCCGGTATAGTCCTTCGACGTGTGCGCGGCGATGTAGTCCCTGTCTTCAAGCACGTCCGGATAGGCAATGACATCCACAGGCAGCCCCCCCTCCGCATCCACGGCCTTGAGAACTTCCACGATCCCGCCGGAAGAGCGCCCCTCCTGCGCGGTCGTATATCCGTAGCTTGCCCAGAGTTTCGAGCCGGAGCGTGCGAAGGCCGCAATGCCCTCTGGTCCCAGGCGCGCCATCATCGGGATGATCACGGTGAAAAAGGCATATTCTTCGAGCACGCCATTCGGCTCCCCACGCGCGTCGCGCTGAATGACCCCGCCCGGAGGGTTTTCAGAGTCCGCGCTGAGCCCCGCAAGTTCGAGCGCCTTGGAGTTGGCGACCCCAAGATGTCCCGACTGGTGCACGATCACGACCGGCAGCTCTGTCGAGACGGCGTCGAGGTCGTCCCGCGTCGGGTGTCGCAACTCGGCCAGTTGCGCGTTGTCGTAGCCGAAACCGACAATCATGTTCACCCTGTCGACGGCCTTGGCATTGTCTTCTGCCCACTGGCGAAGCGTATCCTGCAGGCTGGCAATGTCCCTGACCTCGCCGTCCGGCGGCGCAAGAAGATTGGCAGAGAGCGCCTGAAGACCGCCCATGACAACGTGTCCGTGGCTGTCGACAAATCCCGGCAGCATGGCGCGTCCGTTCAGGTCGAAAACGTCTGTTCCGTCGCCCTGATACGCGATGAGGTCCGCCAGGGATCCAACGGCCATGATCCTTCCATCCTTGACCGCAACGGCTTCGGTTGTCGGTTGTGCGTCATCGATCGTAAGGATCGGCCCGCCGGTATAGATCGTGTCGGCAATGTCCTGGGCCGAAACGATAGTCGGATACGCGAGTACGCTTGCGAGCGTCCCAAGACGCAGGGTTGTCATCAACATCATCAGTTCTCCTCGTCCGGGACAGGCCGCGGGGATGTCTTCGGGCAACGTCCATTTCGTGCAGTCTTGCATGAAAATCTCGGGAAAACACGCTTGGCGCGGGTCAGGCAAAACACCCCACGGCGTGCGCCCCCCGGTACGAGACTTGCACCGTTCGCCTGACGAACCGTTGCCAGGACATCGTCGTGGGGATCCTGACCCGCAGGGTCAATGGCACCCAAGAGTTGCAACACCATCCCCGGCGGCTTTTACGGTGAGACGGCGCTACCTTTTGACAAGGCCGCGACGACGCCAAGGATGGTGTTGCGGCCTGGTCGCGGGCGAGACCCATGGACCCATCGAGAAAAAGACTGTGACGGGAAAGAACCGTGGACGGATAGGGTGATCGCCGCCACCGACGTCGCCGACCTGCGCCGTCGTGGCGATCACACGGTCGCAATACCTGAATCGGAAATGTATTTATTCCAGGCAAAGCAAGCTTCATTGTCATTCCCGCCACACACCATTTCTCCCACCCGGTAATATCGGCATCAACCCCTACATCAAAGGCGACCTCCCCTT
Source organism: Meridianimarinicoccus sp. MJW13 (assembly GCF_014901205.1). Lineage (GTDB taxonomy): Bacteria > Pseudomonadota > Alphaproteobacteria > Rhodobacterales > Rhodobacteraceae > Meridianimarinicoccus. Next base: position 167,419 of record NZ_JACNMU010000008.1, read on the forward strand.
CCTCAATGACTCGCGAATTGGCGCGCCCGAACCTTGGCGAATGTGGGTTTGAGGCAACTGTACGTGGTATTCTGAGGTCTTGGCTTTCTGGCGACACCCGCCGCGATGGCACAGCCCGGTCCGATGACGTCTTACATCGCGGGGCCTCAAGCGCTCCAGCCCGGCTCAGAAGTCTATAAAAGGATGGGTATCTGGCTTGCGTGCTGTCGCGGGGGGCCCACCGCACGGGCGGCTGATGACGGACGCGGCCCGGGTTGGCAGGACAGGCAACCAGACGGGCAGCGATTGAATTAAAATCTCCCGGCAACAATACCTTGGAGCGAAGGAACGACAACCCTGGCCTGCGCCTGCCCCCCACGTTCCGGATATGGACCGCTCACTCAAGCAGGCAGGATGTTGATCAGGGCTATGCTTGATCTGAGCCGCCTCTGATCGGGTCCACACGCGCCACCGCTTGTGTCCCTATGCCAGTGTTTCCGGCAATACCAGCGGCTCACCGGGAGCTGGGATGCCGTTCGTCACACCAGTCAAAGTCGCCGTTGCGGACGCCAAAACGCGTGGATAAAGAGAAATAATAGATATCTGATTTATTGGTTTTCCTGCCCGCGCAATAACCTGTGAATTTTTCGCCTTCCGCCAAACACCTGCCCAATCTTGATCGATCCATGCGTTAATAATTTCTCACATTTTTGTAATGACCCATAGCCCCAAGTGTATTCTCTGCGGACATTCACAACAATGCAGGGGTAAAGACGATGGCAGATCCTATTGTAATCGATCCCGGAACACCCTTTGACGACACCGTCCTTGGCCTCAGAAATGATGATCTTCTTGCGGGCGGTGCTGGCAGCGATCGGGTTGCGGGCAAACGCGGCGATGATGTTCTGGTCTATGATGTTGAACTGAACGAAGGGTTCAGGGATCTGTATGACGGCGGCATCGGCTATGACACGCTGCGGCTGGAAATGACTGGCGACACATGGCTCGATCCGGATGTTCAGGCTGAAATTGCCGCCTATTACGCCTTTCTGGACGATCAGACGGCAGGCGGCACCACCGATGCCGACAAGACCTTCTTCACCTTCTCATGCTTTGACCTGCGCGTCACCCGAATGGAAAACCTTGAGATCCTGGTCGATGGCGTGCCGTCGGACGACTGGACGCCACTGCCGGCTAGTTTCGGCTTCGTGCTGGCCGGGATCAACGCGGGCGACTACGCCGGTATTTCGGTTTCCTCGGCAGGGGACGTCAACGGGGATGGCATCGACGACATCCTGATCGGAGGCCGCTACGCCGCAGGCACCGGCGAAGCCTATGTGATCTTCGGCAAGAACACGGGCTCAGAAGGGGACTTCACCACTTCGATCGATCTGGCCTCGCTTGGGGCCGGCGATGGCAGCACCGGCTTTGTTCTGACCGGGATCGATGCCGGTGACTTCGCGGGCATTTCCGTTGCTTCCGCCGGGGATGTGAACGGGGATGGCATCGACGACATGGTGATCGGGGCCCATGGCGCCGACCAATCCAGCGCCTACGATGCCGGAGAAAGCTATGTGGTCTTCGGCAAGGACACCGCCGTCGCGGGCGATTTCGCGGCCTCGATAGATCTGGGCAGTCTGGATGGCACCACGGGTTTCGTTGTGACCGGACTCCTCTACACCGACTACAGCGGTTGGTCTGTTGCCTCGGCCGGGGATGTGAACGGTGACGGTATCGATGACATCCTGATCGGGGCTTTCGGGGCCGATCAGGCCGGTACTTTCAACGCAGGTGGGGCATATATTGTCTTCGGCAAGGACACCGCTGTTGAGGGTGATTTTGCCGCTTCCATGGATCTTGCCAGCCTGAATGGCAGCAACGGTTTTGCGCTGACCGGGATCGATGCCTTCGACTATACCGGCTATTCGGTCGCCGCCGCCGGAGATATCAACGGCGACGGCATCGATGACATCCTGATCGGATCCACGTCCGCCGACCGGCCGGGCACGCTCAGTTCGGGCGAAACCTATGTTGTTTTCGGCAAGGACACCGCCGTCGCGGGCAACTTCGCCGCCTCGATCGATCTGGCGTCTTTTGCAGCGGGCGACGGCAGCACCGGCTTCGTTCTGACCGGGATCGACAGCTATGACTACAGCGGCGTGTCTGTTGCTGCCGCCGGCGATGTGAACGGCGACGGTTTCGATGACATCGTGATCGGGGCCTACGGAGGCGATACCGCCGGCACCCAGAATGTGGGCGAGACCTATGTGGTGTTTGGCAAGGACACCAGCGTGACGGGTGATTTCGCGGCCTCTATCGATCTGGCCAATCTCGATGGCAGCATGGGCTTCGTGCTGACCGGGGTAGATGCAGAAGATGAGAGCGGGATCTCCGTAGCCTCTGCCGGGGATGTGAACGGCGATGGCATCGATGACATCCTGATCGGCGGCTACCGGGCCGACCAGACGACCGGGGTTGATGCTGGCGAAAGCTACCTGGTCTTTGGCAAGGACACGGGGTTTGCTGCCTCGGTGGATCTGGCCAGTCTGAATGGCGCGGACGGGTTCGTGTTCAAGGGGATCGGTGCCGGAGACTACAGCGGGTATTCCGTGGCCGCAGCCGGAGATGTGAACGGTGACGGCATCGACGACATCCTGATCGGTGCCGGCCAGGCCGACACGGCAGCCGGCGCCGATACCGGTGAAAGCTATCTGGTGTTCGGCGGGACCACCTTGCTGGCTGCTTTCGATGCGGCAGATGGGGTCAGCGATGGCGCCATCGACCTGGCGTTGATCGGCACGGACCCGATGGCCTTCGTCTGACCGGTCTGGCCCCGGCGCACATCCGGGGCCAGACACACGGTTGCATTTGGCCGAGGTGACGCAGGGGGGGAAGCTGCCGCACAGTTTTGCTGCATGGTGGGATTTCTGGTGCGCCGGACCCCGGACGCTCACACACAGCGGCTTTGGTGGTTCGTATCCGGGATAAGCCCGGTCAAGGCGCCACTGCCCCCGGTTTCTGGGCGCATTCCACAAAGACCCTCAGCTTGCAGTCCTTGCAAATATCATCGTCGGCGGCCGCAACCGCGACACTGATCGCTTCGCCCTTGTTGTTGTGGAGATTGCCTTTCCCCAGTTCATCAAAGACATGCAATCGCTTCAATATTCGCAGCGAAGGCGCGTTGGTCGTGAAGATATGGAAATCCGCCCCTGCCTTTCGCGCCCGTCGTATTTCTTTCAGCAGCAGGCCGGCCCCTGACAGGTCGATCTTCCACAACCCCTTCAAGCCCATAAGCTTGGTCTTCGGCACCGGGCTGGCGGCTTCCGCATTTCGGAACTGCTGCTCTACATTTTCGACAGAGGCAAAGAACAGCGGGCCGTCCACCCGGATCACCGAGATTTGCGGACATTCGGGCAAGCCATAGGTTGCCGCGTTCTTGAACACCCGTCTGCCGTTGATGGTGGTCGGCGAACCCACAGCCACGATGGGATGGGCGCTGTCATAAAGAAAGACGCACAGCGACGTGATAACGCCAACGACGATGGCAAGGTCGAGTTCGGTAAAGATCCCGGTCAGGAAAGTGGCCGCCAGAATTGCCGTTTCGCTCCGGTTGGAAGTCAGCACATGACGAATTTCGCCGAAGTTGATCAGCCTGTAGGACACGAACAGGATCACCCCCGCCATGGCCGGGACAGGCACGTATTCCAGGTACGGGGCCAACACCCATAGCAGGACAACCAGAAATCCGGCCGCGAAGATCGTGGAAACAGGCGTCTGCGCGCCCGCATCCGCGTTGAGGCCAGACCGCGTAAACGAGCCCGAACCGGCATAGCATTGAAAGAAAGAGCCAACCGCGTTGGACAGCCCCTGCCCCACCATCTCCTGGCTGGAATCATAGGGTTCATCCCGACGCAGCGCAAAGGATCGACCGATGGAGATCGCTTCAAGGAGACCCACGAAGGCGACCGTGGCGGCAACGGGCAGAAGTTCTGCAAGCAGCGCGAACGACATGTCCGGTGCGCCGATGCTTGGCACGATGGACCCCAGCGGGGCGAACATCGCCACCCCCTGTGCCGGTGCGTTCAACAGCCAGGCCACGCCCGACCCAACGGCCAGCGCGATGATATAAGACGGTATCTTCTTGCTGAACTTCGACAGCGCGATCAGCGTCAGGATCGTCGCCCCCGAAATGATCACGGCGGTGGCGTTGATCTGGCCGACATGCGCGCCCACGTGAAGCAGGCGTTCGAAAACGCCCCCACCGCCACCCTTTTCAAGGCCAAGTGCACCGCCGATCTGGCTGGCCGCGATCAACAGGGCCGCAGCGGCGGTAAATCCGATCAGAACCGAATGGGAGATGAAGGAAATCAACCCGCCCAGCTTGAACACGCCCGCGATGATCTGGATCACCCCGACCATCAGCGTAAGCGTGAAAACCATGGCGATATAGGTCTCGGTCCCCGGGGCCGCGAATTGCGACATGGACGCAAAGATCACCGCAGATATCGCTGTGGTCGGGCCGGAAACCATGATCATCGACGATCCCCAGATCCCGGCGATCAAGGCAACGACGACGGCCGTGAACAGGCCGAATTCCGGGGGCAGCCCCGCAATGATGGCAAAGGCCACACCCTGCGGCAGAACGATTGCCGCATTGGTCAGACCGGCAATCGCATCGGCCTTGAGCGTGTCACCATTGACCACCCAAAACCATGGGCGGACGGGGCTCAGTGATGAAAGCAATGCGGTCAGCCGATGGTGCATAAGGGGGTCCCGAACTGGTGCGACAGGCGTTTCAAGCCAGAAGGATCAGCCTTTCTGTCGATCCCGATCTGCCGCAAGCGCGGCTGACAGGTCTGCTTCGGTGGGAAATCCGATGATGACCCCAGCCTTCGCTTCGCCCAGGTCCGCCCCGCGTCTTTCGATCTCGGCATCGGACATGGTCGTGCGCTGGCTGGTGCGCCGGGTCCATTGAAAGAACAACTTTTGCAGCCGCTCACATTCTTCCGCATGTTCGGGTTTGCCGCCAAGGTCGTTGAACTCCTCCGGGTCGGCCTCCAGATCGTACAACATCGGGCGGAACCCTTCGGCAAAGATGTATTTCCAGCGCCCATCGAACAGCATTGTCAGCTTGGCTTCGGAAACCCCGACCCCAAGGCGGCGGCGGGCCTGGCGGAAGGAATAGTCGTACTCCGACACGACGAAATCCCGCACCGAGGCACATGAGCCGTGCATCATCGGCCGCAGGGATTTGCCTTCGATGATGTGGCTGACCTCCTGTCCACCGAAGTAGTCGAGGATTGTGGGCACCACGTCGATCGCCTCGACCAGGGCGTCAGACACCGTGCCGCGCGTCGCGTCGGCCTCTGCGCTGGGGTCCACCACGATCAGCGGGATACGCGCGGACGGATCGTGAAACAGTTCCTTTTCACCCATCCAGTGATCGCCCAGGTAATCGCCGTGGTCGGAGGTGAAGACAATCATCGTCTCGTCGGTCAGGCCCTGCGCCTCTAGAAAGGCCATCAGCTCGCCCATCTGATCGTCGATCTGCTTGATCAGCCCCATGTAGGCCCCGATGACCTTGGTGCGGGTGGTCGCATTGGTAAAGGCCTTCGACACCCGCTCTTCCATGAAGGCGCCGAACACGGGGTGCGGGTCGTTTCGTTCCGCGTCGCTGCGCAGCACGGGCATGTGCGTTTCGGGCGGGTACATGTCGTGATAGGGTGCCGGCACAATATAGGGCCAATGAGGCTTGATATAGCTCAGGTGGAGGCACCAGGGGCTGTCGCCGGCCTCGCGGATGAAATCCATCGCGCGGCGGGTGATATAGGGGGTTTCGCTTTCCTCGTCGGCGGCGCGCGCCTTGAGGTCGGAATTGTCAAGGAACCAGCCACTGAGGATGTTGCCGTCTTCATCCTCTCCGCTGTTGGCCACAGAGTCCCAGGGGTTTTCATCCTCCCAGCCACGGTCCTTCATGTATTGATCGTAGTTCTTGTTGCGCTTGCCATAGCTGGTGCTGGGATGCAGCCCGTCGTCGCGCTCGTAGGGTTCGAACCCGCACTCCGAGACCAGGGCACCGATGGTGCTGTCGGGCGCGAGACCAAGGCGTTTCATCCCGTCCGCATCAGCGGTCATATGGGTCTTGCCGCAAAGCGCCGTGCGAACTCCCAGGGGGCGCAAGTGATCGCCCAGGGTCATCTCGCCGACCTTGAGCGGCACGTTGTTCCATGTGGACCCGTGCGAGCTGACATACCGCCCGGTGTAGAACGACATCCGGCTTGGCCCACAGATGGTGGATTGCACGTACGCACGATCAAAGCGCACGCCGCGTTTGGCCAAGGCGTCAATGTGCGGTGTCTCGATGCCTGGATGCCCCGCACAGGACAGGTAGTCCCACCGAAGCTGATCACACATGATAAAGAGCACGTTTTTTGACATGGGACTATCCGGGTCAGAAAGTTGAAGGGGAGCAGGCAAATGGCCGGGGCCGCAGAGACCCCGGCCGTCCAGATCAGCCTTTGGCGGCTTCCGGGATCTCTACGCCCAACTCGGTAAGCGCGCGCAGGGCGCCGGGGTGCAGTTCCAGGTTGATATCCTGCACGGCACCTTGCGGCGTGATGGCCCGCATCCAGGGCGAACTTTGCCCGGCTTCTTGCACGCCGGCATAGAACGCCTTGGTCATCCGATAGATCATCTCTTCATCAGCGTCCTTGTTCGTCACGATGCCCACGGTGACGCCCAGGGTGGTGACGTCGCCTTCGTTGATTTGATTTTCCCCGTAAGCGCCCGCCGGCAGCGTGGCCGCGCTGAAGCCCGGACGGCCCACTAGTGCCTGCACGCCTTCGCTTTCCAGCGCTTCTGCGGGAATGCCAAGGAAGCGGATTTCATTGGTCACGGCGATCTGCGTCAAGGCCGGGCTTGGGGCGTTGGTCGGGTTGCAATAGACGTCGATGTTGCCGTCCTGGAAGGCAGCGGCAGCGGCGTCCCAGCCCAGGGTGACGGCTTCGTAGTCCGTTCCCGCCTCAAGACCTGCGACCGCTTTGAACAGCCGCTCCATCGTGGTGTAGGCCGCACCGCCCGGAGGTCCAAGGAAGACGCGCTTGCCAGCAATCTGGTCTATGGATGTAATGCCGGACGAGCCATAGACGGCGATGTGATAGACCCCCATCGGGAAGTTCAGCACCGTGCGCAGGTTGTTGACCAGTTCGGGGGCTTGATCGATCTTTTCGTACATCGCGGCCTGGCGACGCATCAAGGAGTGGATGACGGGCGAGGACATGCAGAAATCGCTGCGGCCCATGGCGACTTCCAGAACGTGACGTGTTGCGGCGCCAGTGGCGTTCAGCTGGATTTCATAGTCCGGCAGCGCGCCGTTCACGATGTTCACAAAGGTCGTCATCACAAGGTTCGGGCTTGTGCCCGGCCCCAGCGTGGACATGCGCAGCAGTTCCTTGGCAAAGGCCACACGGGGCATCGCGGCGAATGCGGCGGCTCCTGCGGCAGTGCCCAGCAGCGACCGGCGGGTCAGGGATACATTGTTCATGGGTAGTTCCTCCTCTGGATTAGGACTTTTCGGGTGTCAGGAAATTGCCGAAGCGGACAGCGGACCAAAGTGCCAGCGTGGCTGCGACGGCAATCCACGAAACAAGGGGTCCAAAGAACAACAGGGCAAAGGCCAGGGCAAGGCCGATCGGCGCATAACGTGCCTTGCCCTTGCCCGGATAGCAGGCGCGCGAGATGTGCAGCACCGCAAGGGTTACAAACAGGATGGACTGTGCCGACTCCATCAGCGGGTAGCCCGTGCCAAGCAGCATCGCGGGCTGGTAGATGAAGGCGAAGGGGATGACGAAGCCAGGCAGGGCCAGCCGGGATGCTTCCACCGCCGTGCGCATCGCCCCGGCTCCGGCAATGGGCGCTGCCGCGAATGCTGCAAGTGCAACCGGTGGAGTGACGGCGGACAACACACCGAAATACAGGACGAACATATGGGTGTGAATGATCGGCACACCAAGTTTCTGCAGGGCCGGCCCCATGACAAGCACGATGATCAGATAGGCGGGCACCGTCGGCATTCCCATGCCAAGAAGCAAGCAGGCCAGTGCCATCAGCAACAGCGACACCACCAGTTGTCCGTCGGCATAGCTTGCCACCAAGGAGGCAAACCGCAGCCCGACACCGGTCAGGTTCAGAATGCCGATGATGATGCCCACGGCGCCCACGATCACCACCAGCTGCGCCGAGATCATGCCAGCCGAACGAATGAACGTGAGCCAGGATTGCAGGTCCACCAGCAGGCTGGGTTTCAGCGCGAAGCCAAACACGATGGCAAAGGCGACACCGATAAATCCGGCATAGGCTGGGGACGACCCTCCGACCATGGCCACGACGATTGCGGTCAGGGACAGCATGAAGACGATGATCTGCGCCACTTCACGCCAGCCGAAACTCAGCTTGGGCTGTTCGGAGGTGTCGAGGTCCATGTCGCGCGCAGCGCTGGAGGTCGCCATGAACAGACCCGCGTAATACAGGATCGCAGGAACAGCGGCCGCGACACAGATCGTCAGATACGGTTCGCCCGTGATGTCGGCCATGATGAACGCGACCGCACCCATGATGGGCGGGGTAATCTGACCCCCACTTGAGGCCGCGGCCTCGACGGCGCCCGCGAAATGCGCCTTGAAACCGCGCTTCTTGATCAGCGGGATCGTGATGACCCCGGTGCCCACGACATTGGCCACGGCACTGCCCGAGATTGTTCCGAACAAGCCGCTGGCAATGGTGGCCGCTGCAGCGGGACCCGAGCGCACCCGGCCCGTGGCAGCCAGCGCCAGCTTTACCAGCACCTTGTCAATCGTCAGAAATTCCAGGATGGCGCCGAAGATGATGAAGATGAGGATCGTCGACACAACGGTGGCCATGGGACGCCCGAACACACCGTCGAAAGAATACCAAAGGACCTGGATCAGTTCCTCTGACGTCATCCCGGCATGACGCATGAAGCCGGGCGCATACTGCCCGAAGGCGCCATAGATCAGCACCACGGCTGCAACGCCCGCCATGACCATTCCGACCGACCTGCGTGTAAGGTCGATCACGGCAATCAGCCCCAGGACGCCCAGCCAGATATCCGTGGAGGTCAGAAAATAGAGCCCGGTCTCGATCTCGGCTGCGGCGCGAAAATACTGAAAGACCGCGATGCTCAGGAAACCGGCGGTGACAAGCGCCAGCACCTTTCCCATGGGGCTGTCGCTGCTGTCGATCTGTGCCAGCAGGATCAGCAGACCGCCGACCAGCAACATGCCGACCCGCAGATAGGATTCGCTGAACACGCCAAATACAGAGACGTAGAAAACAACGGCAATAACCAAACCGGACAATGCCAGGTTCAGTCCGGTAACTGATTTTGAAAGCACGCTTTGCATCGGTTTCCTCTTCCTCTGAATGCGGTGACGAAAAACGTTTCCGCCCACGACGCTCCGTCATGAAGGACTAGACAGGAAACTGGATCCAGTCGAACATGCGTTTCACTAGGTGGAATGCCATGACCAAGTTCAACCGCTCTGTCGAGCGCAGCATGAAAATACTCGAAGTCGTTTCCGGTAGTGGCGTGACTTCATTGGCTTTTCTGGCGGATCAAACTGGTCTGCCAAAACCCACGATCCTGAGAATCTGTGCCACTCTGGTCCATCAAAGGTGGCTTACACAAAGCCGAAGTGACGGCCGATACAGGATTGGTTCACGCTTTCCTCGCCTGGGCACTGCCCCCGATTCGATTGATGCCCTGGTCGAAGCAGGCAGTTCGGAAATCGTTCGTCTGTCCGAAGCAACCGGATTGGGCGTAGACTTGGCGGCAGGGATCGGAAATGGACGTGTCGAGATCGTCGACACCACCAGAACCTTCTCCGACCATGGCATCTTTCCTGACTGTATCGGCTATCGCCCGTCGCCATTCCGCTCGGCCCTGGGGTGTGCGTTCCTTGCGGCCCATGATGCCGACGCAAGGGCAGACTTCTCTGCCAAACTGGCTGTGAACACCAAGGGAAAAGACCGCGAGGCCGCACTGAGCCTGCCCGGAAAACTCAAGGAGATCCGGGCAAAAGGGTTTGCCACAAGGGAGTTCGGCTATTGGGGGCGTGCGGTGGATTACGGCGGCATTCCCAGTGCGATCGGCGTTGCCATCCGTGCCGAGGGGCGCGTCATTGGCGCCGTTAGTCTGATATGGCTTGCCGAAAAGCATCGCGTCGATGAGATCGCCTCGGCGCATTTGAAACAGCTGACATCGGCAGCAGTTGCCATCGGCAGGCAATTCGAATCCAACGTCCGCCTTCCGGACGGAGCAGCCTCCTAGGTCGCCATACAGGGGCTTGTCTAGTCAGCCAGGCCTGATTCTTGCCGTCGGATTGCCCCTTCGGAAAGACAAGCGACCGCCCGTGCGGCTGGCCAGTTTTGAGAAATCGTGCTTCTGGCGCGGCCAACAGCGCGCGCAGACCACCGGGGACGACAAACCGGATGGCGTCACGCAATCGCCATCCTTGGTCAGGACCGCGGCTCAGACCTTTGTGACTACCTTGTCCAGTTCGTCATGCAGCCGCGCCATCATGTCGTGCAGCTGATCCCTCTCGGCAGGTGAGAACGCACTCAGGATCACAGCCTCCAACGCAAGTGCCTCGGGCACGATTCGCTGAAAGACCTCACGCCCGGCTTGGGTCAGTTCGATTTCGACCAGCCGGTGATCCGAATCGCAGGTGGATTTTCGCAGAAGTCCGGCCTGTTCGAGCTTGGCAACCGCGCGGCTGACGCTCGGCTTTTCCAGATCGACACTGTCATGGATTTCACGGACCGACATCTTTTCACGGCGCGCGACATGCGCCAGCACCCGCCATTCGGGCGTCGAAAGACCGTATTTCTCACCATAGACTTTCGCCAGAACCTTGGTCGTGCGCGATGCCAATACGGACAGTTTGTAAGGCAAGAATTCAGACAGGTTGAAGTCGTCTGCGGTCATGTGATCCGGCCCCCTTTATTTCGTTGCAAATGAAATGACCTTGACTCAGCCTCCCACAGAATGGTATTCGTTGCAAGTGAAACGATTTTAAGAGTGCAAACAGCAGCAGAGACTTCGAACCACAGGACCGGAAGTAAAATGTTTCAGGGCAGCCACTTGCAAGGTCTACTTCACGCACATGCGGCGGACATTCTTTCTGAGAATTCCGCCAACCGAAGGAAGCCAGGCCACCCTGATTGTCGTGTCCCCTTTGAATGGAGAACCCTATGAAGATCGAACAAATCCACCACGTCGCCTACCGTTGCAAGGACGCAAAAGAGACCGTCGAATGGTACGGCAAGATGCTCAACATGGACTTCGTTCTGGCCATTGCCGAGGACAAGGTGCCGTCCACGCATGAGCCTGACCCCTACATGCACCTGTTCCTGGACGCAGGAAACGGCAACGTCCTGGCGTTCTTCGAACTGCCGACAAAGGCGGAAATGGGCCGCGACCCGAACACGCCTGAATGGGTTCAGCACATCGCCTTCAAGGTCAAGGATCGCGACACGCTGATCGAATTCAAAGAACATCTGGAGGCCAACGGGGTCGAGGTTCTCGGCATCACCGACCATTCGATGTTCCACTCGATCTATTTCTTCGATCCGAGCGGCCACCGGGTCGAATTGGCCTGTCCCGATCCCGAAGAAGAAGCCATGCTCGCACGCATGGATGAGGTGAAATGGGATATGCTTGAAGAGTGGTCCCAGACCAAACGCGCTCCGAAGCATGCAGATTGGCTGCACGCAAAAGAGCTCAAGAAAGACGCCTGAACCGGCCAGAACGCACCGAAGATCGATTCGGTGCGTTCGCCCCCAATGCAAGGAGACGCGCGATGAACAACCCGGATACCAACCCCATGATTCAGGCCGATGGCGGGCTGACAAACCCCGGCTACATGCCCGGTTTTGGCAACGACTTCGAGACCGAGGCACTGCCCGGCGCTTTGCCGCAAGGCATGAATTCGCCCCAGAAATGCAACTATGGCCTGTATGGGGAACAGCTGTCCGGCACTGCCTTCACCGATGTGCGTCCCGAACGGACCTGGTGCTATCGCATCCGTCCGTCGGTCAAGCACTCGCACCGCTACGAAAAGATCGACCTGCCCCATTTCCGGTCGGCTCCGGATATCCACCCGGATGTGACCTCGCTGGGTCAGTACCGCTGGGATCCGATCCCGCATACAGACGAGCCGCTGACGTGGCTGACCGGCATGCGGACGATGACCACGGCAGGCGATGTGAACACCCAGGTGGGCATGGCAACGCACGTCTATCTGGTGACCGAATCCATGAAGGACGCGTATTTCTTCTCGGCCGACAGCGAAATGCTGGTGGTTCCGCAGGAAGGCCGCCTGCGTTTTGCGACAGAGCTGGGGATCATTGATCTTGAACCCAAGGAAATCGCGATCATCCCCCGCGGCCTCGTCTACAGGGTCGAAGTGATCGACGGCCCCGCGCGCGGCTTCGTGTGCGAGAACTACGGCCAGAAATTCGAACTGCCGGGCCGTGGCCCGATCGGCGCCAACTGCATGGCCAACCCGCGCGATTTCAAGGCGCCCGTCGCGGCCTATGAAGACCGTGAAGTGCCGTCGACCCTGACCGTGAAATGGTGCGGCCAGTTCCATGAAACCAAGATTGGTCAAAGCCCGCTGGACGTGGTGGCGTGGCACGGCAACTACGCGCCCTACAAATACGATCTGCGCAACTACTGCCCGGTCGGCGCGATCCTGTTCGACCACCCGGACCCGTCCATCTTCACCGTTCTGACCGCGCCCTCGGGCCAGCCCGGCACGGCCAATATCGACTTCGTTCTGTTCCGCGAACGCTGGATGGTGATGGAAGATACGTTCCGCCCGCCGTGGTACCACAAGAACATCATGTCCGAGCTGATGGGCAACATCTACGGCGAATACGATGCCAAGCCGCAGGGTTTCGTGCCCGGCGGGATCAGCCTGCACAACATGATGCTGCCCCACGGTCCTGACCGCGAAGCGTTCGAAAAGGCTTCCAACGCCAATCTCGGCCCCGACAAGCTGGACAACACCATGTCCTTCATGTTCGAGACCCGCTTCCCGCAGCAACTGACACAGTTCGCGGGCAAGGACGCCCCGCTGCAGGACGACTACATCGACTGCTGGGCGGACATGGAGAAGAAGTTCGACGGCACGCCGGGCAAGAAGTGACGGCGATGCTGACGCTCTATTCCTATTGGCGCTCGACCACATCCTACCGGGTGCGGGTGGCGCTGAACCTCAAGGGGCTGTCCTATCGGACAGTCCCGGTGGACCTTGTCGCCGGCGCGCAACACGCGCCGGACTATGTGGCCTTGAACCCTATCAAGGGCGTGCCGACGCTGGTGCTGGAGGACGGCACCGCGCTGACCCAATCACTGGCGATCCTGGACTATCTGGATCAAATCGCGCCCGACCCTGCCTTGTTGCCGGACGACCCGGTGCTGCGGGCCAGGGTGCAGGCGGCGGCACAGGTCATCGCGACGGACATTCATCCGGTCAACAACCTCAAACTCGTGAACCGCCTGAAGTCCGAATACGGGTTGAGCGCCGATCAAGGCGTGGAATGGATGCGTCACTGGATGACACAAGGGTTGCACGCCTATCAGGCGCTGCTGCCCGAAGGCCCCGCCTACAGCTTTTCGGACACTCCGTTGCTGTGCGACATCTGCCTTGTCACCCAGCTTTACAATGCCCATCGCTGGGGTGTCGACCTGACGCCCTTTGCCCGTCTGCTCCAGATCGAAGAGCAGGCCCTGAAATTGCCGGCATTTGATGCCGCGCGCCCTGAAAACCAGCCCGACGCCACCTGAAGGACACCTCATGACACAGCTACTCCGCTCCTGGGTCGATAGTGCAAATTCGCCCGACACCGACTTCCCGCTCAACAACCTGCCCTATGGCGCCTTCCGCGTTTCGGGCGGCGACCTGCATGCAGGCGTTGCCATCGGGGATCACATCCTTGATGTAACGGCTCTGGAACAGGCCGGCATGCTCGACCTGCCGCAAGGTGATGTGTTTGCCCATGGCACATGGAATGACTTCATGGCGCTTGGCGCTGATGTCTGGAACAGCTTCCGGGCCTATCTGTCCAAGGCGCTGGCCGAAGGTGCCTCGCAGCAAGCCGATCTTGAAGGGCATCTTGTGGCGATGGCCGATGCCACGCTGGAAATGCCCTTCAGCGTCACCGAGTTCACTGATTTCTACGCAGGCCGCCATCACGCGTTCAACGTCGGCTGCCTGTTCCGCGATCCGGCCAATGCCCTGCCGCCCAACTGGCTGCACATCCCGATCGGCTATAACGGCCGCGCGTCCTCGGTTGTGGTCAGCGGCACGGACGTCACCCGCCCCAACGGCCAGCTGAAAGCGCCGGACATGGACATGCCGGTGTTCGAGGCCTCAAAGCGTTTCGACCTGGAACTGGAAATGGGTGCCATTGTCGGCAAACCGTCCAAGGGCCGCGTTTCGGTGCAAGAGGCCGACGACATGATCTTCGGTTATGTGCTGCTGAACGACTGGTCCGCACGCGACATTCAGGCGTGGGAGTATGTGCCGCTCGGTCCGTTCCAGGCCAAGGCGACGGCGACGACCATCAGCCCCTGGATTGTGACCAAAGCCGCACTTGAACCCTTCCGCGCCTCGACCCCGCCGCGCGAAAAGGAACTGCTGCCCTATCTCAAGGAACCCGGACCGATGCTCTATGACATCGATCTTGAGGTCGGCCTCGCCCCCGAGGGCAAGTCGGAAACGATCCTGTCGCGCACGAACTACAGCGTGATGTATTACTCTGCGGCCCAGCAACTGACCCATCACACCACCAGCGGCTGCCCGATGCGGGTTGGCGATCTGCTGGGATCGGGCACGATTTCGGGCCCGGAAAAGGAAAACCGCGGCAGTCTTCTGGAACTCAGCTGGGGCGGGAAAGAGCCGCTGACCCTGGACACCGGAGAGACGCGGACCTTCCTGGAAGACGGTGACACCCTGACCCTGCGCGGCGTCGCCAAGGGCGACGGGTACCGGATCGGGTTTGGTGAGTGCGCAGGCACCTTGCGCCCCGCACCCGCCCTCGATTGAACGACACGACCGTCGCAGCCCGACTGCGGCGGTCACCTTCCGGACGGGACCGCAGCGAATGATCACATCGGCGATCGATGACGGCCCTTGCACCAAATCCCCCGATGGCCGCAACACACCCCCGCACTGACAAAGTCCCTTGCGCGACTGCCGGTATGACGGTCGCGATACGGGCTCCGGCATTCAGGACAGCCCGACCTCTGCCGTCCGCGGCGCGATTTCCCTTTGACGACACGCAGGACTTCGACGAGGCATTTCAGAGGCTGATCGCGGCGCCGGACAGCCTGCAGATCGAAGCCGAGGCGGGCGGGTTCGCCTGGGATCTGGAGCGCTTCGACTTCCTGAAACAGGGCGAAAACTTCGACAGCATCCACCCGTCGTTGGAACGGCAAGCCCGGCTGACCACCCAGTTCGGCTTGTACGAGGTCATGGACGGCATCTACCAGGTCCGCGGCTACGACCTGTCAAACCTGACGCTGATCGAAAGCGAAACGGGCTGGATGGTCTATCAGTATGCCTTCCTGCTGCCGGCCAGCCCCTTTGGCTATGTCACGCAGGGTCTGGGCCAGTCTGCCTCCAGCGGCGCGACAGGTCTTGTCGCACCGACGATGGAAATCACCGATCCGATTGAAGAGCACATCATCGACGGCGTGAAGATGGTCTTCCAGTTGACGCCGGGCACCGAGGCGCCGTCCGAGTTGAACACCTATCTTCCGGACATGAAGGCGCTGTGGATGGCCGAGAACGTCACCGGGACGATGCACAACATCTATACCTTGCGCGGTGCGCAGGTGCGCGATGCGCTCGGCTGGTCACAGTTCATCAACGAAGCGCTTCAGATGTTCGGCCAGGACGCCGAGGTCATGTTCGCCTCGCATCACTGGCCGCGCTTTGGCAACGCCCGCATCCAGGAGGTGCTGCGGGCGCAACGGGATCTTTACGCCAACCTCAACAACCAGGTGCTGCACTTCGCCAACCAGGGCGTAACGATCAACGAAATCCACAACGTTTATGAACCGCCCGCGAGCATCGCGAACAACTGGTTCAACCGGGGCTACCATGGCTCGGTGCAGCACAACGTGCGCGCCGTCATCAACCGCTATCTGGGATACTGGGATGCGAACCCCGCAATGCTGATCCCGCTGTCCCCTGCCGACGCCGCCCCTCTTTATGTCGAAATGATGGGCGGTGCCAATGCGATCATGGCGAAAGGTCAGGAGCTGTTCGACGGGGGTGCGTATTTCCAGGCGGTCGAGATACTCAACAAGCTGGTCTATGCGGAACCCGCCAATACCATCGGCTACCAGCAGGAAAACCCGGGCCTGCGGAACAGCTTCCTGGCAGGCGCATACGAATTGCGCTCGCCGCCGCCGCAGGGCACCGCGACCGAGACAGCGACCCCCGATGTGATCCAGGCGATGGCCACGGGGCTGTTTCTCGACTACGTCGGTGTCAAGATGGACAGTCGCAAGGTCGGCGACCTCGCGTTCACCGTCAACATCGTGCATCCGGACATCGACGAGCAGTACATCCTTGAACTGAGCAACGCCACGTTGACCAACATCGAAGGGTACCAGGCCGACGACGCTGATCTGACGGTGACCATCGACCGCGAACAGCTTGTGCCGGTGATGATCGGCGAGGCGACGATCGACGCACAGATCGACGCCGGCAATGCCCGGGCCGAGGGCGACCGGACGGTCCTCACGCAAATGGCCTCGTTGCTGACCGACTTTGAAATGACCTTCGAAGTCATGCCCGGCACCGATGGGGCCACGGCGGTACCGGGGCGGTATGACACCGTGGATGCAGCGACCGGCGAAGGACCCTTCGAGGTCAAGACATCCAGCGGCAGTTCCGTCCTGCCGAACTGAAGCCGCCCACCTGACGAAGATGCGCCTGCACGCCCCAACCGCGTGCGGGCGTCCCCGCAAGGGTGACGCACTCAACGGTCTGATTGGCGCCGCCGTCCCCGAGCTTTCTCAAACCAGACGCTGCCGGACCAAAACTTTGGTTTGGCCAGCGCCTGCACACAACCTAGTATCCTGCCAGACACGCCCGCCAGAGTCGCAACCGACGATCCGATGTGATCGCGAAGGAACACAGCATGTTTGACTTTCCGCCCCTTGCACGTTCTGTCGTCCTGCTGACGGCGGCCGTATTTCTGGCCACCGCGTCCGAGGCCCAGGATGCGGACGCCGAAGCCAACAACCCCCTGGCCAACACAACCGCGCTCAACTTCCAGAACCAGTATTTCGGCCAGATCGAGGGCCTGGATCGCGACGCCAACCAGTTCTACCTGCGATATGCACAGCCCTTCGGCGCCTTCGGCGGCAACTGGCTGGCCCGGTTCACAGCCCCCGTGAACACTCTTCCGGAAGTCGGCAGCGGCGATCAGACCGGGCTGGGGGATCTTAATCTTTTTGCCGCCTACCTGTTCGACACCGGCAACCCGGCCATCAGCTTCGGGATCGGGCCGCAGGTCACGGCCCCCACGGCGACGAAGGATGAGCTGGGGTCCGGCAAATGGTCCGTCGGGCTCGCCAACGTTCTGTTCAATGCCACCAACCCGAAGTTCCAGTGGGGGTACCTGCTGACCTGGCAGGCAAGCGTGGCCGGCGACAAGGACCGCGACGACGTCAACATCGGGGCCTTCCAGCCGTTCGGGTTCTATCAGCTGGGCCAGGGCTGGTATCTGCGCTCTGCTAGCGTCTGGACATACAACTTCGAAACCGACAGCTACGGTGTGCCGCTGAGCCTGGGCCTCGGCAAAGTGATCGAGACGGAGCATGCGGTCATCAACATCTACGCCGAACCGCAAAAATATGTCTGGACCAGCGGCGACGGCCAGCCGGAATGGGGCGTGTTCGCGGGCGTGAATTTCCAGTTCTGATGATGGACTGCGCGCCGTGCCGCGGCCCGGCACGGCGCACACGACGAATGCTGTCACACACATGATCGGTGCGCCTCGGGTCGCCTTGCAAAGCAGGCGCCCGAGGGCGGCGGCCATGCCATTCCCGATACGAGCGAGAATCAGGCCATTGCCTTAACCGCCGCCGCAGCCATGCGCGGCGCGGGCAGCACCCTGAGCGCGCCACGGCCATAAGGCCGCCAAAGGCGTCAATCTAACATCCTGTATTTATGCTTGGATTTCCCTGTTTCCAATCTCTTTTCCGATGCCTGACAAGTGAACACTTGACGTCTGATAAAATTCAGTGAAGTTTACTAATAAGCGGATCGTGAGTTTTTTGGAGACTATGAATGGCTGGCGTCACCCTGAATGCAGTCCGCAAGGACTACGGCACCTTCCTGGCCATTCCCGAGCTTGACTTGGAAATCGAAGATGGCGAGTTTTGCGTGTTTGTCGGGCCGTCCGGCTGCGGAAAGTCGACCTTGCTGCGCACGATCGCGGGGCTGGAAGACCTGACCGATGGCCAGATCCTGATTGGCGATCAGGACGTCAGTGATCGCCATCCGGGCGAGCGTGGCGTGGCGATGGTATTTCAGAACTACGCGCTGTATCCGCATATGAACGTGCGCCAGAACATGGGCTACGCACTGCGATTGGCCCGCGAACCCAAAAGCACGATCAGCCAGAAAGTCGAACGCGCCGCCGACATCCTTGGTCTGCGCGATCATCTGGACAGAAAGCCCGCCGAGCTTTCGGGCGGTCAGCGGCAACGGGTGGCCATCGGACGGGCCATTGTGCGCAATCCGAAGGTCTTTCTGTTCGACGAGCCGCTGTCCAATCTGGATGCCGAGTTGCGGACCAGAATGCGGCTGGAATTGTCGGAACTGCATCAGACCCTCAGCACGACCATGATCTACGTGACCCATGATCAGGTCGAGGCCATGACGCTGGCCGACAAGATCGTCGTTCTGCGCGCCGGACGCATCGAACAGGTGGGCTCTCCGCTGGAGTTGTATGACAACCCCGTCAACAAGTTCGTCGCGGGTTTTCTCGGATCCCCCAGCATGAATTTCCTGCCGGCAACGATGACCGCGAACGGTCTGCAATTTGCCGATCTGGATGGCGCCTGTGTGGACTTTGGCACCGAACCGACGCCCGGCAAGGTCGTCATGGTCGGCATCCGGCCAGAGCATCTTGAAATCAGCGAAGACGGAGCCCCCTTGCCGCTGCGATCGGTCGAACAACTGGGCGGCGTCACCTATGGCTATGCAATCCTGCAATCCGGCGAGGAATTCTGCGTTGACCTGAAAGGCCGCCGCGACATTCGGGCAGGCGACACCATCCGTCTGCTCATTCCCC
Organism: Meridianimarinicoccus sp. MJW13; assembly: GCF_014901205.1. Classification (GTDB taxonomy): domain Bacteria; phylum Pseudomonadota; class Alphaproteobacteria; order Rhodobacterales; family Rhodobacteraceae; genus Meridianimarinicoccus. The sequence goes on from NZ_JACNMU010000008.1 coordinate 186,799, forward strand.
CGTCACGCGCACTGGTCTTTGACGCGGATACGGAACTTCGAATTCGATAATCGACGCCGACAACTGACAGACAACATCTGGGAGGATACCATGTCTAAATCACAATGGCTGCAAAGCTCTGCGCTGGCCCTGGCATTGGGGCTGACGGCGGCTTCGGCTTCGGCCGAAACGCTGCGGGTCTATTTCAACGCCGGACACGCCTACGACACCTATCTTGAGGCCATCGCGCAATTCGAAGCCGACAACCCCGGCTGGGAAGTTCAGTTCGAAAAGTTCCAGTGGCCGGATCTGCGCACCAAGCTGGTTGCCGATTTCGCTGCCGACAACGCGCCGGACCTGGTGGCGACGGCGGGCGGCTGGGTGCCGGAATTCGCGTTTCAGGACCTGTTGCTGCCGCTGGATGATCTGGCCGCCCGGGATCAGGCCGAGTTCGATTTCCCCGGCGACTGGTTTGACCCAGCCATTGCCAAGAACACCGTGAACGGCAAGATTTACGGCCTGCAAATCCACCTGACCTGCGCCACGCTTGTCTACAACAAGGACATGCTGGCCGAGGCAGGCTATGACGCGCCGCCCACCACCTGGGACGAATTCCGCGAGGTGGCCATAGCCACCACCAAGCCGGGCGTCTTCGGCTTCGCGCCCAATTCGTCGTTCTTCTATTACTGGCCCTGGGTGTTCCAGAACGGTGGCGAGTACTTTGACACCGAAACCGGCGAAGTCGGGTTCGGCTCCGAGGAAACCATCGGCGCGATGCAATTCCTGGCCGACCTGATCCACAAGGACCGCGCGGCCCCCGTGCCGGTGGCGGGTGCCGACTATGAAGGGCCGCAAAAGCTGTTCACCTCGGAACGCGCCGCGATGATCCTGACCGGCCCCTGGGACATCAACCCAATCCGCACCGGCAACCCTGACCTGAACTGGGCCGTTGCGCCGTCGCTGTCGAATGCGACGCAGGCAACCGTGCAGGGCGGCGTTGCGCTTGCCATTCCGAAAGGCGCCCAGCATGCCGACATGGCGTGGGATCTGGCAAAGCGCCTGACCGATGTCGAGGTCGAGGTCGCGACCTCGTTGCAATACTCGATGACCATGCCGCGGAAATCCTGGCTTGCGGATGAGCGTGTGCAGGCCGACCCGCTGCTGGGTCAGTTCGGGTCCTGCCTGCCCTATTCCAAGGACGTGCAACTGCCCCTGACGCTGACCGGGAAATACGATCCGGCAGTCGATGCTGTGATGCGCCAAGCGGTCGAAGAAGTGCTGTACTCCAACGAGCCCGCGGCAGAAGTCCTGCCGGTCGCGGCGGAAGAAGCCAACAAGATCATCGCTGCTAAATAAGCAATCCGGCCCCGGCGAGAGTTCGCCGGGGCCACACCTGAAAGGAGAGGTCATGACATACCGCCAACGACGCGCCTTGACGGCCTATGCCTTTCTACTGCCCGCAATTGTGTATTTTATCGTGTTCTTCTTCTGGCCGATCGCGATCGAGCTTTGGGCCAGTTTCCGGTCGGGGCAGCCCTTGATCGGCAAGTCCGAATTCGCCGGGATGAAGAACTATCTCTACATCTTCCAGGACAAGCTGGCGATCAAGGCGATCAGCGCCACGATGATCTACGCCCTGGGATCGACCGTGTTCACGCTTCTTCTGGCCCTGGGGCTGGCGTCGATCCTGGCCGGCCCGCTGAAAGCCCGCAACACGATCCGCGCGATCCTGTTCTTTCCCTACATCGTGTCGTTCGTGATCTCTGCCCTGATGTGGAAGTCCATCCTAGACCCCTATACAGGACTGTTGAACGCCGCGCTTCTGAAGGTCGGGTTGCCGCCGCAATACTGGCTGACCGATCCCGATGCCGCGATCTGGGTGCTTGTGGCCGTCTCGGTCTGGAAGGACATCGGCTATGCGGTCCTGATCTATATCGCCGCCATTCAGGGCATCCCCAGCCACCTCTACCAGGCGGCCGAACTGGACGGGGCGCGCCGGCACCACCTGTTTCGCGACATCACCCTGCCGCTGCTGATGCCGACAACGCTGTTCCTGGCCGTGGTGATCATGATCGCGTCGATGCAGGAAATGGCCCTGCCCTACCTGATGACCGGCGGCGGCCCGGCCAATGCCACGAGGCTCTATTCGCTGCACGTCTACGAAACCGCGTTCCAGGGTTTGAACATCGGCTACGCCTCGGCGCTGTCCTTCGTGATGTTCCTGCTGATCCTGCTGATCACCTGGGTGCAGTTCAAACTTCTCAACCGTGACATCCGCCACGTATAGGACCCGCGCATGGCTTATAAACACACCTACTCGTTGACCGCCAAAATCTGGATCTATCCGGTCATGGCCTTCTTCGTCCTGCTGTCGGTTCTGCCATTCCTGTACATGATTTCACTGTCATTGCAGAGCGATGCCGAGATGTTCTCGGGTCAGGTGGTGGTCATTCCGGAAGAACTGCAATTCACCAACTACGTGACGATCTGGGAAAAGGCGCCGTTCGCGCGCTTCATCCTGAACTCGTTCTTCGTGGCCGGAACGATCGCGGCACTGCACGTCCTGTTCGACCCGTTGATCGGCTATGTGTTCGCAAAGATGGAGTTTCCGGGCAAACGGTTCATGTTCGTCGCCCTGTTGTCCACGCTGATGATCCCGTTCTTCGTGCGGTTGATCCCGCTGTACATCATGACCGCCAAGTTCGGGCTGCTGAACACCTATACCGGGCTGATCATGCCCTTCGCGATGAGCGCCTTCGGCATCTTCCTGATGCGCCAGTTCATTCTGCCCATTCCCGATGACCTGATCGCGGCGGCCCGTCTTGATGGCGCAAGCGAGCCGCGGATTTTCTTTGACATCGTGCTGCCGCAGCTTGGGCCCGCGATTGCCACCGTGGCATTGCTGACCTTCGTGTTCCAGTTCAACGAATTCATCTGGCCGCTGGTTGTCGTGTCATCGGAAAACATGCGCCCGATCACCACCGGGCTGACCCTCTTCAACCAGGAATTCTTCACGCAGTGGAACCTGACCGCAGTGGGCGGCATGCTGCTCTTCCTGCCCTGCTTCCTGCTTTACCTGATCGCGCAACGGCACTTTGTGAAAAGCGCCATGCTGTCGGGCATGAAATAGACTGACAAGGAATAGACGATGTCCAGCAAGCCGAATGTTCTTGTTTTCTTCACCGATCAGCAGCGATGGGATACGGTCGGCGTCCACGGCAACGGCCTGGACGTGACACCCAATTTCGACCGGCTTGCCAAGGCCGGGTGCTTCGTGCCCAACTCGTTCACCGCACAGCCGGTCTGCGGGCCGGCGCGGTCGATCTTTCAGACCGGGCGCTATCCGACGGCCACGGGCTGTTATCGCAACGACATCCCGCTGCCCGACGGCGAACAGACGCTTGCGCATTATTTTGGCGCTGCCGGGTATGACACCGCCTATATCGGCAAATGGCATCTGGCCGAGGGCGAACCGGTCCAAAAACCGCAGCAGGGTGGCTACAAGTACTGGCTGGCCTCCAACATTCTTGAATTCACCTCGTGGCCCTATCAGACCACGCTGTATGACAGCGATGGAAACCCCCATGACCTGCCCGGCTATCGTGTCGATGCCCTGACCGACGCCGCGATCCGCTATCTGGCGGAACCGCGCGACGAACCGTTCTTCATGTTCCTGTCGTTTCTGGAACCGCATCATCAGAACCAGCATGACAGTTACCCTGCGCCGGTCGGTTATGAGGAGCGACTGGCCGCGCGCGCTGTCTCATACCCGCCCGATCTGGGCACGCTGGGCGGCACGACCAAAGAGCACTACCACGGTTACATGGGCATGGTTGCAAGGCTGGACGAAGCCCTGGGGCGGGTTGTCGACGCGCTGATATCCCTGGATCAGCTCGACAACACCATCATCCTGTTCACCTCGGACCATGGGTGCCATTTCAAGACCCGCAACAGTGAATACAAGCGATCCTGCCACGAGGCGTCGATCCGCGTGCCAACCATGTTCCACGGGCCCGGCTTCGACAAGCAAACCCCGATCACGCGGAACTGTTCGCTGGCCGATCTGCCGCCGACCCTTCTGGACGCCGCCGGTATCGAGGTGCCGCAATCCATGCAGGGGCATTCCCTGCTGCAGCCCATGGACGGGGCCAACGATATCTTCATCCAGATCAGCGAAAGCCAGGTGGGCCGGGCCCTGCGCCATGGCCAGTGGAAATACTGCGTCTCGGCCGATCACCTCAACCCGTTCGAGCACGCCGGCAGCGACCGCTATCGCGAAACGCATCTGTATGATCTGGACAGCGATCCGTGGGAATTGACAAACCTGGTGGCATCCGCAGACCACAAGGACGTTCGCGCATCGCTTGCCGCGCGACTGACCGCGCGCATGGTCGAAGTGGGCGAACTGCCGCCGCGCATCGAACCGCTCAAGGAAGCATAGGCACGGCGCAACCGGCCCTGGGGAAACAACGGACTTTTTGGCTATGGCGACGTTGAAACAGATCTCGAAGATGACCGGCGTCGCCGAGTCGACCATATCGCGGGTGCTGAACCGCGACCCGACGCTGTCGATCTCGGACGAAAAGCGGACGCTGGTGATCGAGACCGCCGAAAAGCTGCAGTATGTGACCCCCCGCCGCCGGCGCGCCCGCAACGGAACCGACCCGATCAGCCTGCGCAAGCCCGAAGAGCTTGTATCGCTGGTACTGGTCCATTTCCTGACCAGCGAGGAAGAACTGACACGCCCCTTCTACATCGGTCTGCGCAAGGGCATCGAGGCCCGTTGCGAAGCATACGGCATCAATATCGTGCGCGTTCTTGAAAAGGACATGGACCCGGCCTCCCTCCACAATGCGCGGCATACCGGCGTGCTTTCGATTGGTGCGCTGGACCCGCGGATTGTCGAAGCCATCGAGGCACATGGCATTCCGATCGTTCTGGCGCATCCGGCCAAACCCCCGACGGCGCTGGATGTCGCCTATGTCGATATCGCCTCTGCCGCGGCGATGCTGTGCGAATGGCTGATCGGGCGCGGCATCAAGCGCCCAGCACTTGTTGGTCTGGCCAGCGATTCCGACGGGCGGCTTGACGGATATCGACAGGTCATGACCGCGGCAGGGTCCTTCGATCCTGACCTGATCGTCTATGAAGCCCAGACCGAATCCGCCAACAAATCCGCCGTGGATGAACTGTTTGATCGCTTCGAAGCCGGCGGCGACACCTTTCCGGACGCGATCATTGTCAACAAGGATCAGACCGCGGTCGAGGTCTACCAATGCCTGCAGGAACGCGGGCTCAAGATTCCCGACGATATTTCCGTCGTGGGCTTCAACGACAGCGCGGTGGCAAGCGTCCTGCGGCCGAACCTGACGACGATCCGCCTGGATGCCGGGGTGATCGGCGAGGCCGCCGTCGATCTGTTGATGGAACAGCTTGCCGGGCGAAAGACAACGAAACACGTCCAGATCCAGCCGGCCGTCACCATCCGCGCCAGCACCAGATAACGCAGGCCAGCCGCCACACAGAAGCGGCCGCACGCCCCTGCACGACCCCCTCTCGATAAATGGAGACCACCATGCCGCATTCAGAATTGTATTGTGAGAACTGGAGCTTCCGCCCCGGTTTCAAGCAATCCTGGGCAAAGACGCGGCAGCCTGGCGACACGGTCGCCCTGCCCCACAACGCCGTGGATCTGCCTTTCGACTATTTCGACGAAACGGTCTATCAGCGTGAATTCACCTATCAGAACACGATAGCCTGGAAGGATGAATACGCCGGCAAGGAAGTGTGGCTGCGCTTTGACGGGGCCATGGCCAACACCCGCGTATTCCTGAACGGCGAGCCGCTTGGCCAGCACCCAGATGGGTATACGCCATTTCGCATGCGTCTGACCGACCATCTGACCATGGGGGAAAACCTGGTCACCGTTGTTGTCGACGGCAGCGAAAATCCCGACATTCCCCCGTTTGGCGGACAGATCGACTATCTGACCTACGCGGGCATTTACCGCGAAGTCTGGATTGAACATGCCGATCCGGTTTCGATCCTGAACGTGAAGATTGAAACCCCGGAGCCGCTGGCGGACACCAAGACCGTCCGGGTGCGCGCATTTCTGGACAACCCCCGACAATTGCCCGTCGCCGGAGACTGCCAGGTCACCCTGCAGGATGGCGCAGGCCGCATCATCGGCAAGGCCAGCGCCGCGCTGACCGAAGACGGTGCGTCGCTCACCATCGACGGGATCAGTGGCGTCGAGCTTTGGTCACCAGAGGCACCAACCCTCTATTCGGCAACCGTAACCCTTTCCGGCATCGGGTTTTCCGACAGCCGCACAGATCGCTTCGGCGTTCGCGAGGCAATCTTCACGGCCAACGGCTTCATGTTGAACGGATCGCCGCTCAAACTGATGGGGCTGAACCGGCACCAGTCCTTTCCCTATGTCGGCTATGCTGCCGGGCGCGAGGCACAGCAGCGTGATGCCGAAATGGTCAAGCATGACCTGGGCTGCAATATCGTGCGCACCTCGCATTACCCGCAATCAAAGTGGTTTCTGGACCACTGTGACCGTATCGGTCTGCTGGTGCTCGAAGAGATCCCCGGCTGGCAGCACATTGGCGGTGACGTCTGGAAGGACGAGGCCGTCAAGAATGTCCGCCGGATGATCGAACGGGACTGGAACCACCCCTCGATCATCCTCTGGGGCGTGCGGATCAATGAATCCGTGGATGACGACCCGTTCTATGAACGCACCAACGCCCTGGCCCATGCGCTGGATACAACCCGGCAGACAGGGGGCATTCGCAAGCACATGGAGTCTTCCCTGTTGGAGGACGTCTATACGTTCAACGACTTCGTTCTGGGCGAGTTCGAGCGCCCCTTTGCCAATGCCGAACGACGCGGGCTTCGGGACCGCGCCGAGGTCACCGGCCTGCGCACGCCCGTTCCCTATTTGATCACCGAATACAATGGCCACATGTTCCCCACCAAGGTCATGGACAATGAACTGCGGCAGATGGAGCATGTGACCCGCCATCTCGAAGTGCTGGACTCCGCCCATGCCGATCCGGGCATCTCGGGCTGCATCGGCTGGTGCATGTTCGACTACAACACCCACGCCGATTTCGGATCGGGCGACAGGGTCTGCCACCACGGCGTGATGTCGATGTTCCGCGAACCGAAATTCGCCGCCTACGCCTATGCGAGCCAGGTGGATCCGGCGCAGAAGGTGGTGATGAAACCCGTCACCCACTGGGCGCGCGGAGAGCGCAACATCGGCGGCGTGTTCCCACTGATGATCCTGACCAACTGCGACCGCGTACGGATGGCGCTGCCGGACGGCCAGCATGTGGACATCTACCCCGACCGGGAGCGGTTCCCGCATCTGCCGCATCCGCCCGCGATCCTGCGTATCGATCAGATCGACGAGAACATTCTCGGCCGCTGGGGCATGTCCTGGCCAGACGTCGTGTTCCAGGGCTTCCTTGGCGAGGACTGCGTCACCACCCAGAGCTTCAGCGCCAAGCCGGTACTGACCGCGCTGCAGGTCGAACCGGACGCCACGGTCCTTGGCTGCGACCGCCAGGAAATGCGGGTCATTCTGCGCGCGGTTGACCAGTTGGGAAACCTGACACCCTTTGCGGATTTGCCGGTGAGGGTTGCCGTCACCGGGGCGGGCCGCCTTCTGGGCCCTGAACAGATCACGCTGCGCGGCGGACATTCCGGGTTCTGGCTGCGCTCGGACGGAACACCCGGCCAGATCAGCGTGACGGTTTCCACGCCGCGACTGCCGGATGTGCAGATCACCCTTGAAACACGCCAGCCGGAGACTGCCCAATGACCACGGCCGACACGACACAGCCGACCGGACATCTCTGCGATCCCCGGCGGTTCTATATTGACGGCAAATGGATCGAAGCCGCGGATCGTGCGCAGCGCGAGGTGGTCAACCCGGCCACCGGAGAGGTCGTGACAACCGTTGGCCTGGCGACCGCCGCAGATGTCGATCTGGCCGTTGCGGCAGCAAAACGCGCGTTGCGGGCCGCTGCGTCAACCACCATGGCGGATCGCAAGGCCATGCTGATGCGCCTCCGCGCGGCCTATAAGCTGCGCATCGAGGACATCGCGCAGGCCCTGGTGCTGGAACTGGGCGCTCCGATCGACCTGTCCCGCAACGGGCAGGCTGCCGCGGTTCTGGGCAAGATCGACGCCTTTATCGACGCCACCGACAGCATCCGGCTGACCGAGAAACTGGGCAATGGTGATCGTCTTCTGAGGCAACCCGTCGGCGTTGCGGCGTTGATTGCGCCGTGGAACTGGCCGATCCACCAGATCATCCTGAAGGTGGCCGCCGCCCTTGCCGCCGGGTGTCCCATGGTGCTGAAGCCCAGCGAAGAAACCCCGATCAGCGCCACCATCTTTGCCGAGGTCATGGCGGCGGCCGATTTGCCCGCAGGCATGTTCAACATGATCCACGGGGATGGGGCGGGCGCGGGTTCGGCGCTTTGTAGCCACCCCGACGTCGCCATGATCTCCTTCACCGGTTCCACCGCCGCGGGGGCAAACATCGCAAGGGCCGCCGCCGAAGGTTTCAAGCGGGTGGCCCTGGAACTGGGCGGCAAATCCGCCTGCCTGGTGTTCGCGGATACCGATCTGGATACGGCCTTTGCGACGATCCTGCGCAAGGCGTTCAACAATTCCGGCCAGAACTGCAACGCGCCGACACGCATTCTGGTTGAGCGGTCGGTCTACGCGCAGGCAATCGACGCGGTGCAGAGGGCCGCGCAATCCTGGTCCATCGGCGCACCTGACCAGCCGGGCCCCCATATCGGGCCGGTGGCCAATGCCAGGCAACATGCGCATGTGCGCGCGATGATTTCCAGCGGTCTGGAGTCCGGCGCACGGCTTGTAACCGGCGGGCTGGACGTGCCCAAAAAGCTTTCCGAAGGCTTTTTCGTACAGCCAACCGTTCTTGCCGACGCGCGCAATGACATGCCGGTGGCAGTTCAGGAAATATTCGGTCCGGTCATCGTGTTGATCCCCTTCGAGGACGAAACCGACGCCCTGCAAATTGCCAATGACAGCGACTATGGACTTGCCGCCTATGTCTATTCCAACGATCGGGACCGTGCAGAACGCCTGATCGAAGCGCTGGAGGCCGGCATGGTGCTTGTCAACGGCGGAGACATCTCTCCGGGAAGTCCGTTCGGCGGCGTCAAGCGCTCGGGCATCGGTCGCGAAGGCGGGACATTCGGCATCGAAGAGTTCATGGAGGTCAAACTGGTCGCCGAAATCTGACCGAACCCAGGTTCTCGTCGCTGGTCATCTTTCAGACCGGACTGCGTGCCTTTTGCAATTTGACCTACTGAAGTGACGGAAAATACTCGGCGGGTGAAATGCCGACCTGGCCCAGATTGTCGTCACTGTTCGTCAAAAGCACGACCTCGGGACCAATCGGCCGCTGGCCGGGTGTGGTTGCCGAAACGGCCTGGCGGATCGACATGCGGGCCTGCAGGATGGGGTCGTCGAAGGACGCCGCCAGCACGTTTCCGTTCATCAGGCTGCGCTTGATTGTATGGTTGACATATGTCGCCAGCAACAGCGGCCTTTCCGCGTCCGGACGGTTGGCCAGCAATCCGATCGCGGCTTCGATGGCCGGGGCGTTTCCGATCAGGTAATTCACATCCGGGTGCCGTTCGAGCGCCGTTTCTGTCAGGGCAAGTTGCTGTCGCAGGCCGGTATCCGCCCGAAAAACCTCCAGAACGGTGACGGCGCTGCCCGCAAGCCCGTCACGCAACCCGATCTCAAGCGGGCCGGTCCAGCCTGCTTCCTCGGGTCCGTTCAGGAACACCGCGGTCCTTGGGGCCGATCCGGCGGGGTGCAGAACGCGCAAATGATCGCCCAGGACAAACCCCATGTCCTGCCAGTCGACCCCGATGCTGCCGTGCAACCCCGTCGCGTGCAATTCGTTGATCAGGCCGAAGACAGGGATATCCTGCGCAGCCTGCGAAACGGCATCCATCAGATCCGGATGATCAGAGGTGACGGCACCGATAAGGATCGCATCGACCCCGCGCGCGACGCAGATATCAAGCTGCGCAATCTGCGCTGCACGGGCGCGATAGCCCCCTGCTTCGAAGAACAAAAGCTCGACACCCTGGCGCGCGGCCTCTTGTTCAAGCCCGAACCCGACGCTGAGCCAGTATTCATCCTTGAAATGCGGGACAAGGACGCAAAACAGGGACCGCGTCTTGGCCGCCTCTGCGGGCTGCCCGATCGAAAGACCAATCCCGATGGCAAGGCATGCGCCGACGATTGTACGCACACAAACGGCCACGTAGTGTCTGGTAATGCGACGAACGAGTTTTGACACGAGGCTGATCCAGATCCTGGGCGCCATGGGGGCTTTGGCCATCATGGTGGGATTGGCCGCAATAGGCGTCAACCGTTATCTGGTGCGCACGCAGGACTCGCTCGTTCAAGAGAGCCTGCCGGCAATCGCGCTGACCAGCAGGATCGATGCCTCTACCCAATTGGTCGGCTCGCTGGCGTCTACCTTCGTGCAGGCCGGATCCCGCGAAGACGTCGAGAAGACCGCCGCCGCCCTTGAACGCGCCGTGGTGAGCATCGAGGACGGGGTGCGGGCGCTGGTTGCAATGACCCCGGGGCCCGCCGCACATCCGCCGCAGTCACAGGCACGCGATATCGTTGCGCGGATGACCGTCAACGCACAGGAGGAACTGGCGCTTGCGGATCGCATCGCGGCCAGAGCGGCCGAGGTCGCGCAGGATGGGGTTCTGCTGGAAGACCTGATCGAGGCAGAGACCGATCTGGCCCGCTTGCGGATCACCGCAGGCATTGCCGACCTGTATGCTGCCCCTGACGCCGCCCCGCGCCCGGCATTGGATGCCCTGGCCGATCGTTATTTCTTTGCGTTCGAGCGCCTGACAGAACTGGCAAGGATGGTTGATGCCGTGCGGTTGCAGTTCCAGCAGGTGCCGGCAATGGCGACGCGGCAAGACGTGGATGCTGCCCATGACACCCTGGCAGCGGGCCTTGATCTGGCCCTGCGCCGGGTTGGCTTTCTGTCCTCGCCGTTGGTTACGCAGGAAGCGGCATCGCTGCTGAACCGGCAACAGGCCGCCATCGGACCGGGCGGCCTGACCGAACTGTCACACGACAGGATCGTGCTGCAGGCGTCCATCGCGCAGGATGGTGTGCGGCTGCAGAATGTCATCGCAGACCTCTCGGATCGCGCCAGGCAAGCCCGTGACGCGGTTCAGGCGGACGGGCTGGCGCGGATCGCGGCGGCAAAGCAGCGGTCATCAGTGATGCTCTTCGGGCTTCTGCTTGTGGTCGCCGTTGCTGTCACGACGGCCGCATTGCTGACGCTATATGCCCGCAAGAAAGTGATCGGACGGCTGGGCAACCTGTCACGGCGGATCATCGCGGTGGCGGGCGGCACCTCTGGAGAGCCCATTCCGATCAGTGGCCATGACGAAATCGGACGCATGGAAAAAGCGCTCAACATCCTGCGCCGGCGCGCCAGCGACGCACTCAGGCTGCGCGACAGTCTTGAGGAAGCGGTGATCGCCCGCACGGGTGATGTCGTGCGCGAGATGCAGGCCTCTGACAAGGCGCGTGCCGAGGCCGAAGCCGCCAATCGCAGCAAGACCGAGTTTCTTGCCCGCATGAGCCATGAAATCCGCACCCCGCTGAACGGCATCATCGGCATGCTGGATCTGCTGGAGACCGAAGTGCAGGACAGCGACCGCAAGGCGCGGACACGCACGGCGTTGAATTCGGCGCGTGACCTGCTCGACATCACCAACGACGTCCTCAATTTCGCAAGCAACGAAGACAGGACCAATCGCGACAATCCCGTGCATTTCCGTCTGCGGGAACTGGTCGGTCAGATGGGGCATCAATTGCAATCTCTCGCCGCGCAGAAGGGGCTGGATGCGGTTGTCGACCTTTCAGAAACCGCGCCCCCGGCCTTGTTCGGGGATGTGGTGAAAATCCGTCAGATTGTCGGGAACCTGATGTCGAATGCGGTAAAATACACCAGAAGCGGGACCGTGATGCTGTTGGTGGAACATGCGATTGACGACCGATCCGGGCAGCCCGTGCTGAGCTTCGTCGTGGCCGACACCGGTATCGGGATGAGCCCCGAGGCCATCGCCCATGCGTTTGACGCCTATGCGCGGGCGGACTCGGCCAAACGCGCGGGGATCGAGGGCCTGGGTCTGGGCCTTGCCATTTCACGCAGTCTGACCGAAGCCCTGGGCGGGGTGCTGAGTGTTGAAAGCCAGGCAGGCGTCGGCAGCCGCTTTACCTTGACGGTGCCGCTGGAGATCGGCGATCCCGCACTTGCAGCACAGGAAGAAGAACGTGCCCTGCAAGCCGATTTGAGCCGCGAGGTCCTGGTGATCGACGATCATGCCGTGAACCTGATGGTGGCGCGCGGCTATCTGGAGCGGCTTGGCTGTCGCGTCAGCGAAGCAGAGACCGGCACCGCAGGATTGAAGCTCAGCAGGGAACGGCACTTCGATTTGGCGCTGATTGATCTCGATCTGCCCGACATGCGTGGCGAGGAGGTCGCGGCGCAGATGGCCCAAGACGGGGCCGTGCCCATTCTGGTTGCGCTGACGGCGCACCTGATCGACGACACGCCCGAGAACCGGGAACGGCTCGGGTTTTCACGCATCTTGGCGAAACCGATCTCGCCACGTGCGCTGGCAGAAGTGCTGGGCGCGGGCGGGCCTGCCACCCTGCCCCCGGAAAACGCGATGGTTCTGGACAGCCTGCGCGCCGACATTGCCGATCTTGGGATGCAGGCCACTGCGCAGATCGTACAGGCGTTCCGCGATGACCTGCCGCACGCGATCGACACCCTTTTGTCGACACCCGCCGAAGCGCGGCCCAAGGCAGCCCACAAGTTGAAAGGGGCGGCGTCGAATTTTCGGCTGGATCAGCTTTGTGCCGCATTGGCACGGGTCGAAAAGGCCGGGGCCGACGCGGATGCCGCAGTGATGGAAGACGTCGAACGGCTGGCCATAGAGGCCATGCGCATCCTGGAAACAGCCGCCGCCCAGGCCGGGCTTCAGACCGCGCCCGGATCCACGAAATGATAGCCCACGCCGTGTTCGGTCAAGATCCACTCGGGGTTGGCCGGGTCTTTCTCAAGCTTCTTGCGCAAACGTCCGACGACGACATCGATCATCCGGTCATTGGACCGCATCGCCCTGCGGCCCATCATTTCGGCCAGCCGTGCGCGGCTCAGCGTCTGGCCGGGGTGGTCGGCAAGTGCGGCCAGGACATCGAATTCCTGCTTTGTCAGAACTTCAGTGCGGGCCGCAGACACCAGCCTGCGCCGGATGCGGTCAAGGCACCACGGTCCGAACTCTTCTACCGGCGCCGCACCTTGTGGGGCCTGTCCGATATCCGCGATGCGCGCCAGCAGGTTTTTCACACGGGCCGCCAGCTCGCGCTTGTCAAAGGGCTTGGTGACATAGTCGTCAGCCCCCATTTCCAGACCCACGATCTTGTCGATCTGGTCGTCGCGCGCCGTCAGCAAGATGATCCCGACCCGCGACACGGCCCGTTGCTCGCGGGTGATGGTCAGCCCGTCCTTGCCGTCCAGGTTGATGTCGACCAACAACAGTTCGGCCGGATCCTCGCCAAGGATCTGTTCCATTTCTTCGGCATTCTCGGCCTCGCTGAGGCGGTATCCCTGCTCGCGCAGATAGGCAGCGATTCGCATGCGCGTCGTGCGGTCATCTTCGACAATCAGGATATGCTGGCCCATGCCGGATTATTACATTTACTTACATCTTCGAACAACCTCGATTGCGCAGGGTCAAGGTCTCGGGCCGCCCAAACAGTAGTGTGGGACAAACGCAAGCCACAGGAGGCCAGCATGTCGTTCTCGCAACCCACCCGCCGCGCTTTTCTTCAGGGCGGTGCCGCCGCATTCGGTGTCGCCAACCTGATGGGAACAACCGCCCTCGCCGCCCTTGATCCAAACTCGTTCGACGGGCGTATTTTCCATGCCACGCATTTCGGCCCTTTCGAAGCGGTCGTCCGCGACGGCAAACTGGTCGGGCTGAACACCATCATGGAAATTGATGCGCGGCCCACAGAAATGCTGACCGCAGGCGTCATGGACCGGACCTATGACAAATCCCGCATCGACTATCCGATGGTGCGCAAATCCTACCTTGAGGGCTGGGAAACCGGCGACACCAAGCCCGAACTGCGCGGCAAGGAACCCTATGTCAAGGTGGACTGGGACACGGTCTGGAGCCTGGCGGCCAAGGCCCTGCTCGACACCGCGACCAACCATGGCAACGAAGCGATCTTCAGCTCGTCCTACGGCGGCTGGTCGAACGCGGGTACGTTCCGCCCGAACGTGCTTCAGGGCCGTCTGATCAACCTGTTGGGCGGCTGCACCAACACCTCGGGTGACTGGTCCGCCGGCGCAAGCCAGGTGTCGCTGCCCCACATCATCGGCGACATGGAAGTCTACTCGGCGCAATCCGCCTGGGAAACCATCCGCGACAACACCGAAGTCTTTGTCCTGGTGGGCTGCGACCCGATCAAGAACAACCGGATCGAGTATCGCGTGGCCGACCACGGCATGTATTCGCACTGGGAATCCATCCGCGACGCCGGCGTCAAGTTCATCTCGATCAACCCGCAGAAAACAGCGTCCGACGACTATCTTGACGCCGAGTGGGTCAAGATCGTGCCGAACACCGACGTGGCCCTGTTCGTGGCCATGGCCAACCATGTGCTTGCGCAGGGGCTTGAGGATCGCGCCTACATGGACAAATACACGGTCGGTGCCGACAAGTGGATTGCCTATGTCCAGGGTGACGACGACGGCGTTGCCAAAACCCCGGAATGGGCGGCTGAAATCACCGGCATCGACGCCGACAAGATCCGCGAAATGGCCGAGCTTTTCGCCAAGTCCAACACCGAAATCGCAGGGGCATGGGCCCTGCAACGGGCGCAGCATGGCGAGATGACCCACTGGGCAATCATCAACTTCGCGGCGCTTACCGGCAAGATCGGCAAGCCGGGCTGCGGTGTCGGGTTCAGCTGGCACTATGGCAACGGCGGCATGCCGGCGTCGGGCAAATCGACACCGGCGGGCATGAGCCAGGGCCGCAACTTTGTCAAAGGCGTCTGCCCGGCAAGCCGGATCACCGAAATGCTGGAAAACCCCGGCAAGGAAGTTTTCTACAACGGCAACACGCACACCTATCCGGATGTGAAGGTGATCTTCAACGCTGGCAACAACTTCATGAGCCACCAGCAGGACACCAACCGCCTGATCCGTGCGCTTGAAAAGGTGGAAACCATCATCAGTGTCGATGTTTGGTGGACAGCCGCGGTTCGTTGGGCCGACATCGTGATGCCGGCGGCGTCGACATTGGAACAGGACGACATCACCTCGGGTGGCACCTATTCCAACGACAAGGTCTATGCCATGAAGAAGGTGATCGAACCTTTGGGCGACAGCCTGCCGGATTACGAGATCTTCGAAGGCCTGGCCGACAAACTGGGCCTGTGGGCGCAGTTCACCGACAGCGAAGACAAGATGTATCACATCAAGCTCGCCTACGAGAAATCCTCGGCGGCCAAGCACACCTCGTTCGAGGAGTTCTGGGAAAAAGGCTATGCCCGCATGGAGGTCCCGGAAGAGGCCCGCAAGTGGACACGCCACGGTGATTTCTACAATGACCCGGAAGGCAACCCGCTGCACACGACCTCTGGCAAGATCGAGATGTTCTGCGAAGACTTCGCCAAGCTCGACATCGACGACATGCCCGGCATGCCGATGTGGATGGAAAAGCACGAGTATCTCGGCAACGCCAAGGAAGGCCAGTTGCACGTGGTATCGCCCCACCCGTGGTTCCGCCTGCACAGCCAGATGGACCAGTCGGAAAACCTGCGCAAACTCTACAAGGTGCAGGGGCGGGAACCGGTGCGCATCAACAGCGAAGATGCTGCTTCGCGCGGGATCGAAGATGGCGATCTGGTCGAACTGTACAACGATCGGGGCACCGTCATTGCCGGGGCCGTGGTCAGCGATGAGATCATGCCGGGCGTCGTGTCGATCTACGAGGGCGCGTGGCCACAGCTTGACAGCAAGGGCCGGTGCAACTCGGGTCTGGTCAACTTCCTGACCTCGACACAACGGTCGTCGGGCGTGGCGCAGGCGACCACCGCCAACACCACCCTGTGCTACATGCGTAAATGTGAGGATCCAGAAGGCCCGAACCTGGCCTATGAAAAGCCCGAGATCATCGAGGACTATGAAGTGGCCGCGATCGATGACGATCTGCTGGGTCTGGACCGTCTCTATGAGCTGACCGAAAAGCTCTATGCGGATATGGGACCGGGCGAGAAGATCTACTTCGAGCGCTGCACCGTCTGCCACGCCCCTCGTGAAGTGACGCACTTCACCCAGCAGCAGTGGAAGGGTATCACCCCGTCGATGTTCCCCCGCGCGGGCCTTGAAGGCGCAGAAGCCGCGCTGGTCATGGACTACCTCATGGCGAACGCTTCCGACGCACCGAAGTAAGCGTCAAGACCACACCTCAAAAGGCCGGTGCATCCGGCCTTCTGACCTTTCCTCCCCCAGAAACCTCAGGATTTGGCAGATGTTTGTTGGTCCCGCCCCGGGTGGATGCAGTTGCGACAGCCAGTCCGCGCCCACCGACATGATGAGCCTGCATGACGCCATAGGCCACGCGCACGGGTTGGTCGCCCCGATCCGGGAAAGCCAGACGGTGCCGCTTCTGGAGGCTCCTGGCCGGACCACCGCCGTATCTGTCCGCGCCGCTGCGGCGATGCCTTTCTTTGACAATTCCGCAATGGATGGCTTCGCCCTGCGCTGTGCCGATCTTGAGGGCCGGTGCTGCCTGCCGGTTGCGGGCACGGTCGCGGCGGGCGATGCGCCATGCGATCTGCCCAAGGGCATGGCGATGCGCATTTTCACCGGTGCCCCCCTGCCGAAGGGTGCCGATGCGGTGGTCATGATCGAGGCGTGCGTCGACAAGGCTCACAAGGTCCATGTCGAAACGGTACCGCGCGTGGGTGACAATATCCGCCGCATGGGCAGTGATCAGGCCGCCGGTCAGGTCCTGCTGGCAGCGGGCACGCGGATCGGATCACATCACATCGGCCTGCTGGCCGCCAATGGCATCGCACAGGTTGATGTCCTTCGACGCCCCCGTGTCGCTGTGTTTTCCACCGGGGACGAATTGCACAGCGGGCCATGCGCCCCCGGTCAAATCCCCGATGCCAACCGCCCGATGCTGTTGGCAATGCTGCACCAGGCAGGCGCCGAGGCGGTGGATCTGGGCATCTTGCCGGATGACGCCGACGCCACCGCGGCAGCGTTCGCCGGCATCGGCAACGGCCATGATCTGATCCTGTCATCCGGCGCTGTGTCGATGGGTGGCAAAGATCACATACGCGCCGCGCTGAGTTCTGCCGGCGGCACGGTGCACGGCTGGCGCGTGGCGTTGAAGCCGGGCAAGCCGGTGATGTTCGGCACGCTGGGCAACGCGGCGTTCACAGGTCTGCCGGGAAACCCCTTCGCGGTGCACGTGGGATTTCACATGTTTGTCCTGCCCCAGATCGCACGCCTTCTTGGGGAACGGCCGGGAACCTTCGCGCCGGTGCCGGCTGTTGCCGATTTCGACTGGACCCGCAAACCGGGACGCGCCGAGGTCTTCCCGGTGCGCCTTGCATCCTACGATGATCTGGGGCGGCCTGTCCTCGAACGCCTTGGCCACAGCGTATCGGCCACATTGTTTCCGTTGAGCGGTGCAGACGGGCTGGCGATCGTGCCGTCCGAATGCCATCACATCACCCCCGGCACGCCCTTGATGTGGCGTCCGTTCTGTCAAAAAGGAGATGTCCAGTGAGCCTCTCTCCCCTTGCCGCAATCCGACTGGATCATGGTGATATCGACGCGTTTCTGGAAGGCATCGCGCGAACCCTGGCCGACCGCGGACTGACCATACGCGGGGCCGTGCAAACCCGTGGCGCAGAGGGCGGCGAATGCCACTGCGCCGACATGGACCTGACGACCTTTGGATCGCGGCGGACATTCCGCATCTCGCAACCCTTGGGCAATGGATCGCGGGGGTGCCGTCTGCATCCGGGCGTCCTGGCCGACTGCTCCGCCTTTATCGAGGCCGAGCTGGAGCAAGGGGCGGATCTGCTGATCCTCAATCGCTTCGGGCGCGGAGAAAGCGAAGGGCGCGGGTTTCGCGACCTGATGGTCAAGGCCATCGCGCTGGACGTGCCGGTGCTGACGGCTGTTCGACCAACCTATGCGGAAAGCTGGTCGGAATTTGGGGCGGGCTGCGCCTGTGACCTGCCGATGAATGAGGACGCGGTCCTGCACTGGCTGGCTTGCGTTCGACAGGACCGCGACGCGGCATGAACCACTGCACGCGAGGCACCACAGCCGCGCCGCGCGGACCGTTGCTGACACCGGGCAGGACGATCCGCGTCTGTCTCGGCACGGACATGTCCGGCGCCCGGACCACCGAAAGGATGATCGCGGTTACCTGAAAGCCGCATCCCGGAATGATCATCGTCATTCGGATTGGCGGCACAAAAGCGCAAGTGGGCTTTCTTGACGTCAAGATGCCCAAAAGAGCAAAATCCACGGGTTAGGACATTGTTGCTGAAAACCCGACCACAGACTGAAAGGACAGAACATGAGCAAAGACCTACCGGGTGCCGCAGGCGATCTCGCCAAGAACTACCCCTCGGTTTGGGAGGCCTATGCCGCACTTGGGGCGGCCACTGCTGAAGCGGGCAATCTGACCGAACGCGAACGGCGTCTGGTCAAGCTGGCGCTGGCCATCGGTGCGGGATCCGAAGGGGCTGTCCACTCTCACTCCCGCCGGGGCCTTGCCGAAGGCGTCGCAAAGGACGATCTGCACCAGGTGGCCCTGCTCGCGATCGGGCCGCTTGGTCTGCCGCGCGCGGTTGCTGCGGGAACCTGGATCGCAGATGTGACGAAGTGATACGAAAATGATCTGCGCCGCTTTGAAAGACCCGGTGCAGATCAATCCCGTTCGTGTAAAAAACCCGGATCCCGAACCCGATGCCTCCATCCCGCAAAGTGGATCCGGGAAGGGAATTTCCCGAGGATCGCAGCGGCAGCCGTCAACGGCGGCAATCAACAGCCCAACGATGCACCGACGTGGGGCCGCGTCTTCGGATGCTGGTCCCTATTGAACGATCCATGACGGGCCTATGCGCGGCGATTTTCGGGGCCCTAGTTGATCCGGAACCCTTCGAACCGGATCGCAACGACTTCAAGATCAACGACTCCGTTGGGTTTGCGCCATTCCACAGCGCTGCCGCGTTCAGCTCCAAGCAAGGCGACGCCAAGCGGTGAGTAGGGAGAGATCAGGCCGCGCGCCGGGTCAGCTTCATCTTCGCCGACAATTCGAAACGTCTGCGCGCTGCCGGCCTCGTCAAGAACATCGACCTCTGCGCCAAAGGCAACACGTCCACTGGGGTGACTGGTGGGATCAACCAGGATTGCCCGGCTGACGCGCGCCTCGAGAAAGCGGATGTCACGCTCGGCAACGGCAACGGCGTGCTTGCGATCCATTTCGTCGGGTTTCTTGCGCAGCTCGGCCAGATCCAGGCGACGGGCCGCCAGCCGGGCCCTGAGATCCGCAAGGCCCGAGGGGGTGACCAGGTTCGGGTGCGGGCTTTGGGGCAAATCGTCCAGCCGGATGTTCTCGGTGCCAACGTCCTCTTTGGTGAATGCCTTGCTCATTGGATGTCTTCTCGTGCTCTATTCGTCCAGATGCATCGCGTGGAACCGCAGGTGATCCTCAACGAAACTGGCGATGAAGTAGTAGCTGTGATCGTAGCCCTCTCGCCTGTTGAGTTGCAAAGGATAGCCGCTGGCCCTGGCCGCCGCCTCCAGCGTTTCGGGCTTCAACTGTTCTTCCAGAAAAGGATCGGCGCCGCCCTGATCGACAAGCGCGGGAACAGCCCCGGTTGCCTTGCGCATCAGCAGGCTTGCATCGTGGTCGCCCCATGCGGCGCTGTCCTTGCCGAGGTACGCGGCAAAGGCCTTCTGGCCCCACGGGCAGTTGACCGGATTGGCGATCGGGCTGAAGGCCGAAACGGACTGGAACCGATCAGGATTGCGCAGCGCCATGACCAGCGCGCCATGGCCGCCCATGGAATGGCCGAACACCGAGCGTTTGCTGCTGACCGGAAAAGTCGCCTCGACGAGCGCGGGCAGTTCATCCATCACGTAGTCATACATGTGATAGTGGCGGTTCCACGGTGCCTGCGTTGCATTGACGTAAAATCCGGCCCCCTGCCCCAGATCAAAGGCCGTGTCGTCGGCGACATCCGTACCGCGTGGGCTGGTGTCCGGGGCGACGATTGCAACGCCAAGCTCAGCGGCGACACGTTGGGCGGCGGCCTTTTGCATGAAGTTCTCATCGGTGCAGGTCAGCCCGGACAGCCAGTAGATCACCGGCACCTTCCGCCCCTTGGCCGTCTGCGGCGGCAGGTAGATCGCAAACCGCATGTCGCAATTCAGCGTGGTTGAACGGTGGGAGTAGTGTTTCGTCCACCCATCGAAGCTCTTGTTGTCGCTCAGGTTGTCGAGGGTCATGCCGCACCTTTGAAAAAGACTTCAGGTCGCGCCAACAAGGCGCGACCTGCTTGGTTGGTTTACATGTCGAAATGGATGACAGAGCGAATGCTCTTGCCCTCGTGCATCAGATCGAACGCCTCGTTGATGTCTTCCAGGCCCATCGTGTGGGTGATGAAGTCGTTGAGCTTGAATTCGCCCTGCATGTACCGCTCGACATATTCGGGCAGTTCGGACCGGCCCTTGACGCCCCCAAAAGCAGACCCGCGCCAGACACGGCCTGTAACGAGCTGGAACGGCCGGGTCGAGATTTCCTGACCGGCCCCGGCAACGCCGATGATCACGGACTCACCCCAGCCCTTGTGGCAGCACTCCAGCGCCGAGCGCATGACATTGACGTTGCCGATACACTCGAACGAGTAGTCCACACCGCCATCGGTCAACTCGACAATCACATCCTGGATCGGCTTGTCATGATCCTTCGGGTTGATGAAGTCGGTCGCGCCCAGCTTGCGGGCCAGGTCGAACTTGCTTTCGTTGATGTCGATCACGATGATCCGGCTGGCCTTGGCCATGGCCGCGCCAATGACCGCCGAAAGGCCAATGCCGCCCATGCCGAAGATCGCAACGGTTGCGCCCTCTTCGACCTTGGCCGTGTTCATCACCGCGCCCATGCCCGTGGTGACACCACAGCCCAGCAGGCAGACCTCTTCCAGCGGCGCGTCGGGGTTGACCTTGGCCAGCGAGATTTCCGGCAGCACGGTGTATTCCGAGAAGGTCGAACAGCCCATGTAGTGCAGGATCGGCTTGCCGTCCTTGAAGAACCGGGTGGTGCCGTCGGGCATCAGACCCTTTCCTTGGGTTTCACGGATTTTCTGGCAGAGGTTGGTCTTGCCGGACTTGCAGAATTTGCATTCTCCGCATTCGGGCGTGTAGAGCGGAATGACGTGGTCTCCCACGGCAACGCTGGTCACGCCCTCGCCGATGGATTCGACAATGCCGCCGCCCTCGTGGCCGAGGATGACAGGGAACAGCCCTTCCGGGTCGTCGCCCGACAGGGTGAAGGCGTCGGTGTGGCAGACCCCGGACGCAATGATCCTGATGCGCACTTCGCCGGCTTGCGGCGGCATCACGTCAATTTCTTCGATCGAAAGCGGCTGGTTCACAGCCCAGGCAACGGCGGCCTTGCATTTGATTACATCGGTCATCTTGGCTCACTTTTCTTTGGAGGAGAGGCTCTGGGTTACGATTTACACTATTCCTGAGGTACGATAATTAGCCCATGACGCAAATTACTATTACCGTTCTGCAACAGTGATACCGCGCAAGAGGGTGTAACATTGGCCAAATGGGACGGCGTTTCTGAATTCGTGGCCGTTGCCGAGGCGGAGAGCTTCACGGCCGCCGGCAACCGGCTTGGGATCTCTACCGCGCAGGTCAGTCGCCAGATCGGCGCGCTTGAGACGCGACTGGGGGTCAAGCTGTTCTACCGGACGACCCGCAAGGTTTCGATCACCGACGCAGGACAGGTCTATTACAACCATTGCCGACAGGTGCTGGATGCGCTGGCCGACGCGGAACGGGCCGTGACCGATCTGCATCAAACCCCCAGGGGCAGGCTGAACATGACAGCGCCGGTGACTTTTGGCGAAAGCAGGATTGCACCGCTGATCAATGATTTCGTTGCGCGCTACCCCGACCTTGAGGTCACCCTGAAGCTGACCAATCAGATGGTGGATCTGGTGGCGGAAAGCTATGATCTGGCGATCCGTCTGGGCGAACTGGATGACAGCACGATGATGGCCAGACGCCTGGCAGCGCGGACCCACCACACCTGCGCCTCACCGGACTATCTTGCGGGGCACGGCGCGCCATACACCCTGTCCGAACTGGATCAGCACAATTGCCTGCAAGGCACGCTGAACACATGGCGGTTTCAGGAAGACGGCAAAGCGCGGCATATCCGTGTCAAAGGAAACCTGCGCTGCAACAGCGGGTGGTCGCTGGTCGATGCCGCGCTGAAGGGCATCGGCATCATCCAACTGCCGGACTATTACGTTCATTCCGAGATCGACACGGGCCGGCTGGTCCCGGTCCTTGACCATTTCCGTGCACCCGATGACGGGATATGGGCGATCTACCCGCACAACCGCCACCTTTCGCCCAAGGTGAGGCTGCTTCTGGATCATCTGGGCGAAGGATTGGGAAAGGCGCAAGACATGACACCCACGACAGCCAGGTTCGCAAAATGATTGTCCGGGAACACCCTTCGACCCTGAAACTGTTTTTCGTGATGCAAGGGTCTGTCGTGCCAAAGATCATCGGCAGGATCATCATGATTGCCCTGTTGACCATCGTTGTCGTGCTGCTCGATCGGCATGTCGTCACGCTGCCGCACATCTCGATCGGGGCGATGGGCATATTCGGGGTCGCGCTTTCGCTGTTCCTCGGCTTTCGCAACAACGCCGCCTATGACCGCTGGTGGGAAGCACGCAAGCTTTGGGGCACGATGATTGCTGATGTGCGCAACCTGGGGCGGCACATGTGTGTTTTCGTAGAAAAGGACGCGGACCGCGAACAGATCCTGTCTTGTGCGGTGGCCTTCGCGCATCTGCATCGCGGTTTCCTGCGCGGAGTGGATGTGAAAGCAGATATCCTGGGCTGGATCGGCAAGGAACAGGCCGACGCCATGGTCACCAAGACAAACCCGGCCGATGCAGCCTTGCGGTCCATGGCCGACAAGATTGGCACGCTGACCAAGGCTGACGCGATCAGCGGGTTCGGTCAGATGACCCTCTCACAGACCTTGTCCTCCATGGCGCTGGCGCAGGCGGGGTGTGAACGCATCTTCACGACGCCTTTGCCGTTTGTCTATTCCCTGCTGGTTCGTCGAACCACCTATATCTATTGCTGGCTGCTTCCCTTCGCACTGATCGAAACCACGGGCTGGCTCGCGCCCCTCTTTGCCGCGGTCGTGGCCTATGTGTTCTTTGGTCTGCAGGCCGTCACCAACGAACTGGAGCACCCGTTTCGCAACGTGCAGAACGGGCTGCCGCTGGATGCGATGTGCCGCACGATCGAAATCTCGGTGTCGGAAGCGCTGAACCGCCGCCCGCCCGAGGCCTTGACCGCGAAGGACCATGTTCTGAGCTGAAATCCGGCGCCGGGTCATTCCTTCCTTCAGGTCGGTTTTCAAACATCACATCCGAGAGTTGCCGATCCACCCAATGCGCCGCTTAAGGCCTCGCAACCGCATCGCGAGGATGCTCGGAAAACACGTGCCTGCTGGGGAACGCCGGGGGCCAAATGGCACCCGGCGGGATTCGGCCCCAAAAACGGGTTTACAAGGCTACATCTTGTGGGCGATCTTGTGTCACCTACCATCTGAGCAGAAAACGAGATCTCCAAACATGTCCAATCCGACTGCCCTGACTCGGCGAAAGCTCCTTGCTGCCTCTGGTGGTGCTGCGCTGGCGCTGCTGGCCGGCCCGCTTGCCGGACAACACGTCTACAAGGAGATCCACGAGCTCAAACCCGGCGAGTTCACGTGGCATCCCGAGCGTCAGCCCACCGGGCCGGTCGCGGTCATCGTGTCGCTCACGGACCAGCGGGTGCACATCTATCGCAATGGCGTTCGGATCGCGGTATCGACCTGTTCCACGGGCAAGACCGGGCATGAAACGCCCACGGGGGTTTTCGTTGTGCTGCAAAAGGATCGGGATCACCGCTCCTCGACCTATAACAACGCGCCCATGCCGAACATGAACCGGCTGACATGGGATGGGGTCGCCCTTCATGCCGGGAACCTGCCGGGCTATCCGGCGTCCCATGGATGTGTGCGCCTGCCCTTGAAGTTCTCGGCCCTGCTGTTCGAGGTCACGCACCTGGGGACACCGGTGATCGTTGCCGACGAACATCACTTCCCGGTGGATGTGGTTCATCCGGGAATGGTGCTGTCGAGTTATGCCGAGCACGAATTCGAGGATGTTGTTTCAACCCTGGAGGGGCGCAAGCACCCTGCGGACTGGACCCTGGACGAGGCGTATCCGGTCACCACGATCCTTGCGTCCTCCCATGACCGGAAAATCGTGATCATCGAAAACGACGTGGAGGTCGCCTCCGGGGTGCTCGAATGGGACGGCGATCCCCTGGGCGCTCATGTCTACGTCCTGCAGGGCGCCCACGAAGGCGCCAAGGGTATGCACTGGCAAGCCCTCACATACGGCACATCGCAGAGTGCCGAGATGCAGGATCTCAAGCGTGTGCGCACGGACAAGGCATTTGCCGAGCAGATCCGTCAATACGTCCATCCGGGCATGATCTACATCCTGACAGACCTGCCGCTGCATCCCGACAGCCGTTCGCAGCGCGATTTCGTGATCATGTCATGACGACACCGGGGACAGAAAAAGTGCAGTACCGTTTCAGAGCCTTCGCGGCCGTACCACGCGCAAGCCTTGCCCCCGCGCCCAGTACGCCGTCGCCGGACGGGTCCGAAAGCGCCCATGTATCCGATTTCATCAAGGAAGACACCGATGAATGATCTGTACCGCCTTGCCGGGGCGCTCGGGCTTGCCGCCACCGCCTGCATGTCGCCGACCTTGGGGCTGGCAAGTGACTGGACCATCGTATCGGTGAACGGCTCGGCCGCGGCCGGAGACCCCCAGATCGCGCTTGGCGCGGATGGCACCATCGCCGGCAACACCGGCTGCAACAGCTTCACCGGATCGGCACGGTTCGAAAACACGGTTCTGGTGGTGGACACCCCATTGGCCGTGACCCGGATGGCGTGCTTCGATGACGCCCTTGCCATGCAGGAAGAGACGATCCTGCAACTGCTGCAGGGGGAAACTGCGTTCGCCCATGATCCCTTCACCGGCGCTTTCGTACTTTCCCGGGGTGAAACCCAGTTGGGGCTGGCCGAATTGCTGCCGTCGGTTTTCGATATCGGTTACGTCACGGTGGACGGGGTCCGTGGACCGCTGAACATCCGACAGGCGCCCGGCACGGATGCACCGGTGGTCACCCGCGTCCTGCCCGGAACACTTCTGCGCAATCAGGGATGCCAGGTCGGGGACAGCTACGACTGGTGCAACATCACCTTTCTGGACGCATCGGGCACCACCGGCTGGGCCGCGGCAGAGTACCTGCGGCCTGCACCGGCCACGGTGCGGGCGCAGCAGGGCGTGTTCGACAACATCGGCAGCCTCGATTGCCAGGGCTCGGACGACAGCCCGGTCCTGAGCTGCGACTATGGCGTTGCGCGAGACGGCGACCACTCGGCGGTTCTGGTGATCTATGATCCCGACGCGGGCGAGCGCGCCGTGCATTTTTCAGATGGCGAGCTGGTCTATGCAGACATCGCGGAAGGCAGCGCTTTGGATGCACAATCCAGCGCGTTGTCGGGAGATGTGATCGTGGTGTCCCTGGGTCAGCAGACCTATCAGGTGCCGCAACATGTGATCATTGGAAATGTGGAATAGCCCGCAGCCGATGCCGCACATGCCTCAGGGAATAGAGAGGGCAATTTGATGCGACGTTTCGGGCAGACGCCTGGTGCCATTGTCGGCGCGTTCCATGCGCTGATCTTCGGCGTCACTGTCGCTTTGGCAGAAGACACCGCCGATCTGGATGCCATTGCAGCGCAACTTCTGCCGGAGCAGGTTGCCTCCGCCGTTGCCGCGATCCCGGAAGAGCCGCGCAAGCTTCTTGCCATGCGCAGCTACCTGCGGTTTTCCGGCAAGCTGGAGGAGCGTTGGAGCTGGAGCGAGGAAGAGATTGCCGCGTTCCAGGGATCCGAGGCGCAACTGGCGCTGCAATCCGAGATTGACGCCATCAGTGCCGATTTTGCCGAACGCAATCCCGGCCACGCGATCTATGTACATTCCCGCGTGCGGAGCCTCGACACGCAGATCGACCACTGGAACGAGAACAACTCCGTCGGGGTGTCGGGTGCCGAAATCCACGAGGCCTGGCTGAACAGCAAAGCGGCCACACCCTCCCCTACCGACCCCAAAGCGCTGGCACGTTTCGAGAAATGGCTGAAGCGCTATACCCCCGAAACCCGCGCGCATATCGCCGCGCCGGGACTTTCGCGGCATGGGCGTGCGCAGGCGATTGATTTCCAGATCACGAAGGATGGAAAGATCATCGCCAGCACGGACTATGACGCGATCGAGACCGAGTGGCGGCAGGGCGGCTGGGAAGACAAACTCAAGGCAAGCGTGACAGCCGCCGGGCCGTGCTTCTCCGGGCCGCTGTCCTCGCTCCATGAACCCTGGCACTACGACTATACACCGCAACCGACTGCGGCGGACACTTCTGGATCGCAGTAGGTCGCGCCCCGGGCGCGGGTGCACGGCCACCGCAGGGCCTGATTATACGCAGGCCGACGTCAGATGGCGGGCAGTGGCGCGTGCCTAGCGGGCGGCCCCTGCGCTTTCCAGCTGGATGACCCGATACGTGGGATCCTCGACGCGAACGACAAGGTTGTCCCCGTCAAATTCAAAGACATTCGAAGCCGTCATCATACGCGCGAACGCGTCGCCCAACGACGGTGGCGGACAGAGTGCCAGCGTCGCCGGGCCTGACTCAAGCACAAGTTGCGTGTCTTCCAGTGCCCATGTCCCGGTGGTGCGATTGGAGTCAGCCTGCAGCGCGCAACTGCCGTCGTCTGAGAACGTGACTGCATAGCGCCCTGCACCATCAATCACGTCTTCTTCAAGATCGCTTGTCGCGGCGCGCGTCCATCAACGGATGATCAGCAATCCCCGGACGGCAGCATGTCCACGGAAGAATAGCGTCCGTCTGCGGTGACGACACGCGCGCAGGCGCCCGTGCTGCGATTGAACCAATAGGCGGTCAGACCTTCGGTGCGCACCAATTCGTACCCAAGGTTCTGAATTCCCATTTCAGCCTGCCCGGCGCGGGCGCCTTCGAAGGACGACAGATCGCTGCTGCTGCCGACGCTGGGCTGGCCGACCGAGGCGCCATCGTCGACACAGGCGGTCAGGGCAACTATGGCCAGAACGGAAAGCGTGGATGTGAATTTCATGTAAATTCTCCATTTATTGTCCGGTTGACGGTACAGTTTGCGGTCGGGTTAACAACCCAAAAATGTTGCTTGCGCAGCATTCGGGTCGCCAATAGCCTTTCGAATATCAACCGTAGAGAGGTCCATCGTGCCATTCAGCAAACTCACCGCAGCTGCGGTCGCAACAACCCTGGTCGCGATCCCCGTCTTTTCAGCAGAACAGGATGCCATAGACGGCTGTATTGACCAGCTTAGGGTCGTGGGCGGGCCGGATGGGCAATCCGGCGAAGTGCTGAGTTCGGAGTTCTCCGAGGCCGCAACCCTGGTCATGCTGCGCGACCTTGGTGGCACCACCTGGCGCTGCCGTGCCTTTTCCGACGGTACCGTCGGGGAATTGAGCGTCGCAAGCGCTGCCGACGAAGGCGGGGGCGCCATGGCCGGGGCAACGGATCGGGTGCGCGTCAGGTTCAATGCCGGGACGACCGGAACGGAGCTGAGCGATGCATTGGCACCGGGTGCCTCACGCCAGTACGTGATCGGCGCTGCAAAGGATCAGTTCCTGTACACCCGCGTTGCCGCTGACGGAGGGCCCCTCGACTACCAGATCTTCAATCCCGACGGATCTTTCCTTCGGGATCTCATGGGCGGTGATCGGGAGTATCGCGGCCAGCTTTGGCAATCTGGAGATCACGTGATCGAGGTGATCAACCGCACCGGCGCACGGCAAGGCTACAACTTGATCATTGGCATCGAATGATCGCGTATTCCTGTTTGGAGAGCCAGGATGAATAACAAAGCTACGACCACTGTCTGTTTGGTTTCGCTTCTTGCGCTCTCGGCCTGTGTCGAGCACAGCACCGGTACCTCCCCTTCCGCCACGCCCAGCATCGAAGAGCAGGCCTGCCTGAGGGATGTCACCAGGACCACGAACAACGGAGACGTCGTGCTTTTGTCGTCCGATTATTCGCAAGCCGGAACCCAGGTGATCGTCGGGGTTGGTCCACAACGTGCCCGTTGGAGTTGCATCGGCTACAGCGACGGGACCACGGCGGACATCACGTCGTTGACCAACGAAGGCACCCTGTAGTGCCGGAAATCAGGGCGAGCTTCCGATGAGGCCTTGCAAGATCATTGTCTGGCTGTTCGGTATGCTGTGGCTCTTCGCCATTGGGATTTTTCTGATCGGCCAGTTTGGTCTGTTCGGACAGGAACGCGATCCGCTGGCCGGAGTGTTTCTGTTGCCGCTTGGTCTCCCCTGGAATCGCTTCATCGACTTCGCACCTGAAGCAACATGGCCCTGGCTTGCGGCAGCAATGCCGCTGGTCAACCTCCTTCTGCTGAGGGCGATCTGCCGGTTTCTGGGAAGCAGGCAGGCGAAATAGGGCCTGAAACCTGTCACAAACCAGAACTCGAACGCCCACAATTGCGTGGCTGGCGGCGGATTGGTCGGCGGCCTAAGGGCGGTGTTGCGGAATCCTGCTGACCCTTCAAACGGCCATCAAAAGTCGGGTCACGGCATCTTGCCTGTTGCCTGAAAACAGATATCCGGGCTCCAAACAGACCCCGCACCAGCTTGTCGATTCAGCGCGCACGCAGATTTCACGAAATGCGTCCGAACGTTGTTTCAACAACCTGTTCAATTGGGTTTTCTGCTAGGTCCCCAAGAACACCAAGGACACTTTTCCGCCATGCTGGGGACTCAGACAACTCTTTGGGGAACAACCCCGGCATTCTCTCGAATGCGGACAGTATTTCGTCCGGAGTGTCACCCTGCGCGGCGGCTCTGAGCAGGTCTGCGCGTGGGTCGTTTATCGCGCGATCATCCATCCCTTTGCCGCCCCTTTTGCAGTACCACATCCAGACAGCCGTCGCGAAGGCGCCGCTTTGAATTGAAAGGTTGTGCGCGATTGCGTCGGCCGCGGGGGCAAAGATCCTTTGCGGCATCTTTTCGGACCCGTCTGACGCAATCTGCAGGGTCTCATGTGCAATATTCGGATTGCGGAATCGCGCGATCAGATCGGCACGGTATTGCGGCAGATCAATATCGGGCAAGGCGGGCAAGGTCGCAGACACCTCTTCAAGATGCCGGCGCACGATGGCTTCAAGACACGGGTCTGCCATGACATCGCGCACGTACTGCTTGCCAAGAAGCTGGCCCATGTAGGCGATCAGGGAATGGCTGCCGTTCAACAGGCGCAGCTTCATTTTTTCATATGCGGCGACATCATTGGTAAAGATCGCACCCGCCGCATCCCATGCCGGGCGTCCGGTGGGAAAATTGTCTTCGATCACCCACTGATGAAAGCTCTCGGTTTCGATCGCCAGAACGTCTTCGGAGCCGGTCAGTTCCTGCGCCAGCGCGCGGGTATCGGCGGTTTGCGCCGGGGTGATGCGATCCACCATCGACGAGGGGCAAGCGACGGTGTCGGCAATCCATTGGCCCAGGTCCGTATCGTACCGGTTGGCAAAGTCGATCAACCCGGCGCGAAGAAATGTGCCGTTTTCAGGAAGGTTATCGCAGCAAAGCACCGTAAAGGGCGCGATGCCTCTGGTGCGGCGCCGCGCCAGTGCCGTGACGATCAGCCCGATGACCCCGACCGGGGCGCTGTCGCGGGTCAAGTCCTGTGCAATGACCGGGTTGGACAGGTCAAGGCCGCCAGTCGCGCGGTCGATACCATAGCCTTTCTCTGTGACGGTGGTCGTGACCACGCGGACGTTGGCATCGCACAGGGCGTCCAGAACCTGTTCGGGCTGGGTGCGCGCGCACACGGCGTGGTCGATGCTGCCGATGATCTGCGCCTTTGCGCCGTCGTTCCCTTTTTCAAGAATCGTGAACAGTCCGTCCTGGGCGTTGAAATCCGCCGCCACCTGTTCATTGCGCATGCTGACGCCGATGATTTTCCAATCGCCGCCCTCCGCCGCCAGGGCCGCATCGGTGTAAAACGCCTGATGCGCCTTGTGAAACGCGCCAAGGCCAAGATGCACGATCCCGACACCACAGGCGTTACGGTCATACTGCGGGGTGGCCGCCGTAGCTGGCGCCTTCGCGATGCTTCGGGAAGTCAAACCCGTCATGCCGCAGACCTCGGATGGGACAGGGCCTCGATGATGCCGCGCAATTCGGCCAACCCCTTGAGGCGGCCCACGGCGGGATAGCCAGGCTGGCTGTTCTTCCCGAGATCGCTGAGGATATCCTGCCCATGGTCGGGGCGGAACGGGATG
Source organism: Meridianimarinicoccus sp. MJW13 (assembly GCF_014901205.1). Lineage (GTDB taxonomy): Bacteria > Pseudomonadota > Alphaproteobacteria > Rhodobacterales > Rhodobacteraceae > Meridianimarinicoccus. Next base: position 217,692 of record NZ_JACNMU010000008.1, read on the forward strand.
TTGCAATCCGTACGACCTTCGGCGGCGCGGCGTTTTTCCTCGTCCAGCACGGCGGCGATCAACTCGACCATATCGGTCACGCCCTCAAGATGCGCGGCCTCGTGGAAGGAATTGGGCAGGCCGTCGGTTTCTCGGCAGACGTTGCGCAGGTGCACGAAATGCACCCGTGACCCAAGGCGACGCATCATGCCCGGCAGGTCGTTGTCCGCGCGCACGCCCAGCGAGCCGCTGCACAGCGTGATCCCGTTTGCAGGCGAATCCACGGCGGCCATCAGGCGGGTGTAGTCCGCTTCGGTCGACATGATGCGCGGCAGGCCCAGCAGCGCGAAGGGCGGATCGTCGGGGTGACAACACAGGCGCGCACCCACTTCTTCCGCCACGGGCACGACCTCGGTCAGGAAATCAATCTGGTGCTGGCGCAGACGCTCGGCGTCGATACCGTCATACGCGCGAAGATGCGCGCGCAGATCGTCAAGGGAATATCCCTCTTCTGCACCCGGCAGTCCGCAGATCACGTTTTGCATCAACGCATCAAGGTCGGTGTCGGTCATCGTATCGCGGCGTGTCTTGGCCTGCTGCACGACCTCGGCGGGGAAATCATCGCTTGCCCCGTCACGAGCCAGAACGAATATATCGAAGATCGCAAAATCGACCACGTCGAACCGCATGCACCGTGCACCGTTGGGCAATTCATACCCCAGATTGGTTCGCGTCCAGTCCAGCACCGGCATGAAGTTATAGCAGATCACCGGCACGCCGGCCGCTGCAAGATTCCGGATGCTTTGCTTGTAGTTTTCGATATGGGCGCGCCAATCGCCGGTCTGCTGCTTGATATTTTCGGACACCGGCAGGCTTTCGACGACATTCCACACCAGACTTGTCGGCGCGCCGTTCGGCTGCTGTTCGATCTGCTGCTGGCGCCGTTTGATTTCCTCGTCCGACCAGACCACGCCATTGGGGATGTGATGCAGCGCGCTGACCACCCCGGTGACCCCCGCCTGTCGCATATCTGGGATCGAAACTGTATCCTTTGGTCCAAACCAACGCCAAGATTGTTGCATGCTGTTCTCCGCCACAATGCACAACGCATTGAAAAGATTACGGTCCCGATGAGACCCTAGCAAACCATAACATTTAGTTGACTTGTATGGAAGTAGGCAAGTATAGAAAAGGCAGGAGGATGACACATGCTTGACTTGGTCGACGTTGAGGGATGGGTGCTGGATCACCGCAAGGCTGTGAGCCCTCAGCTGCGTGCAATCCTGCGAAGCCGTATCATCCGCAATGACCTGCGCCCGATGTCCCGCCTGTCCGAACCGGAGCTTGCAAAGGAATACGGCGTCAGCCGCCAGCCGGTGCGCGAAGCCTTCATCACCCTGATGAACGAGGGCCTGGTCGAGGTTCGCCCCCAGCGTGGCACCTATGTGTGCAAGATCGACTACGACGCCGTGCTGAACGCCCGCTTTGTGCGCGAGGCCGTTGAGTCCGACATTGTCGCCAAACTTGCCTCCGAGGACAGTGGCGATCTGATCAAGGAGCTGCGCGCGCAGCTGTCCATGCAGAAAAAGGTCGTAAAAGGCTCACCCGAAAAATTCATGGAACTGGATGAACGGTTCCACATGACCCTTGCCATAGGGGCGGGGCTGGCGAAATCATGGAGGTTCCTTGAAGGCATCAAGTCACAAATGGACCGCGTGCGGTTCATCACCTTCGAAGAATTCCACATATCCAAGTTGATTGGTCAACACGAACAGATCGTCGACTTCATCGAGCAGAAAACTGTGAGCGGAGCAGAGGACGCCATGCGGGCCCATCTGCGCGAGATTCTCAACAGTTTGCCGCGCGTTCGGGCACTTTACCCTGACCACTTCGAGAATTCGCCGGGCGAGTCCCGCGAAGAAAATCCAAAACTCTAGGAGGAGTAAACCATGAGCCTAATTTCGAAATTCACCACTTTGGCGGCTGCAAGCTGCATGGCGATTGCCAGCGGCACCGCTGTCTTCAGCCAGGAAATGACGCTGAAACTCGGCCACCTCGCCAACGAAGACAACTCATGGCACCTTGCCGCAGTTCGTTTCGGCGAAGAACTCAGCGCGCGGACCGACGGGCGTATCGCTGTTCAGGTGTTCCCGAACGAGTCGCTGGGCAAAGAGATCGACCTGATCAACGGCATGCAGCTTGGCACCGTGGACATGACCATTACAGGTGAAAGCCTTCAGAACTGGGCGCCGATGGCAGCCCTTCTGGCCGTGCCCTACGCCTATCGCTCGCTTGAGCACATGGACGAAGTGGCCGGTGGCGAGATCGGCGATCAGATCGAAGCTCAGATCATCGCAAAAGCCCAGGTGCGTCCGATTGCATTCTTTGCTCGCGGCCCGCGCAACCTGACCTCGCAACGCCCGATCGAGTCTCCTGCGGACCTGGACGGCATGAAGATGCGCGTTCCGAACGTGCCGCTGTTCGTCGATGTCTGGGCGGCCCTTGGTGCATCCCCGACCCCGATGGCCTTTTCCGAAGTGTTCACCTCGCTGCAAAGCGGCGTGATCGACGGTCAGGAAAACCCGCTGGCGCTGATCCGCTCTGCGAACTTCAACGAAGTTCAGGGGTACGTGAACCAGACCGAGCACGTGCGGTCCTGGATCTATCTGACGATCGCTGAATCCACATGGGCCAAGCTGTCCGAAGAGGATCGGGCCGCCGTCATGGAAGCCGCCGCCGCCGCCCAAGAATACGAGCGCAGCCTGCTGCTTGACAGCCTGGCCGCCGACAAAGCCTACCTTGAGGAAAACGGCATGACCTTCGTTGAAGTCGATGGCGCTGCCTTCCAGGCTGCCGCCCGTGACGCGGTTCTTGCCAACGTCAGCGACGAGATCAAGCCGATCGTCGAAGGCCTGTTCGCCAACTAAGCGAACCTGCCTGAAATAAAGGGGAATTGCCGACATCGGGTCGGCAATTCCTTGCCCTTTAGCCGGAAACAGTCCCATGGCCAGAATTGAAAGCTTCTTCTACGCTGTCTGCCGCATCGGTGTCGGTATCTCGTTCCTGGTGTTGATCGTGACAGTCCTGACGCAGGTCCTGGGGCGGACGTTCGGCTCCTCTCCGATCTGGACCGAAGAGCTGACACGGTTCTCGATGCTCTACATGGTCGCTTTCGGGGCGGGCCTGTCGCTGCGCTCCGGTGATCTGGTAAACGTCGATGTTGTCTGCGAAAACCTGCCCGGAAAATGGCCGTGGCGGCTGCGGCTGATTTCCGCCGCGCTGACCGCATTGCTCTGTGCCTACCTGATTCCCCCCGCCTGGAAATATGTCTCCATCGGTGCGATGCAAACATCCCCGGCCATGACCCTGCGCATGGACTTCGTCCATTTCACGGTCTTTGGGCTGCTGGTGACCCTTTTACTTTTCGCCGTTTTCAGAGTCATCGGTATGGTGTTTGCCGGCCGTGATGGCAAAGCGGACGTTCGCGAGGATCTCGTCTGATGGGCCTTACAATCCTGATCGCCGTATTTGTCGTTGGGCTGATAATTGGCCTGCCCGTGGCCGTGACGCTGGGCGTCAGCTCGCTCAGCTATCTGTTGATCATGGGCATCCCCGCCGTGGTGATGCCGCAAAAAATGTATGCGGGCATGGACGTATTCGTCCTGCTCAGCATTCCGGGTTTCATCCTTGCGGGCAACCTGATGAACCGTGGCGGAATTACCGAACGCATTATCCGCTTCGCAAACTCTCTGGTTGGCTGGATCCGGGGCGGCCTTGGATTGACCAACGTCGGCGCGTCGATGCTGTTTGGCGGCATCACCGGCACGGCTGTGGCCGATGCGGCCTCTATCGGTGGCGTGATGATTCCGGGGATGAAAAAGGCGGGGTATCCGGCTGATTTTTCGGCGGCCGTCACCGCGGCGTCCTCGACCGTGGGGCCGATCATCCCACCCAGCGTCCCGATGATCATTGTCGGTGCTTTGTCGGGCATTTCCGTCGGCAAGATGTTCCTGGCGGGGGCCATTCCCGGCATCCTGATGGGTCTTGCGATGATGGTCACGACCTATCTGATCGCGCGCAAGAAGAACTTCCCCAAACAGGACTGGCAAGGCTTCAGCGAAATCGGCAAATCGTTTGCGGGGGCGTTCTGGGCGCTCGCGATGACCGGGATCATTCTTTACGGCCTGCTCAGCGGGATCGCGACACCCACGGAAACGGCCATCGTTGCCTCGGTCTATGCCATGGTGATCGGGCTGTTCATCTACCGCGAACTGCCGGTTCTGGAGATTCCGAAGATCGTCGTGGACAGTGCCGTGTCCGCCACGGGCATCCTGCTGCTTGTCGGGTTTGCCAATGTCTTCGGCTGGATTCTGGTGTCGGAACAGATCCCGCAGGCGATTGCCTCGGCGGTTCTGTCGATGACCGACAACAAGTTCCTGGTGATCCTGATCATCAACATCCTGCTGTTGCTGGTCGGAATGTTCATGGAAACGATCGCGGCGCTGATCATCCTTTTCGTGCCGCTTCTGGCACTTGCCGTTGCGGTGGATATCGAACCGCTGCACTTCGCGACCTTCGCGGTTCTGAACCTGATGATCGGCCTGACCACGCCCCCCCTGGGTGTCTGCCTGTTCGTCTGCGCCGGGATCGCGCGCCTGCCGCTCACCCCTGTCGTGATCGCAATCCTTCCATTCCTGTTCACCAACATCCTTGTGCTGTTGCTGGTGTCCTATGTGCCTGCCATTTCGACATGGCTGCCTTCTGTCCTCATGCCTTAGGAAAAAACATGACCATCAAAGCCTGTGTTCTTCACAAACAAAATGACCTGCGCGTTGATGAGGTTGCCCTTGACGACATGGGCCCCGACGATGTGCGTGTCGCCATGACCCACGGCGGGATCTGTGGGTCTGACATGCACTATTACCAAGACGGCGGCTTCGGCCCGGTGCGCGTCATTGCCCCGATCATTCTGGGTCACGAAGTGTCCGGTGTGATCGAGGCGGTGGGCGCCAAGGTGGGCGACCTTCAGATCGGCGACCGCGTCGCCGTCAGCCCCAGCCAGCCCTGCTTTGATTGTGAATACTGTGCCCGCGAAGAATTTCAGCACTGCGTGAACATGCGCTTCATGGGCTCTGCGCGCACGGTTCCCCATGTTCAGGGTGGGTTCCGATCCAAGATGGTGACGCCGCAGCGACAGTGTTTCAAGATCGGCAAGGACACCCCGCTGGCCAATGCCGCCTGTAGCGAACCTCTGGCGGTGTGCCTGCATGCCGCGGCTCAGGCGGGTCCGCTTGGCAGCAAGAAAGTCCTGGTTACCGGGGCCGGGCCGATTGGCGCGCTGTGCGTGGCGGTTGCCAAAATGCAGGGGGCCGACAGCATCGTTGTGACCGATCTGTTCGACTTCACGCTGGCCGTATCCGAAAGGATGGGCGCGACCAAGACAATCAACATTGGTGCCAACCGTGACGGCGTGGCCGAATACGTGGCCGAACACGGACCCTTCGATATCGTGTTCGAATGCTCCGCCGCCGAACCCGCCATCCTCTCTGCCATCGCGGCCGTGCGTCCGCGCGGCACAATCGTACAAGTGGGCGTCGCCGGCAGCCTGAGCCTTCCGATCAACGCAATCGTCGGCAAGGAAATCAACTTCAAGGGCACGCACCGCTTCCACCCGGAGTTCGCACAGGCGGTAGACCTGATTGATCGCGGCGTCATCGACGTGACCCCGATCGTGACCCAGACCTATCCCTTGGAAGACGCTGTCGAGGCCTTCAAGACAGCCGCCAACCGCGAGAAGGCAGTCAAGGTGCAGTTGAAGCTTGAGGCCCCCTAGATTTGTAGAGCCCACCGGGTTCAGTTTCTGCTGACTGATTTTTGAAATCACCGGGCATTGATTGCCGAAGGACAGATCGCAAGGGGCCGGCACAAACATCTGGGGCCGCATTCACAAGGCCACACAAACACACCGAAGGCGTCCCCGGCCCGTCTTCGTGAGACATTGGGAAGCTTCCAGCTTCCGGCGGTCCAAGGTTGGAAATCACCGCAGCCCCATCCGCCCCGGGGCCAGCGGTGAGTTCCCTTTACGACGCTGACGCCAGCAATTTTGCGTTGCCGCCTGCTGCAGTGGTATCGATGCAAAGGTGGCGTTCCAGGACATAGCGTTCAGGGGCAATCTCCTCGACCACCAGGGGGACGATTGGGCCTTCACATTGCGACAGGGCGATACGCAGGGCGTGCGTCCAGTCCGATGCACCCGCGGCCGCCACGACGTCGATGTCCGCCATGTCTGCCAGGCTTTCGGGATCGATTGTTCCGTCCAGGGCCACAACCGGTGCGCCGGCGTCGGACAATGGTGCGGCCAGGGCCTTGCCGCCGGGCACGACAATCACCACCGGGCACCCGGCACCCAAAGCCTGTACGGCTTGTGCGAAGGCGATCTCGGGGGTCGGACCAAGGCACAGGACATTCCCGCGTGGGAACGTGCTCAGACGGTTGCTTTCGCCCGTCGGCCCCGGCAGCGTCTGTGGCGAGGTGTCGAAAGCGGCGGTTTCCGACAGCGCCCGGCGCACCACGCCGACACTTCCGCTCAGGGCCGTGCGCAGGGCGTGGACCCGGTCCGGCCGTGCGGCCCAGTTGCGGGCATCCAGTGTCGACACGGCCTTTCGCACAGCTTCCATGCTGACCGCGGCACCCACGGGCGCAGCGTGGCTGCCGGATTTGCCAACCTTTCGGAACCGGGTCAGGTACAGCGGACCGCCCGCTTTGGGCCCGGTGCCCGAAAGGCCTTCGCCGCCGAACGGCTGGCTGCCGACGATGGCACCGATCTGGTTGCGGTTGACGTAGCAGTTGCCGACCTGAATGTGTTCGATGATCTGCTCGACCCGGTCGTCGATCCGGGTGTGCAGCCCGAATGTCAGGCCGTATTGCCGCGCATTGATGGCGTCGACCACATTGTCAATCTGGTCTGCCTTGAACGTCGCCACGTGCAGCACAGGGCCAAAGATCTCGCGTTCCATGTCGGCGATGCCGCCCACCTTGACGATTGCCGGCGTGACATAGGTGCCGCCATCGGGCGCGGGCAAAGTCTTGATCAGGGTGCCCGCCTTCCGGTGCCCGTCGATGTAGCCCATGATGTCCCTTTGCGCATCGGCATCAATGACCGGCGACACATCGACATCCAGCCGCCAGGAATCGCCAATCACCAGCGCATCAAGCGCGCCGGACAGCATCTCCATCAGTTTGTCGTGCACGTCCTCCTGGACATAGAGAATACGCAGCGCCGAACAGCGCTGACCGGCAGACTGGAACGACGAGATCAGGATGTCGCGCACGGCCTGTTCCGGCAGCGCGGTGCTGTCCACGATCATGGCGTTCAGACCGCCGGTTTCGGCAATCAGCACCGCATCCGGCCCGGCGTTCTTCGCCAGCGCCTTGTTGATGATCATCGCAACTTCGGTCGAGCCGGTGAAACAGACGCCGGCAATGCGCGGATCCGAGGTCAGCGGGCCGCCGACCGTAGGACCGTCGCCGGGCAGAAGCTGCAGGGCCGCCTCTGGCAAGCCACAGTCGCGCATCATCTGCACAGCCCGCGCGGCGATGATCGGAGTCTGCTCGGCGGGTTTGGCCAGAACCGCATTGCCGACAGCCAGCGCCGCCGCGATCTGGCCGGTGAAGATGGCCAACGGAAAGTTCCAGGGACTGATGCAAACGAAAATCCCGCGCGGGCTGCCCGGTTCCTCTTCGCTCAGACGTTCGGCCTCGTTCGCGTAGAAGCGAAGGAAATCCACCGCCTCGCGCACTTCGGCGATGCCGTCGAGCACGGTCTTGCCCGCCTCGCGCGTGGTGATAGCGGTCAGTTCCGCGGTGTTGTCCTCGTACATGTCGGCCAGTTTGCGCAGGACATCCGCCCGGTCCGATACCGGCCTGGCCGACCATTCCCTGAACCCCTCTTCGGCAGCATCGAGGGCTGCGGCGACATCCTCGGCCGAGGCCTCCTGAACGGTGCCGACAATGCGGCTTTTGTCAGCGGGAGAATAGACTTCGCGCTTGGGACCGTTCGAGGCGCGGCCACCGGCCAGCATCGGGCCTGCATCCCATGTCACATCGGCGAACGCCTCGCGCGCGGCCATCAAGGGCAGGATCGAAGCGGGTTCGTTGACGCGGTAGCCTTTCGAGTTGCGACGGTAGGGTGCGAAAAGCTCGGATGGCGGCCGGATCGACGGGTTGGCGATCTCATCCCCCAGCTTTTCCATCTCGCTGACCGGGTCGGCAGAGATTGCCTCGGCGGGGATGTCGGGATCGACGATCTGGTTCACGAAGGACGAGTTGGCGCCGTTTTCCAAAAGGCGACGGACGAGGTAGGCCAGCAGATCCTGGTGCGCGCCAACCGGCGCATAGATGCGACAGCGGGTGCCTTCGGATTCCTTGACGATCTGGTGCAGGGATTCGCCCATGCCGTGCAGTCGCTGGAATTCGAAGCTGTCCTTGTCGTTGCCGGCCATCTGCACGACGGCGGCGCAGGTGTGCGCATTGTGGGTGGCGAACTGCGGATAGATCCGGTCGCGCCGGTCCAGCAGCATCTGCGCGCAGGCCATGTAGCTGACATCGGTGTTGTTCTTGCGGGTGAAGACCGGGAACCGCTCGACCCCCAACTCCTGCGCCAGCTTGATTTCGGTGTCCCAATAGGCGCCCTTGACCAGCCGCACCATGATCTTGCGATCATGGCGTTCGGCCATGTCATACAGCGTTTCGATCACCGGGGCAGCGCGACGGCCATAGGCCTGCACCACCACGCCAAATCCATCCCAGCCGTCAAGCTCCGGCTCGGACATCATCGCCTCGATCACGTCCAGGGAAAGGTCCAGGCGGTCCTGCTCTTCGGCGTCGATGTTGAAGCCGATCCCGGCCTTGGCCGCCTGCTTCACCAGTTCGATCGCCCGCGGGACCAACTCGGCCATCACTGTTTCTTTGTGGGTGTACTCATAGCGCGGGTGCAGGGCCGACAGTTTGACCGAAATGCCCGGAGACGAGCGGACGTCGCCCTTGGCCTGCTTGGCGATCGCGGTGATCGCCTTGGCATAGGCGGCATGATAGCGAACGGCATCGTCGTCGGTGCGCGCCGCTTCCCCAAGCATGTCATAGGAATAGGTATAGCCCTTCTTCTCAAGCTCGCGGGCGTTCTTCATGCCTTCTTCGATGGTTTGGCCCAGCACGAACTGTCGTCCCAGCACTTTCATCGACTGTCCGACGGCGGTGCGCACGACCGGTTCACCCAGACGTTTGACCAGCCCGCGCAAGGCGCGTGCGGGACCCCGGGGTTCATCATCCAGCACCTTGCCGGTCAGCATCAGCGCCCAGGTCGAGGCATTCACCAGCGTCGACGACGAATGCCCCAGATGCGCGCCCCAGTTCGACGGCGCGACCTTGTCCTCGATCAGATCATCAATCGTGTCGGCATCCGGCACCCGCAACAGCGCCTCGGCGAGGCACATCAGGCCAACGCCTTCCGAGGTCGAAAGCCCGTATTCGGCCAGAAACGCCTCCATCATCGACGGTTTGGTTTCGCTCCGGACCCGCTTGACGAATGTCGCGCCCACGGCGGCGGCCTTGTCACGGTCTGCCTTGGACAGCTTGATGCCGGCCGCAAGAGACCCGAGAAGCGCGGCTTCTTCGGCGGTGTAATTTGCACGGACCCGTGCGCGGAACGGATTGTCGATGTCCTGGATTGCAGCAGTTGCTTTGTTCACCGTCGTGTCTCCCAACGCATTATCACGGTCTGGCCGTGCCAGAGTGTTTGTTAGTCGGCTTGGTCACGGATGGGTCAGGCAGGGCCGGTCATAGCTGTCCCATCTGTCCATCAGAAACGTGTAGTTGGCGCGCGCTTCGCGCATGTGCTGAGGATCAATTGCGACGTAGCGAAAATCCTCATCCCGGTCAGCGAAATGCTGGGGTCCGCAAGTATCGTCCATCCACGGATAGCAGAACAGCGAGTTCCCATAGTCCTGACCCGCGCGGTTCAGCGACAGGAAGAACACCTGATTTTCAAGCGCGCGCGTCGTGGCAAAGGCATGCCAGGTGGGAAAGGACGGGTCCCTGAAATAGGCGCCACTATGCAGGATGACATCCACGCCGTGCTTAAGAACCAGAACTCGCGACAGTTCCGGGAAACGGATGTCGTAGCAAATGATTGGCGACAGGGTGAAGCCATTGACCTTGAACGTGAAGATGCCGTTGCCGATCGAGAAATAGTCTTTCTCCATCGAAGCGCCGTATTGGCACAGATGCAGCTTGTCATAGTGCCCGGCCAGCTCTCCTTCCGGCGTGACAACCGCCATCGAAATATAGGTCCCGGCGTCGTCCCGCCGGGCAAACCCATAGCACACATGAATGCCGAATTCGACAGCAAGTGCTGCCCACGTCTGAAACGAGGCCCCGTCCAGCGGTTCGGCAATCTCATCAAGCTGGTCAAACGCTGCGCGGGAATAGTCGATGCTGGAAAGCTCGGGCAGGACCACGAGATCAGCGCGCTTTTCGGTCAGCCGCTCTCGCAGCTTTGCAGCCGTATCCGCAAGATGACTGTCACGCGCCTGCGCGGTCGTCGTCGGCGGAATTGCAATCTGGCAGGCCAATAGAGTGAGAGACTCTTGCGCTGTCATCTGAACGGTGTGCTCATATCAGGGCTCCAAATACGTCAATACCTCTGTATTGCACCTGTTTTTCGCGCCCTGCGGGCAACGTAGCGACTGTCGGGAAATGGCCCAGTGCCCTTGGGTCAGCAGTGACCGAATTCCGCTGCGGAACCTAGATGCTGCACCAGATCATCTTGAATGGCCAGTTGATTTTTCCTTTGGCCTCAGAGCCGAAGGATTGGTGCTGGCGAGGGTCCGAGGGTCGCATCGGGCCAATCCATGTTTGTCGTTCAGGCGCCTGAAATCGAGGGTGGCTTTCAAAAGAAGGATGCGGGGTTGTACAGCGGTTTGTTCCAAACAATCGCGACCAATCGAAACAAATTGCCACTATCATCCTAATTGCCTAGGCTGAGCGAACGCCAACTGTGACGCAGCGCCAAAAGGCGCTTCCAAGCCGAACAAAAAAGAACCCAAGGGAGAGAAGCCGATGAAATTCAAGACGATTTCCAATACACTGGTGATAGGTGCGCTCGGTGCCACGATGTCGACCGCAGCGTTTGCACAAGACATGACCTTTCGTTTCGCGGGCACGTTCCCGATCGATCACCAGGGCACCAAGATGATGGAGCAGGTCGCCGCCGACGTCGCGGCTGCCGATGTGGGCCTGACCATCGAAGTGTTCCCCGCCAACCAGCTTGGCTCGGGCGAGGCGCTTTTTGAAGACGTGGCGCGCGGCAACATCGACATGGTGTCAGCCTTCATCTACGCCGACACCGACCCGCGCTTCGACTATCTGTCGATGCCGTTCCTGGTCAGTGGCTGGGACGAGATGGACAGCGTCATGCGGGACATGAACTCCGAATACAACAATGTCCTGCAAGAGATCACCGACGAATACGGCGTACATATCTTCGCGCAGAACCCTGAAGGCTTCGTCGGCATCGTCGCCACGCGCGAGCCAAACAACTACAACACCTTCGACGACAAGGGCATGAACATCCGCGTGTGGTCTTCGCCCATCGTCAAAGGCATGGTGGAACTTCTTGGCTACAGGGCAACCACGATGGCCTGGGGCGATATCTTCCCCGCAATCCAGTCGGGCATCGTCGATGGCGCGATCTGCTGCACCAAGACCGCGACCTATTCCATCTTCGCCAAGTCTGACGTCGGCACGCATTTCGTCGAAGTCAATGCGATCCAGGAAATGACCACCTACTACGCCTCGCAGCGTTCGCTTGACAAACTGAACGACGAACAGCGCGCGGCGCTTGAAGCGGCGCTGACCAAGGCGTCGGACGACTTCTTTGCCTACAACCGCGAAAACGATGCGGTGTTCGAACAGAAGCTGGTCGAGTCCGGCTACACCATCCTGAAGTACAGCCCGGAAGAACACGCCGCGATGGCCGCAAAGGTTCGCGAAGAGATCTGGCCGATGATGGCAAAGAACGTCGGTCAGGATATCATCGACCGCATGATGCCGGCCGGGAACTGATCACCCGAACCCTCAGGGAGGCCGCCGACAAGAGCGGCCTCCCTTTCCAATATGTTGAACCAAAAAACCGGGGGGTGGAATGTCGAACACACAAGCCGAAAAGCCGACTTTCTTTGGCTATGCGGTCAGAGAGGGTCAGCGAAAGATCACAGACGAACTCCCGCCGGTATTCGGGTATCCGCTGAAATTCGTGGCCTATGTCATGCGGGTGATCGTGACATTCACCGGATTTCTGATGGCGTTCACCTTCGGCGCCGTCGTGGTCATCAGGTACGGCTTCGGAGGCGACCTTTTTGCCTATGAAGAATGGCTGCTGGGCATCAGCATCGTCGGTTTCTTTGCCGGCGCGGTTCTGGCCTCGTCCCGCAATCTGCACATCAACGCCGACATTCTGGGCATCGTCATCCATGACCCTAAGCTGATCTGGTGGCGCGGGTTCATCGTGCTTGTGATCGAACTGGTTGTGATCCTTTTCCTCTTCTATGCCTGCTACATGTCATTGCTTGACGACTTCTCTTTCCCCCGGTTGCGGTCCACACCAGTGCTGCGCATTCCCTTCGTGTCCTGGCGAATTGCCATCATGTGTGCCTTCGGCTTCATGGCGCTGTTCACCAGCGCCTATCTCTACGTCCATATCCGAAAGGGACTGGGCCTCCCGCTCCGCTCCGACACTTTGAAGGAGGCCGCGAAGTGATCATCACTGGAAGTCTAATTATCGTATGCCTGATGCTGCTTCTGGGTGTCAGTGTCTATGTCGCGTTCGGGGCGGTTCTGGTCTTCATCGCGCTGGTCGGGGATCAGTCGATCACCGGCTATCTGCCAACAGGGTCAACCGGCATCCGGTCCCTGGTGCTCCTGGCGATCCCGTTGTTCATGCTTGCCGGCGGCATCATGGAGAAAGGACGGATCGCGGCCCCGCTGGTGACGCTTGCTGAAATGTTCATCGGTCACATCAAGGGGGGGTTGAGCGCTGCGGCGGTTCTGGCCTGCGGGGTGTTTGGCTCGATCTCCGGTTCCGCCAACGCGACGCTGACCTGCATCGGCTCGATCATGATGCCGCACCTGCGGCAAGCCAACTACCCGCGCGGACAATCCGCAGCGCTTCTTGTCTGTGCCAGCCCGCTTGGACTTCTGATCCCGCCCAGTGCGTCACACATCCTTTATGGGTGGATTGCCCAGCAGCACGTCCTGAAGTGTTTCCTGTCGACGGTCATACCGGCGATGATCCTGATCACCCTGCTGATCATTGCCAACCAGTTCATGCTGCGGAAATATGACAACATCGAGTTGAAAGAGCGTCCCAAGCCCTTCCTGCCGATGCTGGGTCAACAGGGGCGTCTTGCCGGTCCAGCCCTGATGATGCCCTTCATCATTCTGGGGGGGATTTACGGCGGCATCATGACCCCGACCGAGGCTGCCGGCATTGCCGTGGTCTATGCCATTCCTGTTGCGATCTACTTCTACCGCGGCCTGACCTGGAGATCCCTTGCGCAGACCATCCAGACCTCGGGTGTGACCATCGGGGTTGTCATGGTGATGATCTTCATGGTGCTGATCGTGTCGGACAATCTGATTGCCCAGGGCGCCCCCCAGCTGGCCAAGGATATGGTCTATTCAGTGTCGGACAATCCGATCGTGATCCTGCTGATGATCAACGTCGTCATGATCCTGATCGGCATGTTGATGGACGACATCTCGGGCCTGCTTCTGGCGACCCCGATCCTGTTGCCCATCGCGCAAAGCACCGGTATGGACCCGATCCATTTTGCAGCCGTGATCGGCGTCAATCTGGGAATGGCCAACATCACCCCCCCGACGGCGCCCCTGCTCTACCTCGGTGCGCAGATCTGTGACACCCCGGTGTCGAAGATGCTCTGGCCGACTCTGATCTTCATCGTGTTCGCCTGGCTGCCGACGCTGATCCTGACGACCTTCATTCCGGGACTGGCGCTTTGGCTGCCGAACCTTCTGCTTGGCTAATAGGCTGGCAGGCTGACAACAAGACAGGGCGCCCGAAAACCGGGCGCCCTGTTTCGTTCTGATGGCTGATCTGCGCAGCGCATTTGGATTTGCGTGCGATGGTTCCCGACAGGCAAGCGCGGGCGCGCGTTACTGCACGTACATCCAGGAATGCACGCCGATAAAAACTGCCGCAACCGCGACAACCGAAGCGATCCCGAAGACGTCTTTCGTAACTTTCGACATTGTGCTGCTCCTTCGAACAAGCGATTCCGTTATGGCCCACATATGCCCGCAGTGCCGAACTGTGCACCGCCAATACTGCAAAGGCGCTTTGCGGTGCATGCATGACAGTCCAGGTGGATAGGACAACGGGCGGGCAGGATCTTGGGCCGCGGTGCCTCGTCACGTCGGGCACGGTCCGACAACCGGGCCGGATTGGCCCGCTTCGCCGGGTGCTCGCGTTAGTTGGAAGGGGCAATCGGCGGGACTGTGCAGATCGGCTCGGCCCCATGCACCGCGCGATGCATGTCGATAAGAGACACCATCACGTCGACCAACGGTCGAGACTCGCGCTCGCAAAACCGACCGCAGGACCGCGACGGGTCAAAGGGACAAGATCAACCCGATGCCTTGCAGAGATCGACATGATCGTCTGCCAGCGGGAACTGAGCTGGCCTTGTTGTCCAGCACCAGTCGCGCTGCTGCGCCGCGCAAGTTCAGGGCATCTGGTATCGTCATTTCGCCACGCGCACCGGCGGCAGATCGTAGGTCCGGTCGAGAATGCTCTGCCCCGGGCCATAATTGCGCAGCACCATCCAGAACGGACCTTCGGGCGCCGGCAACCAGTTTGCGTCGTGTTCGGGGCCTGGAGAGTTTGTCCCGATATGAAGCGTTAGAGATCCATCCGGTGCAGTCGCAAGGCCCGGCGTTGCACTACCGATTGCGTAACGGCCGATGGGATTCTCGGCCAGCGCGCGTTCGGGCAAGCGGTACATGGTCATCGACCAGAAGAACTCCACCGGGGGCAGCTCTTGCGGCCCGAAGGTCATCGTGTAGGCGGCCTTCGCGCCGTTCAGGGGGGCCCCGGTCTCGTCGACCACGCGGTTCAGATAGACCGAGATATCCTTCGTATTGCCGAAGATGCCGACATAAACCCCAAGCGCCCGGTCAAGGTATCGCTGCCCCATGGCGCTGCGCGGTCCAAAGAGCTTCGTGCCATCGGTTAGTTCGCCCGCCTCGTCGGCCAGGATCGCGCGTGCATCGTCGATCCCGGCGCGCAAATGGGCCTGCGTTTCCGGGTCAAGGGCAGAACTGTCGAACGGCTCTCCCGACACGATCCCGAGGAGCGCGAGCGCGGCGTAGGCCTTGCGATCCGCAGGGTGCGGCTCGACAAGCGGCAAAAGACGGGCGACGTGATCCCAGTACGCAAGCTGCTCTTCCGTGCCGTCCTGCCAGGGCAGCCAGTCAATCAGATCTGCGGGCGGGGGCGCGGGCTGGTCCAGAAAGGCGCTGAGCGGGCGCAGGGCATATCCGTTCTGGATCGCCTCCACCGCATCCATGCCCCCGTCCGGCAAGAGTTGCGTGCGCGTGAGCGTTCCAAGGAAGCGGCTTTCATCCCGGATGACCCGGTCGATGCCCGCAGGCAGATCGCCCGCCCAGTCCGGACCCGCCAGCAGCACCGACACGCCGCCGTTGCCGTCGTTCACCGAGCCCGCGTTGTCCAGCACATGGCCCCACAGATCGTCCCACTGCGAGGTATAGAACCGCTCCGCCTCGATCGCGGGCAGCGTCAGCACCCACGGTTCTGAGCGCAGGTCGACCCAGGCGTAGGAGTAGGGCGTGTCGTTGTTCGGCGTGACGATGTCGGTGTCAGCGGGCGTGGCAACGCCCAGATGCAGCCACACGCCCATGCCCCCCGAGAACGAGGGCGAAGTCGCGTCGATCGCCTGCAAAAACATGGTGCGGTACATCATCACCAGCGGATAGGTAAAGATATAGCTATCGCGCGCGGCGTCCCTCAGGTTTGGGACCGTTTCCTGCGCGCGCACGGTGCCCGTCGTACTTATCAGAACCGCCGACGCCAGCACCGGCAGGACATATCTTCGGAGAAACGACATATGCACTTCCCTTCAACGGTACGGAGGCGCGGGGATTGCAGGCTCGTGTCGCTGCCCGCGCCTTGACATTTCGCGGGGCGCACGATCCCGTTGTACCAACAGGCACCCAAATTTCTGGACAGGATAGAATGCCCCAGCCGCTTTTCCCAGCACGCACCCGTCTTGGCATTTTGTTTACCGGCGCTTTCCTTGCCCTCGCGGGTGCGACCACCGCTGACGGGATCACCGTCACGCCCGAGACCTACATCCGGGCCGAAACCGACACCGCCTTCGCCGAGTTCCAGAAGCGATCCAACGGGCAGATCAACGCCTTTGCCTTCATTCGCTCGCCCACCACGCTGGACAATCAACCGGTGATCCGCATGAACAAGGACACGCTCTATGCCAGCGCCGTCGTCGACACCGCGGGTGGCGCGACGATCACGGTGCTCGAGGCGCCGGACGGGCGCTACCTGTCAGTGCTGGTGATCGACAACGATCACTATGCGCCCGCCGTGTTTTACGACCCAGGAACCTACGACCTTCCCGACGACACGCGCTACGTGATCCTGCTGATCCGCGTGCAACTGCTGGACGACGCCGACCCGGCCGATGTCGCCACCGCAAACGCCCTGCAGGATCAGTTCGTGGTGGAGGCCACCAGCGCCGAGCCATTCGTTTCTCCGGATTGGGACATTGACAGCATGCTTGCCCTGCGCGCCAGCTATGAACCCGAGTTCCAGTCCTTTGCGCAGTTCGAACCCGATTGGATGGGACCGCGCAGCACGGTCAACGAAGAGACGCGCCACCTCGCCGCTGCCGGCGCATGGGGGCTCTTCCCTGAAAAGGACGCCGTCTATATCAACTATGTCGGCCCTTCGGACCCGACGGTCTGCTATTCTGCGACCTATGTTGCGCCTGAAACGGAAGCCTTCTGGTCGATCACGGTCTATGGCGCCGACGGTTTCATGAAAAGCGACACCAACATCATCAACAACCGCAACGCGACCTTCAACGATGACGGCACCTTCACGGCCTTCTTCGGGTCCGAGGCGGCCTGCGGGGACCAGGCCAACCGGAGCGACATCAGCGAAGGCTGGAATTTCCTCATGCGAATCTACCGACCGGGCGAAGACGTGCTGTCTCGGGAATACACCCTGCCCCAGGTCGCCATCGTGCGCTGAGACTCGCCGGAACGGCCCTGCCGCCACATACCCTAGACCGTCCCATTGGCGCTGATGCCAGACTGGGCACCCATGATGGTAGAGAAAGCTATGTAATCTTCGGCACGGGCACGGATATTGCGGCGATTTTACCGCCTCAATCGGTCATTCCCGTCTGGATGGCAGCACAGGCTTCGTGCGCGTCAGCCCGCGCATCGCCCATACGTCAGGGACTCCGGTTAGGGCCAATGCACCGCGACAGCTGTACTTCGGCGCAATGGCAACCGGCGCGGTGGGTGGTGATGCGTTGTTTCGGCTTCATACCCACTCCCTTACTATGCGGTATCCTCCAAGCGGGACTGCGTGTGACCCCGGACGACTGGCAGTCACGCGCCGTTGGAATACATCTGCATGATCCAGACAAACTCATCGTCGGCGCGCCCCCCCCCAGACACAGGAACTGATCGCCCGAAAAACTCCCGGTTCTTTACCAACCTTGTGGTGTCCGCAGGTATTCCCTGGGAGAATTCCCATTGCCCCCCGAAGCGGAAGCCAGCCTTCGTTCAAAAACGGGTATTCCGCGCCAAATGTGACGACCTTTTGTGCAGCCATCGTCAGGGCAAGATTTTCCTTGCAAATCGGTAGGGGCGGTTCACTGTTGGAATTCCGCGCAACAGTGATCGAGCATGATATGACCTTGCCAATCGCAGACGTCATTGGCTTCGCCGCATCTGCACTTGTGTTTCTGGCTTTCTGCATGCGCACACTCTTGCCACTGCGTCTTGTCGCGATCACATCCAATCTATTCTTCATATCCTACGGCTTGATGGCAGGGTTGATGCCCATTCTCGTATTGCACCTTCTTCTTTTACCCATGAATGTGTGGCGCACGGCACAGCAGTTGCAGACACGGCGGCGAATGCGTGCAGTCCTTACCGAGGAGCCAAACCTCGAAGTTCTTCTTCCTTTCATGGCAAGAGAGGAATTTGCCGACGGCGCTGTTATATTCAGCCGGGGCGAAATTGCCGACAAACTTTATGTCGTGGCGGACGGTGAAGTTGTCGTTGAAGATTTCGGGAAAACATTGCTGAAGGGATCGATCTTCGGTGAACTTGGATTTTTCAGTGCAAATGGCAAACGTGCCGCCACAGTGCGAGCTTCGGGCCAGGTGAAGTTGAATTGGATCAACCAGGATGCTCTTATGCAGGTATATCGAGACAATCCAGACTTCGCGCTGTTTCTGACACGGCTGATGGTAACGCGACTGGCCCAAAATGAAAATGTTCTCCGGAAAGAGCGCTAGATGGAGGGCATCCGTGCAGCGGGCTTCGGTTTCGCGATTGCTTTCAGGGGCTTCAGGGCGATGCAACAAGGGCAAGCCACAACTGCTTCTCAAGCCGACCTTCGCTGTCTGGTCTCGCCCGCTCATCTGAGATGCCACGCCGAGTGTTGCGGGCGGCCTTGCAACGGGCGAAGGACAAACGCTTGCAGATCAACTCTCGATCCCTGGTGAAGTTTCGGAGCAAATCCCGCGCGTTTTCAGTGTTTTAAAATCACACAAGCAGCCTGGGTTGTGTTACATCTGACAATCCGTGCCGGGACATTTGTTGACGGATTGGCGGCATTCGTGGTCCGATGTCGTGGCAGGCGGCGCATGCAAAACGGGTTGTTCAGGTAATGGATACTTTCTATGGGATCGAAAGGTCTACCATCCTTGATTTTGCGGGGTTAACCGGGGTGGTCTTTTACATCGGCTCCTACGCAGGTTTGCAAACTGGGCTGCTGAAAGGCAATGGCTACGCCTATACGATATTCAATCTTCTGGCTGCCGGGCTAGTCCTGTTGTCTCTGACGAACGACTTCAATCTCTCCTCCGCAATAATTCAGGCGACCTGGATCGGCATCAGCATCATTGGTTTGACACGTGTCGGCTACCTGAATGCTGTCACACGTCTGAATGCAGAAGAAGCCTATTTGATCAAGGAAAAGCTGCCGGGCATGCCCAAACCAATGGCGCGCAAGTTTTTCAATGCGGGGGTCTGGCTGGATGCGGAAATAGGCACAACCGTTGCATCGGAAGGCAGCCCCGTCGGCGCGCTTTATTTCTTGTCCGATGGAGAGACATCCGTCACCATCGGTGATGAACATATTGGCACCAGCAAACCCGCGACGTTCATTGGCGAGATGACATGCTTTGATGCAGCGCCAGCAACCGCGACCGTGACTGTCTCCAAACCGGCGCGCTTTTTCCGAATAGGCACCGAATCCCTGAACATGCTGTGTCGGAAGGACTCTGATCTAAAGATGCTGCTGGAAAACTCTCTGGCCGCAGACACCCGGCTGAAACTGGTTGAGGCAAATGCACAGATCACCGGAAAAACGCAAGCCCACTGACCAGTGGCGCAACGGTACAGCTAGCGCCGCCCAACCAGATAATATGTTGTCATTTTGCCCCGGCCCTTAATGTCGGTCAAACCTCTGTCCTTGAACTCATACCGATCCTTCAGCAGCGAATAACTGGCCTCGGTCACTTGAATACATCCCGGCTCACCAGAAGACTCCATCCGGCTGGCAATATTCACGGTGTCGCCCCAGAGGTCATAGATGAACTTGCTTTTTCCGATCACCCCGGCCACCACAACGCCACTGTTTATCCCGATACGAAGCGATAAGTCTTGGTCAACCTGTTCTGCAACCTCCCCGATAATCTCCAGCATCCCAAATGCCATTTCGGCAATCATCTGTGCATGGTTGGCGTTTTCCGAAGGCAATCCCGAAGCCACCATGTAACAATCCCCGATGGTCTTGATCTTTTCCAAACCAAGATCCTGGGCCAGATCGTCAAACCGGCTAAAAATTGTATTGAGCATCCGAACTATTTGCGCGGCATCCTTTTCAGAAGACATTTCCGTAAATCCAACCATGTCTGCAAACAGAATTGATACCTCGTCAAAACGCTCGGCTATTGTACCCGGATCGGTCTTGAGCCGGTCTGCAACGGATTTGGGAAGAATGTTGAGCAAGAGGTTCTCGGCGCGATCATGTTCGGCCGCCAGCCTGTTTCCGGTGATTTCCAACTGCTCCAACATCCGGTTGGTTGAATTTCCCAACACTGCCAGTTCATCTTCACCGGCAACCGCAACTCGTTTGCTAAGATCCGACGTCTTTCCAATGTCCTCCACGTCTCGTCCAAGCACAGACAGCGGGCGCAGCACGATCCGATCCAGCATGAGAGACACCGCCACGATCAGAAGTGCGCCCCCAACCAAGAGCGCATACAGCAATGCATTCAGACTGTTCTGACCTGCCTGGTATACAACGCGGGGAATTTGCGCCGTGACCAACAAGACCGGACCGCCATCGACATCGGGGAACAGAACATGGCCTACCATGTTTTCCTCGTCTATCACATCCAGTTTGGAACGCGGCTCCAGATAGGTGAAGGGTTCCGAAGAACCGGTCGGAAAAAGTGCGTCAACGACAGGAACTGCACCCTCCGGAAAGCCATCTTGACGGCGCTTCAAAAAAGAGAGTTTTAGCTGTGTCTGCGCCTGAAGATCTTTTTGGAGATCTCGGTCCAGATACCTTCCTGCAATAAAATATCCGCGCGGTTCTCCGCTGTCATCGGTGCGCAGGATCGGCGCGGCCGACATCAACAGCACATTGCGATTGATCGACAGCAATCCGCTTACATTAAGCGCATCTCCCATACCACCCAGAACAGGGCCCAGAGGGCGCAGCAATTCAAGAAGCGCCTTCGGTATCTTTACCTCAGCCTCTCGCGACAGACTGACCCCCCGGGCAGAAAGAACATCCCCGTTATTGTCGACCAGGATCAGAAAATTCATTTCCATGCTGACGACCGTATCGACTGTCAGGTTTTCGTCGATGTATGCTTGGTTGCCGTCGTGGGCAAAACGGTATGTTGCTTCCCACGATCCCCAATCCGAAGAAATGATCACGTATTTATTCAATGCGTTTTGAAGGACAGCTGCAACGCGTGAGATATCCTTCACTGCGCTTTGGTGTTCGATGGCGCGATAGCTTTTGAGCTGTTGAATAGATACAATCTGGTGCAACACGATTGTCGAGATCGCGAGTACAAGGCTGATCGCAAGAAGTGTCTTGCGGCGAATGCTTGTTTTGAAATTCAAACTGGCGACTGCAATCATTGGATGCCCTATTGGGTTGTACGGATCGTACTGTTTGGGCATCGTCGGTCACTGGTCCATCAGAACTCGTCTGGACGTGTCGCGGATTGATCCCGCTCCTTTGATAGCACTTATTTCAGCAAAGGGGGGGGCGAACTATGGGACCGAAACGGTTCTGGCCCAGGACCCTTGCGGAACTGCGCCGCCTCAAAGGACGTTTTCAGCTATTCGGTGGTTCCAAAGCAGCCCGACCCGTCAGACTTCAATGCCCCGCGTGCCTTATCAGTATCAACGTTCCGGACGCCCGAGATGCCGCTGTTCGCACTGCCGGAACGAATGATCGAATGCGGACGCCGAAATTGTCTTTGATCAGTCGCCGAACAACTCTGCAAACTGCGTTTCAACCAGGTCCAGAAAGTTGGCCGCAACGCGGGAGGGTTCCCGCAACGCTGGCAACAGCAAATCATACCGGAAGGGCTGTTCGGGATGTAGCGGGCGTGAAACAATCTTGCCTGCAGACACGTAATTGGCGGCTGTCACAGGCTCTACGATCGACAGACCAGCCCCGTTGGCCACCAATTCACAGATCGACGCCGACAGTTGCGCCTCGGCAACGACATGCGGGCGCGCGCCTCCTGTCGCCAGAAACACGTCGGTTTCGGACCGCGTGGAAATTTCGGCTCCAAGGGTGATGAAAGGCTGTTCATGGAAATCGCCGGGTTCCAGACGCTCCTTGCGGCACAGGGGATGCCCGACAGGTAGAACGGCCTGCATCGGTGCCGTGCAGATCGCGCGGCGCGTGACCGCCGGATGGTCGGTGTCCAGTGCCGCGAAACCAAGGTCGAACTGCTGCGAACTGAGATGTTGCAACACGGCTTGCGAGCTTCGTGCGCGCAACGAGACGGTGATCCCGGGTTCTGTCTTGACGAAGGCCGCGATCGCATCGGGCAGGAATTTCAGCGCCAGCGCCGGCATGCCGGCGATCAGCAGACTGCCCCGGCGAAAATCGCGAATATCCTCGATGACGCGGGAAATCTCGGCCAGGCCGACGAAGGATCTTTCGACCTCCTCGTAAAGCGCCAGCGCCTCGGGTGTCGGGTACAACTGCCGCCCGCGTCGTTCGAACAGCTTGAACCCGGTGGCGTGCTCTAGATCAGAGATCAACCTGCTAACCGACGGCTGGGTCGTGTTCAGAATTTGTGCAGCCGCCGTGACCTTTCCGGTTTCGATCACGGCCCTGAAAGCTTCGAGTTGTCGGTGCGTGAGGCGGTTGAGCATGATCAATACATATCATCGACGTATGATTAAGGCACAATAGAGAATTTTGGATATGAAAATCCCCGTGCTAATGTCGATGCAGGAGGATTCACATGCCAGCGCAAGCATCAGACACCACGATCATTGGGGGCGGCGTCGTTGGCCTGTGCACGGCGCTTGGTCTTTTGCAGGCTGGTCGGCGGGTGACAGTTCTGGATGGCGCAGACGGTGATCTGCGCGCGTCGCAGGGCAATTTCGGTCTGGTCTGGCTGCAGGGAAAGGGCGCTGGTTTTGCGCCCTATGCCGAACTGACGCGCGACGCCGTTGCCGCCTGGCCGAATTTTGCAGCGATGCTCCAAGACGTGACGGGCACCGGTCTGTCGCTGGATCAGTCCGGCGGGTTCGAGTTCTTTACGGACCCTGTGGAACTTGCGGACTTCGCTGCGGATTTGGAGCGCCAGCAAGCGTATTTGGGAAACCGGTTCAGCCATGAAATCATCGACGGCGACAAGCTTCGACGCATGCACCCCCAGATCGGACCGGCTGTCGTCGGGGCCACCTTCTGCGCGCATGATGGACACGTAAATCCGCTGCGACTTCTCAGGGCGCTGCGACGCGCTGTTCTGGCGCTTGGTGGCGATCTCAAGACGGACGCGCATGTGACCGCGGTTGCAGAGGCACCGGGTGGTGGCTTTGATCTGACATTCCGTGATGGCACACGCCACGGCACCGACCGCGTGGTCCTCTGCGCCGGTCTCGGCACCTCATCCTTGGCAGCGCAGCTTGGTTTTTCCACCCGTGTCTACCCGCAGCGCGGAGAGTTGCTGATAACCGAGAAGTTGGGCTATCGGCTGCCGTTCCTGTCCAGCACCATCCGTCAGGTTGACGAGGGCGGGATCCAGATCGGCGGCACCAAGGCGGACGCGGGCCCCGATGACAGCGAAACACTTGACGTGATGGCCGGGCTGGCCCGGCAGGCGGTATCGGTCATGCCTGCGCTTGCCGATGTGCGGGTCGTACGCGCCTGGGGCGCGCTGCGCGTGATGTCGCCGGACGGCTACCCCGTCTATGCGCGGTCAGCCCGACATCCCGGCGCATATCTTGTGACCTGTCACAGCGGTGTCACGTTGGCGCCGCTCCACGCCAGTGTCCTGACGGATTGGCTCGACGAAAATTCCAACGCACCTGATCTGGAGGCATTCGATGAAACCCGCTTCGCGATTTCTGACGCGGCCTGACCAGGTTGGCGTTGTGCATATGACCCTTGACGGCGAAGCTCTCACCGCGCGCCCGGGCGATACGGTTGCAGCGGCTCTGCTGGCCCATTCCGGTGCGGCCTCACGCCAAAGCGTCAACGGCTCGTCCCGCACCGCATTCTGCATGATGGGGGTCTGTTTTGACTGCCTGATTGAGGTGGACGGACAGCCAAATACGCAAGGATGCATGACCCTGGTGCGGGACGGAATGGCCCTGCGACGACAGCGCGGTTTGCGCGACATTGCCCGGAGCGATGCAGATGCGTGACGCCGATCTTATCATCATCGGCGCGGGACCGGCCGGAATGGCCGCCGCCGCAACCGCCGCAGAGGGTGGTGCGCAGTTGCTGCTTCTGGACGAACAGCCGCGGGCCGGGGGGCAGATCTATCGCGACGTCGGTGTCAACGGCGACACCCGGCCGTTTCTCGGCAAGGACTATGCCGCGGGTCGTCCGCTGGTCGGGGCACTCGACGCCCCGGGGATCACGGCCGAGTTCGGCGCGACCGTCTGGCGGATCGAAACTGGCCGGCGAGTCGTCTGGTCCCGTGACGGCATAAGCCAGGTCACCACCGCCCACCACGTGCTGCTGGCGGGTGGCGCGCAGGAACGCCCGGTTCCGTTTCCGGGCTGGACGCTGCCCGGCGTGATGCCGGCAGGGGCGGCGCAGATCCTGATGAAGAGCGCAGGGCTCTTGCCGCGCGATGCGGTTCTTGCCGGGTCCGGGCCGCTCCTCTACCTGATCGCGGCGCAGTTGATCGACGCGGGCGCGCCGCCACGGGCGCTGGTTGAAACGCAGACAGCGGGCATGATGCTTGGCGCGTCCAGACATCTTCCCCGCACGTTGCGGGCCGCGCCGACGCTTTTCAAGGGGCTCGCACTCATCCGCAAGATCAGGGCCGCAGGGGTCGCGCGTCATACCGGCGCGTCGGGCTTCAAGGCCGTGGCGACCGAGAACGGCGACATCGAGTTCGGCTTCACCGCAAAGGGCCGCGCTCACCGTCTGGTAACGCCACTGCTTCTGACGCATCAGGGCGTTGTCCCCGCGACCCACATGAGCCGCGCCGCGGGCGTGGCGCATGATTGGTGCGAGGCCCAGCAATCCTTCCGGCCGAAGACCGACACCTGGGGCGGCACGGATGCACCCGGCCTTCACATTGCCGGCGACGGCGCGGGTATCGGCGGGGCCGAAGCCGCGCAGGCCGCCGGTCGGCTGGCCGCGCTCGATATCCTGCACAGGCTTGACCTGCTCGGCGAAGAGGCGCGCGACCAGAAGGCCGCGGCGGATCGTGCCGCGCTGGACAGGGCGTTGGCAATCCGGCCGTTTCTCGATGCCGCCTACCCGCCCCCTCGGGAGTTCCTCGCGCCCGAAGGCGACACGATTGTCTGCCGCTGCGAGGAAATCACCGCCACCGATATCCGCCGGTCGCTGGACGAAGGCGCAAACGGCCCCCGGCAGGTCAAAACCGCCACCCGTGCCGGGATGGGTCCCTGCCAGGGCCGCATGTGTGATCTGACG
Source organism: Meridianimarinicoccus sp. MJW13 (assembly GCF_014901205.1). Classification (GTDB taxonomy): domain Bacteria; phylum Pseudomonadota; class Alphaproteobacteria; order Rhodobacterales; family Rhodobacteraceae; genus Meridianimarinicoccus. Next base: position 243,193 of record NZ_JACNMU010000008.1, read on the forward strand.
GTGCGCGGCATCCTTGCAGCCTGCGGCACCCCCCCCTCGACGCCACGCGCGCGCTCTCCGATCAAGCCCGTGAAGCTTGGCGAACTGGCCGCCCTCGCATCCTACCAGGAGACATCAACATGACCGGAATTTCCGCACTCAAGATCAACGATCTGCACAAGAGCTTTGGCCAGCACGAGGTGATCAAGGGCGTGTCCATGGAGGCGAACAAGGGCGACGTGATCGCGATACTCGGCGCCTCGGGTTCGGGCAAGAGCACCTTCCTGCGCTGCATCAACCTGCTGGAAACGCCGAATTCCGGTGATGTCTTTCTGGCCGGCGAGAAGATCGAGATGAAACAGAACCGCCACGGCGAAACCGTGCCCGCGAACATCCGGCAGGTTGAACGGATGCGCGCACGCCTGGCGATGGTGTTCCAGGGGTTCAATCTCTGGTCGCACATGACCGTCATGGAAAACGTGCTGGAGGGCCCGGTCCACGTCCAGAAGACGCCAAGGGCCGAAGCGCGCGAAAAGGCCGAGGCGCTTCTGGCCAAGGTCGGCCTTTCCGATCGCGCCGACTATTACCCGGCCCATCTGTCGGGCGGCCAGCAGCAGCGCGTGGCCATTGCCCGCGCGCTGGCGATGGACCCCGACGTGATGCTGTTCGACGAGCCGACCTCGGCGCTTGACCCTGAACTGGTGGGCGAGGTCCTTAGCGTCATGCGCGATCTGGCTGAAGAAGGCCGGACCATGCTGGTGGTGACGCATGAGATGAGCTTTGCCCGCGACGTGTCTTCCAAGACGGTGTTTCTGCACAAGGGCGAGGTCTGCGAGGAAGGCCCGCCCGCGAAGCTGTTTTCCAACCCCGAAACTGAACAATTCCGGGCCTTTCTGTCCCGAATGAACTGATCCAATCCCAGGAGGAACGACCATGATCAGAAGAACCTTCCTTGCCAGTGTCGCGACGCTTGTCGTCGTATCCTGTCCGGCGTTCGCGCAGGACAACCTGCGTATCGGCGTCGAGGGCGCCTACCCGCCGTTTTCCTTCAAGGAATCCGATGGCACGCTTTCCGGCTTTGACATCGAGATCGCCATTGCGCTCTGCGCCGAGATGCAGCGCGACTGCGAGTTGGTCGAACAGGAGTGGGACGGCATGATCCCGGCGCTGAAGGCACGCAAGTTCGACGCCATCGTCGCCTCGATGTCGATCACCGAAGAGCGCAAGCGCCAAATCGATTTTTCCGAAAAGTACTATCAGACACCCGCCCGCGTCGTTGCGAAGAAGGACGCCGGCCTTGAGGATACCGCCGAGGGGCTGGCCGGCAAGCGGATCGGCGTTCAGCGGGGCGCGACACACCAGTGCTATGCCGAAAAGATGTTCCCCGATGCCGAGGTCGTTCTCTACGGCACGCAGGAAGAAGTGTTCCGTGACCTGACGCTGGGCCGCATCGACGCGCAACTGTCGGATTCACTGATCGCTCAGGAAAGCTTCCTCGGCAAGGATATCGGCGCTGACTACGCCTTTGTCGGAGGGGATCACCTGGATGTCGAATGCTACGGCGAAGGTGTCGGCATTGCCGTCCGCAAAGGCGACGAAGAGCTGCGCGATGCGTTGAGCGCGGCGATCACCGCGATCCGCGAGGATGGAACCTACGCAGAGATCAACGGCAAGTATTTCCCGTTCGATATCTACGGCGGACACTCCGCCTCCAACTGATCGGAACCGTCGGGGCGGCCCAAAGCCGCCCCGACGCAACAAGGGAAACGCTCATGGACCTGATACTCGAATACCGGTCACAGCTTGTCGCCGGGACGATCATGACCATCCAGCTTGCGCTGGTTTCGCTGGTCATCGCACTTGTCTTCGGGCTTCTTGGGGCCTGGGCCAAGCTTTCCGAAAGCCGTCTCGCGCAGCGCGCGGCCGGCGCCTATACCACGATTGTCCGGGGGGTGCCGGACCTGGTGCTGATCCTGCTGGTCTTTTTCGGCGGGCAGGTGACGATCAATGCCATCGGCCAGGCAACAGGCCTTTGGGACTATGTCGAGATCAGCAAGTTCGTCGCTGGCGCCTCGACCATCGGCGTCATCTTCGGCGCCTATTTCACCGAAACCTTCCGCGGCGCGATCATGGCGATCCCCCGCGGCCAGATCGAGGCCGGGATCAGCTGCGGCATGCCCAGACAGCTCATCTTCCGCCACATCATCTGGCCGCAGATGGTGCGCTATGCGCTGCCGGGCTTCACCAACAATTGGCTGGTACAACTCAAGACGACCGCACTTGTCTCGGTGATCGGGCTGCAGGATCTGGTCTACAACGCTTTCACGGCGGGTCGCTCCACGGGCCAGCTCTTTACCTTCATGGCTGCGGCCTTTGTCATCTACCTTGTGCTGACCGGCATCTCTGATCTTGCCCTGCGTGCGCTTGACCGCCGTTTCAGCCGCGGCGTGGTGAGGAGCTGACCCATGGAAAACATCCTGTCCTACATACCGCTCGACATCTCGCTGATCGCCGAGAACTTCGACCGCTTCCTCTACGGGGTTTGGACGACGCTGAACCTGACGGTGCTGGCATTGGTGTTCGGTGGCTTGCTGGCGATTCCCATGGCCATCGCCCGTGCGTCGCGCCACCGGGTCCTCAGCCCGCTTGTCTGGGGGTACACTTATGTGCTGCGTGGCACACCGCTTCTGGTACAGACCTACCTGATCTACTACGGCCTTGGGCAATTCGAGGCGGTGCGGCAAAGCTGGCTCTGGGATCCGATCCTGTCTTCGGCCTGGTGGTGTGCGCTGATCGCATTCACGCTGAACACGTCGGCCTACACCGCCGAACTGCTGCGCGGCGCCATCGTCGACACGCCCAAAGGCGAGGTCGAGGCCGCCATCGCCACGGGCCATTCCTATGGCTTGCGTATGCGCCGCATCATCCTGCCCTCGGCCTTTCGCCGCGCCATTCCCGCCTATTCCAACGAGGTCATCTTCATGCTGCACGGCTCGGTCGTGGCCAGCACGATCACCTTGCAAGATATCCTTGGCGTTGGGCGCTGGCTGAATGGCCGCTATTACCTGGCCTATGAGGGCTTCATCACCGCCGCATTCCTCTACTTCCTGATCGTCTTTGCCATCACCCGTGTCTTCCGCTGGATCGAACGGCGCTACTTGCGCCACCTGACCCGCCGCGAAACCACAACGGCCACCGAGATGACGCCGGAACCCACCCGATGACCAAGGAAAGCGCCATGATCGAGCGGACACACACAAACGCCCGGATGAGCCGGATCGTGAAACACAACGGCGTCGTCTACCTCTGCGGACAGGTCGGCAGCGGCGCGACAGTGGCCGAGCAGACCCGCGACTGCCTGTCCCGCGTGGACGCCCTGCTGGACGAGGCCGGATCGTCCAGAGAGAATACCCTGCAAGCCATCGTGTGGCTGGCCCACATGAACGATTTCGACGCGATGAACGAGGTCTGGGACGCCTGGGTGCCTGCCGGACACGCACCGGCGCGGGCCTGCGGCGAGGCGCGGCTGGCGGGTTCGGACCTGCTGGTCGAGATCATCGTCACTGCGGCAATTTCACAAGGAGACACGGCATGAGCGCGCAGAAATGCATTCTGATCGGGGCTGGTATGGATTGCGGCAAGCGCCGCCGCGGCTGCATCATGGGTCCCGACGCCTATCGCACCGCAGGGCTGGCCGAGACGCTTGGCGCGTTGGGCTGGCAGACGGAAGATCGTGGCAACCTGCCCGGCCCGACATGGGTGGCCGATGCCCCGCCGGGCGAGGTGCATGCACTTGACGAGTCGATCGCCTGGACCCAGATTTTGGCCGATGCCGCAGAGTCGGCCATGGACCAGGGATTTCCGATTTTCATGGGTGGCGATCACGCGCTGTCGCTGGGCACGGTCTCGGGCGTCGCGGCCCATGCCGCGCGAAACGACCGCCCGCTTTTCGTGCTTTGGCTGGATGCGCACCCCGATATCAACACGCCAAAGACCACCGCGTCGGGCAATCTTCACGGTACGCCGATCGCCTATGTCACCGGCCAGGACGGGTTTGACGGATTTCCCGCGCTGGCCGCACAGGTGCCGCCCGCAAACGTCTGCTTCATCGGTCTGCGCTCGGTCGATGCGCCGGAACGCGAATTCATCACACGATCCGGCATGACCGCCATCGACATGCGCCAGATCGACGAACGCGGCATCGCCGCCCCGCTGGCCGCGTTCCTCGCCAAGGTCAGGGCGGCGGGCGGCGTGCTGCATGTGTCGCTTGATGTCGACTTTCTTGAACCGGCCATCGCGCCGGCGGTCGGCACGACCGTACCCGGCGGGGCCACATTCCGTGAGGCGCATCTCGTCATGGAGATGCTGCATGATAGCGGCCTCGTGACCTCGCTCGACCTGGTCGAACTGAACCCCTTCCTCGACGACCGGGGCCGCACCGCCTCGCTCATGGTCGACCTCACCGCGTCGCTCTTCGGGCGTAGCGTGTTCGACCGCCCAACCCATAGCCATTCGTGAGAACGCCCATGTCCGCACCCTCCAACGCCCCAGCTGCCTCTGACCTTGCCTATATCCGGTTCGTCAGCGTCGAGAACATGATGAAACTCGTCCACAGCATTGGTGTCGAAACCATGCTGAAGGATCTCGCCCGTTACATCGAGGACGACTTCCGCCGCTGGGAAAAATTCGACAAGACCCCGCGCGTCGCCAGCCATTCGACCGAGGGCGTGATCGAACTGATGCCGACCTCGGATGGAGAGGACTACGGGTTCAAATACGTCAATGGCCACCCCAAGAACACGAAAGAGGGTCTACAGACCGTGACGGCCTTTGGCCTTCTGGCACGGGTCAGTACCGGCTACCCGGAACTGCTGACCGAGATGACATTGCTGACCGCGCTGCGCACGGCGGCGACCTCGGCGATGGTGGCCAGCCATCTTGCCCCGAAGGGCAGCAAGGTCATGGCGATGATCGGCAATGGCGCGCAATCAGAGTTTCAGGCAACCGCGATGCGCGCGCTCTGCGGCATCGACACGCTCAGGCTCTACGACATCGACCGGGCAGCAACCGACAAGGTGGTGCGCAATCTGACCGGGAAGGGCTTTGAGCTGGTGCCCTGCGCCACGCCCGAAGAGGCTATCCAGGGCGCGCAGATCATCACCACCTGCACCGCCGACAAGCAGTATGCCACGATCCTGACCGACAACATGGTGGGCGCAGGCCAGCACATCAACGCGATCGGCGGCGATTGCCCGGGCAAGACCGAGTTGCACAAGGATATCCTGGCCCGTTCGGACGTGTTCGTGGAATACCCACCCCAGACGCGGATCGAGGGCGAAATCCAGCAAATGCCGGAAGATTTTCCCGTTACCGAGATGTGGCAAGTCATCACCGGCGCGGTTCCCGGACGCACGAATGATCGCCAGATCACGCTGTTCGACGGCGTCGGCTTTGCGATCGAGGACTTCAGCGCGTTGCGCTATCTGCGTGACAAACTGAGGGACCATCCGTTCTACCAGGAACTCGACATCATCGCCGATCCCGACGACCCGCGCGACCTGTTCGGAATGCTGGAGCGTGCCGTGCCAAACGGGTGATCGACAACATTGCCAGCGAAGAATTGCGGACTGCATCAAAGGCGCGGCACGGGCCGTGAAGGACGATACGACGTGTGCTGTCGGCGGGACTGATGATGCGCAAGGACCGGCGGCACGACCTGATCAGAAACTTCGCGGCCTTCGACGCGGGCATCAAGAAAATCCCCCGTCAACACCGGGTCGTCGGCTGAAGCTGGCACAGAAGCAACTTGCGCAGCGCGAGGCGGCGTCGTCTGACATATTCAGGTGTCCGGCAAGAGCATCCTGACGGCACTGTTGGCCAAGTGGTTCCGCGCGCGCGTTGGATGGGCGCGTGCGGGTCATCACCGACCGCGACGCGTTCAACAGGCAGATCAAGCGCGTGATGCGGTACGCCGGCGTGGTCAGCGCCGATGCGTCATCGCCTCGGCTGACCCGTCGCGACAAGTTCGTGAGACGACTGGGCGTGCCGAGGCCCTGGGCAGATCTGCGCTGATCTGGGTGAGGCCCACCGCCACATGGAAACGGGGCGCAAACGCGGGAACGTGGTCGTTGTGTGTCGTGTAAACGCATTGAAGAGCAAGGACATGTCAATAAACCGTTTGAATGCAAAGACCTGTATCGTCACCGGCGCGGGCCGTGGCATCAGAGCAGCCATTGCACGCGCCTTCCCAAGGGCCTGACGATCCTTGCCGTGACGGCTTTCTGCGTTCGGTTGCTGCTTCAGCGTCGCGCTGGCCAAGGTGGTGCTTCGGCGGGATCGGGTGTTTCACAGCCCTGGGAGCGAAAGGGTCAACGGCCGCGCCTATGTCGCCTGCCCGGCCGCAAGCCAGCCAAGGATTGCCCCCGTGGTTTCTTCGGGCTTCTCTTGCTGGATCCAGTGGCCGCAGTCGAGGGTGCGCACCTCTACGTTCGGGACAAAATCCGAGAGGGAATCGGAGGGCGGGATCATGTCCTGCGTCCCGTGGATCATGAGTGATGGCTGGCGGACAATGGGGTCCACATCCTCCAGAATGTGCCAATTGCGATCCATGTTCCTGTACCAGTTGATGCTTGCCGTAAATCCGGTTGCCTCGAAGGACGCGATAAAGACAGCGAGATCAGCCTCGGTCATAACGGGGTCACCCAGGGGGGCCGTGGCCATGGCCAGGTTGATCATCATCATGCCGGGCTCGACCGTTGCGGCCGGCAGGTTCTTGCGGAACAAATTGCGCAGGAACCGCCCGGTGTTCTCATCCAGAACGGCATCCGCCACACCGGGTTGCCGGTTGAAGTGGACGAAGTAGTTGTCGGGCCCGAAGACGGCTTCCATGAAGTCGATCCATGGCACGGGGGTCCGCGGCTGGTACGGCAGCGCCAGGTTGATGATCCGGGTCACGCGATCCGGATGCAGCAGCGCCATGCTCCAGACGACATTCGCCCCCCAATCGTGGCCGACGAAAGTGGCGGCGTCATACCCGAAGTGATCGAGGAGCGCGGCAAGATCGCCCGTCAGATGTGCGATATCATACGCCTCCACCCGCAGCGGACGGGACGAGGTCCCGTAGCCGCGCTGGTTCGGCACGATGACATGGTAGCCCGCCGCCGCCAGGGCCGGCATCTGGTGACGCCACGAATAGGCGTGCTCGGGCCATCCGTGGCACAGCACGATCGGGTTTCCCCGGTTTTCCCGTCCAGCCTCGAAGACCTCGAGTTGGACGTCCCCCAGGGACACAAATGTTGGGTCCGGGAAAAGCGCGTGTTTGATCATGGCCGTCTCTCCATTTTGGTTGCCTTCCCGCCCGACTAGTTCAAAACGATTTCAAAAACTGACACCTTTTGTGGTAGAGAGCGGCCATGAAGAGCCGTATTCGACAAGACGCCATTGTGCGGACCCTGCGGCGCAGCGGCACGACGACCGTCGGCGCCCTTGTCACAGAGGTCGGCGCATCGCGCAGCACGATCCTGCGTGACCTCTCCGCCCTGCGCGACGAGGGCTATGTGATCCACGCCGAACAGGGCCGTGGCGGTGGGCTGTCCCTCGATCCGGGGTCGGTTCGGACGGCGGCCCGCCTGTCGGTCGCCGAGGTGTTCGCGCTGATCATAGGCGTGTCGAGCATGCGCGCCGCCCGGACCCTTCCGTTTTCAACCCTCGCCGATGCCGGACTTTCCAAGATCGAGAAGGCCTTGCCCCCCGACAAGCTTCGCGACTTGCGCCGCCTTCTGGGCTGCCTCTATATCGGGCCGCTGGCTCCTCAGGTTGATACGTCGAACCTCGGAGAGATGGAGACCGCGCTGTTGCCCAACTTCGAGCGGTCCTTTCTGGAGCGGTTGTATCTGAGGTTTCGGTATCGTGACGCCACCGGGACCGAAACCCTGCGACAGGTCGAGCCACAAGCCATGCTGATCCTGCCGCCTCTGTGGTACCTCGTCGCCTGGGATCCGGCGCGTGACGACTTTCGGCATTTCCGGATGGACCGGATCAGCCAATCCGAAGTGGTCGAGGGAACGAAATGCCGATCCAGGCACGTTCACTTCGAAGCTGGCGTGCAGCCCATTCGATACGCCTAGCGGCTTTGAAACTGCGGCATCTCAATTCACGGCGCGCCCGCAACGCCTGCCAATACGCCGTCGAAATGCCTCGCGATCGACCGGTGAAGACCGGCCATCCTTCATCGCACATCCGCGCCTGATCCCGCATCAACACGGGGTCGCCCATCATCTCGACGGCGGCCATTGCGGATCCGGCAGGCCCATGACGGGACACGAACGAACGGACATTCAGGCCGCGATCCGCACTGCAATTCCCAACCAAGCGACCGCGCGACATCGGCAAAAGTGGCATTCCCTGGGAACGGCGATGTTCCGCATCTTTTGCGCCCGGTCGTGACGCAATGGACAGGGGTTACTTCCACGCGGTTCATTCCGCCTGGGCCAGGGCGAATGCGGCTGGCACTTCGGAAAAAAGTCGGCCGACTCCCACGCCCCTTGTGCTGCAGTCAGCATCGCGCAGGAGGAACAGGACGTCGAGCCCGCGTCTTCTGGCGAGTGCCGCACCGGTATCAGCGCCAAGAACCATGAGAGCCGTCGCCCAGGCGTCGGCCTCGGCACAGGAGCGGGCCACGACGGTGGCAGAGGCCGGCGACGCGAGCAGCGGCGCGCCACGTGTCGGATCCATCGTGTGGGACAGGCGTCGTCCCTGTACTTCAACCCAGTGGCGGTAGTCGCCAGAGGTCGCGACGGCAGCGTCCTGCAGGGCAAGGATCGAATGGAGCGTGCGGTGCTCGGCCTCTGGCGCTTCGACCGCGATGGTCCATGCCTTTCCGTCCGGCCGAAGGCCGTGCGCGCGCATTTCGCCGTCGATCCCGACGAGAGCATTGTCCACCCCGTGGTCGCGCAAGGTCTCGCCCAGCCGGTCGACCCCATAGCCCTTGGCAATGCCGTTGAGATCAAGTGCGACGGGTGCGGACTTGCGGACATGGGTGCCACAGATATCCAGCACTTCATGCGCCGGGCAACGAGGGGCATCCATTACAGCCCGGATACGCGCGGGCGCGGCAGCATCCGGTCCGAAACCCCAGGCGGTCACCGCATCACCCATGCCGATATCGAAGGCCCCACCCGACGCGCGCCCGATCTCGAGTCCAAGGCGAAGGACTGCGAACAGACGGTCCGGGATCGCCACCCATTCGCCCACCGGTGCCGCGTTGAGGCGCATCAGGTCGCTGTCGGGCTTCCAAGTGGACATCTGCGCGTCCACCTCATCAACCGCCGATTGCAACGTACCGTGAACTACGTTCGGATCGAAACCCGGTTCCGTGAAGAACAGTGCCGACCAGCGTGTGCCCATGGTCGGGCCATTCAGTGCGTGGCGCACCATTTCAGTAGACATCTTCGACATATCGCCCCTCGGCCTTCAGCACCGCAGGCGTAAGCCCGATCGGCGCGAGGATTTCGGCCAACGCATCGGCCGCGCCCGCCGCCATGTCGCGGCCACCACAAACCATCACGCGGGCTCCGTCGCGAATGAGTTCCGCGACCTGACTGGCCTCGCCCCGCAGCGCATCCTGCACGTAGTGGGGCCGCGCCCCGCGCGAGACGGCCGTGACCAGCCGGGCCAGACGCCGGTCGTCCTTCCACTTTAAAAATTCCGCGCCGTAGAAGAAGTCGCTATCTGGGTGACGCATGCCGAAGAACAGATGGATCGGCCGCTGGCGCGCATTGCCCCGCACAACGCCCACGAGCGGGCCGATTCCGGTTCCCGCGCCGATCAGGATCAATGGAGTGCGGCCCCGTCCGGCCCGGAAGCCGGGGTTGCGGCGGAGAAAGGCGGTAACGGTTTCGCCGGGCGCCAGTGCGGTCAGCTGGGACGACGCAAGGCCGCCGGGAAGCTTCCTCACCACGATCTCGATGAACCCGTCGCGCCGGCTCGAAGCAAGCGAGTAAAGCCGCGGTACGGCGCTACCGTCCGGCAGGACGCCAACCAGGTCGCCGGCTGTGAACCGCGCGAAGCCCGTACCGGTCATCCGCTGCCAGAGCGTTACGCGCGGCAGAGCAAAGCGCAGGATCGCCGTCGGGGCCTGCACCTCGGCACCGTAGTCCCGGCGCGAGACGAGGCTCAACGTCTCGGTTTTCGGCAGGACGGGCTGATGCGCCAATTCCAGAGGGATCCCAAGCGCCGCGCCGAATGCGCGGCCCCATCGCGCGAAATCCTGCGGCGACTGGCGGTCGATCGTGTCGAGTGGCATGAGTTCGAGCCAGCCCTTGGCCTGGGCCGCCGCCGTGACAGCCTTGGCAAAGGCGCAATAGGCGGGAAAGCTGCGGTCCCCGAAGCCGAGCACGGCCAGAGGGATGTCCGGCGCGCGGTCGAGGGCTTGTAGCCGGTCGAGGAACCCCTTGGCCGAGGCTGGCGCCTTGCCGTCGCCATAGGTCGCGACCAACACGATGATCCGTTCGGCCTTTGCATAGCGTTTCGGGGCGAAGGCCGACATCGGTCCCACATGCACGCCCTGCCCGGCTTGCGATAATGCGGCGTGCAGCGTCGCGGCGAATCCCCAGGTGCTGCCGCCCTCACTGCCGACAAGCAGGATCGTCTCGGCCCGGCCCGCTGGCTGATTACCGCGGATGCGGGGCCGCCTGCGCCGTCCGCTTAGCCAGACAAGAACCCCGGTTGCCGTCATGGCGGGCACGCCAATCGCCATCAACCCAAGCACCAGTCCCAGTGTCGCCGCACCCTGCCCGGTGTGCAGCATGTAGATGGTTTCCGAGACCCGCTCCCACACGGCAAGGTCGGCCCAGGCCAGCAGCGCTCCGTCGCCCTGATCGAGATACCCGGTCCCCCGGTCTGTCTTCAGCGTAAAGGCGTCTGTCGCATCGCCGGGATAGGGAAAGCTCAACTCGCGCAGTTCGGCGACGGGCGTCTGCTGCAACGTCGTCATCTGCTCGGGGGCAAAGCCCGTTTCACCGCTCAGCTCGGCCGGGAAGGTCGGCGGTGCGCCGCCATCAGGGAGAAGATCGAATGTCGAGGCCGACATCCACAACGCTGTGGCAGATGACAGAACAAGGCCAACCACCGCGATCCGCGCAATCTCGACGTGCAGCCGACCGGCAAGCGGCCCCCGCAGAGGCGCGAACCAGTGCCGCCAGCCACCAACCCGCCGCGCGACCAGAGCCGTCCCGGAAAGCGACAGGACCAGCATCGCCAAAGCGCCCGTCGCCATGGCGATGCGCCCCCCGTCGCCGAGGAAGAGCGCGCGATGCAGGTTGGTGAGCCAGCGGAGGGTCTGGTTCGGGTCGGCAGAGGCCGCCCCCTGACCCGTCGCCGGATCGATCACGGCGGCGCCGGGCCTGCCTTGGTGAAACCAGTAGGCGGTGATCCGGCCAGATGGCGACCGGCGGATCTGCTCGACACCCGGATAGTTCGCCTGAATGCGGGCCGCGAGGGTGGCGACGGTCAGACCGGCCTCCGCCTGCGGCGCGGCGATGCGTTCGGCCGCAGGGAAGACCGACAGCGCCGCACCGCTCAAGCTCAGGATGGTCACGAGAGCCACGGCGAAAAGCCCTGGCCAGCGATGGACTGCGCGGATCATGGTCGGTCCTTCACATATCGTATTGGAAACGGGCGACGTAGCGGCGACCGCGCACGGGCGTGCCCGCACCTTCCGTCGTGAGCACCACAGCCACCTCGTTCGGGCTGTCGCGCATGTCCTCGACGGCGGCGTCAATGTGGAGCGTGTAGCCTGCATCGAACAGCGCGTCGGCCAGATCGAGGGTGATCTCCAGCGTCCGTCCCGCGCCGACGCTGGCGCCGGTGATGCCGTTCACCTGGCCCGTGTCACCGCCGGTGGCGCGATACCAATCGCCCAGATGCTCGTAGTATTTCGACTTGCCGCCGGCCATCCAGAGACTGCCGACATAGGCGCCCGACGGATCGGTGACGTAGAGCGCGAGATAGGCTCTGTCGCCGCCATAATTGTTGAGGGTCGTGGAGAGCGTCACCGGTCGCGCCATCGCGAGACCGGGAAGCGTCAGCGCCGTGGAGAGCGCCAGCGGTGCGAGTAGTGATTTCATGGGATTCATCCTTGCTCGGGAAGTTGGATCGGAGCGGCTCAGTTCACCTGAACCTTCGGCGGCGCGCCGTTCCCGAAGAGGCCGTTCTGCGGCGGCTGGGCGGTGCCTGCAGGCGCGGGATTGCGGATGCCGCTCCGTTCGTCGTCGTCCTCGTATTCCATCTCGACAACTTGCAGTGTCGCGGGATCGAGTTTCACCTCGATCTCCCGGCCATCGCTGTCGCGGCCCTCGATCTCGTAGCAGCCATCGTCGATCTCGAAGTCTTGCACGGTCCAGCCGTTTTGCTGGGCAATCTGCATTGCCGCCTCGCGCGGCTGCCACGTGTCGCGGGGCGCGGTGCAATCGTCGTCGTCGGCTAACGCGGCACCAGCGGCCAGCAGTGCAACAAGTGAAACTGTGGTCAGGGTCGATTTCATGGCAGGGTCTCCTTTTGTCTGCTGAGGACAATCTGGAGACCCGACCTGAGGACTTCCTGACGAAGCAGCGATTCCCACTTCAGTTTGCCGTCAGGAAGAAAAGGCCCCGCCGGTAAGAGCGGGGCCAAATTCGGTCAAAATGACGGTCGGTGCTGGGGAGCAATCGGTCAGCCGCACTTCTGCGCACGCGGCGACGAGACCGCTTTGAAACACACGTTCCAAAAGGTCCCGGACCCAGACTTTACGGGATGTCCCGATATCAATTTCAGGGGCGTCATGCGTGGCTGCATCAGTTGCTGTCGCCCGTGTCGCGATCCCCGCTGCGATCCTTGTCACGGTGATCCTCGTCGTCCTCGTCTTCGTATTCGAACTCGATCACCTGAAGCGTCGCCGGGTGGACGGTCACCTCGATCCGGTGCCCCTTGGCGTCGCGGCCGTCGATTTCGTAGCAGCCATCGTCGATCTTGATGCGGCGCACCGTCCAGCCGTTCCTTTCGGCCAGCCGTGCAACGGCATCGCGCGGTTGCCAATCGGTCATCGGCACGAAGCAGTCATCGACCGCCAGCGCGACCCCGGCCGGGAAGACCGCGAGAAAGCCGAGAATTGTCAATATCTTCCTCATGGGTCAAACTCCGCCTGGCACGCCTCTTGATGCTCTACTTACGCGGCGAAGCTGACGGCAGCCTGAAGCGGCGTGCCCGGCGGCTTCAGCATCGTGTCAGCCAGACGGATCATTGAGGATCATCGGGAACGGAACGGAACCAGACATGCGCATCCTGCTGATCGAAGACGACACGACGCTTGGCGCTGCGGTGCGCGACCAGATCGCGGCCGATGGCCAATCGGTGGACTGGGTGACGCGTCTGGACGCGGCGGGCGACGCGCTGCGCGGGGCGTCCCATGACCTGATCCTGTTGGACCTGATGTTGCCGGACGGGCGCGGGATCGGGTTTCTCAAGGGCCTGCGCGCGCAGGGCGATGTGACGCCGGTCATCATCCTGACGGCGCTCGACCAGGTCTCGGACCGGATCGAGGGCCTGAATGCAGGCGCCGACGACTACCTCGTGAAGCCCTTCGACCTGTCCGAACTGTCGGCCCGGATCGGCTCGGTCGCCCGGCGATACAGCGGCAATCCCAACCCCATCGTCAGCCACGGACCGCTGGACATTGACCTTGCTGCGCGCAGCATTCATCGCAACGGCAAGCCGGTTCAACTGACGGCCCGCGAATGGGCTCTGTTCGAGGCCTTCCTCGCGCGTCCGGGGCAGCTTCTGTCCAAGACGCAACTGGAAGACAAGCTTTACGCCTTCGGCGCCGAGGTCGAGAGCAACACCATCGAGGTCCATGTCAGCCGCCTGCGCAAGAAGCTTGGGCCCGCGATCATCGAGACCGAGCGCGGCATGGGCTACAGGCTGGGCAAGCCGTGAGGCTGCCACGCAGCCTTCAGGCACGGCTCGGCCTGTCTCTCGGTCTCGTGCTGTCGATCCTCTGGTTGCTGGCCGCGACGGTCACGGCGGTGATCGTCAGGGGCAAGTTGGACGAGGTTTTCGACTCCGCCCTGCGCGAGACCGCCGAGCGTATCCTGCCGCTGGCCGTGACCGACATCGTCGGCCGGGAAGATCAGGGCATGACCCAGCGGCTCGCGCCGATCCGGGCGCATGACGAATTCTTTACCTACATGGTCCGTGACGCCGAAGGGCGCATCCTGTTGCAATCCCACGCGGCGGATCCTGCGGTGTTCCCGCCTTACAGCGCGCCGGGGTTTGAACAGACCGCCACGCATCGCCTTTACAGCGACGCGGCACTTCAGGGGACAATCCGCATCACCGTGGCCGAGCCGCTTGCGCATCGCGCATCGGTTGCGCGGGAAATCCGGATGGGCCTCGTCCTGCCGCTGCTGATCGTACTACCCGTGGCACTCGCGGCGATTGTCCTCGCTGTCCGCTTCAGCCTCTCCCCCCTGCGCCGCTACCGCGCGCGCCTCGAAGCCCGCAACGCCCGTGACCTGTCCGTCGTTCCCGCCGACGACCTGCCGGCGGAAATCGGTCCGCTGGCCGCAACACTGAACAACCTTCTGGACAGGTTGCGCGCGGCGTTCGAGGCCGAGCGCAGCTTTGCGGCGAACGCGGCGCACGAAATGCGGACACCGTTGGCAGGCGCCATCGCACAGGCGCAGAGGCTTCGGTCGGAGACCCAGGACCCGGCCACCGATGCGCGTGCTGCAGAGATCGAAGCGACGCTCAAGCGGCTGACGCGGCTTTCCGAACGCCTCATGCAGCTTGCGCGGGCGGAAGGCGGACGACTGCGGACGGACCGAAGCACTGATCTCAGACCTGTCGCGCGCGTCGTTGTGGATGATCTGGCACGGACGGGCGCGATGGACCGGATCACGCTGACCTTGCCGGACAGTCCCGTCCTGTCCGACCTAGATCCGGATGCCTTTGCCATCCTCTGTCGAAACCTTGTGGAGAACGCCCTGCGCCACGGGACCCAGACCGCCCCGGTCGAGGTGACCCTGACGCTGGACGGCCAGTTGATCGTGGCGAATGATGGCCCCGTTCTGCCGCGCAAAACCCTCGACCGCCTGACGGCACGTTTCGAGCGGGCACAAGCAAGAACAGATGGCAGCGGCCTTGGCCTCGCTATCGTTGCGGCCATCGCGGACCGGATCGGAAGCCAGCTCAATCTGGAGTCACCACGTCCGGGCAGGTCTTCCGGCTTTCAGGCATCCCTCATATTGCCGGCAGATGTTCGAGACACCTCCGCACAAGCCGCGATGCGGAAAATGTGACCCGTGGTGTGGACCATCGAGAGTTTTGAACGCGCGGAGGCACCCTGCCACGCGCGGACAAATGGTGGCATCGGGCAGTACAAAGCCGACCGTCGCACAACCACTGAGCAAGTTCGTTGCGGTCACCAGCGCCACCCGGCGCTGTGCCCGCCACGTTGGGCGCAATGCCCAGACCGAGAAAGCCGGTCACACACCCTGAAAGCAACCGGTCCACGGCCAGAGGCCCTGTAGTCCGGACTTCCGTCCGCAAATGCCGCAGCATGGCCCGTGGGCGACCAGCATGGGTGCGGTCTCTGATCGGGGTCAGTTGAACGCGTATGTCAAGCCAATGAACGGGCCATGCTGCTCGAAGGCGTAGCCGAATGTTCCGTCGGAAGCGTCGTCTTCGAAATCGATGCTGTAGTAGCGATAGCCGAAAACCATCGAGGTCGAGTCCGAGAAGGACCAGTCGAACCCGAGGGTGGTGCTCCACGATAGCTCGTTTCCGCCAGCACCGAAGCCGCCGGCATCGACCATGGCAGCAAACGTCCAATCCTCGTCAATTTCCCATGTGCCTCGCGCCGCAATCACCGGTTCCCACCAATCTTCGGTGCCACCCAGCGACTCATCGCGCGCAGGTCCCGAGACATCGATATCCTGGGTGATCGAGTTGTATCGCACGCCCCCCTGCACATCGAAGGAGTAGGCCTTTCCATTCGCGTTCACGCCGCTGGCGACGCGGTAGCCGGCCAGCAGTCCAATCCAGCTTTGGGCAACCTTGACCTCGGCATCAAGATCAGCCCCAAGCGGGCCGGTGCCTGCCGTCTTTGTATTCTCGCCCGATATCCCGAAATAGTTTGCGTCGAAGATGACGCCGAAATCATTCCTCCACGATTCGACGCGGCCCGAGAGGGAGAAATCAAGCAGCTCAAGCGCATCCTGAAGATCCATGTCGACGTCTGCACTTGTGCCTGCAACGGTGGATGTACCGACCGTCGAGGTTGGCAAGAAGAGGTACAATGTGCCTTGAGTCTTCCACTCATCCGAGAACCGCAATGTTACGGGCTCTGCCCAGGCCGTGGTGGTGACCAATGCCGTTGCCAAGGGGATCGCGCTGGAGAGGATTCGGCTATTCATTTGGAAGCTCCGGGTTTTGAGGTTCGTCGGATCCGACGTTGGTGCCCATCACAGGGAGGAAGGCAAGAGATGCGCCGGACCGGCGCATCCTGATGAGATTCGACGGGCGTCGGGTTCGCGCCGTGTCACTGCCACGACGAAAAGACTTGGCGGGCAAGTTCGCTTTCCGGGCGCAGGTTCTCGATCCCGCTGTACGGAACATCCGTGCCAAGCGGCAGATGCGGGTGCTTCTTGATGGTCAGCGCGTGGCGCTTGAGCATGTCCTGGAAGGACGCGCCGGACCACAGGGCAATGCCGATCTGCGAGCTCTCTTCACGCGGATCGCGCAGGACGTTGAACACCGGCGCCGCGGCACCGGGAAGGCCCGGTGCAGGCAGGTGCATCTTGAATTCTTGCTTGACGACAGAGCGCAGGACAGGGCCTTCATAGATATAGACATAGTCCCGGCGCGAATTGCCCTCGCCCTCAAGCAAGAGCGCCGTCTGGTCGACGCCGTCTATCACCCGATCGCGCGGGATGAAGTCCGTGGCATCCCCGATCCGGGCAAATGTTGTGAACAGGTCGGACACGTGGACAATGTCGCCCGCCGCACTGCCGGCCTCGATGACGCCCGGCCAGCGGGCAAAGGCGTCGACACGCACACCACCTTCAAGGTGCTGGGTCTTGCCGCCGCGATAGATCAGTTCCATGAATCCGGATTGGGCAGGCGCATAGTAATTGAAGATCCCGTTGTCGGCCATCAGGACAACCAGAGTGTTTTCCGCGATACCCAGTCGATCCACTTCCGCGAAAAGTTCCCCGAGCCAGCCGTCCAGAAGCTCCAGCTTTTCAGCCATGTAGCCGCCGTTGCGGGAGGTCTGCTGCTCTTGGTCATAGACGAAGTTCAGGGGATAGAGCGGCCAGTACTGCAGGAAGAACGGCGCATCCTCGGCGGCCAATCGGTTCAGTTGTTCGATGGCCTGACGCTGATAGCGGTCGTTCATTTCGCGATAGTGGGCCTGGGTCCAGATCTCGCCGGCTTCCATGCCAACTTCGCGCGCCATGCCGCCGGCCTCTGCTTCCAGTCCGGTGACAAGGCCGTAGGGCTTGAACCGCTCGTCGATTGCGAACGGGTTGGTCTGGCCCGAAGGATCGAGGCCGACCATGTTATTGGCCTCCATCGCCTCTCGCGTCATCAGCGAAAGCTGCACTTGCTGGTGCGCCGGGAACGCCGCCCAGTCGAACCCCTGGTTGTGGGGGAACGCCTCTTCGATATCGCCCTGGTGCCATTTGCCCACATGGGCGGTGTTGTAGCCTGCGTTCTTGAGCACTTCGGCGATGGTGACCTCTTCCGCAGAAAGCCCTTCACCGACCAATGCAACTTTCACCTCCTCGACGCCAGCACGCACCGGATGGCGTCCGGTCAGCATCGCGGTTCGCGTCGGCGTACAGGACGGCTCCGTATACATCCGCATCAGCGACATGCCCTCGGAAGCCAAATTGTTGATGTTCGGCGTATCGATCCCGGTGACGTAATTCATCGCACGGTTGCCGAGAAGGCCGAAGCTGACATCGTCGATCAGCACATAAAGGATGTTGGGCGCTTTGCCTCCATTGGCCGCACGGATCTCCGCAAGCCGGGCATCGATCTCGGCATCCTGCGCGGTCCATTCATCGCCTTTCTGCGCGAACAGGAAGTTATACTCCCCGTCGTGAATGATCGGGCCCGGATCCTGCGCGTGCGCCATCGGGGCCGCAAGCAGGAGCGACGCTGCCAGTAAGCTGCGGGTGAACATTGGAAACTCCCTTTGGAGGTTGTGGGCAAGGCCGTCGTTGGATGCGCGGTCACCAGGTACCGCACACAGTTCGCCGAATTGCGGGACATCGGTCGGGGAAGCACCAGCCGCAGCGAGACCAGGCCAAAGCGATCTCGCCATCGTCCTAATCATCATTCTAGTCCGACGCTCTGGTCTCACCCAGCACATCCGCAATCATCTTGTGACAGGTTGCCGAGATTGACTGGCCCTTCGTGTGAGCGACCCTGCGAAGGCGTGCGTATTCGTCCTGTGTAAGAAACGTCACGACCCTTGCATTTCTGACAGACCGTGCCGGGAGCGGCGGGCGACCTCTGATTGGATTTGGTACATGGTTGTCCATAGCGGCTTCTGTTTGTACTTTTACATTGCCGACAAATACGTAGCCCGCTCCGGGGAGAGCATCATTTTTTCGCCAACTTCGCCTTTCCATGCCGACAAGCTCGATTACAGCTCCAGCATGATGGAGCTTCCCGATCCGAACCTGATCAATCGTCTTTCCACATGGAAACTCGATTTCAGGCAGATCGAGCCGGGCGAGATGAGTGTGCGTGTCGCCCAGTGGCAGGGCGCGCTGCTGCAATTGCTTCACCTGTCCGTGTCTCATGCCGTGCACCAGGTTGGCACATCGCCGCCGGGGTATCTGACCTTCGGCCTTCCGTTGAACATGGCGCTCACCAAATGGCGGGCGCAGACCGTCACCCAGCCCCCGTTGATTGGGTTTGGGATTGGCGCGGATCTCGACGGCATCAGCGATGCCGGGTTCACCGCGCTGACGTTCAGCCTGCCGGTGTCAGAGGTCGAGCGCTTGTCTGCCCGTCTCGGGATCGCCGTGCCGGACTCCATGCTCATCTCCCGGCACATGGACGTCGCGGCGCGCGGGAAGGCCCTGCGTTGCTTGGTTTGTACCGCGTTGGAAGCGATCCACAACGCAGATGCCAGCCTTGATGCACAGGAGGAAGACGAGCTTGCGGGCGGCCTCTTGCTCGCGCTGACCGATGAGATGGCCCATGCGGATCGCAGCCACTCGGCCTCCCGCACCCGGGCCGTAGCGCGCGCCGTTGCCATCATGACGGACTTGGCAGACGAAGCCGTGCGGATCAGTCAGATCTGTGCCGAGACAGGGGCATCATGGCGCACGCTGGATCGTGGGTTCAAAGAGATCTACGGGATGGGCCCCAAGGCCTATTATCAGTGTCTTAGGCTGAATCGCACGAAGCTAGACCTGCTGATTTCCGATCCGAACACGAAGGTCTCGGATGCGGCCAACCGCTGGGGATTCTGGCACATGGGCAAGTTCGCCGACGACTATCGGCGATTGTTCGGGACGCTCCCGTCCAAAGCGCTGGGAACACAACGGTAGACACTGATAAAGACCGTGGCCTCCCAACATGAAAGCCAACGCACACTTTGCGCCCATCGGCGTGACAGATCAGACTGACCACCTTCCCGGATAACAGGATATACTCGAACGTATCTGGTTCATCCTGCCACGCAAGGAAATCAGTTTTCGGACGTTCTTTCGCCTCGAACCCTTCAGCTAGGGTCCGTGCATCGGCCTGGGCCAGATCGCTGAGTAACCGCCGGTCTCGCTGGAAGCTGCTAGCGATCTGCATTTCCGACCTCTGGTCAACAAATGACAATGCCCCGAACGCAAGACACTCCTAGGCTGTGTTGACAAAAGGGATTCACGCCACACGCAAATCGTGATTCAAGCTGGTATCTGTGATGGAGACCAGTTTGGCACGAGACCTGATGTCAGACGAGGAGTGGGCGTTTTTTGAACCGTTCATCCTTGCTGCCCGAGCCCCGAATGGGCGCAAACCCACCAACCACCGCCTTGTTTTGGATGGTATATTCTGGATCGCCCGGACCGGCGCTCCATGGCGCGACCTGCCGGAAGAGTTTGGCAAGTGGTCAAGCCTCTACCGCCAGTTCCGGCGCTGGACACTCGCGGGGCTCTGGGAGGAGATCATGGAGGCCCTGAATGAAAGCGGGATCGTGCCAGACGCTCTGCAAATGATCGACAGCACCGTGGTCCGGGCCCATCATCAGGCAGCGGGCGCTAAAGGGGGACTCCGCGACAGGGTTTCGGGCGCTCAAGAGGTGGGTTCACGACCAAGATCCACCTCCGCGTCAACGCGGCAGGCCTGCCCATGAGAACCGAAATCACGCCGGGCCAGACGTCCGATTACATGGGCTTTGATCTGGTCATGGCTGACAATCTGTCCGAGCCAAGCGTCCTGTTGGCCGACAAGGGCTATGATGCTGACAGCATTCGCAAAACAATGGGCGCGCGGGATGTTTTAACCCAGATCCCGATGCGCAAATCCCGCAAAATGCGCGTCGGCGTGGATCACTCTCTGTATTCCCTGCGCAACCTGGTCGAGCGATGCTTCAACAAGCTCAAGAATGCCCGCCGCGTCGCCACACGCTACGACAAAACGGCTGAGAGCTTCCTCGGTTTCATAGACATCACGTCAATCCGCCTCTGGGTCCGCCTTTTGTCAACATGACCTAACAGGCCGCGGAATTAGTCGCCGCTCGGGAACGTTGTTCTGCCTATAGGGTGAATGCGCCGTTCGTTCGTCAACAAGGGTCCGAGATTTTCGGCCCTCATGCAGTTTCCTTCCGCCTCA
>NZ_JACNMU010000009.1 GCF_014901205.1 Meridianimarinicoccus sp. MJW13
GGTTCAAATCCTGCCCCCGCAACCAAAAATTTAACAGAATATCAAAGACTTGAAGTCGGCTCCAGCCGATCAAGTTTTTGATGTCGCGTTTTACATCAACGCCACATCAACGTTGGACGAGTCCAATATTTGGAACTGTGGGAATCGCTGACCAGGATTGGCACATGTGCCGTGGTCGGCTTCTTCGGGTGCCTCATTGCGACAAGCAAACGATGGCAGGATGCCAGCACTGTGAACCGCCCCGGGTTTACCGGAGAGTTTCTGGTTCAATGATCAGGCTGCTTTTTCGGCAGCGTTCAAGCTTGCGTGGAAATCCTCCTCTGCTTCTTGCGGGGTGAGATATCCGATGGCGCTGTGCAGTCGGCCGGTGTTGTACCAGTCGACCCATTTCAGGGTTTCCAATTCGACTTGGCCGGTAGACTTCCAGGGGCCGAGGAAATTGATGACCTCTGTCTTGAACAGACCGATGATGCTTTCGGCCAAGGCGTTGTCGTAGCTGTCGCCGACGCTGCCGACCGAGGTGTCGTTCCCGGCCTCGGCCAGACGCTCGGTGTAACGGATCGACAGGTATTGGCTGCCCCGATCGCTGTGATGGATCAGCTTGTCGGCTTCGGATGGCGCCCGCTGACAGATCGCCTGGTTCAGTGCGTCGAGGACGAAGCCGGTGGTCATCGAGGTCGAAACGCGCCAGCCGACGATCTTCCGGGCGAAGACGTCGATGACGAAGGCGACGTACACCATGCCCTGCCAGCTTGAGACGTAGGTGAAATCCGAAACCCAGAGCTGGTTCGGCATGGCTGCCAAGAAGGCTCGGTTCACCTTGTCGTCCGGGCAAGGTTGCGCTGCATCGGGGTTGGTCGTGATGACCTTCTTGCCGCGTACAACGCCTTGCAATCCCATAACCTTCATCAGCCGTTCCACGGTGCAGCGGGCGATGTCCCGCCCTTCGCGGCGCAACTGGTGCCAGACTTTGCAGGCGCCATAGCGTTTGCGACTGTTGTCGAAGGCATCCTGGATGGCGGCCCGATCAACAGCATCCTGCTTTGCACGACCAGATGCCAACAAGGGATCACGCTCAACGGCCTTGTGCGCATAAAACGTGGATGGTGCGATCCCCAAAACCCGGCAGATCGGCCCGACACCAAAAGCCCCTCGGTGATCATCGTTTGAACGGGCGGTCGAGCTCCGCCGCCGCGAAATATGCGCTGGCCTTCTTCAGGATCTCGTTGGCGGTTCGAAGCTCACGGTTCTCCCGCTCCAAATCTTTGATCCTGTCCTCCTCCGCACTCGTCAGCCCCGCCCGCTGACCGGCATCACGCTCGGCCTGCTGGCACCAGACGCGCAGGCTGTCCGGCGAACATCCCAACTTCGGTGCAATTGCCCGATATGCAGCGCTGTCGCTGCTGTAATCGGCACGGTTCTCACGAACCAGCCGAACACCGCGTTCGCGAAGCTCGGCCGGATAGGCGGGGGTGAATCGTCTTGTCGTCATAGGGCTCATCCTTTGAGTGTTTTACTCTCCGGTAAACCCGGGGCGGTTCAATGCGACCGGCCACATCGAGTCAGAACGACTCAAAGCGGACACGGAGGAGTACGGATCGCTTGCCCAATGGGGCGCATCGGCAACCACGTGAGCGGCCCAATCCCGACCTCGGCAACCTTGCATATTGCTGCAGTGCGGCCCGTCGAAGCCGCCTTTCGCTGCAAGCGCAACACCCGGATTGGGTCGACGCTCAGATCGCGGACCTTGCCGTCCTTCGATCAATCACCGCTAGCAACGGCAACCCGCGCATAGCCAGCATTGACGGTGTATTGGTGAATTTCCGATTCCAAGAGGTTTGCTCCAATTCTCGGTGAAACCGGAAGCGAATGTACAAGCGAACGGAGGTTCATACAGGGCTCCGGGCAAAAGACATCCCGAAAGAGTTGCAAGGAATACTCTCGACTTCTGACGCTCTGTCAGATTTAGTGACGGGATGTCAGATACGTTCGCCACCGATTCAGCGTCCAAGAGCGTTCGGCCCATGCCGCCGAGCAAGGCCGCGATAACGCGGTCCGCCATTCTCGATGCAGGATCCGTATTCCTGGAAACCCGGCCATTTCGCGATCTCACCGTCGGCGGTCTCATGGCAACGACAGAGTACAGTCGCCCCACCTTCTATCTCTATTTCAACGATCTCCACGGATTCATGGAAACGCTTCTGGACGAAGTGAAAGTCGGGATCGTCGAAGGGGCGCGTGCCTGGCTCTCCAATGAGGGGGATGCGGTTGGGGGCCTGCGGCAGAGCCTGACAACCCTGGTCGATGTCGCCCACCAGCATGGCCCGATCCTGAAAGCCGTTGCGGATGCCGCGCCGGGTGATGCCCGACTGGAACGTGTCTGGGAGATGTTCCTGGGATCGTTTGATGAAGTGGTTTCGGCCCGCATTGCACAGGATCAGGCTGCGGGCCTTACGCCAGACTTTGAACCGCTGCCGGTTGCGCGCGCATTGAATAGAATGGACGCCGGCATGCTCATTCAGGCGTTTGGTTCTGGCGAGAAAGCCCCGAAAGACGTGGTGCTTTCGGCAATCATGCGAGTTTGGCTCTCGACGCTGTACCCATTCGACGCAGCCGCATCGATTGAACAAATCGGACGATAGCGACCAATTCCGCAAGGGCAGATGTGCTTTTGAAAAAGGGCATGCTTGCGCCAAACGAAAAAAGGGAGGCCGAAAGATGATTTCCACAAGGGCACTGGCTACCACAGCCGGAATTGCCACGATGGCTGGGGGGCTCTGGGTCTCTCCGCTGGCGGCTCAGGAAGTGCCGGCAATGGAGATGACAACGGAGATACCGGAAGGCATAACTACACCGGACAACATCCAGACCCGCGTGGGAGCTCTGAACTTCTTTGACGGCGTGCCGGACGTGGAGTCCGCACAGAAGGTGTACAACCTGCTGGACTTCACCCACGCCTACCAAGCCTTTCTTGATGGCACCAAGATTGCCTCGATGGACGCAATCCGCAAAGGCATCCTGGAATTTGGTCCGGCGAACACGACGGCCGTTCTGTTCGAGGGGCTGATGGATTCGAAAGCCCTGTTCCTGACCGCCAACACCACCAGCGTTTACATGTTCTCCTGGCTGGAGATGGGCGACGAACCGATGGTGATCGAGACACCGCCCAACGTGCTCGGGTTCATCAACGATCACTGGTTCCGCTATGTGATCGATTTCGGAAACCTGGGACCGGATGAAGGCAAGGGCGGCAAGTTCCTTGTCCTGCCGCCGGGTTACGAGGGCGATGTTCCCGAAGGCTACCACGTTGCGCCGACCTCCACCTATGGCAACTGGGTGATCTGGCGCGGGTATCAGAAGGATGGCTCGACGGATGACGCGGTCAACAACACCAAGGAGAAGTTCAAGATTTATCCGCTCTCCCAGGCGGAGACCCCGCCGGAAATGACCTTCGTGAATGCGTCTGGTCAGTTTATGAACACGATCCACCGGATGGACGAGAATATCTTCCACGAGATCAACGACGTTGTTCAGGCCGAACCCTTGATGGGCGAACGTCCCGAGCTTCTTGGGCACCTCGCGGCGATCGGGATCGTCAAGGGACAGGAATTTGCGCCCGATGAGCGGATGCAGGCGATCCTCAAGGCCGCAGCAAGCGCCGGCTCGGTCACCGTTAAGACCATCGTCTCCAAGCCGCGCGACGAGCGGTTCTACTGGTATCCCGGTGAGAGCTACTGGCTGACGGCGTTCCCGGGCAGCGCCTACACATGGGAGCTGGACGGTGTGACCCTGCACGACATCCGCGCGGGCTTCCATTTCTACGCGACCGGGATCACGCCTGCGATGGCCCTCAAGAAGGTCGGCAAAGGTTCGCAATATGCCTTCACCTATCTCGATTCCAAGGGCAACCCGCTGGATGGTGCGAGGACCTACAAGGTGAATGTGCCAAAGGACGTGCCGGCCAAGGATTTCTGGTCGTTCACGCTCTATGACAACCAGACCCGATCGATGTTGCAGACCGACGCCCAGTTCCCTGGGATCGGCAGCAACGACACGAGCGTCGCCCAGAATGACGACGGCTCCTACGACATCTACTTTGCGCCGGAGGCCCCGAAGGGCAAGGAAAGCAATTGGGTCCAGACCGTTCCCGGCAAGGGCTGGAACACGATCTTCCGCCTGTATGGCCCGCTCGAGTCCTGGTTCGACCAGACCTGGCGGCCAGGCGAGATCGTGTTGATCGATTTTGCCAGCAGTGCAAACGACTGTGCTTGTGGCGCTAAAGAAGAAGCGAAGTGATCGAAAATGTTGGAAGCAGCCTGTCGCTGCTTCCAACAGCCCACTTGGGTCAGAATGGCGCGATGATATCTATCTCTGCACCGGTCGCAACGAAGACACGTCCCGTCCTGCTTTCTGAAATCGGCGCCCACAAAGGTTGAGATTACTCGACTGCGCCGAAGTCGGCATAGCAGCCTGCGTTGCAAGGTGCAGCATTTGGTATGGCGGGCTCCGAGCCGACTTGCGGCAGCGCAGTGAGCATCTCGGACTCAGGCGAATGTGGATGTCGGCTTTTGACGATAATCCATGAGCGGTTCGCGCCTGCAGAGAAAGCCCGCTCTCCGC
The DNA here is from genome assembly GCF_014901205.1 of Meridianimarinicoccus sp. MJW13. GTDB lineage: Bacteria > Pseudomonadota > Alphaproteobacteria > Rhodobacterales > Rhodobacteraceae > Meridianimarinicoccus. The sequence goes on from NZ_JACNMU010000009.1 coordinate 4,621, forward strand.
CCTTCCTGCACAATGCCGCGGTGCCGGATCAACCCATCGTACTCCTGCAATGAAGGTCAAAGTTGGATGATTGGGCTCAGTGTCGCTCATTGGTAGCAGGCCGAGTGCTTCCCGTCCGTCACCCTACCTTCGCACCCCAGAAGGACGTGTGGTCGGCAGCGAGGTAGCCATCCGCGACCCGGAAGTATCCCTGGAGCTCGACGGTATCGCCGGCCGCTAATTCGACCATCGTCTGCAACCAGAGCGCAGTAGCCCCCGACACATGCGTCCCGAAAACCTCGCCATATGATCCCTTGATCTCGGTCGCCCCATTCAGCACCAGCCGCCCGCTCATCCGGGCCGAGGTACTGGCATTCACCTTGTAGTGCAGCGTCGCGCCAAACAGGTACCCGCCCTGACCGATACACTGATGGAGAAACACCCAGCTGCCAGTTGGGTCACTTGTTTGGTGGGGTTTTCCCGGCCACACGCAAATCGATGGTGACCGCCCATGCGACCGTATCGCCGACACTCATGCCTGCAATGGATCAGTCGCTGCTGTTCATTTGAAAGAAGATCGGTACGCCCGCCCCGCGTGCAAACGCGGTGTAACCGCGCTGTTGGGTTGCACGCGACAGCAGGGCCACCGCTACGACCAGCGCCATCAAGGCGCTGATCGTGACCAGGTTGTTCACTACCGAGAATGAACTGACCTTAGTTCTTGATGACGTTGTGCTCGGGGCCGAAGGGGAAGCCGGTGATGTTCTCGACCTTGTCCTCTTCGATGACCAGAATGTCATGCTCGCGGTAGCCGCCAGCGCCGGGCTGTCCTTCGGGGATCATGACCATGGGCTCCATGGAAACGACCATTCCGGGCTTGAGCACCGTTTCGATGTCTTCGCGAAGTTCGACACCGGCCTCGCGGCCATAGTAGTGGCTCAGAACGCCGAAGCTGTGCCCGTAACCGAACGAACGATACTTCAGCAGATCCCATTCGCGGTACATCTCGTTGAGTTCAATCGCGATGTCCATGCAGCGGGCGCCGGGCTTGATCAGTTCAAGTCCACGCTCGTGCACCTTCACGTTCTTTTCCCAGATGTCGAGGCTGGCATCATCCACGTGGTCGCAGAACAGGGTGCGTTCCAGGGCGGTGTAATACCCGAAGATCATCGGGAAAGTGTTGAGGCTGAGGATCTCGCCGGACTGCACCTTCTTGTTGGTCACGGGGTTGTGCGCGCCGTCGGTGTTGATGCCCGACTGGAACCAGGTCCACGTGTCCATCAGTTCCACAAAGGGGAAGGAGTTTGCGATCTCGCGGATCATCGCGTTGGTCCCGGCGATGGCGACTTCGTGCTCGGGGACACCTGCCTTGACGGCATTTGCCACGGCAGCACCGCCGACGTCGGCGACGCGGGCGCCTTCCTTGATCAGCTTGATCTCTTCGGCCGACTTGATCGTGCGCATCCACATGGCCGGCTGGCCGACGTCCACCAGTTCGACGCCCGGCAGAGCGTCCTGGATCAATTGCCGGTATTCCAGCGACACGTGATCGAATTCGATCCCGACGCGCTTGGCGCCTTGGGTCAGTTGCTGGATCGCGCGGTAGAAGTTGTCACGGCGCCAGTCCGTGTAGGTGATGTTGTTGCCAAAGCTGCGGCGGAAAGGCTGACCGCCATCGATGCCGGCAGAGATCGTGGTGGCATTCTTCTGGTCGATGACCATGCCGTACTTGCGGCCGAAATAGCAGTAGAGCCAGCCGCTGTAATAGTTGATGCAGTGGTACGAGGTGAACAGCGCCGCGTCGACGTCGTTCTTGCCCATCCAGTCACGCAATTCGTTCTGCCGGCGGGCCATCTCGTTGTCCGAAAAGGGCGAAAACTCCTTCTCGCCGTTGTGCCATTCCATGACGTGGAGCATGTCGTCCATTGTCGAAAGTCCTCTCTGCTATCAGTGACACAGAATGCGTAGCAGTCAGGCTGCGTCGCGAAAAATTAATTGCAATCATCCTACCATAAGAATTTCATATCAGGCTTGCGTGTTGGCCTAAGATCCGGCGCGGGCGCGCATCGGCAGGCGGAAGCTCGACACGTCTTCCGTGATCCGTTCGATCAGCTTCAGCGCCGCATCCGACATCTTGATGTGCTTGTAGAACAGCCCGATGTGGATATTGGACAATTGCGGGAAGCCATCGCTGGGGGTCAGGGTCCGCATGCCGGGCAGCAGGGTCTTTCTGGTCAGCGCGGTGACGCCCATGCCATCCAGAACGGCCTTCTGGAGGGCTGACACGCCCAGGCTTTCAAAGGACACGCGCCAGTCGCGCCCCTCGGCATTCAGGGCATCGATCATGCGCTTGCGATAGAAGCAGCCATCGGGGTGGGCGATCACCTTGAGCGGGTGGTCGGGGTCGATCTTGTGATCGCGGGCACAGACCCAGACCGGACGTTCCGACCAGTAGATAGAGACATGGGGTGCCGGCATCACGTCAGTGATGGCAATGGCCATGTCGAGGGTGTCAATATGGAGGGCAGAGAGCAGTTCCCGGCTTCGATGACATCGAATGTCCAGCAGAACAGCCGGGTTTTCGCGGGAGAACCTGGCGATGATGCTTTGGAAGAAATCGATCGAATAGTCGACTGGCAGACCGATCCGAAGCGTTCCAAGGGCGGCTGTCTGCTGCAGGTTCGCGACGGCCCGGTCGTTGAGGCGCAGCATCTCGCGGGCGTAGCCCAGAAGGGTCTGTCCGTTCGGCGTCAACTCGACCTGTTTGCCTTTGTGCTCCAGTAATTTCGCACCGACAACTTCTTCAAGGCGCTTGATCTGCAGGGATATCGCCGGCTGGGTCCGTCCCAGGACGTTCCCGGTTTCGGTGTAGTTGCGCAGGTCCACCACGGTCACGAAGGTCCGCAACAGATCGGTCTGCAGGTTTGTGAATTTGCGCATCATAAACAATCCTTATTCATGCATTGTTACTATGAATTTCCGAGAGAAGGCAAGCTGCCCTAGGGTCTGAAGATCAACAGTCCATGGGGGTTCAATGCCATATTCTACCGTTTTCGCCGCTGAATTGCCTTGGCCCGACTATCAAAAACGGGTGCAGAACGGGGATGTGCCAATACTAATTCCGCTCGGGTCCATGGAGCAGCACGGCCATCATATGCCGATGCATGTGGATGTGCTTTTGCCGACGGAATTCGCACGTCGCGCTGCCGAACAGGCAGGGGCTCTCGTCGCGCCGCCCTTCACCTATGGATACAAGTCACACCAGAAATCGGGTGGCGGGAACTTCTTTCCGGGCACCACCAGCCTTGACGGCGCGAGCCTCGTGAATGCGCTCAAGGACGTGGTCAAGGAATTCGTACGCCACGGTGTGCGCAACCTGTGCATCGTCAACGGTCATTTCGAAAACTCCTGGTTCATCACCGAAGCCATCGACCTTGCCCTGCGCGAACTGGGCTGGGCCGACATCCACGACGTCAAGGTCGTGGTCCTTTCCTATTGGGATTTCGTGGATCAGGCCTCGATCGAGAAGCTGTATCCCAACGGTTTCCTTGGCTGGGACATCGAGCATGGCGGTGTTCTGGAAACTTCCCTGATGCTGCGCCTGCACCCTGATCTCGTGTCCCTGCAGGACGCGGTAGAGCACGCGCCCGCAACCTTCCCCCCCTATGACGTCTACCCGGCCAAACCGGACTGGACGCCGGCCAGTGGCACGCTGTCCTCGCCAAAGGAAGCGACCGCCGAAAAGGGCGATATCCTTCTGGATGTCTGCACCAAGGGGATCGTGAAAGCCCTTAAAGCCGAGTTCGGCCAGCCTTGAGCGCCGGCAAGTGCGAGTTGATCGATCCGTAAAAAAAATGTGACCCCAACAAGGAGCAACCCAATGACATCCAAACTGATCAGACCCAGCCGTCGCAGCCTTCTGAAAATGACCGGTGCAGCGGCTTTGACCACGCCATTCCTGTCGATTCGCGCTGCGGCGCAGACCACAGAGCTTTCGATGCTCGCCTGGTACGGCCACGCAGAGCCCGATATCGTGGGTGAATTCGAAGAAGCCAACAACGTCAAGTTCGTGCCGAAGTACTATACCGGCGGCGACAACATGCTGGGGCTGATCGCGCAATCTCCGCGCGGGACCTTCGACGTGATCCTGTCCGATGGCGAATATGTTCAGCAGCTCAATGCCGCCGGATACATCGAAGAGCTTGACCCGGCTGACTATGCCTTCGACGACTTCTTCCCCGAGTTCCAGAAATTCCCGGGCCACTGGCAGGACGACAAGCTCTATTCCGTGATCACCCGGTTTGGCTTCCTTGGTGTGGCGTACAACACCGATGCGTTCACGGAAGAGGAAGCATCCAGCTACGATCTTTTCGCGGACGAGCGTCTGACCGGAAAACTCGGCCATTTCGACTGGCACCTGCCCAACCTGGGTCAGATGAGCCTGCACGTGGGCAATTCCTCGCCCTACGACATCGACGAAGCGGCCTGGGAAAAGGTGCAAGAGCACACCATGGGTCTGCGTCGTCAGGCGGGTGGCTTCTTTGACTACGGCGGCACCTTCTCGTCGCTCGACAACGGCCAGATGCTGGCCTTTGCGGGCATCGGCGACTGGATCACGGGCACCCTGGAAAAGAACGGCAGCGCGGTGCGCAGCGTCATTCCCAAGGAAGGCGGCCTGCAGTGGACCGAGAGCTTCTCGATCGGCAAAGGCTCCAAGAACCAGGAGATGGCCAAGAAGTGGATCCAGTACATCACCTCGCCGGAAGGCCAGGCAAAATCCGCTGACATGGCGGCCTATCCCGCCATCGTGCCGTCGGAAGCCGGTTGGAAAGTGCTGAACGAGACCAACCCCGCAGAAGCCAAGCGTCAGAACATGGTGCTGGGCGAGCGCAATGCCATGGACATGATCCGCGAAGGGCTGATCCAGTATCGTCAGCTTCCGGTTCAGCAGAGCCTCGAAGACTGGAACGACTTCTGGTCCGACTACAAAGGCGCGTAAAGCGCATTCTTTTCGGGGCGCGGTACGTGAACGCGCCCCGATCTGCGTTCCGCCTGCAGAGCCATGGGAACTGACATGACCAAGCGACCAACCCTGTTTTCACTGATCTTGTCGATGCCGCTTCTGATCTGGCAGTTGACTTTCTTCCTGTTTCCCCTGTTGTTTCTTGTCGCGATCAGCTTCTGGACCGTGCGCAACTTCCAGATGCAGCCCGATATCAACTTCGGCAATTGGGAGCGCGTTCTGACGCGCGGCGTTTTCTGGGATGCCTATTTCCGGACCATGGTCCTGGCCACGGCTGCTGCCGCGATCACCAGTATCATCGCCTTCCCGGCGTCCTATGCGATCTCCTTCAAGATGAGCGAGAAGGCCAAGCGCTGGATGATCTTCATCCTGATCATCCCGTTCTTCACCAGCTATCTTGTGCGGGTCTATTCGTTGCAGGTGTTCCTGTCGGACGCGGGCATCGTGAACGCCGTCTTCGGTTATGTGGGTCTTGGCCCGTTTCCGATGTTGAACAACGCGTTTGGTGTCATTGTGGGCATGATCACGTTGACGCTGCCCCTGGTCATCCTGCTGCAGACATTCAGCCTGAATTTCGTCAACCGCGACCTGATCGAGGCTGCGCACAACCTGCGCTGCGGGCGGTTGCGGACGGTCTTTGCGGTCATCGTGCCGTCGGCCAAGGTGGGCCTTGTCGTTGCGGCGCTGTTTGCCTTCATCCTGAGTTTCGGGGACTTCGTCAGCCCGCTTTACCTGGGCGGTGGCAACCCTCCGACCCTGTCGATCATGATCACGGACTTCACCAAATCCGGCCAGCAATGGCCCCGCGCCGCCGTGGTGGCGATCATGATGATCGTCACGCTTCTGACGGTTGCTTTCGCGGCGATCACCTATGCCTACAAAGAGCGGGGGAAATAAGATGGGGAACGAAAACCGCATCGTCAACGGACTTCTGAAGCTGCATATCGCGCTGTGCCTGTTGTTCATCTTCGCTCCGATCGCGGGAAGCTTCGTCTTCTCGCTCAACTCGGACCGGTTCCCGTCCCTCCCGCTGGGAGAGTTCTCGACCGAATGGTATCGCCTGATCTGGGAGGATCCGCTGGTTTGGCAGGGCTTTGCCAATACCGTGGTCGTGGGTCTGACGGTCGCCGTCATTGCGACCCTTCTGGGCTTTGGCGGGGCCTATACGGACTTCCGGTACAACTTCACCGGCAAGTCTTTCTACCTCGCCCTGGCGATGTTGCCGCCGACCATCCCGGTTGTGATCATGGGGTTGGCCATGCTCGCCTTCCTGAGCCGCGTGAACCTGTCCGGCACAACGATTTCGGTCATCATCGCGCATGGTGTGATGTGCAGTCCCTTTGCCATGGCCATCATCCGGCTGCGCCTGTCGCAGATGGATCCTGACCTGGAAGCCGCATCATGGAACATGGGCGGAAACCAGTGGCAGACCCTGCGCTACGTCATCATTCCTTTCGCCAAACCTGCGATCTTTGCGGCGCTGTTCATCACCATGGCGGTGTCCTTCGATGAATTCGCCGTCGCATGGTTCGTGTCCGGTCTCAACGAAACGCTGCCTGTGAAAATTCTGGGCTTCCTGCAAGGCCAGGTCAGCCCACGCATCAACGCCATCGGCTCCCTCGCCTTCCTCAGCTCAATGACGCTGATCATACTTGCCCAGCTTCTGCTGCGGAGCCCGGAGGACAAAAAGTCATGAAAGTGAACGCAGAAATGGAACAGCAGTCCGAAGCCATCGTGAAGTTCGACAATGTCGTCAAGCGGTTTGGAAATTTCACCGCAGTCGAAAAGGCCGATTTCGAAATCGGGCGCGGCGAGTTCCTGGCCATCATGGGGTCTTCCGGCTGCGGCAAGACCACGACATTGCGCATGCTGGCCGGCCTTGAAGACCCGACCGAAGGTGCGATCTACCTTGACGGGGAAAAGGTCAACGGCAAGGCCACCTGGGACCGGGACACCCCCATGGTCTGGCAATCCCTGGCCCTGTTCCCGTTCCTGACGGTTCAGGAAAACGTCGAGTTTGCGCTCAAGATGCGCGGTGTCGGCAAGGAAGAACGCCGACAGCGCGCGGAAAAATGGCTCGAGAAGATGCAGATCACCGAGTTCGCAAACCGCAACATCAACCAGTTGTCGGGCGGTCAAAAGCAACGTGTGGCCCTGGCGCGCGCGCTTGTGACAGAGCCGAAGATCCTGCTGCTGGATGAGCCGCTCTCGGCGCTGGACGCACACCTCAAGGTGCGGATGCAAGCGGTGCTGTCCAATCTGCAGAAGGATCTGGGCATCACCTTCGTTTACGTGACGCACTCCATGTCTGAAGCGTTTTCGATGGCGGATCGGGTGGTCATCATGAGCCGCGGGCAGATCGAGCAGATCGGCACGCCCGAGGAAATCTATCGCGAACCCTACAATCGGTTCGTTGCCGAGTTTCTGGGGTCGGCCAACATCTTTGACAGCGTCATTACCGGCCCGTCCGGTTCCGACGGCTGGAAGGTCGATTTCGAAGGCGGTGAAACAAGTCTGTCCAAGGACGAACTGCCCAATGCCGTACAGGGGCAAGCCGTCACCTTCATCGTCAGCGCCGAGAACATGCAGTTGAGCGCGCCCGACAGCGGCCAGCCGGGTATCCTGGCCAGTGTGGCAGGCGAGGAGTTCATCGGCGGGACGGCCATGGTCTTCCTGGAGACGGAAACCGGTCACGAACTCAAGGTTCAGAAGTCCCATGATGAATTGTCCCTGCTCAATCTGCATGCGGGCTCAAAAGTCATCGTTCATTGGGCGCCGGAGAGCTGCCACATTCTGCCAGGCGAGAATCTCTGATCCGACAGAAAAACCAGAGCCGAGGGATGAATGGAGCCGGTTCTGATCAGGAAGATTACTTAGAGGAGAAACAATGGTTATTCGATCGGGTATATTCAGGGGGGTGAATCCGTACTCGTCCCTGATATCAGCAGGGGTCATTCTGCTGTTCATTTTCCTGGTTCTTGCATTCCCGACAAATTCCGCGTCGTGGATCGATTCCGCCCGGACCATCGTAACGTTCTACTTCAATTGGTGGTACGTTATCATGTCAGGCAGTTTTCTGGTTTTTCTGATTGCCATCGCGGTCAGCAAATATGGCGCGATCCGGCTTGGCGACGCGGATGAGCGGCCGAAATACAGCTACTTCACCTGGTTCGCGATGCTCTACGCGGCGGGGCAGGGGATTGGCATCATTTTCTGGTCCATCGCAGAGCCGATCTTCCACTATTCCGGCGGCACGCCGTTTGCAGAGGGAACGGGAACCGCCGAGGCGGCCGACATGGCGCTCCAGGTCAGCTTTTTCCACTGGGGTCTGAACGCATGGGCAATCTATTGCATTGTTGCGCTGGCCCTGTGTCTGGTCAGCTACCGGCTGAACAAGCCGCTGGGCATCCGCTATACGCTTTACCCGCTGTTCGGGGATCACGTGGAAGGCAAGCTGGGCGTTGTGATCGACGTGATCGCGGTTTTCGCAACCATCTTCGGCATCGCGACGTCTCTTGGCCTGGGCGTTACCCAGATCAATGCGGGCCTGAATCACATCTGGGGTATCCCGATCACAAAGGGCGTGCAGCTCGTGCTGATCGCAGCGATCACCGGTGTCGCCCTCTGCTCGGTTCTGTCGGGTCTTGACCGGGGCATCAAGTGGTTGTCCCAGGTCAACATGTGGCTGACGATCGTGCTGCTGGTCTTCTTCTTCGCCTGGGGGCCGACGCGCTATCTGCTGGTAAGCCTCGGAGAAGCCACGGTTTCCTACCTGATGAACCTGTTCAAGTTCAACGTCTATATCGAAGGCGTCCCGAACGAGGCCACGCGCTGGAGCGATATGTGGCAGGGCTGGTGGACGACCTTCTACTGGGGCTGGTGGATCTCCTGGGCGCCGTTCGTCGGGGTCTTCGTCGCGCGCGTTTCGCGGGGCAGAACGGTTCGTGAGTTCATCTTCGGAGTTGTCGGTGTTTCGTCCCTGCTGTCCTTTGTCTGGATTGTGGCCTATGGCGGAACCGCGCTCTGGGCGGAGCTTTTCGGTCCCGGCGGCGTGTCCGATGCCGTGAGCAGCAACGTTTCGATGGCGCTTTTCGCGACGTTCGAAGCGATGGATGTGGGCGTAATCGGTGTTGTGGCCGGCGTGCTTGGCACGATCCTTGTGACAACCTATTTCGTGACCTCGTCGGACTCGGGCACATTGGTTGTGGCGACGATCCTCAGCGAGGGCAACGAACACCCGATGTATCGTCACCGCTTGATCTGGGGCTCGTTCGAGGGCGTGGTCGCGGCGGTTCTGCTGGTGGCCGGAGGCAGCGCGGCGCTCAGCACCTTGCAGACCGCAGCCATCATTGCGGCACTGCCGTTCTCGATCATCATGGTGCTGATGTGTGTGGCCATCGTGCGCTGCCTGTCACAGGAGCATTCGAGCAGCGACGCTTCCGACGTCAGCTAGACGATCTGAACGGACTTCCAGAACGGGCGGGCGCCACGGCGCTCGCCCGTTTTACGTTTCCTGACCGACTTGCGCCAGATTTTGCCGCCAGGCCTCGGGCGGGAGTCCCTCGCGGGTGCGAAACACCTTCCCGAAATGCGAGGCGTCGCAAAATCCGGTTGCCGTCGCGATGTCCGTCACGGACCGGTCTGTTTCGCTCAGCAGGTGGCGCGCGACATTCAGCCGGACCGATAGACCGGCCTCGGCCGGCGAGAGTTTCAGCGCCTCGCCGAAGTGACGTTCAAGCCGGCGTCTGCTAACCTTCAACCGTGTGGACAATTCCCCGACAGTCAATGGCGTTGCCACATTCTGCCGAATCAGATGCAGGGCTTTGCGCACCAAAATGTCCGACGTGTTGTATTCAAGCGGCAGGCCCGGCTGCGGGTTTTCAGATGTCTGGGCTTCGTCGATGATCATGATGTTCAGGCTTTTTCTTGCCGCAGCCTGCCCGATGTGCCGATCCACCAGAAAAGCCGCCAGATGGGCAGAGCTTGCCCCCCCGGAACAGGTCAATCGATCACGATCAACAACGTAGATCTGGTCGGATATCGGAATGAGCCCTTCGAATTGTTCCAGGAAATCATTGTGGTGGAACCAGCTGACACAACAGCGGTAGCCGTCCATCAGGCCTGCCTTGTGCAGGATGAACGCGCCGGTACAGACACCGACAATCGGAACATTGGCCTGTGCCACGCGCTTGAGATACACCAGATAGTCCGGGTTGAGATCCTGGATTGCCGGTATCAGCCCGCCTACCACGACCACATAGTCGAACTCGCGCGGGTCGCCGAGGCGCTCATCGGGCTGCACCGGGATGCCGCAGCTCGAGACCACCGGATTCATTGTTGCCGAGACAATGCGCCAGGAACACCGGATCGGTCGCGACCGATCGCCTTCATCCGCTGCCAGCCGCAGAACGTCCACGAAATTTGCCAAAGCAGACAAGGTGAATCGGCGGGCAAGAATGAAGCCGATTTTCAGCACGGGTTTGGTGGTCATGTCAGTCTTTCCGGCAAGGGTATTGGCGCAAATATACCACGCACCCGGCGCAATCATACAATGATTTTCCCGCAGGGCATGAGACATGCTTGGCTAGACCGCTTCCCTAGACATTCGAGGCTTCGCAAATGACCCACTTTTCCGGCTTTTCGCTGCTCAAGAACGCGCTGACAGGCCACAAGAACTGGCCCGAGCAATGGCCGGACAAACAGCCCAAGGACGAATACGATGTCATCATCGTCGGTGCCGGTGGGCATGGCCTTGGCGCGGCGTATTACCTTGCCAAGGAACATGGCATCACCAATGTCGCCGTCATCGAAAAAGGCTGGCTGGGGGGCGGCAACACGGGCCGCAACACCACGATCATCCGCTCGAACTATCTCTATGACGAAAGTGCGAAACTCTACGATCACGCGCTCGATCTGTGGGAGAACCTGTCGACCGAGCTGAATTACAACGTGATGTATTCCAAGCGCGGCGTCATGATGCTGGCGCACAACGTACATGATGTGCAGTCCTTCCAGCGTCACATCCACGCCAACCGGCTGAACGGCGTCGACAACCAGTGGCTGAACCCCCAGCAGGCCAAGGAATTCTGCCCGCCGCTCAACATCTCTCCGGATGCACGCTATCCCGTCATGGGCGCCGCCCTGCAAAAGCGTGCGGGCACCGCGCGCCACGATGCGGTCGCCTGGGGATATGCACGCGCGGCCGCCAAGCGCGGCGTCGATATCATCCAGAACTGCCCGGTCATTTCGATCCGCCGCGGGGCCGATGGGTCGGTCGAAGGTGTCGAAACCGCCAAGGGGTTCATCAAGGCCAAGAAGGTCGCGGTTTCTGCTGCCGGTCACACCAGCGTGGTGATGGACAGCGCGGGCGTGCGGATGCCGCTGGAAAGCTACCCGCTGCAGGCGCTGGTGTCCGAGCCGATCAAGCCGGTCTTCCCCTGCGTCGTGATGTCGAACACCGTGCACGCCTATATCAGCCAGTCCGACAAGGGCGAACTGGTGATTGGCTCGGGGACCGACCAGTACACCAGCTATTCGCAGCGCGGCGGCTTGCCGCTGATCGAACATACGGTCGCGGCGATCTGCGAGGTCTTCCCGATCTTCAACCGGATGCGGATGCTGCGCAAATGGGGCGGCATCGTCGATGTCACGCCGGACCGCTCGGCCATTCTGGGCAAGACGCCGGTCAAGGGACTGTATGTCAACTGCGGCTGGGGCACCGGCGGGTTCAAGGCGACACCGGGGGCGGCGCATACGCTGGCCTGGACCGTGGCCAAGGACGAGCCGCACCCGATCAACGCCCCCTTCACGCTTGAACGATTCACCACGGGCCGGCTGATCGACGAAGCCGCCGCTGCCGCCGTTGCGCACTGAGGAGACAAGACCATGCTATTGATCCATTGCCCCTATTGCGACGACACGCTTCCCGAACTGGAATTCGCCTATGCCGGCGAAGCCCATATCGCGCGTCCCGAAGATCCCTCGAAGCTCAGTGACGAAGAATGGCGCGATTTCCTGTTCATCCGCACCAACGTCAAGGGCGTTCACGCAGAGCGCTGGCGGCACATCAACGGCTGCGGCCGTTTCTTCAATGCCCTGCGTGACACGGTAAGCGACCGCTTCCTGACCACCTACAAGGCCGGCGAGGCCCGCCCTGATACCACCGACCTGGAGGCCGCAGTATGACCACGTATCGTGTAAACGGCCGAGGCCGTGTGAACACCGGCAAACCCGTCACGTTCACTTTTGACAGCCAGACCTACCAGGGGTTCGAAGGTGATACCGTTGCGTCGGCGCTGCTGGCCAATGGCGTGCACCTGATGGGGCGCAGCTTCAAGTACCACCGTCCGCGCGGCGTCGTGACTGCCAGCTCGGAAGAGCCAAACGCACTGATCGGCACCACGCGTGCCGGCGAGGGCCGGTTCGAGCCGAACACCCGCGCCACGATGCAGGAGATCTATCCGGGTCTGACGGCCGAAAGCCAGAACAAGTGGCCAAGCCTCAAGTTCGATCTCGGTGCGATCAACGACCGGCTCTACATGCTGTTCTCGGCCGGTTTCTATTACAAGACGTTCATGTGGCCCCGCAGCTTCTGGGACAGCGTCTATGAGCCGATCATCCGCAAGGCCGCCGGTCTGGGCAAGGCGCCCACGCATGTCGATCCCGACATCTACGCAAGCCGCTATCTGCACTGCGACGTTCTGATCATCGGTTCCGGCCCGTCCGGCATTGCTGCCGCGCTGGCTGCCGGACGTGCCGGTTCCAAGGTCGTTCTGGTGGATGAGAACTCCGAGATGGGCGGCACGCTTCTGTCGGAGCCCTCGGTTTCCATCGACGGTCAGCCCGCCTGGGAGTGGCTCGAAGGGGCCATGGCAGAGCTGGACCGCCTGCCGAATGTCACGCGCATGACGCGCACCACGGCGATCGGCTATTACCACCAGAACATGATCGGTCTCGTGCAAAAACTGACCGACCACATCGCGGATGTGCCCGACGGGGCGCCCCGCGAACGCATGTGGCGGCTGCGCGCGAAAGAGGTCGTGCTGGCCCAGGGTGCTATCGAGCGCCCCATGGTCTTTGACGGCAACGATGTGCCCGGCGTGATGATGGCCGGGGCAGCGCAGACCTTCCTGAACCGTTTTGGCGTGCTTGTGGGCCGCGAACCCGTCGTGCTGACCAGCCATGACAGCGCGTGGTACACCGCTTTCGACATGGCCGACGCCGGTGCAAAGGTGGTTGCCATTGTCGACACCCGCAACGAGGTTGCGCAGGCCCTGAAGGACGAGGCGCAGAAGCGCGGGATCAAGACACATCTCGGCTACACCGCCACCGGCACCAAGGGCCGGCTGCGGGTCAAGGCGTTGCGCGTCAATCCCGTGAGCAACGGCAAGGCGGGCGATGCGACACATCTGTCGTGCGATGCCGTGCTGGTTTGCGGTGGCTGGACGCCCTCGCTGCACCTGTTCTCGCACACCAAGGGCTCGCTCGACTGGGATCCTGAGGCCAAGGTCTACCTGCCCGGTCACAAGACCGAAGACGTGCATATCGCGGGTGCGGGGCGCGGGCTTTGGGGTATTGCCGCGGCGCTTGAGGATGGCGCCAAGGCCGGTGCCGAGGCCATCGGGTCGCTGGGTGGCAAGGCGGACGTTGTCGCCTTTGAGGTCACCGCGGATCGCACCGGTACCGGCATCACGCAAAAGGAACTGCCGACAGACCGCAGCGCCGGCAAGGCGAAGGCATTTGTCGACTTCCAGAACGACGTGACCGCCAAGGACATCCGCCTGGCCGTGCGCGAAGGCATGCGGTCCATCGAACACGTCAAACGCTACACCACCAACGGCATGGCGACCGATCAGGGCAAGTTGTCCAACATGAACGGCCTGACCATCGCATCCGACGCCCTGGGCAAGGAAGCACCGCAGGTGGGTCTGACGACCTTCCGTCCTCCCTATACACCGACCACTTTCGGTGCCTTTGCGGGCTATCACAAGGGCGCCCATTTCGAAGTCACGCGCAAGACGCCCATCGACAGCTGGGCCGAAGAGCATGGCGCGGAATTCGAACCGGTCGCGCTGTGGCGGCGGGCCTGGTATTTCCCGCAGGCCGGCGAGGACATGCACAAGGCGGTCGCCCGTGAGTGCAAGTCCACGCGAGAGAGCCTTGGCATCTTCGACGCCTCGACGCTCGGCAAGATCGAGGTCTCTGGCCCCGATGCGACGGAATTCATGAACCGCATGTACACCAACCCCTGGACCAAGCTGGGTGTCGGACGCGCGCGCTATGGCCTGTTGCTGGGCGAAGACGGGTTCATCCGCGACGACGGCGTCATTGGCCGGATGCGCGATGACCTGTTCCATGTCACCACCACCACGGGCGGCGCGCCGCGGGTTCTGAACATGATGGAGGACTACCTCCAGACGGAATGGCCGGACCTGAAGGTATGGCTGACCTCCACGACCGAGGAATGGGCGACCATCGCGTTGAATGGCCCCAATGCACGCAAGCTGCTGGAGCAGTTTGTCGAGGGCGCGGATATCTCGGCCGAGGCATTCCCGCATATGTCGGTCGTGGAATGCACCGTCGCGGGCTTCCCCTCGCGGCTCTTCCGGATCAGCTTTACCGGCGAACTGGGCTTCGAGATCAACGTGCCCGCCCGTCACGGCAAGGCGCTTTGGGAAAAGCTCTGGGAGGCGGGCCAGCAGTACGACATCTGCCCCTATGGCACCGAAACCATGCACGTTCTGCGCGCCGAGAAGGGCTTCATCATCGTGGGCCAGGACACCGACGGCACCGTCACCCCACAGGATGCCGGGATCGGATGGGCCATCGGCAAGAAGAAGCCCGATTTCGTTGGCAAGCGCTCGCTGGATCGGCCGGACATCGTGGCGCCCGGACGCAAGCAGCTGATCGGTCTTCTGACGGAAGATCCCAAGACCGTGCTGATCGAAGGTGCTCAGATCGTCGATGATCCGAAGCAGCCCAAGCCGATGAAGATGATCGGCCATGTGACCTCGTCCTACTGGTCCGAGTCGTTGGGCCGCTCCATCGCCATGGCAGTGGTCGAGGGCGGGTTCGACCGGATGGAACAGACGCTCTACGTCCCCGACGCGAACGGAACCCCGATTCCGGCGAAGGTCACTGGCACCGTGTTTTATGACCCGGCGGGCGACCGCCTGAAGGTCGAATGAGGAGGTGAGATCATGAATGCTCCCGCAACATCTTTCGATGCCGTCACCGTGACGATTTTGCCGCCGGTGGCCCGCTTCAACCTGCGCATCGCGCCCAGCGACCTGGCAGCCGCTTCCCAGGCATTTGGTCTCTCCTTGCCGACGAAAATCGGCCAGGGCGAACAGAATGCCGATCGCGGCGCCTATTGCATCGGGCCGGATGAATGGTTGCTGCATGCCGCAGAAGCTGACCAGCAAGCCATCGTGGCGGCCTTCGACGAGGTCCGCGCGAACACCCCCCACAGCCTTGTCGTGATTTCCGATCGCGAGTTGACGATCGGCATCACCGGGCCTGCTGCGGCTGAGCTGCTGTCGGTGGCCTGTCCGCTGGACCTGTCGCGCATTCCCGTCGGCGGCGCCAAGCGCACCGTTTTCGACTATGCGCAGGTCACGCTGATCCGCGATGGCGAGGACGCGTTCCGCCTTGAGGTTTGGCGGTCCTATTTCCCGCATGTTCACGGTCTGCTCGAAGTCGCCACCCGAGAGCTTGCCCTGGGTCTTTGACGGCCCACTCAATTTACTCGACCCTCTCTTGACCGCGCCCCGCCTTGGGGTGCGATCCCCTTGCTACGCCTGAAAGGACCCTTTTCATGCTCGCCAAAGCCGAAACTGCCCGCATCTCTGACACGGCCATCGCCGAAGCCGTCAGCCACGAGCTGGACCGCCAGCAGAACCAGATCGAACTGATCGCGTCCGAAAACATCGTAAGCCGCGACGTGCTGCTGGCACAGGGCTCGGTGCTGACCAACAAATATGCCGAGGGCTATCCGGGGCGCCGGTACTACGGTGGCTGCGAGCATGTGGATACCGTCGAACAGATCGCCATCGACCGGCTGCGCAAGTTGTTTGGCGCGGGGTTTGCCAATGTTCAGCCGCATTCCGGCGCGCAGGCCAACCAGGCCGTTTTCCTGGCCCTGCTTCAGCCCGGCGACCGCATCATGGGCCTGAATCTGGCACATGGCGGGCACCTGACCCATGGTTCGCCGGTCACGATGTCGGGCAAATGGTTCGACGTGGTCAGCTATGAAGTGTCCAAGGACGATCTGCTGATCGATATGGACAATGTGCGCAAGGTCGCGTTGGAGACGAAACCCAAGTTGATTGTCGCGGGGGCGTCCGCCTATCCGCGGCACATGGATTTCGCCGCGTTCCGTGCCATTGCCGATGAAGTCGGCGCCTATCTGATGGTCGACATGGCGCACTATGCGGGTCTGATCGCGGCCGGTGAGTATCCCGATCCGGTGCCCCATGCCCATGTCGTGACCTCCACCACGCACAAGACCCTGCGCGGCCCGCGCGGCGGCATCATCCTCACCAATGACGAAGCCCTGGCCAAGAAGTTCAACTCGGCCGTTTTCCCGGGCAATCAGGGTGGACCCCTGATGCACGTCATCGCGGCCAAGGCGGTGGCCTTTGGCGAGGCGCTGGAGCCTTCGTTCAAGCAGTATGCAAAGGATGTGGTCGCCAATGCCCGTGCGCTGTCCGACGTGCTGGTGACGGGTGGTCTGGGCGTCGTGTCGGGTGGCACCGATTGCCATATGGTGCTGGTCGATCTGCGCCCCAAGGGCGTGACCGGCAAGGTCGCCGAGATCGCGCTAGAGCGGGCAGGGCTGACCTGCAACAAGAACGCCATCCCCTTCGATCCCGAAAAACCGTTCGTTACCTCCGGCGTCCGTCTTGGCACATCCGCAGGCACAACGCGTGGCTTCGGCGAGGCAGAGTTCCGCAAGGTCGGTGAACTGATCCTGCGCGTGATCGACGCGCTCGCCGCGAATCCCGAAGGGGATGCCGATGTCGAGGCTTCCGTGCTGAAAGAGGTGCAGGCCCTGTGTGCCGCGCACCCGATCTACAGCGACGGCGTGTAAGCCATGTTCCTGTCGGTCTTCGACATTTTCAAGATTGGTGTCGGCCCCTCATCGTCACATACGATGGGGCCGATGACCGCCGCTGCGCGCTTCCTGGATGATCTGCGCGTCGGGGCCGAAAAAATCCCCGGCGCGGGCACGCTTGCCCGCCTGGGTGCTTCCTTGCACGGCTCTCTCGCATTCACCGGCAAGGGCCATGCAAGCGACCGCGCGGTGATCCTGGGGCTGATCGGCTATCTGCCTGCCACGCTTGATCCGGACGCGGCAGAAGCGCTGGTAGCCGAGGTCAGGAAGACCAAGCGCATCAGCCCGCCGGGGCTTGGCACGCTTGATTTCGACCCTGAAACCGACCTCGTGTTCGACTATGGCCCGCCACTGCCCGGCCACGCCAATGGCCTGGTGCTGCGCGCCTTCGACGAGCGCGGCAATCCCTACCTGACGCAGACCTACTATTCGGTCGGCGGTGGGTTTGTCCTGACCGAGGCCGAGCTTGAGGCCGAAAAATCCGCAAAGACCCAGACGCTGCATGCCGAGAAAGAGGCAATGGGCTATCCCTATCCGTTCGGGTCGGCGGCAGAGATGCTGGAAATGGGCCGCGCTTCGGGCAAGAGCATTGCCGAGATGAAACGCGCCAATGAATGTGCTCATCAGAACATCTCGGCGCGTGAACTGTCGGCCCAGATCACCCGCATCTGCGACGTGATGAATGCCTGCATCGACCGCGGCTTGCGGATGGAGGGTATCTTGCCTGGCGGGCTGAGCGTCAAGCGGCGCGCCAAGGCGATCCACGAACAGCTTCTGGCGGAACAGGGCAGCAACTTGCGCCAGCCGCACGCGGCGACGGATTGGCTGTCGGTCTACGCCATGGCCGTGAACGAGGAAAACGCGGCCGGGGGCAGGGTCGTGACATCACCCACCAACGGGGCGGCGGGCGTGGTGCCATCGGTGATCCGCTACTATCGCGACCAGTGCATCGGTGCCACCGAAGAGGGCGTGGAGATCATGGTTCTGACAGCCTCGGCCATCGGCGGTCTGATCAAGCACCGGGCCTCGATCTCGGGCGCTGAATGCGGTTGTCAGGCAGAAGTGGGAAGCGCCTCAGCCATGGCGGCGGCGGGGCTGTGCGCAGCCCTTGGCGGCACCAACGAGCAGATCGAAAATGCGGCCGAAATTGCGCTGGAGCATCACCTGGGCATGACCTGCGATCCGGCGGGCGGGTTGGTGCAGGTTCCCTGCATCGAACGCAACGGTCTGGGGGCCATCAAGGCTGTCAGCGCCGCAAGTCTGGCCTTGCGCGGGGATGGCACGCATTTCATGCCGCTCGACAATTGCATCGAGACCATGCGCCAGACCGGCGAAGACATGAACACCAAATACAAGGAGACGAGCCTTGGAGGCCTTGCCGTCAACCTGCCCGAATGCTGAATCCAGATCGGACACAGGTGTCATGACCGAGCCGCAGTTCATCCTGAAACTGTCCTGTGACGCCGCACCGGGGATCGTGGCGGCGGTCACGTCCGCACTGGCAGCCGAGGGCGCGAACCTTGTCGAAACTGCGCAGTTCTGGGATCGCCAGAGCGATCGCTTTTTCCTGCGCGTGGCGTTTCTGGCCCCGGAAGACGACGAAAGCCGCATCGTCGACGCGCTTGCCCCGATCAAGGCGCGCTTCGAGATGGAGATGACCCTCACGCATACAGCGCGCAAGCCTCGCATCCTCATCATGGTGTCGCGCTTCGATCACGCTTTGCTGCATCTTCTCTACCAGGTGCGTGTTGGCTGGCTCGATGCGGAAGTCGTTGCCATCGTTTCGAACCATCCCGATGCACGCCGCATCGCCGAGCATGAGGGGCTGCCCTTCCACCACCTGCCGGTCACCCGCGCGACAAAGGCCGAGGCCGAGGCGGAACTGCTGGCGCTGGTCGAAGAAACAGACGCTGATCTGGTGGTTCTGGCGCGCTACATGCAGGTGCTGTCCGACGAAATGACGCGCGCGCTGTCGGGGCGGGTGATCAACATTCACCACTCTTTCCTGCCCAGCTTCAAGGGGGCCAAGCCGTATCACCAGGCACATGAACGAGGGGTCAAGCTTATCGGGGCCACCGCGCATTATGTTACCGCAGATCTCGACGAAGGGCCGATCATCGAGCAAGAGGCAGAACGCGTCGCCCATTCCATGACGGCGGACGACCTGGTCGCTGTCGGACGTGACATCGAAGCGCGGGTTCTGGCGCGGGCAGTCAAGATGCACCTTGAAGGACGCGTCATGCTCAGCGGGCAACGGACGCTGGTCTTCATGTGACCCGAGACAATCATTGACGAATGTCCTGGGGGAGGGGACAACAATGCTGCTGCGGGCTGTGTCCGCGGAAGCAGGGTGTGGACTCTGATCGACTCCCGACAATTGAGGGGCGAATTCCAAAAGGGAAGTGGATGTTCAAGGGCGGACCGGGATAGGTCTTGTTCAGGCGAGTTCCGCAGATTCGAAAATTCGGTACGTTGCCGGTCCGCACGTCTACATTCGATTTGCTGTGCGAAAAGCACACTTCAGGGCGGTGAACATGTCACGAGGATTTCTCTTCTTCCTATTCTTCACCGCCATTTTCCTGCAAGCCGGAGCCTATGGGCTGACCTTCATGTTGCCCAGACTGTTTGACAGTTTCGGGGCCGACGAAAAGATTGTCGGCGGCATGTTGTTTGCGACGACGATCTCAACGGTCGTGACCGTCTACTTCTCGGGGCATTTATCGGATTACTTCGGACGGCTTCGCACATTGAGCGGGGCTTGCATTGCGATTGCCGCGTCCCTTTTTCTTTATGGTTACCTTGATACGGTAGGGGTCGGTCTGGTCACGGCCAGCCTGCTTCTGGGATTTGGATGGGGGCTTACGTATTCTTTGGGCCCGGTTGTTCTGTCAAGGCTGGTCAGCGCAGACGCACGGGTGCGCTATTTCACACTGCTTTCAGTATTCGTCATGGCGGGCTTTGGCCTTTCTCCGGTCCTGGCCTCTGTTCTTGAGGGGGCGGGATTCTCCGTCCGCCATGCCTTCTATGTGACCGCAGCCCTTTGTGTCATCAGCGCTTTCCTGTTTCTGGTTCTTGATCTTCCGATCAAGGCTCATGCGATCAGCCCCCGTGCCGAGGCGCCGTCCAGGATTACATTGGCATCGCTCTCCGGCGTGATGGCGTCGCGTTCTCTTCTGCCGATCTTGATGATCTGTCTCGGCGCAAGTGTCTTTGCGGGAATGATCAATTTTCAAACGGTATTCGCCGACGCAAGAGGTCTGAACTACGCCAGCTTCTTTCTGCTCTACACCGTTACGGTGGTGATTTTCCGTCTGATCCTGGCACGCTTCAAGGGGGGCAATAACCCCTATCGCACGATTGCACTTCTTTTGTACGTGATGTGTTTCAGCGTGGTGATCTTTATTTTCAGCGGAACAAGTTTCCCATTGTACATGGTCGTGGCAGTCCTTTTTGGGATTGGGTACGGAATATCCTATCCGATCCTTGTCACCATGGCCGCCAACGATGCCGACGAGAGCCTGGGTGCACAGACCCTTCAACTCTTCGCACTCACTTATTTCATTGGCATATTCGGGTTCCCGCTGATTGCAGGCTGGATGATCGTAGAATTCGGAACATGGCCACTGCTGGTTTTCATTGCGGTTCTGGCCTTGATCGAGGCAACCTTGGCGCTTCGACGATCCTTGGCCTAGGCGCTTCTGCGCGGCGGCCAGCGGGCTTCACGCGATTGCTGCCCGCAGCACAGGGCACGTTACGGAAGATGCCTGGGTCGTTGTCCGCACGCTGGGCTGGGACAACGATGGATCCTAGGCGTGGAACGCGACCGCGATGTCAGCGGCCAGCCGGGCATTGTTCTCGACCAAGGCAATGTTCGCCTTCAGACTTTGCCCATCCGAAAGCTCGAAGATCCGTTGCAGCAGGAACGGCGTCACCTGCTTGCCCGAGATACCCCGCGCTTCCATCTCTGATTGCGCCGTGCGGATGTATCCATTGATGATATCGACCGGGATTTCATCTGCCGTCGGAATTGGGTTTGCGACCAGAAGCCCCGCCCCAAGGCCAAGCTCGTCGCGAACCTTCTGAAATGCGGAAATATCAGCGACATTGTCCAACCTGAGCGGAACCGCCAGGTCAGAGCCGCTTGTCCAGAAGGCCGGAAGGGTATCCGTCTTGTAGCCGACGACCGAGACGCCCTGCGTCTCAAGCACTTCCAGTGT
Organism: Meridianimarinicoccus sp. MJW13; assembly: GCF_014901205.1. Taxonomy (GTDB): domain Bacteria; phylum Pseudomonadota; class Alphaproteobacteria; order Rhodobacterales; family Rhodobacteraceae; genus Meridianimarinicoccus. The sequence continues at coordinate 25,955 of NZ_JACNMU010000009.1, forward strand.
CTTGGGAACATCAAGAATGGCCTTGGCGCCCGCTGCCACGACAATCACATCCGTTCTGCCAAGTTCGGTCAAATCTGCCGAGATATCGAAACTGGTTTCGGCGCCGGCGTGAACGCCGCCGATTCCGCCCGTCGCAAACACCCGAATGCCAGCCATCCGTGCCACGATCATTGTGGCGGCAACGGTTGTTCCGGCTGTTTTCCCCTGAGAGATCGCGAAGGCCATGTCTGCGCGCGAGATTTTCAGCGCGTCTTCGGTTCTGGCCAGACGCTGCAATTCATCCTCACTCAGGCCAATCTTCAGGCGACCATCAAGCACGGCAATGGTGGCGGGAACCGCGCCGCGGTCGCGTATGATGCTTTCGACGTTCTTTGCCATGTCGACATTGTCGGGAAATGGCATGCCATGTGTGATGATGGTGCTTTCAAGGGCGACGACGGGTTTGCCGTTGTCCAGGGCGTTCAATACATCCGCGTGGATATCGATAAAGCCGGGTAGGGGAGCCATGTTCTTCTTCTCTTTCAGCAGGTTTTCGAAAGTCTATTGGCAAGCGTTACAGAAAGAAACTCTTGTGTGGTTCCGGCTTGATTTGCCGATATGATCTCTCGAACCCACCATGCCGGAGTGCCCCATGCCCGACGCCCGCCTGTCTGCTTTGCCCACCCCTTGCCTGCTGGTCGACGAAGCCCGCATGAAGCGCAACATTGATCGCCTTTCGCAACATGCGGCGTCTCTTGGTGTCGCTTTGCGGCCGCATCTGAAAACCACAAAGAGCGTCGCGGCCGCACGCTATGTTCTGGCGGACGGCAATGGTCCCGCGACGGTGTCGACGCTGGCGGAAGCGGAGGTCTTTGCCGACGCAGGGATCACAGACATCCTGTATGCGGTGGGCATCAGCCCGGACAAGTTGGAGCGCGTCGTTGCCCTGCACCGTGCGGGGTGTCGATTGATCGTCCTGTTGGACAGCGTCGCCCAGGCCGAAGCCGTTGCGGCGGCTTCCAGGGACTCCGGGGTCGCGATCCCGGCCATGATAGAAATCGACAGCGATGGTCATCGCAGCGGGTTGACGGCGGACGACCCGGCATTGATCGACGTCGGGCGCGTCCTGGATGCAGGGGGTGCAGCGTTGTGTGGCGTATTGTGCCACGCCGGCGAAAGCTATGGCGCTGTTGGGCGCGGCGCACAGGCCGTCTTCGCCGAACAGGAACGGCGCGCGGTGGTCGATGCATCCGACAGGCTGCGCGCGGCGGGGCTGCCCTGTCCGGTGGTCAGCGTCGGTTCCACCCCCACGGCCCATGCGGCCCATGATCTGACCGGCGTCACGGAGCTGCGCGCCGGCGTCTATGTGTTCTTTGATCTGGTCATGGCGGGGATTGACGTTTGCGACTTGGATGACATCGCGTTGAGCGTGCTGACCACGGTCATAGGGCACCAGGCAAAGCGCGGCTGGACGATCTGCGATGCAGGTTGGATGGCGATGTCGCGGGATCGTGGTACAGCAAGCCAACAGGTGGATCAGGGCTATGGGATTGTCTGTGATGACGCGGGCCGTGTCATTCCGGGATTGATCGTCATTCAGGCAAATCAGGAGCATGGGGTGATCGCGCCGCGCCCTGGGTTCGACGGCACGGCCCCGGATCTGCCGCTGGGTACGAAACTGCGTATCTTGCCCAATCACGCCTGCGCCACGGCGGCGCAACATGGTCAGTACCACGTCATTCCCGCCAAGGATGGCGCGCCGCTGGCCACGTGGTCGCGGTTCGGCGGGTGGTAGCAAGGCCGAGCGGTCTGCCGGCCGGCTTGGGAAGACGTTCCGTTTTCATTGAAAAGGCCGATGGGGATGCCTCCCCATCGGCCATTTTCTTGCTTGGTCCTGCGCCCGTCGTCAGGCAGGTTTTTTCGCAATCGCGTTGTAGATGACGCCACCAAGAACCGCGCCGATCACCCAGTTGAAACCGGACAGGACGGAGAACCAGGGCACCCAGACCGTCGCGACCGAGAAGATCGCTGCGGCCGCGAAGGCTTTCACCGCGGCCGAATTCCAGCCGTTGTTGTAGTGATAGATGCCACCGTTCATGTTGTAGAGGTCGGCTTCGCTCAACTGCTGATTGCGGTGACCGTAGTAGTCCACGATCATGATGCCGAAGATGGGGGCAAGCACCGCGCCAAGCGTGTTCACAAAGCCACCGATGCCGACCTGGCTGATGAAGCTGACCCACATGCCACCGATCACCAGGGCGAACACCGACGTGATCAGGCCGGCCTTGCGGAAGCTGATCTTCTCGGGCGACAGGTTGGCAATGCCGTTGACCGCCGGGATGAAGTTCGCAACGAGGTTGATGCCGACCGTTGCCGCGAAGAAGGTGATCGCGGCGATGATGCCCAGCAGAACGCTGTCGGTCCGCTCGACGATTTCGGTGGGGTTGATGATCTCTTCCCCGAACACGACGGCCGCGCCGCCGGTGGTCAACAGCGCAAGCGCCGAGAACAGGATCATGTTGAAGGGAAGGCCCAGCAGGTTGCCAACGACCATTGTTTTCTTGTCTTTGGCATAGCGCGAGAAGTCGCTGAAGTTGATCATGACGGCCGCGAAATAGGCCACCATGGTACCGACAATCGCGATAAAGCCCTTGGCTTCGGTCCAGAAGGTGCCTTCGGGATTGGCAAAGATCGTGGCCGTTGCCTCAAGCAGCTGACCGTCAGAGCGCTGCCACAGCACGATAACCAGGCCGATCATCACAAGGTACACGAACGGCCCCGCAATGTTCAGGAAGGTCTCGACCCAGTTCATGCCGCGCCAGAAGATGACGATGTGGAAGAACCAGACAATCAGGAACGAAATCCAGTCAACGACCGTCAAGCCAAAGTACTCCGTGCCGCCGGTCACGCCGGTGATGGAATAGATCAGCAGGGCAACGGCTGTTGACGCGAAATAGACCTGCACGCCGTACCAGAACACGGCAACGATGGCGCGTAGAATGGCGGGCAGCTTCGCGCCCTGCGTGCCAAGGCTTGCGCGGGCGACAACCGGGTAGGGGATGCCGTATTTTTCACCCGGCGCACCGGACAGGTTGACCATCCACATGACGAACAGGCCAGCTGTGATCAGCGCGGCAAAGGCGGTCCAGCCACCGACACCGAACGAAATGAACAGCGACGCAACAAGCGAATACCCAAACAGAGACTGAACATCGTTGGCCCAGATGTTGAAGATCGCAAACGATCCCCATGTCTTTTCATCAGCGCCCGCTGGGTTGAGGGTGTTGCCCTCTGCATCCATCGTGCCGCCATGCGTCACTTGCCCAGTATCCATCGAAGCCATGCTGTCCTCCCAATGTCCCGCCAACGAGGCGGAGTTAACGATTCCGCCACTTATTCGCACAGGGGGGACATTTTCAGCATTTATAGTATCAATGCTTCTATAAGCAGGTCTTGGCGGAACCCCGTCGTTGGTTCCGGTGTTGGACACAGACGGGCTTTCGGGAAGGGGGCATCGACGTGCCTTGCCAAGCGTGATCCGGACAGAAGATCGCTCGTGTTCCCCTACTCAACCGTTAGACCGCCCCGCGCATATCCGTCGCAGATGCCGTGGGATGCGCCGGGCCGGGGGAAAGTGAAGTTCGGACATCGGCCGATTTGTGCAACAAGGCCCGAACCAGCGGCCAAGCCATTTGGACCTGTCACCACCCGTCACCCTGGCCCGGATCCCATATCCCCAACTTTTCCTGATGTTCGGAAATGGCCAATTCCTGCCGCCACCGCCCAAGTGGAGCACAGTGCCGGATCGAACGCTTGCACGGGACGGCACGCCGGACTACCAGAATTCCATATGCATGTTTTCGTTTGAACGAGGGATGCCTGGGGGCAGGCCACAAGCACAAGGAGGCACCCCGTGTTGACTCATGTTGCAAACCGCTTCGACTGGTTCAGACGACGCGGGACCATCGCCCCGAGTTCTAGATTCCTGGTGCGCAGGATGCTGGAAAGGCTGGACTTTTCCCAGGACATGGAGCTGCTGCAACTGGGGTTCGGTACAGGGGTCTTCACCGAAGGAATTGTCAGGAGAATGACGCCGCGCAGCACCGTTACCGTCTTCGAGATTGACGAGAGATGCCGGGCCTTCATGGTTGACGATCCCAGGGTGACCTATGTCGAGGCATCCGCCGAAAGGATATCCGACCATTTTCCGGGCAAGAGGTTTGACAACATCGTATCGACCTTGCCCTTTGCGTCGCTGCCAAGGCAGGTGTCGCTGAACGTGTTTTCCCAAATCCGCGAACATCTTGGGCCCAACGGAAAACTCCTTCAGTTTCAGTATTCCCTGGTGTCGCGGAACGATCTTCGGGATCTTTTTGGCACCGAACCTGAGATTGGTTTTGAACTTCGAAACTTGCCACCCGCGTTCATCTACGTGGTCCGCAACGGTGCGGCGCCGGTCTAGGGCAGCGGCCCGCCCCTACTGCACGACGGGCTGTCAGCGCCCGTTGGCCGACGCGCCGATATTGCGGCGCTCCGCGGGATGCGGATGAAGGGAACACTGGTATTGCCTGGGCGACACCCCCGAAAACCGCCGGAAGGCACGTGAGAAATGCGAAGGGTTCTCGTAACCCGTCGAGTAGGCGACATCGGTGATGCTCACGTCGTGCTGCGCGAGCATCTCGCAGGCCACCTGATAGCGGGCCTCGGCAACCAGTTGCGAGAACTTCAGGCCTTGCGCGCCGAGGTGGCGTTGCAGGGAGCGTTCGCTGGTGCCCAGGATCTCTGCCAGGTCGCCGATGCGAAGGGGCCGGTCGTGCAGATAGGTCTTCAGGATTTCCCGGATCATCTCGGCCGTTGCCAGATATCCCGGCGCCGGCGGTGTCTTCGCCAAGGCCAATGTTGCGGGGTCCACGGGGCAGGGGCGGCCCAGCAGCTCCCGTGGAACCAGGATGGTGGTATGCGGGCGGCCCATCAGAATGCGGGTGTTCGGAAAGGCCTCGCACGCGGCGGCGGGCGGGGCGCGTTTCGAAATGAAAGTCATCTCGGCAGGGCACCAGAACGGGCCGGCAACACTGCGCACGATCGACACGAAGGCCTGCACCTGCAACCACTCGGCATAGGCCAGCGCCGGGCTGTCATCAAAGCCGGCAATATCGCACACCACGCGCAGGTCATCTCCATGCGCGTAAATGCGGGCGAACAGGGCGCCGTTTTCCTGCTGTGCGCGCGTTGCCGCAGCCTGCACCCGCGCCAGCCCGCTGGGCGCGGCAAGGATGGCCGATTGGGTTTGCGGTCGCAGTCCTTCCAGTCCCATCGACTGTGCGGCGGCAAAGCCAAGTTCCATGGCGGCGCCGTAGCCGCCGTGGGCGGACACGAAATCCAGCACAAGCGGCACGCTGAGATAGTAGTTCGGGGTCTCATCCACGGTTGTCGGAAGCCGCGCGCGATCAAGGCCCTTGTGGACCGGCACCCCCAGATCGCGAAGGACCTCCAGGTAGACATTCAGATGTGCGGCCCGGACAAGCGGCACTTTGCGCATGGGGGTCTCCAGGAACTTGCCGCGTGGCACGGCAGGACAAACGGAAAACGCTTTTCTGACGCCGGGTAACTATAAGGCCGACGCGGGTCAAAGGCGACAGGATAGTGGCTGGTATTCCGGCGCGTTTCAGGGGCGGGGCGGCTGGGGCCGGTGTCGACCATGACGACAGGGTCCGGTCACGGTTGCGCTGGTGTCCGCAACGACAATTTGGCGGGAAATGGTAAGGGGGATCGCGATGCCTCTGTTAACAATTTCCCGGAATTTCTCGCCATCGGCCTTGCGCCTGTCGAAGGGAAAACACGTGCACGGTGCGCGATTGTGGCGCTACCGTTGCGCAATTGAATGAACACTCACCAAGGATCACCCCGAATGAAGCTGATTTCACCGCTTGCTGCCGCCTCTCTCCTTGCCGCGACGACGGCGGTCGCGCAGGTCTCCGAACAGTCGCTGGCCTCCATCTCGACCCCGGACAGTGTCGAGTCGACCATCGGACCGCTCAGCTTCAAGGATGGCGCGCCAAGTGCCGATACGGTTTCGGCGGTCTATGACAATCTTGATACGGTCTATGCCTTCCGGGCCTTCACCGACACCTTCAAGGGGGTCAGCGTGCAGGCGGCGCTGGAAGGGTTCCAGGCGGCGGGCATCAAGGACAACGAGATGCTGCTGTTCTCGGAACTGATGGATTCGGAATCGCTGTTTCTGACCGCCAATGCCGACACAGTGTACTACCTTGGTTTCGTCAACCTGGCCGACGGGCCGATGGTGATCGAGACACCGCCCGACGCGCTTGGCACCATCGATGACATGTGGTTTCGCTGGGTCACCGACTTTGGCCGTCCGGGACCGGATCGCGGCGAGGGTGGCAAATACCTTCTGGTAGGGCCGGATTACGACGGTTACCTGCCGGAAGACGGCTTCTACCTTAGCCGTTCCCAGACCAACCGCGTGCTGGTGCTGGGCCGGTCGTTCCTGACAAAGGATGATCCGGCGCCGACGGTCAAGGTCGTCAAGGACAGTCTGAAGATCTATCCCTACGCGCCCGGTGGCGTCGGCATGTCCATCGCCCGTTTCCTTGAGGGCGGGGTCGAACTGGGCCGCAATGCCGAGCCCAAGGCGACGGTCTTCCACGAGGGCACGGGGCTTGCGATCAACACCATCCCGCCCAGCGACTACAGCTATTTCGAGATGCTGAACCGGCTGGTGCAGGACAACCCCGCGACGGTGATCGATCCCGAACTGATGGGGCCGGTCGCGGCCATCGGGATCCGGAAGGGACAGGCATTTGCCCCCGACGACCGGATGAAAGGCATTCTTGAAGAGGCCGTGAAACTGGGCAATGCCACCGGCCGGACGCTGGGTTTCGCACCGCGCGATCCGGACTGGTTCTGGTACGAGGGCTTGCAGTGGTGGAACCCCCTGTTCCAGGGCGGCTACAACTTCGAGGCCCCGCTGCCCGAAATCACCAAGGACGGCGCCAAGCCTTATCCGCCGACGGGCTACAAGCACAACGATGCGCGCACGTCGTTCTTCTACAACGCCACCGGGATCACCCCGGCAATGGCGATGCGTCTGACCGGCGTCGGCTCGCAATATCTGTTCGCCACGAAGGATGCGGGCGGCAACTGGTTCGACGGGGCCAGAACCTACAAGGTGACCCTTCCCAAGGGCATCCCGGCCGAGGCGTTCTGGTCCTTCACCCTTTATGACAACCAGACCCGGTCGATGCTGAAGACGCCGCAAAAGTATCCGCGCGCGGGGTCGCAGAGCTATCCTTCGCCCGCGGCAGAGGTGGCCGAAGATGGCGCCACCACCATCTGGTTCGCGCCTGAGCAGCCCGAGGGCGTTGCCCGCGGCAACTGGATCCAGACCGATCCCAAGAAGGGCTGGGTCACCCTGTTGCGGCTTTACAGCCCGATGCCGGCCTTCTTCGACAAGAGCTGGCAACCGACCGACATCACGCCCGTGGAATGATCGGGTGACCCGCCAGACAAACAACCTGCCCGCGAGGTGCAGCTTGCTGGCGGGCCCACCACCCTGCGGTGTTCACCTGACCAGTCGTCGCTTTCCTACAGGCACAGCGCAATGACCCCCGTTCGTCTTTTTGCCGGTTTGCTTATCGCCCTTGCACGGGATCACGCCCGTTTCAGATCGCAGAAAAAGGAAGACCATCGTGATGCGACGCTTTCAACGTTTTACCCTCGCCGCATCGGTGTCTCTGACAGCCCTGTCAGCCTCTGCGCAGGAGCGTATTGACGGGCAGGTCCAAGTCGGCGGCTTGCCGATTTCCGGGGCCGAGGTGACCGCCTGGCTGGCCAGTCCCGACGCCCCGCAGAGGCTGGCCACGGCTACCACGGCAGAGGATGGCACCTATGCGCTGACCCTTGCCGAGGGGCGGGACGACACCGGCGTGGTCTACGTGATCGCCAGAGGCGGTGCCGCGCAGGACGCTGCCGGGACGGGGCCAAACAAGGCCACGGCCCTGATGGCCACCCTTGGGGCAAAGCCGCCCGCGCGGGTGACGATCAACGCGTTGACCACCGTGGCCTCGGTGTGGACAGCGGCGCAGTTTCTGGACGGCAGCGCCTTGCAGGGCAACGCGACCGGCCTGGGGATTGCCGCCGGCAATGTGCCGAACCTCGTGGATCTGGAATCCGGCGGTCTTGGGCCGGTGATCGTGGACCCGCTGAACGCGCCGCAAACCACCACGCTGGCCAAGTTCAACACGCTGGGCCTGCTGCTGTCGGCCTGCGTCACGCAGATCCCCGACGCCTGCACCAGGCTGTTCGAGGCCGCCACCCCGCCGGGCGGGGCCGCCCCAACCGACACGCTGCAGGCGGCGCAGAACATCGCCCGCCACCCGGCGCATAACGCCGCCAAGCTCTTTGGACTTCTGGACAAGTTCTATCCGGTCCCCGAGGGCAAGCGGTATCGCGACGTGGCGCTGATCCCCTACCTCTTCTATCCGCCCAGTTCCTGGACCCTGTCGCTGGTCTATTCCGGCGGCGGCTTTTTTGCCGTGGGCGGGGCCGCCATTGATGTCGAGGGCAACTTCTGGACCAACAACAACTGGCTGGTCGGCTCGCAGACCACGATCTTCCACCAGTTCGGCGCCGGCAGCGGCAAGTTCGCCCCGAACGGCAAACCCTTGTCCCCGGCGATCACCGGCTTTCGCGGCGGCGGGTTGGACAGTCCCGGCTGGGGCGTGGCCTTTTCCGCCGATGACAAGGTCTGGTTGACCAACCTGATCGGCAGCACGATCTCGGTGCTGGATCGCAAGACCGGCAAGCCGCTGTCGCCGGAGGGCGGCTATGACTTCGATGGCAAGCTGGGGCAGATGCAGGGCATTCTGGTTGCGCCCAATGGCGATGTCTGGACCGTCGACAATGGCAACAGCCAGATCGTCCATATCCCCGGCGGCGATCCCTCCAAGGGCCGCATCCTTGGCCAGACCGTTGACGGAAAGCCCGTGGATGGCACGCTGAAGGTCAAATCGCCCTTCGGCATCGCCATCGACCAGCAGGATCGGATCTGGATCACCAACAGTGGCGGGGACACGGTGACCCGCTTTCCGGCCAGCGATCCCGGCAAGGCCGAGGAAATCAAGGTCGGCTTCAGCCCCCATGCCATTGCCATCGACAGCCAGGGCAACGCCTGGGTCGGCAACCTCGTCGGGCATCCGGGCACGCATGAAAAGCTGGATCTGGTTCAGCAGACGATCAAGGCCAAGCTGGAAGCGCGGAAAGGGACGATGTCGGCAGATGACATCGCTGCCCACATGTGGATCGACCTGTGGGACATCATCAGCAACTATCCCGGCGGCGATATCTCGATGATCACCCCTGACGGCACGGTACACGGACCCTTCAACGCGAATGGCGCGATCACCGGCCCCTGGGGCGTTGCCATCGACGGCAACGACAACATCTGGGTGGCAAGTTCGACCAGCCATTCGGTCACCCAGCTTTGTGGTGTCCGTACCGAGACTTGCCCAGAGGGGCTGACAACCGGCGATGCGATCACCCCGGCGGCTGGGTTCATCGGCGGGCTGGAAACGGTGGCCCCGATCGCCATCGACCCCGCCGGCAATGCCTGGGTCGGCAACGGCTGGAGTGACACCGACGCGGGCTTCAGCCAAGACCCGCCCGAGGCGCAATCCACCCGGTTCTCGGCCCATACCATCGTGGTCTTCTTCGGGGTCGCCAAACCGGTGAAAACCCCGCTGATCGGGCCGGTCGAGGCGCAGTAGCCCAACAGGGAGTTGCGGCGGAAATCACCCCGGCTACGGGTCTGTCTAACGACCGCCCGGCGTCAGCTCGGATGCGACGAAGGGCGGACCGGACAAGCCGCGCTCTTGGGCACCCGCCGACGCGGCGGTGGCAAGCAGGCGAGGGGCGAGGCATCGTGTCTTTGTGGTGATTGCTGAACCGGCCTGCGCGTCGGGGTGTTCGGGAACGAGGATCTACCGGGAGAAGAACGCGTTGTGCAGTTCTACTCGCAGGGGCAGCCGTTCAGGATATTCCTGCAAGAACTGCTTGGGCGGCTTGCCTTCCCAGACCTGCGCGTAGACCCGCATCATGTTGCCGCCATCGAGCCGACAGTTACGGGGGTCAGGGAAGGTCCTGCAGCGCACCTCGGTCGGATCAACCGGGGTGCGCCCCTGCGCGCTGGCGGGGCGCAAGACCGTTGACAAAGGGAATGCGCTGCAGCGACCGGCGCGAGTTGGCTAAAGCGCGATCCCCTGCACCAGCGCCCCGCGATGGGCGATGACCTTAGCGGCGAGGTCAGCGCCGCCGCGCATAGCCTCGGCCAGGGCGCCGCCCTGGGCGCGGGTGGCCAGGAAGCCCGCGTTGAAGCTGTCACCGGCGGCGGTGGTGTCGACGATAGCCTCAGGGGCGGTGGAGACATGCGCAGCAAACGCCCCCCGGTCCAGCGTCAGCATTTCCGCGCCGCCGTTCTTGACCACCACCAGCCCCGATCCGCATTTAGCGTAGCGTTCGGCGGTGGCCTTCAGGTAGGCATCCCCAAAAAACGACGCTTCGTCGTCGTAGGAGGGCAGGACCACGTCGGCCACCTCGGCCGCCTGCATGGTGGCGGTACACATGGTCTGCGGACTGTCCCACAGCGCCGGGCGCAGGTTGGGGTCGAAGACGATCTCGACCCCGGCAGCGCGGGCGGTGCGCAGGTGATCCAGCAGACTTGCGCGATCGGCCGCGGACAGGATCCCCAGGGTGATCCCCGAGAAATAGGCGACGGCGGCATCCTGCAAAGCCCCCGGCACCAGTCCCGGATCCTGGCACAGCCGTTTGGCGGCGCTGTCGCTGCGCCAGTAGGAGAAGCTGCGTTCGCCGTTGTCCAGGGTGATCAGATACAGGCCAACGGTGCTGTCCTTGCGGCTTTTCACGTGATCGGTGTTCAGCCCAGCATTCTGGAAGAACTCCAGCATCTTGCCCGAAATCGCATCGCTGCCGACGCAGGTGACATAGTCGACCTGCCAGTCGGGGCGCAGAAGCTTGCGCATGTACCAGGCGGTGTTGAGCGTGTCGCCGGCAAATCCTTGCAGCAACTTGTTGCCCTCGCCGGCCGGGGCAAGTTCGACCATGCATTCGCCAAGGCTGACAAATCGTTGGGTCATGGGGTGTCCTCAGGTTCGAAATAGGCACTGTGTTGGGCGCGGATTTGCGCGATCTGGCCCTGGATGCGGCCAAGATGGCGTCGCACGGCGGCGTGGCACGCGTCAATGTCGTGATGGCGGATGCCGTCAACGATGGCCTTGTGGTCGTCGATGGCTTCCTTGGCTGCGAAGGCCAGCGAGAGGTAGCGGACGCGGTCGGTGTGAGCCTTTTGCAACTGGATCAGTTTCCACGCAAAGCCCTGACCGCCCCGATTGCAGATGGCGGCATGCAGGGCGTCGTCCAGTTCATGGAATCGATCCGGGTCATCCTGCACGGTCGCCTCTTCCTGCTGTTCGATGATCCAGTCCAGCGCGGCGATATCCTCGTGCCCGAAGGTTTCACAGGCGATGCGCGAAGTTTCCAGTTCCAGCGCGGTGCGCACGAAGCGCGATTCGCGGATGGCGCGGGCCGAGATCTGGGTGACAAGCGTGGCCCGTTGCGGCCGGATGTTCAGAAATCCTTGCTCGGACAGGCGATAGAAGGCATCCCTTACGGGTTGGCGTGACACATTGGCTTGTCGGGCGATCTCGATCTCGGACACCTTGGTGTTTGGCGGCAGATCCAGGGTCAGGATTCTCCGCTGCATGTCGTCAAAGATCTGATCCGCCACCGACGGGCGGCGCGGTTCGATCGGCAATGCGCCGGGATCGCTGTTGGCCATGGGTGCCCTCCCTTCCGATTGACAACTACAGCATACTAGAATATTAGTCCATACCGTCGGGTCGGATCGCTCTTCTTCAAGCGGGAACCAGAGCCCGAATATGGGGGACATGCATGGCTGTTCGGGATCGTGACCGAGGCTTGCCGGATTTGCAGCGCCGGACCATTGGTTTTAGTGCGGGTGCCGCATGCCCCCAACCTGCCAGTTTCCCCGATCCGCATCCTTGTCCAAGGCGTGCGCCACATGCACAGCCGTGATGCTGACCCGCCCCCCGTCTCATACCGCCAATCGAGGTTTCCCCCATGACAACCGTATTTCCCGTAGTGCAAGCCGACGAGGGCGTGATGCGTCAGGTTCTGGCCGACGCGCCTGACATGATGGTCGTGTCTGTCACGTTCGAGGCCGGGCGCGTAGGGGCGCTGCACAGCCATCCACATGTGCAGGCAACCTATGTCAAATCCGGCCGGTTCTCGTTTCAGGTTGATGGCAAGACCATCGACGTGGGCGCGGGGGACAGCCTTGTCATCCCCTCGGGCGCCGAACATGGCTGCCGCTGTCTGGACAGCGGCGAGTTGATCGACTGTTTCACCCCCCGCCGCGACGATTTTCTGTGAGGTCCACCATGACACCTGTTGCCATCCGCCACGCCATCGACCCTGCCACCGGCAAGACCCTGGATACCCAGGCCCTGCGCGATCATTTCCATGTCGGCGGGTTGTTTCAGCCGGGACAGATCAAGTTGGTCTACAGCCATTATGACCGGATGATCCTTGGTTCGGTCGTGCCCGACGGCGCGCCGCTGACCCTGGACAAGGTCGAAAACACCGGCACCGAAAGCCTTCTGGAACGGCGCGAGCTTGGGGTTCTGAACATCGGCGGAGCGGGCACCGTGTCGGCGGCGGGCCAGACCCATGCGATGGAGGCCGGCGATGTTCTGTACCTCGGCATGGGCTCGGGCGCGGTCGAATTCGCCGGTGAGGGCCGTTTCTACCTGGTCTCGACCCCGGCGCATCGGGTCTGCCCGACGCGGCTGATCAAACCGTCCGAGGCCAAGCGCCTGGAACTGGGCAGCAAGGACACCGCGAACGAGCGGGTCATCATCCAGTTTCTGCATCCGGACGTTCAGGAAACCTGCCAGCTGACCATGGGCTATACCCAGTTCCTGCCGGGATCGGTCTGGAACACCATGCCCTGCCACCTTCATGATCGCCGGATGGAGGCTTATCTGTATTTCGATCTGGACGCCGATGCGCGCGTGTTCCACTTCATGGGCCGCCCCGAGGAAACCCGGCATCTGGTCATGGCCAACGAAGAAGCGGTCATCTCGCCGCCGTGGTCGATCCACTCGGGCGCTGGCACCGGATCCTACACCTTTTGCTGGGCGATGGCCGGGGACAACGCCGATTTCACCGACATGGACATGGTGGCGATGGAGGACCTGCGTTGACCCCCTTTTCGCTGGAAGGGCGCACGGCGCTGGTGACTGGCGCCAACACCGGCATCGGGCAGGCCATTGCCGTGTCGCTGGGGCAGGCCGGGGCGCATGTGATCTGTGCGGGGCGCCGCAGTTGCGCCGAGACGGTCGGGCAGATTTCCTCGGGCGAAGAGATGCTGCTGGATTTCGCCGACCCGATGGCGGCGCGCGACGTCTTCGCGGGGCGCAAGATCGACATACTGGTCAACAACGCCGGGATCATCCGGCGCGACGACAGCACCGATTTCAGCGAGGCCGACTGGGACGACGTGATGGATGTGAACCTCAAGGCGGTGTTCTTCACCTGCCAGAGTTTCGCCAGGGCGGTTCTGGCGCGTCAGGGCAAGGGGGCGATCGTCAACATCGCTTCGCTTTTGTCGTTTCAGGGCGGCATCCGGGTCCCTTCCTACACCGCGTCGAAACATGGGGTGGCCGGGCTGACCAAACTGCTGGCCAATGAATGGGCCGCGAAAGGCATCAACGTGAATGCCATTGCGCCGGGCTATATCGAGACCAACAACACCGAAGCCCTGCGCAACGATCCCGAACGCTCCCGCCAGATCCTGGAACGGATCCCGGCCGGGCGCTGGGGCGAACCCTCCGACATCGGCGAGGCGGCGGTGTTCCTGTCCTCGCCCGCCGCGCGCTATATCCACGGCGCGGTGCTGAACGTGGATGGCGGCTGGCTTGCCCGCTGACCCTTGACCCCTGATGTGGTGGCGACGTGCCGGGCCCACGCCCGAAACGCCACCGCCGCGCGGGCCTGATCCGGCAACGAAAACACCGCCGTCCCGTTCGGGGCGGCGGTGAAGGGGGGGAAACTTTTTGGCGGCGGCCCCGGCAAGGGCCACCGCCGGGGAGGAGCCTAGAAGAAACCCAGCTTGTTGGGGTTGTAGCTCATCAGGATGTTCTTGGTCTGCTGGTAGTGGTCCAGCATCATCTTGTGGTTTTCACGCCCGATGCCCGACTGCTTGTAGCCGCCGAAGGCCGCATGGGCCGGGTAGGCGTGGTAGTTGTTCACCCAGACACGACCGGCCTCGATGGCGCGGCCAAAGCGATAGCAGGTGTTGGCATCGCGCGACCACACGCCGGCGCCCAGGCCGTACATGGTGTCATTGGCGATGGCGAGCGCCTCTTCTTCGTCCTTGAAGGTGGTCACGGAGACGACCGGGCCGAAGATCTCTTCCTGGAAGACCCGCATCTTGTTGTGGCCCTTCAGGATGGTCGGCTGGATGTAGTTGCCGCCGGCAAGTTCGCCGTTGAAGCGGGCTGCATCACCGCCCACCAGAACCTCGGCGCCTTCCTCGCGGCCGATGGTCAGATAGGACAGGATCTTGTCCTGCTGCTCTTTCGAAGCCTGTGCGCCGACCATGGTGTCGGGATGGCGCGGGTCACCGTGCTTGATGGCCTTCACCCGTTCGATAGCGCGGGCGATGAACTCGTCATAGATGTCTTCCTGGATCAGCGCGCGGCTGGGGCAGGTGCAAACCTCACCCTGGTTGAAGGCGAACAGCACGAAGCCTTCGACGGCCTTGTCGAGGAAGGCGTCGTCCTTGGCCATCACGTCCGAGAAGAAGATGTTCGGCGACTTGCCGCCCAGCTCCAGCGTAACGGGGATCAGGTTGACGGTGGCCGCTTCCATGATCTTGCGGCCGGTGGCGGTGGAGCCGGTGAAGGCGATCTTGGCAATGCGCTTGGAGGTCGCCAGCGCGGCCCCGCATTCGCCGCCATAGCCGTTGACGATGTTCAGCACGCCAGCGGGCAGCAGGTCGTTGATCAGTTCTGCCAGAACCATGATCGCGGCCGGGGTCTGTTCGGCGGGCTTCATCACGATGCAGTTGCCTGCCGCCAGTGCGGGCGCCAGTTTCCAGGCTGCCATCAGGATCGAGAAGTTCCACGGAATGATCTGGCCGACGACGCCCAGCGGCTCGTGGAAGTGATAGGCCACGGTGTCGGCGTCAATCTCCGACATATTGCCTTCCTGCGCCCGCAGAACCCCGGCGAAATAGCGGAAGTGATCCGCCGCAAGCGGGATGTCGGCGGCCATGGTTTCGCGGATCGGCTTGCCGTTGTCCCAGGTTTCGGCCTGTGCCAGCAGTTCGAGGTTTTCCTCGATACGATCGGCGATCTTCAGAATCACGTTGGACCGTTCCGCCGCCGAGGTGCTGCCCCAGCCGCCCTTGGCCGCATGGGCCGCATCCAGCGCCAGTTCGATGTCCGCGGCATCCGAGCGGGCCACTTCGTTGATCATCGCGCCGGTGATCGGGGTGACGTTTTCGAAGTAGCGGCCATTGACCGGGGGGACGAACTTGCCGCCGATGTAGTTGTCATAGCGCAGCTTGAACGGCGACTGATAGGTGCCGGTATCGGTATGGGTCATTTCGTTCATGGGGTTCCTCCTCAAGTTTCCGGGCCAGAAATCCCGGATTTAAAGTGTCATCTTGTCGTCGCGGCACCGCTTTGGGGCAGCTGTCCAGACCCAGAAAGACACGTGGCGCGCAGCCGGGAAGGATCGGACGATGGTCATCGCCCGCTGGGGGTACGCAGTGTCGGTGGGCATGGCGGTGTGCTCCGCAGGGTTGCTCTGCCAAGGATGGTAGAGCGCCAGATCACGCGGCGATATTGGCCAAAGGTCGAACATCGGTCGCAGGCCCCGCCGGGCGGAAGTCTGGCTGATTTCTCAGGTGGTTGGGGGTGTTACGCGCGGAAACCTTGGCCCAGACGGTCCAGCATGGACAGGCACTGGCCCAATTGATCCAGAGTCACGAACTCGTCGGGTTTATGTGCCTGGTCGATGGATCCTGGGCCGCAAATCACCGCATCCATGCCGATCTGCTGGAACAATCCGGCCTCGGTTCCGAAGGGAACGGTGCCCGCACCATTGGCACCGGTCAGCCGGAACACCAGGTCGCGGGCGGCGTTGGTCTCCATCGGGGTCAGTCCGGGAACCTCGCCGACGATCTCGGTGCGAATCTGCGCCTGCGGGGACACCTGGCGCATCGCGGGCAGCAGCACCTCGCGCACATGGGCGGCGACCTGATCCTTCACGAAGTCCATGTCGCCGGGCAGGGTGGGGCGCATTTCCCAATCCAGTTCGGCGTGCCCGGCGATGACGTTGTGGGCATGGCCACCCGACAGCCGCCCGACGTTGATGGTCGTGTAGGGCGGATCAAACTGCGTGGCCCCGGCGGCGCGCGTCTTCAGGGTCTCGCGCAACTCCAGCAGATGGGCGATGTAGCGCGCCGCGTATTCCACCGCGTTGACGCCAAGGTGCGGGGCCGAGCCGTGGCCTTCGGTCCCGGTGAAGGTCACGGTGTATTCGCAGCAGCCCTTGTGGCCGTCGATCACCTGCATCGAGGTCGGCTCGCCGATCAGGGCAAGGCCGGGGCGGATTTCGCGGGCGGCCAGAACCTCGACCAGGTGGCGAGCGCCAAGGCAGCCGACTTCCTCGTCATGGGTGAAGGCGAAATGGATGGGGCGGGTGCGGGCGGCGTCGCGCAGCACGTCCAGCTTGGTCAGGCAGGCGGCGATGAACCCCTTCATGTCACAGGTGCCGCGCCCGTAGAGCCGCCCGTCGCCTTCGGTCAGGGTGAAGGGATCGGTGGTCCAGGGCTGATCGGCCACCGGAACCACGTCGGTATGGCCCGACAGCACCAGCCCGCCGGGCGCCTCCGACCCCAGCGTGGCAAAGAGGTTGGCCTTGGTGCCGCTGGCATCCACCATGACCTCGACCCGCGCGCCGGCGGCTTCCAGCAGGGTCGCGATGTAGTGGATGGCCTCCATGTTGGGGCGCGACGAGACCGTGTTGAATCCCACCAGATCGCCAAGGATCTGGCGGCATCGCTCCAGATCGTCCATCCGCCTAATCCTTCACGAACAGCTTGCGGGCCACGTTGCACAGCGGCTCGGCCGGGCCGCTGTCGCGGATCAGGATGGTTTCGGTGGTTTCCAACCCCCAGTTGTCCATCCACAGTCCGGGCATGAAATGGAAGGTCATGCCGGGTTCCAGCACGGTTTCATCGAAGGCGCGCAGCGACACCGTATGCTCGCCCCAGTCCGGCGGATAGCTCAGCCCCACGGCATAGCCGCAGCGGTTGGGCCGATCGATGCCGACCTTCACCAGTTCCGCGTCCAGTGCGCGGGCAATGTCGCAGGCGCGGTTGCCGGCGCGGGCCACCTCGATCCCGGCGTTCAGCCCTTCGGTCAGCGCGCTGGCGGCGTCGCGCATGAATTGCGGCGGCTTGCCGAAGAAGATCGTCCGGCACAGCGGCGCGTGATAGCGGCGATAGCAGCCCGATTGCTCGATGAAGGTGGCCTCGCCCTGTTTCAGCGCCTCGCCGTTCCATGTCAGATGCGGCGCCGAGGCGTCTTCGCCCGATGGCAGCATCGGCACGATGGCCGGATAGTCGCCCCAGCTGTCATCCTCGCCCTGCACGGCGGTCTTGAACAGTTCGCCGACCAATTCATGCTTGCGCATCCCCGGTTCGGCCAACTCCATCGCCCGCCCGATCACCAGTTCCGATATCCGCGCGGCGCGGCGCATGAAGTCCAACTCGTCAGGGGATTTCACAAGCCGCTGCCAGTTCACCAGCGTCGAGGCGTCGATGAATTGCGCCTTGGGCAGCCCTTCGGCCAGCGCGGCAAAGGCGCGGGCGGTGAAGAAATAGGTCTCCATCTCGACGCCGATGTTCTTGTCGCCGAAGCCCATGATCCGCAGGTGCGAGGCCAGATCGTCCATCGGGTGAATGTCGGGCGCCTGCACGTAACGGTCGGCGTAATGCAGGATCTGCCCATCCTCCATCCAGACCGTGCGGCGCGCGCCGTTGCCATCCATCAGGCGGCCCCACCAGAACGGCGCGCCCTCCATGGTCAGGATCACCCCCTGATGCACATAGAAGGACCAGCCGTCATAGCCGGTCAGCCAGTGCATGTTCGACGGGTTGGTCAGGAACAGAACGTCGATGCCCGCGGCCTGCATGGCGGTGCGGGTCAGGGCGATACGCCGGTCGTATTCGGCCTGCGAGAAGGGAGCGTTTTCGATCGGCATCGCGACCTCCGGTTGCAGCAAGTGCCCCTGCACAGTGGAAGGCACGGCGAAAGCGCGTCAACCGGAAATCAGGGACCGGGCGACAAGGTGAAACGAAAAACGGGCCCGCAGTGGCGCGGGCCCGTCTGGTAGGATGGTCGCGACCGGCGGGGACGAAGCCCGCCGATGGCCAAGGTCGGATCAGTCGTACAGAACCGCCTGGATCTTGGGATCGTCGATGTTGGTGGCATCGTAGTAGTAGAAGCCGGTGTCGATGATCGGGGGCAGGGTTTCGCCGTTGATCGCCTTCACGGCCGCCATCACGGTTTCATAGCCGATGCCCACCGGGTTCTGGGTGATCGCGCCGGACATGAGGCCCTCGCGGATGGCGTCCTTCTGTGCCTTGCCGCTGTCATAGCCGATCACCACCAGACCCTCGGTGCCCAGTTCGCGCACCGCGTTGACCACGCCGATGGCCGAGCCTTCGTTGGTGCCGAACATGCCCTTCAGGTCGGGGTTCGACACCAGGATGGCCTTGGCCACCTCGGTCGATTGCAGCTGGTCGCCGGCGCCATATTGAACAGTCACGACCTCGACGTCGGGATAGGCTTCTTCCAGGCGGTTGAGGAAGCCGTCGCGACGGTCGATCCCGGTGCGCGAGGTCTGGTCGTGGGCGACCACGGCCACCTTGCCTGCGCCGCCGATCATCTCGGCCATCTTGTCGGCGGCCAGGGCTGCGGCTGCGACGTTGTCGGTGGTGGCGGTGGTCACCGGGATGTCGCTGTCGACACCGCTGTCGAAGGCCACGATCGGAATGCCGTTTTCATGGGCTTCGCGCAGGATCGGGATCGCCGCCTGGCTGTCGAGCGCGGCAAAGCCGATGGCCTTGGGCGAATTGGCCAGGGCTGCCGACAGCATGTCGATCTGGCGGTCGACCATGGTTTCATTGTCGGGGCCTTCGAAGGTGATGCGAACACCGGCCTCGGCGGCGGCCTGATCGGCGCCGGCCTTCACGGCCTGCCAGAACTGGTGCTGAAAGCCTTTCGAAACCAGCGGAATATAGATCTCCTGGGCGGCCAGCGGGCTGGCCACGAGACCGGAAATGGCAAGAGCGCCAAGTAGGGTACGACGAGACAACATATGATTTTCCTCCTGTTGCGTGTCTGGGACGCGGGGGTTGGATCCCCCGTCTTGTGATGAATTCAAGCGGATTTGCGGCGGCGCAGCATGTCGGCATAGACCGCCAGGATGATGATCGCGCCGGTGACAACGGTTTGCCATTCCTGGGCCACCGACAGCACCCGCAGCCCGTTGGTCAGGACCGCCATGATCAGCGCCCCGATGAGCGAGCCCATGATGGAGCCGCGCCCGCCCGACAGCGAGGTGCCGCCGATGACCACCGCGGCGATGGCTTCCAGTTCATAGCCCAGCCCCAGCGCCGGTTGCGCCGAGTTCAGGCGTGAGGCGATCAGCAGCCCGGCGATGCCGACGATGGCACCGGCCAGCGAATAGATGGCGATCTTCCAGCGGTCGGTGTTGACGCCGGACAGCCGCACGGCCTCTTCGTTGGAGCCCAGGGCGAAGGTATAGCGGCCAAGGGCTGTGCGTTGCAGCACATAGGCCGCGGCCCCGGCGACAAGGAACAGGATCAGCACGCCGTTGGGGATCGGGGCGAAGGGCAGGATCTCGCCAATAAGCGACCCGCGCGAGATGTCCGAAAACCCCGGCGTGTCGTTGAAATAGATCGGCCGGGTGCCCGAGATGATCAGGGACATGCCCTTGAGGATCAGCATCATGCCCAGCGTGGCGATGAAGGGCGGGATCTTCATCCGCGCGATGAAGGTGCCCGAACAATAGCCGCAGGCCGCGCCCGCGCCGATGGCCGCCGCCACGCCCAGCGGCAGGGGCAGCCCGGCATAGGTCAGCACCACGCCCGCGATCACGGCGGTAAAGGTCATCATGGTGCCCAGCGACAGGTCGATGCCGCCGGTGATGATGATCAGCGTTGCCGCCACCGCCAGCACGCCATTGACGCTGGTGGCCTGCAGGATGGCGATCATGTTCGACATCTGCATGAAGTTGGGCGACGCCAGCGAGAATACCACCAGCAGCACGATCAGCGAGGCAAAGGCCAGCACCCGTTGGTGCGCCACGGCGGCCCCGATGCGGCCCAGAAGCGTTTGGGAGTTTGGGGCATTTGTGGTTGCGGTCATATCAGTCTCCCGTTGGCGCCATGACGGCGTCGCGCCGTGTCGCCAGTTCCATGATCTGTTCCTGCGATGTCCCGGCGCCGCCGGGCAGGATTCCGGTCAGCCGGCCTTCGCACATCACCGCGATGCGATGGCTCAACCGCAGCACCTCGGGCAGTTCCGACGAGATCACGATGATCGTCTTGCCCTCGGCGGCAAGCTGTTCCAGCAGGCGGTAGATTTCGGATTTGGCACCGACGTCGATGCCGCGCGTGGGTTCGTCGAAAATCAGGATGTCGCAGTCGCGCTCCAGCCATTTGGCGATGACAACCTTTTGCTGGTTGCCGCCCGACAGAAGCCGCGCCGGTTGCTGGTCCGACGGAGTCCGGATGCCCAGCCGCTGGATATAGTCCTTGGCGGTGGTTTCCATCCGCGCTTCGTCCAGCACCCCCATGCGCGAGGTGAACCGCTCCAGGCTGGCCATGGCGATATTGGCGCGCACGGACATGTCCAGCGCCAGGCCGAAATGCTTGCGATCCTCGGACAGGTAGCCGATGCCGGCGGCCACCGCGTCATGCGGGGCGCGGATGCGGACCTCGCGCCCGTGAACGGTGATGGTGCCCGCGTCCTTGGGGTCGGCGCCAAAGATGGCGCGCGCGACCTCGGTTCGTCCGGCGCCCATCAGCCCGGCAAAGCCCAGGATCTCGCCGCGCCGCACTTCGAAGCCGACATCCTTGATCTCGTGGCCCCGGCTCAGCCCCTCGACTTTCAGCGCCACCTCGGCGCCGGACAGGTCGGGCACAACGGGCGGCTTTTCCGAAACCTCGCGCCCGACCATCAGCGCGATGATCTTCGACAGCGGTGTTTCGGCGGCGGGCACGGTGTCGATCCAGGAGCCGTCGCGCATGACCGTCACCCGGTCGGCGATGCGCTTGATCTCGTCCATGCGGTGGCTGATGTAGACGATGCCCACGCCATCGGCCTTGAGCCGCGCGATAACCTCGAACAACTCGGCAATTTCGGCGTCATTCAGGGCGGCCGTGGGTTCGTCCATGATCAGGACACGGGGGCGATAGGACAGCGCCTTGGCAATCTCGATCAACTGCTGGCGCGCGATGGTCTGGCCGCCGACATGGGACTTCGGAGCGATCTTCAGGTTCATGGCGTCGAAGATCTCGGCGGTCTGCCGGTTCAACTCGGCCTCGTCCAGACGTCCGAAGCTGCGCCGCGGTTCGCGCCCGATCAGCACGTTCTGTGCGGCGGTCAGGTCGTTCATCAGGCTCAGTTCCTGATGGATGATGCCGATGCCCAGATCCTGCGCCTCGCGCGGCGAGGACGGGGCGGCGGGTTTTCCAGCCACCCGGATCTCGCCGCCATCGCGCGGGTAGATGCCCGACAGGATCTTCATCAGCGTGGATTTGCCCGCACCGTTTTCGCCCATCAGGGCGTGAACCTCGCCAGGATACAGATCGAATTGCACGTTGCGCAGGGCATGCACGCCCGGAAAGCGCTTTTCGATCCCTGTCATCTCAACCAGTGGTGTCATCGTTCAAGCCCTCCCCTGCCAGAACTGCGCCTAGATTGTGACGCCTCCGTCAACCAAAATGGCCTGCCCCGTGACGAAACGGGTGCCGTCGCCCAGCAGATGCAGGACGGTTGGGGTCATGTCATCCACCGTCGCCAGCCGGCCCATGGGCTGGCGGGCGATAAAGTCCTTTTCGGCCTGCACCGGATCGGCGGCGGCGGCGATCCGGCCGCGCAGCGACGGGGTATCCACCGTGCCCGGGCACAGCGCGTTGCAGCGCACGCCCTTGGTCACGAAATCGGCAGCGATGGCCTTGGTCAGCCCGATCACGGCAGCCTTTGTGGCGCCATAGGCGGTGCGGTTCGGAAAGCCCTTCACCGAAGAGGCCATCGAGGCCATGTTCAGGATCGCGGCGGTGCCGGTAGTTTCGGCCTGGCGCAACATGCCGGGCAGGAAAGCGCGGCAGGTGCGCACCATCGAGGTGACGTTGATCTCGTTGGAAAAGGCCCAATCCTCGTCCGACACGTCCAGGATCGTGCCGTTGTGGACGAAGCCCGCACAGTTGAACAGCCCGTCCAGATCCGGCAGATCGGCGGCCAGCGCGGAAATGGCGGCGGCGTCGGTGACGTCCAGCGGGCGGGTCTCGATGCCCTCGGTGCCCGAGAGGCTGTCCAGCGCGGCTGCATTGATGTCGGTGGCGATGACCCGTGCGCCTTGCGCGGCGGCTGCTAGGGCCGAGGCCCGGCCGATACCCTGCCCGCAGGCGGTCATCAGGATGGTTTTTCCGGCAAGTGTCATTGTGTCTGTCTCTCGTCCATTGGGCTCACATCACCGCGCCGATTTGCCAGGGTACGAATTCCACCCCGCCAAAGCCCAGCTCTTCGCTTTTCGTTTGCTCGCCCGAGGCGATGCGCAGGAACAGGTCGTAGATTTCACGTCCCTTGGCCTCGATCGAGACCCCATCGGTCACGATGTCGCCGCAGTTCACGTCCATGTCGTCTTTCAAGCGGGCGTACATCTCGCTGTTGGTGGCGATCTTGATGCCCGGCACCGGCTGGTAGCCCGAGACCGAGCCGCGCCCGGTGGTGAAGGCGATCAGGTTGGCGCCCGAGGCGACCTGCCCGGTGACCGAACAGGGATCAAAGCCGGGGCTGTCCATGAAGACGAAGCCGGATGTGTCGATGGCCTCGGCGAACAGGTAGACGCCGTTCAGAGGCGCGGTGCCGCTTTTGGCAACGGCACCCAGCGATTTTTCCAGAATGGTGGTCAGCCCGCCGCGCTTGTTGCCGGGGGAGGGGTTGTTGTCCATCTCGCCGCCGTTGCGCGCACAATAGTCTTCCCACCAGCGGACACGGGCGATCAGCTTTTCGCCGATCTCGGGGCTGACGGCACGGCGCGTCAGAAGATGTTCGGCGCCATAGATTTCCGAGGTTTCCGACAGGATCGTGGTGCCGCCCTGGCGCACCAGAAGGTCCGAGGCGGCGCCAAGCGCCGGGTTGGCGGTGATGCCGGAATAGCCGTCCGAGCCGCCGCATTGCATGCCCAGCGTCAGCGCCGAGGCGGGGGCAGGGCTGCGGGTGGCGCGATTGGCGATCTCGGCAATGCCGCGCAGCTCTTCCAGCCCCTTGTCGATGGTGGCGCGGGTGCCGCCCTGATGCTGAATGGTCATGTAGCGCAGTGCGCCGTCGGCCCGGATCGGCCGGTTGCCCACCAGATCGGCCACCTGCATGACCTCGCAGCCCAGCCCGATCAGCAGGATGCCGCCGAAATTGGGATGCCGGGCATAGCCCTGAAGGGTGCGAAACAGCGTGGCATAGCCCTCGCCGGATCCCGACATGCCACAGCCGGTGCCATGGGTGATCGGGACGATGCCGTCAATATTGGGAAACTCGTCCAGCAGGCCGGATTTCTCGGCCGCTTCGGCCACGAAACGCGCCACCGAGCCCGAGCAGTTCACCGAGGTCAGGATGCCCAGGTAATTGCGCGTGCCGACCCGCCCGTCGGCGCGGGCATAGCCCTGGAACGTGTCCGTCCCTGTGGCCGCAGGCAGCGCGCGGGTATCGGCGCAGAAGGCATAGTCCTGGTGATGCTCGCCCATGCCGAGGTTGTGCGTGTGGATGTGTTCTCCCGGCGCAATGGCGGCCTTGGCTTGGCCGATGATCTGGCCATAGCGCAGCACGTTCTCGCCGGCGGCGATGGTCTGGGTGCTGATCTTGTGACCGCGCGCGACCGGTTGCGGCAGTGCAGTGTCCAGCCCGTCGATCACGGTGCCCTGCGGCAGGTCGGCCAATGCCACGACAAGATTGTCTTGCGGGCTTAGTCTGATCACGCGGGAACTTGCGGGCATGGAGCTTCCCTTTTTTGCAGCAGCTTGACGACTCGTAAACGAAAGCCGTCGCACCTGTCAACTGGCATGTCAGTTGACAGGTGCGGAAGCCCATGGCAGGATTTTATCACGTTTGAAAAGGAACACAGCGCATGAGGGTGAAGCCGGTTGCCGAGCTGTCCCGGGTAGACGAATTGCCCGACCTGCGCAGTTCCACAGGCTCGCTGGCGCAGCGTATCCACCATGTGTTGCATACCGCGATCCTAGACCTGACCTTCCCGCCCGGCACGCCGTTGCGCAAGGCCGAACTGGCCCATCGGTTCGGCGTTTCGCGCGCGCCGGTGACCGAAGCCATCGCGATCCTTGCCGCCGAAGGTCTGGTCGAGGCCATGCCGCAAGTGACCGCCCGCGTTACACCCCTGTCCATGGCCGCCCTGCGCGAAGAAACCTTCCTGCGGTGTGCGATCGAGGGCGCGGTTGTCGAACGGCTGGCAAAAACAAGAACCGATGCGCAACTGGCACGGCTTGGGCGCAACCTGCGGCTGCAGGAATTGCTGGTCGAAGATGGCGACACCCGCGGCTTTTTCGAGGCTGATGAAGAGTTTCATACCATGTTGCAGGAATTCACCGGCCTTGACCGACTGTCGGGATTTGCGGCACAGGTGACATTGCAATTGCATCGCGCAAGACAACTCCTGCTTCCCGAAGCACGGCGTCCGACCGAAACGATTGTCGAGCACGGGGAGGTGCTTGAGGGGATCCGCCGCCAGGATGCGCCCGCTGCCGTCAAAGCCATGCGCTTTCACCTTGGGCAGTTGGTGCCGCGTCTGAAGCCGCTGGAACAGACCTATCCCCATTATTTCAGGGAGGGATAACCATGGCCATGTCCACCGAGTTCGATGTCAAGAAACTTGCCGACCTGTCGGACTTTGAGGGCTCGCTGGCGGCGCGCGTCTATCAATCCCTGAAACAGGCGATCCTGTCGCTGGATGCGCCGCCGGGCGTGGCCCTGCGCAAGCCCGAGATGTGCACGCGGTTCGAAGTGTCGCGCTCGCCGGTGGCCGAGGCCATTGCGCGGTTGTCGGCGGAAGGGCTGGTCGAGGTCACGCCGCAATCGGGGTCGCGGGTGTGCTATCTGTCGCTGTCCGATTTCCACGAGGCCGCCTTCATGCGCTCGGCACTGGAACAGGCGGCGGCTGAACGGGTGGCGGAGGTCCGAAGCGAAGCCGATCTGGGCGCGCTGGCCCGTTCGATGCACCGCCAGAAACTGCTGGCAGCCGATGGTGCGCGCGAGGAATTCTACCTTGCCGACGAGGCGTTTCACGAATTGATCCACGCCGCCACCGGCTATGCCCGTCTGTCGGCCCAGACCGAGATCGTCGGCCTGCACATGACCCGCGCCCGCCGCCTGTTGTTGCCCGGCCAGCGCCGCATCGAAGACACGATCACCGAGCATCAGGCGATCTTCGATGCCATCAAGGCACAGGATGGTGCCGCCGCACGCGCCGCCATGGCGCTGCATCTGAACCAGGTGACCAAGCTGATCGACGCCCTGTCCGAAAGCCAGCCCGGACTGTTCAAACCCTGAGGTATCCCATGCGTGTATCCGACCCAGTTTCCCTGACAGATCGCACTGGTCTGGCTGTTACCCGCATGGGGTTTGGCGGTGCGCCGCTGGGCAACCTGTACCGGGCCTTGCCCGAGGAAGACGCGCAGGGTGCGTTCTCGGCAGCCTTCGACGCCGGGATCCGCCTGTTCGACACCGCCCCGCAATACGGGCTGGGCCGGTCCGAAATGCGCTTTGCCGAAGGGCTGGCGCGCCATGGCCGCGACAACATCGTGCTGTCGTCCAAGGTCGGGCGGCTGCTGCTGGACTGCGCCCCGGAAGAGGTCACGCCCGAGGCCTTCGTCGATGTGCCGCAGAAACGCATCCAGTTCGACTATTCCTACGACGGGGTCATGCGCTCGCACGCGGAAAGCCTGGCCCGGCTGCGCACCGACCACATCGATATCCTGCTGGTTCACGACGTCTGCGCTTTCTCGCAGGGCTCGCAAGAGGCCAGCGATGCGCGGGTGCGCGAGCTGTTCGATGATGGCGGCTACCGCGCGCTGATCGAGTTGCGCGAGGCAGGGCAGGTCAAGGCCATCGGCGCCGGGGTCAACGAATGGCAGGTCTGCGAGCGGCTGTTGGGGCTGGGCGATTTCGACTGCTTCCTGCTGGCGGGCCGCTACACCCTGCTGGAGCAGGCGGCGCTGGACAGCTTCCTGCCACTCTGCGTGAAGCGGGACGTGGGGATCATTCTGGGCGGGCCGTACAACTCGGGCATCCTTGCCACCGGTGCGGTGCCGGGCGCCAAGTACAACTACGCCGAAGCCCCGCCGGAAATCCTGGATCGCGTGGCGCGTATCGATGCCGTCTGCGCGGCCCATGACACGCCCCTGATCGCGGCCGCGCTGCAATTCGTGCTGGGCCATCCGGCGGTGCGCACGGTGGTGCCGGGCGCGACCTCGGCGGCGGAGGTGTCGCAGAACGTGGCGCTGCTGGAGCGCGCGATCCCGCCCGCGCTGTGGACCGATCTGCGCAGCGAGGGGCTGATCCGCCCCGACGCGCCCCTTCCCCAGGAGACTTCCAATGCTGCGTAACATCGACCCGATCCTGTCACCCGATCTGCTGTTCACCCTGGCCGAAATGGGCCATGGCGACACGATCGTTATCGCCGACGCGAATTTCCCCGCCGCCAGCATGGGCCAGCGCGTGATCCGGGCCGAGGCGAGCAATGCCACCGACATGCTGCGCGCGGTGCTCAGCCTGTTGCCGCTGGACAGATTCGTGCAGGAACCGGCGGTGACCATGCAAGTGGTGGGCGATCCGACCGCCGTGCCCGAGGCCGTGGCCGCCTTTCAGCAGGTGGTGACCGATTGCGCCGACAAACCGGTCCGGCTGGGCTCGGTCGAGCGGTTCGCCTTCTACGATCGCGCCCGCGCGGCCTTTGCCGTGGTGCAGACCGGCGAGCGGCGGCTGTACGGTAACATCCTTCTGACAAAGGGCGTGATCGGATGAGGATCGACGCGCATCAACATTTCTGGCGTCTGGATCGCGGCGACTATGGCTGGTTGACGCCGGACCTTGCGCCGCTTTACCGCGATTTCGGTCCGGAGGATCTGCACCCGCTGGCCGCGCAAGCCGATGTGCGGGCGACGGTGCTGGTGCAGGCCGCGCCCACGGTGGCGGAAACCGAATTTCTGCTGGGCATTGCGGACACCTCGGATCTGGTCGCGGGCGTCGTCGGCTGGGCCGATTTCGAAGCCCCGGACGCCGCGCAAAAGATCGCGCGGCTGGCGAAAAACCCGTGGCTGCTGGGTTTGCGCCCGATGATCCAGGATCTGCCCGACGACACATGGATGTTGCGCGACACTCTGGCCCCGGCGTTCGAGGCGATGATCGGGGCGGGGCTGACCTTCGACGCGCTGGTTCTGCCCCGGCATCTTGACGCGCTGCTGGCCCTATTGGCGCGCCATCCCGGCCTGCGCGTGGTGATCGACCATGGCGCCAAGCCCGAGATCGCGACAGGCCGGATCGAGGATTGGGCCGACCATATGGCGCGTCTGGCGGCGGACACCGGCGCGTTCTGCAAACTGTCGGGCCTGATCACCGAGGCCGGACCGGATTGGACCACCCGCAGCCTGACGCCCTATGTCTCGCATCTTCTGGACGTGTTCGGCCCCGAGCGCCTGATCTGGGGCAGCGACTGGCCGGTGTGCACGCTGGCGGGCAGCTATGGCGATTGGGTGGCGGCGACCGAGGCGCTTCTGGGGGAACTGACCCCGGATCAGCGTCACGCAATCTGGGGAAACACCGCGCGGCGGGCCTATCCGCGCTTGCGGGTCTGACCGAAGCGACAAGCGGCGTCCGTGCGGCGGCTCGATCCGCGCGGACACCAGGACCCACTTCGGGCACACCGAAGACATCGCCGGTCCCTTCATGGCTTTTCCCGACAGCGTGCTGCTGACCGAAGGCAATGATGCGGGTCGCATCTGCAAGCTTGGCGACCGCATCCTGATCTTCAACCACGTCCAGTGGACCGGCATGGCCAAGCGCACGCCGGGTATTTCGACGGGTTCCGGGGCCGAACCCGGAACACCTACATGGTCGGGATTCCCACGCGGTCAGAACATGCCGTTGTCATGGGCGCTGTGGTCGGGGACCTCCTGCAACACATCCCAGTGTTCGACCACCTTGCCCTGTTCATCCAGCCGGAAGATGTCGATGCCGGCATATTCCAGCCCGCCGGGCCAGATCTGGTGGCAATGCAGGATGACATGATCGCCGTCGCAGAAGGCGCGTTTCACCTCGACCCTCTTGCCGGGATATTCGGCGGCCATGCGGTCGAAATAGTCGATGAACCCCTGTTTGCCGCTGGCCACATGCGGGTTGTGCTGGATGTAGTCGGCGCCCGCATAGCGCGCGATGGCGTCGCGCGGGCGGTTGTCGTTGAACATCATCTCGTAGAAGGCGATGACGGCCTGTTTCTTCTGGTCGGGGGTCATGGCGGCTCCTGCAGACTGCCGAGCCAACTTAGCGCGGAAACTGTGCCGGGTCAGTCGCTGTCGGTCCTCGCCCTTGCCTTTCCCCCGCCCGATGGGGTAGCAGCCACGCCTTCCCCGCGACAGGAGATGCGCTATGGCCGCCCCCGTGCTTGCCGTCGATTTCGGAACCTCGAACACCGCCGCCGCGATCCTTGACGGCGGTCGCCCTCACCGCCTGGCGATCGAAGCAGGGGGCGAGACCTTGCCCACAGCCGTCTTCTTCCCGGCAGGCGGTGGTTCGATGCGCATCGGGCGGGACGCGGGGCGGGCGCTGATCGACGGCGACGAGGGGCGCTATATGCGGGCGCTGAAGAGCATTCTCGGCACTGCGCTGTTCCACGAATCCCGGCTGGTTGGTGGGCGGCGGCAAACCCTGGCCGATATCGTCGCGGCCTTTCTGGCGCGGCTGAAGGCGCGGGCGGAGGCGGAATGCGGGCAGGTGGTCGACCGCGTACTGTCCGGGCGGCCCGTGCATTTCCATACAGCCGACCCGGCGCGCGACGCGCAGGCCGAGGCCGATCTGCGCGGCTGCTGGCATGCGGCGGGGTTTTCCGAGGTGGAATTTCTGTTCGAGCCCGAAGCAGCAGCGCGGGCCAGTCACGGGCAGGGGCGCGAAGGCGAGACCGGGCTGATCGTCGACATCGGCGGCGGCACCTCGGACTTCTCGGTGTTCCGGGTGGCCGGGACCGGGGTGCAGATCCTGGCCAGTCACGGCTTCCGTCTGGGCGGCACAGATTTTGACCACGCGGTGTCGTTGACCCATGCCATGCCGCTGCTGGGCCATGGCGGACAGTTGCGGCGCACTTTCGGCGAGGGGCTGTTGCCGGTGCCCAACGCGATCTACTCCGACCTGGCGACCTGGGCCAAGATCCCGTTTCTCTACTCCCGTGACACGCTGAAACTGGTCAAGGACATGCACGCCCATGCGGTCGATCCAACGGCCATGGCGCGGCTGCAATCGGTGGTCGAGGATCATCTGGGCCACGATCTGGCTTTCGCGGTGGAACGCGGCAAGATCGCGGCCAATGGCGGGGAGCGGCAGGCAAAGATCGACATGGGGGTCATCGAACGCGGGCTGGCGGCACCAATTTCGCCCGCCTCGCTGAATGCGGCCTTGCAGGGCTTCCGCGCCGATCTTCAGACGGCCATGCGCCAGACCCTGTTTCAGGCCGGGGTGGCTGCCGGGCAGGTTGACGCGGTGGTGCTGGTGGGCGGTTCCAGCCTGATGGCGCTGGTGACGGAGGAAGCCCAGGCGGTCTGCCCGCTAGCCCGGATGGAACGCAGCGAGGCGTTCACCGCCGTGGTCGACGGTCTGGCGCTGGCCACCGGCGAAGCGGCACAAGCCTAGCCCAGCACCAACCCGATCCAGAAGCCGATCCCGCACAACAGCAGGCTGAGCAGGATGTTTCCGGCGGCATGGATCAGCGTCCGCTCGCGATGCAGGCTCAGGGTCTGGTAGGCGAAGCTGGAAAAGGTGGTGAAGCCGCCGCAGAAGCCAAAGACCATCCGGCGCTGTTCCTCGCTGACGGCAGGCAATTCGCCCAGATAGGCGATCCACAGCCCCAGCAGGAAACTGCCCAGCACGTTGACGATCAGCGTGGCCAGCGGCAATTCATGGGTGACGATCCGCGCCACCGCATGGCGCAGCACCGCGCCCAGACCGCCGCCAAGGGCAAAGACGGCGTGCAGGTAGATCTCGCTCATGCCTGTTCCCCGCCGTAGAAATGCCGCCCAACGGCCTCGCCCAGAACCGCCGCGCCAAGGCCAAAGGCGATTTCCAGTGCAGGCGCAGTCAGCACGTGGATGCTGCCGGCCTCGGCGAACCGCGCGATTTCAGCCATGAACGCAGAGAACGTCGACAGCCCGCCACAAAACCCCACTGCCCCCATGTGCAGCACATGGGCGTGCACCCGGTGGCGGATCGCGTAGAGAAACCCCAGCACCAGAGAGGCTGCGACGTTTATCCCGAAGGTGGCGGTCAGGAAGGGCAGGCCGGGGATCTCCAGCCCGAACAGCTCCCGCAGAAGCGATCCGGCGGCGCCGCCGACAAACACGGCGGCATACATGAGGATGGTCGTCATGAGGGCATCCTTGCTGTGGCGAGTGTCAGAGACCTCCGGCGGTGCGGATGAAGTCGGCCACCACTTCCAGCCCCTCGCGGGTCTTGAGGTTTGTAAAGACGAAGGGGCGGTCGCTGCGCATCCGCTTGGCATCCCGTTCCATCACGTCCAGGTTCGCGCCCACATGCGGCGCCAGATCGGTCTTGTTGATGACCAGCAGGTCCGAGCGGGTGATGGCCGGGCCACCCTTGCGGGGGATTTCCTCGCCCGCGGCCACGTCGATGACATAGATCGTCAGATCGGCCAGTTCCGGGCTGAAGGTGGCCGACAGGTTGTCGCCGCCGGATTCGATCAGCACCAGCTCAAGGTCCGGGTGGCGGGCCGAAAGTTCGGCCACAGCGGCCAGGTTGATCGAGGCATCTTCGCGGATCGCCGTATGCGGGCAGCCGCCGGTTTCCACCCCCAGCACCCGGCTTTCGGGCAGGATTTGCATCCGCATCAGCGCCTCGGCATCCTCGCGCGTGTAGATATCATTGGTAATGACAGCAAGCGAATGGACATCCTTCAACCGCGCGCTGAGCGCGGCGGTCAGGGTGGTCTTGCCAGCGCCCACGGGGCCGCCGATGCCGATCCGCAGCGGGCCGTTGGGGCTGCTCATGTGCGAAATATCCTCGAATATTGGGTTTCGTGATGCATGGAGGCGATATCAGCCAGAAAGCTGGTTGAGGACAAGGTGTCCAGATCGCCCTGCGCGGTTTGCACCGCAATCGCGCTGCACAGGGGCGTCAGCCGGTGCAGCATCGCCTGCGCCGCGCTTTGGCCCAGCGGCATCAGGCGCTGTGCGGCGGCCAGAAGGTTGCTCAGCATCGCTTGCAGATACATGGCTGTGGTCAGGTCCTGCGGCAGCCCGGCCAGACGGGCGGCGCGGCCCACGGCCACCGGGTAGGTCAGCCCGTCAATATCTTGCGCCCAGACCGCGCCGGTGATCTTGCCGAAGGCCGCGCCCAGATGCGCGGCCTCTTGCAGGCGTTCGCGCGACGGGGCGAAAGCGCGGGCGGTGGCGTCCACCTCGGCCACGTCCTCGGGCGTGTCGGCGCGATAGGCCGCCGCCAGAAACAGCGCGTCACCATGGCCCGCGCCGTGGTGAAGCATATCCCGCAGCCACGCCTCAAGGCTGGCCTCCTCCGCGACCTGTCCAAGATCCACCGCCCCCTCCAGCCCGCAGCTGTAGGCAAAGGCGCCCACCGGATAGGCAGGCGACAGCCATTGCGTCAGCGTCAGAACGCCCCGATCAATGGGCATGGGAATGGGTGCGGCCATGGCCATAGGCACCGCCCACGGGGGTGAAGGGCTCGGTCACGTCGCGCAGCCTGGCCCCCAGCAGGCGCAGCATCTCGGTGATGACATGGTCGCGCTGGATCAACAGCCGGTCAGTTTCGATCTGGCAGGGCATGTGGCGGTTGCCGATGTGCCAGGCCAGCCGCACCAGATCGCCCTTCACCTCCAGCAGGGCTTCGGGGGCGGCAATCACTTCGATCAAGCTGCCATTGTTCAGCGCGAAAGCATCGCCCTGGTTCAACGAGGTGGTTTGCGCCAGATCGACTAGGAAGCTTGTGCTGCCGGCCTCCAGCAGCTTGCGGCGCAGGAAACGGTCTTCATAGCTCAGCACCACCTGGGCCGAAGCCTCGGTCCAATGGCCCTTGCGGCGAATGTCGTGACAGACGGGAACGGTCATGGGGTACCTCAGAACATGAAATAGCGTTGGGCCATAGGCAGTTCGCTGGCCGGTTCGCAGGTCAGAAGCTCGCCATCGGCGCGAACCTCATAGGTTTCGGGATTGACCTCGACCACCGGGGTCGCGGCGTTCAGGATCATGTCCGATTTGCCGATATTTCGGGTATTCTCCACGGCCATGGTCTGTTTGGCCAGCCCGAGCCGTGCGCCAAGGCCATCCGCCTGCGCCGCGGCCGACACGAAGGTCACCGCCGAGTTTTCGACCGACCGGCCATAGGCGCCGAACATGGGGCGCGAATAGACCGGCTGCGGCGTCGGGATCGAGGCATTCGGATCGCCCATCTGGGCACAGGCGATAGAGCCGCCAATCAGCACCATCTCGGGCTTCACCCCGAAAAACGCGGGCGACCACAGCACCAGATCGGCGCGCTTGCCTTCCTGGATCGAGCCGATGGCATGGCCCAGACCATGGGCGATCGCCGGGTTGATGGTGTATTTCGCCACATAGCGGCGTACCCGCATGTTGTCGTTTTCGCCGGTTTCCTCGGCCAGACGTCCGCGCTGCTTCTTCATCTTGTCGGCGGTCTGCCAGGTGCGGATGATGACCTCGCCCACGCGGCCCATGGCCTGGCTGTCCGAGGCGATGATCGAAAATGCGCCCATGTCGTGCAGGATGTCTTCCGCCGCGATGGTCTCGCGCCGGATGCGGCTCTCGGCGAAGGCCACATCCTCGGGGATCGACTTGTCAAGGTGGTGGCAGACCATGAGCATGTCGAGATGCTCTTCCAGCGTGTTCACCGTGAACGGCCGCGTGGGGTTTGTCGAAGACGGCAGCACATGCTGCTCGCCGCAGATCTTGATGATGTCGGGGGCATGGCCGCCGCCCGCGCCCTCGGTGTGGAAGGCGTGGATGGTGCGGCCCTTCAGGGCCTTGATGGTGTTCTCGACAAAGCCGCTTTCGTTCAGCGTGTCGGTGTGGATCATCACCTGCACATCCATGGCGTCGGCCACGGTCAGGCAGCAGTCGATGGCGCCGGGGGTGGTGCCCCAGTCCTCGTGCAGCTTCAGGGCGCAAGCGCCGCCCAGCACCTGT
Organism: Meridianimarinicoccus sp. MJW13; assembly: GCF_014901205.1. Taxonomy (GTDB): domain Bacteria; phylum Pseudomonadota; class Alphaproteobacteria; order Rhodobacterales; family Rhodobacteraceae; genus Meridianimarinicoccus. Next base: position 59,820 of record NZ_JACNMU010000009.1, read on the forward strand.
TCCTCCAGCGCGGCGGGCAGCGAGGCATTGCCCTTGCCCGCAAACGCCAGGTTCATCGCGAAAGCATCCGCCGCTTGCAGCATCCGCCCGATGTGCCAGGGCCCCGGCGTGCAGGTGGTGGCCAGCGTGCCATGGGCCGGGCCGGTGCCGCCGCCCAGCATGGTTGTCAGGCCCGAGTGCAGCGCATCGTCAATCTGCTGCGGGCAGATGAAATGGATGTGGCTGTCGAAGCCACCGGCGGTCAGGATGCGGCCCTCGCCGGCGATGACCTCGGTCCCCGGCCCGGCAATGATATCGACACCGGGCTGGGTGTCGGGGTTGCCGGCCTTGCCGATCTTGGCAATGGCACCGTCCTTCAGACCGACGTCGGCCTTGTAGATGCCGGTGTGATCGACGATCAGCGCATTGGTGATCAGCGTGTCGACGGCCCCTTCTGCGCGGGTGGTCTGGGCCTGCCCCATGCCGTCACGGATGACCTTGCCGCCGCCGAACTTGACCTCTTCGCCATAGGTGGTCAGATCACGCTCGACCTCGATGACCAGATCGGTGTCGGCCAGCCGCAGCTTGTCGCCGGTGGTGGGACCGAACATCGCCGCATAGTCGGCCCGGTTGATCTCGACGGGCATCAGAGGTTCCCCATCACGTCTTGGTTGAACCCGAACACCCGGCGGGCGCCCCCGATCCGGATCAACTGAACATCGCGTTTCTGGCCCGGCTCGAAGCGCACGGCGGTCCCGGCGGTGATGTCGAGCCGATAGCCCCGCGCGGCGGCGCGGTCGAAGTCCAGCGCGCTGTTGGCCTCGGCGAAATGATAGTGGCTGCCGACCTGCACCGGGCGGTCCCCGGTGTTGGCAACCAGCAGGGTGATGGATGTCTGGTTGGCGTTTTGCAGCAGCACGCCCTCGGCGGGAAAGATTTCTCCTGGAATCATCGGGACACCTCAGCGGATCGGGTTGTGAACGGTGACGAGCTTGGTGCCGTCGGGAAAGGTGGCTTCGACCTGCACTTCGTGGATCATCTCGGGGATGCCTTCCATGCATTGCGCGCGGGTCACGACCTGCGCGCCCTGTTCCATCATGTCGGCCACGGATTTGCCGTCGCGGGCGCCTTCGACCACCGCGTCGGCAATCAGCGAGATCGCTTCCGGGTGGTTCAGCTTCACGCCGCGCGCCAGCCGCTTGCGGGCGACCTCGGCGCACATGGCGATCAGCAGCTTGTCTTTTTCTCTCGGGGTCAGGTTCATGTCAGATCATCCAGCATCGCGGGAGCACGGATCGGCTCAAGGTGGTCAAGATCGGGATCAGGTGCTTGCGCAGGGCATAGCCGTCCGGGGCCAGCAAGCGCATCACCAGGTGGTTGGGGCCGGGCTGGCTGACACCGCCCGAGGGTGGCAGCAACTTGCGCAGGGCGGTCAGCCGAGTCTCGGCGTCGGGGGCAACATAGACAAGGCTGGCCATCGCCCCGGCCTTGCCTGCGATGGCCTTGCCGGACAGATGCGCCGCGATATCGCCCGACAGGGTCATTGCGTCCAGATACAGCGGCTTGCCATCCTGGCGCACCTCGATCCGGTCGCGGAACCGGGCGCCGGTCAGAACTTCGCCCATGGCGGCGCGGCCGAAGATCACCGGCTCGCACAGCAACAGGCGGGCATCTGGGGCCAGATCGGCGGTCAGACGGCGGTTCAGGTCACAGCCCTGAAACAGCAAGGTTTCCTGCGGCAGCCAATGCAGGCGGGCCCCGGCTTCGACGGTCAGGCCGGTCTGCAACAGGCCCTGCTGGCCGGGACTGGCCTGATAGGCGCGTTCGGCGGCCTGGGTGGTCAGCGTCAGGGCGGTGCCGGACCCGGCCGTCGCGGTCACATCGAACCTGTCGCCGCCGGTGATGCCGCCCGCGGTATTGACCAGAACCGCGTCGATGCCCTTGGCCACCGGGCGCGGAAACACGCATTTCAGCGATCCCGCCTGCCGCAGCGCGTCCAGTCCGGTTCCGCGCGCGGTGGGCTTGGTCGCCACCACCACGGTGCCACGCGCGCGGGGCGCGGGGCTGACGGGCTGACCGTGGGTTATGGTGTTGAACTGTGTGATAGGCCCCTCCAGCCGTCCGTGTCCTGATGTGGTGGTTTGATGGCAGCTTGGGGCTGGAGTGCCAAAAGGATCCGCAGTTGAGCGCTGCGCAAAGCGACGAATGCCCAAAAAAGAGCCATCAACAGCCGTTAAAGGTGAAGTATTCCGCAAACCGCTGCAGCCTTGCCGGAATTCCCTCCGGTTTCGTTGCCTTCAAAGCGGCTGTGTCAAAACGGTGGGCCTGCCTGCGGCTGAGGGGCCGAGCGAACAGGTGTGTGACGGTCAGACGACTGGAAACGGACCGACCGTCACACGGATGCAATACAATTGCGGGGCCTGGGTAGGGCTTCGGGGGCGCGCGCGCAACCGGGACCAGACCTTCCCTGGGGAGACACAGATGACCATCCTGAAAACTGCGCTTTGCACGACCACCGCATTGGCCGCCATGGCCACCGCCGCCATCGCCGAAGACTGCCCGATCAAGGTCGGCGTTCTGCATTCGCTGTCGGGCACCATGGCGATTTCAGAGACCACTCTGAAAGACACCATGCTGATGCTGATTGAACAGCAGAACGAAAAAGGCGGCGTGCTGGGCTGCGACCTGGAAGCCGTGGTTGTCGATCCGGCGTCCGACTGGCCGCTGTTCGCCGAAAAGGCGCGCGAGCTTCTGACCGTGCACGATGTGGACGTGATCTTCGGCAACTGGACCAGCGTGTCGCGCAAGTCGGTCCTTCCGGTGATCGAGGAACTCGACGGCCTGCTGTTCTATCCGGTTCAGTACGAGGGCGAGGAAAGCTCGAAGAACGTGTTTTACACCGGGGCTGCGCCGAACCAGCAGGCGATCCCGGCCACCGACTATTTCCTGGAAGAACTGGGCGTCGAGAAATTCGCGCTGCTGGGCACCGACTATGTCTATCCGCGCACTACGAACAACATCCTTGAAAGCTACCTGAAGTCCAAGGGCGTGTCCGCAAACGACATCTTCGTCAACTACACCCCCTTCGGTCACTCCGACTGGTCCAAGATCGTGGCCGATGTGGTCGCCCTGGCCGCCGACGGAAAGAAGGTCGGCGTCATCTCGACCATCAACGGCGACGCCAACATCGGCTTCTACAAGGAACTGGCTGCCGCTGGCATTTCGGCCGATGACATTCCCGTCGTGGCCTTCTCGGTCGGCGAAGAGGAACTGTCGGGTCTGGACACCTCGAACCTGGTCGGTCACCTGGCGGCCTGGAACTACTTCCAGTCGGCTGACACCGAAGCCAACGCCGAATGGGTTGCCGCGTGGAAAGCCCGCATGGGTGCAGAGCGCGTGACCAACGATCCGATGGAAGCCCATTACATCGGCTTCAACATGTGGGTGAACGCCGCCGAAGCTGCCGGCACGACCGATGTGGATGCGGTGCGCAGCGCCATGTACGGCCAGGAATTCCCGAACCTGACCGGCGGCACCGCCGTGATGCTGCCGAACCACCACCTGGCAAAGCCGGTGCTGATCGGCGAGATCCTGGACGACGGCCAGTTCGATATCATCAGCGAAACCGACGTGGTGCCGGGCGACGCCTGGACCGACTTCCTGCCGGAAAGCGCGGTTCTGGTGTCCGACTGGAAAGATCTCGGCTGCGGTATGTACAACACCGAAACCGAGACCTGCGTTCAGACCAAGTCGAACTACTAATCCCAACCACGCCAGAGGGGCGGTCGCGCCCCTCTGGCATCGGGGACAGATACCATCATGAAATTACTTCTCCTGCTGGGCCTGTGCGTCCTGGCACAGGTTAACATTGCCTGGGCCGATGACGTCCTGATCCAACCCGTTCTGCAAGAGCAGCGCGAGACGATCGTGAAAAGCTCCCGCAAGACCATCGGGCCGGCCATCGACGCGGTGGTGGCCAGCAAGGCGCCGGCGGCGCAAGATGTGCTGCAAGCCTGGGTGACCAAGGACATGTGGTACCGCAAGGATGACGGGCTGTTTTTCCGCGCCGAGAAGGTGGACTCCAAGACCTATCGCCTGATCGATTTCGACACCGGGGCCGACATGGGCACGGCGGACAAATCGGATATCAAGCAGATCAAGCCCAACAGCGGTGTTCGCGCGATGATCTCGACCGCGCTGGTGCGCTTCCAGTTGACCGATCCCGACCCCACGCGCCGGATGGAGGCGCTGATCGCCATCGAACGCGCGCCCGAAGCCTCGCTTCTGGCACCGCTGCGCCTGTCGATCGAGGGCGAGATCGACCCGGATATTGCCGCCCGCAAGGCCCGGATCGAGCGGCTTCTGACCATTGCCTATGACGCCGACACACCGACCCGCGTTGCCGCCATCGAAGACATGGCGGGCGATCTGGGCGTTGATGTGCGGGCCACCCTGAACCCGCTGCTGGTGACCGATCTTGCGGCCTTTCCCGGAGCGATCCCCGAGGGCGTGAATGTCCGCGCGGAACTCAAGCCGGGCGACGATGTGCTCAGCATCGCCGACGCCTATGCCTTGCTGGTTGACGGGGATCTTGCGCCACCGCGCGTGTCGGGCGCGGACATCCGCAACGCGCTGGCGGCCAATATCGTCGATGGCAAGGTCGGTGGCATTTCGGTGCACACCCTGTCGGACGAATTCCAACGCGCCCGCGCCTATGTGGCCCTGTCCGAGGCGGGTCTGGTGCCGCCGCTGGTGACCGCAAGCGATGTGGAGGCCAGCCTGGCCGACTATCGCTTCGCCGAGGTCTACCAGGTGGATGATCCCGCCGTGACCACCGCCGCACAGGATGCGCTGACCAAGATCGAACTTAAGGTCGGTGTGAACCAGGCCATCGACCTGGGGCTGGACGCGCTGTCGCTGGCGTCGATCTATTTCCTCGCCGCCATTGGGCTGGCCATCACTTTTGGCGTCATGGGGGTCATCAACATGGCCCATGGCGAATTCATCATGATGGGCGCTTACACAGGATACGTGGTGCAGCAGTTCATCCCCGATCACACGATCTCGATCCTTGTCGCGCTGCCGCTGGCCTTTACCGTGACCTTCGGCGCTGGGGTGCTGATGGAGCGGCTGGTGATCCGCTGGCTCTATAACCGTCCGCTGGAAACCCTGCTGGCGACCTTCGGCATCTCGATCGCGCTGCAGCAGCTGGCCAAGAACATCTTCGGCACGCAGGCGCGACCGCTGACCTCTCCGGGCTGGCTGGACGGCGCGCTGGTGCTGAACGACGTGGTGTCGATTTCCTACATCCGCATCGCGATCTTCGTGCTGGCACTGCTGTTCCTGGGCCTGTTCCTGTTCATCATGCGGCGCACAAGGCTGGGGCTGGAAACCCGCACCGTCACCCAGAACCGGGCCATGGCGGCCTCGATGGGGATCAACCCCGACCGGGTCAACATGCTGACCTTCGGGCTGGGTTCGGGCATCGCCGGTGTCGCGGGCGTGGCCATCGGCCTGTTTGCCAAGGTGACCTCGGAACTGGGGTCGGATTACATCGTGCAAAGCTTCATGACTGTGGTCGTGGGCGGCGTCGGCAACATCTGGGGCACCCTTGCGGGCGCTGCGATGATCGGCGGGCTGCAAAAGGGCATCGAATGGATGAACCCCTCGAACACGCTGGCGGCGCAGACCTACATGATCGTCTTCATCATCATCTTCATTCAATTCCGGCCGCGGGGCATCATCGCCCTGAAGGGCCGCGCAGCGGGGGATTGAGCCATGCAACGCAGTTTCGTCGCCAGAAATCCATCTGTCCTGATCTTCCTCGCCTGCCTTGGCCTGTTCGTTCTGGGCGTGACCGTCCTGTCCGAGGCCGTCGGCAACGGGTTCCTGTCCACCAGCTTCGTCAAGACACTGGGCAAGACCCTGTGCCTGGCCCTGATCGCTGTCGCGATGGATCTGGTCTGGGGCTACACCGGCATCCTCAGCCTGGGGCATTTCGCCTTCTTCGGGCTGGGCGGCTACATGATCGGCATGTGGCTGATGTACGAGCGCACCCGCGACATCGTCGCCACCTCGCTGGCCGAAGCGCCGATCCCGGCCACTGTCACCGAGATACAGGAGGCCATCGCCACCCAGATCTTCGGCGTCGTGGGGTCCAACGAATTCCCGCTGGTCTGGAGCTTCGCCGACAGTCTGGTGATCCAGCTGATCCTGGTGGTCGCGGTGCCGGGCCTGCTGGCGCTGGTCTTCGGCTGGCTGGCGTTCCGGGCACGGGTGACGGGCGTCTACCTGTCGATCCTGACCCAAGCCATGACGCTGGCGCTGGCCCTGTACCTGTTCCAGAACGACAGCGGGCTGCGTGGCAACAACGGGCTGTCGGGGCTTCAAAACCTGCCGGGTCTCGATGACGTGCCGCAGGCGCTGGTGTCCCTGTGGTTCTTCTGGGCCTCGGCGGCAGCCCTCGGGCTGGGCTATCTGCTGGCCGCCTGGGTGGTGTCGGGCAAATTCGGCTCGGTCATTCGCGGCATTCGCGACAACGAGGCCCGCGTGCGGTTCCTTGGCTACCAGGTCGAGGTCTACAAGCTGGTGATCTTTGCCGGCACGGCGATGATCTCGGGCATCGCGGGGGCGCTGTATTATCCGCAGGCGGGCATCATCAACCCGGCCGAGATTGCGCCCATCGCCTCGATCTACCTCGCGGTCTGGGTTGCCATCGGCGGACGCGGGCGGCTGTACGGCGCGGTGATCGGGGCAATCTTCGTGACGCTGTTCTCGTCGCTGTTCACCGGCGGGCAGGTGCCCGACGTCAACCTGGGCTTCTACACGGTGAAATGGGTCGACTGGTGGTTGATCGTGCTTGGCCTCAGCTTTGTTCTGGTCACCCTGTATGCGCCCAAGGGCATCGGCGGGCTGTTCGATCTGATCGCCCATCGCACCCACCCGGATCGTCATGGGGCCCCGCTTGGGCCGGACATGGGCGCGCTTCAGGAGAAGGAGGCGCAGGAATGAGCAGCACCCGCCTTCTTGAAGTTTCCGGCGTTTCCGTCTCGTTTGACGGCTTCCGGGCCATCAACAACCTGTCCTTCACCATGCCCAGCCACGGGCTGCGGGCGATCATCGGGCCCAATGGCGCGGGCAAGACCACCTTCATGGACATCGTCACCGGCAAGACCAAGCCGGACGACGGCCGCATCACCTGGGGCGAAAAGAACATCTCGCTGCGGGGCATGTCCGAGGCGCGCATCGCCCGCGAAGGCATCGGCCGCAAGTTCCAGAAGCCAACGGTGTTCGAAGACCAGACCGTGCACCAGAACCTGCTGATGGCGCAGCGCAACAAGCGCGGGCCGCTGGCGGTGCTGTTCTACCGGGCTGGCGGCAAGGATCTGGACCGGGTGAACGAGCTTGCCGCCACCATCGGGCTGACCGACGAACTGGCCCGCAAGTCGGGGGAGTTGTCGCACGGCCAGAAGCAGTGGCTGGAAATCGGCATGTTGCTGGCGCAGGAACCGCGTCTGCTGCTGGTGGATGAACCGGCCGCCGGGATGACGCTGGCCGAACGCGAACGCACCACGGCGCTGCTGGTTGAAGCGGCCAAGACCCGCGCGGTCGTGGTGGTGGAACACGATATGGATTTCGTGCGACGGCTGAACTGCCGCGTCACGGTCCTGCACGAAGGCTCGGTCCTTGCCGAGGGGAGTCTCGATCACGTCACGTCGAACCAGCAGGTTATCGACGTCTATCTGGGGCGCTAGACCATGCTGAACGTCGAAAACCTGACCCTGCACTACGGGCATTCGCAAATCTTGTACGATGTCTCGATGGCCGCCGAGAAGGGCGAGATCACCTGCGTCATGGGCACCAACGGCGTCGGCAAGACCAGCCTGATCCGCGCCATCGCCGGGCGGCACGCAAGATCGGGCGGCAAGGTCGCGCTGGATGGCGAGGATCTGGGCGTGCTGCCGGCGCATGGCATGGCGCACAAGGGCGTCGGGCTGGTGTCGCAGGGGCGCGAGATCTTCCCGCTGCTGACGGTGCGCGAGAACCTGGAAACCGGGTTTTCCTGCCTGCCGCGCTCCGAACACAGGATCCCGCCTGAAACCTACGAGATGTTCCCGGTGCTGGACCAGATGAAGCATCGGCGCGGCGGCGACCTGTCGGGCGGGCAACAACAGCAACTGGCCATCGCGCGGGCGCTGATCACCCGGCCCAAGCTGTTGCTGCTGGACGAGCCGACCGAGGGCATCCAGCCCAACATCATCAAGCAGATCGGCGAGGTGTTGAAGCAGCTGCGCGCTCGCGGAGACATGGCGATCGTGCTGGTCGAGCAGTATTTCGACTTCGCCTACGAACTGGCCGACCGCATCGTCGTACTGCGCCGGGGCGAGGTCGTGCATTCCGGCACCAAGGCAGACTCGCCGCGCGACGAAGTGCAGGCGCTGGTGTCCGTCTGACGGGACCGGCGCAATGAATTGCCGTGGAACCGGGCAGGGGGTTTGGGGCATGTTAGGGGCCCGGATCGAAACATGAAAGATCGATTGACCAACGTTGCTGTCGAGAAGGACCGGGAACGGGCCCTTCTCATCATGGAATCGCTGCGTGCTGCCGGCTGAGTTGAGAAGGACGGCACCTTCACCAGTTTCGCCCGGACCATCAGCCGCCAGCGCAAATTCCTGCCTGCACCGGGGGAAAGCGCGGCCCGACTGGCGGATCATCTCGGATGCCGCCCGCTTGGGTCCGCAGCCCACCGGTCTGGCGCAGGTGGACAGGCCGCGCGGTAGCGCCCTGTTACGGATTTTGATCCCGGACCGTCTGGGCGCGGGCAGCAATTGCGGCTCCTGTCGGCCGGAGATGCAGGCGCTTCTGGAAGGGCTGCGACATGATCTTGCGGCGGAACAGTCTAGCGCTAGGTTGAGCGCAGCAGGGAGGCGACCGCCATGAAGACTTTTCCGATGTTTCTGAAAGTGGCCGGGCGCCGCGTGATGGTTCTGGGCGGCGGCGAACAGGCCGCGCAGAAGTCGCGCCTGATCCTGAAGTCCGAGGCCGAGGTGGTGCTCTGCGCCCCGCATCTGGACGATGAACTGGTCGAACTGGTGCGCGAAGGCCGTGTTCAGCACCATGACGGGGCCATCACACCCGATCTGATCGACGGAGCCGCACTGGCGTTCGTGGCGACGGGCTGTCCCGGCATGGATGCCGCACTTGCCGATCTGGTGCGCGTGGCAAGGGTGCCGGCGAACGTGGTCGATCAGCCCGAGCTTTGCGACGCCTTCACGCCGTCCATCGTGGATCGCGACCCGCTGGTCGTGGCCATCGGCACCGAGGGCACCGCGCCGGTTCTGGGCCGCCAGGTCAAGACCGCCATCGAACAGATGCTGGAGCCACGCCTTGGTCATCTGGCCAGCCTTGCGGGACGGATGCGCCCGGCGGTGGCGCGCGGGGTCGACCGTGCGCGTCGGCGTGCCTTCTGGCGATGGGTGTTCGACGGCCCTCCGCGCCAGCTGCACGCCATCGGCAATGAACGCGAGGCCGCGCAGGCGTTGAAAGAGGCCATCGCGCAGGGACAAGCGCCGGATGACACCGGGCTGGGCAGCATAGCCGTGATCGCGGCCAGCGGCGGGATCGCCGATCTGATGACCCTGCGGGCGGTGCGCAAGCTGCAGGAATGCGATGTGATTTTCCATGATGCCGGGATGGATGCGGTGCTGGAACTGGCCCGCCGCGATGCCGAGCGGGTCTGCGTCGGCCCGCGCCCCGGTGCCATCGCATGGCCCGAGGCGCGCATTGCCGATGTGATCCTGTCCGAGGCCCAGCAAGGCCACCACGTTGTGTGGCTGACCGGTGGCGCGACGGCCAACGCGCTGGCCGAGGCCGCCCAGGGCCAGGGACTGTCGGTCGAAAAGGTGCCGGAGGTTCCGGGGGGCCACGACGCCCCGGCGCGCAGCCAACCGGCCTGATCCGGCCTCAGATGTGCAGGGCCTGACCGAGGCCCTTCAAGGCGGCCTCCTGCGTGGTTTCGCCCAGTGTCGGATGGGCGTGGATCGTGGCGGCGATGTCGGTCAGGGTCGCGCCCATCTCGATCGCCAACGAGAACTCGCCGGCCATTTCCGCGATCCCGGCACCTACCGCCTGAATGCCCGCAATCAACCCGCTGTCAGGATCATGCACGATGCGCACGAAGCCATCGCTGCGGCCCAGCGTCATTGACCGGCCATTGCCGGCCAGCGGGAACTTCGTGACGGCCAACCCCTCCTGCGCATCGGGCAAGGCACCGACGGTGACAATCTCGGGATCGGTGAAACAGACCGCCGGGATGGCGCGCTTGTCCCAGATCGTGGGCAGGCCGGCCAGATGCTCGGCCACCACCACGCCCTGCGCCATGGCGCGATGGGCCAGCATCGGCTCTCCGGTCACATCGCCGATGGCAAACACCCCGCGCATCGAGGTGGCACAGAAGCGATCGACGGCGATAAAGGGACCGGTCATCGACAGCCCCAGATCCTCCAGCCCGAAGCCGGTGGTCACGGGCGCGCGGCCCACGGTCACCAGAATCTTGTCCGACGGGATTTCCTGCGGCCCGCCCAGCGTTTCCACCCGCAATGCGGTGCCGTCCTCGGTCAGACCTTGCGCCTTGGCATCCAGATGCAGGGCCACGTCCAGCGCCTGCAGCCGGGCCAGCACCGGTTTGCTCAACTCGGCATCGTATTGCGGCAGGATGCTTTTGGCGGCTTCCACAAGGGTGACCCGCACCCCCAGCTTGGCCATGGCCATCCCGATTTCCAGCCCGATATAGCCCGCGCCCACCACCGACAGCCGTTTCGGCAGTTCGGGCAGCGCCAGCGCCTCGGTCGAAGAGATCACCGGGCCGCCGAAGGGCAGGAACGGCAGTTCAAAGGGCCGCGCGCCGGTGGCGATGACGATGTTCTCGGCGTCGATGCGCAGGGGGCCTTCGGGGGTCGTGACCTCGACCGATTTGCCGTCCAGAACGCGGGCGTAGCCTTGCACATGGCGCGTTCCGGCCTTCTTCAGCAGCGAGGCGACGCCGCCGGTCAGACGGCTCACGATCCCGTCCTTCCACGCCATGGTGCGGGCCAGGTCGATGCTGGGGGCGCCTGCCGAAATGCCAAGGGCATTGCCGCCCACAAGGCTGCGTGCGGCGTGGAATTCATCCGCTGCATGGATCAGCGCCTTGGAGGGGATGCAGCCCACGTTCAGGCAGGTGCCGCCGGGCTTGTCGGCCTCGACGACGATGGTGTCCACGCCCAGTTGGCCCGCGCGGATGCCGCAGACATAGCCGCCGGGACCGGCGCCAAGGATCAGCAGTTTGCAACTGTCCTGTCTCATGCCTCACACCTCCACGAAAATCAGGGCCGGGGTTTCCAGCAGGGACTTGATCTTCTGCACGAAGACCGCCGCATTCCAGCCGTCGATGACGCGGTGGTCGAAGCTGGCCGAGATGTTCATCATCTTTCGGGGCACGAACTGGGTGCCGTCCCACATGGGCCGCGTGGCGATCTTGTTGACGCCCAGAATGGCCACCTCGGGGGGGTTGATGATCGGGGTCGTGGCCAGCGCCCCCAGAGGCCCCAGCGAGGTCACGGTGATGGTCGAGCCGGTCAGTTCCTCGCGCCGCGCTTTCGAGGTGCGGGCGGCTTCGGACAGCCGCGCGATCTCGGTGGCGATGTCGTACAGGCCCAGGGCTTCCACGTGGCGCAGGACCGGCACCACCAGCCCGGCGTCGGTCATGGTGGCCATGCCCAGATTGACGCCCGCGTGCCGGGTGATGACCCCGGCCTCGTCGTCGTAATGGGCGTTCATCTCGGGGTGGTCGGGCAGGGCGCGGGCCAGTACGGCGGCCAGAAAGGGCAAGAGGGTCAGCTTGGGCCGCTCGCCCCGGCTGTCGTTCAACTTGGCACGCAGGTCTTCCAGGGCTGTCACATCCACCTCTTCGACCACGGTGATATGGGGGATGCGGGCGTTGGCCAGCGCCATGCGCTCGGCAATCTTGCGGCGCATCCCGACCACCGGGATATCCTCGCTGCCGATGCGGGGACTGCGCGGCAGGCCGGGCCCGCTGCTGGCTGCCGGGTGATCGGCCCGGCTGAACACCGCGTCCAGATCCTGATGGGTGATGCGACCCGCCGGTCCGGTGCCGGGCACCTGCCGCAGGTCGATGCCGCCATCCCGCGCCCGGGCGCGGACGGACGGGGCCGCCAAGGGCAACGCGCCTTCGGTGCGGGGGGCGCTGGCGCTGGTTCCGGCAACCGGACGGGGGCGGGTCTGTTGGACGGGTTTCGCCGCCTTTTCGGTTTGAGCAGGTGGCTTGGATTCAGCCGATTTCGTGGTCTCGGGATTGACCGCTCCCTTGTCTGCTGCTGGCTCGCCAGGATCGGCGGCCAAGGTCTGATCCTCGACCGCATCGGCCTCGGTTTCGATCATCACCAGATCGGTGCCAATGGGCAGAACCTGCCCGATCTCGCCCGCCAGTTCGGTGATCTTGCCGGAATAGAGCGAGGGGATCTCGACCGTCGCCTTGTCGGTCATCACCGCCGCGATCACGTCATCCTCGCGCACGATGTCGCCGACCTTGACGTGCCATTCGACCAGTTCGGCCTCGGTCACGCCTTCGCCCACGTCAGGAAGTTTTACCGGGAGAACCTTCATTCAAGCCTCCATCACTTGGTGCAGGGCGCGGGTGATGCGCGCGGGACTTGGGAAATAATCCCATTCGGCGGCATGCGGATAGGGCGCGTCCCAGCCCGTCACCCGCAGGATCGGCGCGTGCAGGTGCCAAAAGCAGCTTTCCTGCACCTCGGCGATCAATTCTGCCCCCAGACCGCTGGTGCGGGTGGCTTCATGCACCACCAGGCAACGTCCGGTTTTCTCGACCGAGGCGCGGATGGTGTCCACGTCCAGCGGCAGCAGGCTGCGCAGGTCGATGATCTCGGCGTCGATCCCGGTCTGTTCCACCGCCGCGTCGGCCACGTAGACCATGGTGCCATAGGCCAGCACGGTCACGGCGGTGCCCTCGCGGCGGATGTCGGCCTTGCCGATGGGGATCGAATAATGCCCCTCGGGCACCTCGCCGCCGGGATGGCTGGCCCAGGTCACCGATTTGCCGGTGTGATTGCCATAGAACGGGCCGTTGTAGATGCGCTTTGGCTCCAGGAAAATCACCGGATCGGGATCCTCGATGGCGGCGATCAGCAGGCCCTTGGCGTCATAAGGTGTCGAGGGCAGCACCACCTTCAGCCCGGCCACATGAGTGAACAGCGACTCGGGGCTCTGGCTGTGGGTCTGACCGCCGAAGATGCCGCCGCCGGTGGGCATTCGCACCACCAGCGGGCAAGAGAACATCTGGTTCGACCGATGGCGGATGCGCGCGGCTTCCTGGGTGATCTGGTCGTAGGCGGGAAAGACGTAATCGGCGAATTGCACCTCGACGCAGGGGCGCATCCCTTGCGCCGCCATGCCCACCGCCATGCCGACGATGGCGCTTTCGTTGATCGGTGTGTCGAACACCCGTTCCTCGCCGTATTTCTTCTGCAATCCGGCGGTGCAGCGGAAGACGCCGCCGAAATAACCGACGTCCTCGCCAAAGATCAGAACCTTCGGGTCACGGTCCAGCATCACGTCCATGGCGTCGCGCAGCGCCTCGATCATCGACATCCGGGCCATGTCAGTACCCCATTTCCTGCCGCTGGCGGCGCAGATGCGGGGGCATCTCGGCATAGACCCCCTTGAAGATGGTGGCGGGCGAGATCGGCTTGGGGTTCACGAAGGTGCCCTCGGCCTCGACCTTGCGTTGCAGCGCGATGATCTCGTCGCGGATCTGGGCCTCTGCCTGCGTGTGACGTTCCTCGGACCATTGACCGGTCAGGACCAGATGATCCTTCAGGCGGGTGATCGGATCGCCCAGCGGCCAGGCCAGGGCTTCGTCCTTGGGCCGGTAGGCCGAAGGGTCGTCCGAGGTGGAATGCGCCGCCACCCGGTAGGTGAACCATTCGATGGCCACGGGTCCGTGACCGGCCCGCGTGCGCGCCACCGCCCATCGCGACACCGCCGCCACCGCCAGATAGTCGTTGCCATCCACCCGCAACGCCGGCACGCCATAACCACGCGCACGGGCGGCATAGGTGCGGGCCATGCCCGAGGCGACGCCGGTATAAGTAGAGATCGCCCACTGATTGTTGACGATGTTCAGGATCACCGGCGGCTGATAGACCGAGGCACACAGCAGCGCCGAGTGGAAATCGTTCGACGCCGTTGCCCCGTCGCCGATCCAGGCCGCCGCGATGGTGCCATCGCCCGACAGGGCATTGGCCATCGCCCATCCCACCGCCTGGATGTACTGCGTGCCCAGGTTGCCCGAGATGCTGAAATAGCCATAGTCGCGCGACGAATGCAGCACCGGCAGTTGACGCCCCTCCAGCGGGTCAAGCTGGTTGGAATAGACCTGCCCCATGAGCACTTCCAGCGGATAGCCCGCCGCAATCAGCAGGCTTTGCTGGCGGTAGGTGGGGAAGTTCATGTCGCCCTTGGACAACTGGCGTTGGAAGCCGCAGCCGATGGCCTCTTCCCCGGTGCATTGCAGGTAGAACGAGGTCTTGCCCTGCCGCTGCGCGTTCAGAAGCCGCTGGTCGATCACCCGCATGGTCATCATGTCCCGCAGACCCTGCAACAGGGCCTCGGCGTCGATGTCGGCGATATAGTCGGCCCAGGGGCCCACGGCCTCGCCCGCATCGTTCAGCACCCGCACCATCCCATTGGCATAGGGGCGGGCGTCGATGGAGGTCAGGTCGAGCGGCGGCACGTCCAGAATCCCGGCCTCTGGCACCTCGATCGCCGAGAAATCCGGGCTTTGATCCGGGCGCGCCGGGGGATGCGGGAAGGTCAGCTTGGGGGTTTCGGTCATGGTTGCGTCCTCCCTGAACGACGGCCGGGGTGCGGGATCTCATGTCTCCTCCCACGAGAATCGCCGCCTTTCCCCATGATAGCCGATTTTCCGGTGCATTCTTGCCCGATTGGGCCGGGATCCCTAGGGTGTGCGCATACTTCAGCCAAGAAACGCGGTAATTTAGGGAATTCATGCTCAATCTCGACGAAACCGATCTGAGAATCCTGCGGGCGATGCAGCGTGATGGCAGTCTGACCGTCACCCAGATCGCCGAGATCGCCGGCATTTCGCAGTCGCCCTGTTCCCGCCGCATCAACCAGATGCAGGAAGCCGGCGTGATCCTGCGCCGCCATGTGGAACTGGATCGCCGCAAGCTGGGGTTCAACGCCGTGGTCGTGACGCGGGTGAAGCTGAAGCGCCATGATCGCAAGGCGCTAGAGGCCTTCAAACGCGAGATCCGCGCGATCCCCGAAATCCAGTCCGCCGTGCTGTTGCTGGGCGAGTTCGACTTCCACATGCGGCTGGTGGTGCGGGATATCGATCACTACCAGACGCTGATGCAGGATCGCCTCGTGAGCTTGCCCGGCGTTCAGGAAATGCAAAGCTCGGTCATTCTGGAGGTGGTGAAAAACACCACCGCGCTGCCGCTGTGACGCGCGGCGCGGCGCAGCGCAAGATCAGGGGCGACGTTGTGGTGGGCGCACAGGACGGCTCTGATCCTATGCGAAGACGCTGTAATCAGACTTATGTATAAACAATGGGTGCGGATGGTGGCGTCTAGCCAGAAGATGTCGTTCCAGACAGCTGTCGCAAACAAGCCGCCAGCGAGTCCGCTTGCAGGGCGTCGTACAGCGCGAACTCATCGGCCACCGGCACACCAAGGGCCGCTTCGAACTGCTGCTGGTTGGAAACCGGCTGCACCCTGTCCCGCGCCTCGTCGCCAAGGTTGGACTGGAAGATGCCCGCTGCGCTGACCGGCAGGAAGTCCTCGTAGATGATCGGGCTGAGGGTCAGGACACCGGCGTCCAGAAGGGCTGCCACGTCCTGTGGTGTTCCCGGTGGCGGCATCCCCGTGACGGCAAACTTGAAGTACGCCAGCCCCTGATCGTACAGCTTGCGCCAATCATCGGGGAACTTGCGGAAAACCTCCGCCAGTTTGGCGTCATATTCGGCGGTGTTGGTGCCATCAGCGGCCGGCAGAACTGCCGCGCGTACCTCGGCCAGCAACTGGTCATACAGCGTACGCCCCTTCGGGGTCAGCGCCGCACCGCGCTGTTCGATCTCGCCGAACCGGGCGGTATGGTGGCCGTCGTGCCAGCCGCCCGCAGGCGTGGGGAACCGCACCGGCTCATCCAGCGCCTTGAAGGCGGTCTGCCGCAACAGGATCGGACAGGTGCGTCGTGGCGGCCCCTCGATGATCGCCTTGGCCGGGAGGCCGCGCGCGATCATGCCGTCCTGTGCTGCGTCGATGTCCAGCGTGCGCGGGGTCAGATGGTTGATGTGCGGGCCGCGAAACGACACCACGTCGGCGATCAGCCGGTGCGCCTTGATGAGGGCGGCGAAGGTTTCGGCATCGACGCAGGCTTCGGGATGCCAGCGGAAGGTTTCCAGCACCTCGCGCACGAAGTCGGCGGCATCACCGTCCTCCAGACCGCCATTGGCCTCGGCCGTTTCGGTCAGTGCAATGGCCGTTTCGGTGAAGATCTGGCGTCGGTCCAGCACCGCTTGGGCTTTTTCCCGCAAGGCAGCGTCCGCGATCAGTTCCAGCCGCAGCAGCGAGGTGAACACCCGGAACGGGTTTTCCGCCAGATCGGCCCGTGCGATTGGACGGAAGGCGGTGGAATGCACCGGCACCGAGGCCACCGACAGGTCATAGTAGCCCACCGGATGCATCCCCATCACGCGAAAGACGCGGGCCATCATGGCCAGTTCCGCCGCCGTACCCAGCCGGATCGCGCCGTGGCGTTCCTGCGAAATCCGCGTGGTGTCCTCATCCGGCGTCAGGTTCAGGGCGTCGCGGGCCGGGCTGTTCAGGACGGTGACATTGGTCTGGCCGACGATCTTGACCAGATCGCCATAGGCGGGCACCTCGGTCCGGTACATGGCCGACATCGCTGCCGAGAAATCGGCGCGGATCTGATTTGGGCTGCGAAAACGGCGGGTCATGGGCAGGTTCCTTCAGGTCTCGGGTCAGTGGCGCGCGCCCACAAGGTGCGTCAGGACCGCCCCGGTTTCCAGTGCGGCGGCTTTCAGGGCGACGGCGGGTTCTGGTGCGGGATCGGTGATCGCCACCGGGAAATCGCCGGTGCCCAATGCCCATTGCGCGGCGGCGCGGCCAAAGACCGTGCCGGGACCGATGCCGCGCCCGCTGTAGCCGAAGATCGAAACGGCCTTCGGTCCCAGGCTGTGCACGCACGGCAGATGGGTGGTGGTCATGGCGATACGCCCGGTCCAGGCATGGTCGAACCCGATGCCGCGCAATTGCGGAAACAGCTTTTCCAGCTTGCGCCGTGCCCACGCCGCATGAGGCCCCCGGCCCGGTCCATCAAGATTGCCAAGTGCGCCAAGGAGCAAGCGCCCCGACGCCTCCATCCGCAAGGAGGTCAGCACCGGCGCTGTGTCCCAGCAGCCTTCCCGCCCGGACAGGATCGCGGATTGCAAGGCGACTGGCAGCGGCGCGGTGGCCAGTTGGAAGAAATGCGCGGGGATCACCGGGTTCTGTCCGGCCCGCCCTGCGCCATAGGCATTGGTGGCCTGGATCAGGCGCGCCGCGCGCAGCGTCCCCTTGGGCGTGCTCACGCTCCAGCCGTCGCCCGTCCGTGACACGGCAAGCGCGGGACTGTGTTCAAAGATCTGCGCCCCATATTGTCTGGCGACCCGTGCCAGCCCCTGCGCATAGGCCAGCGGCTGGATCGTGCCGGCCCGGCCATCCCATAGCGCCCCCAGATAGGCGGTGGTGCCGGTCCGCGACGCGGTCTGTGCGGGATCCAGCAGGGCAACCGGCGCACCGCGCGCCTGCTGTTGCGCGAAGCGGGCCGTCAGATCACGCAGCCCGGCGGCGGAATGGGCGCAATGCAGGGTGCCGTTGCGCACAGCCTCGCAGCGGATCTGGTGGCGTGCGATCAGGTCGAAGACCACCTCCGGCCCCTCGGCCAGCGCCGCGTTCAGGCGGGTTCCGGCAGGTGTCCCTAGCCGCGCCTCGACCGAGTCGGGGGGGACCCACAGACCGGCATTGACCAGCCCCACATTGCGCCCCGAGCCGCCAAAGCCGATGCTGCGGGCCTCGACCAGCGCGACGCTGGCCCCGGCCTCGGCCAGGTGGCAGGCCGCCGAAAGCCCGGTGTATCCGCCGCCGATGATCGCCACATCCACGGACAGGTTCCGCTCCAGTGCCGGGAAAGACCCCGGCTCGGGCACCGTCGCTCGCCAGAGGCTGTGGGGCGCGTCCATCATCGCCTCAGATTTCAAAGGTGATGCCCTGCGCCAGCGGCAGGTCACGCGAATAGTTCACCGTCGAGGTCTGCCGCCGCATGTAGGCCCGCCACGCATCCGAGCCGCTTTCGCGCCCGCCGCCGGTGTCCTTCTCGCCGCCGAAGGCCCCGCCGATCTCGGCGCCCGAGGGGCCGATGTTCACATTGGCGATGCCACAGTCGGACCCCTGCGCCGACAGGAAATACTCGGTCTCGCGCACATCGGTCGAGAAGATGCAGGACGACAACCCCTGCGGGACGGCGTTTTGCAGGGCGATGGCCTCGTCCAGATCGCGGTATTTCACGACATAGAGGATCGGGGCGAAGGTCTCGGTATGCATGATGGCGGTCTGCGCGGGCATTTCGACGATGGCCGGATGGACATAGGCGGCGTCCGGAAACCGGTCAGCCAGCGCGCGCCCACCGCCGTGCACGGTGCCACCCTCGGCGCGCGCGGCGTCCAGCGCGGCCTCCATCGCGGTCAGGGCGCCTGCGTCGATCAGCGGGCCGATCAGCGTGTCCGGCTCCAACGGGCTGCAGATGGACAGGCCCGCATAGGTTTGGATCAGGCGCGGCACCAGGTCGTCATAGATGTCCGCGTGCACGATCAGGCGGCGCAGCGAGGTGCAGCGCTGCCCGGCGGTGCCGACGGCGGAAAAGACGATGGCCCGCACCGCCATTTCCAGATCGGCCGAGTGGGCGACGATCATCGCGTTGTTGCCACCCAGTTCCAGAATGGTCTTGCCCAGCCGCCGCGCAATCTCGGATGCCACGGCCTTGCCCATGGGCACCGACCCGGTGGCCGAGATCAGCGCCACATCCGGCGAGGCGGTCAGCACCTGCCCAAGGTCGGACTGGCCGATCAGGGTCTGGATCAGGCCCTCGGGCGCATCGGGACCGAAGGCGGCCACGGCCCGGTCACAGATCCGCTGGATCGCCAGTTGCGTCAGTGGGGTCTTCTCGGAGGGTTTGGCGATCACCGGATCGCCGCAAACCAGCGCCAGCGCCGCGTTCCAGCACCAGGGGGCCGCGGGAAAGTTGAATGCGGTGATGATCCCCACCACCCCCAGCGGATGCCAGGTCTCGCGCATGGTGTGACCGGGACGTTCCGAGGCGATGGTCAACCCGTAAAGCTGCCGCGACAGGCCGAGGGCAAAGTCGCAGATGTCGATCATCTCCTGCACTTCGCCCAGGCCTTCCTGGTAGATCTTGCCGCATTCCAGCGTCACCATCCGGCCCAGGTTTTCCTTCTCGCGGCGCAATTCCTCACCCAGCAGGCGCACCAACTCCCCCCGGCGCGGTGCGGGCACCTGGCGCCACGCCTCGAACGCGGTGCGGGCGCGGGCGATGGTAGCGGTGGCCTCCTCAGGGGATTGGCTGTGCACGCGGGCGATCTCGCTGCCATCCACGGGGGTGGTCACGGGCAGGTCGCCGCCGGTGGTCTGCGCGGTGGTCAGGCCGCAGGCGGTCAGGATCTGCTGATGGGCCATGGGCGTGGGTCCCTTTTGTCTGGGCCTGTGCGGGTGGGCGTGAAACATCCGCGCGATGCCGGTCCGGACCATGGTGACACAGCGTGCCGGGGCTTGGAAAACGAAATATATGCCAAGGCCCGCGCGGCCCTGCCCCATCGACGCCCCCGCGGCCTTCGGGCTAGATCACCGGAGCGCGGGAAAGCGGGGCATCCCTGATGGACGAGACGGACAAGGACGGGACGATCCCCACCAACCTGCGGCTGCTGCTGGTGCTGGAAGCCATGGCCGAGGCCGGCGTGCCGGTCACCCCGACCGAGGTCAACCGCCAGCTGGGCCTGCCCAAGCCGACCATTCACCGACTGTTCAACACGCTTGAGGACGAAGGCTTCATCCAGCGCGAATTCAACGGCCGCGGCTATGCCCCGGCCCCAAGGCTGCGGCAGCTTTCCGCCGGGGTTCTGTCATCGCTGAGGATGCGCACGGCGCGGGTGGCGATCCTGAAACGGCTGGCCGCCGAGATCCACGAAACCTGCGTGCTCGCGGTGCCGGATCGGGACGCGATGATCGGGCTGGAGCAGGCCGAAACCCGCCACGCCCTGCGCATCCAATTGCCGTTGCGTACGCGGATGCCGCTGTATTGCACGGCCAGTGGCAAGATGTTTCTCAGCACCTTCGACGATACGCCGCTGGAAACCTATATCACAACCACCGCGCTGAAGGATCGGACGCCGCGCACGATCACCGATCCCGACCGGCTGGCCGAAGCCGTGCGCCGCACGCGCGATCGCGGCTTCGGGATCGACAATGGCGAATTCCTGAACGGGATGGTGTCGCTGGCGGTGCCGGTGCTTGACGGGTCGGGCCGGTTGCTGTCGACGCTGTCCTTTCACGCACCTGAACAGCGGCTGGCGCTGAAGAATGCGGTGCATCTGGTGCCGCAACTGCATGCCACCGCCGCGCGGCTGGGTGCCCTGATCGACGAGGCCTGAAGCGCCGCCTAGGCGCGCACGGCTTTCATGAAACGGTCGCGGATCACCACCGGGTCCAGGGTGATCACCGGCATCTTGGCGTTGCCGCTGTCGCAGCGTACCACGATCACCGTCATCTGGCCGCTGTCCAGCGCCTCTTGCAGAACCGGGCCGGTCTCCTCCCCGCTGCATTCAACCACCCGGTCGCAGCCCGCCGCCCGCGCCATGCCCGCCAGCGAGGTCTTGCCGCTGGTATAGGTCGGCTGGTCGCCGGTCGAGCCGTAGGAGCCGTTGTCGATGATCATCAGGATATAATTGTCGGCGGGGTTGTTGGCGATGGTCGGCAGGGTGCCGAGGTTGGTCAGGACCGAGCCGTCGCCGTCGATCACGATCACCGGTTTGGGCTGCGCCAGCGCCAGCCCCAGCCCGATGGAAGAGGCCAGCCCCATGGTGCCCAGCATGTAGAAATTGCTGGGCTGGTCGTCGATGGCATGCAGTTCCTGACTGGGAATGCCGATGTTGCAGATGACAAGGTGATCGCGAAGGATCGGGGCGATTTCGCGCAGGATTTCGGAACGGATCATTGGTCGCCATAGCCTCCCCAGAAGGACGCGTCGGTCAGCACCGCCACGGGCTTGTTGCACATGAAGCTGTATTTCAGGATGGTATCCAGCTCGGCCGCATCCGCCTGCGTGTGGAAATGGTAGGTCGGGATATGAAGCTGCGCCAGAAGCGCCTTGGTGTGCAGCGCCATCTCGACCTGGCAAGCCACCGGCTCGCGCAACTCGCCCCGATAGGAAATCAGCATCGGCAAGGGCATCCGGTAGAACTGGATCAGCGTGGCCAGCGTGTTCAGCGTCACCCCAAGGGCGGTGTTCTGCATGATGATCGCGGCGCGCTGGCCGCCCATCCACGCCCCGGCGCACAGGCCCATGCCCTCGTCTTCCTTGTTGGCGGGCACATGGCGGATCTCGGGGCGGCGGTCGATCTCGGCAATCACCCCGGCCAGTTGCTTGCAGGGCACCGTGGTCACGAAGGAAACGTCGTTGGCGATCAGATCCCCGGCGATCTTCTGGTCGATGGTCAGGTCAGGCGGCATGGCAGTTCCTGTTGCTGGCAAGATTGAGGGGCAGTCTCTAGGCGGCCACAAGAATAAGGTGCAAGACCGGCCTCGGGCTTTCCGCAAGTTCCGGCATGACGCCCAAAGGCTGGCCTCAGTCTGTGGATTTGTCCTCCAGATAGCGGCTGGCCTGTTCGCGGGTTTCATAGATATGCGGGCGCGCCTTGGGGAAGGCCTCGCTCAGCTTCATCCGCATGAAGGCGGACCCGGCATAGCGCGACACGCTGGCATAATACCGCTGCTGCAGGTCTTCGACCATCTGGGCCCAGAGATTGACCAGATCGTCATCGATGCGGCAATCGTCGTAGTTCACGATCACATCCACCTTGCGCGGATGCGGTGCGCAGACCCGCTCTACGGCGGCGCGCACCATGGCCACGTCATCGGCGCTGCGGATGCGCATTTTCTCGAAGTTCAGGAACAGCCGGTCCGCTTCGGCATCCAGCGCCACGCGCATGGGCAGATCCAGATGCAGCAGATCGACCCGAAGATCCATCGCCGCCGGGCGGAAGATGCGAATGTCCATCTGCCGGATCTCGTCGATCAGCGGCGCGGTTTCCATATGGGCCAGAATATCGGCGTCCAGATCGACACCCGGCGCGATCTCGACCAGCTTCAGCCCCTGGGTGGTCAATTCGAACACGCAGCGTTCGGTGACATAGAGCACCGGCTGGCCCAGCCGCGCGGCGCGGGCACCGGAAAAGGTGATCTGTTCCACCGAGCGCAGGAACTTGGGGAACCGGCCTTCGCGCGCAATGCGCAACCCCCCATCCTCGATCACCACGTCCAGCCCTGCGGCCGTAAAGGTGCCGGCAAAGACCAGGGCGCGGGCGTTTTGCGAGATGTTGATGAAGCCCCCGGCCCCGGCCAGACGCGGGCCAAAGCGGGACACGTTGACGTTGCCCAGGGGGTCGGCCTGCGCCAGACCCAGACAGGCCATGTCCAGCCCGCCGCCATCGTAAAAGTCGAACTGGCTGTTCTGCGGGATCACCGCGTCGGTGTTTACCGCCGCACCGAAATCCAGCCCCGAGGCGGGCTGACCCCCGATCACGCCGGGTTCGGCGGTCAGGGTGAGGTGATCCAGAAGCCCCTCTTCGGCGGCCACCGAAGCCACGCCTTCCGGCATCCCGATCCCGAGGTTCACCACCCCGTTGATCGGCAATTCGAAGGCACAGCGCCGGGCGATGACCTTGCGGGCGTCCAGCTCCATCGCCGGGATTTCGCCATCGGGCGGACGGATGCGGTTGGTGAAGGCCTGGCTGAAGGTGGTGCCATAAGTCTGGACATGGTGTTCGGGCCGGGACACCACCACCGCATCCACAAGGATGCCGGGGATCTGCACGTCGCGCGGGGGCAGAGACTTGTTGCGCGCGATGCGTTCGACCTGGACGATCACCACGCCGCCGGCGGCCTTGACCGCCATGGCCTGCGCAAGGTTGTCGAGCACCAGCGCCTCGCGCTCCATGGTGATATTGCCCATCTGGTCGGCGGTGGTGCCGCGCAGCAGCGCGACGGTCAGCTTCTGGGCCGGGTAGAACAGCATGTCCTCGCCGCCAATCTGCATCAGTTCCACCTGCGGTTCGGTGCTGATGGCATTGATCGCGCCGCCGCCGTGACGCGGATCGACGAAGGTCTCCAGCCCGACGCGCGACAGCATCCCCGGCTTGCCGGCGGCGATGTCGCGGAACAACTGGCTGAGGCAACCCTGCGGAAGGTTCCAGCCCTCGATCTTGCCCTCGACCGCCAGCGCGGCCACCTTGGGGATCAAGCCCCAGTGGCCGCCGACCACGCGCTTCAGCAGACCGTCGTGGCCCAGCCGGTTCAGGCCGCGGTCCTTGCCGTCGCCCTGGCCCGCCGCGAAGATCAGGGTCAGGTCGCGGGGCGATCCGCTGGCCAGAAATCGGTCCTCGACGGCGCAAAGCAACTCGTCCGGCACGCCGATCCCGACGAAGCCCGACGAGGTGATGGTGTCGCCATCCTTGATCAGTGCGGCCGCTTCGGCGGCGGTGACTACCTTGTTGCGCATGTCTCTCTCCCGTCAGACGTGCAGAATTTCCGAGAGCGCGCCGTTTCAGGCGCGCCCGTGCCCGCTCAGGTCAGGCGTTTCTTCAGATAGGGGGCGGTGGCGGCCAGACCCTCGGCCAGACCGAATTGCGGCGCATAGCCCAGCCGCGTCTGCGCCCGGTCGGTGGCACAGCGCCCGGTGCCCGAGTAGACTTCAAGCAGGTGGTGGTCGGGGGTGAAGTCGCCGCCCCTGGACAGACGCCGCTTGACCTGTCGGACCAGGGCCTCGAACCGCTCCCGCCCCAGCAGGCGCCGTGCAATGGCACTGACCCGAGCCGCCGCCGAAGGGCCGGAATCGCCGCCCTCGGGCGGTTTTGGACCCAGCCGCGCGGCCAGCGCGTCATGGGGTTCCAGTCGAACCCTGCCCTGCCCGATGGCCGCGGCATAGCCCTCGATCAGCCCGCGCCATGTCTGGCCCTCGGGGCCGGAAATGATGAATCGTTCCTGACCAAGATCGGGCACCTGCGCAGCCTGCAGCAGCGCCTGCACCAGATCGTCCACATAGACACCGTTCAGCACGCCTTCCGGTTCGGGCAGGATCACGTCACCGCCGGTCAGCGCCTCGGCCAGCGCATCGGTCCACAACGACGATCCCGGCCCCCAGACGATGGTCGGCTGCAGGATCGCGGCGGGCAGGCTGCCCGCCATCAACCGGCGTTCCATTTGGATCTTGGCCTGCCGGTAGGGGCTGCCGCCGGGTTGCTCCATCGGGCTGTCCTCGGTCAGGTCGCTGTCGGGCCAGCCGTCGTAGACGACGATGGAACTGGTGTGCACGATGCGGCCGACGCTCGCCTCGGTCGCTGCCGCCAGCAGGGTTTCGAACCCGGCCAGGTTGTCGGCCGCCGAGGCGCGCACGTCATAGGCCAGGTGAAACAGCACCGCCTGCCCTGCCAGCCCGTCCTTCAGGACAGCGGGATCCGACAGCCCGCCGGTGATCGTCCGGGCGGCCCCGGCCACCTGCCCTGCGCGCGACAGGGCCGTCACCTCGGCCCCCGCCGCTGTCAGGGCTGCCACCAGCCGCCGTCCGATGAACCCGCTGCCCCCGGTGACGAATACCTTCGTTCCGGCCAACCCGTTTTGCCCGCCCATCCTTGCGCCCCTGCCCTGTTGTACTTCCCAGACTAGACCACCTCAGGCGCGCCGTAACCATGCGTCAGCCTGACAGATAGCCCGACTGTAACCCCACGTGTTACCGATTTTGTAGGTTTTTTCTGATGAGTACGGGGTCACGCGACCCCCGGGCAGTTTGGCGAGAGTGAGAGTAACCTCATGAAATTCGGCGTTATCGGATCTGCGGGCAAGATTGGCCAGATGCGGGTGGAAACCATCATGGCCCATTCGGACGCCGAACTGGTGGCGGTCATGGACATGACCGAGGAAAAGGCGCGGGCCTTTGCCAATGGCGCCCCGGCCTTCACCGATCTGGACCGCTTTTTTGAAACGCCGATGGATGCGGTGGTGATCTCGACCCCCGCCCATGTGCGCGAGCCGCTGTGCCTGCGCGCCTTCGACCTAGGCCTGAACGTGCTGTCGGAAAAGCCGCTGGCCCATACAGTCGACGCCGCCCGCCGCATCGTCGCGGCGGCCAAGGCCGCGCGCTGCCATCTGGGGGCAGGGTTCAACATGCGCTATTACCCGGCCTTTTCGTATGTGAAAGACATCATCGACAGCGGCAAGATCGGTCAGGTCGACCACATCCGCATCTATGGCGGCCACGAAGGTCTGCCGAAATTCGCCTACGACTGGGAATACAAGGCCGAAGTGTCCGGCGGCGGCGCGCTGTGGGACGTGGGTATCCACATGACCGACATGGCGCGCTTCCTGATGGGCGAGATCACCTCGGTCTACGGGGTGGCCACCGAAAACGTGTGGCAGGAACCCGGCTCGGAAGACAATGCCATGGCGATTTTCAAGGCGCCGTCCGGGGTGAACGCGATCTATCAGGCCACATGGACCGACTGGAAGGGCTACAAGTCTCTGGTCGAGGTCTATGGCTCGCACGGGATGGTGCGCGGGGCCTATGCCCCGATGGAAACCCTGTTGCTGACCATGGCCAAGCCCGGTGGGCCGGTGACCCGCAACCGCAACCGATTTCCCGAGATCATGGTGCGCGAAAAGCTGAAAAGCTGGAAAACCACGGCACTGGCGTCGTTCCAGCAGGAGCTGGACGAGTTCATCCGCCTGACCCGTGGTGAGACCGGCCTTGCCATCGCCGATGGCCATGCCGCCCTGCGCGCGGTCGAGATCGCGGCGGCGGTGCCCGAAAG
This sequence comes from Meridianimarinicoccus sp. MJW13, assembly GCF_014901205.1. Lineage (GTDB taxonomy): Bacteria > Pseudomonadota > Alphaproteobacteria > Rhodobacterales > Rhodobacteraceae > Meridianimarinicoccus. The sequence continues at coordinate 86,056 of NZ_JACNMU010000009.1, forward strand.
CTCCCGCACGGGCCAAGAGGTGCATCTGGAGAACCTCGGGCCGATGATCCCGTGACACGGGCGTTCTTTGTCCCATGGCCGCCCGCAAGGGGGTAGGCTGGCCCGAGGGAATCATCCGCCCGTCGGCCAATTTTTCAAAGCGAGACCCAGTTTCATGAGTACCGATCCCAAGCTTTCCATCGTGGTGACCATCGTCGACGGCGGCACTTACCTGCGCGATTTCCTGGCCGCCTGCGAGCGGATGGAAGATACCCCGCCGCTGGAACTGATCGTGCCCTATGACGCTTCGGTTGCGGATGTGCTGCAATATCAGGACGCGTTTCCGCAGGTGCAGTTTCTGGACCTCGGGCAGATCACCCCGGCCCGGCCGATCACCACCGAAGCGGGCCAGCACGAATTGTTCGACCGCCGCCGCGCCGCCGGTCTGGCCGCCGCCACCGGCGACATCATCGCCATTCTGGAAGATCGCGGCCATCCGCGGCCCGACTGGGCACGCACCGTGGTCCGACTGCACGCCGAGACCGACTATGGCGTCATCGGCGGTGCCATCGACTGCAAGGAACCAGTGGGCCTGCTGAACTGGGCCTTCTACGTCACCGATTTCGGGCGCTATGGCCTGCCCTTCGACAGTGGCCCGGCGGAATGGGTGTCGGATGTGAACGTCACCTATTCGCGAAAGGTTTTGGAAGACACCCGCCACCTGTGGCAGGAGCGGTTTCGCGAACCCGTTGTCCATTGGTTCCTGATAGATCGCGGGGATGAGCTGCTATTGTCCAATGAACTGGTCGTTGAACACGTCCGCCCCCCCGCCACGCTGGGCGACCTGTTGCCCGAGCGGTTCCATTGGGGCCGCCTGTTCGGCCATATCCGGGCCGTGCATCTGCCGGCGTGGAAGCGGCTGGGCTATATCCTGACCAGCCCGCTGATCCCGCCCTTGCTGTGGGTGCGCCACGGGCTGACGCAGGCGTCCAAGGGCAAGGGGCTGCGCTATCTCACAGCCCTGCCCTATGTCATGATCCTGACCGTCTTCTGGACCCTGGGCGAGGCCTGGGGCACGATCACCAAGCGGCCATGACCACGCCGGATTGGGATATCATCGTCATCGGCTCGGGCGCGGCCGGCGGCTGGGTGGCCAAGGAAGCGGCCGAGCGCGGGCTGAAAACGCTGATGCTGGAAGCGGGGCGCAAGCTGTCACCGGCCGATTTTCCCCAACCCGACCACGAAGGCGGTTCGCGCGTGTCCATCGTCTCGCGCGTGACCTCAATCCTGCGCGGCCAGCATGTGCAGGCGCGCTGCATGTCCTTCACCCCGACCACGTCGCATCTGTTCGTCAACGATCGTGAAAATCCCTATACCACCGGCGCGAAGGCGCGGTTCAACTGGTACCGGTCGCGGCAGGTCGGCGGGCGGCTGCACCTGTGGGGCCGCAATGCGCTGCGCCTGTCGGATCAGGAATTCAAGGCCGCCGACCGCGACGGGTTCGGCGATACCTGGCCCGTGACCCATGCCGAGATGGACCCGTGGTATGCCCGCGTCGAGGCGTTTCTGGGCGTCACCGGGCAAGCGGCAGGGATCGAGAACCTGCCCGACGGTCATTACTCCGGCCCCCACCCGCTGACCCGCGCCGAACGCGACCTGATGGCCGAGATGGCCGAAAAATGGCCCGACCGCCCCGCCACCACCTGCCGCATCATCCATCACATGCCCGACCGCACGCCGCCGCCGCTGGCCGCAGCGCAAGCAACCGGGCGGTTCGAATTGCGCTCGGGCGCGGTGGTGTCGCGGATCGAGACCGATCCCGAGACCGGCTTGGCCACCGGCGTGACCTATATCGATGCGGACACCCACGAAGAGATCACGGTGACCGCCCGCACTGTCGCCGTCGCCGCCTCGACCATCGAAAGCGTGCGGTTGCTGCTGAACTCCAAGGGCGGGCGGCATCCGGTGGGGCTGGGCAATTCCTCGGGCAATCTTGGCCGTTACCTGTCCGATCACCTGATGATGTTCCGCGCCGGCACCCTGCCACAGATCGAAGGCATGGGCAGCGGTCATGACCCCTATGATTTCGGCCAGCAATCGGGGATCTATATGCCGTCGTTCCGCAACCGTGACCCCGGCGACGATCCGGGCTTCCTGCGCGGCTATGCGCTGCTGGGCTCGGTCGGGCGGCTGGAACCGGGCTGGTTCTTCATGGCCATCGGCGAAGTGCTGCCGCGCGCCGACAACCGGGTCGAAATCGACCCGTCCAAGCGCGACGCCTGGGGCATTCCCGCCGCGAAGGTCACCCTGACCCATTCCGACAACGAACGCGCCATGGCGCGCGACATGGACAAGACCCTGAAAGACATCTGCGCCACCTACGGGTTGCCCGACGATCTGCTGGGCAAGGAAAGCCTGATCGCAAAGATCGCCTACAAGTTCGCCGGGCCGCTGGTCTACACGCCCGAGGGCGCGCTGGTGCCGGGCTCGTCGATCCATGAAACCGGCGGCGCCTGCATGGGCACCGACCCGGCGCGCCATGTGACCGATGCCGACAACCGCCTGCACGATGCGCCCAACGTCTTTGTCACCGACAGCGCGGCCTTCCCCACTAACCCGTTCCAGAACCCCGGCCTGACCATCATGGCGCTGTCCGCCCGCGCCGGAGCCCGCATCGCCGAAGACCTTGCCGACCCTGACAGGAGACCCCCATGCGCCTGATCTTCCGCTTCGTGGCGACCGTCTTTCGCTGGGTGTTCTATCTGGTGCTGCTCAGCGTCGTGGTGCTTGTGGCGCTGTACTTCCCGGCGAAATCGGCCCTGCGCAAGCTGGATGACGCCGCCGCCCTGGCCGTCACCGAAGGCGCGGCGCCCCCGGTCGATCTGTCCCGGCTGCAACGTCTGGGCCTATTCGTAACCTCGCAACTGCTGCCCCTGCACCAGCCCGGCGGGGCCACGGTCGTGGCCGGGAAGGTGTTTCGCGATTGCCCTGACCTCTGCCCCGAAATGGTCGCGATCCCGGCAGGCTACTACCTGATGGGTTCCCCCCTGATCGAGGGGGACCGCTATGTGCATGTGGTCTCGCGCCGCCCGTGGCGCAAACAACTGCCCTTCATCAACCGCGAAGGGCCGCGCCGTCTGGTGCGGATCCCCGCACCGCTGGCCTTTTCCAGCCATGAGATCACCTTTGCCGAATGGGATGCGGCACAGGCCGACCCGGACTGGGAAGCCGCCAGCGGCCAGCCCCCACGCGCCCTGACCTATCAGGCCGACAACCGCGAGACCCTGCCCGCAACCGGCTTCATGTGGTACGACGCACAGGCCTACGCCCGCTGGCTGTCGGCCCGGACCGGGCAGACCTATAGGCTGGCCACCGATGCGGAATGGGAATACGCCGCCCGCGCCGGCACCGTCACCGCCCGCCCCTGGGGGATGGAGATCGGCAGCGACATGGCGGCCTGCGCCGGCTGCGGCCCGGCCTCGGACGGATTGAGCATCGGCCCGGTGGGCCGGTTTCCGCCCAATGGTTTCGGCCTTTACGACATGATCGGCAATGGCTGGGAATGGGTCGAGGATTGCTTCGCCCCGTGGCACGACCCGGTGAAAACCGACGGCAGCGCCCATCTGTTCGAAGAGTGCGAATTCGTCACCTTCCGGGGCGGCAGTTTCGAAGACCCTCCGTGGCAGAACCGGTCGGCCATGCGCGTCGGCCCGCATCCGGACAATGACGCGCCGGGCTCGGTCATCCGCCTTGTACGCGAGATGTAGGAGCCGGGCTCAGGCCCCTTTTCCGGCAAGCGCCCGATAGGTCTTTTCGAACTGCTCGTGCACCCAGTCAGGGCGGAAGCGGTCCTCGCGCGATCGCGCCAGCGCAGTATCGCCCATGGCGGCCAGCCGCGCGGGATCCTCCAGCACCTCGCGCACGCCCGCGCAGATGGCGGGCACATCGGCGATGGGCACCACCTTGCCGGTGCTGTCGTCGATCAGCTCCACCACCCCCGAACAGGCCGAGGCCACGGCCGGGGTGCCGCTTTGGAACGACTCGACGATGGTGAAAGGCAGTGCCTCCCACCGCGAGGTCAGCAGGAAGATGTCGGCGGCGCGCAGGTACAGATGCGGACGGCTGGTGCGCCCGACGAAAGTCAAAACGTCCGTCACGCCCTTTTCGTCCGCCAGTGCGTGCAGGGCGGCCTCGTCCGGCCCGTCGCCCGCGACCACGAAGCGATAGCCGGGGTTGGTCTTTTTCAGCTCGACCGCGCAATCGATCAGGATATCGACGCCCTTCTGGTACATCAGCCGCGCGATGGTCACCAACAGATGCGTGCCGTCCCCCAGAAGCTCGGCGCGCAGGGCCGCAACCTCGGCGTCGGGATCATCAGGCGCGGGGGCGACCCCCAGACCGATGACCTTCAGCCGGTCCTGTGGCACCCCGCCGATGGTGGCCAGATCCTCGGCCGAGCGGTGGCTGGGCGTGATCACCAGATCGCAACGCCGCGCGATCCGTCCGAAAGCGGCGATCCGCTCGGGCTCGGAGCCGTGATAGGTCACCGCCAGTGGGATGTTCAGGCCCATGCGCGCCAGATCGGCCACCAGAGCGGGCGCGCTTTCATGGGCGTGGATCAGGTCCACCGGGTTCTGCCGCAGCCATTGCCGCAACCGCCATGACGCCTTGCCAAGGTTGCTCAGCCGATGCGGCATGTTCGCGCCTTCGCCCGCGACATAGCGGGTGGGCAGGTCCAGAAAGGCCGGTTCGGTTTCGGCGCTGGCCCAGACATCCGGCGTGCCGGCCAGAAACACCTCGTGCCCCTGCCCGCGCATCCAGTCGCGCAACGCCAGAATGTGGCGGGTGATCCCGCCGACCCCGAACTGGGTGCCCATCTGCAAGACCCGCAGTTTGTCCCCGCCCATGCGCACCCTCATACCGTTAAACCGCCGTTGCCGCCCTGTTTAGCCGCAAGCGCGCCGCAGCGGTAGCTTCCGCAGCGGGAACAGCGACCAAATGCGCCACAGGGTAAACACCCGGTTGCCGGGGACGCACACAACCGTGTGGCGACCTGCGCCCGATAGACCCTGTTTGCGAACAGGTCTTTGAGGCCTGCCCGAAACCGCCTAGGACTTGGGAAAGCGCAGACAAAGGGACCGCCCATGAAGATTGCCGTCGATGCCAGCCCCTGGGAAAACGAACGCGGTTTCGGGCGTTTCACGCGGGATCTGATCGCCGCACTGGCGGCGCGCGACAGCGGGATGCGCTATACCCTGCTGTTCGACCAGCCGCCGACCCGCCCGGTGCCCGACAATGTCGAGGTCGTGATCGCCGGGGCCGGGCAAACCATGTCCGAGGCCGCGACCGGCACTTCGGCCCGCCATTCCGCCACGCTGGCCACCATGGCCCGAGCCGCACGGGGGCTGACGGCGGATGTGTTCTTCTACCCGGCGGTCTATTCCTACTTCCCGCTGCTGGCGCGCACCCCCAGCGTGATCTGTTTCCACGACACCATTCCGGAACGCTTTCCCGATCTGATCTTTCCGTCGAAGAAGAACTTCCGGCTGTGGCAGGCCAAATGCTGGCTGGCCAAGAAACAGGCCACGCGGGTGATGACGATCTCGCAGGCTTCGGCGCAGGATCTGTCTTCGATCCTGAACATCCGGCCCAACCACATCGACGTCATCACCGAAGGCGCGTCCGAGGTCTTCAACCCGGTCACCGATGCGGCGGTGCTGTCGCAGGTGCGCGCGCGCCACGGCATCCCCGACACCGCCCGCTTGCTGGTCTATGTGGGCGGCTTCAACCGCCACAAGAACGTGCTGCGCCTGATCGAGGCGATGCCCGAGATCCTGGCCGCCGTGCCCGAGGCGCATCTGGCCATCGTCGGGCGCACCACCGGCGCGCGCTTCTGGGACAATGTGGACGAATTGAAGGCCGGGGCCAGCGCCGATGCGCGCGCCTCGGACGCCATTACCTTCACCGGAGAAATCGACGACAACGAACTGGCGACCCTGCTGTCGGGGGCCGAGGCGCTGGTTTTTCCGTCGCTCTGGGAAGGCTTCGGTCTACCCGCGCTGGAGGCCATGTCCTGCGGCACACCGGTTCTGTCATCGGACCGGGGCAGCCTGCCGGAAGTTGTGGGTGACGGCGGGCTTTATTTCGACCCGGAGCATCCCGAGGCTTTGGCCAAGGCCGCGATCCGGCTGCTGTGCGACACCGCGCTGGCCGGGGATCTGCGCAACAAGGCGCTGACGCAGGCGGGCACCTTTGGCTGGGACAAGGCGGCGGAATTGGCCGAGGCGAGTTTTCGAAAGGCGGCTCGCTGCGCCTGACCCATGAAAGAGGGGCGCGCCGGTGTCCCGGCACGCCCCCTGTCGTGTGTATCGCGATCACTTCACGTCGAAGCGATCCGCCTCCATGACCTTGGTCCAGGCTGCGGCGAAATCCGCCACGAAACGCTCCTTGGAGTCGTTCTGGGCATAGAACTCGGCCAGCGCCCGCAATTGCGAGTTCGAGCCGAACACCAGATCGACACGGGTGCCGGTCCATTTCAGATCGCCGCTGGCACGGTCGCGACCTTCATAGATGCCGTTCTCGGCCGGTGCCCATTCGGTGTCCATGTCCACAAGGTTGACAAAGAAGTCGTTGGTCAGCGCGTCGGACTTGTCGGTCAGCACCCCGTGTTTGGTGCCGCCGTGGTTGGCCCCCAGCATCCGAAGCCCGCCCACAAGCACTGTCATTTCCGGTGCCGCCAGGCCCAGCAGTTGCGCCCGGTCCACCAGCAGTTCTTCAAGCGAGACGGTGAACTCGGCCTTGGCGTAGTTCCGGAAGCCATCGGCCTGCGGTTCCAGCACCTCGAACGCCTCCACATCGGTCTCCTCGGCACTGGCGTCGGTGCGTCCCGGTGTGAAGGGCAGGGACAGATCATGCCCCGCGTTCTTCGCCGCCCGTTCGACCGCCGCATCGCCCGCCAGAACGATCAGATCGGCCAGAGAGACCTTCTTGTTGCCCGATTGTGCGCCGTTGAAGTCGGCCTGGATGCCTTCCAGAACCGACAGCACCTGTGCCAGCTGGTCGGGCTGGTTGACCGCCCAGTCCTTCTGCGGCGCCAGACGGATGCGTGCCCCGTTCGCACCGCCGCGCTTGTCGGAATCGCGATAGGTCGAGGCCGAGGCCCAGGCCGCCGACACCAGCGCCGCGTTGGACAGGTCGCTGGCCAGAACCTTTGCCTTCAGATCGGCCACATCGGCGGCATCGATCAGGTCGTGACCCACCGGCGGGATCGGATCCTGCCAGATCAGATCTTCGGCCGGAACCTCCTTGCCCAGGTAGCGGGACTTCGGCCCCATGTCGCGATGGGTCAGCTTGAACCACGCCCGCGCGAAGGCATCGGCGAATTCCTCGGGGTTGGCATGGTAATGGCGCGAGATCTTCTCGTATTCCGGGTCCATCTTCATGGCCATGTCCGCCGTGGTCATCATCAGCTTGACGGGTGCGTCCGACCCGTCGACCTGCGGCGCGTGGTCGTCGTTCGAAAGTTCGACCGCCTGCCAGATCTGCGCGCCTGCCGGGCTTTTGGTCAGTTCCCAGTCATAGCCCAGCAGCACATCGAAATAGCCCATGTCCCACTTGGTGGGGTTCGAGGTCCAGGGCCCTTCGACCCCGCTGCCGATGGCATCCACGCCCTTGCCCGACTTGTAGCTGCTGGCCCAGCCCAGGCCCATCTGTTCGATCGGCGCGGCTTCGGGTTCGGGGCCGACCAGTGCCGCGTCGCCGGCGCCATGGGCCTTGCCGAAAGTATGGCCCCCGGCGGTCAGCGCCACGGTTTCCCAGTCGTCCATGGCCATGCGGGCAAAGGTTTCGCGAATGTCGGCGGCCGAGGCCAGCGGATCGGGGTTTCCGTCCGGGCCCTCGGGGTTCACATAGATCAGGCCCATCTGCACGGCCGCCAGCGGGTCTTCCAGATCACGCTCGCCGGAATAGCGCTTGTCCGCCAGCCATTCGGTTTCCTTGCCCCAATAGATGTCGTCCTCGGGCTCCCAGATATCTTCGCGGCCCCCGGCGAAGCCGAAGGTCTTCAAACCCATGGATTCCAGCGCCACGTTGCCGGTCAGGACGTACAGATCGGCCCAGGACAGGCGGTTGCCGTACTTCTGCTTGATCGGCCACAGCAGGCGCCGCGCCCGGTCAAGCAGCACGTTGTCGGGCCACGAGTTGAGCGGCGCAAAGCGCTGGCTGCCGGACGAGCCGCCGCCGCGCCCATCGGCGGTGCGATAGGTGCCCGCGCTGTGCCAGGCCATGCGGATGAAGAACGGGCCGTAATGACCATAATCCGCCGGCCACCAGTCCTTGCTGTCGGTCATCAGCGCGGTCAGATCGGCCTTTACCGCATCCAGGTCCAGCTTCTGGAATTCCTCGGCATAGTTGAACGTGCCGCGCAGCGGATCGGGCTTGGCCGAATGCTGGTGCAGGATCTTCAGGTTCAACTGGTTCGGCCACCATTCCTTGTTGGAAGTGCCACGGTTGCCCGCCATCACTGGCGTGCCATGCATGACCGGGCATTTGCCGCTGTCGTTTCCGTCCATTGTCGTCTCTCCCATCGTCGGTTCATTTGAAGTTTGTGTCGCGAAGCATCGCGCCGTTGTGTGTTCTGAGGTGAGGGTATCAAGTCTTGTCGATAACGAAAATTAGCATGTTTTTATTGAATCAATAATTTTGCCTTATAGGGCGGTGCCGCCATCGGACCCGCCCGCCATCGGTTCCGCAACCTGCCAGACATGGGCCACACTGATCCCTTCGCTGGAAACCACAACCTGCGTGCGGGTTGGCGCGGGCAGATCGCCCAGCCGTGTCTGTTCGTGCACCAGAACGCGGGCACCCGGGCGGGCGCGGCTCAGAACGCGGGGCAGGATCGAGGTCAGCACATAGGTCGGCAGAAACAGGAAGATGATCGTGGCGCGGCTCAGGTCGGCCTCTTCCGCAAAACCCTGCAGGATCTCGACACGGTCTTGCAAGGCCGGGTCCAGCGCAGCGCGGGCGTCCTTCGCAGCGGCGACAAGCACCAGGTTGGCCTCGACCCCGATGGCGCGGCACCCGAATTGCTGCGCGGCCGCCAGAACAACCCGCCCGTCGCCACAACCAAGATCGACCAGAACATCCTCTGGTCCGGGGGCCACGACGTTCAGAAGCGGGGCGATCAGGGGGGCGGGCGTACCCAGGAAATCGATGTCCGACAGCGGCGCCTTGCGGCCCGACAGGCGATTGCGCATCACGCGCGCCAGACGGAAAGCGGGATAGGCCCAGCCGAGGACCGCCGGCAGGGGCCGTGCCACAATGTCGGCCATCCGCGGCTGCATCTTGTCCGGCAATCCGCTGCCCGACCCCTCCAGATACAGAACCACGCGCGCCGTCACCTGGTCGCTGCGCACAAGGGTGACACGGGACAGATACCGCCCCATTGCGGCCACCTGCCCCGCCGTCGGCTGAAACGGCAGGTCAAAGCCCAGCGGAGCAAGCGCGGTCAGCGCCGGTCCCAGATCCGGCGTGGCAAGGCGCAGGGCGGTCTGGTGATGCTGCAAAGCGCCGTGATCTTCCGGCCCGACCACAGGGTGAACGCTTATCCCTGCGGCCTGGCAAGCCCGCGTGACGTCTTCGCGCACCGACAGCATCCGCCGGGAAATCGCAGCACAGGCTGCAACCAGATCGCGCGCGACCCCGGAAGTCCCCAGTTCGGACGCCACCTGCGCTGCCGTCTGATCGTGGATGGCCGCCACAAGCGCGGCGGAATGATTTGTCTGTGTCACGCGGCAACCTCGGCAGACCCTGGGAACGACTGCCGAACCGTTGCCCGCGCGAAATTTTTTGTCAAATTTTTGCGGACATTTGAAATATTCAGGCTAATATTTCCTTAAGATACATGTTTGTTGGTACCACTGCGAAATGTTCTGGTTGAGGAGAATTGAAAGAATGAAATTGCGCGGCTTCTTTGCACTTTGCGCCGTATTGCTGATGGCAGCCCTGCCTGCTGCTGCACATCGGCTCAATGAAACCTATGTCTATTTCACGGTCACCGACGATACCCTGTCGGGCCGGATCGAGGCGCGGCTGGAAGATCTCGACGGGCTGGTGGGGCTGGATGCCGATGGCGACGGGCAGGCCACGCCCGAAGAATTCGAAGCTCAGGCCGACGCCGTTCTGGCGCGCTTTGCAGATCGCCTGACGCTTCAGGACGGCAGCACCGATCATCCGGTCGTTTTCACCGATCACACCTTCCTGCCGACGCCACAGGGCGTGTTCGTGCAGATGAATTTCGATGTGCCGAGCATAAAGGAAACGCCGGAAGGGCTGAACGTCGTCTACCGCTCGCCCTTCCAGGACACGGACCCCGGCCATCTGGGTTATGGGTTGATCGAGAACAACACCCGCACCGGGGTCGAGGACAACGAAGGCCATATCGCGGTGATCTTCAACGCAGACGCCCCGGCGCAATGGCTCTCGCTGGTGGGCGACCCGCCGTGGACCGTGTTCGTCGAATTCGTGATCCACGGCATCTGGCACATCTGGCTGGGCTTCGACCACGTGGTGTTCCTTGTGGCGCTGCTGCTGCCCGCCGTCCTGCGCGCCGACAACCGTCAGTGGCTGCCCGTCGACGACTTCCGGGCCGCCTTCATCAATGTTCTGAAGATCGTCACCGTTTTCACCCTCAGCCATTCGGTCACGCTGACGCTGGCCGGGCTTGGGATCGTGACGCTGCCGGTGTCGCTGGTGGAGGCGGTGATTGCCCTGTCGATCATCGTGGTGGCGGTGATGAACTTCTTCCCGTCGATGCATCGCTACACGCTGGCGGTGGTGCTGGTGTTCGGCTTGTTCCACGGCTTCGGTTTTGCCAACGTGCTGGCACCGCTGGGGGTTCAGCCGTCGGCCAAGGTCATCGGGCTGGCGGCCTTCAACATCGGGGTCGAGATCGGACAAGTGGCCATCGTGATCGTGCTGTTCCCGATCCTCTTCGCGCTGCGGCGGCTGGCGGTCTATCCGATGCTGGCAACCCAGCTGGCCTCGGTGGTGTTCATCCTGCTGGCGGCGGTCTGGTTCGTCGAGCGCAGCTCGGGCATCTTCTGGCGCCTGCAACAGCAGCTGCTGGCCGCCTGGACCTAGGGGCCGCACATGGAGGGTTCGCTGACAGATCGGCTGGCCCGCGTGGCGCAGGACCGGCCCAAAGCCGATGCGGTGATCTTTGGCGATCAGTCCCTGACGTTCGCCGGTCTGGCCGACCGCGCCGCGCGGTTGGCCGGCAGGCTGAAGGCGCTTGGGGTCCAGCGCGGTGACCGCATCGGCATCAGCCTGCAGCGCGGGCTCGAGATGCCGGTGGCCGTCTATGGCGTGATGCTGGCGGGCGCGGCCTATGTCCCCATTGACCCGACCGCGCCCCCGGACCGGATGCAGCACATCCTGCGCGATTGCGGCATCGGCGTCCTGATCACGCAGGAGGCCCGCGCCGACCAGATTGCCAGGGCCGCGCCCGGCACCGGCCTGCACAGCGTGATCGGGGTCGCAGCCCCCCTGGACGGGCTGACCACGCTGCCCTTCGACGCGGCGCTGGACAGCCCTCCGCATCGTGAAACCCTTGGCCCCGACGACCTTGCCTACATCATCTTCACCTCCGGCTCGACCGGGGTGCCGAAGGGGCTGACGCACACCCATGCCAGCGCGCTGTCCTTCGCCCGGATGGCCGCCGACCTGTACGATTTGGGTCCGAAAGACCGGATGGCGGCGACATCGGCCCTGCATTTCGACATGTCCTGCATGGAGATGTTCGCGGGCCTGCTGAGTGGCGCCTGCATCGTCATGGTCCCTGAAGCCCATGCCATGATGCCCGCCAGCCTGGCGCAATTGCTGGAAGATCAGCGCATCACCACGCTGTATACCGTGCCTTTCCAGTTGATCCGCCTGGTCGAGGCCGGGGCGCTGGAGGCCCGGGATCTGCGCGCCCTGCGGCTGGTGATCCACGCCGGTGAACCGATGCCGCCGCGCCCCATCGCTGAACTGCGCGCGGTGCTGCCCCATGCGCGGTTTTCCAATTTCTATGGCCCGGCCGAGGTCAATGGCGTCACCCATTGGGACCATGCGCCCGACGGCACCGGTCCGACTGCCCCGGTGCCCATCGGCTACGCCTGCGCCCATGCCGATCTGTTGATCGATGGCGAGACAGCGGACAGCGGCGAGCTTCTGGTGGCGACCCCGGCCATGATGCGCGGTTACTGGCGCCGTCCCGATCTGGATGCCACCTGTTTCGTGACCCGCCCCGGCACCGACGGGACGCCGCAAAGGTACTATCGCACCGGTGATCTGGTGCGCCGGGGCCCGGATGGCGCGCTGATGCTGCTGGGCCGCGCCGACCGGCAGATCAAGCTGCGTGGCTACCGGGTTGAACTGGACGAGGTGGAACTGGCGCTGGAAGCCCACCCCGCCGTGTCCGAGGCTGCCGCCCTGCTGTCCGCCGACATGCTGCGCATCCTGGCCTTCGTGCGCCTGGCGCCCGAACAGACGGCACAGGAGGCTGCATTGCGCGAGATCGCGGCCTTGCGGTTGCCTTCGCACGCGGTGCCTGCCAGCATTCGGGTCCTGCCACAATTCCCGCGCACAGCCACCGGCAAGATCGACCGCCGCCGCCTGTTGGCCGTGGACACTGCACAATGATCGGAGATCCGAGCGATGACTGACCCAAGGGCCGCGCGGCTGTCCCAGGTGCAAGCCTTTATCGAGACGACACTGCTGCGGGGCCGCGCCGTCGCCCGTGACGAGGAGCTTCTGCTGTCGGGACTGCTGGATTCGCTGGCGGTCATGGCCCTTGTGGCCGAGGTCGAGCGCATCGCGGGCCGCCCGGTCCCGCCCACCGATGTGCTGATCGAAAACTTCACCACGCTGGACGCCATCGGCGCCTATATGGACAGGCAGGACAGCGCATGACCGAACCGGAGACCGTCGCCATTCCGCTGACGCAAAGCCAGGGCCTGATCTGGACCGGCCAGTCACTGGCGCCCGAGGCTCCGCTTTATAACATGGTCTGGCGGATCGGACTGCGCGGGGCGCTGGACCCGGACCGTTTCGCCGCCGCCTGGGCGCAGGTGGTGACCGGTGCCGATATGCTGCGCGCGCGGTTTGAAACTCTGCAAGGTCAACCGGTCCAGACCGTCACCGGGGCCGGGCCTGCGCTGCAAGTCCTGGACCTGAGTGGCGAGGCCGACCCGCAACGCGCCGCCGACGACTGGATTGCTACCGATGCCGCGATCCCGGTGGACCTGACCCAAGGGACCTGGCGCAGCCGGTTGCTGAAACTGGGGGACAGCGACTGGATTTGGTACCTGAACCAGCATCACATCGCGACCGACGGGGCGGCGGGGGCTGTCTTGCTGCGCCGGATGGGGGCAGCCTATGCCCGGACCGATCTGCCCAGCCCGCCGCAATTCGCCGACCACGCCCGCGCGCTGGCCGGGGCCGCGCCGCCGGACCCCGCGATCCGCGCCTTCTGGGAGGCGCAGGCCGAGGGTCACCGCCCGATGACACCGCCCTACGGGGCCACCCGGCAGCAGGGGCAGCCGGCCTCGCAACGGCTGCGGCTGGACTTCGGCGCCGACCGATCCGCCCGCCTGCGCGCCTGCCTTGCCAATCCGCGTTTCGCCGCGATCAGCCGTGACCTTGGCGCCTTTGCCCTTTGGGCCGCGCTTTATGCCGGATGGCTGCACCGGATCACCGGCGACACCGTGATCCGCATCGGCGCACCGTTCCACAACCGCCTGACCCCCGCGCAGCAGGACACTGTCGGCCTGTTCATCGAGATGCTGCCCCTGACGGTCGGGGTGCAGGCAGGCGACACGCTGGAGACCCTGTTCGACCGCTGCCTGAGCGCGGCCATCGACTATCTGCGCCACGCCCGGCCCGGCGCGGGCACCCCGGAAACCGTGGCGCTGTTCAACGCGGTGCTGAACTTCATGCCGGTGCAGATCCCGCCGCTGGCCGGTCTGGAAACGGATGTGCAATGGCTGCAGGCTGGCGCCCATGACGGCGCCCATGACTTGCGGCTGCATGTCTATGACTTCAATGCCACCGGCACCTTTACGGTCGAAATGGATGTGAACGCGGCCCTGCTGAGCGCCCCGGCCGGTGAAGCCGCCGCCGCGCAATTCCTGTCCCTGATCGACGCGGCGCTGGAAGGTCCCTCGCGGCCGTTGAACCAATTGGCGCTGACCGACAACCGCGACAGTATCCTGACCGGCCCGGACAGTCCCGCTACGCCCGCTTCCGTGCTCGACCCCATCGCCACCCATGCAGGCAGCGCGGCCCCGGCGGTGATCTGTGGCGATGCCAGCCTCAGCCACGCAGAACTGGCCAGCCTGTCGGACCGTTTCGCCTCCGCCCTGGTGGCCCTTGGCGTGTCGCCGGATCGCCCGGTGGCCATTTGCGCGCGGCGCAGCCTGCGCCTTCCGGCGGCAGTTTTGGGGGTGCTGAAGGCCGGGGGCTGTTTCGTGCCCCTTGCCACGGACACGCCGCCCGACCGCGTTGCCGCGATCCTGAACCGGCTGAAGCCCGCGGCCATCATTGCCGATGCGGCAGGGCGCGCCCTGTTGCCATCCGACACTGCCCCGCTGCTGGCGCTTGAGGCGGATCTGCCCGAAGGCACCACCGCGCCGGGGCCGGGATCGCTGGCCTATGTGATCTTCACTTCGGGCTCCACCGGTACGCCCAAGGGGGTCGAAGTCGCCCACGACGCCTTTGCCCGCTACATCGACTGGGTCGCGCGCAGCCATGGACCACAGGGGCCAACCGATATGCCGTTGTGCTCGGCGCTGGGGTTCGACCTGACGCTGACCGCGCTGTTCGTGCCGCTGGTCACCGGCGGGGCGATCCATGTCTATCCGGAAACCCCCGGCGGCACCGATCTGGCCATTCTGGATGTCTTTGCGCAGGACGCGGTGGATGTGGTCAAGCTGACCCCGGCGCATCTGGCGCTGGCGGTGGCGCAGGGCTCCCCGGTGCGCCGCATCTCGACGCTGATCCTGGGCGGCGAGAACCTGACCACCGCCCTGTGTCGCAAGGCACGGGCACGGCTGGGCGCGCATCTGACGCTGGCCAATGAATACGGCCCGACCGAGGCAGTGGTGGGCTGCATGCTGCACCGGTTCAACCCGGCCACCGACACCGGCGCCAATGTGCCCATCGGCCAGCCTGCGGACGGCATGACAATCGCCATCCTCGACAAGGGCGGCAACCCGGTACCCGCAGGGGTCGTGGGCGAGATCCACATCGGCGGCAATCGCCTGGCGCGCGGCTATTACCACGACCCCGATCAGACCGCCGCCGTGTTCCGGCCTGACCCGTTTGGCACCGGCCCGAAGCTGTACGCCTCGGGCGATCTGGCACGGCTGTGCCCGGATGGGACCGTCAACTATCTGGGCCGGGCCGACCAGCAGTTGAAACTGTCCGGCGTGCGCATCGAACCCGCCGAGGTCGAGGCCGCCTTGCTGAGCCATGACGCCGTCAGTGCCGCCCATGTGCTGGCCTGGACCCCCGGCACCGGCAAGGCCGCGCGCTGCACCCGCTGCGGGTTGAGCGACACCGTTCCCAATGTCACGCTGGACGTCGAGGGCATCTGTGACATCTGCCGCGCGTTTGAAGGCATCCGCGATGCGGCGCAGGCCTATTTCGACACGCCCGAAGGTCTGCAGGCCGAACTGGCCCGCGCCCGCGCCCGCAAGACCGGCAAACACGACGCCATCATGCTGCTGTCGGGCGGCAAGGACAGCGCCTATGCCCTGTATCGTCTGGCCGATCTGACCCGCGACGTTCTGGTGCTGACACTGGACAACGGCTTTCTGTCCGAAGGGGCCAAGGACAACATCCGCCGCATGACCGCCGATCTGGGGCTGGAGCATCGGTTCCTGACCACCCCGGCGATGAACGAGATCTTCCGGGACTCGTTGCAGCGGTTTTCGAACGTCTGCCAGGGCTGTTTCAAGACCATCTACGCACTGGCCCTGAAGGTCGCGCGGGACGAGGGCATTCCGGCCATCGTCACCGGGCTGAGCCGCGGGCAGTTCTTCGAAACCCGCCTGACGCCCGACCTGTTCCGGGGCCGGACCCCCAGCCGCGCCGAGATCGAGGCCGTGGTGCTGCGCGCCCGCAAGGCCTATCACGGCATGGACGACAGCGTCGCCCGGCTGCTGGGAACCCATGAGTTTCTGGACGAAGAGGTGCTTGAGGATATCCGCTTCATCGACCTCTATCGCTACATCGACGTGCCGGTGACCGAGATCTACCGCTTCCTGGACACCCATGCGCCCTGGGTGCGGCCTGGCGATACCGGCCGGTCCACCAATTGCCTGATCAACGATCTGGGCATTCATGTGCACAGCCGACGCGAGGGCTATCACAACTATGCCCTGCCCTATGCCTGGGACGTGCGCCTGGGCCACAAGACCCGCGACGAGGCCCTGCGCGAGTTGGACGACGACATTGATCCCGCCAAGGCCGAGGCCTTGCTGGCACAGATCGGGTTGGAGGCGCGCGCGCTGCCACCCCGGCGCGGCGGCCTTGTGGCCTATGTGGCGGGCGACGTGGATTCGGCAGAGTTGCGGGCGCATCTGGCCGCCCGCCTTCCGCGCGAGATGATGCCTAGGCACCTGGTGCGCCTTTCGGCCCTGCCCCTGACCGCGAATGGCAAGGTGGATCGCGCCGCCCTGCCGCGCCCGGACCCGGTGCTCAGCACCCCCGACAGCACCCGTGAACCGGCAGAAACTGCGACCGAGCGGGCGCTTCTGGAGATCTACCAGAGGATGCTCGGGCGCGAGGATTTCGGCGTCACCGACAATTTCTATGACATCGGCGGCGAAAGCATCGCGGCCATCCAGATCGCGCTGGCCGCCGGGGAGGCCGGTCTTGCGGTTGGCTCGACCGCCGTTTTCGAACATCAGACCATCCGGACGCTGGCCCAGGCCGTGGACGGCGCCACGCCGGTGCAACCCGCCCCGAAAGTGACCAAATCCCGCGCCCCGCTGATCGATCTGGGGGCCGAGGATATGGCCGCCCTTGGCCGGGTACGGGCGCGCAAGGCGCGTGCGGACACCCCGTGATCGCAGGCGAAATCCCCGAGGTCGAGGAAATCCTGCCGCTGGCGCCGGCGCAGGCCGGGATGCTGCTGGAACTGACCCGTGGCGATGCCCCCGAGGGCGCCTATCTGGGCGTGCTGCGCTTCACGCTGGACGGGCCACTTGACCCGCAGGCTTTCGCCACGGCCCTGCGCGCAACGGCAGCGGCGCGCGATGTCTTTCGGCTGTCCTTCGAATGGGAAGGCTTGAAGCAGCCGGTGCAGCTTTTGCACCCGCAGACCGACCTTCCTGTGATCATCGAAGACTGGACCGGGCGGCAAGAGGCCGAGATCTCCGAAAGGGCGGAAAAGGAGCGCGCCCGCGGCTGCAATCTGCGGCAGGCGCCCCTGTCGCGCGCGGTGCTGCTGCGGCTGGCCCCGGACCGGCATGTCTGCCTTTGGGTTCTGCACCATCTGATCTGCGACGGCTGGTCGGCCCGGATCCTGTTGCAGGAGGTCATGTCCCGCCTCGGCGGTCAGCCGGTGCCTGCCGCCCCGCCGTTTCGCGACCTGCTGGCATGGCAGGTCAGCCGTGATGACAGCGGCGCAGAGGCGTTCTTTCGCGACTATCTTGCCGGGCTGGCCCCGCCCACGCCGGCGGCGATCCCCGCAGCCGCGCCCTCTGGCGCGAGCACCCGGATCGAGGTGCGGCGTTTGCCGGTGGACCCGGCGCTGGACCGCGCCGTCAGCACGCTGGCCCGCAACCTGCGGGTCACGCCGCCAGCGGTGTTCTCGGCCCTGCTGGCGGTGCAGTTGCGCCGTTTCGGCGCGGGCGAGGACGTGGTGTTCGGCCAGACGGCCTCGGGGCGGCCGCCGGATCTGGCCGGGGCGGACACCATGGTCGGCCCGTTTGTCAGCACCCTGCCGACCCGCTTGCAGATCGATCCGCAAGCACCCGTGGCGGAGCTGATCCGGCAGGCCAGCGCCGATGCGCTGACCCGCCGTCCGTTCGAAACCGCCGCGCTGCGCGACGTCATGCGCTGGTCCGGGTTGGGGGCGGGGGGGCCGCTCTATCACACGCTGTTTGTCTACCAGGGTCTGCCACCGGTGCCGCCCGAAGGCGCAGGGCTGCGCCTGCGCGACCTTTCCACCGATGTGACCAGCCCCGATGCCATGGCGCTGCTCTATCATCCCGGCGCGGCCCCGGCGCTGGACCTGCATGTGAACCGCCAGGTGCATGATCCGGATACAGCCGAGGCCTTCGCCCGCGACTATCTGGACCTGGTGGCCGAGGCGGTGCAGCACCCCGAAACCCCGGTTGCGGCCCTTGCCCGCCGTATCGCCAAGCCCCCTGCCCCCGAACCTGCCGCGCGGGTGTCCTTTCCCACATTGCCACAGGCCATTGCGGCCCATGCAGCGCGCGATCCCGACGCCCCCGCCCTGCGCTGCGGCGACGAACAGATGACCTATGGCGCGCTGATGCAGGCTGCCGAAGGGGTGGCCGCCGCGCTGGCCGGGGCCGGGATCGGACCCGGCGATATCGTGCCGGTGGCCATGGCGCGTTCGACGACCTGCGTCGCGGCGATGCTGGGGGTGATGCTGCGCGGCGCGGCCTATGTGATTCTGGACCTGAGCTATCCGCGCGCGCATCTGCAGGACATTCTCGACACGGTGGCGGCCAAGGCGGTGCTGACCCGGCCCGAAGACGAAGACCTCATCGCCTGGACCGACCTGCCGCGCCTGCATCCCGGACCGGGCCGTGTTCCGGCGGAGCCCCTGACGGGGGAGGAGATCGCCTATGTGCTGTTCACCTCGGGCTCGCAGGGACGGCCCAAGGGGGTGTTGGTCAGCCATGCCAACCTGGCCTATTCGACCAGGGTGCGCACCGAAGTCTACGGGGGCGATCCGGCTGCATTCCTGATCCTGTCGCCACTGGGGTTCGACAGTTCCGTCGCCGGGCTGTACTGGGCGCTGGCCAGCGGTGGCGAGGCGGTACTGTCACCGCCCGAGGCCACCCGCGACCTTGCCGCCCTTGCGCGGCTGATCCACAGCACAGGACCCTCGCACATGCTATGCCTGCCGGGGTTGTACCAGCACCTTCTGGACACGGCCGCCGCGGGCGATCTGGCCGCACTCGACACCGTGATCGTCGCCGGAGAACCGCTGCCGCCCGCCCTGATCGCGGCGCATCGCGACAGGCTGGGCGCGCGGCTGTTCAACGAATACGGCCCCACCGAAGCGACGGTCTGGTGTACCGCGTTCGACACGGCCGCGCATGACGGCGGCGATGACGTGCCCATTGGCCGGGCCATTCCCGGCAGTCGTATCGCGATCACCGATCGCGATGGCGCTCCGCTGCCGGATGGCACGCTGGGAGAGATCACCGTCAGCGGCCCCGGCGTGGCCGCAGGCTATCTGGGAGGGCCGGACATCGACAGCAGGGCGTTTTCCGGCGTTGGAGACACGCGCGCCTATCGCACAGGCGATCTGGGGGTGCGGCGGCCTGATGGGGTCGTGCTCTATCGCGGGCGCTGCGACGCGCAGGTCAAGATCCGGGGCCACCGCGTGGAACTGGCCGAGGTTGAAGCGGCCCTCGGCACCCTGCCCGATCTGGGCGACCGCGTGGTGCTGGCCGAGGATGCCCCCGGCGGCACCCGGCTGGTGGCGGTGGTGCAGACCGGCGATCCGGCGGCGATCCGCGCCGCACTGACTGCCCGCCTGCCCGCCCATATGGTGCCCGCCGAAATTCGCGTGATCCCCGATCTGCCGCGTCTGCCCAACGGCAAGATCGACCGCCGAGGCTTGTTGGAGCTTTGCCCTGCCATGCCGCCCGACGTGCGGGAACCGGACGGCTATGTCGCTGCTCAACTGGCCGGGATCTGGCAGGGGCTTCTGAACATCAACCGTGTCGGTCCGGACGACAATTTCTTCGACCTTGGCGGCGACTCTCTGCTGGCCATGCGGGCGGTCTTTGCCGCCGAGGCCGCAGGCCTGCCCCTTGCTGCGCATGAGATCTTCGACCATCCGGTGCTGTCGCAGCTTGCCGCCCGGATCGAGGCCCGACCGGCCGGACAGGTCATCACCACCGATGACGGGCTGCTGGCGCGACTGCACCCTGAGGGCGGCGCGGATCCGTTCCTGATGATCCACGGCAGCCCCGAGATGTGCGCGCATCTGGGTCATGCTTTGGGGCCGGACACGCCGCTGTGGTTCCAGTTCTCCAGCTATCTGCGCGGGCCGGTGCCCCGTGGACAGGATATCGCGGCGATGGTGGCCGCGCTGAAGCCCCTTGCCCGCACCCTGTTTGACGGCCGCCCGGTGCGGCTGGGCGGATATTCGATGGGCGCGGTGCTGGCCATCGAGCTGGCCCGCCAGTTGCGCAACGAGGGCTGCGAGGTGCCCTTCGTCTTCCTGCTGGACCCGTCGTGGGATTGCGGCGGCACCAACGCGCCCGCCGCCGTGACAGCGGCCCATCGGGCCAAATCGGCGCTGTTGTCGCGCGCGCTGAATATCGGTGCGCGGCTGGGGCTGGGGGACGCCGAACGCCTGCGGTTATCGGCGGTGGGCCACTATTACCGCGCGGCGCTCCTGGCTTACCGGCCTGCGGGCTATGACGGTCCGGTGCACCTGGTGATGTCGCGGGACGGCACCGCGCTGCTGGACCCCGGCGGCTGGCTGCCGAAGACCTGCCCGAACCGGCGCGACTCCCGGCTGGAGGTCAGCCATTTCGACCTTCAGCACGACACAGATGCGCTGTTTGCATGGACCGCGCTGTTGACCCGGATGCTGTTGGAAGAGGCGGAGCCCTGAGATGGATTTGACGATCACCGATGACATGGCACAGCGCGGGGCCGCAGCCCGACACTTTGCCAAGGACCATCTGAACGCCGGATTGGCCGAACGCGACCGGCGCGGCACGCTGGAGGCGGCCGAATGGCGGTCCCTTTGGAGCGCCGCCGCCGACCACGGCCTGCTGCGGCTGGGCCTGGACACCGCCCATGGCGGCGACGGCACCGACCTGATGACCGCAACCCATGTGTTGCACGAGGTCGGCCATTGGTGCCGCGACACAGGTGTGTTGCTGGCGCTGAATGCCACGCTGTGGACCGTCCTGCGGCCGCTGGTGGAATTCGGGACCGAGGCGCAACAGGCGCGCTACCTGCCCCGGCTGCTGGCGGGGGACTGGATCGGCGCTGATGCGGTGACCGAACTGGCCTCGGGCTCGGACGCCATGGCCTTGCAGACGGAAGCGGTGCGTGACGGCGACAGCTATGTGCTGAACGGCCAGAAGGCGTTCATCGGCATGGCGCCCTGTTGTGACCTTGCGCTGGTCTTTGCGCGCACCAACCCGGCGGCGGGGGCCTGGGGGGTCAGCGCATTTCTGGTCGAAACCAGCTTGCCGGGGGTCACGCGCGGCCCCGAGATCGAAAAACTGGGCCTGCGCACCATTCCCACCGGGTTCCTTGGCTTCACCGATGTGCGCCTGCCCGACAGCGCCCGTCTTGGCCCGGAAGGGGCAGGCGCGTCGATCTTTGCCCGTTCGTCGGAATGGGAACGGCAGATGGTGCTTTGCGCGCATGTCGGGGCCATGAAACGACAGTTGGAAGCCTGCGTCGCCTTCAGCCAGCAGCGCAGCGTCTTCGGGCAGCCCATCGCCAGGCACCAGTCGGTGTCGAACCGGCTTGCAGACATGCGGGTGCGCTATGAGACCTGCCATCTGATGCAGCGCCGGGCGGCATGGCAGATGCAGACCGGCACCGGGGATGCGGCCGCGGCGGCGATCACCAAGCTGCATATCTCCGAGGCGCTTCTGGCCTCGAGCCTGGACGCGGTGCGCACCATGGGCGGGCAAGGCTTCCTGTGGGAGGCCGAGGCCGCCCGCGATCTGCGTGACGCGGTGGGTGGGGTGCTTTATGGCGGCACCTCGGATATTCAGCGCAACATCATCGCGCAGTTCCTGCCCGGTTGGGCCGCCAAGAGCTGAACGCGGTTTCCGCAGACGTCAGGCGGTGTTCCGGCGGCGCGATCCGGGATTTCGCCGGTTCGCAGACTGCAGTCCGCCATTGCATCCCATGTCGCTTCAGACCCGGCCCACCGGATGCCGTTCGGCACCCTTGGCAAGGGCCAGCAGACACAGCCAGTCATGCGCCACGGTCGCCGCCGCGATGGCGGTGATCTCGGCATGATCGTAGGGCGGAGAGACCTCGACCACGTCCAGCCCGACCAGGTTCAACCCTTCCAGACCGCGAATGAACTCCAGCGCCTGCCAGGACGCAAGCCCGCCCGGTACCGGCGTGCCGGTTCCCGGAGCAAACGCCGGGTCCAGCCCGTCCACGTCGAAGCTGATGTAGACCGGCGCATCCCCGGCCCGCGCCCGCGCGATGTCGATGGCGGCCTGAATGCCATTGCGATGCACCCAGGGCGAGGTCAGCACCTCGAACCCATGGGTGCTGTCATTATAGGTGCGCAGCCCGACCTGGGTGGAGCGGCTGACATCGACGATGCCCTCGTGGGCCGCGCGGGCAAACATGGTGCCGTGGTCCAGACTGACACCATCATCGTCCCATGTGTCGCAATGGGCGTCGAACTGGATCAGGGCCAACGGGCCATGGCGCTTGGCATGGGCGCGCAGCAGCGGGTAGGCGATGGAATGGTCGCCGCCCAGCGTCAGCAACTTGGCACCGCTGGCGAGGATTTCGTCGGCATGGGCCTCGATCGCCGGGGGCACGGTTTGCGGGTGGTGCGGATCGAGATGCACATCGCCATAGTCGATGACGTCCAGCAGTTCGAACGGGTCGATGCCCGAGGGAAAGGCCTTCAGTTCGGCCAGTTGCACCGATCCGGCGCGGATCGCCTGCGGCCCCAGCCGACAGCCGGGGCGGAAGGTCACGGCGGTGTCGAAGGGCACCCCGGTCACCACCACATCGACGCCCGCAAGATCGCGGCTGTAGTTGCGCCGCAGGAAGCTGAGCGCACCGCCATAGGTCATCTCGTGCCAGCGGCCGCGCGCGGTATCCTTGCGGCGGAACGCCTGATCGCCCTTTGTCATGAACCATTCTCCAAGCTGGTCGTGTTTTGCGTATCACCAAGACCCCCGCACCGTATAGGTTGGTCGGACCACCGGCTGGTCGGCAAGCGTCGGTTCAGACGTCCCACCACCGTCAGATAGCTGTCAATCCCGGGCGGTGCTGAACGCCGTGGCTCTAGGCCGGACTTGGCCACGGGCCCTTTTTCTTGTAGCTTTTGCTGATTTGTGATACTCTTATGATTATTTGTATCAATTATCGGGCTCTTGTCAACCGGTTCCCGCTGAACAAGCGTGCCCATGAGACCCGATCTCGCCAATTGACGGCGCGACCTCAGCGGAGTGCAAGGGCCGCCGAGCAATCAGCATTTTTCCCGTCATCCGTATGACCAGTTGATCATTCTGCCGCCGGAAGACCATGGCGCGGGTGGTGCAATCCGGCACGCGGCGGCGCGCGACGCCCTTTGCACGCGATCGCCGAACTTTGTGATAGTCTTTTATGCACGATGGCCCCATATGGCGTCCGTGCCCTTGCGTGAAATCCGTCGATTCTGTCTGAAATCATCACTCGATGCCCTTGTCTGCTCGGCACCGGATCGCCAGATCTGCAGAAGTCTGTACCCTCTGCGCCGCCCTCCCGCCGGGATCGCGCCCGCAGGCCATCCCAAGGATTTTCCATGGCCCCCGCCCCTTCTTCCGACTGGCAGGCAGCCCTTCCAGCCCCGTTCCTGACCTATCGCGGCGACCGCCGCCTGGAAGAGGTGGAGTGCATCGTTCCCGACCTTGTCGGCAGTTCCCGCGGCAAGGCGATGCCGTCGCACAAGTTCTCGCCCGAGCAGACCTATGCCCTGCCGACCTCGCTGTTCTATGAAACCGTCAGCGGCGAATACGTCGATATTGCGGGGATCGAGAACCAGTGGACTGAGGTCGACATGGTGCTGCGCCCGGACATGTCCACGGCCTCGGCGGTGCCCTGGGCGGCGGATGCCACGCTACAGGTGATCTGCGATCTGGAGGATCGGCACGGCAACCCGGTGTCCATCGCGCCGCGCAACGTGCTCAAACGGGTGCTGGATCGCTATGCCGAACACGGCTGGCAGCCCATTGTCGCGCCGGAGTTGGAATTCTACCTGATCTCGCCAAACCTCGACTGGAACGATCCGGTGAAGCCGCCGGTGGGACGGACCGGTCGCCCCGGCTCGGCCCGGCAGGCCTATTCCATGGTGGCCGTCGATGAATACGGCGAGGTCATCGACACGATCTATGACTATGCCGAGGATCAGGGTCTGCACATCGACACACTGATCCAGGAAGGCGGCGCCGGGCAGATCGAGATCAACCTGATGCACGGCGACCCGATGGCGCTGGCCGACCAGGTCTTCTATTTCAAGCGCGCGATCCGCGAGGCCGCGTTGAAGCACAAGTTCTTCGCCACCTTCATGGCCAAGCCGATGCGCGACCAGCCCGGATCGGCCATGCACATTCATCAAAGCGTGCTGGACAAGCGCACCGGACAGAACATCTTCTCGAACCCGGATGGGTCGGAGTCCGAGGCTTTCTATCACTTCATCGGCGGCTCGCAGCGCCACCTGATGGAAGTCATGCCGCTGATCGCGCCCTATGTGAACAGCCACCGTCGCCTGACCGGCGGGATGAGCGCGCCGACCAACATGGAATGGGGCCACGACAACCGCACCACCGGTCTGCGCATCCCCAATGCCCGCCCCGAAGCCCGGCGGGTGGAAAACCGCGTCATCGGCATTGACGCGAACCCCTACCTTGCGCTGGCGGCTTCGCTGGCGGCAGGACTGAAGGGCATGACCGACCGCATCGCGCCGCGCCGCGCCGCGCAGGGCGAGATCTGGACCGACGGCGCGATCCTGCCCGAGGGCCCGTTCGATATGCTGGCCGCCTTCAACGAGGCGCATGAGATGCGGGCGCTGCTGGGGGCCGAGTTCTGCGCCGTGCTGTCCGCCATCAAGTTGGCCGAACTGAACGAATTTCAGCGCGAAATCTCGCCGTGGGAGCGCAAGCACCTGCTGCTGAACGTCTAGACCCTGCCGCGCGGTTACGGCTGGCGCCCGTCCGGCGGGGCTGGTTCTATGAATCACAACCGCGGGGCCGCCCGCCGCATCGACCAAGGGGACTGGGATGACCAAACTGCACACCGACCGCTTCTACATCAACGGCGCATGGGTGGCACCACAGGGCCGCGACACGCTGCCGGTCATCAATCCCGCCACCGCCCAACCGATTGCCACGGTGGCACTGGGGACTGCCGCGGATGTGGAGGCTGCCGTCTCCGCCGCCCGCGCCGCCTTTCCCGGCTTTGCGCGCAGCACCCTGGCCGAACGTCTGGATCTTCTGGCCGCGATCCGCGCGGGATATGAAGCGCGCTACGACGAGATGGCCGAAGCCATCAGCGCCGAGATGGGCGCGCCTATCGATCTCAGCCGCCGGGCGCAGGCGCAGGCCGGGCTTGGCAATCTGGACGGGGTGGTTGCAGCTGCAAAGCGGTTTGCCTTCGAGGAAATCAACCCAGCGGGCGACCTGTTGCGCCATGAGCCCATTGGCGTTTGCGCGCTGCTCACGCCCTGGAACTGGCCCGCCAACCAGATCGCGCTGAAGGTCCTTCCGGCGCTGGCGGCGGGATGCACGATGGTGCTGAAACCCTCGGAACTGACACCGCTGTCGGCGCTGCTGTTTGCCGAGATCCTGGACGAGGCCGGGGTGCCTGCCGGGGTCTTCAACCTGATCAACGGCGACGGCCCGACGGTTGGGGCAGAACTGAGCCGCCATCCGAATGTGGACATGGTGTCCTTCACCGGCTCCACCCGCGCCGGGGTCGAGGTCGGCCGCGCCGCCGCCGCGACCATCAAGCGGGTGACGCTGGAACTGGGCGGCAAATCCCCCAACATCCTGCTTGACGATGTGGATCTGGAAAAGGCCGTGCGCCGCGGGGTACGCCAGTGCTTCAACAACACCGGGCAAAGCTGCAACGCGCCGACCCGGATGCTGGTGCCCCGCGCGCTGTACGCCAAGGCCGCCGAGATCGCCGCCGACACCGCCCGCACGACGATGGTCGGTGACCCCGCGCAACCCGGGCGTCACATCGGCCCGCTGGCCTCGGACATGCAATTCGACCGGGTTCAGGCGATGATCGCCAAGGGCATCGCGGAGGGGGCAACCCTTCTGGCCGGCGGCCTCGGCAAACCGGACGGGTTGGAAGATGGCTATTTCGTCCGACCCACGGTCTTTGGCGACGTCAGCAACGACATGACCATCGCGCGCGAGGAAATCTTCGGCCCGGTTCTGGTGTTGATCCCCTATGACAGCGAGGCCGAGGCCATCGCGATGGCAAATGACACGCTGTATGGACTGTCAGCCTATGTGCAGTCGGCCGATCCCGACCGGGCGATGGCCGTGGCGCGGGATCTGCGCGCGGGAACCGTGCTGATCAACGGTGCGGGTTTGGGCCAGGGCTCACCCTTCGGCGGCTACAAGCAATCGGGCAACGGGCGGGAGGGCGGTCTCCACGGCATCGCCGATTTCTGCGAGGTCAAGGCCATCGCGGGGCGCTGACCGCGCCGCCACGCGCCTCAGAGAAATTCGAACACCGCCGCGAAGACTTTTTCGGCGGCGCGGGTCACCGGCTGTTCCCGGTTCTGAATGACGAAACAGGGCGGCACGGTGATCGGCGTGGCCAGGTCAAGCGTGACCACATCCGCGTTCAAGCGGCCTTCGCACAACATCGCGGCGACCTCGCGCGAAAGCGGCGCAATGATGTCGGACGCCTGCACCATGGACAGTGCCACCAGCAGCGACGCGGTGTTGGTCACCCGCGACGGCGCGGGCAGGTCATGGGTCAGAAACGCGGAATCGACCGCCTCGCGGATCGGTGAGCCCAACACCTGCACCACCCATTCGCTGTCCAGCAGGTCGGTCAACGCGACCGCGCGCTGCGCCGCCAGCGGATGCGACGCCCGGACCAGGAAGGTCACTTCCTCGCTGCGGGCCGGATGCAGGCGGAAATCGCGGCTGTCATAGCCCGCCGGCAGCCGCGATATGATAAAGTCGAACCGGCCCGCGATCAGGCCCCGAACCAGTTCCGTCGAGGGGCCGACCTCGATCGTCATTTCGATATCGGCAGCTTCGGCCTTCACCTTCTGGATGGCCGGCATCAGCGTGCCGACGGCAGGGCCTGTGACCGTGCCCACGCGCACATGGCCGATCTTGCCCTCGTTGAACCGCTGGGCATCCGCGGCCAGTTCATCCATCTCTTCCAGGATCACCTTGGCGTGGCGAATGCAGATGGCGCCCAACGGCGTGGCTTCCATCCCCTTGGGATGCCGGGTGAACAGCGCGCCGCCGACCAGTTTCTCAACATCCGCCAGAATGCGCGAGGCCGCAGGCTGCGACACCGAGATCCTGTTGGCGGCCAACAGCAACTGCCCGGTTTCGGCAATGGTCATCAGCAGGCGCAACTGGTTCGGTTTCAGGCGGTGAGCGATGTCCATGAATGACCGTATAACAGAAATGGTATGCAGATCGCAGAGAATACGAATTGATTGCTATGTCAACCGGCTGTTAGCTGCCCCAACGGACCTCGTGAAGGTTCGAGGGAGACCGCGCCAACACAAGAACAACGGGCGCAACATGTGGAGGAACAACATGACTTTCAAATCGCTCCTGGCTTCGGCCGGTGCTGTCGTCCTGCTTGCTGGTGGGGCCTATGCCGAAGGCAAGGTCGGCATCGCGATGCCGACAAAATCCTCGGCGCGCTGGATTTCCGACGGCAACTCGATGGTCGAGCAATTCACCGCGGCCGGATATGAGACCGACCTGCAATATGCCGAAGACGATATCCCCAACCAACTGGCCCAGATCGAGAACATGATCACCAAGGGCGTCGATGTTCTGGTGATTGCCGCCATCGATGGTACGACCTTGTCGAACGCGTTGGAAAACGCCGCCGCCCTGGGCATCAAGGTCATCGCCTATGACCGCCTGATCCGCGACAGCGGCAACGTCGACTATTACGCCACCTTCGACAACTTCAAGGTCGGCGTCCTGCAGGCCACCAACCTTGTCAACGGGCTGAACGAACGCTTCGGCGATCAAAAGCCGTGGAACGTGGAACTCTTCGGCGGCTCGCCCGACGACAACAACGCCTATTTCTTCTACAACGGCGCCATGAGCGTCATCCAGCCTCTGATCGACGACGGGTCGATCAACATCGCGTCGGGGCAGATGGGCATGGACACCGTCGGCACGCTGCGCTGGGACGGCTCGGTCGCGCAGGCGCGCATGGATAACCTGCTGTCCGCGCATTACACCGACCAGACCGTGCACGGGGTGCTGTCGCCCTATGACGGGCTGTCCATCGGCATCCTGTCGTCGCTGAAGGGCGTCGGCTATGGCTCGGGCGATCAGCCGATGCCCATCGTGACCGGTCAGGACGCCGAGGTGCCCTCGGTCAAGTCGATCCTGGCGGGCGAGCAGTATTCAACCATCTTCAAGGACACCCGGTCGCTGGCCGGTGTGACCGTGGGCATGGCCGATGCGCTGCTGGCGGGCGGCGAGCCCGAAATCAACGACACCTCGACCTATGACAACGGCGTCAAGGTGGTGCCCTCGTATCTGCTGGAGCCGCTGCCGGTGACCGCGGCCAACTGGGAAGAGCGTCTGATCGACTCCGGCTACTACACCATGGACCAGATCCAGTAAGCCCGACGGGCAATTTCCGACCTGCCCGGACACCGCTTCGGGCAGGTCGCGATGACAGATGAGGATTGGGCATGTCTGCGCTTCTGGAAATGCGTTCGATCACAAAGACCTTTCCGGGCGTCAAGGCGCTGGATGAGGTCGAGCTGACCGTCCGCGAAGGCGAGATCCACGCGCTGGTCGGCGAAAACGGTGCTGGCAAATCGACCCTGATGAAGGTGCTCTCCGGGGTCTATCCGGCGGGCAGTTACGACGGCGAAATTCACTATGATGGCCAGCTGGCACAGTTCCGCGACATCGCGGACAGCGAGCGGCAGGGCATCATCATCATCCACCAGGAACTGGCGCTGGTGCCGCTTCTGTCCATCGCCGAGAACCTGTTTCTGGGCAACGAACAGGCGCGCGGCGGCATCATCAACTGGCAGTCCACCTTCCAGCAGACCGAAAAACTGCTGCGCAAGGTCGGGCTGAAAGAGGCGCCCTCGACGCTGGTCGACAAGCTGGGCGTCGGCAAGCAGCAACTGGTGGAGATCGCCAAGGCGCTGTCCAAGGAAGTCCGGCTGCTGATCCTCGACGAGCCGACGGCGGCGCTGTCGGAATCCGACAGCCAGGCGCTGCTGGACCTGATGCTGGAACTGAAGGCCGAGGGCGTGACCTGCATCATCATCAGCCACAAGCTGAACGAGGTGCGCCGCGTTGCCGACAGCGTGACGGTGATCCGCGACGGCACCACGGTGTCGACCATGGATGCCAAGGCCCAGCCGATCACCGAAGCCGCCATCGTGCGCGACATGGTGGGCCGCGACATGGCGCATCGCTACCCCGAACGCGAACGGCGTGCCGGCGACATGCTGATGGAGGTTTCCAACTGGAACGTCTGGCATCCCGAGCACAGCGACCGCCAGGTCATCCGCGATGCCACGTACAACGTGCGCGCCGGCGAGGTGGTGGGCATCGCCGGATTGATGGGCGCGGGCCGCACCGAACTGGCGATGAGCCTGTTCGGCAAGTCCTATGGCCGCAACATCAGCGGCGAGGTCAGGATCCGCGGCCAGAAGGCCGATGTCTCGGACGTGCCGAAGGCGATTGCGGCCGGGCTGGCCTATGTCACCGAGGATCGCAAGAGCCTGGGTCTGATCCTTGAGGAAACCATCCAGCGCAACGTGACGCTGGCCAATCTGCCGGGCGTGTCCTCGGCCGGGATCCTGAACGAGAACGAGGAAACCGAGGTTTCCGAGCGGTATCGCAAGGCGATGAACATCCGCACCCCCAGCGTGTTCCAGCGGGTCATGAACCTGTCGGGCGGCAACCAGCAGAAGGTGGTGTTGTCGAAATGGCTGTTCGCACAGCCCGATGTGCTGATCCTGGACGAGCCCACGCGCGGCATCGACGTCGGCGCGAAATTCGAAATTTACGGGATCATCAACGACCTGTCCGCGCAGGGCAAAGGCGTGCTGATGATCTCTTCCGAGATGCCCGAACTGCTGGGCATGTGCGACCGCATCTACGTCATGAACGAAGGCGCGCTGGTGGGCGAGCTTTCGGCCAAGGACGCCAGCCAGGAGCGCATCATGTCGCTCATCGTGACAGAATAAGGAGACCGGGGCATGGCTATGGCTGAGACCACGGACAACGAACCGACCAAGAGCGTCACCGACTACCTGAAGGCGCACCTGCGCGAATACGGGCTGCTGTTCGCCCTGATCGCCATCATGGTCTTCTTCCAGATCATGACGCAGGGCACGTTGCTGCGGGCGGTGAACATCACCAACCTGCTGCTGCAGAACAGCTATATCATCATCATGGCGCTTGGCATGCTGATCGTCATCGTGTCGGGCAATATCGACCTGTCGGTGGGCTCGGTCATGGGGTTTGTGGGCGCGCTGGCGGCCGTGATGATCGTGAACCACGAGATACCCATTCTGGTCGCCATCGCCATCTGCATCGTCTGCGGCGGGCTGATCGGCGCGGCGCAGGGATATTGGGTGGCCTACTGGAAGATCCCGTCCTTCATCGTGACGCTGGCCGGCATGCTGGTGTTCCGCGGGCTGTCGCTGCTGCTGCTGGAAGGCCAGTCGGTCGGTCCCTTCCCGCGCGAATTCCAGGTGATCGCCAACGGTTTCGTGCCGGATGCCTTCCCGGCGGCCATCGGCCAAAGCCTCGCGCCGCTGTTCGGTGCCCGGCAGGTGAACGTGCTGGCGCTTGGCACCGGCATCGTCGCGGCGGCCATCATTCTCTGGATCGGCATGCGCAAGCGCGCCCGCAACCGGGCTTACGGCATCATGGACGAGCCGCGCAGCTTCTTCATCGCCCGCAATGCCATCGTCGGCGTGGCGCTGATCTTCATCATGTACAAGCTGTCCACCTTCCGGGGCCTGCCCAATGTGCTGATCACCATGGGCGTGCTGACCATCATCTACGCTTTCCTGACCGAAAAGACGGTGCTGGGCCGCCGGGTCTATGCCCTGGGCGGCAACCAGAAGGCCGCCAAGCTGTCGGGCATCAAGACCGAGCGGCTGACCTTCCTGGCCTTCGTCAACATGGGCATTCTGGCCGCCATCGCCGGTCTGGTGTTCGCCGCGCGGCTGAACACGGCGACGCCCAAGGCGGGGTTCGCGCTGGAACTGGACGTGATCGCGGCGGTGTTCATCGGCGGTGCCTCGATGTCCGGCGGGGTCGGCAAGATCGTCGGCGCCGTGGTCGGGGCCTTCCTGATGGGGGTGCTGAACAACGGCATGTCGATCATGGGCATCGGCATTGACTATCAGCAGATGATCAAGGGTCTGGTGCTTTTGGCGGCCGTCATCTTCGACGTTTACAACAAGAACAAGCAGGGCTGATCCATGACCTTCAAACCGGCCGAATGGCCCCGCAAGCTGCGCAGCCAGTCGTGGTACGGCGGTACCTCGCGCGACACCATCTATCACCGGGGCTGGATGAAGAACCAGGGCTACCCGCACGATCTGTTCGACGGGCGCCCGGTGATCGGCATCCTGAACACCTGGTCCGATCTGACCCCCTGCAACGGCCATCTGCGCGAGCTGGCCGAAAAGGTGAAGGCCGGGATCTGGGAGGCCGGGGGCTTCCCGGTCGAGGTGCCGGTATTCTCGGCCTCGGAAAACACCTTTCGGCCCACGGCGATGATGTTCCGCAACCTGGCCGCCCTTTCCATCGAGGAACAGATGCGCGGCCAGCCCATCGACGGCGCGGTGCTGCTGGTGGGGTGCGACAAGACCACCCCGTCGCTGCTGATGGCCGCGGCCTCGACCGACCTGCCGTCGATCGTGGTCACCGGCGGGCCGATGCTGAACGGCTATTTCCGGGGGGAACGGGTAGGCTCGGGCACCCACCTTTGGAAGTTCTCGGAAGCGGTGAAAGCCGGCGAGATGACCCAGGAGGATTTCCTGGAGGCCGAGCAATCCATGAGCCGCTCGACCGGTACCTGCAACACCATGGGCACCGCCAGCACCATGGCCTCGATGGCCGAGGCGCTTGGCATGGCGCTGTCGGGAAATGCTGCGATCCCGGCGGTGGACAGCCGCCGCCGCGTCATGGCGCAACTGTCCGGGCGGCGCATCGTGCAGATGGTCAAGGATGACCTGAAACCATCCGACATCATGACGAAAAAGGCGTTCGAGAACGCGATCCGCACCAATGGCGCCATCGGCGGCTCAACCAATGCGGTGATCCATTTGCTGGCCGTCGCGGGCCGGGTCGGCATCGACCTGAGCCTTGACGACTGGGACCGTTGCGGCCGCGACGTGGCGACCATCGTCAACCTGATGCCCTCGGGCAAATACCTGATGGAAGAGTTCTTCTATGCCGGTGGCCTGCCGGTGGTGCTGAAACGTCTGGGCGAAGGTGGCCAGTTGCACAAGGACGCCCTGACGGTCTCGGGCGACACCATCTGGGACGAGGTCAAGGACGTCATCAACTGGAACGAGGATGTGATCCTGCCGCTGGATCAGGCCCTGACCCCGCAGGGCGGCATCGCCGTGCTGAAGGGCAACCTTGCGCCCAAGGGGGCGGTGGTGAAACCTTCGGCCGCCTCGCCGCACCTGCTGACCCATCGTGGCCGGGCCGTCGTGTTCGAGGACATCGACGACTACAAGGCACGGATCGACGATGACGCGCTGGACATCGACGAGACCTGCGTGATGGTTCTGAAGAACTGCGGCCCCAAGGGCTATCCGGGTATGGCCGAGGTCGGCAACATGGGCCTGCCGCCCAAGGTTCTGAAGAAGGGGATCACCGACATGGTGCGCATTTCGGACGCGCGCATGTCAGGCACGGCCTATGGCACGGTGATCCTGCACACTTCGCCCGAGGCGGCGGCGGGCGGACCGCTGGCCGTGGTGCGCGATGGCGACATGATCGAGCTGGACGTGGCCGCGCGGCGCCTGCATCTCGACATCCCCGACGCTGAATTGACCGCCCGCCTTGAAACATGGTTCCCTGCACACCCCACCGCAGAGGGCGGCTATGAGTGGCTGCACCAGACCCATGTAGAAGGCGCCGATACCGGGGCGGATCTTGATTTTCTCAAGGGCTGCCGCGGCGCGCCCGTTGGAAAGGACTCTCATTGATGTTGATTGCTCTGGTTGGAATTGGAAAGATCGCGGTGGACCAGCATGTTCCGGCCATCGCCGGCAGCGCGGATTGGGAACTGGCCGCCACCGTCTCGCGCCATGGCACGGTCGATGGGGTCGAAGCCTTCACGGATTTCGGCAAGATGCTGGACGCGCGCCCGGATATCCGTGTCGTCTCGCTGTGCCTGCCGCCGGTGCCGCGCTATGACTATGCCGCGCAGGCGATCCGGGCCGGGCGTCATGTGATGCTGGAAAAGCCGCCCGGCGCGACCCTGTCCGAATGCCATGCGCTGCTGGATCTGGCCCGCGCGCACCGGGTGTCGCTTTACGCCACCTGGCATTCCCGGCAGGCCGACAAGGTGCCTGCGGCGAAAGCCTGGCTGGCCGACAAGACCCTGCGCAAGCTGACCGTGACCTGGAAAGAGGACGTGCGCCACTGGCATCCCGGGCAGGACTGGGTGTTCGATCCCGGTGGGCTGGGCATCTTCGATCCGGGCATCAACGCCCTGTCGATCGTGACCGAGATCCTGCCCGATCCGATCCATCTGACCGAGGCGCAGCTGCATTTTCCGGCCAACCGCGATACCCCGATTGCCGCGACCTGCCGCTTCCACCATCCCGGCGGCGCCGAGGTGTCGGCGGAACTGGACTGGCTGGAGCCCGGAACCCCGGTCTGGAACATCGAAGCCGTCACCGATGAAGGCACGCTGCTTCTGGAAAACGGCGGCGGCAAGATGACCGTGGACGGGCAAGTGCAGGACGCCATGCCCGGGCTGGCGGGCGAATACCCCCGCCTTTACGCGCAGATGGCCGATCTGGTGGCCCAGGGCGGTATCGACATGGACCTGGCGCCGATGCGTCACGTGGCCGACGCCTTCACCCTTGGGCAGCGCGTGGTGGCCCCGGCCTTCGAATGGTGAGGGCCACCGCCCCCTGATCCTTCTGACCGGATCTTCTTCCCGACACCGGCGCGGCCTGCTGCGCCGCGTTCCCCCCTGACAAGAGACCATTGCCATGACCCAACCCCTGACCGGCATCCTTCCCGTCGCCCCGACCCCGTTCTACGCCGACGGCCGCATCGACATCGACGGCATGCGCCGCGTGCTGGACTGCATGATCAACCAGGGCGTCGACGCGATCTGCATCCTTGCCAATTATTCGGAACAGTTCCTGCTGTCCGACGCGGAACGCGCTGCCCTGACCCGAGCCAGCCTGGAACATGTGGCGGGCCGGGTGCCGGTCATCGTCACGGTCAGCCATTTCGCCACGGAAATCGTCACCGCCCGCGCGCGTGAGGCCGAAGCCCTGGGCGCAGCGATGCTGATGATGATGGCGCCCTATCACGGTGTCGGGCTGGTGCCGTCCGAGGCCGGGATCTTCGAGCATTTTCAGGCGGCTTCCGATACGGTCAGCATTCCGATCATGGTGCAGGACGCCCCGATCTCGGGCGCGACCCTGTCAGTGCCGCTGCTGGTGCGCATGGCCCGCGAGATCGCGAACGTGTCTTACTTCAAGATGGAAACCCCCTTTGCCGCCGACAAGCTGGCCGCGCTGATCGAAGCCGGCGGGGATCACATCCTCGGCCCCTTCGATGGCGAAGAAGCCGTAACCCTGCTGGCCGATCTGGACGCCGGGTGCACCGGCACCATGACCTCGGCCCTGCAACCCGAGAAGATCCGCCCCATCGTCACCGGGTACCGCGCCGGAGACACCGATGCCGCGCTGGAGCAGTGGAAGCTCTGCCTGCCGCTGATCAACCACGAGAACCGCCAATGCGGGCTGCGCGCCGCCAAGACGGTGATGATGGCCGGCGGCGTGATCAAATCCGACCATGTGCGCCACCCGCTGAAGCCCATGACCGACCGCACCAAGGAACGGCTGCTGTCGCTGGCGGCTGAGCTTGATCTGATTGCGCTGAACTGGGGCAAATAGGAAAGGCGGGATGGGGCCGCGCACGCTACCTTCGGTGATCGCGGCTATTTCAACCCAAGTTCCGTCAGAACCTCTTCCGTGTGCTGGCCCTGCATCGGCGGCGGCATCGACGCGCGCGGCGCGGTGGTGGTGCGCACAGGGCAACCCACGAGGCGGATGGGGCCTGCGGTCGGATGGTCCACCTCGACGATCATGCCGTTCACGCCCGCTTCGGGGCGGGTCAGGGCCTGTTCGGGGCTCAGAACCTGCGCACAAAGAATGCCTTGCGCTTCCAGCGCCGGCAGCCATTCGGCGGTGGTCTTCTGCACCAGCCGCGCGGCCAGCAAGTCGCGCAGGGCCGCGCGGTTTTCGTACTGCGTCATCGGGTCGGAAAAGCGCGGATCCTGCGTCAGGTCCGGCAAACCAAGCCCCCGGCAGATCAATTGCACAGGATTGTCGGTGAACACCGGCGAGATCTCGATAAACCCATCCGCCGTGCGCCAGCTGTGTTGCAGGGTTTTCTCGGTCACCGACAGGTTCACGTCGCCGGTATCCGCAGCCGAGGGGTTCAGCGCGCGCGGCCCGTCCCACACATGGGCGGTCAATGCGGCGCTGTGCAGATCGGTGAAAACCTGTGTCCCCAGACCGGTCCGTGCGCGACTGACCAATGCCGCGAGGATCGCGTTGGACAGCAACAGCCCGGCGATATGATCCATCGACACCGTGGGCGGCGACGGCAGGCGGTCGCCGTCGGCAGCCGAAAACAGCCCACCCTCTGCCGCTGCCATCTGGGCATGGCCCGCCCGGCCCCGCGCGGCATCCGGTCCGGCCTCGCCCCAGCCTGAAGACGAAGCGTGGATCAGCTTGGGAAAGCGTGCGTGCAGGGTTTCGAAATCGATGCCCATCTTGCGGTCGACCCCGGGTCGAAAATTGTGCACCACCACGTCGGCAGTCGCCAACAGCTTGTCCAGCGCCGCCTGCCCGTCCTCGGCCTTCAGATCCAGCACGATCGAGCGCTTGTTGCGGTTCAGACCGGCAAACGGCAGGCTCACGTCCCCCGCGAACGGCCCCCAGGCTCGCGACCAGTCCCCCCGTCCGGGGCGTTCGATCTTGATCACATCGGCGCCGAAATCCGCCAGCAACAAGGTCGCGACCGGCCCTTGCCAGACATGGGTGAAATCCACGATCCGGATATCCTTGAGCAAATCATACATGGCAGATGTCCTGTGTTGTGCATGGCTTGGTCCCGGCAGATTGCCGGGACGGTGCATGGGGTCTTGCGGGCAGATCACGGGCAGCGACGCACCGCGCAACCGCACGACGTGTTGTCTTCATCATCATAGCCTCCCCCGCTGTTTCGGTCACACCCGCGGGCGCAACAGGTTGTCCGTCGCTGGACCGCATGGGCGGAACGCCCGCCTCGCCCGATGGCCACTCTCCGGCCCATTCAGTTAATCGTTTAATCTTGCCTTCACGCATCTTGTCAAGTCGGTCTGCGGGATTGGTCATGCGGACTCCCGCACTATCAGCTTCGGCGCGAGGTAGATCCGTTCCGGCGGGCGCTGGTTGTCCCGGATCCTTTCGATCAACGCCTCGGCCGCGCGACTGCCGATGGCACGGGGGAACAACTCCACGGTGGTCAGCGGCGGATTCCAGGCGGCGGATTCGGGCAGGTTGTCAAACCCGATGACCGCCACATCCCGTCCAACCTTTCGGCCCATCTTGTACAGCGCGGCATAGGCACCGATGGCGACATAGTCGTTAAAACACACGATGGCCGATGTGTCGGGGTCTTGCGCCAGCAAGTCCAGTACCGCGTCCTGCCCGAACTGCCGGGTGGCCGGGCCGGAAAGATCGCGCACCAGCGTCAGATCGGGATCGCGACGCTGCATGGCGTATTTGACGCCCTCGCATCGGCGGATCCGGTTGGTGTTGCCCACAAGGCCACCCATAAAGGCGATGCGCCGACACCCACGATCCAGGATATGCTCGCCGGCCATCACCCCGGCCTGGAAGTTGTCAAACCCTATGAAATCAGCCGCATAGCCGGGAAAATCCCGCACGCACAGCACGAAGGGAATGCCGTTTTCGCGGATCACGTCGAAATCCGCCTCCTGCGAGCCGGTGGCCGAAGAAATGATCAAGCCGGCAACCCCTTGCCCGATCATGGTTTCAATCACTGATCTCTGGGTGTCCCGATCGTCCTGCGTGTTGGCAATGACCGAAAGATAGCCCGCGCTGGCGGCTTCGGTTTCCACATTGGCGGACAGTTCCGCAAAGAACGGGTTGGAGATGTCATTGACCACAAGCCCGATCAGCAGCGACTGGCCGGACCGCAATCGCGAGGCGGATTTGTTCAGGATGAATCCCAGTTCACGGGCCGAGTTGCGCACATGTTTGCGGGTCTTGTCCGAGATGCTGCCCTTGTCATTCAGCACCAGCGACACCGTGGCCGCCGAGACCCCGGCGTGTTCGGCAACTTCCTTGATGCTCACGCGCTTCTTCTGCACCTGAAGTCTCCTGCAATTCGCAAGGCGTCGCCCCGTGCTTCACAACCAGAGCGGTCGATCTTCAGTCAGCGCCCCGGGACCCAAAATAAATTAAACGTTTTATGCCCCCATCACAAGGTGCCTGACCTTGGCCTGATCAGGTGCGCAAGGGCCGCGCCGGAAAGGCACCGTTCCGGCGGGTCCGGACTCCTGCCTCAACCCTTCGCAGGTGTCTGGGTGCGGGCCGTGTAGATGCCGCCAGTCAGCCAGTCGGGCCAGTCACGTTCGAAAAACGCCTTCGCGGTCTCGTCGAAGGTGCGGTTCGGGCGGGTGCTCAGGTCAAACCCCTCGCCTGTCCAGCGCACCACGATCTGCTCGGCCTGATGCGCGGGCTTCTCGGTGCGGAAGCGGAAGCCCTCCAGCGGACCGGAGCGCGCCATGGGCAACGCCTCGCCCCCGGTTTCGCAGATCGCCCGCGCGCCGCGACTGCCACCGCCCCCTTCGATGTAGTGATCCAGCGCCGTGATGACGGCTTCGGAGACCAGCGCCATCTGCTGCCATTGGACCACGCGCCCCACCTCGGCGGGGCGATTGAAGGACATCCCCTGCGCCCGAATGTCGGCGTTCAGACGGGCGGCGTCGGTGCGGGCGGCGGCCACCGTTTCGGGGGTGCAGATGATGCCGACATTGTCGCTCATCCGGGCCTGCACGGCCTCGCGCACGTCAGCATGGGTCAGGGGACTGTCCCGGTTCAGAAGACCGGTCACGGCAGTCACGGCGTCGGCCACCAGACCCGACAGATCGCCCTTGGGCGCGGTGTCGGCGGTGCCGCTGGCGGCAATGTGCTCTGCCGCCCGTGTGCCGAACACCTGGCCCGCGTTCAGGGCCGACCCACCGGGGCGGGTGACCCCATGGGTGCCTGCGGCTTCGCCCACCGCATAGACCCCCGCCAGGCTGCTTTGGCCCCAGATATCCACTTTCACGCCGCCGTTCATGTGCTGGTTGTTGACCGAGAACTCCAGCGGGTCGGCGGCGATATCCACCTTGTAGCGGCGGTACAATTCGATCGCGAGCGGGTTCATGTGGCGCAACCGGTCGATCGGCAACGCCTGCACGGCACCGGCGTTGCGCAGGTAGGTGCTGACGTCCGGATCCAGCCGCGCAAGGCTGAACGGCCGATCCCCCGGCACCGGCAGCGGGTTACGGTTGAAATCCATGAACACCCGCCGCCCGGACTGGGTTTCACGGAAGATCGCCAGATCGACAAGGCTGGAGGCAAAGTCCAGCATCCGTGTGGCGTGGAACGGCCATTGATAGCCCTTGCGGAAGATGTTCGAGGCCATCTCCTGCGTGGTGCGATAGTAGTCGCCAAGGAAATGCCGCTCGGCACCGCTGCCATCAACCGAATAGATGTGCGGGATCACCTGCACATAGGTGCCCGACAGGTTCCACGGAAACCCCTCGCGCCGGGTGCTGATCCCGAATTGCGCCTCGGTGATGTTTGTCACTTCGATGCCGGCCTCCAGCGCCATGCCCAGCGAACCGAAGCAGCCGTTGGGAAAAACGCTGTCGCGGTACAACTCGCCGGGGCCGCCTGCGGCCAGCACAATCACCGGGCATTGGAACACGCAGACCCCAAGGGGGTTGTCGGCGCTGCGGTCCCTGCTACGGATGGCCAGCAGCCCGGCCACCCGCCGGTTGTCGCCAGTGCCGTCGGTCAGAAGCCGCAATCCGGTGGTCTGGTTGAAGATCGGAATACCAAGGCGCAGCGCCTCTTCGGCCAGCACCCGCACCATCAGACGAGAGGTGCGCGGCCCGCAACTGGTGGCGCGGCCGACCTCGTCATGGTCGGTCTGATAGCGCAGGGTGCCGCCCAGTTCATCCTGCGGCAGCGGCAACCCGAGATATTGCAACGACGCCATGGCCCGGCCCGAACCCACGGCCTCGATATAGGCGGTGTCCTCGTCCATCGCGCCGCCCGCCCGGATTGCCCGCGCCATCGACGTGTAGTTGTCGCCCTGGTCCGAGGTGTTGGCCGTGTGCAGAGTCTGCTTGTCCGACCCCGAGCAGGCCGAGGTGCCGCCCCAGGCGCTTTGGCTGACCACCACCACATCGCCGCCGCGCCGCTTCAGTTCGACCGCCGCGCGCAGGCCCGCAGCGCCGCTGCCCAGCACGACACAGCCACAGCGATAGGTCGGCAGCCGCTGACCGTCCACGTTGGTGATCTCGGGAAAGGGCGGTTCGGGCGCCAACCGGGGCATGTCCACATCGGTCAGCGCGTCCAGGATGCTTTGGGAAATGTCGGTCGTCACAGCAGCGGTTCCGTTCCTGTTTCAGTCTTGCAGAGGGCGGCACCCTGCCATCCGGCTTGAGGCGCGCACGATCAGGTCCACCGGCGTGCGGGTTTCGGGCTCGGGCTTCTGGTCCTTTTCCAGCCACGCCAGAACCGAACCGGCAATACCCGCCCCGAAATCCGAGATGAAGGTTCTCACCGAGGACAGGCCGGGAAAGGCGTGGGCGCATTCGTCGATGTCGTCGAAGCCTACCACCAGCAGGTCACGCCCGACCTGCCGGCCCGCCTGTGCACAGCCACTCAGCACCCCAAGGCCGATCAGATCGTTGAAGCACATCACGGCATCCACATCGCCATGGGTCTTGGCCAGCGTACAGGCGATGTCATGGCCAAACTTCCTGCTGGCGCGACCGGGCAGGAACAGCGGCTCCATCCCCGCGATCTCAAGCCGTTCCAGATAGCACGACAGGCGTTCCTCGGTAATGGGGCGGCCCTCGATCCCGCCCAGAAAGGCGATGCGGCGCGCGCCCTGCCAGACCAGATGATCCACCGCCGACCATGTCCCGCCGCGAAAATCCGGGGCACACAGCGGGATGCCCGATCCGGGCGGTGCCACCCGGCGCAGTACCTGCAGGCAGGGCAGACCGGACCGGCGGATCGCGTCAAAGGTATCCTGCTGCCCGCCGTAGGCCGGACAGATGACCAGCGCCGACACCCCGTGTTCGATCATGGCCGAGACCACCTGCGCCTGCAGCGCCGGATCGTCGTCGGTGTTGGCCACCACGGTGACATAGCCGCGCGCCGACAGGGCCATCTGCACCGCCGTTGCGAATTCCGAGAAGAACGGGTTGCGCAGATCATTGATGACCAGCCCGATCAGCCCCGCGTTGGAGCGGCGCAGCTTGGCCGCAGCACGGTTGTAGACATAGCCCAGATCGGCCATCGCCTTGCGCACCTGATCCCGCGTGTCGGCTTTGACCAGCGGCGAATTCTGCAGAACAAGGCTGACGGTGGATTTCGAAACCCCGGCGGCGCGGGCGACATCGACGATGGTCGGTCTGCGGCTCATTCAGATCCCATGCGCCTCCCGGATCAGGTCGGCGGCCTTCTCGGCGATCATGATGGTCGGCGCATTGGTGTTCGACGATACCAGCCGCGGCATCACCGAGGCATCGGCGACCCGCAGCCCGTCGATCCCCCGGAACCGCAGGCTTGTATCCAGCACCGCTGCCGCATCCGGCCCCATGCGACAGGTGCCCGCCGGATGGTGGTCGGTCTTGGAATGGGCGCAGGCGAAGTCGAAATAGTCCTGATCGCTGCGCACCTCGGGGCCCGGCAGCCGTTCGGCCTTGACGAAGGGCTTCAGCGCGTCCTGCCGCAGGATCTTCTGCGCCAGCTTCAGACCCCGTATCGACATCTCGCGGTCGTGCGGATCCTGCCAATAGTTCGGGTCGATCAGCGGCGCGGCCATCGGATCGGCCGAAGCCAGCCGCACGGTGCCCCGCGACCGTGGCCGCAGGTAGGCCGAGTTCAGCGTCACCCCGCCTTCTGGCATGGCCGCCACCCCGGCCTCGATCCCCGAGCCAAGGCCAAGGTGGAACTGGATGTCGGGCGAGCGCGCGTCGGGTTCGGCATACCAGAAGCCGCCGGTCTCGAACAGGCTGGAGGCCACCGGCCCCTTGCGCGTCAACAAGTATTGCAGCCCGGCCAGCACCGACCATTGCGGCTTGGCATAGCGGTCATAGGTGTGCGGCCCGGTGCATTCGGCGATCACGAACAGGTCAATATGGTCTTGCAGGTTGGACCCCACCTCGGGCTGGTCGAACACCACCGGCAGACCAAGACCGGTCAGATGATCGGCGGGACCGATCCCCGACAGCATCAGCAGGCGCGGGCTGCCGATGGCGCCGGACGACAGGATCACCTCGGCCCCGGCGCGCAGCACGCCTTCGCCCGCGATCTCGACCCCGATGGCGCGCCCACCCTCGACCACGATGCGCGAAACCTGGGCGCCGGTGCGGATGGTCAGGTTCGGACGCTTGCGCACCGCCGGGGTCAGAAACCCCATGGAGGCCGAACAGCGCCGGGTGTTGCGCTGGGTCAGCTGGTAATAGCCGACGCCGTCCTGGGCTTCACCAGTCATGTCGTAATTGCGCGGAATGCCAAGGCTGGCGGCAGCCTCGAAATAAGCCTCGCAGATGGGCAGCGGCGCCGCTGGCTGGCTGACCCCCAGAGGCCCGCCGGTGCCGTGAAAGCGGTCGTCGTAGGTATCGTTGTCCTCGGACCGGCGGAAATAGGGCAGCACATCGTCATAACCCCAGCCATCGCAGCCCATCTGCCGCCATTCGTCATAGTCCAGCGCGTTGCCACGGGTGTAGATTTGCGCGTTGATGGTGGAGCCGCCGCCCAGCACCTTGGCTTGTGTGTACGGGATGACCATGCCCTTC
Organism: Meridianimarinicoccus sp. MJW13; assembly: GCF_014901205.1. Classification (GTDB taxonomy): domain Bacteria; phylum Pseudomonadota; class Alphaproteobacteria; order Rhodobacterales; family Rhodobacteraceae; genus Meridianimarinicoccus. The sequence goes on from NZ_JACNMU010000009.1 coordinate 128,578, forward strand.
ATGTGCGTCTGCGGCACCGTCTTCCAGCCCCAGGACCCGATGCCCTTGGTCATCTTCGCAAAGCCTGCGGGCAGGTGATACAACGGATGCCGGTCGCCGCCACCGGCCTCCAGCAACAGCACCGAGGTTCCGGCATTCTCGCTCAGCCGCGCCGCCAGAACCGAACCGGCCGAGCCGCCGCCGACGATGATGAAATCATGAACTGTCGTCATAGCCGTTCTCCCGGACCATGAAGGATCGAATGTCTGACCACGGGGGCCGCCCTATATCGCAAGGTCGGTGTCCCGGATGTGATCTGCGGTGCGCATGGCCAGTGCCGAGATGGTCAGCGCCGGGTTGACAGCGGCCGAAGTCGGCAGCACCGAGGCATCGGCAATGAACAGGTTGGGATGATCGTGGCTGCGCCCGAAAGGATCGACCACGCTGGCACGCGGATCCGCCCCCATCCGCGCGGTGCCGCATTGATGCGACGGCGTGCGCCGATCAAAGGCGCGCGACAGGATGACGGGAAACCCGGCCTTGCGCAGGAGGGTTTTCAGCCGCGCCACCAGCGCCTCATGCGCCGGCCAGTTCGACCGTTTCCAGTCCAGCACCACCTGCCCATCGCGCAGGGTAACCCGGCTGTCCGGATTTGGCAGGTCTTCGGACATGGCGTAGAAATCGACGGACCGGGCCGCGATCCAATGGGCCAGCGGACGCGGCAAGCTGGTGGTGGCCGTCAGGATCCGACCCGAGATCTTGCCCAGCAGTTGCACATTGCCCAGCGGGGTGCCGCCCGCGCCGCCGGTCAGGTAGAAATCGTTCAGCGCCAGTGTTTTTTGATAGACAGACGGGTTCTTGCGTAGCGGATGCAGGGCCAGCACCGCCGAGCAGTTGTGGTTCATGAAGTTGCGCCCCACCTGGTCGGAGCGGTTGGCCAGCCCCGCCGGACGGTCCGCATCCGCCGATCCCAGCAACAGGGCCGCGCTTTGCACCGCGCCCGCCGCCAGCACGATGACCGGGGCGGTCAGGGTCTCGCCGCCCCCGGGGGTATCGACCTCGATGCCGGTGATCCCCCCGCCAGCGCCAGCCAGCAGTCGCCGCACGCGGCACCCGGTGCGCAGGGTGACATTGTCGTGGGACAAGGCCCGGGCAAGGGCCGCGGTCTCGGCATCCAGCTTGCCGCCACGGGTTTCGGGAAACCCGTCCCAGGGCGTTTGCCCGCCGGCCAGCCAGCGGTCGATATCCACCGCCAGCGGGATCGCGGAAGGATGCAGCCCCAGCGCCGTCAGGCGGCGGCGCAGGTCGGCGATCACCGGCTCGTCCGGTACGGGGGGATGCGGATAGGGGCGGTTGCGCGGCGGCTCGGTCGGGTCGTTACCGGCGGCCCCGCGCACCTGGAACAGCGCCTCGGCCTGATCATAATAGGGCACCAGCGTGTCATAGCCGATGGGCCAGCCCGGCGTGGTGCCGCCAAGATGCGTCAGCGGCGCAAAGTCCTGCGTGCGAAAGCGATACATGGCGCCGCCGAAGAACTTCGAATTGCCGCCGACCATGTAGTAGTTGCCGGGGCAAAAGTCGCGCCCAAGCGCGTCCTGCCAGCCCTCGCCGGACCGGAAGTGATCTGTCCCGAAGATCACGCCGGCATCCCGATCCTCGGCGCAGGGGCGCAGATGTTCGCCGCGCTCCAGAATCAGGATCCGGCGCCCGGACGGGGCGAGAGAGGCCGCCAGCGAGGCCCCGCCCATTCCAGATCCGATGACGATCACTTCGGGTGCAGTCATGGCACGATGCGACGCTCGGTTTCGGGATCGAAGGCCACGGCCTTTTCCATGTTGATGGCGAATTCGAACATCTCGCCCGGCCCGACCGAGGCATCCGCCCGCATCCGCGCGATGGAATCCTGCCCCGCCAGCGTCATGGTCGCGAAGGTGTCCGAGCCCGCGGGCTCGGTGACGCTGACCCGGTTGGTCATCGGAATGATGCACGAGGATGCCCGGTCGGCGCCCTCGGGATCGGTGATCGCCTCGGGCCGGATGCCAAGGATGATCTTGCGCCCGGCCCATTCAGACAGGTTCTGCTGATGCAGTCGCAGGTGCAGCGGTGCGCCGTCGGCATCGGTGGTCACCGCGTGCGGCGCGCCGTCGATCATGGCAACCTCGACCGGCAACAGGTTCATCGACGGGCTGCCCATGAAGCCCGCCACAAACAGGTTGGTCGGGGTGTCGTAAATCTCTTTCGGGGTGCCAAGCTGTTGCACATAACCGTTGTACATCACCGCGATCCGGGTCGAGAGGGTCATCGCCTCGATCTGGTCGTGGGTCACATAGACGATGGTGGTCTTCAGCTTTTCGTGCAGTTTCTTGATCTCGGTGCGCATGTCGACACGCAGCTTGGCATCCAGGTTCGACAAGGGTTCGTCAAACAGGAACACATCCGGATTGCGCACCAGTGCCCGTCCCATCGCCACCCGCTGCCGCTGACCGCCCGAAAGCTGCCCCGGCTTGCGATCCAGCAGCGGCGTGATCTGCAACAGCGCCGCGACATCCGCCAGCGCCTTGTCACGCTCGGGCTTGGGGACACCGTGCATTTCCAGCCCGAAGGTCATGTTCTGGCCCACGGTCATGTTGGGGTAGAGTGCGTAGCTCTGGAACACCATGGCGATGTTGCGCTTGGACGGATGCACGCCGTTGACCACCCGCCCCTTGATCGACACATCGCCCGAGGTGATGCTTTCCAGCCCGGCGATCATGTTCAGAAGCGTGGACTTGCCACAGCCCGACGGACCGACCAGCACAAGGAATTCGCCCTCTTCAACCGAAATGTCCACATGGTGCAGAACCTCGGTGTTGCCGTAGGACTTGGTAACATTGGAGATATCGAGAAAGCCCATCGGGTTATCCTTTGACCGAACCCGCCATCAGGCCGCGCACGAAATAGCGGCCAGCGACGATGTAGACGAGAAGCGTGGGAAGTGCCGCGAGGATCGCTCCGGCGAAATGCACGTTGTATTCCTTTACCCCGGTGGAGGATTGCACGAGGTTGTTCAAAGCCACCGTCATCGGCGCTTTCGATCCCGAGGCGAACGAGGCTCCGAACAGGAAGTCGTTCCAGATGTTGGTGAACAGCCAGATGACGCAGACCACCGTGATGGGCCCGGACACCGGCACCATGATCCGCCAGAAGATCTGGAAGAACCCGGCGCCGTCGATCATCGCCGCGCGCACCAGTTCGGTCGGGAAGGCGGAATAGTAGTTGCGGAAGTACAGGGTCGAGAACCCGATGCCATAGACCACGTGCACCAGCACCAGCCCGGCAGTGGATCCGGCCAGCCCCATGATCCCCAGCATCCGCGCCATCGGGATCAGCACGATCTGGAACGGGATGAAGCAGGAAAACAGCATCAGGCCGAACAGCAGCGTGTCACCCCGGAACCGCCATTTGGTCAGCACATAGCCGTTCAGCGCGCCAAGTGCCGTGCAGATCAGCACCGCCGGCACCACCATGAACAGCGAGTTCAGGAAGTATGGACGCAGACCCGTCGGCTCGACGCCGATCTGCGCCGTGGACCAGGCCGACGCCCAGGGCGCGAAGGTCAGTTCCTTCGGCAGGGCCATCATGTTGCCTTCGGTGATCTCGCTCAGCGGTTTGACCGAGTTCACCAGCATCACGAAGAACGGCAGCAGGTAGAACAGGGCAAAGACCAGCAGAACCACGTAGATGAAGGTGCGGGCAATGCGTCCGGTGCGGATGGCGGTTTCCTGTGTGGCGGCGGACATCAGGGTTTCTCCCGCAATTCGGCGTAAAGATAGGGCGTCATGATCGCGGCGATGGTCATCAGCATGATCACGGCGCTGGAGGCACCCACCCCCATCAGGTTTCGCGAGAAGGTGTAGGAATACATGAAGGTCGCGGGCAGTTCGGTGGCCCGGCCCGGTCCGCCGCCGGTCAGGGCGATGACAAGGTCATAGGATTTGATCGCCAGATGGCTGAGGATCACGAAGGCCGACAGGAAGGCCGGTCTCAGCAGCGGGATCACAATGCGCCGATACAGGTTCCAGTTCGACGCACCGTCGATCTGGGCGGCTTTCAGGATCTCGTTGTCGATGCCGCGCAGGCCGGCCAGAAACATCGCCATGACGAAGCCGCTGGTCTGCCAGACGGCGGCGATGACGATGGTGTAGATCGCCATGTTGCGATCCTTGATCCAGCCGAATTCGAAACTTTCCCAGCCCCACAGGTGCATGGTGTTTTCCAGCCCGATGCCGGGATCCAGAAACCATTTCCACGCGGTGCCGGTGACGATGAAACTCAGCGCCATGGGATACAGGTAGATCGGCCGCAACATGCCCTCGCCGCGGATCTTCTGATCCAGCAGGATGGCCAGCGTCAGGCCGATGGCGGTGCAGATGACGATGTAGAGGGTCGCGAAGATGGCGAGATTGGTGATCGCGGTCCACCAATGGCTCAGCCCCCACAGCTTGCGATAATTCTCGAAGCCCACCCAGTCATAGCTGGGCAGCATCTTGGAGTTGGTGAAGCTGAGATACAGGGTGAACAGGATGAACCCGTAGACGAACACCAGCACGGCGGCCAGTGACGGCGACAGAACCAGCTTTGGGATCCAGTTCTGCAGCCGTGTCCGGAAATCGACCTCGGCGGATTGATGCGCCATTACGCCTCCTGTCCCGCACGGGCGCGCGGAAATGCGATTGTTCTGGTTGGATCGGACCCGGCCGGTGAAAGGCCCGGCAATTCCGGGGCGCGGTGCAGGACCACGCCCCGGAGACCTGCGCCTTACTGCGCGCCTTCGACAGCGTTCACCAGTTCCTCGGTCGCGGTGGCCGAGTCGTATTCGCCGTTGAAATGCGCCGTCACGACATCATAGATGGCGTTCTTGACAGCCGCCGGGTTGGCATGGCCGTGGGCCATCGACCCGAACAGATTGCCCGACGACGCGGCCGCGGCCAGGTCCTTCATCCCCTGCTTGCCGCAGTCGTCGAAGGCCTCGTCAGACACGTCGGTGCGCGCCGGGACCGAGCCCTTGACCACGTTGAAGGCCGATTGGAACGTCGGCGACAGGATCGCCGTGGCAAGGGCCGCCTGTTCTGGCGACACCACACCGCCCTGATCGAACATCATGAACTGGTCAGCGTTGAAGGTGACCTGATCGCCGGTTCCGGGGAACCGGAAGCACAGGAAGTCCTGACCGGGCACCTTGCCGGCATTCAGGAATTCGCCCTTGGCCCAGTCACCCATCATCTGGAAACCGGCTTCGCCATTGATGACCATCGCCGTTGCCAGGTTCCAGTCGCGACCCGAGAAGTTGTCGTCGACGTTGGCGCGGATATAGGCCATGCGGTCGAAGGATTCCTTCATCGCATCCGAACCGAGCGCTTCGGGATCCAGGTCGATGAAGGCCGCCTTGTAGAGATCCGGGCCGCCGGTCGACATGACGACAGCGTCAAAGATCGTCGCATCCTGCCAGGCCTGTCCGCCATGGGCGATCGGTGTAATCCCCGCCGCTTTCAGCGTTTCCACCGCAGCGACGAAATCATCCCAGGTTTCGGGAACGGCAATTCCGTTGTCGTCGAGCACCGCCTTGTTCGCCCAGACCCAGTTGGTCGAATGAACGTTGACCGGGGCCGCGATCCATTTGCCGTCATACTTGGCAAAGAACTGCAGCGCCTCGGGAACAACGGCGTCCCAGCCTTCCTGGGCGGCGACATCGTTCAGGTCCGCAAGCGAGCCCTGCTCGCCCCAGTCGAGAATGTCGAACCCAAGCGCCTGCACGGCGGTGGGCGCATCCCCGGCGGTGACACGGGCGCGCAGAACGGTCATTGCCTGTTCGCCGCCGCCGCCGGCAACCGGCATGTCCAGCCAGCCGATGCCCTGACCGGCCAGGTCTTCCTTCAGCACGTTCAGCGCCGCGGCTTCCCCGCCACTGGTCCACCAGTGCAGAACTTCCACGTCCTCGGCTTTAACCATGCTGGTGGTCGCTGCCAGGGCGCAGGCCACTGTCATCGTCTTTCCGAAATATCCACGCATTGATGTCTCCTCCATGTTGCGTTGGTTCGTTGTCGTACCGGGTTTTTCCCGGCTTTATCTGACCCAGGGTCCGCGGGTTTTTCCGATCCGCATGGCCAGGGTCTTGATCTCAAGAAATTCTTCCAGCCCATAAGAGCCGATCTCGCGGCCCTGTCCCGATTGCTTCATCCCACCAAACGTCATTTCCGGGAAGCCGTCCATCCATGTGTTGGTCCAGATCGTACCGGCCTGCGCACGGCGGGCGAAGTCGAGGCAGGTATGGATGCTGTCGCTCCAGACCCCCGCCGACAGGCCGTAGGTGGCGTCATTGACGATGGCCAGCGCCTCATCCAGCGTGCGGAAGGTCAGCACCGACAGCACCGGTCCGAAGACTTCGTCGCGGGCAATCGGCATGTCCGGGGTGACACTTGCCACCACTGTGGGCTGGTAGAATTGCCCGTCCAGGCCCGGCACGGTCAGTACGCCGCCGCCCAGGCAGATTTTCGCCCCGGCGGCCTCGGCCTCACGCACATAGCCGTCGATCTTGGCATTGTGTTCGGGCGTGACGATGGCGCCGACCTGGGTCTGGGGATCCATCGGATCGCCAAAGGCCACCCGCCGCGACAGGGCCACGACCTTGTCGATGAACGCCCCGGCAATGTCTTCGTGCACAAGGATCCGGCTGCTGGAATTGCAGCATTCGCCCGCGTTGAAATAGACCCCGAAGGTCACCGCATCGGCGGCCCCGTCCAGATCCGCGTCAGGAAAGATCACCTGCGGGTTCTTGCCGCCCAGTTCCAGCGCGACCTTCTTCAGGGTTCCGGCGGCGGTGGCCGAGATCGTCTTGCCGACGGCGGTGGAGCCGGTGAAGGTCACCATGTCCACCTCGGGATGATCGGACAACCGCGCGCCCACGGGCAGACCGTGGCCCAGCACGATGTTGACGACCCCGGCGGGCATTCCGGCCTCGACCAGCAATTCGCCCATGCGCACGGTGGTGGTGGGCGTCATCTCGGACGGTTTGATCACGCAGGTGCAGCCCGCAGCCAGCGCGAAGGGCAGTTTCTGGCTGAGGATCCAGAACGGGAAATTCCACGGGGTGATGATCGACACCACACCGATGGGTTCCTTCAGGATCACGCCCAGCATGTCCTCGCCCAACGTGTTGTGGCTGTCGCCCTTCAAGGTGCGCGCCAGCGACGCCGCATAGCGCCACAGATCCGCCGCGCCGCCCACCTCGCCGCGTGACTGGCTGATGGGCTTGCCGCTTTCCAGCGTTTCCCAGACCGAGATTTCGTCGACATTGGCCTCGATCAGATCGGCCACGCGCAGCAGCATCGCCGCGCGTTCCTTGCCCGAGATCCGGCTCCAGACCCCCGCATCGAAAGCCGCGCGGGCCGCGGCGACGGCGGCATCGGTTTCGGCTTCGCCCCCTTGGGCCGAGCGGCTGACCAATATGCCATGCGCGGGCGAATGACGGTCGAAGGTGGCCCCGTCGGCACTGTCGACCCAGTCGCCCCCGATCAGGTGGCGCCCCGTGAAAGGTTGGGCCGGAAGCGGCGCGCCGGTGGCCGCGATGATGTTCAGATCGGTCATGCTCAGGTCCCTGAAAACTGGGGTTTGCGGCGTTCGGCAAAGGCGGCGACGCCTTCGGCGCGATCCTCGGTGGCAGCGATGGCGGCCGAGCCGAGCGCCTCGATCATGGCGGCGGGATCTTCACCCCGTGCGGCGTGGATCATCGACTTGGTGATTTCGACCGCCCGAGGCGACAAGCGTGCGACGCGGTCGGCCAGGGTCGCCGCCAGACCGCGAAGATCCTCGCTCACCTCGGCGACAAAGCCGATCTGGCAGGCCCGTTCCGCGCTGATCCGGCGGCCAAACAGCGCCATTTCCTTCAGCACGGGTTCGGGGATCAGGCGGGCCAGCCGTTGGGTGCCGGACCACCCCGGCACGATCCCGACCCCGGCTTCGGGCAGGGCCAGCGTCGCTTGCGGCGCCATGAGGCGCAGGTCGCAGGCAGCAGCCAGTTCCAACCCGCCGCCGAAGGCGTGGCCGTTCAGAACCGCGATGGTGGGCTTGGACAATTGCGCCAGTCGCCCCAGCACCCGGTGGCCATCGCGCACCCAGTGGCGGGCGAATTCCGCCGGATCCAGCCCACCCCAGGCCGCAATGTCGGCCCCGGTGCAGAAGGCCTTGTCGCCCTGGGCGGTGACCAGCACGCAGGCAAGGTCGCGATTGCGTTCGACGGTGTCGATATGGGCCGAGAGTTGCGCGATCATCTGGTGATCCAGCGCATTCATCTTGGCCGGGTTGTCGAGGCGGATTTCGGCAACACGGCCCGCGACGTCAAGGTGAACCCGGCTCATGCCGCCCCCGGAGACGCGATGGTGACGGTCTGCCCGGTTTCGGCGGCCTCGCGCACCGCCAGCGCGATGGTCAGAGAGTGCACCCCGTCCCAGCCGGTCGCGGCAGGCGTGCCCTGGCCCCTGGTCGCTTCGACAAAGCGGCGCACGCCGTATTCGTAAAGGTTGTGATCCGGGAAGGGCACGGCGTCGCGCCCCGCCCCGGTGACCAGTTCGACAGAACCGATGGGGCGTTGGGTCATCACATCGCGGGCGAAGATAGAGCCTTCGGTGCCGTGTACCTCGATCCCGGTGCCGGCGAACGGATGGGTGAAGCTTTCATGCGACATCACCATGGCGCCCGAGGGCAGCGCCCAGACCGACATGGCAGAATCCTCGACCCCCTGCCCCATGCCGCTGGCGGCCATCATGGCCGTCACGCGGACGGGATCCTCGCCCGTCAGAAAGCGCACCACATCGGCATCATGCACGGTGATGTCCGGGATCACCCCGCCGCCACTGCCGGCTGCATTGATGCGCCAGGTTTGCAGGTTGCCCGGAAGCTCTACCGCGTGATGGATCCGCAGCGACAAGACCCGCCCGATGCGGCCAGCCTTGATGACATCGCGGATTGCCTGATGACTGCCAGCGCAGCGCAGGTGGTGGTTGGTTGCAAACACCACGCCGGCGGCCTCGGCGGCCAGAACCATTTCGCGGGCGTCTTGCGGGGTCATGGCAAGGGGCTTTTCGCACAGTACATGCTTGCCCGCCCGGATCGCGGCCATGGCCTGCGCAAAGTGCTTTTCGTTGGTGGATGAAATATAGACCGCCGCAACCTCGGGATCGGCCAACGCCTGATCCAGATCCGTTCCGGCGAATGGAATGCCGTGGTGCTTGGCATAGGTTGCGGCATGATCCGCCGATCCGCTGATCACGTGACGGATCTTTCCGCCGCCAACGGCCCGGATCGCATCGATCATGTATTGCGCCGCAATTGTGCTTGCGCCGACCAGCGTCCAATTCATGCCATCCCCCCGGTGATCGCTAACAATCTTTGTCGATCTCTTATTGGATCGTTCCAAATGCGTAGAGCAGGCTGATCGGACCTGTCAACAGTTTTTCCGGAACCTCCCTTGGGCCAACCAGCAACGCTGCCGGATGCACAGGTTTTGCCAGCGTAGGGCAAAGCTGAAATGCTGACCCCAACCGCAAGACACGCCGCCCGGAGGACCCTCATGGACAAGCTCTCGGTCATGCAAGCCTATTGCCGCATTGTCGAACGCGGCAGCATTTCCCGTGCCGCCGAGGATCTGGGCGTGTCCCCCGCCCTGCTGAGCCGGGAACTCAAGCTGCTGGAGGAAAGCCTGGGCTGTACGCTGCTGACCCGCTCCACCCGGCGCATGGCGCTGACCGATCCGGGGCGGGACTACTATCAGGATGCACAAGAGATCCTGCAGGCCGTGACCCGCGCCGAGGATCGTCTCCGCACCCGGTCCGGCGTCGTGCGGGGGCATCTCAGGATCAATGCGCCGGGGTCATTCGGGCAGATGGTGCTGGCCCCGATCCTGCCTGCGTTTCTGGACCGGCACCCGGATCTGCAGGTCACCCTGTCGCTGGACGATCAGGTCGTGGACATGATCGAAGGCGGCTTCGACCTGTCGATCCGGGTGCGTGCGACCCTGCCCGACAGCGGCCTGCGGGCACGGCGGATCGGCGAGGTGCATCAACGGATCTATGCCGCACGCTCCTATCTGGAGCGGCGCGGCACCCCGGATACACCCGATGATCTTGCCGGTCATGACACCATCGGCTTCCTGCTGGCCGATCACACCTCGACCTGGCACCTGCACGGGCCACAGGGCGCACGCCCGGTCGAGACCACCCCACGGCTGAAGGTGGGCAGCAGCCTTGTCCTGCGCGATCTTCTGGTGGCGGGCATGGGCATCGGCACCCTGCCCGATTTCATCGCCGACCCCGCCGAACAGCAAGGCGCGCTGGTGCGGGTCCTGCCGGCGCACGAACTCCCCATGCGGCACATCTATGCGGTGACCAACGCGCAGGCCGGCGGCGAGGCCAAGGTGGCTGCCTTCCTTGACCACCTGCGCGCCACCCTGTCGGGCTGACATTCTTCACGCGGGCTGAAAAGTCATTTGCGGCAGGCCGTCTCAATCCGACGGCCCATCAAGGCCATCTTCGCGGGCATCACAACACCCGAAAGAGGCCCCAGATGACCCGCATTCTTGTTCTCTACTATTCCAGCTACGGCCATGTGCGCACCCTGGCGTGGGCCGAGGCCGATGGCGCCCGGTCGGTTCCCGGCTGTCACGTCGACCTGCGCCGCATCCCCGAAACCATGCCCGAAGCGGCCCGACGCGCCGCCGGGTTCGTCGCGGATGACACGCCCGAAGCCAGCCCCGCCGATCTGGCCCGCTATGACGCCATCATCTTCGGCACCCCCACGCGTTTTGGAATGATGGCGGGACAGATGAAGCAGTTTCTGGATCAGGCCGGTGGCCTCTGGGCGCGCAATGCGCTGGAAGGCAAGGTCGGGGCTGTGTTCGCCTCGACCGGCTCGCAGCACGGCGGCCATGAGGCGACCCTGCTGTCCACGCAGATCCCGCTGATGCATTTCGGCATGGTGATCGTCGGTCTGCCCTACAGCTTTGCCGGTCAGACCAACAGCACGGGCATCATCGGCGGTGCGCCCTACGGCGCGGGCACCATTGCCGGGGCCGATGGCAGCCTGCACCCGACGCAAACCGATCTGGATGGTGCACGCTATCAGGGGGCGCATGTGGCGCGGATCGCCAGCAAACTGACCGTCGCCGCAGCCCCGGCGCAAGTGGCTTGAGCCCCGTCATGCGTCGATTTCTTCGAAAGCTCCGCCCTTGGGCACGGCAGCGGATCCTGCCCGCCACGCCCCACACCCTGAACCCGCACGAGATGCGCGATATCGGCCTGCCGCCCCGGCCACCCGATCCGCGCCTTGGATCCTACCTTCGCTATTGACCCAAACGAGGCTCCCATGTCCCGCACCTCCGACCTGATGCTCACCGCCCTTGCTCCGGCCATCTGGGGCAGCACCTATATCGTCACCACCGAGGCCCTGCCGCAGGGCTACCCGCTGACCCTTGCCATGGCGCGCGCTTTGCCGGCCGGGCTGCTGTTGCTGGCGCTGACGCGCTGCCTGCCCCCACGCGACTGGCTTGGCCGGACATTGCTGCTGGGCGCGCTGAATTTCGCGGTGTTCTGGACGCTGCTGTTCGTGACCGCGCACCGCCTTCCCGGCGGGGTGGCGGCAACACTGGGCGCGACGCAGACCTTGATGGTCATCGCCCTGTCCCGCGGGCTGCTGGGCACCCCGGTGCGGCCACTGGCCGTTGGGGCGGCGATGGCCGGGATACTCGGCGTCGCACTTCTGGTGCTGGGTCCAAAGGCCACGCTGGATCCGCTGGGCATTGCCGCCGGACTGGGCGGGGCCGCGTCGATGGCGGTGGGCACGGTGCTCAGCCGCAAATGGCAGCCGCCGGTTTCGGCGCTCAGCTTCACGGCCTGGCAATTGACGGCAGGGGGCGTTCTGCTGTTGCCGGTGGCGTTGCTGTTTGAACCGGCGCTGCCCCGCTTGTCAGCGCCAGCCTGGGCCGGGTTGCTGTGGCTGGGCCTGATCGGGGCCGCGTTCAGCTATTGGCTGTGGTTTCGCGGGATTGCGCGGCTTGACCCCGGCACCGCATCAATCCTGGGCATGATGAGCCCGCTGACCGCGGTACTGCTGGGCTGGGTCGTGCTGGGTCAGGCGTTGAGCAGCATGCAGATGACCGGCGCGGCAATTGTGCTGATCGCTGTCTGGGTCGGGCAAGCCGCCAACAGAAAAAGACCCGAAACGCGAAAGCAGGCGGTGTCGCGGCGGGTTCGGTGGATTGGCGGTATCGAGGGAAAAGAAGCGGCGACCCCCGGGAGGAGGATAGGGGCCGCCGCAGATTTTCCGCAGCCCAGGGAGGAGGAGGAGCTGCCGGAAACTTTCAGGATCACTGCGATCCGTTGAGTAGGAACCTAGTCGTCTCGCTGCAGTGCGGCAACAAACTAATATGCAAGCCCGTCATGCTTTCGGTGCATGGCTGACCTTCCGTCACCGCCGGCCCACGAACGGCCATTCGGTGACGGTGCCGTCATGCAGACAGGACATCTCCGCGATACCGGCCCGCCCGATCCAGATAGATCGCCGACAGGGCGGCCCCAGCGGCGATCCGGCCAAGCCCCTTGGCGTCGCGCAGAACGGCGGCAGGCATAGATGTGGCCATGGCGTAGGCTCGGGCAGGCGCGATGCCCACCTTGTCGATCAGCACCGACAAGGCGGTGGGAAAATCCAGATCCGCACCGGCCAGCGTGCCATCTTCCAGCGTCAGGCGCCCGTCGCGGCGCAGCACACGACGGCCGTTGAGGTGAAACTCGGTGATGTCCGAGCCGACGGTGGACATGGCATCGGTCACCAGGAAAACACTGCCCGGCGCCTGCTTGGCCGACAGCGCCACTGCCATGCTTGAGGGATGCACATGGATGCCATCCGCGATCAGCCCCGCCGAAACCTGCGGCGTCGACAGGGTTGCGCCCACCAGACCGGGTTCGCGATTGCCCAGCTGGCTCATGGCGTTGAACAGGTGGGTGACGCAACTGGCCCCGGCGGCAAAGGCGGCTTCGGCCTGATCCCGGCTGCAATCGGTGTGGCCCAGCGACACGATCACCCCGGCCCCGGTCAGCCGGGCGATCTGGTCGGGGGTCACGTTTTCGCAGGCGACGGTGACCATCACGTTGGGCAGGCGCCGGGCGGCATCGCACAGGAAGGCCGCGTCATCCTCTTCCATCGGGCGGATCAGAGCCGGATCATGCGCGCCCTTGCGGGCGATGGACAGATGCGGACCTTCCAGATGGATGCCGACGACGCCCGCCACGCCACGGGCGATGGCGGTTTCCACGGCATCGACCGCCGCGCGGGTGCGCGCGGGCGTGTCGGTGATCAGCGTCGGCAGCAACGCGCGCGTACCGGTGGTGGCATGGGCGGCGGCAATGGCGGCCACGCCCTCGGCGGTGGTGTCGTCGTTGAACATGACCCCGCCGCCGCCGTTCACCTGAAGGTCGATAAACCCCGACAGCAGCGTGCCGCCATCCAGTTCGGTGATCGCGGCGCCTGCGGGGATGGCATCGGGTGCAACAATTCCCTGCACCCGGTCGCCATCCAGAACCAGCGCCCGATCGCTGTGCAGCTTGGTTCCGTCAAAGATCCCTGCACCCAGGTAGGCATGTGTGCTCATACTGTTTCCGTCACTTTCTTGAGGTGGCGCGGCTCGTCCGGGTTGACCCCGCGCGACACCGCCACTTGTTCGACCAGCGCGTAGAACGACGAGATCAGCGAAATCGGGTCGGTCAGCGGATGCGCCGTGGCCGCCACCGGCAGACGCGAAGCCCGGCGTACCTTGTCCGAGGTGGCAAAGACCATCGCGCCCTTGTCCGCGATCTGGTCGGCCACGTCCACCAGCGCCTGTTCGGCCTGATCGGCGGCGGCCAGGGCGATCACCGGGAAGCCCTGATCGACGATCGAGACCGGCCCGTGCAGCACCTCGGCCGAGGAATAGGATTCGGCGTGCAACTGGCAGGTTTCCTTGAATTTCAGCGCCGCCTCGTTGGACATCGCCAGCGTGGTGCCTCGGCCCAGGCAGAACAACGAGGATTGCGAGGCGATCTGCTCGCCAAGCGCGCTCCAATCCAGGATCACCGCCTTTTCCAGTGCTTGCGGCAGCTTGTGAATGGCGGCCAGCAACGCCGCGTCGCGCTGCCATTCGGCCAGCAGCCACAGGGCCGAGACCACCGAGGTCACGAAAGTCTTGGTCGCCGCCACGCTCAGCTCGGCGCCGGCCTGCAAGTTCAGCGTGTGGTTGCTGACATTGGCCAGATCGCTGTCGGCATGGTTGGTCATGGCGAATGTCAGCGCCCCGGCCTCGCCCGCCATTTCAGCCATGCGCACGATGTCGGGGCTTTTTCCCGACTGGGACACCGCCAGACAGGCCGCGCCTTGCAGCTTGAGCTTCTTTTCATAGATCGATGCAATCGACGGCCCGACCGAAGCCACGGGCACACCGGCGGTCAGCTCGGCGGCGTATTTGAAAAAGGTCGCCGCGTGATCCGAGGATCCGCGCGCCACCGAGATCAGATAAGCCGGGTCGCGCTCTTCCAGCATCCGGGCGGCGGCCTGCATGTTGGTCTGCTCACGGGACAGCAGGGTTTCGACGACCGATGGGATTTCCAGGATCTCGCGTTGCATATGAGTCTGGGACGTCATGGCTATTCCTTTGAGAGTCTGAGTTCGGCAACGAAGTTGTAGGCGTCGCCGCGATAGAGGGATTGGGTGAACTCGGCCACGCGCCCGTTTTCCAGGTACGAGGTCCGGTCGATCATCAGGCCGGCATCGCCGACCTGCACCGCCAGAAGCTCGGCATCCTTGGCCGACAGGTTGATGGCGGAAATCTTCTGCAGCGCACGGACCGGACGGAACCCGTCACGCTCCAGCACTTCGTAAAGAGAGGTCTCGACAGACAGCGGATTGGGCAGGATGTCCGTGGGCAGCGAAGCCCGTTCGATCGCCATCGGCTCGCCATCGGCCATGCGCAGACGCACGATCCGCGCCACCGAATCTTCGGACGACAGGCCCAGCGAGGTGATCTCGTCCGGCGAGGGCATGAAGAAGCCGCGCTCCAGGAAGCGTGAGGTCGAGGTCTTGCCGCGCCGGGTCATGTCCTCGGAAAACGAGGTCAGCCGCGACAGGTTCTGCTCGATCCGTTCGGGTTTTGACGCCACGAAGGAGCCCGAGCCCTGCTTCTGGATGATGGTGCCTTCGTCGGCCAGCATCTGGAACGCCTTGCGGACGGTGACCCGCGACATCTGGGTGATCGCGGCGATCTCGCGCTCGGCGGGCAGCGGGCTGCCGGGCTGCAGGATCCCGCGCGACACGCCATCGTTCAGGCGCTGCCACAACTGCATGTAGCGGGGTCCGGCACCAAGATGGAACCAGCCTTCGGGATCAAGGAATTCTGCCACGGTCATGCCACTGTCTCCAGAAGTTTACGGGCCAGCGTCATGGCCCCATCCAATGCCGTGCCCTGGGGCTGACAGATCCGCACCTGGTAGCGGGGCGCAAGATAGGGCGCGTAGTGCGGCCCCAGCCCGCCGATCAGGCACAGGACATCGGTGTCATTCAGTGCAAGTGCGTCCAGCGCCGCGTTCAGATAGGCGGCCCCGTCTTCCATCAGCCGTCGGCCCACCGCATCGCCATCCTTGGCGGCCTGCACGATCTGCGGCGCGAAACCGGCGTATTGCGATGGGTCAGCGGTGGCCGAATAGGTTGCCAGCCGATGGATCTTTTCGTCGAAGCGGGCGAAGACCGCGCGCGTCAGGTCCGAAGGCGCGGCCAGCCCGTCACAGGCCAGCAGCGTCTGGCTCAAGAGTTCCCGCCCCAGCCAGGCGCCCGAGGCCTGATCGCCGGCCTTGAAGCCATAGCCGCCCAGAAACCGCACCGAACCTCCGCGTCGGCCCGCCGCGAAAGAGCCGGTACCGATGGCCAGAAGCGCGCCATCCCGGTCGCCCAGCCCGCCCAGGGCCGAGGTCAGCCGATCATCGGAGACCGAGCAGCGCGCGAAGGGCAGTTGCGCCGCCAGTGCCTGCGAATCGTCTTCGCACATGATCCCGGCCAATCCCACATGCGCCACGGTACGTTCCAGCGGCAGCGCGTCGGATCCGGCCAAGGACAGCGCCTCGTCCACCGCTTTTTGCAGGTTTTCGGCGGCTTGTATGGGATTGGTTGTATAGTTGGCAGGGCCGCCTGCGGCCCGCGCCAGAATCACGCCGTCCGAGCGCCCGATCACGGCCCGGCATCCGGTTCCGCCGCCATCCACGGCACATATTTGGTATTCTGTTCGGCTGCTCATAAGATACCTTTACCATACCTATACAGCCAATCCAACAGAAATTCCGGCCATTTCAGGCCAAAACAAGCGGCCCCGGGTATCGCTGGCGGTTTTGGAAATAATTGGTAGACAAAAGGTATTGTTTAGGTATTGTTGTGGCACTTGAAGGAGGAATCAGCTTGCGCACCACGCCGCCCACCGCATCCGGCACAATGCCCCTCGACGCCCTGTCGCGGGGCGACGCCTTGTCGGCCATGCTGGCCTCTCAACAGGCAGCGGTGGCTGCGGTTGCCCATGCGAAACCTGCCATCGACATCGCGGCGGTACATCTGGCCGGGGCCCTGTCGGGCGGACATCGGGTGTTCTGGGCCGCGGCGGGAAGCTCGGGCCTGATGGCACTTGCCGATGCCAGCGAGATGCCCGGCACCTTCGGGGTTGCACAGGATCAAATCCGCATCTGCATGGCCGGCGGGGTGCCTGCCGACGGCGCCATGCCCGGCGACACGGAAGATGGCACCGCCGATGCGCTTGCCGCCGTCGCCACCATGCAGCCCGGCGACCTGGCCATCGTGGTCAGCGCCAGCGGCACCACCCCTTTTGCCATCGCCTTTGCCGAAGCCGCGCTGAAGCGCGGCCAGACAGTCGTGGCCATCGCCAATGTGCCCGGCTCGCGGCTATTGACCCTGGCCGATGTGGCCATCGCGCTGCCGACAGGTCCGGAAATCATCGAAGGCTCGACCCGTCTTGGCGCCGGCACCGCACAGAAAGTGGCGCTGAACATGATGTCGACGCAGGCCGGCGTCCTGATGGGCCATGTGCATGACGGGCTGATGGTCAACCTGATCCCCGACAACATCAAGCTGCGCAAGCGCGCGGCCACCATTGTCAGCCGCATCACCGGCGTCTCGCCCGAGGCGGCACAAGAGGCCCTGAAGGCCTGCGACTGGAACACCAAATGCGCCGTTCTGGTGGCGTCGGGCCATGATCCCGACACCGCCCGCCGGATGCTGGCCGACGCAGGCGGACGACTTCGCGCTTGCTTGACCGCGGCCGCACAGACACCCTGAACCTTATCGAACGACCAACCCAAGGGAGAGAGACATGAAACTCAACACACTGAAAGGCGCGCTGCTTGTCACCACGCTGCTGGGCGGCACTGCCGCCATGGCGCAGGATGCCGAGCTGATCATCGAAAGCTGGCGCAACGACGACCTGACCATCTGGCAGGACAAGATCATCCCGGCGTTCGAAGCCGAGCATCCCGGCATCAAGCTGAAGTTCACCCCCTCGGCCCCGGCGGAATACAACGCCGTTCTGAACTCCAAACTGGACGCGGGCTCGGCCGGCGACATCATCACCTGCCGCCCCTTCGACGCCTCGCTGGCGCTGTATGACGCGGGCCACCTGGCCAATCTGAGCGACCTTGACGGCATGGCCAACTTCTCGGACGTGGCCAAGTCGGGCTGGTCCACCGATGACGGCAGCGCCACCTACTGCGTGCCGATGGCCTCGGTGATCCACGGCTTCATCTACAACAAGGATGCCTTTGCCGAGCTTGGCCTGGAAGTTCCCACCACCGAAGCCGAATTCTTCGCAGTGCTGGACGCGATCAAGGAAGACGGCGGTTATACCCCGATGGCGATGGGCACCAATGACCAGTGGGAAGCCGCCACCATGGGCTACAACAACATCGGTCCGAACTACTGGAAGGGCGAAGAAGGCCGCAACGCGCTGATCGCGGGCGAACAATCGCTCACCGACGAAGGCTGGATCGCACCGTTCCGCCAACTGGCCAAATGGGGCGACTACCTGGGTTACGGCTATGAGGCGCAGACCTATCCCGACAGCCAGAACATCTTCACCCTGGGCCGCGCCGCCATCTATCCGGCCGGATCGTGGGAAATCTCGGGCTTCAACGCGCAGGCCGATTTCGAAATGGGCGCCTTCAACCCGCCGGTCCCGAATGCGGGCGACACCTGCTATATCTCGGATCACACCGACATCGGCATCGGCATGAACGCCGCCTCCGAGAATCCCGAAGCGGCCCGCACCTTCCTGAACTGGGTGGCCTCGTCGGAGTTCTCGAACATCTTCGCCAACGCGCTACCGGGCTTCTTCCCGCTGTCCAACGCGCCGGTCGAACTGGACGATCCGCTCGCGCAGGAGTTCATCTCGTGGCGCGACAAGTGCGAAAGCTCGATCCGGTCGACCTACCAGATCCTGTCGCGCGGCACGCCGAACCTGGAAAACGAGACCTGGAACGCCTCGGTCGCCGTGATCAAGGGCGAAGAAAGCCCCGAAGACGCGGCCCAGCGTCTGCAGAACGGCCTCGCCAGCTGGTACGCCCCGCAGCAATAAGCGCGGCCTGACCTGCCCCGGGCGCATCTCTCCGCCCGGGGACCCCCTCCCCCCCCGACATTTCGAAGGAGACATCCGATGGCAACGCCGTCCAAACCCCGAGTCAGGTGGCACATTGCGGTTTTCCTGGCGCCTGCTGTCCTTGTCTACACGGCGGTCATGATCTACCCGCTGTTCAACACCCTGCGCCTGTCCCTGTTTTCCGAAGTCGAACAACAGCGGGTCTGGGTCGGGTTGCAGAACTTCCGTACCCTCTTTGGCGATGCGATCTGGTCCGATCAGTTCTGGAACGCGCTTGGCAACAACGCCTGGTTCTTCCTGATCCACATGCTGGTGCAGAACCCGATCGGCGTCGCCCTTGCGGCGATCCTGTCCTCGCCCCGGCTGCGGTTCTCGGCCTTCTACCGGTCGGCGATCTTCATCCCGACCATCCTGTCCTTCGTGATCGTCGGCTTCGCCTGGAAACTGATCCTGTCGCCGATCTGGGGCATCGCACCTGAAATGCTCAACGCCATCGGCCTGAAGTTCCTCTACCAGCCGTGGCTGGGCAAGGAAGAATACGCCCTGACCACCCTGAGCCTTGTTTCGGTCTGGCAGTACGTCGGGATCCCGATGATGCTGATCTACGCAGCCCTGCTGTCGATCCCCGACGAGATCCTTGAAGCGGGCGAATGCGACGGCATCACCGGCTTGCAGGCCTTCTTCAAGATCAAGCTGCCGCTCATCCTGCCCTCCATCGGGATCATCTCGATCCTGACCTTTGTCGCCAACTTCAACGCTTTCGACCTGATCTATGCCGCCCAGGGCGCGCTGGCCGGGCCGGATTTCTCGACCGACATCCTGGGCACCTTCATGTACCGCACCTTCTTCGGGTTCCAGCTTCAGCTTGGCGATCCGCACATGGGATCGACCATCGCCTCGGCCATGTTCGGCATCATCCTGGTGGGCGTGTGCATCTACCTGTTCGGTATCCAGCGCCGTTTGCGCAGCTACCAGTTCTGAGGAGCGGACACATGAGCAAATCAAGAGCAAATCTGGGCACCACCTTCGCGGCGCACGCGGTGCTGATCACCTATACCATCATCGCGCTGTTCCCGGTTTTCGTGATCCTGATCAACAGCTTCAAGACCCGCAAGGCCATCTTCCGCGAGCCGCTGGCCCTGCCCAATGCCGAGAGTTTCTCGATGATCGGCTACGAGACCGTGATGAAACAGGGGGATTTCTTCCTGTACTTCCAGAACTCGATGATCGTGACCGTGGTCTCGCTGACCCTGATCCTGCTGTTCGGCGCCATGGCGGCCTTTGCCCTGGCCGAGTACCGGTTCAAGGGCAACACCCTGATGGGGCTGTACCTGGCGCTGGGGATCATGATCCCGATCCGCATCGGCACCGTCGCCATCCTGGAAATGATGGTCTCGACCGGGCTGGTCAACACCCTGTGGGCGCTGATCCTGGTCTACACCGCGCAGGGCCTGCCGCTGGCCGTGTTCATCCTGTCGGAGTTCATGAAGGGCGTCAGCGACGACCTGAAGAACGCCGGACGGATCGACGGGCTGAGCGAATACAAGATCTTCTTCCGGCTGGTTCTGCCGCTGGTGCGGCCCGCCATGGCCACGGTCGCGGTGTTCAACATGATCCCGAT
Source organism: Meridianimarinicoccus sp. MJW13 (assembly GCF_014901205.1). Taxonomy (GTDB): domain Bacteria; phylum Pseudomonadota; class Alphaproteobacteria; order Rhodobacterales; family Rhodobacteraceae; genus Meridianimarinicoccus. Next base: position 148,878 of record NZ_JACNMU010000009.1, read on the forward strand.
CTGGAACGACCTGTGGTTCCCGCTGATCCTGGCCCCCGCGGAAGAGGTCAAGACCCTGACCCTGGGCAGCCAGGTGTTCATCGGCCAGTTCGTGACGGATTGGAACGCGGTTCTGTCGGCCCTGTCGATGGCGATCCTGCCGGTGATGATCCTCTATGTGATCTTCTCGCGTCAGCTGATCCGCGGTATCACCTCGGGGGCGGTGAAATGAGGGTTCTCATCGCCGGACTGGGCAACATGGGGCGCAGCCACGCCCTGGCCCACCATGCCCACCCTGACGCCGAAGTCGTGGGGCTCGTCAACCGCTCGCCGGTGGATCTGCCCGACGCCCTGGCCAGCTACCCGCGCTTCACCGAGTTTGGCGAGGCGCTGGCACAGACCAAGCCGGAACTGGTGGTGATCGCCACCTATACCGACAGCCACGCCGATTATGCCGTGGCGGCGATAGAGGCAGGTGCCCATGTCTTCGTGGAAAAGCCGCTGGCAGGCACGGTCGCGGATGCGCAGCGGGTGGCCGACGCCGCCCGCCGACTGAACCGCAAGCTGGGGGTTGGCTATATCCTGCGCCATCACCCCAGCTGGCAGCGGCTGATCGCCGAGGCCCGCGCCCTTGGCGGACCCTATGTGTTCCGCCTGAACCTGAACCAGCAGTCCGAAGGGGCCGCGTGGGAGACCCACAAGGCGCTGATGCAGACGACCTCTCCATTGGTGGACTGCGGGGTGCATTATGTCGACGTCATGTGCCAGATCACCGATGCCACCCCCTTGCGGGTCCATGGCATGGGCCTGCGGCTGAGCGACGAGATCGCCCCGGACATGTACAACTATGGCCAGTTCCAGGTGATCTACGACGACGGGTCCGTCGGCTGGTACGAGGCCGGATGGGGACCGATGATGTCGGAAACCGCCTTCTTCGTGAAGGATGTGGTCAGCCCCAATGGCGCGGTGTCCATCGTCGATGCCGACAAGGGCGACAGCGACGACATCGACAACCACACCCGCGTCGGTGGCCTGCTGGTACATCGCCCCGGCGACGACCGTCGCATCGACCTGCCCGACGAGCCGGGGCACCAGGCACTTTGCGACGCCGAAGCGGCCTGGATCCTCGACGCCATCGCCAAAGACACTGACCTCAGCCGTCACATGACCGACGCCGTGCAATCCCTGCGCATTTGCCTTGCCGCCGATGAAAGCATCCGCACCGGCCAAACTATTTCTCTGGGAGACCTGCAATGACCGCCCTGAAACTGGAAAACGTCAACAAGTCCTTCGGCCCCGTTCATGTCCTCAAGGACATCAACCTGACCGTGGAAGAAGGTGAATTCGTCGTCTTCGTCGGCCCCTCGGGGTGCGGGAAATCCACGCTGCTGCGGGTGATCGCGGGGCTGGAAGATGCCTCCAGCGGCACCATCACCATCGGCGGCGACGTGGTGAACACTGTCCCGCCCGCCCGGCGCGGCATCGCCATGGTGTTCCAATCCTACGCGCTGTATCCGCATCTGACCGTCAAGGACAACATGGGGCTGGGGCTGAAACAGGAAGGCCAGTCCAAGGACGTGGTGGAAGAGCGTGTCGGCAAGGCCAGCGCGATGCTGGATCTGGACAAGTACCTGGCGCGCCGGCCATCTGAACTTTCTGGCGGTCAGCGTCAGCGCGTGGCCATCGGCCGGGCCATCGTGCGTGACCCCAAGCTGTTCCTGTTCGACGAACCGCTGTCGAACCTGGATGCCGCCCTGCGCATGAACACGCGGGTCGAAATTGCCGCCCTGCACCGGACCCTGTCGGCCTCGATGATCTATGTGACCCATGACCAGATCGAGGCGATGACGCTGGCCGACAAGATCGTCGTGCTGCGCGATGGCCGGATCGAACAGGTGGGCAGCCCGATGGACCTTTACAACAATCCCGCCAACAGGTTCGTGGCCGGGTTCCTTGGCTCGCCATCGATGAATTTCCTGGCGCGTTCGGTCGCGGGTCTGCCGGCGGGCCAGACGCTGGGCATCCGTCCCGAATACCTGTCCTTTCGCGACGATGGCCAGATCTCGGGCGAGGTCACCCATGTGGAACGTCTGGGCGGCGACACCAACCTGCTGGTGCGCACCGATCAGGGCGAAACACTGACCGTGCGGCTTTTCGGGCAGGACAGCACCCCGGTGGGCGCCCGTGTGACGCTGGGCTACGACCCTGACGATGCCTTCTATTTCGACGCCGACGATCAGCGCATTCTGCCACTGGCAGCCTGAGCGTCTTCTCCCCCGCCCGGGCAACAACGCCCGGGCGGGGATTTTCCATCAGATCCCGAAGTCGAACACCGTGCCCGGCGCGTCGAAACTGCCGCCGATCACCTGGATGATGCCGGTGCTGTCGAAGCTGATGCCGGTGTCGATGGTCGTGGTGCCACTGCCCGATTTCAGGATCGTCCCGGCATTGCTGATGCCACTTTGCGCGGCAGCCGGGGCATCGAACCCAAGCTCGAAATCGGTCTGCGGGCCAAAGAACTCCACCGTGCCGGTATCGGCAATGACCAAGTTGCCCGGCGCGGCGGTGTCCAGATCGGTTACAAACTGGAAGGCATCGGTGTCAAAGAAGCCGTTGCCGCTGGCCTGACTTCCGCCCAGCAGCATGTCGGCCTGCTCGATGATCGCGGTGCCGCGCACCTCGACGGTCTGGGCAATCAGGATCGCTTCGGCAAAGTCGTATTGATCCGGAATCGCGGCTTCGCCGAACCGGCTGACCGAGCCGGTCTCAAGGATCAGGTCGCCGGTCCCCAGAAGCGAGGCATCGCTGATGTCGAACCCGCCGGTGACGGTGACATCGCCTGGCCCGGCCAGCGCCGCGTTGTCTGCCAACTCCAACGTTCCGACCGACAGATCCTGCCCGACATACAGCACGGCGTCCTCGACCCGCACGTGATCCAGCCCGTTGGCCACCATCTCCGGGGTCAGCACCACTTCGGTGAGGCCCGAGTCCTGCCAGGGCGCGGTCAGGGCGAACTGCCCCGAACCCTGCTGGAAGGTGCCACTGGTGTTGTCGCCGTAAAGCGGCACCTCGCTGGATCCGCCGTTGATCTTGGCAAGCGTGCCCTGCACGTTGACCCCGACGTTAACCCCGGTTGTCACCACGTTGTTGTAAGAGCTCACGAAAATATCCGCCCGCGGCCCGTCCATGGTCAGAACCCCGGTGGACAGGATGTCCAACGTCCCCGGTTTCTGATCGTACTGGCCAATCTGCGAATTGTAGGTGGTCTGGCCAAGGTAAAGCTGCACGCTGCCAAAGTCCGCCGTTCCCGCCACATCCATGTCACCGCGCAGCTGCAGATTGGTGCTGTTGTACGGGTTCTCAGGATCGAAGGGCTGGCCGAAAGCCGCCGTGGCGGTGTCGGCAATGGTCAGCGTTGCATCCCCGGTTTCGACGGTGCCCTGCTGCCAGTCGAAGTTCTGAAGAACGGTCAGATCATCCTGGATGACCAGCGTGCCGCCATTGATGGTCAGGTTGTCGACCGACAGCGCCTCGGACACGGTGAAGGTTCCGCTTTGCACCACGATTTCGGTGAAGCCCGCGTCGATCAGTGCCTGCGAATAGGTCAACTCGCCGCCGCTGAGCGTCAGGATGCCATCCTGGAAGTCGAAGGTGCCGGTATTGGACAGCAGCGAAATCGCGGTGGTGCCGCCGCCGGTCTTGACGATGGCGCCCGCGTTGGCCACCCCGCTGTCATCCTCGTCATAGCCCGCGAACCTGCGGCTGATGCTGTTCAGGTTGCCGTTGATGGTCAGGGTCCCGGTGCCGAGCACCGACACCACCCCGTGGTCGAAGTTGTATTGATTCAGCGTGCTGTCATAAGTGCCGCGCTGGCCCAGTTGCAGGGACATGTTGCCCAGATCGGCATCGCCCTCGATCTCCAGCGTGCGTGTCAGGAAGCCGTGGCCAGAGGAACTTGTGGTGGCGTGGTCGTAGCCGAACAGCACATCGGCGGTATCGGCCAGATGGGTCACGCCGGTTCCGCTCATGGTGCCGGCGATCCAGTCAAAGTCCTGGCTGACCGTCAGCGTGCCGGTGCCCCGTACCTCGCCGCCGCTCAGGTCCAGGCGCGGCAGGGTGACGTCCTCATCGACAGTGACCGTGCCGTTGGTGACCTTCAGACTGGTCAGCCCGGCATCGACCATGGCCTGTGTCAGCAATAGGTCACCGGTGGAATGCACCATCACCCCGTTGTTGAGCTGATAGGTGCTGGCACTGCCATCCAGCAGCGGGATGGTCAGCTCGCTCACCTCGGACACGATGGTGCCAGCCGAGGTCACGCCCCAGTTGGTGCCGGCCGGCGGTGTCGCGGCCAGGTAGATCGAGCCCGAGCCGGAAACCCGCAAGGTGCCGGTCGCCGAAACATCCAGCGCACCCGCGGTGTAGACGTACTGCCCAAGAGTCGAGTCGTAGGTCTGCACCCCCAGATACATCGCGCTGGTCACTTCGGCCTCACCATGCACCGTCAGGTTGCGGCCAAGCGAACTGTAGTAGTGGCTGCCAAGCTCGGCCTTGGCGGTATCGGCGATGATGATGTCCCCACCGCTCAACGTGCCGCCGCTCGTGGTGGTCAGGGCGGTGATGATCGTCAGATCGCCATCGCCGGACAAGGTGCCGCCCGAGATCGAGAGGCTGTTCAGCGAGATATCCTCGGTGATCACCAACTCGCCACCACCAAGCGCGATATCGGTCAGGCCCGCATCGACCATCGCCTGCGTCAGGTCCAGCGTGCCGCCGGTCAGACGCACGACCCCATCCACGATCTGGACCGTGGCATTGGTACCAAGCTGCAACGCGTGGATATCGCTGGTGCCGCCGTCTTCCTTGATCAGCGTGCCATCGACCGCGACCTCGGCGGTGACGCCCGTAACGGTGTGGCCAAGGACGATATCGCCATAGTCGCCGTGCAGGGTCAGGGTGCCCGTCGTGCCGACGTCCACCCGGCCGCCGAACGAGACGTATTGCGCCTGCGCGCTGTCGTAATGCTGCTCGCCCAGCCGCACCACGCTGTTGTCGACCGCAAGATCGCCATCCACCGTCAGGGTGACGCCCAGATAGTGATTGGTGGTATAGCTGCGGTTGGACAGAATCTCGGCGCTGGCGCCCGCATCGACAATCAGCTCCCCACCCCCCGTCACGGTCGAGGCATAGGCGGTGTAACTGCCGGTCACGGTCAGGGTGTCGATCACCTGTAGGGTACTGTCTTGCAGGATCAGGCCCGCAAGGCTGACGTCGCCCGAGACAACAAGCGTGCCATTGATGATATGCAGGCTGGTCAGGCCGCTCAGATCGGTGTCGGCGTCGATCACGAACCGGCCGCCCGAGACCGCGATATCGCCGGTCAGGGTTGCACCGGGGCTGTCCAGGGTCGAGGTCATGTTTTCCAGGTACAGCGTGCCGGTGTCGGTCTGGGACAGCGTGCCCGTGCCCGAGATCGGCAGACCGTTCAGGCGTGTCTGTCCCGCACCCGTCTTGGTGAAGCTGCCATCCAGGATGATCTCGGACAGGGTGCCATCGCTGGCATCGCGGTAGCGCAGGATGTCCGAGTTGAATTCACGCGCTTCGTAACTGCCGGTGCCGGTGATGTTCAGGATGCCATGGGTATCGGGCCCCGATTGGGTCGATCCCAGCCGCAGGGTCGCCTGCTCTTGCACCGCCGACCCTGCGATGGTCAGGGTGCGGCCCAGGTAGAGACTGCCGTGGTCGATGGGCGCCTCGACGTTCAGCAATTCACCCAGCACCGCCTGCGCGCCGGCAGCCACGATGACCTCGCCACCCGCGCGGAACTCGCCGCCCTGCCAGTCCAGGCGGCCGGTGATGGTAATCACGCCGGTGCCTTCGATGCGGCCATTGGTCATCGACAGGTTGGTCAGGGTGATATCCTCGTTCACCTGCAAGACGCCTCCAGTGACTGAGATATCGGTGACCCCGTCGGCGGCGGTCACGACCCGCGTGACCCCGTTGGCCACCGTATCGGCATAGATCGGCGTCGGGGCCGGGGGCGTGAAGCTGCCGACGTCTCCGTTGGGCGTGGTGATCTGGCCGGTGGGTGCCAGCACGGTGCCGCTGCCCGAAAGGGCGATGGTGGCGTCGATGTCGGCGATGCCATCGCCGGTCTTCTGGATGGTGCCGTTGTTGATGACCGCATTGGGCGACCCTGCCGAGGATCGGTAGTCCTGCAGCCGCGCGTGCGCCCCTTCAAGGTTCAGCGTCCCACCCGCGGCAACGGTCACATCGACCCCGGTCTGCGGCGTGCCACTGACGCCCAGGCGCAGATGCGCCTGTTCGATGGTGGCGGTGCCCTGGATCGTCAGGTCGCGCGCCACATCCAGATTGATGTTGGTGGCGCGGCTGTCGCCGGTGTACTCGGGCCCGAATTGGGCCGAAGCACCGGTGCCGATGACCAAGGCGCCGGTACCGGTCAGGGTGCCGCCGGTCTGGCGGTAGTCGCCGGTGACGGTCAGGTCCCCGATCCCTGTGACGGTGCCCGAGACAACCTCGAGATCGGTGATGCTGCTGTCGGCAGTCACGTCCAGCGTGCCGCCGTTCAGACGGATGTGGGACAGCGACACCGATCCGTTGATGACCAGCGTCGTGCCGCTGCGGACCTCGAACACCCCGTCCTGAGTCAGATAGCTGCCCGACCCGACCAGCGGCACCCCGTTCGAGACGGAACTGATGCCGCCGCCGTCCTTGATGATCTGGCCATTGTTGTCGATCTGGTTGCCAGCGGCCGCCACAGTCCCGATGCTGCGATAGTTGCTGAAATTGGCATTGTCCCCGATCAGGCGCAGGGTGCCGGTGGGATCGATGGTCAGAACCCCCGGATGGTTGATGTTCAGCCCCTGCGTTGCGTCGTAGACATAGGTGCCCAGCCGCAGCAGCGCGCCCTCCATGTCCGCATCGCCGGCAATCACCAGTTCGCGCTGCAGGTACAGCGTCGCGGTGCTGCCCGCGCCCGCCCCGATCACCCCGTTGGCGCCTTGCGCAAGGATCACCTTGCCATCGCCAAAGAAGGTGCCGTTGCTCCAGTTCAGGGCGCTGGTCAGGCTCAGGTCGCCGGGGCCGTCAAGTGTGCCGCCGGCCATGGTCAGTTCGGCCAGGGACACGTCCTCGACGATGTGGACGGTGCCGCTGACCACGTCGGCGATGGCAAAGATGCCACCATCCGTCGCCTGATCCACCTCGAACACGCCGGTCTCGATCTGGAAGCGCCCGTCGGCGGCGGTGATGCTGCCTTCGTGCCGCGCCACCGGAATGCTGGTGGTCTGGGTACCGGCGCTGGCGGTGATGGCGCCAAGGTTGACGATCCCGATCGCATCGCCTGCCGCGAAATAGGCCGTGCTGTAGATCCGCACGTCACCGGATGTGTTCTGGAAGTCCAGCGTGCCGCCGGTATCCACCGTCAAGAAGCCCGGCTGGGTGATCGTGGCCTGGGTGGTCCGGTCGTAGTACTGGTTGCCCAGATACAGATTGGCATTGCCCATCTCGGCCGTGCCCTGGATGGTCATGTCGCGCCCGAGATAGAGATAGCGCAGATAGGCATTGGGATTGCCGGCTTCGCCGAAATCGACATCGGCGCCGCTGGCGATCACCAGACCGCCGCTGCCATTGGTGCTGCCACCGGTCCAGTCCATCTGGCCAGTGATGGTCACGGTGCCGGTGCCATCCAGCCGCCCGTTGACCAGCGACAGGGTGTCGATGCTCAGGTCCTCGTTGGCCAGCACCGTCGCGCCGTCGATGTTCAGCACTGCAAGCCCGCCGTCCAGCGTAGCCTGGGTGATCGTCGATGTGCCCGTGCTGAAGTGGAACTGGCTGTCGGGATCGTCGATGGTTCCGGCGAAATCCTGCACCATCAGCGACGAGATGTTCGACCCGGTCTTGCGCAGGGTGCCGGTGCCGGTGAAGCCCGACAAAGTGCCATCGTTCAACCCGTCGTAGAGGGAGGTCTGCCCCTGGAACTCGGCCACACCGGTGGCATTCACCTGCACGGTGCCTGCCGTCGGGGTCGAGGTCGAGGTGCTGGCATCGGTCAGCGTGGTACCGAAGGTGAAGTACGAGTTGTCTCCGAAGACCAGCGTGCCATCCACGGTCAGGGTCGTGGCCAGCGTCGGCGATGTGTAATACGGGTTGTCAACGGTGGCCGTGGCCCCGGCGGGAATGTCCACACCGCCGGTCAACGAGACCGCGCCGCCGCGCCATATCATGTCCTGCACCGTGGCCGCGCCCGTGCCTTCCAGCGAACCGCCCAGCATGGTCAGTTCCGTCAGGGTCACATCCTCGTCCAGAACAACCGTGCCGCCGACAATCTGCAGCCGGTCAAAGCCCGCGTCTATCAGTGCTTGCGTCAGCGTGAAGGTGCCGTCGGTGATCTCCAGAATGCCATCGCGGAAGTCGAAGGTGCCGGTCTGCGCGCCGAAGAAGGCCGCGCCCGAGGCACCGCCCCCGGTCTTGACGATGCCACCCGCGTTGCTGAGTCCCGAGTCGGTGTTCTGCTGCGGATAGTTGACGCTCATGTCCGCGAAGGGACTGCTGAACGTATAGACGCCGCTGCTCTGCACGGTGATCGCGGTGTCGGTATAGGTATACTGCCCGGTCGTTGAATCGTAGATCGCGTCGCCCAGACCCAGGTTGGCATTGGCATGGATGACATCGCCGGACACGTCCAGATCGCGGGCCATGGTGATGTAACCGGTCGAGGGATAGACCTCGGGGTCATAGGTTTGACCCAGTTGCAGCGTCTCGCCATCAGGCACGACGATGTCGCCGGTCCCGCGGAAGGTGCCGCCGGTGACCAGCGCGGTTCCGGTCAGGGTCAGGTCGCCCACGCCCTGCACGGTGCCGCTGGCCATCTGGAAGTCGCCCAGCGTCACATCGCTGTCCAGGATCAGGGTGCCGCCGTCGATCTTCAGCCCGTTCAACTGGGTAAGGTCGTCCTGATCCGTCAGCCGCAGCGTCGCGCCATGGGGGATCGACACGAACCCGTCTTCGATCACCACCTGGCCGAGGGTCTCGTTGAACGGCGCTGCCTGCGAGGTGCCGCCGCCGGTCTTGCGCAGGGTGCCGAGGTTTTCCACCCCGGCGCCGCCAAAGTGGGAATCCAGGTAAATGTCCGAGTTGAAATTGGTCAGTTCCAGTTCCGACCCGGCGGCAATGGTCAGCCGCCCGCCGATGGTTTCGTTCTGTGCCAGCGTCGGGTTGTACTGGGTCAGACCCAGCCGAAGCTGCCCGGCCCCGACGGTCCCGTTGCCTTCCAGCAAAAGATCGCGATGCAGGCGCTGCGTCGTCGGATAAGGCACGTCGGCTTCGGGGTCGTAATCCGCGCCGAAGCGTGCCAGCGCGCCGTTCTCGACGGTCAGCAAACCGCCCTGCCCGAAGGTGCCCTCGCGCCAGTTCAGCTCTTCCTCGATGTTGATTGTGCCCGGTCCATCCACGGTGCCCCGCGTCAGGTTCAGAATGTCGATCTGCCCCAGGCTGCCGATTTCCAGCACCGCCGAATGGGACTCCAGCGTCACATCGTCGAGCAGGGCATCAAATTCGGTCGCCAGCCGGGTACTGTGGGAAATGCGCAGCGGTGCTTCGGCCACCAGCGATTTCAGATCCACATCGCCAAGGGACTGTAACACCACCTCGCCGGTCAGATTGCCGACGAACACATCGTCCGTGGCATCGGGCACCACGCCGGTGGTCCAGTTGCCGGCGGTGCCCCACAGGTTGTCGCCTGCCGCCCCGGTCCATTCGTTCGAGAAGGTGCCGAGTTCGAAGTCGAAGGTCTGGTCGGTGGCCGAGGTGGCATTGCCCGCCACATCGGTGATGGCGCCACCCACCAGCGCCATGGTGTAGCTGCCCTCCTCCAGCACCGGATAGGTCAGCGACACCGTCCGGTCGCCCGACCGCAACAGCACCGACGCAGGCGCCACAACGCCCGACGGGCCGGTCAGCTGGAATGCCGCTGACAGATCGATTGTGGGATCCAGCGGTTCATCGAAAGTGAAGCTGAAGCCCCGCTTGGACCGCCCGTACAATGCGCCGGGATCGAGGGTCGAAGACACCAGCATCGGCGGGATCGTATCTGGCACGATCTCGGCGTTGATCAGCGTGCTCAACCCGACATTGCCGCCGGTGTCGGTGGCCCGCACCTGCAGCGAAATCGGCCGGCTGGTTTCGCCGCTGCCCAGCAGCGGAATGCGCGCGTTCAGGTCGAAAGGATAGGACAGGTCCACGATGATCGGATCGCCATCGACCAGCAGCGACACCGACCGCAACCCGGCATCGTCGGTGATCATCGCATCCAGCGAAATCAGGCTGCCTTCCAGGATCTGCACCCCGGCGGTGGCCGGGTCCATGTCCACATCCGCCGACACCAGCGACACCTGGGGCGCAACGCCGCTGGTGTCGAAGGGCTGGAAGTTGACAATGTGCAACTTGCCATCCGCCGCGCCGACATAGCCGACACCGGCTGCGATCAGCACATCGGTGGGCTTGCTGTCCACGGTGTAGCGGGTGATCAGCCCGTCGGTATTGGCCGGGCTGGCGGTGTTGATGACGTCGATGGCATCGACGCCGAACGCGCCGCCCGGATCGCCGACGATCAAGCCGCGCCCGGCGCCGTTCAGCGCAATGGCGTTGCCACCCAGCGAGGTGTCATCCGCGCCGCTGATGACCGAGGGCGCGTCCGGGTTGGACACATCCACCGTGACATAGCCGCCCTGGAACCCGTTGGAAGCCGGCACATAGACCACGCCGTCCCCGGCAAACAGCTTGCGCTCTGCCGCCGACAGGCCGACGCTCACCGATCCGCGCAGCAACAGCTGATCGCCCAGCTGTTCGATCACATGCAGGGTACCGCGATTGTCCAGCGCATAGGCAAAGGCGCCCTCCTGCACCAGCCCGCGCACCGAGGCGACATTGCTGCCCAGCGAGATGCTCTCGATCTCGTCGCCGGTGGTCAGGTCGAACAGCTTGACCGCACCGCTGACCGAGATCATCGCCTGCCCGTCGCGCGCGGCAACATGGCCCGCGCCGGTGGTCAGCTCGCCCAGATCCACCGGGGCACTGGTGTCGCTCAGATCCCAGATATGGGCGGTGCCATCGGTGGCGACCACGACCATCAGGTCCAGCGCCGCGTCGAAGTCCCCGTCGCGGACATTGGCGATGTCGGTGACGGACTCCACCGTCGGCGCGCGGGGATCGGTGACGTCGATCACCGACAGCCCGGTGGCGGTCAACACCAGAAGCGGGTCGGTGGTGGAACCATCGGCCGCTTGATCGCGGGCCGCGAACATGGCCTTGACCTCGCCGTTCAGGGCCAGCGTGCGCACCACGCCAAGGTTGGTCGAGAACGGATCCAGCGCCTCGATCCCCGACAGCACCGCGTTGTAGTCCGAGATGCCGTCGGCGTTGCTGTCGGCATTGATGTCCGACGTGCCGACCGCATGTTCGATGTCTGCCGCCAGCCCGTCGAAATCCCTGTCCGGCGCCGTCGAGGGCCGGAACACCAGCCCCGAGGTCAGATCAGTGCCCTGCCCCGAGGGCGAGGTGGTGCCATAGCCACGCGCCACCAGACCGCTGTCCGGGTCGAAGACCGTGATGCGATAGTCAGCGTCCGCCGGCATGAACACTTCGAAATCGCCGTTGTCGTCGGACCGCGTGCGCAGCACGTCACCGGCCACGTCGACGGCAATAAAGTCGTTACCCCAGTCGAAATAGTGCATCCCTTCGAAGGAGGTCGCCGAGGCCGCCACCGCTGTCACCGGGTTCACCGGGTCGTTGGACGAAATGGTGATCGCGCCCCGCTCCAGCCCCGGCGCGACGCCGGTGAAGGAGACTCCGAAGCTGAAGGTATCGCCGGTGGCCAGAGTGATGGGGTTGGTCGCCAGATCGGTGGGCACGCCGACCAGATCAAAGGCCGAGGCCGTGGCATCCAGATCGATACCGTCGATCACCAGATCCTGCAGCCCATCGTTGGTGATGGTGAACATGTCTGCAACCGATTGCGTATCGCCCCGATCTACACCGCCAATGTTCGAATTGTCCGAGGTTACACGCAGTGTCGGCAGCGACGCGGTCGAGGTTCCAGACAAGGCGACTTCATAGGGATCGCTTGTTGCGTTGCTGTCGATCGAGAAGACGGCCGACAGATCACCCGTAGTATCCGGGTCGAAATTGATCGTGATAATCCGGGATTCGCCCGGTTGCAGGGAAAACGCGGTTTCCAGCGCGTCGATTTCGAAGGCTCCACTGTCGACGGTGATCCCGTCGATCACCGCCACATCCGACCCGTAGTTCTGGATCTCGATGTCAAGGAACGGGGCGGTGCCACCGATGACGGCATCTGCGAATGCCAGCGACCCGAAGACCGGCGTGCCGTCCACCAGCGAGATATCAAGCGCCGGGCCGTCAACCTGTACAAAGGCATCATGGCCGGTATCCGTCGTGCCGGTATAGCCAACCTGATTGTTGATGCCGGTAACGTAACCCGCCTGTGTCGTGTTGATCGTGTTGTAGTATTTGAGCGCCTTCAGCAGTTCTTCGGGCGTGTAGGTGTTGTGAAGGTTGACCATCGCCGCTTCGAGCGATTCATCGAAGCTTTGCGAGTTGGTCGAATACAGGCCCTGGGCCATCACATCATCTGTGCCGCCAGCGTGAAGCGTCACCGCTCCGGTCGATTGGTATTCAAGGGTGTGGATCAGCCCAAGGTTGTGACCGATTTCATGGGCAGAGTTGTGACCCAGCGCCAGTTGCAACTCGCCATTGGTATCGCTGCTGGCGCTATCAATGAAGAAATTGTCCAGGTAGAACGCAATCGGCCCTCCCAGCGTGTTGTTCATCACTTCGGCTGCGCGATACAGAATTTCGTATTTGTTGTAGTTCCCCCGCTCCGTGTAAAGCTTGATGATCTCGTCAAAATCAATGTCCGTGGCAGCAAAGGCATTTGTTGCCCCGCCCAGCCCGTAGCCATCTATTGCACCGGTCACCGGATCATAGCTGATCTGGGACCGCCCATCGAGGAAGCTGATGTTGTTGCTGCCGGTGCCTGAGGTGGTTTCGGAAATCCCTTCCAGACCGGCATCATCAAAGAACTTCTGAGTTTGTGTCCCGATCAGAGCCAGGATCGCGTCACGCTCGGCCTTTGTATCGATCAGGGCCTTCTGGGTCGCCGTCAGGTTGGGATAGTTCGTGGCATTCAACATGCCCGCCAGGATCGACTCGAAGGTCGTGGTATCCAGCTTGTAGGTTTCGGGGGCGGCCCCTTTGCCGGACAGCTGAATGGTGCCAGCGCTTTCGCCGCCAATGCTGGTAAAACTGACATCCAACGTGTCGGTCAAAGCGTCAGCCGTAGCCGTCGGATCGAACCGCACGACGGTATTTCCGTTTTGCAGGGAATAGTGGGTTCCGGTGCCGATGCTCAGGTCCGGCTGCACCCCGATCAACTCTAACGGCACATCGCGCACGCTGGTCCCGGCCCCATCATTCACGGTCTGGGCAAAGCCCATCTCTCCGCCGCCCATCCCGCCGGTATGCGTGTCATCCGTTGCGTCGACAAACCGCGAAACGATGATCTCGTCCTTGGTGACGGTCTGGACGCCATTTTCATCCTGCGTGCGCTCAGTGATGGTGATCTTCGAACCATAAAGCTTGTTCGTGTCGATGTTTTTCAGGCCGCCCGCCCCGAACATGGAGTCGAAGTCCTTGAACGAGAAGGCAAAGCCCTTCTGCGCATTGGTCCCCGCGCGCAGGGTGAATTCGGTATTCGCCAGACCAAGGTTGCCCTCCTTGTCGGCGAAGGCGGCCAGCGGGCCGTCGATCTCGATCTTGACGTTGATCCAGGGCTGTTCCTTGCCGTTCACATCCTCGGCGGCTTCAGGGCAGTCCTCGTCGCCGGGGTTGGGCGGGGTTTCGTCCAGCGGCGGCGGCGCGACCCAGTCGCGGGAGAAGCGGATGCCCCCGGCACCGTCGTTGTTATAAAGCGGTAGCGTGTCGACATCGGTCGGCAACATGGGGTCCGGTACGGACGGATCTTCTTCGTCCGGTTGCAGCGGGTCGCCGCCATTGCAGCCGTTGCCCCCCGGCGGGGTCATGCCGTGCCAGCCGGGCTTGGTGATGCCGGTGCCGGGATCGGTGGTGACGGTCTTGCCATCGGCGCTGACGGTGCCGGTGCCCTCGATCACCAGCCGTCCGGTGGTGTGGTCGAAGGACAGCAGGTTCAGCTTGGTACCGGGCGCGGCGTTGAAGACATTGGGCAGGGTCAGTTGCGCCGGGGTGGTGAAGACCGCCGCATCGGGGGCCTGGATGGTCAGGTCGAAGGTGTGCTGCATGATGCCCGCGGGCAGCATGTCCATCACCAGTTCCGGCGGCACCGTCGAAATGCCGACCTGCGCATTGCTCACCGGATCGCCGTGTTCATCGACGGCGGTGCCGGGCTGCACCACAAGCTGGATCGCGTTGCGCTGCTCGGCGGTCAGATCCTGCGCGGCGGACACCGGCACGTTGATCTGGGTCTCGGCGGTGTCGGACAGATCGGTCAGGATCTCGCTGGGTACGCGCGGCAGATAGACCTCACCCCGGCCTTCGACCGCCGCCCGCTGTTCGGGGGTGCCCTGCGCTGCCATCAGGGTGTTTTCCTGCCCGGCGATGATGGTCGCATCCATCACCATCTCGGGCCAGAAGATGCCGGTGGGCGAATTTGTTGCGGTGCGCCCGTCCAGCGCCACCTTGACGTTGCCCGAGGGCACATTGGTCAGCTCGAAATAGCCGGTGGCGTCGGTGGTGACCTTGTATTGCTCCAGCCCCAGAATGTAGACCTCGGCGCCTTCGATCGGGCTTTTGAACACATCGTCGTCGGTGAAATCGGTGCCATCCGGACCGCGTGAATAATCGTCCACCGTCATCGGCTTCAGATCGTTGCCGGGATCAACCAGATAACCGGTGATCGTGGTGTTCGACACTGCCGCGGTCGAGACGGTGGAGAAACTGCTGGCAAAGCCGCCCCCCGCCGCGCCATCGGCGTCGCCGTCCAGCACCGCGCCGTCGGTGGCCTTGATGTTGTCGCCGTCCAGATGAACGGTGACTTTGCTGGCACCAGGCATGGCTTGCGCCGGGAACAGCCAGGCTTTCAGGCCGTCAGCACTGAGCTTGACTTGCGACGGCAGAACCGCCCCGCCGGTGTCGGTGATGTAGAAAGTGCTGCTGGTCAGCGTGGTTGCATCGACAGGGCGCGAGAAATGCACCTCGGGCCGGAAGGTCGAGCCGACATCGGTCGCATCCTCGGCCGGGGACCGGTCTGTCACCACGAAGGGAACCGCCGTGACCAGCGACAGGGCGATGTCCTGCGAGATCGAATTGCCCGCCGCATCCACGCCGATCAGGGTGACGGTATGGTCGCCGGCATCGACACCGGACAGGTTCAGTTTGGTGTCGAACGCGCCGGTGGCGGTGTTGAACGAGATCGGCACGGTGGTGCCGCCGCCGATCTGATAGGCCAGCGCGATGACCGGAGAGCCGGTGCCGTCGATGGTGCCGGTCAGCCGCGCGCCGATGCCCGACAGGTCGCCATTGGCATCGGTGCTGGTCAGGGTCACGCTGGGCGGCAGGCTGTCCACCAGCACCGTGTGGTTCAGGGTGGCGCTCTGGTTGCCGGCCACATCGGTGGCACGGAAGGCCAGATCGTATTGCCCGTCCGCCAGTCCGGACAGCGTATAGGCAAAGTTCCCGGCAGCATCGGTGCCGACATCCGCAGGCGCACCGCCGTTGACCGACACCGTCAGCCCGGCCAGCCCCGACAGCGCGTCCAGCGCGGCACCGGTCAGGTCGATGGGCTGGTTGGCGACGTAATCGGGGAAGCTGTCGACGACAATGACCGGCGGCGCGGAATCGGTGGTCGAGGTGAAGGCGGCCATCGCCCAATCCGCCACCGTCTGGCCAAGGGTCAGCCCGTCCTGGTTCGAGAAATCATAGTGCACCCCGCCCCACAGGCGGCTGTCGGCGTTCTCCTGCGCGGCCTCCCAGTAACTGGCAAAGCTGCGGGTGGTGCCCAGCAGGCCCAGCGACTCGGTGCTGAAGGACTGGGTGCCGAAGAGGTCGGTCAGAATCTCGGCCGCAGCCCCCGAGGCGGCGCCGTGGCCCGACACGTATTCGGGATGCGCCGGGGCAAAGAGATAGGGGTTCCAGGTGGCATCCTGCACGGTCGCCGGGTTGCCATCGCTGTCGGCCTCGCGGATGGCGTCCTCGGGACGCCAGTAGTCGAAGGCGTATTTCGCATCCCAGGCCGCGATCATCGCGTCGGCCATGGCGATGTTCAGCACTGCCATGGTGCGGGCATTCTCGGCCGATCCCAGCCCTTGCGAAGCCAGGTAGTCCGCGGCGATCGAATTCCAGTGCCCCGGCGTGGTCTCGGTGCCGCGTGCATCCTTCCAGAACTGCGCGGCCTCGCTTTGATCGGTGGTGCGCGTGGTGCTGTCGCGGGCGCCAATATCGGCCACTTCGGCCACCGCATCGGCATAGGCTTGGCTGGTCAGCTTGGGCGGGCCGCCGGGCCGGAACTGATCGGTGGATTGCAGCGACCAGGGATCCATGGTGGCGTATTGCGGCGTTACGGCGGTGTTGTAGAACGGGCCGGTTTCGCGCCATTCGCCGGGCACATCGCTGCCGGGATAAGGTTCGAAATCATCCCAGCCGTCCTGCCCCCGGATCGCGATCACCTTGCTGGCCACGCTTTGCCCCAGCGCCATGCCGTCGGTCTTGGCCTGACCGTCGCCGATCGCCGCCAGCGAGGTGGCCAGATGCGTGTCCAGTTCCGGCGCGAAGGCCGGGAAGGCATAGCTGAGCACCGCGTGCGAGGCGACCGAGACCGCCGCCGCCAGATTGGCCCCCGCCGCCGCATCCACATCCGCCATCACCGCCGAGCTTCCGTCCAGCGCCGCGATCACGTCATAGACGGCAACCGACTGCATCGCCAGAACCCGGCTGGCGGTGGTTGCCCCGGCCGCGTTGTCGACGATGCTGTCCAGCGCGATCTGGTTCCACGTCAGCACCGGCGTGTCGCTGGCCACCGGATCGACCCCGGTGATGGTCAGGCTCAGGGTCGAAGCGTTGCCCGCCGCATCGGTGGTGGTCAGGGTGATGGTATTGGCCCCTTTGGCCACGGCCACCCCGCTCAGCGCGAAACTGCCGTCGTTCTTGACCAGTGCCGAGACCGTGCCGTCCGATACCGTGGCGCCGGGCTCGCCCATACCCACCAGCTTGACCTTGGCCAAAGACGTGCTGTTGTCGCCTACCGGATCTGTGTCGGAACTGGGCGCCAGCGCCGCGGTCGAGGTCTGCGCCGTGGTGTCGAAGGTGAAATCCAGCGCCTGCGAGATGCTGCGCGCGCCATTGGCGTCATCCACCGCGAAATGCACCGTGTGCAGCCCGTCCGACAGGCTGGTTCCCAGCGCGGTTTCCAGACTGGATTTGGTCAGGTCCAGCTTGCCCGTCGCATCCGGCGTTTCCGAGATCGCCACGAACCCGCCGCCATCCAGCGAGACCAGCACCTGGCTGACCGCCGCCGTGCTCTGGATCGTCGCGATCAGGTCGGCATCACTGGTGATATTGTCGCTGGCCGACACCCCGGTGTCGGTCTTCAGCGCCACGGTGAATTGCGCCGGTCCCCCCGGTGTGATGCCGAAGTGGAAATCGGCGGTGGTCAGCTTGGTGGCATCGAAATCGGCCAGCGTGAACTGATGCGCTGTGGTGCCCTTGGCCCGGACGACCGTGTGCGTGCCCATCTGGGTGATATCCAGATCCGACAGCGAACTGATCTGCGAATGCCCGGCCAGGTGGATCAGGTCAGTGCCATCCTTGAAGCCGACCACCACATCCTTGCCGGCGCCATCGCCGAAGACATAGGTGTTGCGGCCCGCGCCCCCCAGAAGGAAGTCGTCACCGGCCCCGCCTTCGATGGTGTCGTTGCCCGCGCCGCCGATCAGCACGTCATTGCCGCCGCCGCCCGACACGTTGTCATCGCCATCCCCGGCAAAGATGGTGTCGCCCTTGGTGCCCCCGATCAGCCGGTCGTTGCCACCGTTGCCGACCATGGTGAACCGGGTGGTGCTGCCCGTGGCGTCGATGGTGTCATCGCCGGTGTAGCCGGAAATCCGCTCGACCCCCAGCCAGCTGCCGACCGAGATCGACACGCCTGCCGCGTTGTAGATGATCGCCTTGTCGTTGCCCGCGCCGCCATCGGTGACGGTGTCACCGTCTTCGCCGATCAGCATCACATCGTCGCCATCGCCGCCGGTGTAGGTGTCGTTGCCCGCGCCGCCGAACAACAGGTCGTCGCCTGCGCCGCCGCGCAGAATGTCGTTGCCGTCGCCGCCCACCAGCAGGTCGTCGCCGATACCGCCGTCCAGCGTGTCGTCGTCTTTCCCGCCATAAATCGTGTCGGCCACATCGCTGCCGGTCAGCGTGTCATCACCGTCACCGCCCGACAGAACCACGCGCGTGGTGCCGCCGGTGGCGTCGATGGTGTCGTCGCCGGTGTAGCCGGTGTAGCGTTCGACGCTTTTCCAGCCGCCCACCGACAGGGTCACCCCGCCCGGATTGTAGATCACCGCCTTGTCGTTGCCGGCTCCGCCATCGGTGACGATGTCGCCATCTTCGCCGATCATCAGCACATCGTTGCCGGCACCGCCGGAATAGGTGTCGTTGCCGGTCGATCCGAGCAGCAGGTCATCGCCCGCGCCGCCGACAAGGGTGTCGTCGCCCTCGCCGCCGATCAGCGCATCGCTTGTGGTGCCGCCGATCAGCGTATCGTCACCCTTGGCCCCCGACAGCAGCAAGGTGGCGGTCTGGCTGGAGCCATCGATGGTGTCGTCGCCATCATTGCCGTTGATCCGTTCGATCCCGCTCCACCCGGTCAGGTCCAGCGCGACCCCGGTCGGATCCTGGATCGTGGCCTTGTCATAACCCGCCGTGCCGGTGTCGGTGACCGTGTCGAACCGGTCCACGAAATAGCTGTCGGAATTGTTGCCGCCATCCATGATGTCGGCACCCGAGTTGCCGAACAGCTGGTCATTGCCATCGCCGCCCGACAGGGTGTCGTTCTGCGATCCGCCGAACAGAAGGTCGTTGCCGAAACCGCCGTCCAGTTTGTCGTCGCCCTGTTCGCCATAAAGCGTGTCGGCCCCGCCGCCGCCGATCAGCGTATCGTTGCCCAGCCCGCCCGAGACGGAATCGTTGCCCGCCCGCGCGTCGATCACATCGTCGAAATCGGTGCCAGTCAGGGTCTCGTCGCTGCCATCACCCACCAGGTTCACGCCCATCGACGCCGCCGCCAGCGGCACCGCCGCCTGCGCGGCCAAAGGCGCGGCAAGGGCGCTGTCCAGCGCGGTCACACTTTCACCTTCCAGGCCGGTGGCCAGCGCATCCGCGTCCAACTGGCCATCGCGATAGGAAGACAACAGGGTGAGCACCCGGCCCAGTTGATCGGCCGTTGCGGCGGTGTCGCCGCTGCTGGCCACGGTCAGGTCCAGCCCGCGCGATGCCTGGGAAAAGCGCAGCTGGGTGGCAGTGCCATCGCTCAGCACCTCAAGCAGCGGCTGCGTCGGATCGCCGATCACCAGCCACGAGGCCAACTGGCCGGGCAGCGTCGGCAGCCCGCTGCCCATCAACCGGACGCCCGCATGGTCAAGCGTCACGGGCTGCGTGGCTCCCAGCGGATCGAAGGTCAGGCTGAACTGGCGCAACAGCGCCGCGAACACCGCCAGACTGCTGGCATCAAGGGGCTGTAGATAGGCATCGAATATCTGCGCGCTGGTTTGCGTGGCGTTTGCGATCGGCAGATACTGAATTTTTCCCACTGAACTTCCCCGGTGTTTCTGGCGGCTGCATTGCCAATGTTCTTGCGACGTGGCGTCATCTTAACACATTGTTCCTGCAAACCGGGGCAGACATGCAAGAAGATTGCGCGGAAATCGGGCGCAGAGTTGGGAAAACCGGACACGTCAAGCAGGGGTCAGGGGCAGATCGATCCGGCGGCGCGGGTCATTCCAGTTCGTTCAACCGGATGCGCAGCGCCTCGACATCTTCCAGATAGCTTTGCCCGGCCTCACCCAGGGCGCGGCGGGTTTCCAGAACCAGAAGCCGCAGGATCGAGATCGCGCCGACATAGCTGTCGGCAAACTGCGGCGTGTCCACCTGGCATTCGATGGTCCATGTCGCCAGCGCCGGGGCTTCGCGCACGGATTGATCGGTGATCAGCAGGATCCGCGCGCCACGATCCGCCATTTCGGCCACCACGCGGTTGAAGCTAGCAGGCCGCCGCCGCAGCCCGACCACGATGGCCAGATCCCCTTGTTCCAGCAGGGCAATACCTTCGGCCTGCGTCTGTCCGGGCAGCAACAGAGGCGAGACCGCGCGGCGGATCTGCGCCAGTTGCGCGGTGACGTACTGCGCCAGGAAATGACTGTTGCGATAGCCCAGGCAGCGCACGCGGGGCGCCTTGGCCAGGGCGGTGCTGATGTCCTTCAACGTCAGCGGGTTGAGCCGCG
Source organism: Meridianimarinicoccus sp. MJW13 (assembly GCF_014901205.1). Lineage (GTDB taxonomy): Bacteria > Pseudomonadota > Alphaproteobacteria > Rhodobacterales > Rhodobacteraceae > Meridianimarinicoccus. The sequence continues at coordinate 169,424 of NZ_JACNMU010000009.1, forward strand.
ACAGGGTGCCTTCCAGAACCTCGATCTCGTTGTGCAGCAGATCCGACAGATGGCCGCCGTCCCCGGACCGCGCGCCGGTGAACAGGGGCGAGCCTCCGGCCCGCAGCTTGCGCGCTTCCTGCCGCGCCTGGTCGAAACTGTCATAGCCGATCCGCCGGAAAAAGCGGCTGACGGTTGCATTGGACACGCCCGCACGGGTGGCCAGCTCTGACCCGGTCAGCACCGCCAGTTCGGCGGGGTTCTCCAGCACCGAATCGGCGATGCGCCTTTCGCCCTCGGGCAGTCCTGAAAACGCCTCATGAATGCGCTGCGGCATTGGGCGTGCGCTTTTTTTTGCCTGTTTTTCAGACACGTCGCGGCGCCGATAAATTGAAATAGGTTTTTCGTTGTTCCATGGTAAAAGAAAAGTGTCTTTCTCTTTGTACGTCAAGTCCCAGCCAGAGAGGCCAGAACCAACGTGTCCCCAATCTCGGAAAAAGCCAAGCGGCTCAGCCTGCGCGTCAACTGGGTGGTGGAACGTGTCTGCGTTGCCCTTCTGGTGCTGCTGGTGCTGGATGTCTGGCTTGGCATTCTGGCGCGCTATGTCATCCCCCTGCCGATGACCTTCACCGAGGAGCTGGCGCGCTACCTGATGATCTGGATGGCGCTGCTGGCGGTGTCCTCGGGCATCGCGCATCGCGAACACATCGGGGTTGAGTTCATCTTCAGCCGCCTGCCCGCCTCGGCCCGCCGCTGGCTGGCCACCGGGTTCGACGTCATCGCCTTCATCTTCTTCGCCGCACTTTTCTACTATGGCATCGGCTTCGCCGAGCGCGGGTTCTCGCGGCTGACGATGATCTACGCCATTCCCAAGGGCTATCCCTTCCTCGGCGTGCCACTGGCCGCGGGCATGGCCTGCGTGCAACTGGCCCTGATCGGGATCCACGACTTTTTCAACGATACACCGCCCGAGGCCTTGGGCGCGACGCTGCTCGATCCGGGAGACGACTGATGGGTGCACTGCTGGTTGCAATCGCGTTTTTCGGGCTGATGGCCCTGGGCATGCCGGTGGGATTTGCCATCGGGGTGTCGGGCATGATCGGCATCCTGGATATCGGGCCGCGCTTCATGCAGATGGCCCCGGACCGGCTGTTTGCCGGGCTGGACCTGTTTCCCTTCCTGGCGATGCCCTTCTTCATCCTGGCGGGCGAGATCATGAACCGCTCGGGCATCACCCAGGGGCTGGTGAAGCTGGCGAACGCGCTGGTGGGCTGGATGCGCGGCGGCATGGCCCATTCCAACATGGTGGCCTCGGTCATGTTCGCGGGCATCACCGGGTCGGCCACCGCCGATGCGGCGGCCTTCGGCAACACCATGGTGCCGGCCATGCACAAGGCGGGCTATTCGAAATCCTATGCCGCGGCGGTGACGGCGGCGGGGTCGATCATCGGGCCGACCATCCCGCCGTCGACGCTGGCGATCATCTATGGCTCGATCATGGGGGTGTCCATTGCCGGGCTGTTCGCGGCGGGCATCCTTCCGGGGCTGCTGATCTGCGCCATCTGCATGGCGGTGATCGCCCTGACCGCGCGCCGCAAGAACCTGCCCAAGGGCGAGGGCCGCCCCAGCTTTCGCCTTGTCATTCAGGCCCTGCGCGAGGGCTTTCTGGCGGCCCTGTTGCCGCTGTTCATCCTCGGCTCGATCCTGGGCGGCTTTGCCACGCCGACCGAGGCCGCCGCCATCGCCGTCGCCTATGCGCTGTTCGTCGGCGGGGTGATCTACCGGGCGCTGTCCTGGCGCGACCTGTACGAGATCGCCGTGCGCACCACCCGGATCACCGGGGTGATCTTCCTGATCATCGCCGCGGCCTCGATCCTGGGCTGGTGGATGACCTTCAACCGCATTCCGCAGGCGATTGCCGAGGCCATGCTGGCGGTCTCGGACAATCCCAACATCATTATCGGCATGATCCTGATCCTGCTGCTGCTGATCGGGCTGGTCATGGACATCAACGCCACCCTGATCATCCTGGCGCCGGTGCTGGCGCCGCTGACCCTGCAGATCGGCATGGATCCGGTCCACGCCGGCATCATGATCATTCTCGCGCTCAACATCTCGCTGATGACGCCACCGGTGGGCGCCTGCCTGTTCGTGCTGGCCTCGGTCACCGGCGAAAAGGTCGAGGCCATCACCCGCGAGCTTTGGCCCTTTATCCTGGCCGAGGTGGCGATCCTTCTGCTGATCGCCTTCTGGTCCGATCTCACCCTCTTCGTCCCAAGGCTACTGGGGCTCTGACCCCCGGCTCAACGTCCCAAAAGGAAAGGAATATCCCATGTCTTTACTGAAATACGCCTCTGCCGCGCTGATCGGTGCCTGCCTTGCCACCGGCGCCAACGCCGCCGACATCACCCTGCGTCTGGCGCATCTGAACCCCGACGATCCCTTCGCCTCGCATTCGGGGGCCATGGCGGCGGTCTTTGCCTCGCTGGTGGAATCCAACTCCAACGGCCGGATCGAGGTGCAGGTCTTCCCCAACGGCCAGCTTGGCAAGGACAACGAGGTCATCGACCAAGTGCGCTCGGGCCTCGTGGAAAGCACGATTTCCTCGTCGGGCGGGATGGCGCAGCACTATCCGCTGGTCGGCGTCTTCGACATCCCCTTCGCCTTCCCCAACATCGGCGTGGCCTCCAAGGTGATCGACACCGACAGCTCCTTCGGAGAGGCCTTCGTGGCCGATCTGGAAAACAAGACCGGGCTTGAGGTGCTGGGCTTGCTGGATTCCGGTGGCTTCTTCGCCTTCACCTCGGGCAAGGCGCCGATCACCTCGGTCGAGGACATGGACGGTCAACGCATCCGCACCATGACCCTGCCGACCCATGAAACCATGGTTTCGTCGCTGGGCGGCCAGCCGACGCCGCTGCCCTGGGCCGAGGTCTATACCGCCCTGCAAACCGGCGTGGCCGATGGCCAGATGAACCCGGTGCCGATCATCGCCTTTGCCAAGTTCGACGAGGTGCAGAAATACCTGTCGGTCACGAACCACCTGATCACGCCCTACATCTGGACCATGAACGCCGAGTTCCTGGAAGGGCTGAGCGCCGAGGATCAATACCTGATCCGCTGGGCCGCCGATGTTGCCACCGACGCGGGCCGCGCCATGAGCCGGGTCATCGAAGCCTCGGATCGCGGGTTGCCCGCGCTGGCCGAGAAGATGGAGGTCAACGTGGTGACGCCCGAGGAACAGGCCCGATTCGCTGCCGCCGCCCAGCCCGCCGTGCGCGCCCTGATCGAAGACAGCTATGGCGCCGAGGGCATGGCCCTGCTGGACGCGATGCTGGCCTCGATCGACGAGGAACGCGGCAACTTCTGAGCCTTGCCAACCGGTCCGGGCGCCCCTTCAGTGCCCGGACCCCGCCCCGCACCGGGCATGACATTCGAGGATCCCATGACGATCGAGCTGACCCGCGGCCCGGACACCCCTGCCGCCTATACGCTGCGCCTGAATCCGGCCGCGGCCCCGAGAAACCCCTGGACCGCGGCGCAGAACGCGATCCTCAGCGACGCGGGCTTTGCCGCCGCGCGGGACACCATCGGCCATTGGCCGGGGTATGCGCCCACGCCGCTGGTGGCGCTGCCCGATCTGGCCGACCGGGCCGGGGTCGTCAGTCTGCACTACAAGGACGAAGGCGGGCGCTTTGGACTGGGCAGCTTCAAGGCGCTTGGCGGCGCCTATGCCGTTGCGCGGCTGCTGCAAGCGGAACTGGGCAAGGCCCTGGGCCGCAAGGTGACCATGGATGAGGTCACGCAGGTCGCCCATCCGGATCTGGCCGCGAAGATCACCGTGTGCTGCGCCACCGATGGCAACCACGGACGCTCGGTCGCCTGGGGCGCGCAAACCTTCGGCTGTGCTTGCGTCATCTTCATCCACGCCACCGTGTCCGAGGCCCGCAAGACCGCCATCGAAAGCTTCGGGGCCGAGGTGCGCCGCTGCGACGGCAACTATGACGACAGCGTGCGCGCAGCCCAGGACACCGCCCGGCACGAAGGCTGGTTCGTGGTCTCGGATACCTCCTATCCCGGCTACATGGAGGTGCCAAAGGACGTGATGCAGGGCTATGAGATCATGGCCGCCGAAGCCTTCGACGCGCTGGACCATCCGCCCACACACATCTTCCTGCAAACCGGCGTCGGCGGCATGGCCGCAGCGGTCACGGCACAAGCCAAGCGGCGCTGGGGCGATGCCCGCCCGGTGATCGTGCTGTGCGACCCGGATCTGTCCGCCTGTTTCCTGGAATCCTTCCGCGCCGGGAAACCGGCGGTGGTCGAAGGCGATCTGGACACGCTGATGGCCGGGCTGGCCTGTGGCGAGGTTTCGGCGCTGGCCTGGGCGGTGCTTGAGGAACACGCCGATGCCGTCATGGCGGTGACCGACGCCGCCGCCGTCGCCGCGATGAAACATCTGGCCTTCCCGAAGGGCGGTGACCCTGCCGTGGTGGCGGGCGAATCCGCCGTGGCCGGGCTGGCCGGGCTGCTGGCGCTGGCCGAGGATGCCGAGGCCCGAAGCCTGCTGCATCTTGGCCCCGACGCCCGCGTGCTGCTGTTCGGCACCGAAGGCGACACCGATCCCGCCCTTTACCAAGACCTCGTGGGCGCGCCCGCCGCCACCATCCGGCAGGGCACCGCATGACCCCCGAAATCTGCCCCGACCGCATGATGGCCCGTCTGACCGAACTGGGCCGCATCGGCGCGCTGGAGGGTGGCGGCGTCAGCCGCCTGGCGCTGACCGACGCCGACAAGGCCGGACGCGACTGGCTGGTCGCGGGGATGCGGGCGCTTGGACTGAGCGTCTTCATCGACGGCATCGGCAACATCTGGGGCATTCGGCCCGGCACCGGCGATGGCGCGCCGATCATGGTCGGCTCGCATATCGACACTGTGGCGACCGGCGGAATTTATGACGGTGCGCTCGGCGTGCTGGCCGGGTTGGAGGTCATCGCCGCCCTGAACGCCTGTGCGGCGCGCACCGAACACCCCGTCGCCGTGGCCGCCTTCACCAACGAGGAAGGCGCGCGTTTCGCCCCTGACATGATGGGCTCGGGCGTGCATCAGGGGGCGTTGGAACTGCAGCAGATGCTGGCGGTCACCGCCACCGATGGCAAGGGCGTGGTCAAGGAAGACCTGGACCGCATCGGCTATCGCGGTGACGCCGCCCCGATCACCCCGGCGGCCTTTCTGGAACTGCACATCGAACAGGGCCCGGTCCTGGAACAGGACGGGGTGCGTATCGGCGCCGTGACCGGCGTGCAGGGCATCCACTGGACCGAATTTACCGTGCACGGCCAGACCAACCACGCCGGCACCACGCCCATGGCCCTGCGCCGCGACGCCGGACAGGTGGCCATGCGCATCGCGCGGGAGGCCGACGCCATCGCCACCGACAACGGCCCGCCACAGGTGGCCACCGTGGGCGTCTTCGAGGTGTCCCCCGGATTGGTCAACGTGGTGCCCGACCGCGCCCGCCTGACCGTCGATCTGCGCAACACCGACGGCGCGGTGCTGGAGGCCGCCACCAGGCGGCTGACGGGTTTTGCCGAGGCCGCCGCCGCCGAGGCCGGGTGCACCCTGACCCATCGTCCGTTGGCCCGCTTTGCCCCCGTGGCCTTCGACGCGGGTCTTGTGGACAAGGTCGAGGCCGCCGCGACGGCGCGCCAGTTGTCCGTGAAAAGGATGCCCTCGGGCGCGGGCCATGACGCGCAGATGTTCGCGCCCAATTGTCCGACGGCGATGATCTTCATCCCCTCGCACAAGGGGCTCAGTCACAACGTGAAGGAACACAGCGACGAGGCCGATATCATCGCGGGCACGCAGGTGCTGCTCGATCTCGTGTGCGATTTGGCAGGGGTGGAAACATGAGCCGGAAATTCGTCGTGGCCGGGGCCCAGATGGGCCCGATCCAGCGCGGGGACAGCCGCGCCTCGGCGGTGGCGCGCATGTGCGCGCTGATGCGCGACGCCCATGCCCGTGGCGCGGAACTGGTGGTGTTTCCCGAACTGGCGCTGACCACCTTCTTCCCGCGCTGGTTCATGACCGACCGGGCCGAGATCGACGGCTGGTTCGAAGCCGCCATGCCCAATGCCAAGGTTCAGCCGCTGTTCGATCTAGCCCGCGAGCTGGGTATCGGCTTTCACCTGGGCTATGGCGAACTGACCCCCGAAGGGCGGTATTTCAACACCGCGATCCTTGTGGACGGGACCGGCGCCATCGTCGGCAAGTACCGAAAGATCCACCTGCCCGGCCACCGCGAGGATGAGCCCTGGCGCCCGTTCCAGCATCTGGAAAAACGCTATTTCGAAAAGGGCGATCTGGGTTTTCCGGTGTTCGACGCCTTTGGCGGCAAGCTGGGCATGTGCATCTGCAACGACCGGCGCTGGCCTGAAACCTGGCGGATGCTGGGGCTGGGCGGGGCCGAACTGGTGGTTCTGGGCTACAACACGCCGCTGCATTATCCGCCCGCGCCGGAACACGATCACCTGCAGTACTTCCACAACGAGTTGTCGATCCAGGCCGGATGCTACCAGAACGGTGTCTGGGCCGTGGCCGTCGCCAAGGCCGGGGTGGAGGAAGGCAGCGAGTTGATCGGCGGCAGCGTGATCGTCGCGCCCACCGGGGAAATCCTGGCCCGCGCCGCGACCAGCGGCGACGAGATCATCACCGCCGAGGTCGATCTGAACCGCTGTTCCGAAACCCGCGCCAATGTCTTCAACTTCGCCCTGCACCGCGAGCCGCAGGATTACGCCGCCATCACCGCCCCCAAGCCCAAGGGCTGACGGCTCCGGCCTACGGCTTCAACCCCTGGTCAGGTCCGGCAGGGTGACATCGCCCCAGATCGGCAGGTGATCCGACGCCACCTTGGCCAGCTTGCCCTGTTCGACCCCGGCATCGCGCAACGCGACCCCGGTGCTCAGGGCGATCCGATCCAGCCCCGCCATGGGCCGGGCGCTGTGGAAGGATCTGCCGGGGCTGATGACCTCGAACCCGTCGGCCAGCGGCTCCAGCCCGGCCGTGTCGGACCATTCGTTGAAATCGCCCAGGATCGCCGTGGCCCCGGCCCCGGTTTCGGCCAGATGGGCGCGGATGCGGGCCAGTTGTTCCAGACGATAAGGGCGCAGCAGCCCCAGGTGGGTGCCGACCACGGTCAGATGGCCCGTATCGGTGCCCACGTCGACCTGTACGGCACCGCGCGGCTCCAGCCCCGGCAGTTCGATGCGATCGACCCGGTGAATGGTCAGCCCGCGCCGCACCAGCACCGCGTTGCCGTGCCAGCCCAGGCTGACATCGTTGTCGGCCAGCCGGGCAATCTGGAAATCGGTGTCGCGCAACAGGGCTTCGACATCCATCGCCGTGGGCCGGTTGCCCAGACGCTTGTCGGCTTCCTGAATGGCGACGACATCGGCATCCAGACTGTTGATGACATCCAGGATCCGCCCCGGATCGCGGCGATAGTCCAGCCCCACGGCTTTGCGGATGTTATAGCTGGCAAGGCGAAGCTGTCGGGTCATCGGGGCATGTCCTGTTCGGGCCTCTTGGGCATAGGACGGCACGCCCGCGCAACGCAAGCCCCGTCCGGGCGCTGGTCACATGGGCCAGACCAGCAGGATCATCGGCACCGAGGTCGCGACCACGAGAATTTCCAGCGGCAGCCCCATGCGCCAGTAGTCGCCGAAGGAATAGCCCCCCGGCCCCAGGATCAGCGTGTTGTTCTTGTGACCGATGGGCGTAAGGAACGCGCAGGACGCCGCCACCGCAACCGCCATCAGGAAGGGATCTGGACTGACCTCCAGACTGCGGGCCATCTGGATGCCCACCGGGGCCGCGACAATCGCCGTCGCGGTGTTGTTCAGCACATCCGACAGGGTCATCGTCACCACCATCAGCACCGTTAGCACCGCCCAGGCCGGCCAGCCCGCGGTCAGCCCGACCAGCGCATTGGCGATCAGCGCCGTACCCCCCGCCGCATCCAGCGCCGCCCCCAACGGGATCATCGAGCCCAGAAGCACGATCACCGGCCATTCCACATGGTCATAGATATCCGACAGTGGCAGGATGCCGGTCAGCACATAGGCCACCACGACGATCCCCAGGGCCACCGGCAGATACACCAGCCCGATAGAAGCCAGCGCCACGGCGGCGGCAAAAATGCCGATGGCCAGCCAGACCTTGCTGGCGTCGGTGACGGCCAGTCCCCGGTCGGCCAGCGGCAAGGCACCCAGCCAGTCGGCCACCGCCTCGCCCTCGCCTTCCGGGGTCAGCAGCAGCAGGATATCGCCCGGCTCCACCGTGGTCTTGCGCACTTCCCTGGCAATCGAACGCCCCTGACGCGAGATGCCCAGAAGGATGGTGCGCTGGCGCCATGCCAGCCCGAGACTGCGGGCGGATTTCCCGACGATGCGCGCACCCTCGGGCACCACGACCTCGGTGATCGACAGACCCGCGCCCTCGGCGGACAGGCGTTTCTGGTCAACCTCATTGGCGAAATCCAGCCCCACGGTGGTGCGGAATTCGTCCAACGGCTCGGGCTGTGCCTCGATCACGATGGTGTCGCCGCTTTGCAGCAGGGTATTGCGCTGCGTGCCATAGCGGCGCTGGCCGTCCCGCACGAGGCCCAGGATGGCCACGTCATTCTTTTCGGCCGGTTCGTAAAGCTCGAACAACCGCTTGCCGATCAGCGGTGACTCCTCGGGCACCGACAGCTCGGCGATATAGTTCTTCACCGCCTGTCGGGCATCGGAAATCGCGCCCGCACCCTCGCGCTGCGGGATCAGCCGCCAGCCGACCAGCGCCACGAAGGCCAGCCCGACCAGCGCCGTGACCCCGCCGACCGGGGCGAAGTCGAACATGCGAAAGCCCTCGCCCAGCGTGTCCTTGCGGATGGTGGCCACGACGATATTGGGCGGCGTGCCGATCAACGTGACCATGCCGCCCAGGATGGTGCAAAACGACAGCGGCATCAGCGACAGCCGCACCGCGCGTCCGGCCTTTTTCGCGGTCTGGATGTCCACCGGCATCAGCAGCGCCAGCGCGGCCACGTTGTTCATGAAGGCCGACAGCACCCCGCCGATGGCCCCCATGAAGGTGATATGCGCGCCCAGCCCCCGCTCGGGATCGACCAGCGTGCGGGTGATCAACCCCACCGCGCCGGACCGGACCAGCCCCGCCGAGACGATCAGCACCAGTGCCACCACCATGGTTGCCGGGTGACCAAAGCCGGAAAACGCGTCTTCTGCCGGGATCGGCCCCAGCACCACGCCAAGGATCAGCGCCGAAAAGGCCACGAGATCATAGCGGAACCGCCCCCACAGCAACAGGGCGAACACAAAGCCGAACAGGCCGAACAGGATGATCTGGTCTGAAGTCATGCGTTAGTTGTACGACAAGCTGCGAACTCGGACCAGCGGGCAGCGCCATGGAAAATCGCATCGCCGGGCGCACCGCTTTGATAGCGTTAACAACTCAGTTGCCCGCCGCCGCATTTTGAGAGATACAGACGCCAACACAGGAGCAAGAAAATGACCAGTGTACTTGAACAACTCCGCGCCATGACCGTGGTGGTCGCCGATACCGGCGAAGTGGCGGCGGTAAAGCGCTATGAACCGGTGGATTGCACCACCAACCCCTCGCTGGTGCTGGCCGCCTCCAAGGATCCTGCCTCGGAAGAACTGATCGCGCGCGAGATCGCGGCCGGGCGCGCCAAGGGGCTGACGCCCGAACAGATCACCGCCACCCTGACCGTCGCCGTCGGGGCCGAGCTGACCAAGCTGGTGCCGGGCCGGGTATCGACCGAGGTCGACGCCTGCCTGTCGTTCGACACGCAAGCCTCGGTGGCGCGTGCCCATGACATCGTGGCCGACTATGCCGCGCGCGGTGTCGATAAAAGCCGCATCCTGATCAAGCTGGCCTCGACCTGGGAGGGCATCCGCGCGGCGGAAATCCTTCAGAAAGAAGGCATCGACTGCAACCTGACGCTGCTGTTCAGCATGGCGCAGGCGGTGGCCTGTGCCGATGCCGGTGCCTTCCTGATCTCGCCCTTCGTGGGCCGCATCACCGATTGGTACAAGGCCGCCGAAGGGGTCGAAGGCTATGCGCCCGACGAAGATCCGGGCGTGAAATCGGTGCGCAAGATCTATGACTATTACAAGTCGAACGGCATCGCCACGGTGGTCATGGGCGCGTCCTTCCGCAACGCGGGCCAGATCAAGGCGCTGGCGGGATGTGACAACCTGACCATCGCCCCTGCCCTTCTGGACGAGCTGTCGCGCGACGAGGCCGAGCTGCCCCGCGTCCTGTCGCCCGATGCCACCAGCGGCATGGCTCCGATCACCATGGACGAAGCCACCTTCCGCTGGGAGTTGAACGCCGACGCGATGGCGACCGAAAAGCTGGCCGAAGGCATCCGCAAGTTCGACGCCGACCACCGCAAGCTGATCGAGCTTGTCGCGGCCCGGTAAGACACACCGGGGCGGGTTCGGGCGGCAGATGCGCCCCGAACTCGCCTGAACCTAGTCCGGCCGTGATCCCGGCCTGACAATCAGCGCCGGGCGTGGGCATGGGCAAGATCCCCTCGGCAAGCGATGGATCACCAGAACCCCGCATGGGTGCGCAGGATCTGCGGTTCGAGTTCGGGAAACGGGCCCGACACCTGCACATCGCGCTGGCCGGCCGACAGCACCTGCCGGCAGGGCAGCGACATGGTCAGGTTCTCGGGATTGTCGCCGGTCAGTTCGGCCAGCCGCGCCTCGGTCATGCCAAAGACCACGCGGCCGATCCCGGCCCAATAGCATCCGCCCGCGCACATGCTGCAAGGCTCGACCGAGGTATAAAGCGTGCATCCGGCCAGAAACTCGGGGCCATGGGCTCGGGCGGCGGCGCGCGCCACGTTCAGCTCGGCATGGCCGGTGCCGCCGTCGGTGCTGTGGGTGTTGCCGCTCTCGAACAGGATGTTGCCCTCGGCATCCGCCAGAAGTGCCCCGAAGGGATGATTGCCCGAAGCACGGGACTCCAGGGCAAGATCGATTGTCCGTTGCAGGAGTTTGAGATCGTCGGGCATGGAGCCTCCGGGTTGGTTGCGGTCACACAATTCCTAGACCGATGCGGACCACGAGCAAAAGCGGAAAGACCTTGGCAAGACATCTGACACCGCGCCGGTCCCGGCTGGTGGGGGTGCCGGCCTGTCGATGCACATCCGGCTGATCGGCGACCACGGAAAACGCCGCCAACCCGGACGGGCGGCGGCGCGCTCAGATCCGGCGGGCCGGATGTCCGGCCCCTGTCCTCAGGCCAATGATCCCTTGTGACGGATGGCGCAGCCCACGACACCGGCCGCAGCCCCCACCGCGACCGCGATCAGCAGGTCATAGACGGCAATTTCCGCGAACGAGAAATGCGCGAAGATCAGCGTGTTCAGGATGCCGACGAAGCCGCCCATCGAGGCCGCCAGCGACCAGTTCCGCGTCATCATCCCAAGGGCAAGGCCCAGAATCCCCGGCAAACTGAGGATGTTTCCCGCGATGGTTCCAAAGAAATCAAGCATACCAGCCTTCCCAAGTAGATGTCTGTGCAACCGGCTGCCCGCGCGCTGCGGACAGCCGCCCGATGTGTCGGCCTATTCGGATTTTTCGCCCAGGAATCTGCGGATCGCGTGCAGATCGACGATCGAGCTTTGCGACAGTTCCGGTTCGCCGCCCAGCTCTTCCACGACCCGCTTGTATTCTTCCAGGTATCCCGGTGCCAGCGCATGGGCGATGCCCTGGTGGCAGTCGATGCAGGTCATGTTGTTGTCCAGCGCGCGCTGGTGTTCGGACGCCGCGCGGTTCTCCTGAGCGGTGAAATCCATGTATTCGAAGGCGTGGCAGTTGCGGCATTCGCGGCTGTCCGAGGCCTTCATCTTGCGCCAGACCGAGGCCGACATGTGCAACCGCCGATCCTCGTATTTCTCCTCGGTCGAGATCGTCCCCAGCAACTCGTGGTACACGTCCTTGGCGGCCATGATCTTGGCCTTGACCTTGTGGTTCCATTCCTTCGGAACGTGACAGTCGGGACAGGTCGCGCGCACGCCCGAATGGTTGTTGTAGTGGATGGTCTCGCGGTATTCGCCGAGGTTGGTTTCCATCGTGTGACAGGACACGCAGAATTCCTCGGTGTTGGTCAGTTCCAGCGACCAGTGGAAGCTGCCCCAGAACATGATGCCGGTCAGAAAACCCGCGATCAGAATGAAACCGATGCTGAGTATCCCGTTCGGGGTCCAGAACCGGTCCCACAAGCCAAGCAGGCCCTTGCGTCGTGTCTTGTCTTTTGGATCAGCCATGTTGGTGTCTCCTTGAACTCACCGGTTCAGCGCAGGTTCGCGGAAGGTTGAAAATCATTCCCGACCAGTTCGGGGGTGTTGGCTTGCGGCACATGGCACTGGTTGCAGAACCAGCGGGTTCCGGCGACCTGGTCCAGTTCGTTGCCGTCGCGATCCAGGTAATGGGTCATCGACAGGGTGGGCGCGCCACGCTCTCCGGCGTTGGTCCAGTCATGACAGCTCAGGCACTGGTTGGTGCGAAGGTCGATCTGGTACTGGCTGGCAGTATGCGGGATCAAGGGCGGCTGCTGGCGATAGTTTCGCACCATGCGGCCTTCGATCTGGCGTGGAACCTGGTCGAGCAGCTGTGGCTCGTCCACATCGGCGCCGCGAAGCGAGGTGACGCTTCCGGCCCCCTGCGCCACGGCCCATCCGGCCAGAGAAAGGGTTACGACCAGGGCGGAGACACCCGCAAGGACCTGCTTATTCATCTTTGTTCTCCGTTCTTCCGTTCAGGCGGCGTTTCTGGTGGCAGGGGGCGCTGCCGGTTCCGTGAGGGGGACGACACGTTGGTCGTAGCGATGGGTGAAGGCGAAGACATCCACCGAGCAGACATCAATGCAGCGCCCGCAGTTGGTACAGTCGGGCGAAAGGATGATCGGGGTCTCCCCCGGTTTTCCCTTCAGGGCAGGCGAGATCACCTGTTGTTCCGGGCAGACCGCGTAACAGTCCATGCAGTCGTCGCAGGCCTGCCGGTTGGCCGCGCTAACGCGCAGCAGGCTGCGGGCGCCAACAAGGCTGTAGAAGGCGCCGACCGGGCAGACATGCCCGCACCAGCCGCGCCGGGCGACCACCAGGTCGAACAGGAACACCGCCACGACCAGCGCCCAGGCAAAGCCCATGCCGAAGACAAGGCCGCGGTGCAGCATGGTGATCGGGTTGATCAACTCCCAGGCGACCGTGCCCGTGATCGCCGAGGCCGCCAGCACCGCGCCGAGGATCCAGAAGCGCGTGTTGCGCTTGGGCTGCCAGCCCTTCGGCATCCCCAGCTTGTCATGCAGCCAATGGGCGGCGTCGGTGACCGGGTTGATCGGGCACACCCACGAGCAATAGACCCGCCCGCCGATCAACCCATAGGCCACCAGCACGATGATCGCGCCCAGAAGGGCGGTGAATTCCGGCCAATGCCCGGCGACCATGCCTTGCAGCAACACCAGCGGATCGGTCAGCGGCAGCACCCCGAAGGTGCGCGACCCGGCCAGCGTGCCGGTGACCCACCACAGGCCGAACCACGGACCCAGCAGGAACAAGACCAGGAAAAATGCCTGGCTCAGACGCCGCAACAGCAAGAAGCGATGCGCACCGATCCAGCCTTTTTCGCGGATGGCCTCTTCTCCGACGGGCAGTCTTGTCTTGACGCTCATTGCCCTGCCCCCGGAAGCTTGAAGGCCGGGTCGAACCCGCCGGGCGCGACAAGATTGTCGGTGCCCGGTCCGGGCAGGCGGTCGGGCAGATCGATGATGCCTTCGACCACCGGCGCGCCCTTCAGTTCCTTTTCTTCCCAGCCCCTGCGGTAGTGTTCCGCCGAACTGCCACGGGCCAGCCGCATCGGCAGCACCTTGATCGTGGCTTCCGGCAGGACGCAGCTTTTCTCGCACATGCCGCAGCCGGTGCAGTGGTCCGCATGTACCGTGGGCGCAAAGATGGCGTGATGGCCCGACACCTCGTTGTGGCGCAACTCCAGCGTGATCGCCTTGTCGATCACCGGGCAGACCCGGTAACAGACATCGCAGCGCAGCCCGAGGAAGTTCAGGCAGTTTTCCTGATCCACCAGGACCGCGACCCCCATCTCGGCGTCGTCGATATCATCCAGCGCCGGGTCCAGCGCGCCGGTCGGACAGGCCGCCACGCAGGGGATGTCCTCGCACATTTCGCAGGGCACGTCGCGGGCGGTGAAATAGGGCGTGCCGGTGGCCGGCCCGTCTTCTCCCAGTTCCGCCAGCTTCAGGGTGTCATAGGGGCAATCCCGGACGCACAGCCCGCAGCGAATGCAGGCTGCCAGAAAGTCATCTTCTGGCAGGGCACCGGGCGGCCGCAACGCCTCGGCCGGCAAGGCGCGGGCGTCCCGCGCCAGATAGGTCAGACCCATCCCGGCAATTGCGCAACCGCCCGCCGCCCGCGCGGCGTCCCGAAGGAACCGGCGGCGGTCAGTTGAGCGTGGCTTTCCTCCTGCGGCAGGCATGGCGTCGCGTTCCTTGGCTCAAGTCCGGGCTCAGGCGCGCTCGACCTTGCAGGCGCATTTCTTGAAGTCGGTCTCTTTCGACAGCGGGCAGGTCGCATCCAGCGTCAGCTTGTTGATGAGCTGGCCCTCGTCGAACCACGGCACGAAGACCAGGCCGCGCGGCGGCTTGTTCCGGCCCCGTGTTTCCACCCGGCTCAACATCTCGCCCCGGCGCGAGGAGATCAGGATCTCCTGCCCCCGGCGCAGGTCGCGGTCGCGGGCATCGTCGGGATGCATATAGACCACGGCCGACGGGAAGGCGCGGTGCAGCTCGGGCACCCGGCGGGTCATAGACCCGGAATGCCAGTGCTCCAGCACCCGGCCCGTGCAGAGCCACAGGTCGAATTCCTCATCCGGAACTTCCGGGGCAGGCTCGAACGGGGCGAAGATGATCTTCGCACGGCCATCCGGGTTGCCATAGAACTCGACCCCCTTGCCTTCGCCGACATAGGAGTCATAGCCCTCGCGGAAGCGATAGAGCGTTTCCTTGCCGTCGACCACGGGCCAGCGCAGACCGCGGGCCTTGTGATACATCTCGAAGGGCGCCAGGTCGTGACCGTGGCCGCGCCCGAAGGCGGCGTATTCCTCGAACAGACCCTTCTGGACGTAATAGCCGAAATGCTCGGATTCGTCGTTGGCAAAGCCCTCGGCGGTCTCGGACACCGGGAACTGGTTGACGACACCATTCTCGAACAGAACCTCGTACAGGGTCTTGCCCGCATGTTCCGGCATCTTGGCCAGCAGTTCGTCGCCCCAGGCTTCCTCGACCGTGAAGCGCTTGGCAAATTCCATCAGCTGCCACAGGTCGGATTTCGCCTCGCCGGGCGCATCCACCTGCTGACGCCAGAACTGGGTGCGCCGCTCGGCGTTGCCATAGGCGCCTTCCTTTTCCACCCACATGGCGGTGGGCAGGATCAGGTCGGCGGACATGGCGGTCACCGTCGGATAAGGGTCCGACACGGCGATGAAGTTCTCCGGGTTGCGATAGCCCGGCAGACCTTCCTCGTTCATGTTCGGGGCGGCCTGCATGTTGTTGGTGCACTGCACCCAATAGGCGTTCAGAACCCCGTCCTTCAGCATCCGGTTCTGCAGCACCGCGTGGAAGCCCGGCTTCGGCGGGATGGTGCCTTCGGGGATGTTCCAGGCGGTTTCGCAGATCTCGCGGTGCTTGTCGTTGGCCACCACCATGTCGGCGGGCAGACGGTGGGCAAAGGTGCCGACTTCGCGCGCGGTGCCGCATGCCGACGGCTGGCCGGTCAGCGAGAACGGCGAGTTGCCGGGTTCGGAGATCTTGCCGGTCAGCAGGTGAACGTTGTACATCAGCCCGTTCACCCAGGATCCGCGGGTGTGCTGGTTGAAGCCCATGGTCCACAGGCTCATGACCTTGCGGTCTGGGTCGGCGTATTGCTGGGCCAGACGCTCGAGCTGCGCTTCGGGAACGCCGGAAATCTCGGACGCTTTCTCCAGCGTGTATTCGGACACCGACTCGGCGTACTCCTCGAAGGTCATGTCCGACAGCTTGCCCGAATCCGGGTTGGCCGCGGCCTGCTGCAGCTCATGCTCGGGGCGCAGGCCATAACCGATGTCGGTATCGGTCCGCTTGAAGTTCACATGGGCGTTGACGAAATCCCAGTTCACCGCGTCGTTCTGGATGATGTAATTGGCGATGTAGTTCAGGATCGCCAGATCGGCCTGCGGCGTGAAGATCATGCCGTTGTCGGCCAGTTCGAAGCTGCGATGCTCGTAGGTCGACAGAACGTGCACTTCGCAGCCCGGCTTGGTCAGGCGGGTGTCGGTCAGCCGCGACCACAGGATCGGGTGCATCTCGGCCATGTTCGAGCCCCAGAGCACGAAGGTGTCCGCATGTTCCAGATCGTCGTAGCAGCCCATCGGCTCGTCGATGCCGAAGGCGCGCATGAAGCCGACCACGGCCGAAGCCATGCAGTGCCGCGCGTTGGGATCGATGTTGTTGGAGCGGAAGCCGGCCTTCATCAGCTTGGCGGCGGCATAGCCTTCCCAGACCGTCCACTGGCCCGAACCGAACATGCCGACCGAGGTCGGGCCCTTCTTGACCAGCGCCTCTTTCCACTTCTCGGCCATGATGTCGAAAGCTTCGTCCCAGCTCACCGGCTCGAACTCGCCATTCTTGTCATAGACGCCATTGGTCTTGCGCAGCAGCGGCGTGGTCAGCCGGTCCTGCCCGTACATGATCTTGGACAGGAAATAGCCCTTGATGCAGTTCAGCCCGCGGTTCACAGGGGCATCGGGGTCGCCCTGGGTGGCCACGACACGGCCATCCTTGGTGCCGACCAGAACCGAACAGCCGGTGCCGCAGAAGCGGCAGGCGGCCTTGTCCCAGCGAATGTCGGGGGTCCGCACCTGCGCGGCGGCCTGGCCGCTTGCAAGGGGAATACCTGCGGCCGCAGCGGTGCTGGCGGCGGCGGTGGCTTTCAGGAATGTCCGGCGAGAGTCCGAAATGGTCATGCGTCTGTTCTCCGGCTTAGCGACTGGCGAGTGGGACCCGCTGGGAAAGGTCTTCGAAATGGTGATAGTTCAGCGTGACCGAAATCACGCCGGGGATCTGGTGAAGCGCCATGATCTGGTCAGAGGCGCGTTTGTCGTCGATGTCTTCCACCACCACGACGAATTTTCCGTCGTCGGTGGCGGCATGAACCTCGACCCCGGCCATGCCGGTCATTTCGGACCGGGCCGCATCGGCCTTGTCCTTTGCAACATGCACGAGGCATCCACAGATATTCAAACCGCGGCCTCCTTGTTCGTGATTTCCGGGTGATAGAAGTCGATGGCGCCAGTTGGGCAGGAATAAGCACATCCGCCGCACCCCGTGCATTGATCGAGGTCAACTACGGGCCGCGAACACCCTCCCAACGCCAAACGAAATGAAATTGCGGCAGGTTCGCAGGAATCCTGGCAGCTGCGGCAGGTGACGCCGTTCATCGACAGGCAATTGTCGGCAACCCGCGCCTTCCACGACCAGGCCGCGACCCGGTCCGGCATCAGGGCCTCGGTCGGGCAGGCCTCGGCACATTGCCCGCAAAACGTGCAGGCCCCGCGCGCGAAATCCACCACCGGACCATTGTCCGCATCGCGCACAAGGATGCCTTCCGGGCAGGCAGTAATGCAGTCGGCACAGCGCGTGCAGGCTTCCAGAAAAGCGGAAGACACGCCCGGCGGACGCATCACGGTGCGGGCGTCCGGCCCCACCCTTCCCCTCAGAAATTCCCTGCGACTTGTTGCGGTTGCCATTCAGCTGCCGACCTTTTTTCTTGCCTGGCGGGGCGACCGTTTTGCGGCTTGCGCCAGAATCCGACCCACCGGCCAAGGATGCACCATTTACGCTGCCCCCAAAAGGCCATCTTGTCGCATATCTTTAGATTTTCCGTCTGGTCATTTGACTTTACGCGGCACTGATCCCAAGTGTTTTTGTTGCCTTCCGCGGGGTAACACGCGATGGTTGCATCCCGGCGCGGACACCCTGTCAGCCTGCGGAATTCCCCCCGGTACAGGCCCACCCGTTCCGGTTTTCGACAGACCCCTGATCCGCATGATGAACCGGCCCCGCCCTGACCCGGCAAAGGTTGGTCAGAACACCCGCCACACAGGGCCAGGCGTGGGGGTCCTGGTGATCACCCCTGGATCAAGGCAGGATTGCGGTAAGCACCGGCCTGTGACCCTGCCCTTCCCTGCCCCGATGTGACACGCGCCCACGGCAGGCCCGTCACCTAAGCGCACTTCTGGAACCATCGGCACATCCGGGTCTTGTCACGATCCCCGATTCCTGATTTTCTTGTGCGCATTATATCTATTTTTTGCACACTACTGTGTTCTCCCGAAATCTCCGGCATTTGAACCGATAATCTCCCCTTATCAAAGCCCTTGAGACGATACGCCAAATCCCCCAAACTCTGCCCATGACACGCCCCTCCCCTGCCCCGCCACTGCTGCTGGCCGAGGCCGCCCAGCACCTGTCGCAAACCGATCGCGACGCGCTGCATGACCTTTACCTGCGCGGCACGCCCGACAATACCTTGCGCGCCTACGAACGTGATCTGGTCTATGTCACCGCCTGGAAAGCCGCCGCCTTCGACGCCCCGCTGGACTGGCCCGAGGCCGAGACCGTGGCCCTGCGCTTCATCCTCGATCACGCCCGCGACCTCAGCGAGGCGCCCCTGACCGACCCCGCCCGGATCACCGCCGAGACGCTGATCGACGCGGGTCTGCGCCGCCAGCTCACCTGCCCCGCGCCCTCGACGCTGGACCGTCGCATTGCCTCGTGGCGGGCCTTTCACGGCATGCGCAACCTCGCCAATCCGTTCGAGGCCCCGCTGGTGCGTCAGGCCCGCGCCAAGGCCCGCCGCGCCGCCGCCCGGCCCCCGGCCCCAAAATCCGCCCGCCCGATCACCCGCGACCTTCTGGAAGACCTTCTTGCCACATCCGGCCCCGGCCATCGCGGGTTGCGCGACCGGGCGCTGCTGCTGACCGGCTGGGCTTCGGGTGGCCGTCGCCGGTCCGAGCTGACCGGCCTGCATCGCGCCGACATCGATCTGGAGGATTTCGAGAAATCCGGCGTGGTCTGGATCCGCCTTATCGAGACCAAGACCACCACCAAGGGCGACACCCCGCGACTGGTCCTGAAGGGCCGCGCCGCGCGGGCGCTGGTGGCCTGGATCGACGCGGGCAAGATCACCGGCGGGCCGCTGTTTCGCGCCATCTCGAAATCCAACCGGGTGCTCAAGCGCGGGCTGGCCCCCGAGGCCGTGGCCCATATCCTGCGCCGCCTGCTGGTCGCTGCAGGCTATGCCCCGGATCACGCCAGCCCCCACGGCCTGAGGTCCGGCTTCCTGACCCAGGCCGCGCTGGATGGCGCCCCGATCCAGGCCGCGATGCGCCTGTCGCTGCACCGGTCTGTCTCGCAGGCACAACGCTATTACGACGACGTGGACATCACCGAGAACCCGGCAACCGACCTTCTGGATTGATCCGGACCCACGGTTTTCCCCGCAACCACCGGCCCAAAGAAAAACCCCGCCAGAGGCGTGAGCCAGTCCAGCGGGGTGTTTTCCAGGGCCGTAACCCGTGGGTTACGGCGGGCGATTTTCGGGTAACCCGTGGGTTACTCCACATCCAGCGGCTTGATGCGCGGCTCGATTGGCGGAGTGTCCTTCAGCGCCTCTTCGAACAGTCGCACGGCGCGTTCCAGCCGGTCGCGGGGAATGACGGTGAAGTCGCGCTTGCTGACAATCCGGCATTCACCATCCCGCGCGGTGACCTTCAAAGACCCGATGGCCAGTTCATACTTCTCGCGCCGTTGCGGACGCGCGGCCGTCTTTGCACCGTCCTTGCGCAACTTTTGGCCGTAGCTCAGGAAGCCCGCGATTTCCTCGGTCTGCTGATCCTCGGACACACAAGCCTCCAGCATCCGCCGCAGGGTGCCGGTGCGCTCGGGCTGCCCCTTCAGCATCCGCGCCAGATCCACGCCGGTGTTGCGCGAGATCGCCTTGGGCCACTTCACGGCCCCGTCCAACTCGGTCAGCAGGAACACGAAACTGCGGATGTAGGAGCGTTTCATCTTGTGCAGCGAGGCATAGAGCCGGCCCACCATCGCCTCGGCATCCTCGCCCTCGACCAGCGGATCGCGGGCGGCACTGATCGCCACCTGCGCCATCTCGGCAAAGGTCAGATCCTGCCGGATGACGTTTTCTTCCACCATGTCCACATAGCGCGACACGCGGTCCGGGGCTGTGCCATCATCGGTGCCCTCGATGCGCGCGGTGACGGTCAGAAAGGCGGTGTCGCCGGTTTCCTGAAACAGCTGGGTCAGGGCGGTCAGGCGGCGCCAGCCTTTCTTCAACTGATAGCGGCCACGGGCGTCGAGATAGACCTCGATGGGCTCGCGCTGGCCGCGCGCACGGATCGAGGCCTTGAGTTCCTCCATCTCTTCCGAAACCGCGACCTGATCCAGTTCCAGCCGGTCACGGGGCAGGTCGTCGGTATCGATCTCGGTGGTGCGCAGGTCCACCAGGATGCGGCCTTCGTCCTGTGCTGTCCGGAACGCCTTGGCGTCGGCGGCATTGCGGCGGCGCTGTTCGACCTTGGCCTCGGTGGATTGTTGTAGGCTTTCGGCGGCCTCGCGCACCGCCGCGCCCATGGGACCAACCGAGCGTTCGCGCCGGGGCGAGGGCGATGGGTCGAGCGTCCCGAACCCAAACTTGTTCTTGCCGGTCATCATGCGTCCTCCCGCATCCGTTGCGGCTGCGGCTGGTCTTGCCAGGCCGCCAGCAGGCTTTCCTTGAACTCGCCATAGGCACGGTCGAAACTTTGCCGCGCGCGTTTCCAGGTGTCGCGGGTCATCATCCGGTAGTCCTGTTCATAGACCGACATCTGGAAGCGGCCGGACTGTTCGACGGCGCGGGTCATCTCGATCGGGTGGCGGCAGACGTCGGCACCGAAGACGTTCTGGAAGGCACCCATCATCGCCACGTGCAGCGGGTTGGCGGCCTCGAACCGGGTCATCAGAAGGCGAATGTCGCGGAACCGTTTGGGCAGGGCGATGCCCGCATCCTCGGCCAGGTCTCCGAAGCCTTCCGATATGTCGGCCATGGCGTCGCCAAGCTGGCCCAGATAGCTGGTGGTGCTGTCGTATTCCCAGTAGCCGGGGCCGGAGGGGATATAGAGGATGTCGGCAGCGAAGGCGGCGTTGAGCGACTGGTAGCCGATGGCCGGCGGGCAGTCGAAGAGGATCAGGTCGTATTGGTCGTCGGGAAGCTCGTCCAGGTAGCGGGCGACGCAGCCGAAGAAACTCCACGCCTTGTGGACCGAGCGGTACTGGGCCGAGGCAAATTCCACGAAGGCGGCGTTGGCGCACGATGGAATGATGTCGATGGTCGGCCAGCAGGTTTTCTGGATGAAGTCCTGAAACCGTTGCGCGCCGATGGACTGCACATCCTCGGGCAGTTCGTCCGAAGCGGGGTAGGGGCAGTCGTCGGGATCGTCGTAGCTGGCGGCGATGCGGTCGGCCTCGCGGCACAGGTCGCGACACATGATGCCCCAGACCGTGTTCCATTCCTTGACCTCGACCAGCCCCATGGAGTGGGTCAGCGTGGCCTGCGGGTCGAAGTCGATGACAAGCACCCGGTAGCCGTCCAGGGCTGCGGCATTGGCCAGATGCTGGGCGACCACGGTCTTGCCGACGCCGCCCTTGAAGTTGGACACCGCCACCCGCATCGCCCGGCCCTTGGGACGGTCGGGCAGCAGGGTCTTGCCGCGGAAGCGGACGCGGCGGCGCAGCTCGTTGATCTCGTCGAGCGAGAACCAGCGCTGGCGGCCGTCTTCCTCGGTATGGCCTTGCGGCAGCGAGGGATCGTCGGCCAGCTTCTTGCGCAGGGTGTCGGCGGCGACATTGAACATGAAGGTGGAAATTTCCCAGATCGAGAAGGGGCGGAGGGATTTCACCTCGCCCGGGGAGAAGGTTGCCTTGCGCACCGCCGATTGCTGCGCAAGGCTGCGTTCGTTCATGGATTGGAGATCGGAATGGTCTCGCATATGGCCTGCCTCGTGTTTTTTCGTCTTGTTTTCTGAATAACGGGATTTCTTGATTTTGGCAAAACCGGAATTTGCAGATCAATTATTGCAGGAGATTGCCGCAGGCCAAGGGGGTTTGCGGGTCAAAGCGGCGGATTTGGGCAGATTTGGTGACAGGCAGGGCGGAATCCGGCAAGATATGGTGACACCAACAGGCCAATAGGGTGACAGGCAAGGTGTCCCCCTTCTCCTTTAATCCCTAAACAATCTTTCTTTTGAGGGTTTTGCCGGGAAATCCCGAATTTCGCGCGGAATTGACAAATTACGGGAATTCATGCCTATTCTGGTCTCAGATGGAATCGGGGCGAGAAACGACCTCTGATCCGTGAGGCAGTGTAGAGGCAGCGCATGTTCGAAGCCAAGCGCATCGCCGGCCCTGGGGCCGGAGTGATGAAGTATGACCTGTTGACGGCCCTGAGTGCTGCGGCGCTGAGAGGGTCTGTCACCGAGCAGACCTCGGTGCTGCGGCTCGTGGCGCTGGTCACCGCCCGCTACAACTGGGTGCGGGACGAGCTGAGCAGCGGTCAGGAGGAGATGGCGCGGATCTGGGGCGTCACCCTGCGCACCGCCAAGCGCGAGGTCAAACGGTTGATCGACATGGGGCTGCTGATCTTGCTGAAGGCCGGGGTGCGCGGACGGGTTGGCCGCTATCGCCTGTCGCGGCCCGGCATCGTCGCCTATTCGCGGACCATCTGGCCCGAGGTCGGCCCAGATTTCGAAGGCCGGATGCAGGAGGTGACGGGGCAGGGGCCGCGTGAGGATCCGCCCACGCCTGAAACCAAGGTGGTTCAGGTCAGCTTCGGCGGGGAAGATGTGCCGGGGCAAGGGCGCTGGGGCCGGGTGCAGGCGCGGTTGCGCACGGCGGCGCCGGAAGCCTATGCCAACTGGTTCCGCCGTCTTGTGCTGGCCAGTGCCGAGCGCGGCATCGTCACGGTGATGGCGCCCAATCCCTTCGTGCGGGACTATGTGACGGTACATCTGCAGGGCCAGTTGATGCAGGCGGTGGCGGCCGAGTTTGGCGATGTGCAACGGCTGGACGTGATTGCCGGGTGAGTGCGTCCCTTTGGTTCGCCGAAGGAAACCAAATACCGCCCGAATCGTGATATTCGTTTTTCTGTTTTTTGATTCTCGATTTGGCGTCGTGCGCGGTCCGATAGTCGTGGCCACAGCCGTCGCGGGCAGGGCTGGATGCGGTATCGCAAGGACATTGACGGGCTGCGCGCAGTGGCGGTGGCGCCGGTCATCCTGTTTCACGCCGGTATTCCGGGATTTGCGGGCGGCTATGTCGGGGTTGACGTGTTCTTCGTCATCTCGGGCTTTCTCATCACCTCGATCCTGCTGGAGGACCTGCAAGGGGACCGGTTTTCGATCGTGCGGTTCTACGAGCGGCGGGCGCGGCGCATCCTGCCGGCGCTGGTGTTCGTCTGCCTGTGCTGTCTGCCATTGGCCGCGACGATCATGGTGCCGCAGGAGATCGCGGAGTTCAGCGCCAGCCTGCGCGCGGTGGCGCTGTTTTTCTCGAACGTCCACTTCTGGCTGAACAGCGGTTATTTCGACACCGCAGCGGAATTGCGGCCCCTGCTGCACACCTGGAGCCTGGCGGTAGAGGAGCAGTTCTACATCCTGTTCCCGCCGTTCCTGTGGCTGGTCTGGAAGCTGGGCCGCCACGGGGCCGTGGCGGCGGTGACGGTGGTGGTTCTGGGCAGTCTGGTGCTGAGCCAGATGATGGCGCCGCGCTTTCCGCTGGCCAATTTCTTCCTGCTGCCCAGCCGGGCGTGGGAACTTGGCATCGGGGCCTTGTGCGCCTTCGCCGTGCAGGGCGGACGGGTGCGGGCCAGCCCCTGGGCACCCTGGGTCGGGCTGGCGATGATCGGCGCGGCGGTGGCGCTGTTTGACGAGACCACGCCGTTTCCGTCGGTCTACGCGCTGCTGCCGGTGCTGGGCACGGCGCTGGTGATCCTGTACGGCGGCGGGTCCGGGGGGGCTGTGCGGCTGCTGAGCTTGCGCCCGGTGGTCGGGCTGGGGCTGATCAGCTACAGCGCCTATCTGTGGCACCAGCCGCTGTTTGCCTTTGCCCGCATCGGCAGTGTCACCCCGCCCGGTCTGGGCGTCATGCTGGGGCTGAGCCTGCTGGCGGTGGTGCTGGCGGCGCTGAGCTGGCGTTTTGTCGAGCAGCCGTTCCGCCATGGCGGCGCGCCCCTGCTGGCGCGGCGGTCGCGGCTGTTCGGGGTGTCGGCCCTGAGCCTGGCGGCGCTGCTGCTGGCGGGGCAGGCGGGGGTGGCCACGGGCGGCTGGCGCGATCTGTGGATGCGGCTGTCGCCGCCCGATCTGGTGGCCAATTATCGCCTGATCGAGGCCGTCGAGAAGGAATCCCCCGACCGCGACGCCAAAGATTGCCTGTTCCATGTGGCGCGGCCCGAACCCACAGATCCGCAACTGCAGGCCTGTTTCGATCTTCACGGGCCGGGGGTGGCGATTCTGGGCGACAGCCACGGGATGGACCTGTTCAACGCCATCGAGACCACCACCGGCGCGCCCTTCGTCGCCAGTTTCGCCGAGGGCGGCTGCCGCCCGCACACGCCGCGCCATTTCTGCCGGTTCAAGGAGTTTCTGGCCCTGCTGGAGGCGCAGCCGGAGCTGTTCAAGCTGGTGATCTTCGAGCAGGCCGGGTTCTACCTGATGCAGGGCGAGGGCTATGACCACGGCCAGCGCGGGATGCTGGCGGATCTGCCCATCGATGTGCCGGTGCCGGACTTTATCCCCAACACAGACTGGATCGACCGCAACATCGCCTATCTGGAGCAGGTGGCGGCGCGCACCCGGCTGGTCTGGTTCGGCCCGCGGCTGGAGCCGCATTTCCCGGCGCGGATGATCCTGCGGGCGGGTTGCACTTATCCCTATGCGCTGCGTGACAACCAGCGCGCGGTGTTCGACCGGCTGGAGGCCGAGATCGAGGCGCGGCTGGCGGGAACACAGATCGAATACCTGTCGCAGAACCGGCTGGCGGCATTTTCCTTCCCCGAGGACCTGATGAGTTGCGACGTGATCTACTGGTCCAGCGGCGATCATTTCAGTGCGGCGGGCGAGCGTTATTTCGGCACCCGGTTCCGCCTGCCGGAACGGCTGCTGGAGGCCGCGCCGGACGGCTCGTGACCCCGCGCGGGACATGAAAAGGCCCGGCCGTCGCGAAACGGCCGGGCCTGTCAGGCAGGGCAGGGGAGTCAGTCCGAGATCGACCCTTCCTCGTCGCGGCGCTCGTGCATCTTCGATTTCACCTTGCGGCCGACGATGAGGGGCAGGATGAAGCCGATGGTGGCGAACAGCCACAGGCCGATGGACAGCGGGCTGTCGATCAGGGTCCACCAGTCGCCGTTGTCGATGGTGATGGCGCGGCGCAGGTTGTTCTCCATCGAGTTGCCCAACAGCGTGCCGAGGATGATCGGAACCAGCGGCACGTCAAGCTTGCGCAGAACCCAGCCCATGACCCCGAAGCCGATCATCACCACAAGGTCGAAGGACGACCCCGAAATGCCGTAGATGCCGACGAAGGACACCATGGCCACCACCGGCATCAGGATGCGCGGTGGCACCATCAGCACGCGGGTGAACAGGCCCACCATGGGGATGTTCATGGCCAGCAGCATGAAGTTGGCGATGAACAGCGCCGCGATCAGGCCCCAGACCACATCGGGGTTCTGGGTGAACAGCAGCGGGCCGGGGGTGATGTTCAGCGCCAGCAGCACCGCCAGCAGCACCGCCGTGGTGCCCGAGCCCGGAACGCCCAGAGCCAGCATCGGCACCAGCGCGCCACCGGCGGCGGCATTGTTGCCGGCCTCGGGCGCGGCCACGCCGCGCGGATCGCCCTTGCCGAAGGTCTTGCCGTCCTTGTCCACCAGCCGCTTTTCCAGCGAGTAGGAGATGAAGGAGCCCAGCGAGGCACCGGCCCCCGGCAGCACGCCCGCCAGGAAGCCCAGCACGGTGGAGCGCGCCATGGTCGGGGCGGTGTCCTTGAGCATCTTCATCGGCGGCGTCAGGCGGCCGATCTTCACCGGGGCCGAGGCATCGGCCTCGCCGTGGCGTTTTTCGAGGAAGATGAAGACCTCGGACAGGGCGAACAGGCCGACGATGGCCACCAGAAAATCCAGCCCGTCATACAGGTGCACTTCGCCGAAGGTGAAGCGCGGCACGCCGGTCTGGGTATCGACGCCGACCATCGCAAGGCCAAGGCCAAGCGCGGCGGCAAAGGCCGATTTCGCCTGGTTGGTCGAGGACACGCCGCCCAGCGTCATGAAGGCCAGCGCGAACAGGGCGAAATATTCCGCCGGGCCGAACAGCAGGGCGATCTTGACCAGCTGCGGCGCCAGGAAGATCAGCCCCCAGGTGGCAAAGAAGGCACCGACGAAAGACGCGATGCCAGAAAGCGACAGCGCCTGACCGGCCATGCCCTTCCTGGCCATCGGGTGGCCGTCCAGACAGGTCATCATCGCCGGTTCATCGCCGGGAATGTTGAGCAGGATCGACGAGATCCGGCCGCCGTACATGGCGCCGTAATAGACCGAGGTCAGCAGGATCAGCGAGGGCGTCGCGCCAAGGCCGAGGGTGAAGGCGAGCGGGATCAGGATGGCGACGCCGTTGGAGGGGCCAAGCCCCGGCAGCGCGCCCATGATGGTACCCAGGAAACAGCCCAGAAGGGCCAGCAGGATGTTCTGCCACGTCAGTGCGATGGCAAAACCGTCGGCAAGGGATGCAAGTGTGTCCATGACGTACCTCTCAGAACCCCAGCGGGCCGCGGGCCAGCGACAGGCCGAGCACCATGTGGAAGATGACGTAGATGCCCAGCGAGGTGCCGATCCCGGTCACCACCGAGGCGATCAGGCCGGAGCCGAGCCGCCAGGTCAGATAGGTGGCGGCAAAGGCGGTGGCGATGACGAAGCCGATCTCGGGCAGAAGCTCGGCGTACAGGATCATGACGACGACGGCGGCCAGAACTTCGGCCAGGCGGGGCAGGGCGGGCCATTCGGGTTCGGGGTCGGGCTTCAGGGCGATGACGATCGAGCTGAGACCGAGCACGGTGGCGATGATCAGCGGGAAGGCTTTGGGACCGACGGCGTCGGAAAGAAAGCTCTCTTCGATCGCGAAGGCGGCCAGGGCGAAGCCGATCGCGAGAAGCAGGCCGACCACGCCGAAGATGCGATCACTCATGGGGATCTCCTTTTCGGGGCAGGGCAGGATGGGGGGCGGGGAAGGCAGCAGGGGGCCGGGCGCCGCGAAACTGGCGGCGCCCGGCGGAGTTCAGGCGCGAAGGCGCATCACTTGATGATGCCGATCTCGCGCGAGATGGCCTGGATCTGGGCCACGCTTTCGGCCACGAAGGTCTGGAAGGCGTCGCCTTGCAGGTCGAGCGGCGCCAGACCGTTGGCGGCCATGATCTCTTTCCACTCGGGCGAGGCATAGAGATCGGCGATCTTCGCGACCCAGGCGTCATAGGCTTCGTCGCTCATGCCGCCGGGGGCATAGAAACCGCGCCAGTTGGCGCCGATCACGTCCACACCCTGTTCGCGGGCGGTCGGGAAGGCGGCGAATTCGCCGTCCAGACGCTCGGGCGCAAGCACCGCGATCACCCGGATGTCGCCGCTGTCGACAAAGCCCTTGGCTTCGGAGATGTCGCCGGTGAAGGCCTGCACGGAGCCGGCCAGAAGCTGGGTCACGGCCTCGCCGCCGCCGTCAAAGGCGATGTATTTGACCGAGCGCACGTCGTCGATGCCATGGGCGTTGGCCGCGATCAGAACCTTCAGGTGGTCCCAGCCGCCCACAGCCGAGCCGCCCGCGACAGAGATCGAGGTCGGGTCGGATTTGATCATGTCGAGCAGCGCCGGAAGATCGGCGATTTCGCTGTCCTTGGCCACGGCGATGACACCGTAGTCAGCCCCGATCGAGGCCAGCCACCGCACCTGGTCCATGGTGTTGCCCGGATAGGCACCCTGTGCCAGGCGGGTGGCGGTGGCCGCGGAGGCCGCGACGATCAGGTTGTTGTCGTCATTGCGCTTGTTCACCACTTCGGCGTAGGCCACGCCACCGCCGCCACCGGCGAGGTTGACCACCTGAACGGTCTTGTCCAGCAGGCCGAGATCCTGCAGCGACTTGCCGACCTGACGGCAGGTGAAGTCCCAGCCGCCGCCGGGGTTGGCGGGCGCGATGCATTCGGGGTTTTCCGGGGTAAAGCCCTGGGCGGAAACGCCAAGCGCGGATGCGCTGAGCAGGGCGGCCGCGGCCGCAAGGCGGGTTGCCTTGAAAATCATGGGTTGGGTCCTCCACAGTCCAATTTTTCCGGGCTGTCGGGCCGCCCGGTGGCCAACCATTGCGGCCCGCATGATTGCGGTTGTCGCGCGAATGGCTGAGGATGGGATAGGCGCCTTTGCTGTCACCAACCTGTCACCGGTCGCGGGCGGGACGCATTTCAAGGGCCGGGCGGCATTTTTTTGGGGGAAGCATGCGTGTCCTGATCGTCGAAGACGCCACCGATGTGGCCGAAGCGGTGGCGATCCGGCTGGGCCGGAGCGGCATGGCCTGCGATATCGCCGACAGCCGCGAGGCCGCCGAGGATTGCCTTGCGGTGCAGCGCTATGACGTGATCGTGCTGGACATCAACCTGCCCGACGGGCTGGGCACCGAACTGCTGGCCGATCTGCGCGGGCGCGGCGACCGCACCCCGGTGCTGATGCTGACGGCGCTGTTTTCGGTCGATGACCGGGTCACCGCGCTGGACCTTGGGGCCGACGACTATCTGGTGAAACCCTTTGACCAGCGTGAGCTTGAGGCGCGGCTGCGGGCGCTGGTGCGGCGCGAGGCCGAACAGAAGTCCGACGCGCTGGTTCTGGGGCCGCTGAGCTTCACCCCCGCCGCCCTGAGCGCCACCCTGTCGGGTGCGCCGCTGGAACTGACCCGGCGCGAGGCCACCCTGCTGGGCCTGCTGCTGCGCCACCGGGGGCAGGTGCTGAGCAAGCAGCGCCTGTACGACGGGCTGTTCGCCTTCGACGATGCCGATGTGGGCGTCAATGCCATCGAGCTGTACATCGCGCGGCTGCGCAAGAAGCTGGCCGGGTCCGGCGTCGGAATCGAGACCCAACGGGGGCTGGGCTACCGGATCCATGCGGATGGCTAAGGGCGGGTTCGA
This sequence comes from Meridianimarinicoccus sp. MJW13, assembly GCF_014901205.1. Classification (GTDB taxonomy): domain Bacteria; phylum Pseudomonadota; class Alphaproteobacteria; order Rhodobacterales; family Rhodobacteraceae; genus Meridianimarinicoccus. Next base: position 198,800 of record NZ_JACNMU010000009.1, read on the forward strand.
AACCGGCGGCCGTGGCAGCTTGCTGTCGCGGGTCATGCTGGGGGTGCTGTCGTTGCTGGTCGTGGGCGGCGTGGTGGTGACCTTCGCCGCCTTCGCCTATGGCCGCAATGCGGCGCGGCAGGCTTATGACCAGATCCTTGTCGGTGCCGCCAATGACATCGCCGGGTCGGTCAACATCGTCGCGGGCGCGCCACTGGTCAACATGCCGGTGTCGGCCTTCGGGCTGCTGGCGCTGGCCTCGGAGGATCGGATCACCTACGCGGTGCGCGGCGCCGGTGGCGCCTTGCTGACCGGCCATGCGGATGCCCCGGCGGCGGTCGCAGAGGTCGGCCAGACGCCGGTGTTCTTCGACGCGCCGCTGCATGGCGATCCGGCGCGGTTTGTCACCGTGGTGCGGCGGTTTTCGGAACGCGATTTCTCGGGCAGCGTCTTTGTCACTGTCGGCCAGACCCTGCGGGCGCGCAACGAGATGGCGTTGGGACTGACCCGTGGCGCGGTGCTGGTGATGACCGGGATCGGGCTGGTGCTGATCCTGGGGGCGTTTCTGGTGATCCGCTCGGCGATGCGGCCGCTGGACCGGATGGCCCGCGAACTGTCGGCGCGCGATCCCTATGACCTGACGCCGATGCCCGCCGATGGTCCGGCAGAGGTGGCGGTGATGGTCGGCGCGATGAACCGGTTCATGGGGCGGCTGGACCGGCAGGTCGGGGCGATGAAGCATCTGATTTCGGACACCGCGCACCAGTTGCGCACCCCGGTGGCGGCGATCCGGGCGCAGGCGGAACTGGCGCTGGAGGATGACCCCGAACACCTGCCACAGCGGCTGGACCGGCTGGTCAAACGCACCCGGTCGCTGGGCAACCTGCTGGACCAGATGCTGTCGCGGGCGCTGGTGATCCACCGCGCGGACAATGCCCCGCCCGAGCCGGTGGACCTGCGCGACGTGGCGCTGCACGTGCTTGAGGGCCGCGATCACGAGGTGCTGGCCCCCGAGGCCGAGGTCGAACTGGTCATCGGCGACCGTGCGATCATGGTTCTGGGTGACGAGATCTCGTTGTGCGAGGCGGTGAAGAACCTGCTGGCCAATGCGCTGCGGCACGGGCAATCGCCGGTGCGGCTGGGGGTCAGCCGGGCGGGCGACACTGCCGAGATCTGGGTCGAGGATGCGGGCGACGGGCCGCCGCCGGATGTTCTGGACCGCATCGGCGGCCGGTTCGAGCGGTCGGCGGCGTCGAAGGGCAACAGCGCCGGGCTGGGCCTGTCCATCGTGCGCGCGGTGGCCGAGGCCTTCGGCGGCCGGGTGACCCTGGGCGCGGGCCCCGCGGGGCAGGGGTTCCGGATCACCCTGGTGCTGCCATGGGCCGGGGCAGGGGGGACGCGCGATGCGGGCTAGGGCGCTGGCTGTGCTTCTGGGCCTTCTGGCCGGACCCGCCCCGGCGCAGGAGGCGGTGGCGCGCTTTGCCGCCGCGCAGGGGCAGGCCGACACGGTACTGACGATCCGTTCGACCACCGACATCGTCATCATGGCCCCGGTGCTGGAGACCTTTGTCGCAGACAACCCGGAGTTGGAAATTGCCTATGAGCAATGGGGCTCGAACGCGCTGTATGCCGACAGTCTTGCGGCCTGCACCGGGCCGCAGGCGGTGGCCGATGTGGTGATCTCGTCCGGCGTGCACCAGATGGTCGATCTGGTGAACCGGGCCTGTGCCAGCCCGTACCGGTCGGCCCGGACCGAGGCGCTGGCCCCGGCGCGGCGCTGGCGCGACGAGATCTGGGGGATCACGCAGGAGGCGGCGGTGATCCTGTACAACACACGGCTGGTGTCGGCGACCGAGGTGCCGCGCACCCGCTTTGCCCTGCTGGACCTGATGCGCCGCGACGCGCCCCAGTATCACGGCAAGATCGCCACCTATGACATCGAGGCTTCGGGGCTGGGGTTCCTGTTCGCCTTCATGGACAGCCAGGAGGCCACCACCTTTGGCGGCCTGATGGAAGGGTTCAACCGGGTCGAGGCGGTGGCGACCTGCTGTTCGGCGGAAATCATCGAAGGTGTGTCCGAGGGCCGCTATGCCATCGCCTACAACGTGCTGGGGTCTTACGTGGACAGCGCGCCGCGCCCTGATCTGGGGGTGATCTATCCCGAGGATTACACCCTGTTCCTGTCGCGCGCCCTGATGATCCCGAAAGGCGCGGCGCAGGCCGACGGGGCGACCCGGCTGCTTGATTTCCTGTTGTCGCCGCGCGGGCAGGCCATTCTGGCCGAGAGCAACCTGATGTGGCGGCCCGATTTCGACGAGACCGGCCTGCCGTCCAGTGCCCGGCGCGACATTCCCATCAACCCGACGCTGCTGGTGGCGATGGACCGGCACCGTCGCGAGATCTTCGTGCAGAAATGGCGCGCCACCTTCTGGGCCGCGCGCCCGGAATAATGTGCCCCGTCAGCCGCGTTTCTGGAAGGCGATCATCACCAGCGCCAGCAGCGACGAGCCCAGCATCAGCAGCAGCGACACCGCGTTCAGCAGCGGGGTCGAGCCTTCCTTGAGGCGGTCGAACATGGCGATGGTCAGCGGCGCGTCCGAGCCCACCAGCATCAGCGTGGTGTTGAAATTCTCGAAGCTCATCAGGAAGGCCACCACGAAGGCGCCGATCAGGGCGGGCATCAGGAAGGGCAGGGTGACGGTGCGCACCGCCGTCAGGCGCGTCGCGCCCAGGTTCAGCGCCGCCTCTTCCAGCGTGCGGTCGAACTTTTGCAGCCGCGCGCCGATGACCAGCGTGGCGATGGTGGCGATGAAGGAGAACTGGCCCAGGATCACCAGTGTCAGGCCGGGGCGCAGGGCTTCGAAATCCCATTGCGCGGCGTCCCAAAGCCCGTTGGCCACCCGGCTGGAAAACACCAGGATCGAGATGCCCAGCACGATGCCCGGCACCACCAGCGGCAGCAGCATCAGCACATAGAGAAACCCCTGGCCGCGAAAGCGGTAGCGGTTGAACAGGAAGGCGTTGGACAGGCCCACTGCCACCGACAGCACCGATACACAGACCGCCACGAAGGCCGAGGTGCCGATGGCGCGCAGGATCGGGCGTTCGTGGAAGACACCGATCTGTGGCCGTTCGGCGCCGAAGAACCAGTTCCAGGTGAAGCCCCGCCACGGCAGCGAGGGAAACTGGCTGTCGTTGAAGGCAAAGGCCGCGACCACCACCAGCGGCAATGCGAGAAACAGGAAGAACACCACCACATAGGCGGTATAGGCGGCGATCAGGAACCGCGGTTGCGGGATGGAAGGGATCATGGCGGGCCTCCTATCCCATGGTCTTTTCGAGGGACTGGCCGGTCAGCTTCAGCATCCCCCAGACGATGGCCGAGGACAGGCCCAGCAGCAGGAAGCCGAAGGCGGCGCCGAGCTCCCAGTTGAAGCGGACGATGAACTGCGAATAGATCAGCTCGGTGAACCACAGGCTGTCCTTGCCGCCCAGCATGATCGGGGTCAGGTAGTTGCCCAGGGAAAGCATGAAGACCACGATGCAGCCCGAGACGATGCCGGGGGTGGCGTGGGGAATGATGATCTCGCGCAGGACCGAAGCGCCGTTGCCGCCCAGATCATAGCCCGCCTCGATCACCTCGTCGGGCAGGGTTTCCAGCGTGGTGACCAGCGGCACCACCATGAACAGCATCGAGGTGTAGATCAGCCCGACCATGATGGCGGCGTCGTTGTACAGCATCTCGACCGGCCCATCGACCAGCCCGAGGTATTGCAGCAGGTTCGAGATCAACCCGGTTTCGCGCAGCAGGATCATCCAGCCGAAGGTGCGCACCAGTTCCGACACCCAGAACGGCACCAGGCACAGCAGGAACAGTGCCGAGCGCATCCGCCCGCGCGCCATCTTGGCGATGTAATAGGCCACCGGAAAGCCGATCAGCAGCGTCAGCACCGTGGCCAGGATCGACATCACCGCCGTGCGCAGGAAGGTACGCAGGTACAGCGGCTCGCTGAGGAAGGTCCAGTAGTTGGCAAAGCTGAAGCGGTATTCGCCGACGCCCACGCGCTCGCGCAGGGACACCAGCGCCATGTCGATATGCGGGATCAGGATCAGCAGGGTCAGCCACAGCAGCAGCGGTGTCAGCAGCAGGATCAGGCCCAGTTTCGCCTCGGCCCGCATCAGGAGGCCCCCGCCGCGAAGCAATTGCCCTGTGCGGCGGCCCAGCCGATATGCACCTGCGCGCCGCGCGCCAGATGGGCGAATTCGCCCGATTGCGGCAGGTTGACGGCGATTTCCTCGGTGCTGCCTTCGTCCTTGACCAGGATCCGGCTGTCGGCGCCGTTGAACAGCAGCGAGGTGACGGTGCCCGACAGGCGATTGTCGAACCCGGCCAGATCCTCGGCGGACGGGGCGATGCGGATGGCCTCGGGACGGACGAAGATCTCGGCCCGGTCGCCGGGGGAAAGGGCGCGGTCATGGCGGTCGCCGCGCAGGGTCAACCCGCTGTCGGTGCGCAGGATAAGGGCGTCGCCCTCGACCCGCTCGACCTGTCCGGACCAGCGGTTGCTGTCGCCCACGAAGCCCGCCACGAAGGCGGTGGCGGGGCGATAATACAGATCCTGCCCGCTGCCGACCTGTTCGAAGCGGCCTTCGTTCATCACCGCGATATGGTCTGACATCACCAGCGCCTCGGACTGGTCGTGGGTGATGTAGACGAAAGTGGTGTCAAAGGCGGCTTGCAGGGATTTCAGCTCGACCTTCATGCGTTCGCGCAGTTTCAGATCCAGCGCGCCCAGCGGTTCGTCCAGCAGCAGCACCTCGGGCTCCAGCACCATGCAGCGGGCGATGGCGACGCGCTGTTTCTGGCCGCCGGACAGCTCGTCGACCTTGCGCTGGCCAATGCCGGGCAGGCCGATACGGTCCAGCGCCTCGTCGACCTTGCGGGCGATCTGGTCGCGCGGCAGCCCGGCGCGGCGCAACCCATAGCCGATGTTGTCGGCGATGTTCATCATCGGGAACAGCGCCAGGTGCTGGAACACCATGTTCACCGGGCGCTTGTTGGGCGGCGTGTCCAGAACCGAGCGGCCGCGGATGCGGATATCGCCCGAGGTCGGTTCCAGAAACCCCGCGATCATCCGCATGACCGTGGTCTTGCCGCAGCCCGATGGCCCGAGGATGGAAAAGAACGAACCGCGGGGCACGTCAAACGAAACCTCGTCCACGGCCAGAGTATCGCCGAACCGTTTGGTCAGGGTCAGGCATTCAAGATCAGGGGTCATGGGGAGCCGGTATAAGAGGGGCGGTGCCCGCACGAGGCAGGCACCGCGAAGGTCAGGTTCAGTTGGCGGCCTTGACGCGGTCCAGCACGCCGCCTTCGATGGTTTCCAGACCGGCGGGCACCGGCGGATACCACTTGATGTTGTCGATGGCTTCCTGCGGGAAGCTGTCCTGGAAGCGCACCTTCAGGTCTTCGTCGGCAAAGGCATCGGCGCCCAGCGACGCGGTGAAGTTGCCGGCGGCCGCGGTGATCTTGGCGGCGATCTCGGGCTGCATCACGAAGTTGATCCAGGCATAGGCGGCGTCATCGGCCTTGCCTTTGGCAGGCAGCACGAAGGTGTCGATCCAGCCAAGCGCGCCCGAAGCCGGGGCCACGAAGGAGATGTCCGGGTTCTCGGCATTCAGCTTCCAGCCGCCGAAATCCCAGGCCATCGAGGCCACGACCTCGCCCGAGTTCATCAGGCCGATCAGCTCATCACCGCCGCCCCAGTAGGTCTTCACGTTGGGCTTGCACTCGATCAGCTTGGCTTCGACCTTTTCCATGATCTCGGTATAGGCCGCCTCGTCGCCATAGGCGGCGAAGGGATCCATCCCCATGGAATAGGCAAAGCCGATCAGCGTCGGCCGTTTCAGACGGTAGGACACCTTGCCGGCCACATCATCGTTGCACAAGTCGGTATAGTCCTTCACCGAGCTTGCCATGCTGCGGTCCAGCACCAGACCATTGGTGCCCCAGACATGCGGCAGGCCGTAGACCTCGCCGCCGACGGTGGTGTTGGCCTTGGTGGCCTCCAGCATCGAGGGGATGAACAGCGCAGTGTCGATCTTGGACAGATCGATGGGCTTGTAGATGCCAAATTCTTCCTGCGGACCGGCGATGCGATCCTGGCTGGGCTGGGCCAGATCGAAGCCACTGCCGCCGGTAGCGCGCAGCTTGGCGATCATTTCTTCATTGTTCGAGCTTGTGACCTCGACCGTATGGCCGGTTTCGGCCTCGAACATCTCGATCACCTCTTGGGGGGCATAGTTGCTCCAGGTCAGAAGGCGCAGCGTATCGGCAGAGGCGGGTGCCACGGTCAGCACGGCAGCCATGGCTGCGGCGGAACAGGTGGCAAGGCAGCGAGTAGTCATAGGGAACCCCGTTGGTTTTTCTGATTTTTACGTGGGAGACACCTTGGCCCCCGCGTTTCCAGCCGTCAAATCCTTTCAGGAGAGTTTGACGGCAGCATGACGATGGGCCGCTTTTCCGGCAGATGTCGCGGGGGACGGGGCGTTGCGGACCGGGGGCCGTTTGCGGGCGGGTGGCGCCTGCAGGGGGTCCGGGCGCGGATAGAATCCCCCTGACTCGCCTTCTTGTTGTGTTGCGTCGCGCCGATCTTCCCCTTTCCCTTTGGTCATTGGGTATCGCGGTACCGTTTGTGGTTTTGGTTTGGGTGTGTTCTGGTTTTGGCGGGGAGTGTTGCTGTGCGGGTGATGGATAGTATCCGTATGTTATTGTTTGTTTTTTCCGGGGATTTCCAGAAACCTTCATTTTCTTCAAAAAAGGGGTTGCGACTCTGTTTGAGTGGCTCTAGACACCCCTTCACCGACGGGGCGGCGACGCGCTGTTGGGGGGCTGGACGGGGTTGAGAGGCTTCGGAA